>CAZCUX010000012.1:162854-208096 GCA_964502005.1 uncultured Enterobacterales bacterium
CGACCGTCGTTCGACCACTCGTCATTGCCACGGCGACCGTCATTCGACCATTGGTCATTGCCCCGGCGACCGTCGTTCGACCACTCGTCATTGCCACGGCGACCGTCGTTTGACCACTCGTTGGCCCCCCGACGGGCATCGCTCGACCCACCGTCGTCGCGGTTGCCCCAGCCGCTCTCGCCGCCACGACGACCGCCGCGTTGGCCGCGATTTCTGCCGCCCGAATGGCTTTCCCATGCGGCTTGCTCGGCATCGCCCGCGAAGTCGCCCCATCCGTCGTTTGCTTGTTCCCATCCCGCGTTCCGGCGCGGACCACGCGATGACGGGCCGTCTCCCGGGCCCCCACCTCGACGGGCATCCGGGCCTCGTCCGGGACCTCGCCCCCGTCGGGGCGGGGGCGGGGCGATTTCAACGGCACGACGGCGGGGTCCGCCTTCCGCGACCATCTCGGTGGGAGGGGGAGGGGGCTCGCCACGCCGCCCGACCGGGCGCTCTTCGCGACGGGGGGGCGGCGCAGGCTCGATGCCTTCCCGGCGCATCGCGTCGTCGCGCGCAGCATCGATTTCGTCCAGAATCAAGCCGACATTGGCACGCCGGGTGGATTCCGCGACATGCCCCGTCAGCTCGGCATCGACTTCCAGCTCCCCGCGTTGGTAGAGCTGCCAAATTTCTTGGCCGTACCGCGCCCGTCCGAGCTCTGGCGCGAACCGTGCGAGGAAGGACGAGATGTTGTCGACATCCCGAACGAAGAGGCGCTCGGCATTTCGGTTGAACGAAGGGTCGATGGCCTGCGGAAAGTCAATGATGACCGGCCCCGACTCCCGCAGCAACACGTTGAAGTCAGACAAGTCGCCGTGCACTACACCCGCACACAGCATCTTGATGACCTCACGAATCAGGACGCGGTGCAACCGACGCGCTTCTACCGCCGAAAGGTCGCAGTCGATGAGGCGAGGCGCCGGCTCACCGGGTTCACCTTCGATGAGCTCCATCACGAGGACGCCCTCAAAGAACTCGAACGGCTCCGGTACAGCAACGCCAGCATCCCGTAACTTGCGGATGGCATCCACTTCCGCAGTCCGCCATGCCGCCTCCATTTCTTCGCGACCGTACTTTGAGCGCTTTTCCATCGCCCGTTGGCGACGCGAATTCCGCACCTTACGACCTTCAGTATAGTCGGCACGATGTTTGAAGCTTCGCTGAATCGCTTCTTTGTAAACTTTGGCGACCCTCAACTGCCCGCGTGCTTCCACGAGGTAGACAGCAGCTTCTTTGCCGCTCATGAGGGGACGGACGACGTCGTCAATGATTCCGACGTCAAGCAGCGGCTCGAGCCGCGCTGGAATCTTCATGGGTGTCAGGCTCCTAACTCGAAGCCGATGCCCGCCCCCGCGAGCATCTAAGCGAGTAATTCGAGGCGCATTCTGAATGGAACGGCACCCCATGCAGATGCCTGTTACCCTTTTGGCGCCCATTGTGCAGGTTCAAGAATCGCGATTCCGCAAAACTCCGCCTTCGGGCCATCTCGGGAGACAACATGCGGTTGAGCCGTTGGGGTCGAAGTAGCTACGAAACCGATGAAGCGCTTGCCCAAGAGGCCGCAGCATTGCGTCCTTTCGTTGACGTCCTTCCGATGCACCAAGATGCAGAGGTCATCACCGTCAATAGCGGCACGCGTGTGACCGCGGATTGGCTGCAACAAGTCCCCTCAGCGCGATTGATCTTGACCACAACCAGCGGCTTCGATCATCTCGACGTGGCAGCGATTCTTGCACGTGGCATCGAAGTGGCCCGCTGCCCGTTGGCGCGCCGCGACGCCGTCGCCGAGAGCACCATTGGCTTGATGCTCGACGGCCTGCGGGCACACGCAGTTCTGCGTACCGCCGGACAGCGAGGCGAGTGGGTGCGCGCGCAACTCCCGACCTTCCGAATGCGGCAACTTCGTGATTGTCGGGTCGGAGTGGTCGGCTTGGGCGTCATCGGCCAGCAGGTCGCCCGGCTCCTCCAAACCTTCGGCGCAGAAGTATGGGGAACGGACCCCCGCGGCATACCCAGCAACATACAACCAGCAAGTCTGCCCCAGCTACTCGCAGAGTGTGATGTAGTCACACTTCACTGTCGACTTGGACGCGGGTCGCGTCAACTCATTGACCGCGAACAACTGTCCAACGCCCGCGCAGATCTGGTACTCATCAACACTGCGCGCGGAGACATCCTTGACGTTCACGCGGCGATGGACGCACTTTCCGAGAAGCGGCTCGCTTACCTCGGGATTGACGTGTTCCCGCGCGAACCGTGGCCCGACATGGCGCGCTCCGCATACTTGCCCGCTTCATTGCTTCCACACGCCGCCGGCTACCACGACGGCCTCATGGCGCACCTCGCACAAGAGCTCGCGGAAACCGTCGCGCAATGGTGTGCAGGAAGAGGGCCCGTTCACCCCGTCACACGGGCCGACATCGACTAAGCGGCCCCCTAAGCACGCAACCTGGTTCAGCGCTTGGCTCGCGGCCTACCGGGCGTCCGCTGCGACACGCGCCAAAATGAGGTGCATCGCTTCCGCGAATCCGTGGCCGCCGGGCAGAGTCGTGATGTGAGACGGCCAGTGGTCCATTCGGTCAAGGAAATCCGCGACGTTGGCCACGCCTATCGATACGGGAAACGCTTCAAACATCGGCGCATCGTTGGCCGAATCGCCAAAATACAGCCACCGTCCTATGTTCGGCGCGGAGCCCCATCGCTCCTGGTGAAACTGCCGAAATCCGGCGAGCTTGTCAAAGCTGCCGAACCAGCCGTTGACGTGAATGCTCGACACTTTGCAGGTCGCGCCAAATGAACCGAAACAATCGACGATTTGGTCCACAGCAGAACGCGTCAATGGTGGGACATCTTCACAAAAGTCGATTGCGATGTCGAGCGCCCGAAAGGCTTGGTCGCTCGCGAGCGCAGTCCCCGGCACGGCAGCCAAGATTTGCGCCGCCAAGGTGTCCAATCGCGCGCGATTCGTTGCACGCGTCTGCTCGTCTTGCACAAACCCACGACGAAGCCCGTGGGCCCCCATCCAGCACCAAAGGCCGCCATTTTCCGCGACAACACCGTCAACCGGCCACAGTCGGGCAATTTGGTCGGCCCATCCGAACGGACGCCCGGTCACCGGGACCACCTTGAGACCAGCGATACGCGCTGCCTCAAGCGCGGCGAACGCAGCAGGAACGAGCCGGCCCTCCCAGGTCAAGGTATCGTCGATATCGCACAAGATGCCCTCCAGTCCACCGATTTCGGCGTCCGGGAGCGGCAACTGTGCCAATGGTGCTGGGGGCCGACGATTCACGCGACGGTCCAGGTCTTTCTTCCTGCGAGGGCATCCGCGAGGTCCGCCGGCCGCTGCGCCTTGGCCTCGTCCATCTGGGCAAGCGCGTCTTCGTCGTAGGTCGACCGCTCGATACGGTACAGTACGCCCATCGCGACCGGAAAACGCAAGCCGGACAAGAGGCAAGCCAACGCATGAGAGCGTTCGTTGTGAACCACGACTTCGTGCTGATTTTCGTCGTTCACTTCAAAGGGCTCAAGGTCAAAGTCGGCATTGAGCCGGAGACCCATTTCCCCATTTGCGCCAAACCGGAGCGGCTGCCCGTGCTCGACGAAAATACAGCGCTCCTGCCGCTCCTTCTTGCCCGTGATGGACTCGAAGGCACCGTCATTGAAGATGTTGCAGTTCTGCATCACTTCCACAAATGACGAGCCCTTGTGGGCATGTGCATGCCGCAGCACATCCCGCTGCTCTTTGACGAAAACGTCGACCGTACGAGCCACAAATGTAGCCTCTGCACCGAGCGCGACACGACAAGGCTCGAAGGGGTGGTCGACGCTGCCCATCGGGCTGGACTTCGTGCGTTTCCCCGCTTCGGATGTGGGCGAGTACTGCCCTTTGGTCAAGCCGTAGATTCGGTTGTTGAACAACAGGATTTGCAAATCGACATTTCGGCGCAGCACATGCAGCAAATGATTGCCGCCAATACTGAGCGCGTCGCCGTCGCCCGTGATGACCCACACAGAAAGGTCGGGATTCGTGAGCTTCAGACCCGTCGCCACCGCAGGCGCGCGGCCATGAATGGTGTGAAACCCATAGGTGTTCATGTAGTACGGAAAGCGGCTCGAACAACCGATTCCGCTGATGACCGCGAACTTCTCTCGCGGGAGTCCCAGCTCGGCGAAGACGGACTGCACCTGCGAGAGAATACTGTAATCACCGCAGCCCGGACACCAACGAATGGTCTGGTCGGACATGAAGTCCTTTTTGGAGAGCTGCGGCAACGACGGGTCCTCATTGATGGACATGATGGCCTCGAAGACAAAGAGAAAATGGGGGGCGAAGGCTCAAGCGGTAAGCGTCTGGATGCGCGCGACGATTTCCGACACCTTGAACGGCTTGCCCTGAATCTTGGCGTAGGAGATGGTCTCGACGAGGTAGGTCGCGCGAAGGAAATGGGCCAGCTGCCCCAAGTTGAGTTCGCAGACCAGAACCCGGGATGCGCGCTCAAGGACAGCGCCCAAGTTGGCCGGAAACGGATTGAGCCACCGAATATGAATGTGGCCACACCGAACTCCTTGGGCCCTCGCCGCATCGACGCCGCTTCGGACCGCTCCGTACGTTCCGCCCCAGGACACCACCAGCAGACCGTCAGCGTCGCCGTGCACTTCGATATCGGGCACGTCGGCGACCACCCGCGCGACCTTTTCTTGCCGCAGCCGGACCATATGCTCGTGATTGCCCGGATGGTAGGACACATTGCCGGTGCCGTCCTGCTTTTCTAGGCCGCCAATGCGGTGTTCCAAGCCAGGAGTACCGGGAATCGCCCAGGGACGCGCAAGAGTCTCCGCATCACGAGAATACGGTTGGAAACCGTCTACTTCGGGAACCGGAACCGCGTCGAAGGTCGGCAACGAGTCGACGTCAGGCACTTTCCACGGCTCGGCGCCGTTGGCGAGGTAACCGTCTGTCAGCACCATCACCGGCATCATGTACTTCAACGCAATGCGCGAAGCTTCTATCGCCGTATGAAAGCAATCCGCCGGAGTACATGCGGCAAGGACCGGCATCGGCGACTCACCGTGTCGCCCGAGCATCGCAATATAAAGGTCGGATTGTTCGGTCTTCGTGGGGAGACCGGTCGAAGGTCCGCCGCGTTGAATATCCACGATGACAAGGGGAAGCTCGGTAATGACCGCCAGCCCCATCGCTTCGCCCTTGAGGGCAATACCGGGGCCGCTCGACGAAGTAATCGCGAGCGCACCACCAAAGGCGGCACCAATCGCAGCAGATACGGCTGCGATTTCATCTTCGGCCTGGAAGGTGAAGACGCCCAGATGCTTGTAGCGCGACAAATAATGGAGGACGTCGCTTGCAGGGGTGATGGGGTAAGCCCCCTGAAAGACCGTGCGCTGCGCACATTGGCCAGCAGCCACAAACCCGAGCGCGAGGGCTTCGTTGCCCGTAATGTTGCGCCAGGTGCCGGGAGCGAGTCGTGCCGGCGGCACTTCGTAGGCGCTGTGAAACACTTCTACGGTGTCTGCATAGTTCCAGCCGGCCTCCAACGCCTTGAGATTGGCCTCTTTGAACGGCGACTTGAACTTCGACGAAATCCAATCCTGGGTGTGCTTCATGTCACGGCTGAACAGCCAGTACGTCATGCCGAGCGCGAAGAAGTTCTTGCAGCGGTCTGACTCCTTGGAACCGAGCCCCAGCCCCTTGACGGCTTCGCGTGTGAGCTTGGAGAGCTGCACCGGCACGACCTGAAAGGCATCGAGCGAACCATCTTCGAGCGGACTGGCGGTCAGGTCGGCTTTTTCGAGGTCACGGTCCGTGAACTTGTCGGTATTGACAATGACAAGGCCATTCGCCTTGAGGTCGCCAATATTTGCGACAAGGGCGGCGGGATTCATGGCCACCAACACACCGGGCTCATCCCCTGGTGTGTGAATATCCGAAGACGAAAAGTGAATTTGGAAACCAGACACACCTGCACGGGTGCCCGCGGGCGCCCGGATCTCCGCCGGGAAGTCAGGAAACGTCGCGAGGTCATTTCCTTGAATCGCGGTGGTATCCGTGAATTGGGTGCCGGTTAGCTGCATACCGTCGCCGGAGTCACCAGCAAAACGGACGACGACGTCGTCGATGGTTTGAACGGGGCGATTCATCGAATCCTCGGGGGGCGACAGACCATTCGGAAGATAGCGGGGCTCATAGCACAGCCTGGGGGCTCGGTCGAAGACCACCCATCCTGACCGAAATCAGGGTAGGAGAGGGGAATTCGTCGGAAAAGCGCGCCGAATGGCTCTGGTACTTCGTCTTCGATAGACGGTTCCCCCAAAAGATGCGGCGGTTTTGCCTGACCCTCCGCGCCGGAGATTGCCGTGAAACAACGATTGTTACATTGGTTGGCCTGCCCTGCGTGCCATGGCGGAACCCTTACTGTTGACGCCACCCGCACCGAGCAACGCCCCTTGCTTCCCGGCATGTGGAGCCAGGGTGAGGCACCGCCTGGCGTCAACATCGAGCGCCGCACCGAGACCGAAATCCTCGATGGAACCCTGACCTGCACCCATTGTCGCGCGACGTACCCCATCACGGATGGCATTCCGCGCATGCTCCCCAAGGGGGCACCTGAAGGGCCCGCAACGGCCCATCGTTGGACCACCTTCGACAAAGGACGCCCCGAGTGGGAGGAGAACTTCCTCGACCTCGCTGCCCCGCTCACCCCCGACGATTTCCTGGGTCGGACGGTCCTCGACGCAGGATGCGGCTATGGTCGTCACGCTTGGTACGCTGCACGGTATGGGGCGGAGGTGCTTGCCATCGACTCCAGCGCAGATGCCGTCGCTTCCTGCGCAGCCAACACACGGCAAAGTGGGCGCGTGCACGTCATCCAAGGCGATGTCACCTGTTTGCCCGTACGCGAGGCGAGCGTGGACATCGCGTGGGCGTCTGGCCTGCTGCACCACCTCGAAGCGCCCGATGTCGCGTTCAACACCATTGGTCGTACGGTGCGCGATGGTGGGCGAATGTCGATTTGGGTGTACGGCCACCGACAGGGCGCGACGCTTCACGCGAGCAATGCACTTCGTGGAGCGTCATCGGGTATGACGCCTGAGCAACTCTACCGATTCAGCCGCAATATTGCCCGTGGGTTGCGGTTGTTCAGTCATACACCGTACCGGCTCTTGGAGTCCGTTCCTGTCGCCGGTGCCGTGGTCCGCCACCTCCCCGTGCATGAGCATCACCAGTGGCCTTTCGACGTTGTGGTGGCGGATATTTGGGATCGTCTGCGAATTCCCGTTCGGCACTGGTTTTCGCGCGAACAACTCGAAGTGTTGTTTACAAACGCCGGATACGCAGATGTCACGGTCTCGCGACGTGTTCGCAACAACGAGTCATTTCGGGCGTCGGGAATTCGTCGGTAACCGTTTCCAAACGGCGCTGATCAGTTTACAAGCTGCAATCCTGCGGCCACTCCCCACACAGGTTTTGGAGGCTTTTCATGGAAAGCCCAACGAATCGTGTAGGAGTCGCCCTTTCATTGACACGATTTCGCCGCCGTGGGATACATGGCGTCCTCTGCACCTCGGTCCGTCTGCAAGGCGAAGGCCAAGGTACTCGACAACACGAATGGCCCTCCCGCTATTCCTGTCATACGCTTCTCAAAATGCGCTGCTTCTGATTCACCTCCGCGCCGTCTCGAACGCCGCAACGGGGATCACAAACAGCACCTTCAGTTCCCGAATTCCCCCAGGAAAATGCTGATGAAAAGGATGCTCCCGCTGCTGCTGGCGCTCGCCTGGACCGCGCCGGCCGCTCACGCCGCGGGCTTCCAGGCGAAGACCATGCGCGAGACTCTGTCTGCGCGGGAGGTCGAGCGGGGCCTCCTCATCGGAAAGGGATGGCTTGAAATCGGAACCGGCGTGGATGTGAAAAAAGCCACCGGCGCCTGGGATTCCGAAGGAAATGCCGTGGAGTGGTCCGACACCACCTGGACTTGGACCACCGAGCGGATTCAACTTCGCTACGGGATTACGAAGCGAAGCGAGCTGTATGGAACCGTGAAGTGGCATTACGCCCACCTCGAAAACGGTTCCCTCGGCACCACCATCACGGACTTCGGCTACGGCGACCCTCGCTTTGGCTACAAGTACGAGATGTTCAAGTCGCTAGCCCCGGTCACATCGCTCATCGGCTACTTTGAATACAAAGCGCCGGCTGGCAATGAAAGCCCGGGCAACTACATCGGCGGCCCCAGCACCTTCAGCAGCGTCATCATGACCACCGGCACACCCGACCTTGAGTTTGGCGTGCGCGGCAAGCGGCAGGTGGGTCCTTTGGCGCTCACTTTGGGCGCGGCGTATGTCCGGCGCGCGTCAAACGTGGTGCAGTACGTCGTGGAGACGGAATTCAACGTCTTCAACGGTCGTATCAAGCCCGGCGACATCAAGAAAGCCGATGGGGAGCTTCTGCTTCAAGTTGGTCCCGTCGCATTGCAAGGCGGCGCCATACTCCAGGTTCGTGAAGAAACGGAGTTCGGCCCCACCTCGCAAGGCCTGTTTGTTGGTCGAAATCTCTCGCCCCAAGCAGGTTCCGATGGTTGGTCGCTCGACGCCACCACCGGCATCACTTTCAACGTCACGCGTGGTATCGACCTCGTCGCCGGAGCGGTCATCCCCGTCCGCGGCGAGGACTTGATGTACTTCCCCATCGAAGACATCCACCCCACTCGTGGTAACACCTACAGCGGGACCTTCGAGTTCCGGTTCTGAGACGCAGGAAGACGGCTGATGAAGCGCTCGCTGACGCGGCTCGTGACCGGGGCCTCTGCCCTCGGTGCCATTGCCCTCACGGCTGCACTGCCTCACGATGCAGCAGCCACAAAATTTTCGTACGCGGCCCACCATCCGGACCTCGATTGGTATTCCATCGAGACGGAGCACTTCGTGGTTCACTACCCGAAGAGCCGGAAAGGCCCCGACGAAGCCCACCACTACCTTCAGACCGAGTACTCCGCCCGAAAGGTGGCCGAGGTATCCGAGTTGTACTGGGAACCGATGTGTTCCGAGTTCAACTACTACCTCAAGGAAAAGGTCCACATCGTCGTCCTCGAACAGGGCGATGAGCTGACGGGATTCACCATTCCGTCCTGGGACTGGGTCCAGATTTCCGCCAACCCCGGCGGCACATTCTATCGCTCGCGCGGTCGAATGGAGTGGTTCAGCGACGTTCTCGTGCACGAGTTCGCCCACGTCGTCTCGCTCAAGGCATACCGCGCGCACTCCGAAGGTAGCTTCGGCGTGCTCATCGGTGGCTTGTACCGCGACGGCATCAACGACATGGACATCGGCGTCAACCTGTTCATCAGCGACGGCGACTCCGTGTTCTGGACTGAAGGTGGCGCGGAGTTCTGGTCCAACACCACTGGTTGGAACTGGTGGACCGCCAGCCGCGACCAAAACATGCGGATGAGCACCCTCGAAGACCGCCTGCTGACCTACGAAGAGTGGCACGACCGGGCAGGCAAGCGCTCGGGCTGGAACGACTCTGAGCGGTACTACCAGGGCGGCTATACCTTCGCATTGTATTTGCGGCAGCGCTTCGGCTCCGACGTCTACTCCCGGTTCGCCACTGAGTTCTCGAAGGGCTGGCGTCCCGAGTTTGCGTCGGTCATCGAAGACGTCATCGGCATTCCGGCAGAAGAGCTCTACTGGGACTGGCGCAACTACTTAGAGAAGCGCTACGGCGAGCAGTGGGACCGCGTGCGGGCCCGCGGCGAAGTCGTCGGTCGCGAAATGCTGAGCGGCCCCCAAGACTGGAACTACACCAGCAACACCAAGCGCGACGAAGTCTTGCTGGGTGAGCGGTGGCAACGGGAAGGCAATCGGGAAAAGTCCGGTCGCTACCAGTGGGAACCCCGCGTCAGTGGCGACGGCAAGTACTGGGGCTCGTTGAGCTGGGCCACCATCGGCGTACACCGCGCCGACGAAGACCAAGTGTATGCTTGGTCCGGCGTGCAAGCTGCAGACAAGGGCGCTTCCGACGAATCCGCCCGCTTGTCCACGAGCTTCCCCGCGAGCTTCGAACACGGTTGGGACTTTATCCCTGGCCGCGATGCGATTGTCGCAACGGTCAATGAAGATGAGCCCCGCCTCGTACACCCGATGAACCCCGACTGGGAGTTCGATGGGTATGACTGGCTCAACCTCGTCGTATACGAAATGCCCACCCGCGAAAAGACGGAAGGCAATCGCACTTACGAAACACGCGAACGCAAGACCTGGCTCAACAGCAAGGGCACCATCGGGATGCTCAATGCAGGCCAGGAAATCGTCGACAAAGAAAGCTGGCGCGTCATCCCCA
The DNA here is from genome assembly GCA_964502005.1 of uncultured Enterobacterales bacterium. Lineage (GTDB taxonomy): Bacteria > Myxococcota_A > UBA796 > UBA796 > UBA2385 > CAJWOS01. The sequence goes on from CAZCUX010000012.1 coordinate 173,254, forward strand.
ATACCCGACGCGCAAGCGCTCCTGCCGTGAGCCCTGACGGCCAAAAAGTCGTCTATATGGAATACGGCGATGGCACGATGAACCTCGTGACCATCAACATCGACGGCACCGACAAGAAGTACCTCACGGACTTCCACGACGGCACTTGGTTCCAAAACCCCGACTGGTCGCCGGACGGCACGAAGATTGTCTTCGCGATGTTCCGCAACTATCAGCAGAACCTCTACACCATCAATGCCGACGGTTCCGACATGAAGCCGTTGACATGGGACCAATGGGAAGAGCTGGACCCCCACTGGGCCGCTGATGGACGTATCTATTTCGCCGCCGAACCCGACGGCGTCTACAACATCTACAGCATCGACCCCGTTACAGAAGACGTCAAGCAGGTCACCAACGTCATTGGCGGCGCATTTACGCCTGGCGTCTCGAAAGACGGCAACCTCATCTTCTCGTATTACACGTCGTTCGGCTGGAAGGTGTACGGTCTGCCCGCTTCGGAGTACATGAACGCTCCCGCGGGGCACCTGTTCCGTACGACGAGCGAGACCGACCTCGAGTTGGTGGCGCAAAGCTTGGCGTACCGGGAGGACCTGACCCATTGGGAGGCGACCACCCACAAGTACAAGACCTTGCGGTCCATGACTGCTCCGAGCGCGGTGCCGCTGTTCCAGTTCCAGAATGACTCGATGTCCAACTTCACGCCGATGGCGGGTGTGCAGTTGAGCATTCAGGACTACGTGCAGGACCACGAGTTCATCGTCATGCCGATGGTCGGCGAAGACACCTCCGCACGTGCCTTTTATACATTCAACGGCTGGTACCCACAGTTCACCGTGGGCGGCGGCGTGTATATGGGCAAGTTTAGCGGCGGTCGCCTCATCGACGAAGACAATGACCCCGCAACCACCGACGACCAGCAGGTCTACGACATCAAGCAGAACCAGAAGCAGACCTACCTTCTGGGCAACATCAACTACCCCTTCAATGCGGGTTTTGGTGTGACGATGTTTGGTCGTTACCTCAACTACGGCTTCCGCGGTACGGCCGACGATGGCTTCCAGACCTACCTGGACTCCGTCGAGTTCGGTGCGATGGTCACCAAGTCCTCGTACGGTGTCAACACCTACGCCAGCCAGTTCGGCGCTACAATGCGGCACGGCCGCAACATCGACCTCGCCCTGAGCCACGGCTACACCGATGTTGTGTTCGAGCAGTACGGCGGCGTTGCCACCGACGACGGCGAAATCCTGGACGCCTACGGCTTCAACAAGTTCGAGATGCGGTGGGTGGAAAACCTTCCCGTCCCCACCTTCGGCTTGAAAGCGTTGCAAGGCGCCCGGACAAACTACCACACGCTACAGATCGACACGCAGTTCGGCTACATCGACCGAAACGTCATGATGTTCGATGAGTTCCGTGCAGGTGGTCAGCACCCGTACTTCTTCGGATACGGCACGTTGCGCCCCAATACCCAGTTCGCAGGGTATCCGTTCTACAGTTTGAACGGCGAAACGATGGCAATGGCCAACTTGGCCTACCAGTTCCCCATCAATCGCCACATCCGCCGCACCGTAGGACCGCTGTTCATTCACGGTATCTTCGCCCAGATCGGTGGCACGGTCGGCAACCTTTGGTCCTTCCGGCCTCCAGAGAACCCCGAAGACTACTACCGCGACCAGTTCGGTGACCGAATCGCTCGGAGCTCGGACAGCATCAAGCGGGAAATCCCGTTTGTCGACGAAGCATACAAGAACGGCAACTACCTGTTGACGGACCTTTCGGCCGAGCTTCGCGTTCAAAGCACAATGTTCCACTCTTCGAGCTGGGACAGCTTTGTGCGCGTTGCCTACGGGTTCCAAGAAATTCGCGGCTATGGTGACGTCAACGGTGACAGTATCTGGGATACCAGTGAAAATGCCATCGGAGACGAACTGTCCAACGAAACCGAAAAGCCCGGCATCCGTTTGTATGTCGGTCTCGGCACCGGCTGGTAGGGAAAGGCATGAACACGACCCACGCACTTTCGCGACTCGCAATGCTCGCCCTCTTGGGCGGCTGCGGGTATGAAACCGCCAGCGGCACCTACAAAACGCCCGGTGTCGGCCTGAACCCTGAGGAAATCGGTCCCGCGCCGGTTTCACAGGGCGGTCTCATCGAGTACCACTACATTGACTTCGCTGGAGCGGGCCTCCCGCTCGGTCTGACCGGCTTGGTGTCGTACGATGCTATCGGTCCCCAAGCGTTGTCTATGCTTCCTCCTTACGGAATGATTTACGGACAAGGCTTCGTTCTCAGTTCCGACATTCCGCAGATGGACGTCGCTTTCGGCACCTTCGGCTCGCCGCTCCAGACGCCCAACTCCTGCTACACCAACTACGAACCCCGCGCGTACTTGAACACCATGGCCGACATTGGGCAGGCCATCACCTTCAAGGGCGACGACTTCGAGTTCAACTTGGGCCGTCGGCCCGACATGTACCCGAAGAACAACCAAGAGAAGCTGTTCCCGTATTATTCGGCGATTGCAGCCCATCGCGCTTCGCCGCTCATGGGCCTCGTGGATGTCGGCGAGGGTTCGTTCGCGGGCGCTGAACGGCGCGTGATTCGCAATGCCAACTGGAAGCACGGAGCCCGCGTCGATATCTCGTTCCCCGGCGGCATCCCGCCCCAGGATTCGAGCGTGTCTTCGATTCCGATGCCCCTTGCGGCTGCAGGCGGGGACACCTCCCACTACTTGCCCGGCGAGCCCGATGGCGTCATGATTTCTTGGACCGGGCCTGTCTACGATGCCGATGGCAACGTAGTAGGGGAGGGGGAAAGCCGCCGATGCCTCACCTTCGCCGACATGAGCTATCAACCGGATAGCCCGGAAGATTGCCTCCGGCACAACCTTCCCGATGCAAGCGTCGGAACCGCATCCCAGGACATTCTGGATTCCAGCGGTGCTGTCGTACTCAAAGAGCTGAAAGGCCAAATGTACACGGCCCCGTGGGACACCGCCGATGGGTCCATCACGTTCTCGTGGCCGGAAGGCTCCGTTGGCGTCGACGAGACTATCGTCGTGGGCGTGCGTTTGCTCGGCCCCGTCGACCTCGACAGCGAGTACAAGCAAATCGCACGGATTCCCGTCGAAGCATCGCCCAACCTTGAAGCCCGTCTTCGTATGCTGGCGGAATACGGCTACGGCGACCCCGACGGCGAGTTCTCCACCGAGACGCTCTACCGCGACAAGCTGGCCTGCGAGTCGGAAGCAAATGGCGACTTCGAGTGGACGGTCGACCCCACGCTTTACAAGGTGCCGGGCGACCCCAACTCTGGCTACGTCGTGAGCTTGCAGGGCGAGCCCACCCATACCGTCGCCGAGTTGATTTGTAATGTCGACAAGGCAAACAGCAACTCCTTCGAACTCACCCAAGAAATGATGAGCTTTGCGCTCTCGTATGGTGAGCTTCATGGTGCGTCTGGCGCGGTGTTCTACTTCGCCCGCACGACGACAAAGAATCTCGACACCCCGTCTGTTCGCGACCGGTATGGCAACCGCAAGGACATTTCGAGTGTTCGGGTCCAGACCAGCTCGGCGAAGCTCGGCCGGTTCTGGTGGAACCGGTAGGCATGGAGAATACGCAGATGACGCGCATGAACAACCGGTCGAACAGCCTTCCCGCGCGGCGGTGTGCTGTTCTCCTGGCCCTCCTCGCCTCCGGCTGCAGCTTCGGCGACACGCTTGAGACGTATTACGCCAAAAACAATGTTGCGGTTTCGGGCATCGATGTGACGTCCGAGGCTGGAAACATTGGTGGCCAAACTGCCGTTCTGACCGGTTCGGGCTTCGGCTCCGACGCCAACGCAGTGACGGTGGTCTTCGGTTCCCAAAACGCGACGGTCGTTTCGGCGACCGATTCCTCGATTACCGTCGTCGTACCACGCGGTCCGATTGAGGGCGGCGCGGTCGACATCTCCGTAGGGACCGCCGGCGGGCAGGCCACGTTGGCTGACGCCTACTTCTACGACACCCGCCTCGGCGACGGTGTAGAAGTGGTATCTGACGACGGCCCCGAGGACGTCTTCGCCGACGAAATCGCCTATATCGCTGTCACCAACGACTACTTCTCGTGCGGCGGTGGTATCGGCAACATTTGGGCCAACCCGGACCTCCTCTTGGCCTACGGCTGGACAGCCGAGCAAGTCGCGGAGGGCCCGTCGCTATGGACCGGCACCGACGACCTTTCGGTGTATAGCCCCTACGAGACCTTTTGCAACGAAGGCTTGACCTTCGGCAGCCCTGTCGGCATCGACGGCCGCGCGGAGCAGCTTGAGTTCAAGTATCCGCGCTTGCACTCCCTGTTCGCAGGGTACCGCAACGGCTTTGGCGGCAACTTCGACGTGTCGCCCAACAAGTGGAGCGTGCAGGTTCCGTCGCAGGATATCGCGACGTTCGACATCGAGAACTTCTACGCTGAGCTTCGCACAGAAATCAACGACTTCGTCATTACCAACGTCGATGTACAGGAGCTTTCCGAGAACGTCGAGTGGTGTGCCGATATGTCCGCGATGGCAGAAGGCACATTGATTCCGACGGACGGCGCGACCGACCCCGACGGGTGTGCGTATGGTGAGCTTTCGATCAATGGTCCGTACTACGAGCCGATTGACTGCAACGCGTCGATGGCGAAGAGGTACAACCTGTCCGAGATGAAGTTCTGCCAAGCAGACGACTACGAGAACACCCGCTCCTACCGCTACGAAGCGGAGTGGCCCGTAGGCGAGTACTTCTTCAAGGGCAAGAACGCCGATGGTCAGCTGGACATGTTTGCTCCGGCCCGCATCCGCATCGACGTGCCCGAAGCAGGCATCACCAACCAAGAAGTCGTACTCCCCGAAGCGGCCGTCTTCCGCGGCACCACCGGCTGGAACACAGACGTATTTGGACTTGGCGCCACTTCTTCGCTCATCGGCATTTACGGCCTGACCGGTTTCAAAGACACCTGCGCCGACTCCGATGAAGACGGCGTCACTTCGGGTATGGACACCGCCGCCGTGATTCAGTGGAAACCGTCCAGCACCGAGCTCAGCGTCGGCGGCGATGTCGTCGGTGGCCGTACGTATGTTCGGTTTACCGTTACGGCGGCCGGCTTCGGTTGGTACGGTGGCGAAGGCGCGGTCCTCAAGGCGACCATTTCCGTTCCCGACAACCACAATGTCGATGAATCGGGCATTTCGACCCTCGAAATTCCCGCGTCGGTGATGTACCAGATTCCGTCGATGCTCCAGAACTTTGGAGGCATCGCGCCCCTCGGCACCGACAGCATCCAGGACACCTGCGGCGACATCATTCCCGGCGCGGAAGTCAAGTTTGAGTGGGCCAGCCCCGAGGTCGTCAACTACGGCTTCGTCATTACGCAGATTGAGCGTATCACCGAGTACGCCGTCTACTCCGCCGCACTCGACGGAAACCTCGTATTTGCCTACTCCACCGGCGATATCGGCTACACCGTGTTCGGCAGCGCCTCCGACGGCACCGCAAGCTGGCTCAACCCGGCCGAAGGCGGCACCACCTGCGGCGACTGTACCGACAACGACGGCGACGGCTGGACGGACGGCGAAGACGTCGACTGCCAACCGCAAGACCTCGACGGCGACCGCATCCCCGACGAAGACCCTGTTATGTTGGTGGAGGACAACCGCACATTCGGTCGCGCGTCCTGCAACGACGGGGAAGACAACGACAACGACGGTGATATCGACAGCGCCGACAGCGATTGCGATTCGCCGCTCGACGAAGAGTCCGACTGCGCCGACCGCCTCGACAACGACGAAGACGGCTACACCGACCGCGACGACCCCGACTGTTCGGAAGCCGGCGTGGGCTACGAAAACGGCTTCAGCGACTTCGAGTGCAACGACGGCATCGACAACGATGGCGATGGCGCAATCGACGCAGACGAGCCGGAGTGCGGCAGCGCCGTCAACTTCGAGACCAACTGCAACGATGGGGAAGACAACGACGGTGACGCACTTGTCGATGGAGACGACCCCGAGTGCCAAGACAGTCTCGATGGCGTCGAAAACCACGTCGACAACACCGACACCAGCTGCAACGACGGCGCCGACAATGACGGCGACGGCTGGGTGGACCTGAACGACCCCGATTGTCCCACGCTACTCGGCGAAGAGGTCGGCTTCGGAACCACCGAATGCAACGACGGCATCGACAACGATGGCAACGGCGACATCGACACCGAAGATGTCACGTGCTTGCGATTCGGCGCATTGTCCGATGAGGCGCCCACGCTCACGGCAGCCTGCGCGGACAGCTCCGACAACGACGGAGACGGCTACATCGACGGGCACGATCCCGATTGCGAGTATCCGCCGTTCAGCTTGGAGCGCGAGCTGTTCCACGAGCCAGGTCGGTATCCGAACGTTCCCGCCTGCTACAACGGTGTCGATGACGACATCGACGGCAACACCGACGCTGCGGACCCCGACTGTGTCAACGGCAGCGGCGAGCCCAGCGGCTTCATCCGCGCCGAAGATGCCGACCGCCCCGGTTGTACAAACGGCGCCGATGACGACGCCGACGGCTGGACCGACATCGCCGACCCCGACTGCGCGTCCGGCGACGATGAAGTGGGCTTCGGCGCAACCGAGTGCAATGACGGCGTCGACAACGACAGTGATGGTGCAATCGACGGCGACGACGTGGATTGTGCCGATGCGTCAGACGTAGAGGCCGACTGAGTGCCCGTTTGGAACCGCCAACCAAACTTCTGAGGTTTTCTTCAAAAAAGTGGTTGACGGTTCCAGAAAGGGAGCATAAGAGGCGGGGGTAAGAAGCGAGGGCGGCAAACGGTCGCCGAGAGCTTGAAATCGAAGTTTGGTTCGTAGCCCAGTCGTTTGGCGATTGTGTTGGGGCTGTAGCTCAGCTGGTTAGAGCGCACGCCTGATAAGCGTGAGGTCGCGTGTTCAAGTCGCGCCAGCCCCACTTTCGTCTGTCAGTGAAGTTTTGGGGGCTTAGCTCAGTTGGGAGAGCACCTGCTTTGCACGCAGGGGGTCATCGGTTCGAGTCCGATAGTCTCCACTTCATTTGACATTCTTTTTGAGATGACGGGGCTGTAGCTCAGCTGGTTAGAGCGCACGCCTGATAAGCGTGAGGTCGCGTGTTCAAGTCGCGCCAGCCCCACTGAAGCACTTCGATAGAGACGGTTTGGCATCTGCTGAACCGTCTTTTTCGTTCTTGGGTCCTGTAATCTGGCCAATGCCCACGCTGCTCATGGCGTGCAGCGGACGTCCGGCAGGCGACCCGGCGTGATGAGGCTGTAGCCCCATGAACGGCGTGATTCTGCGGCCCGTACGCCAGCCCGATGGGCCCGTGCGCCAGCCCGATGCGCAGGAGCAAAGAGGTCCACCGGAGGTCACGTCTGGTGGGTCCACAACCCGCGCGCCACCCCCTACGAACGCAGGGGAGGGAGGCACCCCAGGTCGTATTGCGCCACCCAGGAGCGCGTTGGTCTCATTGGGATGAACACGGCACCCCATTCATGTCGCGATTTCGAGGCCAAGCGCATCCACACGCTGTATGGTACCGACAGCGCGTGCGGTGTCTTTGGGGATATTCTCTTGACGTGCGTTACGCGCGACGCCCCACGGTGCGGGCTTCGGTGACCGAGCGGCGGCCGCAGTCAAGCCGCGTATGGTCCGGTGGTCGTGGCGGCGTTCGCCGGTGGCAGAAACCCTCCTGTAGCGCCTCCTGCTCGCCTCGGCTAAGACTCCGTCTATACACTGCCAATCAGCGCCGTGGGCACCTGATTTTCGAAAGTAGCCAGGCTGGCGTGTCACGAACACCCAACAACACGCTTCGCAAGCCGCGTGCCTTCCGGGTCCCCCCCGTCAAATCGTCGCGACCCTTCGCCCCCAAAGCGCGCGAGCAACACTGTTCAGGCACGACCAAAGGATGCCGCCACCGCGCTCATCCCGTCCGCAAACGAAATCCGTGGCGTCCAGCCAAACGCACGTTGCGCAGCATCCGAACGAATCGTAATCGTCGACGCCATCATCGTTGCAGCAAAAGGAGTCAACGGGGGAGGGGACTGCCGGCCAAGCACACCCCATAGCCAATCCATCGCAAACGCCGCGTTTCGGACCAGCGGGCCGGGCAGGCTGCGGTTCGGCAGCACGCACCCCGCCGCACCGAGGTAGGCCTCCAAAAACGACCGGACCGTGTGCCGCTCGGCGTCAACGACAAACGCGACGGTGCCACCCGGCGCCCGTTCGAGCGCAGCGAGGATGGCGTCCACGAGGTTGCCCACATAGGTCACGGACGTTTCGCGATGACCGCCGTCAATCCACGCAAAGCCGCCCTTTTCAACAGTACGCTGAATCGCGGGCATCACACTGCTGTCGCGGGGTCCCCAAATCAATCTCGGCTTGAGGACGATGGTTTCCAACGTGTCCGAATTTTCCTGCAGCACTTTTTTTTCGGCCATCGCCTTCGTGATGGAGTACGGGAAAGGGCTATCAAACGCCAATGGCGCACTTTCGTCAATGTCCACAAGGTCGTGACCACGAAAGTGCACGGCCTCCGTGGAAATATGGACAAAGCGCGTCACACCCACAACTTTGGCCGCCGCGAGCAGCTGCTCCGTCCCCACGACGTTCGCGTCGTAGAACGACAAATAGGAGCCCCAATCTTCGGCACGTGCCGCGCAATGCACCACTGCGTCGATTCCCTGCAGAGCGTGCAACGGCACAGCGCCGAGCGATGCGGCGACTGGCTCCGCACCGAATCCTGCGACGACGTCCTGTGAGGCCCGCGACCGCGCCAACGCACGCACCTGGCGACCACTCGCGACCAGTGCTTCGATGAGGTGGCCTCCCACAAATCCAGAGCCGCCCGTCACAAAAACCCGGTTGTGCTTGTGTTGGTCCATGCTTCCTCCGCGCCCAACGTACTTATTCCGCGCCCAACAATCCCGCCTGGTACAATAGATACAAGCCCACCCCGAAGTGCAAGTTCGCGCTTACAGGTCCTGTCGCGGCACAGGATGTTCTCCCACACGCTCGAATGGCACGAGAGTTCACAGGCACCAAACTGAATCACCATTCCGTTTACCGCCCCTGCGAGCGTCGCTACTCTTCGTCGGGAGCAGCGGGAGCCTGCACAGGGTCTCCTTCGATTCCCAAATGCAGCACGCGCGAGCCCGTCTGGTTGACCGGATTGGTGCTTCGGCCAATGACGACGCCACCTTCCGGCGCAAAAATGTCGCGAATGACTTGGCCGTAGACATCCCGGACTTGGCCAATGCGCTGTCCCGCCTGAATCCGCTGGCCGAGCTGCGGCAACACCTCCAAAAAGCCGCCGCGGTCGGTATAAATCCAATAACTACGGCCACAAATAATCGTTTCCCACGGCGGCGAACGGCGCGGAGGTGCCGTCTGCATCCCGAGCTCGTGCATGACCTGTTGCACACCCAAAACGCTCCACCAAACCAAGTCGTCCTGCACGCGCTGCGGATTGCCCACCTCGACCGTAATCGCGGGGATTCCGCGGTCCATACACGCATCGCGGAGGGTGCTCTCTACACCGCGATTGTGGAGCAATATCTGGGGCTTTTGTGCTTCCGCCATCTGGCGCGCGGCAGGATGGTTGAGGTCCGCGCGCACATACAACGAATTGATACGACCGAAACTTGCTGTATGCAAGTCAATCAAGTGTGTGAAGCAGGACACCGCGCGGTCCAAAAAGCGCGCCGCAAAGACCTGGCTCTGTGTGCCTCCTTCCTTGCCAGGAAACACGCGATTGAGGTCCATCCCATCCGAGAACTCGCGTCGGTTGGCGTGGTATCCGGGCACATTCACGACGGGTACGGCGACGACGGCGCCCGCCATCTCTTTGAGATCTAAGGTTTGTAACAGACGGTGGATGACACTTAGGCCATTCAGCTCATTTCCATGGAGCGCAGCGGTTATACCCAACACAGGACCTGGACGACAACCCCGCGCCACCATTACGGGAAGCCGTATCTCACGGGCCAAACCGTCCGCGACAGTCTCCAAAGCCAAATGGGAAATCGTCGCTTCGGGCCATTGCTCAACAACCACACGGCGCACCACAGAAGGGGGCATCGGAACCTCCGGTACACGTCGGATTTTTGCACGCTACATCGCGCCCAAAAAAAAAGGGGGCCTGTCCCCAAGCAGCGTCGGAGACACTCATGCGCTGCGCCTCTCCGCTTTCGGATGCACCCCGCCTGCAGCCGAAAACGGATAAGACATCGTGCGCGCGTCGCGCCTTCACCGAAGGAACCCAATGTCCCGTTCGCCAGTCATCGTGCCTATCTTGGGGATGCATCGCAGCGGAACGTCGATGCTTGCGCGGGCCCTCCAACTCGCAGGGCTTGCACTTGGCGAACCACTGATGGCGCCCTCTCCCGACAACCCGGGCGGGTATTGGGAGCATTTGTTTTTCGTGAACTACGATGAGCAACTTCTTTCCGCACTTGGTCAATCGCCATCCGGCTTGGATACGGCCCAGCGTTTGTTGGCGATACCCGACCTCGCAGGTCGCGTCGTCATCACTCCACAACTTCTTGCGCCCATCCAACAGACCATCGCTACCTCCTTTTCCGGCTCCCCCGCGTGGGGTTGGAAAGACCCGCGTTCTGTGTTACTAATGCCATTTTGGCTACGCGCGCTTCGCCAACTCGGGTACGCGGACATTCGGCCTGTCGTCATTGTGCGCGATGCCGAGCCTTGTATTCGCTCCCTCGCGAATCGCGCCCGGCAGCACGGCGCGAGCCCTCCCGCGACCGCTGCGCTTCGAGGCGTCTGGGAGGCCTACAATCGTATCCTGCTCAATATCGCAGGACCCGCACGTTGGTTGGTCACCACCCACGCATTGCTGACGTCGCCCGAAACTGCGCGTCCCGAATTGCAGCGGATTGTGCATTATACGTCTCTTTCTCCCCGTAGCCTCGACGACGCGCTCGCCTGGATGGCCCCACGAACCCAGGCGACCGCCGCGCCCCACCCAATGTATTCCGCGCTCGAGCGAATCGCCTTGGCGCAGCGCGCAGCGGCCATTCCGCCCGATTGACACAGCGAGCTCTCCTGCTGGGGTATCCTTCAGATGCCGGCAATATACACCCTTCGGAACCAAGATGAAAATACTTCCTACTTCGCTTCCTGGCGTCCAGCAGGTCGTTCCCACCGTTTTTGCAGATGCTCGCGGATGGTTGTTTGAGTCTTGGTCCGAAGCCCGCTGGAATGCTGCGGGTTTTTCCGATGTGTGGCGTCAAACCAACCACTCGCACTCGATTGCCGGGGTAGTGCGGGGGCTTCATTACCAGCTCGGCGCACCCCAATCCAAGCTGGTCCGCGTCGTACACGGTCGAATCCTCGATATCGTCATGGATGTTCGGCGGGGCTCTCCTTATTTTGGGAAGTGGACGTCCGTTGAGCTATCGAAGGAGAACCAAGTACAACTGTATGTACCACCCGGATTTGCCCATGGCTTCTTGGTCCTGGAGGAAGCCGACGTATTGTACGCGATGTCTCAAGCATGGGCTCCGGCAGACGAGCGCGGCGTTTTGTGGACCGACCCAGCGCTTGGATTGCCGTGTCCAGCGAACCCTTTGTTGTCCGCCCGCGACCAACAAATGCCGTGCTTGCAAGACATCGCCGACGCTGACCTTCCTGTGTGGCGCTCCTGATGCGCGTCGCTATCGTTCCGGCCGTCGTCGGTGGAACCACCGTCGTCGCGCGCCACTTGGCCGAGGGCTTTCGCGAAGCAGGGCACACCGTCCTTTGGGTCGAGCTGCAATCATTCCAGCCCAGAATGGCGGCGCTGTCACGCACTTCTACGCCTGCGATGATTTTGGCATTCTATGACGACATCAACCGGCACATCCAGCGGCAGCTCACGACTTTCGCGCCCCAAGCGTTGGTCGCCCTCGCACAAGCACCCCTTCGAAAGCCGCTTTTGGATTGGGCGCGCGCTTGCGGCGTGCGTTCTGCGCTTTGGTTTGTGGAAGACTGCGTTCGATTTGACTATTGGCGTCGGCAGGTAGAATGGTACGACCACACGTTCCTCATCCAACAGAAGCACATCGACGCGGTTGTCCAAGCTGGCGCACCGCGGGCATCCTATTTACCGTTGGCATGCTTGCCGCGGCTCCATCGGCCCGGGGCACCCGACGCGATACGCGCCCCCGAATGGACCGCTCCAGTTGCGTTTATGGGCGCGCCGTACCCCAACCGTATTGCTCTATTCAACGCGCTTTCGTCGTTTCCGATTGGCTTATGGGGTGCGGGCTGGAATGGCGTACAAGGGCCTTGTCGGAGCTTGGTCAAACGCGGCGACCGCCTGATTCGCGACGATGAAGAAGCCACGATTTACCGAAATGCACAAATCGTACTGAATCCCCATTCATCGCCCAATCCAAGCGGGGATGATGTCTCCGACTTCATCAATCCGCGAACATTCGCAGTGGCGGGCTGTCGCACGCTGCAAATTGTTGACCAGCGGGACCACCTTGCAGGTGTCTTTTCGCCGGGCGCCGAGGTTCTCACCTACGCCAATGTCGACGAACTTCGTTCATTGCTGCATTATTATTTGCAGCATCCCGAAGCAGGAATGGCCATAGCGGAACGTGCGTGGCGTCGGGCTTGGGCCGACCACACCTATCGCCATCGCGCCGACACCTTGCTCGGCCTGCTGATGGGCCAAGGAGGGGACGTTTACACGCGCGCCTGACCCAGGTCGGACTTTGGCGCCATTTTCCCCAAGAATTGTTCAGGCTACACCTGCGAAATCCGCTCCACTTCATGTGTCAACATGATGGAGCGACGATGCAAGTGCTGGATCTCACGCACGATTCCACAACATCCTGGGATGACCAACAGGCCGCGCTCGCTGCGTTTGGACCGCATCTTATCTTGGTGTTCGGAGGCCCAGACCAGCTGCGAAGCGACTGCATCGGCACGCGACTTCTCCAGGCATGCCCACAGGCTGTCATCGCAGGGTGCTCCACTTCGGGCGAGATTTCCGGCCAAGACATCTTCGACAACAGCATTGTGCTCACAGCGGTTCGTTTTTCCTCCACAACCGTACACGCCGTCCAGCGGTCGGCGTCCAACACCGACAGCTATGCGCTCGGCGTCGACCTCGTGCGCGCGCTCCCCCAAGATGGCCTACAGCATGTCTTGGTTTTTGCCGACGGTCTCTGCCTCAATGGCTCCGCGTTGGCGGAAGGCATGTCGGCCGCGCTGCCACCCGGTGTGCAGGTCACGGGTGGCTTGGCAGGCGATGAGGGGGGATTTGTTGAAACCTTGGTCGTGAGCGGTACGGAAACGGCGCCTGCGAGTGCCGTCGCAGTGGGATTTTATGGAGACCGCTTGATGGTCGGATATGGCTCTCATGGCGGCTGGGACCCCTTTGGACCCGAGCGTACCATTACGAAGTCAGCCGGCAAAGTGTTGATGGAGCTGGACCACCAACCTGCATTGGACGTCTATAAGCGCTACTTGGGCGCCCATGCGGCCGGCCTTCCGGGCACCGGCCTGTTGTTTCCGCTCACGATTCAGGAATCGGCGGCGAGCCCGCCGTTGGTCCGGTCGATTCTGGCGGTCAACGACGCAGAAGGGAGCCTCACCTTTGCCGGAGAAATGCCCCTCGGTGCCCGCGCACGCCTCATGAAGTCGAGCTTTGACCGCCTCGTCGACGGGGCCATGCGCGCGGCGACGATGGCGGCGCCCACACCCCAACCCCACGACGCGCGTTTGGCAATCCTTGTCAGTTGTGTGGGTCGGCGCTTGGTTTTGAAACAGCGGACAGAAGAAGAGCTAGAGGCCGTGCAGGATGTCCTCGGCCCGAACGCGCATTTGACGGGCTTTTATTCGTTTGGCGAAATTTGCCCTATCGGGGACCAGGCCTACGCGCACCTGCACAACCAGACCATGACCATTACGGTGCTAGAGGAGCGGTAATGTCTCACCACCGCCTGCTGCTACGTCAGCTCCGTCGCCACCTACGGGATGTTTCTGTAGATAGCGTTCCCGGCTTGCCCGCGTTTTTGGATTCGGTCAACGCTGCATATACCAGCAACGACGAAGACCGCTTGCTCCTGGAACGCGCAATGGACATCAGCTCCGAAGAGCTCGTGCGCGCCGGTGAAGAGATGCGGGCGGTGCTTGATGCGCTACCCGACGAGTTCTTGATGACGGACGATAACGGCCGAATCCTTGAACATCGGGCAGCCGACATCCCCGTGTTTTCGGCAGATCAGTCGTTGTTGGGTATGCACTTGGCGGACATCTTGCCAAGCAATGCGCAAGCGGAGTTTTATCGTGCCATCGTCCGTGTACGGCAAGGCGAGAGCCTGATTTCCTTTGAGTATGCTCCTGTCGCAGAGCCCCATTGCGCCTCCGCAACTTTTTATGAAGCACGGCTATTTCCCGTTCATGGAAATCGTGTTGTTGTACTCATTCGAGACATTTCCGGCAGGAAACTTGCGGAACTTCGCATCGAACGGCTTGCATACCAAGACACATTGACGGGTTTGCCAAATCGCTTGTACTTTCAGGAAAAGCTGCACGCCTTTATCGATGAAGCGAGGGCAGGGGACCACCAAATGGCGGTGCTGTTTCTCGACGCCGACCGCTTCAAAGCCATCAACGACACATTTGGCCACGATGTTGGCGATGGCTTGCTGACCACGCTCGCAGAGCGCCTCCGCATCGCCCTCGCACACAGCCATGACACCACGTCGGCGTGCGCCATTCGCGACGCCGATTCGCACGGTCCCGCGCGACCCAATGCGGTGATTGCACGCATGGGCGGCGACGAGTTTACTGTGCTGCTGCACCAACTCGACTCTCGTGACACCGCACGCCAGGTGTGTGAGCGAATATTGGCCGAGGTGTCGCGTCCTATCGTCATCGGCGACATTCAAGTGTTCACGTCGTTTAGTCTCGGCGTTGCCGTGTTCCCCGAGGACGGCACGACCACCGAAGAGCTCGTGAAAAACGCCGATACGGCCATGTACCACGCCAAATCCCAGGGCCGAAACAACTATCAGATGTATTCAGAAGCGCTCGACCGCCGCGGCGGCGCCTCCTTGCAGATGGAATGGGCCCTGCGTCGCGCAATCGAGCAGGACCAGTTGCGGATTCAATACCAGCCGATTCTCGACGTATCGACGGGTTTGGTCACATCGGTCGAAGCCCTCGTCCGCTGGTGGCACCCGCAGTTTGGGCAAGTCAGCCCGGAAGTGTTCGTTCCGCTCGCAGAGGAGTCCGACCTTATCCACCTTCTGAGCGAACGCGTCGTGGACCTTGTCTGCGACCAACTTCGCCAATGGGCAGATGGCGGCTTCCACGCGCCCCGTGTGTCTATCAACCTCTCCACACGGGACTTTTGGCGAGGGAGCGCGCACAACTACATCCTGCAAGCACTCTCTACACGCGGCCTCGCCACCCAGCTCCTCGGCGTGGAAGTGACGGAGACCGCGATGATGCGAAACACCGACCGCTCACTTGAATGTATGCGTGCCCTTGAAGAGAGCGGCATTCAGCTGTCTTTGGATGACTTTGGCACGGGATATGCTTCCCTCGGCTACCTGAAGCAGTTTCCTATCCATGTCCTGAAAATCGACCGTACCTTCATTCGCGACATTGGCACGGACGCCGGCGACGCCGCGCTGGTCCGCGGAATCATCGCGCTCGGCCATAGCTTGGGCCGCATCATTGTCGCTGAAGGCGTCGAGACCACCGAGCAGCTTGCATTTTTGCGGGAACATGGATGCGACCGCATTCAAGGCTACCTCATATGCGCGCCTTGCAACGCGGCCGAGCTTGTCCGTTTCGTACGAAAGCAATCGCAGCACCACCAACTGCGCCTCGTTGGGTAGACATAGGCTCTCTAACGAAAGGTGCCCCTGACCGTTTGCTATCCGTCCGGCCGGGTGACCCACTTCGATAAGGTTTCGGCAATCTGCACCATCGAAAACGGCTTTGCCACAAAGTCGCTCATCCCCGCACGCAGACACGCCGCGCGGTCATCTGCCGTCGCATTCGCGGTCAATGCTATGATCGGGATGTTGACGCCATTTTCGACCTCCGTTCGAATACGGCGGCAGCTTTCTAAGCCGTCCATCACAGGCATCTGACAGTCCATCAACACAATATCAAAGCCTACTTCTTTGCATCGTGCAAGCGCCAGTTCCCCATTCTCCACACACTCCCATGTCACCCCCAAACGGCGCAGCATCGAGCCAATCACCAACTGGTTCGTGGGAGCATCCTCCGCGACCAGCACCTTGATAGCGCCCTGTACCTGCGCCATTGGAGCCCGACGCGGCTGTGCGGGCATCGGGCGGACCTCTGGAAGGGGCAACGTCACACGAAAACAAGAGCCCCGCCCCAACTCGCTGGACACAGACACGTCCCCGCGCATAATCAAAGCCAATCGCCGAACGATTGTCAAGCCAAGACCAGTGCCGCCAAATCGGCGCGTAGTCGAACCATCCCCTTGCTTGAATGGTGAAAATATTTGCGAAAGCGTGGTCTCATCCATTCCGATCCCAGAGTCCGTCACCTCCAAAAACACGAGGCCATCCGCGCCCATAAAGACATGAACGCGCACGGTTCCTTGCATCGTGAACTTGACCGCGTTGCCCACCAGATTGACCAAAATCTGCCGTATGCGCGCTTCGTCCCCCAGCACCGTTTGGGGAACCCCAGGGTCTATATCGCACACCAAGGCGACGTTGCGGGTCTTGACGGCCATTTCAAACATTGCGCGCACCGATGCAACGGTGCCCGCGAGCGAAAACGGCTCCACATGAAGGGAAAGCTCTCCCGCTTCAATCTTGGAGAAGTCGAGAATATCGTTGATTAGCGTCAATAAGGAGCGGCCGGCGTCATGAATATTTTTCGTATAGCGGTTGGCCTCGTCAGAGAGCGTGAGATTGGCCAGCAGCTCGGAGAGACCGATGACCGCATTGAGTGGCGTGCGAATCTCATGGCTCATGGTCGCGAGGAAGTCGCTCTTCTCGCGCGTAGCGGCCACCGCGGCTTCCCGCGTCATACGAAGCTCGGCCTCGCTTGCTTGTCGATCGGTAATGTCGCGCCAAATACAAAAGAGCGCATCCCGGCCGCTATGCGGCATACGTACAAGTGTGACCTCGACCGGAAACGTCTCGCCCGACCTGCGTGTGTGTACCCACTCAAAGCGATGCGTCCCCAAACGCATCGCTGTTTCCATCATCTGGTTCGCTTTGTCGAACGACGTTTGCCCATCTGGCTGCATCGGCGGTGAAACCTCGGACGGATGCGTAGCGACCAGCTCCAACTCCCCCTCAAACCCAAGACACTCCGCCGCAGCGCGGTTCGCCATCACAAACTCGCCATCGACGATGAGCCACATGGGGTCAGGAGACAGCGCAAACAGGTTTCGATAACGACGCTCACTTTCTACCAATGCCGCTGCATTTGCCTCCGACATCAACTTTGTCGCGACCGTTTCGCGAACACTCTTAGAAAGCTCGCGGCTGCCAGAGACCAAGACGGCGATAAACGCCAACGGCAGCAGCGCGACCCAGATGGCATCCTGGCTGCCCGTCTTCAAAATCGCGACCGAGAGAGGGAGCAGGGTACACACCGCCGCGAGCACACTCGCGCGTACAGCGCCTCCGTACGAAATAATGGGCGACACCGCTACGCCGACCATCACCATGACCAGTGCGCTTTGGTGCAGCGGTGTGGGCACATCGTAAAACCAATACCCTGCCGCACCCCACACGACGGAGGTGAAGAACACCTGTATGTCGAAGCAAAGCATCCAACGCGCGTGTTTGGGCGAAGGCGACCGACGCCAAAGCAAAAACAAAAGGGATGCGCCCGCCGACACCACCGCCATTGCTGCGACCCATGCCAGCAGCAGCGAATGGGGGACGTCGCCCCAAAACAAGCCCACCGTCAATGCGGCCGCAAAAAGACGGCCCACCATGCCGCGAAAACCATGCCGGTACGTCTTTTCGGTTACCCATTGGGCAACAGAGTTCGTATCCATTTGGGTGTTCGAATCAGCGCCGTCCACGAATCCATCTCCGCCCCGCACCATCGGTCAACGTCCACCGTTTGTAAGGCCGGTTCACCGCGTATGACCTCAAATTCACATTTTTGCTAACGTGTTTTTCTGGGTCCATGGCCGCGGTCGAGCGAAGGATCCAGCGCCGACCTCGACCTTGACGTATGGGCCGACTTCAATATCCCTTCTCCACGTTCATTTGATGGAGACAGATTTTCTCTAGGAGATGCCATGAATCGCCGGTCCAGCGCCGCGCGACTTGGCCGATTGGCCAGTTGTTTTGTATTGTCGATGTATTCCGGCCACGCCTGGGCCGACCCGCCTTCGTGCAACTCACCCCAAGATGCAGCGCGGTCGTTGGTCGACCGCCTGCAACCCGACCGCTGGGAGCCCCAGCTGGCTTGGCAGTGTCTCGACCTGCCTCCCGCCACAACTCCCGCAGAAGCCGAAACACTGGCCATTCAGCTCAAGAAAGTGCTGGATGCTCGCGGGCTGTTGGTTCCCGTCTCAGATTTGTCGCTCGATGCCAACTACCAAAACGCGAACGGCGGCTACCAAGTGTCGCCTATCCCTGCGTGGCCAGCCCTCAGCATCGAGCGGCTGCCGGATGGCCGCTGGGTCTACGCCCGCGCGCTGGTCCAGGCGACCCCACGCCTGTATCATGAGACGTTTTCCGCAGTGCCGGGATGGATTCAGCGACACATTCCGGCATGGATAGAAGGACCGCACGCGGGTTTGTATACGTGGCAGTGGGTGTACTTATGCGCTCTGTCCTTCGTCGCCCTATTGGCGGGCGTTGTCGCGCAAAGGGTCGTTTCTGAGCGGTTTTTGCGCGTCGCACGACGGGGCCGCATCGAGCTGCGCCAGGACGTCATCGATGGCACACGCATTCCATTGACCGTGTTCGCCGTCGGCTTGGTGGCGCTATGGGGCATCGCAGACCTGCAGCTCAGTGTGCAGACAAGCCGCGTGCTGCTGTTCTTGGCAACCGGCGCAACGTCGCTGTCGGTCGTGTTGATTGCAGCACGCATCGTGGACATCGTCGCTGACTTTTTTGCGCGACGTGCAGAAGCGACACCCAGCAAGCTCGATGACCAAGTCATTCCATTGGCGAGTCGTGCTGCCAAAACTGCCATTTGGATTCTTGGCATCGTCGTTGTTATCCAAAACCTCGGCGTCGATGTCACGGGACTCGTAGCGGGCGTCGGCGTCGGAAGCCTCGCGTTTGCATTGGCCGCACAAGACACAGTCGAGAACCTATTTGGTTCGGTTACCATCTTCACCGACCGACCCTTTCAAATCGGCGACTGGGTGATTATCGACGGAAACATCGAAGGCGTGGTCGAAGAGGTTGGCTTTCGCTCCACGCGTATTCGTACGTTTACGAGCTCCGTCGTCTCCGTGCCCAATGCGAAGGTCGCGAACAGCACGGTGGACAATATGGGCCAGCGGAGGTTTCGCCGCGTAAAGGCCACCATCGGCCTCACTTACGGCACGCCCCCCGACCGACTGCACCAGTTTGTCTGCCGCATCCGCGAAATGCTCGCCCAGCACCCGAAGGTCGCGCCGACAACATGCGAAGTCCATTTCGTGAATTTCGGTGCAAGCTCGCTTGACATACAGATGTACTTTTTCCTCAATGTCGCGGATTGGTCGGAAGAGCTCGATGTACGGGGACGCATCTACTACGAAGTCATGAAGATTGCCGAAGACACCGGTGTATCCTTCGCATTTCCGTCGATGTCGGTATACGTCGAGCGCCCCACGGGTGTGCCCACCGCGTAGCGAATGGCCGACGCCCGCCGTCGCTGCTCGTTTACGACGGCAGGCCCAGCACCCGGCGCGCAAACGGGTTGAGGAAGCGCCCTTCCGGGTCCAGGCGTGTACGGGCTTCCAAAAACGCGTCCCAGCCCGGATACAGCGCCCCAAGCTGTTTCGGCGTCAACGAAAACCACTTGCCCCAATGGGGTCTGCCGTTCAACGACAGCGCCAGGGCTTCTACTTCGCGCAAATACGTGTACGCATCGGCTCCCTTGCCGCAGTATCCGCCAATATACACCGAGTCGCGCCCATACGTTGGACTCAAGGGCAGGGGACTCGCCGCGACATAGCGCAGCTCGACGATAAAGTTGACCCGCAGACTCTTTCGCGCAATGAGGTCCCGCACCCCGCCCAACACCTGCGACGCCGCGTCGAGCGGCACGGCCAACTCTGTCTCTAAATGGACGGGGGGCATCGAAATGTGCAGCGCGCGAAAACTATCGTCAACGCGAACAGATGGTCGAAAGTACACCTGGGCGATGCACTGGTTGAGGGTGGGGACCAACGAAGGAAATCGATTTCCGACCTCCAATAGTCCCCGAAACACGACCGGATTGACCACCCAAGAATCGATGTGGTCCGCGAGCGCAGTGCAACGACGCGGCAAGGTGACGCGGTCGGCCTTGACCACCCACGCACGGCGGGTGTGGGGGAGCCACCAAATCTTGACATACTCGGCAGAATCCCCCAACGCGACGGCTTGGTGCACGGCTTCCTCGACGTCCATCGGCATCGCCTCCACACGCAAGCGAAACGCGGGGACACACCGAAGCGTGACCGATGACAGAACGCCGAAGCACCCAAAGCTGACCACCGCTTGCCGAAACAAAGCGGCGTCTTGGTCCTCTCGCAGCTCGCAGACGGACCCATCCGCGCACACCAGCCGCACGGCGACCACCAAGTCAGACAAGCAGCCATGGCGCCGACTGCTTCCATGCGTGGCCGTTGAGATTGCGCCCGCAATGGTCTGCGCGTCCACCGAACCGACGTTGGGAAGCGCGAGCCCCCGCGATTGCAGCGCGCGATTGATGTCCCGAATGCGCGTGCCGGCCGCAAACGTCACCAGATTGCCCTCTTGATGCAGGATGCCGCTCCAATGGTCGAGCCGAAGCAGGGTGTCGTCGCACATCGCCGCCTCGGACCACGAATGGCCCCCGCCGATGACCCGCACCGCACGGCCATCCCGCGCCGCCTTCGTGACCGCCTCCGCAATCTCCTGCTCCGACCGCGGAAACACGAGCGACCGAGGGGAACAAGAGGCCGTTTTGGCCCAGTTGGTGACGCGTTTGCCCATGCAAATCCTCCCGCTGCCCCAGCAACATCCAGAAGCCCGCCCAAGTAAGTACCGCAGGTCACGCCGCAAACGCGCTGCAAGCACAGGTCAGTTCTAGCGATCCTATTGACGAGTCAAAGGAAACCGCGGCATTTTCTGCCAACGAAAAGGACTTAGATTGTCGCAAATGGGGCGAACTTCTTGCCGACAGGTGTTGTACACCCGCCCCCAGGCTACAGACTTTGGTTGGAACCCATCACCGCACGGACACATGCGCCACTTTCTACCGATAGCCATCGTCGCACTCTTCGCCGCCAGCGGATGTCAAACGCAGGCCGGCTCCGTCGACATTGGCGATGCATCCGCGGTGCATTTGGTTCGCGTCTCGGGAACATCCGGTCGAGTGTCATTGACGGGAAACCCCGACGTAAACGAAATCCGCGGCACCTTGACCAGCGGTGGCATCGGCGCGCAGCAAGCTCCCGTCACCGTGCTCCATCCCGACGGCATTCTCGACATTACTTATCCCTGTATTCGCTTACTTCCTTGCACCACAGATGCAGTGCTTACGGTCCCCGCCCATCTCCAGGTCGATGTCGCGTTGGGCAGCGGAAGCATCGAGGTTGTCGGCGTACAAGCAGCGAACCTCCACTTGGATGCAGGGGAGGTGCAAGCAACCGTCGACCACACCCTCCATGTCGCTATCGGAACCGGGATTTTGCGCGGCCGGGTACAAGCAGGCGGTCAAGTCCATGCCACGGTCGCAAGTGGTGATGTCGAGCTGGCCGTTCCCCAAGGTGGCTGGCAGATAGAAACCGTCGCGCACCGCCTGCGAATGGTCGGGGTAGCGCTCGACCCCCACGCGCCCGGTCGCTTGTCCGTCCACGCCGCCGCGGGAACCGTCGATATTGCCGGTCTGGATGAAGTGGCCAGTCGATAGCCGCAGCGCGCGGCTCGATTCGCGCGACGCCCCGTCCCGCACGGGGCCGCATTTGTCTCGTCAGAATCACGCAAACGCCTACATTCTAACAGCAGCATGGTCCGAACAACGGCCACAATCCGACGCGCGTGCTACGCTTGCCGTTGCCTTGCGACCTTCGCATCCCGATTGCGGAGGTCCACCCATTTTGCCGACCTCCACGCAGTTGACCCCCCTACATCGCGTCAGCATGCGTATTCATCACTACCTTTCGCGCCCCCATTCCCCGAGGATTTCTATGCCCTCCCGCACCGCTGGACTGGCCCTGGCGCTCACGCTCCTGATCTCGTCCTTGGGCTCCGCCACCGCTTCTGCCAGCACCCTGCCTGAAGACCTCACGGCTGCTCACTACGCCATTTCCGTAAAAGACCTCGCCGCCGCAACCACCGCCCTCACTTCGGCCACCGCAAAAGCGGAAACGCTCGCGGAAGTTGCGAGCGCCGAAGTCTTGGCGAAAGTCCACTACTACCAGGGGCTCGTCAGCCACCTGAACGGCGACAGCGCGGGTGCAATGGACTCCTGGCGGACAGCGTTGCTCATCGACAATGGCCACCAGTGGGACGAAGCCCTCGTCAAGCATGACCCCTCGCAAGACTTGTTCGAAGCCCTGCGCAAAGAAGTCCGCGACCGCCCGGAAGTAGATGCGCTCGTGCCACCGTTGGTTGGCCAAGCAAAGCTCTACGTCGATGGTCAGCGCATTTGCCCCGGC
This sequence comes from uncultured Enterobacterales bacterium, assembly GCA_964502005.1. Taxonomy (GTDB): domain Bacteria; phylum Myxococcota_A; class UBA796; order UBA796; family UBA2385; genus CAJWOS01. The sequence continues at coordinate 196,127 of CAZCUX010000012.1, forward strand.
GGCAAGGTGCAAGAGGGTATGCATCTCACCCAAGTTTCTTGTCCCGAAGACCGCATTTACGGCGAATGGGTCGCGTTTCCCAAGAAAAAGGTCAAGTGGCTCAAGCTGTGTCCCAATGGCGTAGACGTCAACGCCGCTCCGGTGGAAGAAGCGCCCAAAGAAGACGCTTTCGGATTCGGCGACCTCATGGGGACCGAAGAAGAAGGCTGCCCACCACCCGGTGAAGAAGTCGTCGCAAGCACCGTTCCGGAAGAAACCGTGGACACTTCCGGCGGCGGCTTGCCGGAAGGCGAGGCTCCGCTCGTGCGCCGCTCCGTATCCTGGCCGATGGTCGCGGCAGGCGGCGGCTTGTTGGTGGGCGGCAGCGTCGCGCTCGCCGTCGCGTCCAGCCGGAAACAGGAATTTCTGGATCCCAATGCGGTCGCCTATGGGTCCGAAGCCGAGATTCAGGCGGCAGCAAAGCGGGTCAACAGCGCATCTTGGGTCGGGACCGGGCTCACCGTCGTCGGCGGCGGCCTATGCGTGGCTGCGGTCATTCCGTGGTAAGCGGAACCGGAAACGGAGAGCCCCCCATGGCGACAAACACAACCGTGCTCGACTTCGAGCGCCCCATCATCGAGCTCCGCAAACGCATCGCGGCACTGCGTGAAATCGAGTCCGACACCGGTGCCGACCTCTCTGCGTCTATCGAGCAGCTGTCGCGCCAAGCCGACCAACTGCGCGAGCAGATTTTTGCCAACCTCACCCCTTGGCAACGCGCCTTGTTGTCGCGCCATCCCAATCGCCCTTATACGATGGACTACGTCAAGGGCCTGATTACCGACTGGATGGAAATTCACGGCGACCGCTGCGGCTACGACGACGCAGCCATCGTCTGCGGACTGGGCCGCTTCGACGGCATTCCCGTCGCGGTTATCGGCCAACAAAAAGGCCGCAACACCAAAGAAAACCTAAAGCGCAACTTCGGAATGCCGCGCCCCGACGGCTATCGCAAGGCCCTCCGCGTCATGCAGATGGCGGCCCGTTTCGGTCGCCCCATCCTTACGTTTATCGACACCCCCGGCGCATATCCCGGCATCGACGCCGAAGAGCGCGGCCAAGCCGAGGCCATTGCGCGCAACATCCTCGAAATGAGCACGTTTGAAGTGCCCATCGTGTGTTGCGTCATCGGCGAAGGTGGCTCGGGCGGCGCATTGGCGCTGGGTGTCGGCAACCGCGTGGTCATGCTCGAAAACAGCATCTACTCGGTCATTTCACCGGAAGGGTGTGCCGCGATTCTTTGGCGCGACCGCGCTGAAGGACCTCGCGCCGCCGAAGCCTTGCGCCTCACCGCAAACGACTGCCTACGGCTTGGCGTAGTCGACCACATCATCGACGAGCCCCCGGGCGGCGCCCATCGGGACATCAACGACACCGTCCATCGCGTCGGTGACGTGCTCCGCGCACAACTCGCTTCGCTCCGCGGCATGACCGGCGCAGAACTTCGCAGCGACCGCTACGTGCGCTATCGACAACTCGGAACGTTTCTCGAAGTCGCCGAACGCGCGGCCACCACGGAATCCGAAACTTCCGCCCCTGCTTCGGCGGGTTGATCAGATTCGGACGGTCGGGTAGGGCGCGAAGATGTCTGACACCTCCTCCGCACACAACGCCGTTTCCTTGCGCCCGCTCGCGATTGCCCTCGATGGTCCCGCATCGTCGGGCAAAGGCACCGTCGCGCGGATAGTCGCGCAGCGCCTCGGCTATGCCTATGTCGATACCGGCGCGATGTACCGTGCGGTGGGCCTCTTCACGCTTCGTAAAGGTCTCTCGCCCAAGGACAACGCAGCGGTTGGCGCGCTCGCCGAGCGGATGGCATTTTGCTTTCGGTGGAATGGCGAGCGCCTACACCTCGAAGTCGACGGCGAAGACCTCACCGACGCCATTCGCACGGAAGAAGTCGGCCGCGCAGCCTCCGATGTCGCCGTGCTCCCCCGCGTGCGAAGTGCGCTCCTTCATCGGCAGCGCGAGCTTGCTGGCGGCGGGGCGGTGCTCGATGGTCGCGACATTGGCACGGTGGTGCTGCCCAATGCCGACCTAAAGATCTTCCTCGATGCCAAGCCCGCCGTTCGGGCCCAGCGCCGGCACGCCGAACTCGCAGGGCGAGGGGACGACCGCCCGCTCGACATCGTGTTGGCCGACATCATCCAGCGCGATGCCCAAGACGCCGGCCGCTCCCACGCACCGCTTCGCTGCGCGGACGACGCGATGGTGATTGACTCCTCGCACGTTTCGGTGCCCGAAGTCGTGCAAATGATATTGGATGCGGTCGCGCGGATTCACGCTTCACCGCGTTGATTTCGCTTGACTATACGCCGCACATCCGCTAACCGGACGTGCCGACTGAGCCTGGGACCGTCGCCCGCTTTGGAGCAACCCCCACGCTACAATCGAATCGTCCAGTGCGTCCGTGTTGGGAACACGGCCACTGTGCCTGCTGGGGGCTGTCCCCACCGAGGCCGTTCCGAACTTTCCCTTCGCGCTATATGCTCGCCGCTTCGTCCCTCGGGGCGGCCACGAGGCCATACCATCTATGTCCGATACCACGCTGAACCACGACATCAACCTCGCCGAAATCGGCCGGGACGACTTCGAGGCACTGTTCGACAGCATCCTCAACACCAGCCGCATCCGGGAACAAAGCGTCGTCCCTGGAAAGGTCATCAACATCGTTGATGACTGGGTTCTTGTCGACGTCGGCTACAAGGCCGAAGGCGTCATCCCGCTGCATGAGTTCGCAGACGAGGAAGGCACCATCCGCGTCGAAATCGGCGACACCATCGACGTCTTCCTCGACGCCATGGACGAAGACCAAGGCCAGCTTCGCGTTTCGAAGCGCAAGGCCGACGAGATGAAGGCTTGGGAAGACATCTCCCGCGCCTACGAAGCCGATGAAGTCGTTACTGGCGCCGTTGTCAGCCGGGTCAAGGGCGGCCTCTCCGTCGATATTGGTGTCAAGGCCTTCTTGCCGGGCAGCCAGGTCGACCTTCGCCCCGTCAAGAATCTTGAGAAGCTCATCGGCGAAACGCTGGACTTCAAGATTATCAAGTTCAACAAGCGCCGGGGCAACATCGTCCTTTCCCGCCGCGTCCTGCTCGAAGAAGAGCGGGCCAAGCAGCGCAAGGAAACCCTCAAGGACCTCCAGGTCGGCGTCATCATGCGCGGCGTGGTCAAGAACATCACCGATTACGGTGCGTTCATCGACCTCGGCGGCATCGACGGCCTCCTGCACATCACCGACATGACCTACGGCCGCATCAGCCACCCGAGCGAGATGGTCGACGTCGGCCAGGCGTTGGAAGTCAAGGTCCTCAAGTTCGACTCCGACACCCAGCGCGTCAGCCTCGGCTACAAGCAGATTCGGCCCGATCCGTGGGACGAAGTCGACCTCAAGTACCCCGTGGGCGCCATCGTTCGCGGCAAGGTCGTCTCGATGCCCGACTACGGCGTGTTTGTCGAGCTGGAAGATGGCATCGAAGGCTTGGTCCACATCTCCGAGATGACCTGGAACAAGCGCATCAAGCATCCTGGCAAGCTCGTCAACATGAACGACCTGGTCGAAGCCAAGGTCATCGGTGTTGACGTCGAGAACAAGCGCATCTCCCTTTCGATGCGCGAACTCGAAACCAACCCCTGGGATCTCGTCGAAGAGCGCTACCCCGTTGGCTCGATTGTTCGCGGCAAGGTCCGCAACATCACCGACTTCGGCCTCTTCGTGGGCATCGAAGAAGGCATCGACGGCTTGGTGCACATCTCCGACCTTTCCTGGTCGCAGCGCGTCAAGCACCCCTCCGAAGTCTACCAGAAGGGCGACGAAGTCGAAGCGCGCGTGTTGAACATCGACCGTGAAAACGAGCGGTTCAGCCTGAGCATCAAGAACCTTCGCGAAGATCCCTGGTACTCCGTGCAGGCTCGCTACTTCCTTGGCCAAGTGGTCCAGGGCAAGGTCGTCAGCCGCACCGACTTCGGCGTATTCGTCGAAATCGAAGAGGGCGTCGAGGGCTTGGTTCACATGTCCGAGATGGTCACGGGCGAAGGCGAGTGGGAAGACAACTACCCCATGGCCAAGGAAGTCACCGTCGAAATCCGTCGCATCGACCAGCACGACCGGCGCATCAGCCTGTCCGAACGTGGCGCGGCTGAGCGTGGCGAAAACGAAGGCTCCGTGCAGGAGTACATGGCACAGCAGGGCGACAGCTCCGCTCGCCTTGGCGACGTTTTCGGCGACATCGGCGCGAAGCTTCGCGGCAACTGAGCCAATCGAGGGGAGGGGAGACCCACTCCCCACCTCCAATACGCCCGGGCATCTGCTCGGGCGTTTTGCCGTCTTGGGACACCCAAATCTGGATCCCGGTCCGAAATTCAACGCCCGCAAACCGCACACTAGGTCTAAACAGCGGGCCACGAACGGTTATGTTCCCCAACCTGCGCGCCAATGTTGCGCGCGTTTGAACGCTCGTGGAGGCACTGTGTCCGTCGTACGCTGGCTGTTGCTCGTCGTCCTGCTACTCGCAGCGGTGCCCGCCGCACTGTTCACTGTCCAAAACTCGCTGTGGACGGCACAACTCTCTCTCGACCTTCACTTTTGGGCAACCCACCTCAAAGCACCGATGTCGGTGCCGAATTTGATGTGGATGTCCTTCGCGGTCGGCTTGGTCGCCGGCATGTTCGTCATCCCTGTACTCAAAGGGGTGTTTTCGGGCGGCGAGTTGGACAGCGACCGCGGTGGCTCTACGTTGTGATGCCACCCCGTCTCATGCGTCGGCGTGAGGCATTCTTCGTAGAGGTCAACGTGCGGGCAAGCAACCACATTGTCGTACTGTGTCCGTGGCTGCTGGCTGTTGCATGCTCGGGTGCGCCACCGGAGTCCCCGCCACAAGCGGCCAACGCAGCTCCGACTATCCCCGCCATCGAAGGCCACACTGTCGTCCACAACCCCGACGACATCCACAAGGTCAATCTTGGCGACGTCGTTCCCCGCGAGGCGCTCACCGCCAATATTTTCGCCTATGGCGAACTCAATCCAATCGACCAAGAAACCATCACCGCGCTCGCAAACACCGTCGAAGCGCCGTGCTTGCCCTGCGAGGGCCGCAGCTTCGCTTCGTGCGTCATGGAGATGCCTCCCGGCTGCGAAAATCTGCCGGAGCTCATCTCGCGGAGCGTGTTCCTCATCCAACAAGCAACACCGCCCGCCCAGCTGCGCTCTGCCCTGACCTACCCCGACGTCTGGTTTCCGCCGGTCAACGATACCCGCCCCATCGATGGCGACGCGTCCGGAATTCGTATCGAGGTTTGGATTGACCCCTCCGAAGGCTCGCTCCAGTCCGTCATCGACACCCTCGATGGGCTCGACCTTCGGGGAACAGGTATGGTCTTCCGATACTTCCCGGACGCCCCGGACAGCAACTTGCGCGCCGACTGGGCTGCGGCGGCCATCGCCGCGGAGCAGCAAGGCCGCTTCGAAGAGTTCTTGCGTCGTGTCCGCGTCTGGCGCAAAGAACAGCGTGAATTACAAGCCACCACCGATATTCGCGTCACCTCGGAAGACATCTCCACGATTGCCTTAGAAATGTCTGCCGACGGTCTCGACCTCGCACGCTTCGAGGCCGACCGCGCCGCCCCCTCCACCCTGTCCCGCATTGCCGAAGACGCCGCTCTTGCTGCCCCACGGGGCGTCCGTGTCACGCCCACTTGGTTTGTTGACGGCTACCGCCTCCGCGGAGCACAGTCCGCCAACGCCATTCAACGGGTCATTGACATGGAGCGCGCCCCACAGCCAGGCGCATCGGCTCCGAGCCCACATTGACCCCTCGTTCGTCCCCCCCGTCTCGCCGCCCCAAGCCTTCTTCTCACCCACCGGAACACGTCAACCCCGCCCGCGTCGCTGCAGCGCGCGTGCTGATTGGCGTTGACAGCGGGGGCCACGCCGACGACCTCCTCGAGAGCCTCGCGCCGACGGGCCGCGACCGCCCGCTCACTTGGCACCTCGCGTTGGGTGTGTTGCGTCGTCGCGGCTCTCTGGACGCGATGCTCCAGCCCCACCTGCGCGCTCCCATCGCGCACCTCGACCCACCCGTCCGCGCTGCGTTGCGCCTTGGCGCCTTTGAGTTGCATTTCGGCCGCACACGCGACCATGCCGCGGTGCACCAAGCAGTTGCGCTGAGCCGCGTCATCGGCGCCGGTCGCGCAAGCGGGCTCGTCAACGCAGTCCTCCGGCGGGTCTCTACCGCTACGCTCCCCACGGACCCCAGCCTCGACGTGCCGCCCTGGTTGGCGGAGCGCTTGGGTCCATGGCCCCAATGGCTTGCCAAGCTCCATGAACCTTCCCCCGTATGCGGGGTCTGGCGCAGCGCCACCGACACCATCCCGGCCATCGATGGCGGTCCCGTGCGCGCAGCCGGGCAAGTTGTGCCGGGCACATTTCGCTTTGCCGATGGCGAAGGTGCCATCACGGAAAGACCCGGATTTTCTGAGGGCAAATGGTGGGTAATGGACCCCGCGTCCGTCGCTGTTTCCGACTTACTCCACCACAGCCTCCCCGAAGGCGCAAGCATCTTGGACGCTTGTGCGGCACCCGGTGGAAAATCGTTGCGATTGGCGAGCCAAGGACACCCCGTCACCGCGGTGGACCTCGAAGCACGACGACTGTCTCTGGTCACGGAAAACGCGCTTCGTGTGGGCGTATCTGTCGAGACAGCCACCCACGACTGGCTCACGGGACCATTTCGAGGCACCTACGCCGGCGTGCTCGTCGACGCGCCGTGCTCCGCATTGGGCGTCATTCGGCGCCACCCCGACATTCGCTGGCAACGCCAACCCACGGACCCCTCCGCAATGGCGATTCGCCAGCGACAAATCCTGGGCAACGCCGCCACGCATGTCGCACCGGACGGCGTGCTCGTCTATTCGGTCTGCTCCCCCCTTCCCGAAGAAGGCATCGCAGTGGTTGAGCGCCTGTCGAACTTCGTGGTCGAACAGACCTGGAGCAGCGCGCCCCCACAAGACGACGAAGATGGCTTCCAGGCGTTTGTCCTGCGCCGTAAGGCATAAAGAAACCTACCACAGCACGCTGTCGTGACTGCGCAAAACTGCCTGTCACGCGAGATTCTGCACCACACTCGCGTCGCTTGCTATGTTCAACGGGTCGGCCCCGAGAACCAACGGCTCCCCCCACTGCGCGTCCGCGAAGAGGGAAGGGGAGCCGCCCCGCAGCGGCCATCGGCTGTCCGCCGATTGCACCTTGGAGGTCCTATGGGAAATGCCACAGATACTCCCATGATGCAGCAATACTTAGGCATCAAGGCAAAGACGCCCGATGCGCTGCTGCTGTATCGAATGGGGGACTTTTACGAGGTATTTCTCGAGGACGCGCGGATTGCAGCCGAGGTGCTCGACCTCACGCTGACTTCGCGCAACAAGAACGACCCCGACCCTATCCCCATGGCCGGCGTGCCGTACCATGCCTTAGAAGGCTACCTCAAGCGTTTGGTCGATGCCGGCTTCAAAGTCGCGATTGCCGAGCAAAAGGAGCCCGAAGACGGGCGCGGCAAGCTCATGGACCGCGAGCTGGTGCGTGTTGTCACGCCTGGCGTACCCTGGACACCCGAGGCCCATGATGCGCGGGAATCCTGCTACCTCGCGGCAGTGGCCATGCTTGGCCGCGACACTGTCGGGCTCGCATTTTTGGAAGCCACCACCGGCGAGTTGCGCCTCACCGAAGTAGGCGACCTACAACAAGCGGCAGCAGAAATCGAGCGAATGGAAGCAAGGGAGGTCATCGCCGTCGAGAAGCTCTTGACCGACCCGCGCCTGGACGCGCTCTCGGCCCGCCGAAGTGAGGTCGATGCGTCGTGGTTCGATCCCGAGGCTGCCCGCCGCACGCTCTGCGAACAGCTCGGCGTCACCGACCTCCTCGGCGTTGGCGCAGGAGATTTGGCCGCGGCGGTGACCGCAGCTGGCGCGGTGATTTCTTACGCGCGACAGACCGCGCGTGTGTCCTTGCACCACGTAAAGCGGGTCGTGCCCTACGCCGTCGGCGGCCACATGGTCCTTGACGACGCCACACGCCGCAATCTTGAGCTGGTGCGACCCATTCGCGGTACCGGTCGAAAAGGCACGCTCATCAACCTGCTGGACCGCACCAAAACACCCATGGGCGCACGTTTGTTGCGGGAATGGGTACTTCAGCCACTCACCGAACAAAGCCCCCTCAACGAACGACTCGATGCCGTCGAAGCCTGCCTGGACGCGCACACCCGGAGCCCCCTGCGCGAGGCCCTGCAAGGAGTCGCCGACCTTGAACGGCTCTCGAGCAAAGTTGCCCAAGAGACCGCCAATGCGCGTGACCTCGTCGCGCTCGCGTCTTCTTTGCACGCGCTTCCGGCGCTGCTCGAATCGTTGGCGCCCATTCGGGCACTCCAGCGCCACTTGCCGCGTGACACCGTAGCCGAGGTCGCACAAGACATCACCGACTGGCTGGTCGACGAGCCACCAACCGCCACCACCGAAGGCGACATTATCCGCGCGGGACGAGTCCCCGACCTCGACGAACTCATCATGCTCGCCCGCGAAGGCCGCGGCGCAATGGCCCGCATGGAGGCTCGCGAGCGCGACCGCACGGGCATCACCACTCTGCGAATCAAGCACAATCGCGTGTTCGGCTACTTTCTCGAAGTCACCCAAGCCAATGTGGAGCGTGTCCCGAGGGAGTGGATTCGCAAGCAAACGCTCGCAAACTGCGAACGATACGTCACCCAAGAACTCAAGGAGTTCGAAGAGAGGGTACTCAGCGCAGACGAACGCCGAAAACAGCTCGAATACAGCCTTTTCCGCGACCTGCGGGCACGCGTCGCAGCGCAGGTCGAGCGCATCCAGGCCTGCGCGCGGGCCGTCGCATGGCTCGACGTCGTTTCAACGCTGGCCGAAATCGCCGAAGACCGCAGGTATGTGCGGCCCACCCTCGTTCGCGACCCCACCGTGCTCGACATCGTCGGCGGGCGCCATCCCGTTGTAGAGGCGATGGACCTCGAGAGCCCCTTTGTGCCAAACGACCTGCGATTGGGCGAAAACGAGCACCTTATTGTGCTTACGGGCCCCAATATGGCTGGAAAGAGCACCGTGATGCGGCAGGTGGCACTCATCGCACTGATGGCGCAGATGGGCTCTTTCGTGCCCGCCGATGCCGCGCGAATCGGCCTATGTGACCGCATCTTTGTGCGCGTTGGCGCCAGCGACGACCTCGCGCGTGGCCGAAGCACCTTCATGGTCGAAATGGCCGAAACGGCGCACATTCTCAACGGCGCCACCAACAAGTCCCTGATTCTGCTCGATGAGATTGGGCGCGGCACCAGCACTTATGACGGCCTCGCAATCGCATGGGCCGTCGCCGAGGCCATCGCCGACCGCGTGCGCGCCCGCACCCTCTTCGCGACGCATTACCACGAGCTGGTTTCACTCGCGCAAGAGCGCAGCACGGTCACAAATCGGCATGTCGCCGTAAGTGAATATGGCGAGCGCATCGTCTTTCTCCACGCCTTGCGCGACGGAGGCGCCAGTCGTTCTTATGGCATCCAATGCGCGCGCATCGCAGGAATGCCGACACAAGTCGTCGACCGCGCACGCATGCTCTTGGCCGAACTCGAAAAACGGCCACGCTACGGGCCGCCCACCAGCCAACTCCAGCTGTTTGCACCGCAAAGGCCGCCAGAACCCACAGTATCCGCACATCCGCAGCAAGCGGCCCTCGATGCGCTCGCCGGGCTGGACCCCGACGAAATGACGCCGCGACAGGCACACGACGCACTGTATAAACTCAAAAAACTTCTAAAATGAGGGGATGGAGGCTTCGCCAACATGGAGCATGTCAACGTAGACACGCCGTTTGACAGCGCAATCGACGCATTCCTCGCATGGTGCCGCGGTGAGCAAGCCTTTTCGATGCACACCATCGACGCGTACCGGCGCGACCTGCGGCTCCTCCAGCAATTCCTGCAAGCACGCGACGTTTTCGACCCCGCCGACGTCCCTCGCGACGCACTGCATGATTGGACCCTGCAAGAGCTCACCGACGGGTCTTCCCGCGCAACGGTCGCGCGCCGACGCGCCGCCGCAGGCTCCTTTTTTCAGTTTCTCGTGGATGACCGCGTGCTGCTGCACAATCCCACAGAGGGATGGCAAGTCAGCAGCCCCAACCGCCCCTTACCGGACACCATCACCGAAGAGCAAGTCGAGCGCCTATTGGCGGCGCCAGACAAGAGCACCTTACTCGGGCTGCGCGACGCCGCGATGCTCGAGCTGCTATATGCAACGGGCTTGCGTGTGTCCGAGCTGGTCTCGCTGCCGCAAGCCGCCGTGCATGATGGCTGGATTGTCATCGTCGGAAAGGGCCGAAAAGAGCGCGTGGTGCCTGTAGGTGACTACGCAATGGCCGCCTTGCAGGAGTGGCGTGCAACACAAACGGAGCCAACACCCTGGGTGTTTCCGACCCAACGCGGCAAGCCAATGAGTCGCCAAAACATGTGGCTACGAATCCGGCACTATGCTGAGCTCGCCGGCATTTCCGCAAAGATATCCCCGCATGTGCTTCGACATGCTTTCGCTACGCATCTACTCAATCATGGTTCCGATTTGCGCGCCGTGCAGGCGATGCTCGGCCACTCGAGCATCTCCACCACCGAGATTTATACGCATGTCGCGCGTGCACGGCTCAAACAGGTGCACAAAGAAACGCATCCACGCGGTGAATGAAGCGCGCGTCGAGTGCACACAGCCCACGCAGCATACTGAAACTGTTCCGCAACACTCCAACTCCGACGTGCAACCACAGCGGGGCAATCGCGTACGACGGGCCGGTATCTTCGGGGACACCTCCGCCGGGGGCGGAGGTGGGTCGCGAAGCCCAAGGTCTTCGCGACCGCGTGCGAGCCTACGTCTCGCACGCAGGAGCGCCAAGCGCAGTGCACACACGCTGGCCGCCCACGCACCGCAATACGCCCGAGGAACGCTGGCGTAGCACCAAAACCGCGCGTGACAGCCGCTTGTCCACGAATGACTGACTGTCAGTCAGCGTGGCCTAACACAACGCGCAACCGCGACGCAGCAACCTGGAACCCCGAAGGGCTAATCCAGAGAACACATCCGCCGGGGGCAGGTGTACGTCGCGGTGCCCAGGGTCGTGGCAACCGCTAACCTCGGTCTCAACCGGAAGAGCGCCAAGCGCAGTGAACACACGCAAGCCGACCAAGCACCGCAATGGGCCCAAGGAAAACCGGCGGAGCACCAAAACCGCGCGTGACAGGCACTTGTCCACGAATGACTGACTGTCACTAAGTCCGTCCGCACACAACGGCGCAGATTGATTCCATACCGCAGCACTCCCACACTGACTTGCAACTACTACGCAGCAACCTGAAACGTCGGAGAGCTATTCCTGGGAACACAACCGCAAGGGGTGGACGTGGGTCGCGAAGCCCAAGGTCCCCACGACCGCGTGCGAGACCGAGTCTCGACCACAGGAGCGCAAAGCGCAGCGCACACACGCACGCCGCCCAAGCACAGCAATGTGCCCAAGGAACGCTGGCGAAGCACCAAAGCCAAGCGTGACAGCCGCTTGTCCACGAATGACTGCCTGTCAGTCAGCGTGGCACAACACACCGCCGCATATTGCTTTCATACCGCAGCGCTCCCACACCGATGCGCAACCACCACGCAGCAACCTGAAACGTCGGGCAGCTAACCCTGGGAACCCATCCCCCGGGGGCAGGTGTGCGTCGCGAGGCCCAGGGTCGTGGCAAACGCTAACCTCGGTCTCAACCGCAGGAGCGCCAGGCCCAAGGCACACGCGAAAGCCGCCCACGCACCGCAATATGCCCGAGGAACACAGACGAAGCACCAAAACCGCGCGTGACAGGCACTTGTCCACGAATGACT
>CAZCUX010000013.1:0-4505 GCA_964502005.1 uncultured Enterobacterales bacterium
CAGGGGGTTTCCCCCTGCACCCCCGATGCGACGGGGGCTCTTGCCCCCTTCGCGCGTCCCCCACGGGGGGGCAACCTCGCTTCGCTCGATACGCCGCCCCTCGACCCCCTGTTTTTGGGAGGCGCATTTTGGCGTTGGGGGTTTTGGCGTTTTGGGGCTTTGGCTTTTGGGTTGTTGCGGACGCGAAGCGGAATCTCAAGCGTTGGTATCGCGAAACACCAAACTCAATGGAGGTCCAAAACCTCCGCCCACGGCGCGTCCCATGCGCTTTCGACTGCTCCTATGGATGTCAGGAGGTCCGCGGAGCGCGAAAAACGGGGGAGAACGCTCAACGTGGCCAAGTCACCGACCTGTATGAGCAAGCAGCGCGCGCGAGACCACGCTACGGTCAAGCGCCGGTCGTCGGCGACGAAACCGACCGTGCCATCGGGGTTGGAGCGCACCCAGCTCACGACGATGACCGACTTTTCGCGCCCCTGAAATGCATTGACTGACGCAACTTCGATGTCCGGCATTGCGCTGCGGATTCGGGCGACTTGCGCGCGATAGGGCGTGATGACGCCGATTTCACTTGCGGCCACACCCGCGCTGCGCAGCTCCGCGACCAAGTGCTCGACCACCCGCGCTTCCCCTTCGTTGGCCAGCGACCCCGATGCTGCGTCCCGCGCTTCTTCGCAGCCGCTCCCCGCCGTGTCGACAAACAAGTGCGCGCGACGGGTGAGCTCGTTGTCGCGGACGCCCGGAAGGTGCGCCAATAGGGCGTTGGCAACGGACGGGGCGGGCCGGTATGCGGGGCCGTAGACCGGTGCGACGAGCGCCTGCACGGCGGTGCTCATCCGGTGCTGTACTTCTAGCATCGGTGCCCGCAGTCCGTCTTTGGGCGTCGCGAGGATGCGGTGCAGCACGCTGTGCTCGAGCGGGTTTCCGGGGTCTTTGACCACAGGCCCGAGCTGCTCTGGGTCGCCCACCAACACCAAGCGCTTCACGAGGGGCACTGTTACCCAAATCGCTGGTTCGAGTGCTTGGGTTGCTTCGTCCACAAATGCCACGTCCACCGGCGAAAGGCGTTTGGCCACGCGCGCGAGGGTGCCAAGCGTTGCGGCGATGACCTGCGCGCCTTGTACGGCGTGGTCCCAGGCTTGTTGCCGCAGCTCTTTGAGTTCCCGCCGGAGCTGCCGCCGGGTGGCCCACGCAGCGCGGTCGTCGCCCGTGACCCGCTGCAAGTCGCGCAACAACGCCGCAATCGCCTTCGCGAACGGGCCTTGCGCGAGGCGTGCATCGACCGTGAGGTCGCGGTTGTCGGCGCGCACGCGCGCGGGGTGGCCCAGGCGCACGCAATCGAGGCCGCGACCGCGCAGGGTGGCGGCCAGATGGTCCACGGCTGCGTTGCTCTCCGCCAATGCCCACACGCGGTCACCGCGGTCGACGCACGCACGCACGAGCAAGCCCAACAAGAATGTTTTGCCTGTGCCGGGGGGCCCGTGAATGAGCGCGAGGGGTGCCTCGCCCAATGCGGCGACAGCGGCGCGCCCTTGTGCGGCATCGATAGGTTGGTTGGAGAGCTGCGTTGGTCCGTCTTGGGTGCCGTCTGCGAACGCGCCGTCCAACAACGCGGTCTTGAGGGGAGACGAGAAGGCGTCGGCCCGTTCCAATGCTTGTCGATACCGAATAAACGTAGATGGGTCGTGCATTTTCACGACCGATACGCTGTCACCCACTTGCGGTTGCCGCTCTGGCTCCCGCAAGAAAAGCTCCACTGCGGCGGGGTATGTGTCAATCGCGACCACGCGTCCCTCGATGCTTCCCGTAGCCCATTCCAGGCGAACGAGGTCGCCGTCGTTGATGCCGTCGTGCAGCACCATTCGACCGCGCAGGATGACCTCTACGCCGTTCCACATCGGCGTGAGGTCGTCTACCCGCAGCGTTGGCCAACGCACGCCGACCGCCACCTGTTCATCGGCGGGAAGCGCCAAAGCGGCGGCATGGGCTTGGGCCTCCGCAAGCTCTTCTCGTCGCAATGCATCGTGTAGTTCGGCCAATAAAGGCGCATGGAGGTCAAAAGCCACGTTGGTTTCCTTTCGTTGTCGACGCCAAGCTCAGGCGCCGTACTCGCCATTGGCCTGCCGCTTGGTGACATGTGCCAAGCCGCGCCAATCTTCGTCGTTTTGTGCCGGTTTGGCGTCCGCATAAGCGGTATAAATAGCGATTCCCAGTGGGTCGGGCAGTACATCCACCTGAATGCCGTGCTCGCGCAGCATCGCCTCGTTGCCGTCGCCATTCAGAATATTGCCCACGACGACCCGCGGGAATCCACGCATCCGAATGAGCGTGGCGCATACGTCACAGGGCGTGAGGGTCGTAAACATTGTAGTGGTCGAGAAGTCCACCCGACCTGCGTCGCGCATGGCGGACGTCTCGCCGTGGTTGTAGGGGTGTCCCTCTTGTACCAACGTATTGTGGCCTTTTCCGAGGATTTGCCGGGTTTGGTTGTCCACGACCACACCGCCAATGGGGCACCCCCCTTCGTCGTCGCTTTTTTGGGCCAGCAGCACCGCAATCCGCATAAACTGTGCGTCGGTGAGCTTTGCGATAAAACCCGGCGCGACGACCGAATGCAGGCTGCGGGTGGGCAAGTGCGCGATGAGTGTGAGCACCGCATCATCGACCGGTGTGTCTTCGGAAACGAATGGCCGGCGGCTGTCTTGCATGGCGTGCCTCGTGGTTGTGGGGTGTGGGGGGACGTAGCCGGTCTCTTGGCCATCGCCGAGAGGGCGCGGTCCACATTTGTGCCTGCTGCGACGCCGCGTGTGACGGTCCTGTACACGTTGTTTTGTCGGAAGTGGTGGCGCGGCTGACCAAAATTGGGGGGTGACGCAAGGGAGAATCGGCTATATTCCGGGCGAACAGTTCGTGTTTCGTTCTCGGTTGTTGGTTCTCGGCCGTGTTTTCGACCGTCTTTTCGACCGTCTTTTCGACCGTGTTCGTCGGCAAAGAGGAACCGTCGGTTTGGAGCAGTCCATGTGGTCTACAACATCTGTTGCTTGGTTGCTTGTCTTGGGTCTTGGCTGCACCCCCGCCGCCGAAGGCAAAGGTGGCGACTCCTCGCCGGCGGGAACCGGCGCGACGACGTCCTCCCACTCCGGCACCACCGCGCACACGGGAGACGACCCTGGCTTGTCTCCCGCCGCGCTCGATGCCCTCGAAGATGCGCTTTGGGCGGAGTATGTGGCCACCAAACCAAGCGACTGGGTGCGCTCGGAAGAAGAGCGCCGCGAAGTGCAGACCGTCACCGTCGATGGCGTCACGATGAAGTATTCGGTGGTGCGCCGGGGCAACGACACCACCCCCGTCCCGCTGTATATTGCATTGCATGGTGGCGGATCTGCGCCGGCGAGCGTCAACGATGACCAATGGTCCCAAATGCAAACCTACTACATGGCGAGCATCCCCTCGGGCATCTACGTCGCGCCGCGCGGTATTTCCGACAACTGGAACTTGCACTTTGAAGATGCGTCCTTTGGCCTTTACGATGCCATCATCGACCGTCTCATCTTGCAAGACAACGTAGACCCTGACCGTGTCTACATCCTCGGCTTTTCGGCGGGAGGAGATGGTGTTTACCAAATCGCGCCGCGGCTGGCCGACCGCCTCGCAGGCGCCAATATGTCCGCGGGCCATCCCAACGGTGTGTCGCTTGTGAACGTCGCACAGTTGCCGTTTTTGCTGCAAATGGGCGAGCTTGACTCCTCCTATGACCGCAACCGAGAGGCCGCCCGCTACGACGGCATCCTCGACGGCTACGCCGCGGCCAGTCCGGGCCTTTATACCCACGACCTCTTCTTGCATTACGGCGGCTCCCACAACTCCTGGAGCGACCGTGATGCGAGCGGCCGCGAATACCCCGTCATCGCCGACCCCGCGGCTTGGCTTGCATCGGGCGACCGAAGCACCGTCAATGCCGACACAAACGCCGTGTATTGGCTCGACGACCACACCCGCTCGCCTTGGCCTTCGACCGTCATTTGGGACGCGGGCACCGCGGCGGGACGCGGTGGTCGGGAGAACCACCACTATTACCTCGCGTTGCCAGAGGGTGCGTCCCGCGCGGGCTCTGCGACGGTCCAGCTCGACACCTCCGCGAACCTCCTCGATGTCTCCACCGACCTCCCCGCGCTGTCGATTCGCCTCAATCACCACATGGTCGACTTCGCGCAGCCCGTCACCGTGCGGGTTGGCAGCGAAGAGACCGTCCTCACGCTTCGCCCGAGCGCGGCCTTGGTCGGTACTACGTTCCAAGAGCTGCACGACCCCCGCTATATGTTCAGCGCGGAGCTTTCGATTGTGCAAGAAGGCGGCGTGGTCACGGTGACCGACATCACCCCCGTGGACTGAGTACGTAGAAACCCGTTATTCTGTGGCTTACGGGGTGCCCGTTCATGGTGCCGAGACGTCTCGGGAGTACGACCGGGGTGCCCGTTCATGGTGCCGAGATGTCTCGGGAGTAC
>CAZCUX010000013.1:4605-202964 GCA_964502005.1 uncultured Enterobacterales bacterium
GACCGGGGTGTCGGGTCATGGTGCCGAGACGTCTCGGGAGTACGACCGGGGTGTCGGGTCATGGTGCCGAGACGTCTCGGGAGTACGACCGGGGTGTCCGAGGGAGGTGGCGGGGCAACTTCCGACTTCTTCGGTATGTTGCGCATGCACGCTGTTACGGCCGTTTCGGCGCGTTTGCCCTTGCGTTGCCCACCCAATGCGCGCAGATCTGCGCCCAATACGCCGGTGCGCCACGCGTTCGTCGGTGTGTATCGGCGACCCACGGCGTGTGGAGGGTCCGAGAGTCGCCATAGATAGGGCGTAAATGCCCATTCGTAGAGAAAAAAATAGAAAAAGTCGCGCGGATATGGTTCCGTGAGGCCCCCTCCGAGGAGTTCCCGATGCCCCAGTATTCTTCGCGGAATCGTATGTCTCTCTTGGCTGTGGCCGAGCCGTTGTCTCGCGCGGCCCGCAGCATGTTCTCCGATGCGGCGGTGGTGTCGGCGGCCGACGCTGTCGAAGCCGCGGCCCAGCAGCTCGACGAAGGGCGCGCGTCGCAGGCAGACGCCAAACTGCGCCTACAAGATGAGCGGGCGCGGGTTCTCGCGGACGAAGCGAGCATCGACCGGCGGGTCGGCGCCATCGCGCGGGCGCTCGCGGCCTTGTCCGACCTCGGCGACACCCACGCAGAGGCGCTGCTGGCGATGCTGTACCCCGAAGGTGTGGGGGCCATCAGCCGGGCAGAGGGCCGGTCCCAAGCTGCGGTCTACCGGGCGTTTGCGGCGCGGCTCCGCGATGCGCTGTCGCTTTCGGGCGTCAATCGCCTCGCGCCCGAAATGACGCTGCTGCACGACGACGTGTTGGCGTGGACCGAGGCGGTGTTTGGCCGAGATGAGGCCGCGCGCGAGCAATACAGCGCCACAAGAGACGCCCAAGCGGCGACGGACCTGCTGCGCGACGCATTGGCCCACCTCGACCGCACTGTCGCGTGGGCGGCGGGGGGCGAGTCCAGCGACGACTACCGGGCGTGGGCGCGGTTTGGCGATGGGCTCGACTAAACTTATTCGCCGACGGTCGCGGAAACGCCGTCGGCGGACAGCGTAAAGGTGGCGCCGGCCGATGCTTGCACTTCGAGCTTCATGGCATTTCCGACGTAGCCAGACAGCGTGTCAAACACTTGTCCGACGTCTTGTCCGTTTTTGACATACATCAAGCCGCCGCCCGTGCGCTGTGCGAGGCGGTACAGCTCAAAGATGTCGGGAATGCCCAAAGCGGCGACGTAAACGGGGATACCGGCGTCCATTGCGGCGTTGCGGTAGTCGCGCGCGCTGACGACCGATGCGTTGTCGAGGCCGTCGGTAAACAAGATTTGCAGTTCGAGGTCTGCGGTGCCAGGCAATGCGGAGAGGCCCGTAAGGCCCGCATCCCACACAGCAGTGCCGCCGCGGTCGGTGCATACGTCGTCGATGAGGCGGGTCAGCTCGTCGGCGTCGCGGGTGCCTTCGGACAATACAAACACTTCTTCGTCAAACTTTACGAGGTGCGCTTCCCAAATGGGGGGGAGGCTTTGAAACAAAGAGGCGAGCCCCGCTGCGACACCGCTGGCGTCGCAGTCGGTCACGCTGCCGGAGTCGTCGAGCACGACGGACACCCGCAAGGAGGCGTCGCCCGAAAGCTCGTTGAGACGGGTAAGGGAGGTCACAGCGCCCGAAGCGTCGCCTTCATCGACGGTAAAGGCATCGGCGGTGACATCGGTGCGCGCGCGGCCATCGTCGTCGGCCATCGCGACCCAGACCGTCCAAGTGCCGTCGCCATGGTCTTCAGAGCGAATCACCCGCATCCAAGCGCCGGGTACCACGCCGTCGTCATAGAGGGACCGCGCGAGGTCGGTGGCCTCGGTTTGGGAGTATCCAGCGTATTCGCTGGTAAAGGTATATAGGGCGTCGATAACGTTTTTTACGTCGCTCCATTCGACGACAGTACAGGATTGACCGCCGTCGTAGCAGCCGTTTTCGGTGAGCCCGCCGCCCCCGTTGTCGTAACCGGAGTCTTTGCTGAGCGAACATGCGATGGAAACGAGGGGAAGATAGCGCAAAATTCGCATTATGACTCCATCTTGGTGTCGCTGATTCTACCCTCTGATGGGGGCAACGCCCAATTTCAACGGCGTACCGATTTGTCGTTGTTCGGCACATGTCCCGATTGTGCGGGCCAGGCGAAAGCCGACGGCCGACAAGCCCACCGGTTCTTCGATGACAAATCGTGCGGCGGCGCGCGTGAGGGGGGCGGCCGAGAGCCAATTTCCGCCGCGAACCATGCGCAAGGGGGCGGGCTCGTCCGCGAGGGGGCGCAGGCGATGGTGGGCGTCGACGAGGCCGGCGTCGCTCCAGGGATCTGCGCACAAGTCGCGCACTCCGCCGCCCAATCCGCGCACGCCGTAGGGGGAGCGGTCGGTGGGCCAGAGGTGAACATCGAGCTGAAGGTCGGTTTCGGACAAGCTCTCGGCAAAGAGGCACCACGCGGGGTCGAGGTGATTGCCCCAAGGCCACCAGCGACCGTCTACGCCGCGCGCCGCCTTCTCCCATTCGAGTTCGCGGGGAAGACGCCAAGGTTGGCCCGTGCGTTGCGCGAGCCAGAGCGCATATTCGCGGGCTTGAAGCCACGACACAAACACGACGGGGTCGTGGGGTTGCCAGCAGCGGCCGGTCGTATCGGCGTGGCGCACAAAGAGGTTGCCCTGTAGGTGCAGTCCTTCGGTGGGTCCGCCGGGTCGCGCGCGGGGGGCCCATCGAAGCGCGCTCTCTACGCCTTCTTCGGCGAGGCGGGCGTTGAGGTAGGCGTGGTATTCGTCCACGGTGACGGGGAAGCGTCGAATCACGAAGGGGTCGAGGAGAACGTCCTGGCCGGGCAGTGCATCGCCTGCTTCGGGGTCGCCGCCAGCGCGAAAGGGTCCGCCGGGCACGAGGCAGTCGTCGGGCGCGAGGTCGTGGGGAACGAAGATGCTGCCCGCATCGACATGTCCGTCGCGCGGCACCGATACCAGCAGGGTGATGGTGGGTGTTTCCGGGCCGGACAAGGTGAAGGACCACGTCCCGTGTTCGAGCGAAAGCTGCGCGATGGGCGGCGAGAGGGTGCGGGGAGGTCCGCTTGGTTGCAGCATCCGCTCGACCGCCGCGATGCGCTGGCCGACCATCGTGATGGGGCGGGAATGCTGCGGGTCTGTGACGATAGCGAACGAGACGGTGCCGCGTCCGGCGAGAAATGCGGCGTGCTGGCCGGTCTTGTCGTGTGTGCGGAGGAGCTCGGCGGCGCGTACGGCCCGAAGGGGGTCGCCGTTGCGCTCGGCGTCGGCGAGTTCGTCGCGGGCGTGCTGGGCGAGGATGGCGTGTGCTTCGATGTTTTGGGGGTCGTGCTCGATGGCCGAGCGGACCTCGCGAAAGAACGTGGCCTCCTGGGCTTCGGCCTGGGCGCGCAGGTCGGCGGCTTCGTCCTGCCAGCGCCATGCGGGTCGGCGGGTGTCGAGGGGGGCGCGGGGACCGACGGCGTCCAAGAGCGCGGTCGCTTGTTGCTCCAATGCGTGCGCCTTTTGTCGAAGCTCCGCGATGAGCGGGGTGCGTGTGTGTGCGCGTTCGAGGCAGCGATTGGCTTCGGCGCGTCGATGGTCGCCGTCGAGCCAAGCGCGCAAGAGCTCGGCCAAGCGCGTCGCATCGGTGGGGCGCGCCGCGGGGTCGGCGGCGGATGCGGTCTCCGCAATTTCGCAGAGGTCAGGCTCGCCGTCGGCAATCTCGGCCAGCATTCGGCCGAGGGCCCACACGTCCGCGGCGGGTGTGACGGCCTCTCCACGGGTTTGCTCGGGGGCCATCCAGCGGGGGGTGCCGAGCACGGTGCCTGCTTGGGTCAGCGAAGGTGACAAGGAAGACAGCTCTTCGTCGTCTACGACATCCACTTGGCCGGGGACGCGGGCGAGGCCCCAGTCCATCACCATGACTTCGCCGAACTCTCCGACCATAATGTTGGCGGGCTTGAGGTCGCGGTGGACAATGCCGCGGGCATGGGCATATCCGACGGCGTCGCAGACGCGGGCGAGCACGTCGACGCGGCGGTGGCGGGACAAGGGGGGCGACAGCCGGTCGAGGGTTTGCCCGCGCACTTCTTTCATGGTGAACCACAGGCGGCCATCGGAGAGCGTGCCTCGGTCGTGTACAGCGACGATGCCTGGATGCGCGAGTCCGGCGGTGACGGTGCCTTCGCGCACGAATCGCGCCCGCGCGCTTGCGTAGTGCTGGGTGCCTGCGCGCATACACTTGAGGGCGAGCCGCCGGGAGAAGCGAGGGTCCCAAACGGCGCGCACTTCGCCCATTCCGCCGACGCCGAGCAGGCCGAGGTCGGTGTAGGGCGCGGGGACTTCTGTTTTGGGAGATGTCCAATCGGAGACGTCGACGGGAAGACCGTCGTCGTTGGACAAGACGGGCTGGCTGCCCCAGTCGAAAGGGTCGTGGGTGGACATGGCGCGCGGGCCTCGGGGGGTGTCGACCGGCTCGCCCCGACACCCGCTTGGGCACGTTACTCCGGCGCGGGCCGGTAGTACACCCCTTGGTAGCGGAAGGCGAAGGTGACGAGCCCGCCGTCGCCGGAGAACTGGAGGTCGTAGAGCCGGCTCAATCCCGGATTGACGACGCTGGGTAGGCCCTCCTGCCAGCTTTGCCAAGTGGCGCCGGCGTCGGGCGAGTAGACGAGGTCGCCGTTTCCGGACCACGCGACAACTTTGGGTCCGAAGCACGCGACGGTCAGCACTTCGTCGGGCGCCGTCCAGATGGCGGTCCAGGTGTCGCCTTCATCGTCGGTCGCGAGCAAGCCGGCATCGGTCGCGGCATAGGTGCGGCCGTCGCAGGACTCCATTTGGCTGACGTTTTGGGCGCCAGTATCGGTGAAAACCCAGGTTTGGCCGTGGTCTTGGGACCGAAACAGGCCGATTCCGCGCGAGGGGCCCGTGTGGGAGATGTCGTCGCCGGTGTAGGTGCCGAGCCACACGACGCCGGGTGCAGTGGGCGAAAAGTGCAGCACATGGACCGAGCCGTCGAACGCGGGGAGGCCTGTGGAGGAGTCTGCCCACGTCTGGCCGCCGTCGTCGGTGCGGTAGACATGCGCGGCCGTGTCGGCGTAGGCGCCCGAGCCGACGGAGCCGATGAGCACGGTGTCGGGTGCATTGGGGTCGATGCCGAGGCCGTGGAAGTGGTAGCGAAGCTCCTCGGGGACGCCTTCGAGCCACAGGTTGCCGAGGTCGCGTGTGAACAGGATGTGGTCGTCGGTGCTTATCCAGACCTCTTCGGGGCGGCTGGGATTTGCGGCGACCACCATCGTGTAGTGCATATAGGTAGTCTCATGCACCCAAGACTGGCCCCAGTCGGTGCTCTTGAACAAGCCGCGCTCGCATTGGGTGCCGGCCCATACGATGCCGGGGCAGTCGGGGTGCGCGAAGAGGGTCGCGAGGTCGAGGTCGACCAATCCCTCATTGACATCTTGCCAGGATGTAGTATTATCGGTGCTCTTCGCGATGCCCTCGTGGTGTCCGACGAAGACCATGTCCTCGTAGGCTTCGAGGGCGCGCAGCTCGTAGGTCGATGGGACATTGACGGGAGTGGTGCTGCCATCGGCGTTGACTTGTAATGTGCCATAAATCCCGCCGACCCAATATTCACCATCGGCGGTCAGCGTGGCTGCGCCAACCATGAACGGGGAAGGCAACGGCAGGACCGTGAAGGTGGCGCCGCTATCGTCGGAATGGGCGACGAATCCGTGGCTCGCGGTCCAGATGTGGTTGTCGCGGACTTTGGTGGTCCCAAAGACAAGCCCGACGTCGCCTCCTTCGAAGATGCGGGTCCAGGACGCGGCGCGGTCGTCGGAAACCCACAAGTCGCCGGTGTGCAGAGTAGCAAACAAGCGACCGTCGACGGCGTCGATGTCCCACCAGCGGTTGTCCATCGCGGCGACGTGGGGCGGGTCGGGCACAATCGGCGTGACTTCGGGGAGGCGGCTCCAGGTGGCGCCGCGGTCGTCGCTGCGGAACACCTCGGAGAAGCCGTTGATGGTCCAGAGCGTGTCACCTTCCCAAGAGACGCCGTGGACCTCTTCTTCGGGATTGAGGCCGCCGATGCCCGGCGCTTCGGTCCAGTGGTTGCCGGCGTCGGTCGACAGCCAAAGGCGGCCGGTGCTAATCGCGAGGATGTCGGGCTCCTCGGCATGAATGGCGATGGGGCCCATGGTGTGGGAGATTGTGACCGGGAGGTCGGTCCAGGTCTGCCCGCTGTCGTCGGAGCGGTACATGCCGTTGTCCGTGGACCCGGCGTACAGGCGCGTAGAATCGGAGGGGGCCCGGCTCAGGAAGGAGATGTCTCCGCCCGGCGCAATGCCGGCGGCGGTCCATGTGTCGGTGGGCAGGTCAGGCGGCGTGCTCGTTTCGGGACAAACGAACGGCGCTGCGGTGTCTACGGATGCGGAGTCGGTGGAGCCGGCTTCTTTCGGTGCCGGCGTTGTTGCGCAGGCCGCGAGGGACCCGAGGGCCAATCCGGCTTGCCAGGTGCGTTTCGTAGACATGGTCGACTCGCGAAAGACGGTGCGAAAGTCTGCCCGAGTGGACGCGCGCTGGCAAGTGTGGTGTCGCGATTCCGTTGAACGGGGGCGGCGGGTGGTTCGGGTCTATGGGTTGGCGGTTGGACGAGGAAATCTTCGTTAGGTGGGGAGTATGCTTGGTTTGGAAATGAATCACGATTCAGTTGATTTCTGCCGTCGACGCAATCCAAGAACCCCGACCAGCGCAGGCCATAAAAACAGTTGGGAGGGGAAAGCGGTGCTGCTGCACGCACATCCGCCTTGCTTTTCCGCGACGTCGCAGCTTGGGTCTTGGCCGTCGCAATCTTGGTCGATGCCGTCGTCGCAGGTGTCGAGGGCACCCGGAAAGACGGTGGGGTCGGTGTCGTCGCAGTCTTCGCACGCCCAGAAGCCGTCGCCATCGGCGTCACCTTCGGAGAGGTCCGTGGGGTCGCAGTTTTGGTCGATTCCGTCACAGTCTTCTGCTCGACCGGGCGTAATATTGGCGTCCGTGTCGTCGCAGTCGAGCGTGCAGTCTACGCCGTCACCATCGGCGTCTTGGGCGGGAAAGCAGCCCAGATTTTCCGGGTCGAGCTGATAGTCCCAAATACCGCGTCCGTAGGTTGCAAAGCGGATGGTGTTTTCGTGGGTGAGTGCCTCGCAGCCCCAATAGATTGTGACCGGTGCGTCGGTGCCCGTGACCTCGACCCAAGCGGCATCGGAGGGGTCTCGTCGGAGCACGGTCTGCTGGGTTCCCGCGACCAAGCGTCCGCTTCCATCGGGCGCTTCGGCAAGGCAATACACCAATGTTGGCTCTACTCCTTCGTCGAATGCGTGGAACGTTCGCCCACCATCGGTGCTTTCGACGATCGCGGGGTTGCCGTAGCCGGAGCCGCCAATCCAAACGTGGTCGACATCGGTAGAGGACGCGAGAATGGCGTGTCCGTAGAAGTATTGCCCGTCTGGGATGCCGCTCGTGGAGGGGGTCCAGGTGCGGCCGGTGTCGGTGGAGGTGTAGGCGACGCCGTCGCTCGTTACCGCATAAGCGCGGGTGGGGTCGAGCGGCGAGAATGTGAGCGCGCTCAGGTAGTCGTAGCCGCGGCCCGAGAAGTCGCGGGTGGACCACTGCTCGGGATTCCACGTCGTGCCGTCGTAGACGTAGCGGTAGAGGTGCGCGCCCAAAAGGTAGAAGTCCCAGGTGCCGTCGTTTGCGGCGACGACCGGCGGAATCCAAGCCATCGTTTCGCCAGATGGGAAGTCGAGACCGCCCATTTCGGGGGAGTCTTCACCCATATGAATCAAAATGAAGCCGGGGTAGGTTGCAAATACAACCGAGTGGGTTCCGTCGACCGACGTGAGGTGGCCGTAGTCACCGCTAATGAGTTGGGAGAACTCTTTTCGGTCGTCGGTGGTCGCCGGGAGGGGGTTGGTGGCTTGGTAGCCTTGGTCTTGCGCGCCCGCCGCGATGTGCGCAGGGTTGGCGGTTGACGTGAGCACATCATAGTACTGGCTGATTCGCAAACCATTTAGTGACAGATTGTCAACAGATGACAAAGTGTCAGTCGATGCGTAGAGGCCGCCGTCGGTGGAGATATACCAGGTCTCGGTGCCGTCGCCGTCGTCCACCACATCAAGTCCCGGAATGTCGGCGTGGAGGCGTCTGTGGGGTGAGGTATAGTACTCCTCCCAGCGGTTGACGATGTCAAACGTAGCTCCATCGGTGGTGTAGTAGACCTGCACACCGCCCCATGCCACAACGTTGGGGTCGTGGATAGATGCGTTGAGGGTGCCCCAATAATCGGTAACTTCGGTGACGAAGGTCCAGGTTTGGCCTTCGTCGTCGGAGCGATAGAGTGCGCTGGAATCCAATACAACCCATAGACGGGGGCCACCCGCCTCGGAACCGGCAAGCTCGGCTTGGGACGGGGTTCCGGGCCAGGGGCCTTGCAGCGTCCAGCTTCGGCCCGTATCGTCGCTGATAGAGAGCCCATCGGCGGTGGCGAGGTAGAGGCGGTCGTCGCCGGTGCGGCTGGTCCAGATGTCGCCCCGAAAGGTGCCGAGGTTTGCGATGCCATAAAAGGTCTGGCCGCGGTCGGTGCTCGCGAAGACTTGGTAGTTTCGGCCCAGAACGACAGCCAGTAGGGCCTCATCGCCGCCAGTTTGCACGGTGAGTCGGCGCATTTGCGAGGGGTCGCCGATTCCGCCGGCTGCGTTCCAGGTCACGCCGAAGTCGTCGGTCCAATGGAGCAGCCCACCATCGGTTCCCGCGATGATGGTGTCTTCGATGACTTCGAGCCAATGCGCGCCACCGTAGAGGTTGTCGCCCAAGGGGGTCCAGTCGGTTCCCTCGGGACTTCCGCGCCAAACGCCGCCATATGCGGAGCCGGCGTAAAGGAGGGTGTTGTCGGCCGAGCGGCGGGCAACATGCACGCGCCCTGCTTGGTTTTCGCTCCCGCGCTCGACCCAATGTTCCGTGCCGTCTGCTGCGGGGGGGAGAGTCGCACGCGCGTTTCTGCGTTGTGTGCGTTGCTTTCCATTTTCCCGCTCGATGCTCCGCCAGTCGACATCAGGGGGACTGCTGTGAATTCTGGCGTAGTGGGCTTTGCGTCGTGCTTTGTTGTCCGATTCTGCGTTGGGTGCGAGCCAATGCTCGGTAGGCACGGGGTGCAGTGTGGGGAGGGCCGGCACCCGAGGAGCCGCCGTAGGTTCCGTGGCCGTTGCGACGGCGAAAGCCGAGAGAATGCCCACTGCAACCAGGGGAGCGGCTTGGGTCGCGGGAGACGCCATTGGATGTCCTTTTTGTTGCAATGGTGCGCTGTTCGACCCAGGTAACGTGCGGTGACCAGAAAATTGGGTCTGTTCAGGGTGCACGTACCGAGGTCGCGCGGTATCTGCCATGTAGACGAACGCGCGCGTGGTGGTTTGCCGTTTGAGGGCGTCCTCGTTTGCGCGACAGGGGCATATGTCGGCATCCCAATCCACATGGCTTCAACTCCTTCTGCGTCGGTTTCTCGTGCGCGGTCGGGGTGAGGTTCGTGCGATGGAAGATGCAATGCACCTTGAGGGGGTGTTGCGGTTTGTGGGCTTGTTTGCGGTCACGATTCTCGGGCCCACCGCGATGCTCACGTACTTTGGCGTGAGCTCGGTCGCGGCAGAGGAGGCCAGTCTTCACGCAGAGCTTGAGAGAACAGCGACCATCACGGCCGACACGTTCTGGAGCGGAATGGACCGCAAGTTTTCGGGCGTCGAACGGCGAATCGAAGGGCGGTTGGTATCGGGGCGTAGTCCGCTGGATGCGCCGCTAGAACTTCATCCGCATGTGCTCACGGCGTTGCGTTTCGACGATGCAGGCGCGCTGCAAGCGCCGTTTTCGATTGGCGAAAACACGGATGAAGACATTGTGGTGCCCGAGCTACATCCTGCGGTGCAGCGAGCGGTTGCCCTCGAACGACAAGGTGCTCCGATAGCGGATGTCGCCGTGGCGTATGCCGATGCCGCGACAACGGTTCCGTGGGCGTCGATGCGTTGGAGAATGCGCTTCGACCAAGCGCGGATGTTGCTCAAAGGCGGGCAGCGTGATGCTGCGTTTTCGTTGCTGGACCGCATCGCGCTGGAAGCTCCTACATTGCGAGACAGTTGGGGTTTTCGCTTGGGCGACCTCGCCCGATTGACCCGCGCAGAGGCTCTGTTTGCCTCAGAAGTGCCCCAGGAGCGCGCGGCTGGCATCGCGGCGATGCGGCAGTTGGTAGACGACATCATGGCCGCCCGCTGGCAAGTGGGCCAAGGCGGAGAATCTGCGATTGTGCGCTCCGTATTGTCCGAGTTGGAGCCCGTCGAGACACCCGATGAATGGATGGCAGCCCACCGCGGGCGGGTGACCGAGAGGACGGCATCGTTGTATTGGACGGGCGAGCTCCTGCCAGAGCTGTATCCGATTGTGGCAGATGCAGGTAGACAGCGCGGTATTGATGGTCGATTGCGTTGGCAGGTGAGCCAACATGCGTTGTGGGTCACAACGTGGTGGGGCGGGAGGTTTTACGCGTTTGCATTGAATAAGGACGACGTGCTGGCCGAGCTGAAGGCAGATGCGCGTGCGTCTGCATTGGCCGATGCGGCGGTGACCGCGCATTTGGTCTCGCCGGATGAGCCCGTTTCCGACCACGCGCTGGTGACAAAGCCGCTCGCGCCCTGGCTTACAGGCTGGTCGGTGGTGGTCGTGCCCCGCGACCCACAAGCCTTGGTCGACAACCGGGACCGAAAGCGCTCCCGTCGCTTGGGAATCATTTTGTTGGCGGTGGGCATGATTGGCGTGGGCACTGTGCTCACCGCGCGCTTGGTCAAGCGAGAGCTAGACGTCGCCCGTATGCAGGCCGACTTCGCGGCCAATGTGAGCCATGAGTTGCGTTCTCCTATCACCCACATTCGGGTGCAGGGGGAGTCGTTGATGTTCGACCTCATGGACGACGAAGAGGAAAAAGAGGAGGCTTACGTCAGCATCGTCCGCGAGAGCGAACGTTTGAGTCGCCTCGTAGACAACGTTCTCGACTTTGCCGCCATCGAGCGCGGCGCCAAGCGGTACGCATTGCGAGAGGATGACATCGGCGGTGCTGTCTCACGCGCCATCGACAGCGTGCGGTCCGCGCAAGAAGTGCGAGACAAAGAGCTGGACGTCGACCTTCCCGACGACCTTCCCCATGTCTTTTTTGATTCCGACGCGGTCGCGCAGTGTGTCATCAACTTGGTCAGCAATGCAGCCAAATATTCGTCCGAAGGGGGCTGGATTGGTGTGCGCGGTCGGCGGGTCGAGGGCGGCGTGGAAATCGCGATTTCAGACCGTGGGATTGGCATCGCCGCCCATGACTTGCGTCAGATTTTCGAGCCGTTTTATCGGAGCCGCGATGCGATGGCGCGCCGGCGGAAGGGCACGGGCATTGGTCTGACCATCACGCGCTACATTATGCGCGCCCACGGTGGAGACGTGCAGGTGCAGTCCAGACCGGGGCATGGCAGTACATTTACGCTCCGCTTCCCGCTGCGTCCCCCGGATGCGTAATGGCGGAGGCGTTGGGTTGGGTACGGAGGACGCCCGATGGAGGACAGGATTGTACGTTTTGGTCCTGACCTAAAAATTTTACAACAAATCGGAATTGTTTGATCGAATTCGGTGTGCCGAGGCATGGAGGGGTATCCCCCAGGTCCCGTACTCCACGGAGCATCCATGGCGCGAATTTTGTTTGTGGAAGATGAGCAAGCGGTCCTCAAGCGCTTGATGAAGTATTTTGAGCGCGAGGGCTTCGAAGTTCGTGGTGCGCGAACCGGGGAAGAGGCCCTGGAGACCGCGGGGAGCTTTCATCCTGACGTCGCGGTGTTGGATGTTATGCTGCACGAAGGGCCAGGTGGCATCGAGTCGATGGATGGCTACGAGATTTTGCGTGGTCTTCGCGAGGCGGGCTATGAGCGCCCAGTCATCTTTTTGACGGCCCGTTCGGGCGAGCAAGACAAGCTGCTCGGCTTCGAATTGGGTGCAGACGATTATGTGACCAAGCCATTCAGCCTGCCGGAGCTCAAGGCGCGTGTGCAAGCGTGCTTGCGGCGTGCGGGAGGCAGTCGTCGGGTATTTGGATTTGGCGATGTGCAAGTCGACCTTGACCAATACACCATTACGCGGCCCGACAAGATGGAGCGACTGAGCAATCGCGAGCGCGACTTGCTGGAGTTTTTCCTAAAGAACCGTGGGCGAATTCTGTCGCGGGATGAGCTGCTCAAGAAGGTCTGGGGCTACAAAGCCGGCATTGCCACACGCACCGTAGACACCCACGTATTGACGGTTCGCAAGAAACTGGGCGACAATGCGCAGCAGCCGCGTTTTATTGAGACCCTCCATGGAGTTGGGTACCAGTTTATCGGCAATCCGGAGGGCTGATGTGGCTGTGGGCCAGCATTCTGATGGGCACGGCATGGGCGTCGGGTCCAGAGGACTGGGCGGCCTTGCACAGCGGGCGCTTGAGCAGCTCGCTTGACCGGGAGCCGGCGGCGGCGCGGGCGATTTACGAGGCTGTCGTCGAACAGATTGATGACGACGACCCCTTGCGCGGTGAGTGCGTGTATTGGCTGGGTCGTGCGGCATTTGAATCGGGGAAACGGGACGAGGCCATCGCGTTGCTGGGTGCGGTGGATGGCCGTTCCTCTGTCGCGGCGGCAGCCCGTTCGTTGCGGGGTCGTCTTGGCGTGCAGCGTCATTTGGTGACCACCCTCCCCGCGGAGCTCAACCTTGTGGGGCCCAATGCGCAGGTGGTTCCCGGGTGGAGTCCCGGCATGGCGCCGATTGAGACGCTGGTGGACGCGGACCGGCCGATGCTTTCGTGGCCGGTGACCATGGATGCCGTACAGGTGGGCTTTTTGGCGATTGGACTCGCTCCGACCGCCGGGCGCGTCGATACCGTTCGGATGGAGGCGCGCAGCACCGAAGTCGCGTTGGCGGTGCGGTGGGTCGCGGAGACGGTGGGTGGCGGAACGTGGCTCGGGGCGCCCCAGGTGTTGCGGCCGGGAATGTGGCAGACGGTTTCGGTGGACCTCGACACCTTGCGTCCGCGGCGGGAGGGTGACCTTGTGCTCGACCGCTCGGAAATTGGCGTGTTGATTTTGGAGATTGCGCCGGTGGAGCCGGGTGCGGTGTCGACTTCGGCGCGGGTATTGCTGCGCTCGTTTGTCCTTGAGGGTGCGCCGTCCCCAGGCGGGGGTTGAGCGGTTAGGGCGGGGCTTTCGGTCGGCGCTGTTGCGTGTGGCCAAAGCTTGAGGACAGCCGCGATGAACCACTCTCGTTCCGATTCTCTGCTCGCGGAAGCACGCCACGTGATTCCCGGAGGTGTCAACTCTCCGGTTCGGGCGTTCGCCGCCGTGGAGGGCAATCCGCCGTTTATCGCCCAAGGCTCCGGTGCATGGATGGAGGATGCCGATGGCAATCGGTACATCGATCTCGTGGGATCGTGGGGTCCGCTCATCTTGGGTCACGCACAAGAAGCGGTGTTGAACGCAATTTTCGATGCTGCACGCAAGGGCACTTCCTTTGGCGCTCCCACGGAGGGCGAGGTTCGGTTCGCCGAAGAAATCTGCGCCGCGCATCCATGTGTCGATATGGTGAGACTGTGCAGCTCGGGAACGGAAGCTACGATGCATGCCATTCGGCTCGCTCGCGGCTTCACCGGTCGCGACCGAATCATCAAGCTGGACGGCCATTTCCACGGTGCGCACGACGCGGTGTTGGTCGCGGCAGGGTCTGGTGTAGCGACCCATGCGCGCCCGGGGTCGCCGGGAATCCCCGCAGCGGTTGCCGGGTTGACGCTCACGGCACCTTGGAACGACTTGGCGGCCATCGAGCGCCATCTGGATACCTATCACGACGTAGCAGCCGTGATTTTCGAGCCAGTCCCCGGGAACATGGGCTGCTTGCCACCGGCGGACGGCTACCTGAATGGCCTGCGCGCGCTCACTCGTTCGCGCGGTGTGCTCCTCATTGTTGACGAGGTCATGACCGGCTTTCGGCTTGCCCGCGGCGGCGCATGTGAACGCCTGGGAATTGACGCCGACATCGTGACATTGGGCAAAGTGGTGGGGGGTGGTCTGCCGCTGGCTGCGTTTGGAGGGCGGCGGGAGATCATGTCGTGCTTGAGTCCCCAAGGCGCTGTGTACCAAGCGGGCACCCTGTCGGGAAATCCGCTGGCCGTCGCTGCGGGTCGCGCGACCCTCGCGCAGCTCACACCGGCCCTTTATGCCCGGCTGGAGGCGCATTCCGAAGCCTTGGACGCCCTCGTTCGTCCTGTGGTGGAGTCCCTCGGTCTCTCGATGACGCGCCTCGGCTCCATGTTTACGATTTTTTTCCGAAACCACGCGCCCACGCACTTTGACGAGGTCAAAGAGTGCGATCTCGCGGCGTTCGGTCGGTTTCATCGTGCTGCCCTTGAACAAGGGGTCTACCTGCCCCCGTCGCAGTTTGAGGCGGCATTTGTTCCTGCTTGCTTGACCGACGATGACGTAGCCAAAGCTGCGGCGGGCATCATTGCCGCACTTCGGGCTGTGGTGCTTTGACGGTCGGGTAGCGCTGTATTAGGCGGGGCGTCCTCTCGGATGTCCGGTGGCGGAGGTAGTGGATGCTCGACGGCTCCTTCCTTCGCAAGCTGGGTCAAGCCACCGCAATCGTCACGGAGATGGCGGTCACGGTGGTTTCCGGGGTGTTCGCCGGCTCCTACGCCGATGAACGACTGGGTTCTTCTCCTGTTTTGTTGCTCACTCTCACCCTTGGCGCTCTGATTGTCGGGATGGTTCGCCTCTCGCGCAGTGTGCAAAGTCTTCTCCCCTCCGATGACCATCACTCTTCAACGCACTCTGATTAGCGCACTTGCGCTGCTTGCCGCGGCGGTCGCGGGTGCGTTTGCCGTTGCCGGCGAGGCGATGGCGTGGGGCGTTTTATTGTCGGGCGGGTTGGTGGTGGTCAACTTCGGGTTGTGGCAGCGGGTAGGGCGGGAAGCGTTTGCTGCCGTGCTGTCCGGCCAATCTCCTGTTTTTGCCATCGGGCTGTGGGCGCTGAAGGGCGCGCTGCTGCTGGGTGGTTTGTTGTTTCTTCTGGCCAACTTTCCGCCCATGGCCGTTCTGGTCGGCCTGAGCGTGATCGTGGCTTCCCTCCTGCTCCAGGCAGTTGCCAGCACGCTGGTTGAGCTGCGCCTCGAGGAGGCCTGATGAAGTACCATTTCTCGTGGTTCCAGCTCATCGAGCCGGCAATCCACGGCCTTGAACACCTCGGTGCCACGCACGACGACGCCATCCGTGTCGTTACCACTTGGTTCATCTGCATCGGTCTGTTGTTGGCGGGATTTTTGGCTCGCAGCGGACTCAATGCCGTGAAGGCCAAGGGGGGTACAGCCCAATACGTGCCCGCAGCAGGCCTCGGCGGCTTGGCGGGCATTTTCGAGCTGTATACCGGCGCTATCCTTGGCATGGTGGAAGGCACTCTCGGCAAAGTCGAGAGCCGCCGCTACTTTTGGCTTCTGGGTGGTCTGTTCCTCTACATCTTTGTCGGCAACTTGATGTCGGTGGTTCCGGGCGGTCTTCCGCCCACGGACAACATCAACAACAACGCCGCCATGGCCATCGTCGTCCTCTCCGTGTATGTGGTCGAGGGCGTGCGTCGGACGGGTGTGGGCTTCTTCAAGCACATGATGGGTCCGGTGTGGTGGCTTGCGCCCCTCATCTTCCTCATTGAAGGTGCGGGCGTTTTCCTGATTCGTCCCGTGTCCCTCACTCTTCGTCTCTTCGGCAACATCAACGGCGACCACACCGTGTTCTCCGAGATGTTGAACCTCGTTCCCATCGGGGTTCCGGCCATCTTCCTCGGCTTGGGGATTTGGGTTTCCTTCCTCCAGGCCTTCGTGTTCACGCTCCTGTCTGCCATCTACCTCATGCTCTCCGTCGATCATGGCGACGACGAGGGCCATCACTGAGACTCTCGGTTTTTGACCGGTTATCCGCCTTATCGGAGGTCCAAATGAACAAGCTCCTTCGCGTCCTTCCCGCCGCCCTCGTCCTTCTTATGGTCGCCAACCCCGCTTTCGCCGCTGACGGCAACGGCGAAGTGGCCATGGCCGCTGGTCTTGCGATCGGCGTGGCTGCAGTTGGCGGCGCGCTTGGCCAGGGCAAGGCTGCTGCTGCGGCTCTTGAGGGCATCGCCCGCAACCCCCAGGCAAGCGGCAAGCTCTTCACCCCCATGATCATCGGTCTCGCTCTTATCGAGTCGCTGGTCATCTACGCCCTCGTCATCGCGTTCCAGCTCGCTGGCCGCGTCTGATTGACGGCGGCGCCCTTCGGGGTGCCACAGAGGCTTCGGCCTCACCGGCCTTCGGGTCATCCAAGCGAGATGTCGGTTTGTGGATTTCCACGGCCAACATCTCGTTTTTTTTCTTGTGGGCACAGTCGCGCGGCTTCGGCGGACGGTCGCGAAAGGTGGCCATTGCAGGAGCGCGTAGGGGCGTTCTACGGCGTTGCTGTGTAGGGTGGCCCCATTCCACACGCGCTCGTTGACGCGGCTGGAGCGGCCCGCCAGGGGCCTTTGTGGCGGGGGACGAGTGCGCCGCAGGGAGTTGCTACGCGGTGGACGTCTCGCGGCGGTAACCCTGGTGGAGAGCGCGTGCTGCGCGTCTACACTCGACGTTCTGGCGGGCATCGGGTAAACCGCTCTTTCCCACCTTCAGGATTGGTGGTGTCGGCGCTGCACGGCACGGCCAAGGAGAGGATTGATGTCCCGCACGTATCTGCACTTCCCGCTGGTCACCCTCGCCGCGCTGGCCCTTGTGGCATGTCCCAAGAAGTCGACCGAGCCGGCCGCGCCCATCGTTGGATGGCACCAAGAGGCTGAAGGTTGGGCATTTGCGTGCTACTTCCCGCCAAACTTTGGCGCGATGGACGAGCTTGCGCGGAAGACGGCGCGCTCGGATGCATTTGACGCAATCCTTGGCCAATGGCGCGGCAAACGGGAAGACGGCATTTCCTTTGAAGAAGGAATGCTCGACGAACTCGAGACCACCCTGCTTGGCGATATGAACAAGGTGGAGCTGGTGATGGGCAAGAACCTTGAGTTCTGCAAGGCCGCATCCCAAGGCGGCTCGAAAGATGCGTGGGGCTCGTGGTTGTCCAACCTTTCCGACCAATTGACGGCGGGCGAGTGCTTTACGCACTTTGACTATACGATGTACGACTATTTGGAGATTGACTCAGGCTGGCAGCGCTCGATGCCTATCTGCAAAGACGACCGCGTCGTCATCTCGGGCACGCCCAAAGACAAGTTCCGCGTCACCGACAAGGGCGAGTGGATCACGGTTGCAGGCAATCCCAACGAGTCCACGTCGGGCACCGACCTTCCGTGCAACATCGAAGGGTGCTTCCGCGGCATGCTCATTTTGAAGTTTGTGTCCGAAGCAGGCGTCGAGATGGTCTACCCCGTGGGCGAGTCGTTTTCGTTCACCGCTCCCGAACATGGCAGCATCAGCTACCGCATCAACGACGATACTTTTTACGACAACACCTGGTACCAGTCCGGTGGCATCATCGACCACGCCTCGGTGGAAATTACCCCCGCACAATAAGTGCTGCGCGGCCATTCGCTTCGGATGGCCCTCTCGTTGTTTCCACCGCTGACGTGGGCCAAGGAACCATGGCGCTTTCGCTCTCCCGCAAGTTGTTGTTTTCCGCCGTGACCACTGTGGTGGTGCTGGGGGCGGCGGAGCTTGGCTTGACGACTGCGGGCTGGCCCCAGCCTACGGGCCGTTTCAAGCACAACGAGGTGTATTGGGTTTCTGACCCCAGTCTCCAGCGCTCGCCGTTGGACCATAGCGAGATGGGCACAACGTTCCCCGTCACTACGGATGAAAACGGGCTGCGGGCGCCCATTCACGATGTCGATAAAAAGCCTGGTGTTCGTCGTATCATGACGCTTGGCTGCTCTACTACCTTCGGCTGGGGGGTGGCGGACGATGAAACGTACCCCGCGCAGCTCGAACACTTGGCCCTGGCGGCGGGTCGCTCCAACATTGAGGTCATCAACGGCGGACAGCCCGGCTATACGAGCTTCCAGGGCTTGTGGTTGTGGGATGAAGTCCTGCGCGATTATTCGCCTGACGTCGTGCTGGTTGGCTATGTGGTGCAAGATGCCCGCAAGGCCGCGTATTCCGACCGCAGCCAGGCCATCTTGCAGCGCGACCACCGGTTTTTGAAGGACAACCTCCTCCACCGGTCGCGCATCTACCTCGCGCTGCGCAGCCTTGTCGGCGGTGTGCAGGTCGAAGCCAAAGAAGTAGGCCCCAACGATGCGGGGGGTGTCTACCGCGTCCCACCCGAAGATTATGTGGACCATATTCGTCGGTTTGTCGCAGAGATTCGCGGCGTCGGCGCTACTCCCGTCCTGTTTGGCTACCCCTTGGAGCGGGCCGGCTATACCGCGCAACATCGTCGCATCTTGCAGGCAGCGGGCGATGAGCTGGGCGTGTTGGTGTTGGACCCCCAGGACCAAATGGAGCAGGCTACCCACGGCGCAGAGTTGTATTTCCCGCGCGACCGAGGCCACGCAAACGCGGCGGGAAATGCGATGATTGCACGCTGGGTGTATGACTTCTTGGAGAAAAATGACGCTCTCGGACCTCTCCCATGACGCCTGATGGCAAGCGTGACTCTACGCTCGTCCTGCTCGTTCTCAATGAGATTGACGGGTTGCGCGCCGTATGGGACCACCTCCCGATTCGGCATTTCGCGCGCACGGTCGCTGTGGATGGCGGCTCAACCGATGGTTCTCGCGCATTCTTGGCCGAGCGGGGCATTCCGATCCTCGACCAGTCGATTGCTGGCCGGGGTGTCGCATTTCGGGTTGCCTTAGAGGCCGCCGACACCGCGCGCTTGGTGTTCTATTCGCCCGACGGAAACGAAGACCCTGCCGACATCGAACGTCTCGACGACCTCGTGCGCAACGGCGCCGACCTCGCGATTGCGAGTCGATTTGCGCGGGGCGCTATCAACGAAGAGCACGACTGGCTGCGTCCGCGGGCGCGCGTCAATCAGGCGTTGACCTGGCTCGCCAATCAGTTGTTCCATGACGGGCCGTTTGTCACCGACACCATCAACGGTTTTCGCGCGCTGCCGCGCCATCGGCTCGCGGAGCTTGCGACCACCGTCAAACGGTTTCCCATTGAGTACCAAATCAGCATTCGGGCGATGACGCGCGGCTGGCGCATCGAAGAGATTGCCACCCATGAAGGCCAGCGCTCGGGTGGGGAAAGCAAAGCCCTGTCGTGGCCCGTGGGCAAAGACCACATCAAGGTGTTGCTGTCCGAATTGCCAGAGTCACGCTGGTTGCGGTAGACCGGCGGGAGCACTTGGAGGCTCCGTGAATCCATTCCCACCGGTTGGTCCGTTGCCCGCGCACCGGGGCTCGGAAGAGCGCCAAGCAGCGGTCGACATCCTGTTGTCGACGTATGTAAACCTCGATCCTGACGCAGTTGTCGCGGCGGACACCTTGCCATTGGCGGTGCCTTCGTTTGGCCGGGAGGAGCTTGCGGCCGCTATCGGTTGCTTGTTGGACGGTTGGCTCACGATGGGACCGGAGGTCACCGCGTTTGAGCAAGAATGGGCGGCGTGGATTGGAACACGTCACGCTGTCATGGTGAACTCGGGCTCCAGCGCACTTCTCGTGATGTTCGCGGCGCTAATGGAGCTGGGCCGACTTCGGCCCGGAGACGAAGTGTTGGTGCCCGCGGTGGGTTGGTCGACGAGCTTGTTTTCGGTGGCACAGGCCGGCCTGGTTCCTGTGGTGGTCGACGTGGACGCCGCTTCCCTCGGGCTCGAAGGCACAGTGGACCGCCCCGCCCTCGCGCTGCACCTCTTGGGGAGCCCGAGCCGGGTCCAAAGTCCGCTGCTGCTGGAGGATGCCTGTGGGGCACACGGCGCGGAGGTAGACGGCGTGAAGGTGGGTGGTCGAGGTGTTGCAGGTTGTTTTAGCTTCTTTTTTAGCCACCACATCACCACAGGCGAAGGTGGCGCTATCACCACCAACGACGGCGCGTTCGCGGACGCTTGCCGCTCCCTTCGCGCGCACGGGTGGGTGCGCGAGCGCTCGGACCGCGCGGCCCTCGAAGCCGCCTACTCCCACGTCGATCCGCGCTTTCTGTTTGTGAGCCCCGGCTACAACCTACGGCCGATGGAGCTTTCCGCTGCGATTGGGCGCGTGCAGATTGCGCGCCTCGCGGGCTTTGTCGAGCGGCGTCGCCGCAACCACAAGACGTGGTGCCGCTGGATCCGCGAGTCGGAGCTTCCCATCCACGTCTTCGACGAACTTCCCGGCACGGTTCACGCGGGCTTCGGCTTTCCTATGGTACTCCACAAGGACGCACCCATCGACCGCATCGCCCTCTGCCGTGCCCTCGAAGACCGCGGCATTACTACCCGGCCGATTTCCGGGGCAAACCTCACCCGGCAGCCGGCCTTCGAAAAGGTACCCGGCGCGCGGATAGAGGGCCCCCTGCCCGTGGCCGACGCCGTCCACGACCGGGGCCTGTTCGTGGGCCAATCCCACGCCTTCGATGACCGACACGGCGAGCTGTTGGTGGACGCGCTGCGCCAAGCCCTGCGCTAAACGCTCAGGCCCGGATTGCGTAGGGCGGCGTGAGCTTGTGCGCGCCGTCGAAGCAAAGGCCGAGGTCGCGCAGGACGCCGTCGTGGAGGCCATACACCCAGCCATGAACGGCCAGCTCTTGCCCGGCACTCCATGCGTTTTGCACGATAGAAGTGCGGCATACGTTGGCCACTTGTTCGGCTACATTGAGCTCAGAGAGACGGTCGGCGCGTGCTTTGGGGTCTTCGATGGCCGCAAGCTCGTCTTGATTGTGCGAATAGACGTCTTTGATGTGCCGAAGCCAATTGTCGATGAGACCGTACTGTTTGTCGCTCATCGCAGCCGCGACGCCGCCGCAGGAGTAGTGTCCGCATACGATGACGTGCTTCACGCGTAGGACTTCAACGGCGTACTGAAGCACGCTCAGAGCGTTCAGGTCGCTGTGTACGAACACATTCGCGACATTTCGATGCACGAATACATCACCGGGGTGCGCGCCAATGATTTGGTTGGCAGGCACGCGGCTGTCGGCGCAGCCAATCCAGAGAACCTGGGGAGACTGCCCATCTACCTGTCGGCGAAAGAACTCGGGGTCCACCTCGGATTGGTTTTTTGCCCAGGCTTGGTTTTGGTCGAAGTACTGTTTCAGCAATCGCATACGTGAACCCCATTTCGTGTTTCGGGCGTCGCCGCATATATCCGCCGTTGGTTGTCTGTCGAGGGCCTGCGGGTGGTCAATCTCCAAAAACTGGCCTAGCCGTGGGGTGTCTTGGACCGGCGCAGATTGTCCTGCGGGGCTCGAGGTCCCGGCGCTTTGTGATGCCCGCCGCCGCGCATACCCACGCAAAACGCCCCCCACATGTCCTGGGCGATGGCATCGGAGGCGGGGGTCCATGGTGTGCCGTTGGCGGCGGCGACCCGTTCGGAGGTGATAGCACCCGCACAGACGGCTTCTCGGTCGGTATTGCGCACCGCGCGGCGCATCGTTTCGCCATATGCACGCGAGCAAAGGTCGTCGCTGGCGGTTCCACACTCGTCTTTGTCAAAGGGTTTGTCGGTCCAACGCCGCGCGAGAATGCGGGCGATGCCGGTAAATATCGCCATACGCAGGTGCTCGGAGCCGGCGGGGGGCGCCCAATCTGCGACGCGTTGCTGAATGGTGCGAAGCAGCTCCGTCTCTTCGCCAATGCCCACCGGCAGGTCGCTTCCGTTTTCGATGGCATAGGTGACCACATGGCCAATACAAAACTCCTGGTACCGACCCGCGTGGCTGCACATGTCCCAAGCGTCAGCACCGGGAGACAACTTCAACGCGTCGATAACCAAGAACGTACACTCATCGGCCCATAGGCCGGGGGGCAGAGCCGCGCAGGCAGCCATGGCCTCGGAGCGATGTCCCGCTTCGGCGAGGCGCACGGCAGCACCGGCCATGCACTCGCCCTGGAGGTCGGCGTCTGCAATCGAGGTGCATTGGGAGACCGCTTCTTCGGGAGAACCTTTGAGGGAGCCCAAGAATGCGGTTCGGTCATGGTTTCCACTCGTTCCGCACGCAACCAGGCCGGTCACGGCAAGGCAAGACATACGCCTCATGGGGTCCGACCGGCGGCCGATGGTGCAGCCGGCCCGGGACCCTTCGACGGCCCGTTGGGGCCTTGCGGATTTCCGCGCGGTCCTTTTCCTTTTCCTTTTCCTTTGGAGCCGCCGCCCTTGTGCTTATCGGCGGCGTGTGCTGCGCCGCTGGCGCTAGACGGGGCATGGCGCATCGCGTCGTCGACCTCTTCGCGGTCGAGGTCGCCGCTGCCGTCTTTGTCGAAGGACGCGAGGATATCGCCGGGCATAGGGTCCACAAACTCCGCCAACACGATACGTCCATCTCCGTCTTTGTCCAAGCGGTTCATCAAAATCGTGACGGGGTCGGGAAGACGGGACTTTGGGGGAGGGGGTGGCGCAGGTGTTCCGCACGCTCCCAGCGCCCCGACAACCAACAGACGTCTCATGGGGTTTCCGTCCCTTTTTCCGAGCGCGCTTGCTCGGCTTCTTCGTCCCAATAGCCGCCCTTGACGAGCGCATCTTTGAGCGCGGCGTTTTTTTCCACAAGCTTACGGTTGACGTCCATGTAGTTGGGGATGGGGTCGGGCCAAGTGGCGACGAGGGCCTTCATCTGGTCCAAACGCGCCGTTTCCGTGGACGCGAAGTCGGCGTTCTCCCCATCGTGCATCAACGTCCATTCTGCGATGTCTGGCGTGCGTGTGAATGCGGCCTCCCATTCGCCGTCCCGGACGTAATAGCAGCAGCGCGACGCAGCGCGGTGCAGGTGTGGCGCGGTGGGCACAGCGGGGGTCAACAGCTCTCCGATGACGTGTCCCTCGATGCCCGCTGGCGGCACGGCGCCGATGAGGGCCGCCATGGTCGGCAGGAGGTCGGAGAGCGACACCAAGCGGTCGATGGTTTGCGGCGGCGCGTCGCTCGGGATTCGGATGACCAGGGGAACATGAAATACAAGGTCGTTGTGGCCGGTGTCGTGGCCCATCCCACCCTCTTCTCCTACCATTTCGCCGTGGTCGGACATCACGATGACGATGGTGCGGTCGAGGCGGCCCGCAACTTCGAGGCCATACAGGAGGCGCCCCAATTGGTGGTCCGCATAATAAACGGAGGAGTCATAGTGGGCGCGCATATGCGCCTTGGCGCCGTCGCTGAGCTCTTCACCGCGATGTTTGGGTTGCGCGGGGCGGGTGCTCCGCCAGCCGGGAATCGAGGTGGGTTGTACGTGCGGGCGAGGATCTTCCGCCCATAGCTCGGAAATCAACGCGGGTGTGGTGTACGGGGTGTGTGCGTCGTAGCCGTGGACGAAAGTAAAACGGGGGGAATCGGAGGGCGTGAGCAAGTATTCGAGGGCATCATCAATGTGAATGGCGATGGTGCGTAGCTCGGTAATGTGATGAAACGACTGAAATCCGCGATTCAGGCCGGTTTCGGGCGCGATATGGGGGCCGGAACAGTAGGCCGTTGTTGTGTAGCCGTAGGCTGCCATCATGTCTGCCATTGTGGACTGTGCAGGGTCGACCTCCGCCCGCAAAAAGCCCACGCCGTGCGTCATGGCGTCCTGCCCGGTAAATAGGCTTGCGTAGGCTGGCATACTCCACGCGCCGTTTGTGTAGGCGCGAGAGAAGACAACGCTACCTGGTAGACTGGCAAAGGCGGCGAGGTTGGGCGTGGTGTCCCGTTCGTAGCCAGACAGAGTGGTGCTGCTCCATCGTACGGTGTCGAGGGATACGAGGAGAACGTCGAAGGGTAGGTCTTCGGCGGGGGCAGTCGTGGGAGTCGCGGTAGCGGGATTGGCGGGTGTAGCAAAGCCTTTCCCGCATCCAATCAAAAGCGACAGGCTCCACAAGACGCGAGCATTTTGAAATGAATGGCGATTCATCGGCGTTACGGCGGTGGGTGGTGGCCCATGTTGCGGGCGTTTCACCATACACCACGCCACAATGGGGCGCAGGGCGATAGAGCGTCGTGTCACGTTCTGGAGTTGACATGTCGCGTCCCTCTCGTCCCCGCCCCTCGTTCCCGAAACGGGCCGTCATTACGGGCGGAATGCCATACGGCAACAAGTCTCTACACTTTGGCCACATTGGTGGAGTGTTTGTGCAAGCGGATGTCTTCGCTCGATTTCTGCGGGATCGGATTGGCGCGGACAACGTAATTTTTGTGTCGGGTACAGATTGCTATGGCTCACCTATCGTTGAAAAGCACCGTCAGATGGTGGAAAACGAAGGGTACTTGGGTTCGCTTTCTGACCTCGTGCAAGGCAACCACGAGCACCAAAAGTCGACGCTGTCGTCGTATGATGTGGAGCCATCGCTCTTTGCAGCGTCGGCGCTGTTTCGGTCCGGGGAAATCCACGCCGAATTGAGCGCATGGATTTTTGACACATTGCGAAACAATGGCCATCTCCAACTGCTGTCGACGGAGCAGTTCTACGATGAAGAGCGGGAGTGCTTCTTGAATGGTCGGCAAGTCCGAGGACGTTGCCCGATTCAAGGCTGTGCTTCCGAACAGGCGTATGCAGACGAGTGCGGATTGGGTCACCAATACCTTCCCCGCGACCTTGTCGACCCCGAGAGCACCCTCACGGGGCGCCGTCCGGTGCTGCGTGCGGCGTCCAACTGGTACCTCGACCTCCCCGCGTTTCGGGACGGCCTCGCGGTTTGGTTAGAAGACGCCAATCGTGCGCCCGGTTCGCGAAAGTACACGATTTCTGCGCTTCGAGAGTTTTTTGGCGAGCCGGACATCCACATCGTCAAAAAGCACGCGGAAGCCGCTGAAGCCGTACGCGGAGAGATGCCCCCGTTTGCGGAGCTCGAAAGCAAGGGCCCATCCTTCACCTGGCGTTTTGCGACGTTGGCAGACCGGGAAGCCGCCTGTGTGCGCCTTGCCGCTGCGGGCGTGCAGTTTCGCACCGGCAAGACCCTGGTCCCCTTCCGCTTGACCACCAGCGAAACTTGGGGCGTTCCCGTTCCCGACACCGATGCGACGCAAGGCTTGTCATTTTGGGTGTGGCCGGAGTCGTTGTGGGCGCCGATTTCTTTTACGGCGACCGTGCTCGAAGCGCGCGGCGGCCATCGCGACCAATGGCGGGAGTGGTGGTGCAGCAAGGATGCGCAGGTCTACCAGTTCATCGGCGAAGACAACGTCTATTTCTACGGTCCCGCAGAAGTGGCGATGTTCTTGGGCACCCAAGGCCCCACGTGGAATGCGCAGCCCGAAGAAGGACAGCTCCAGCTCCCCGAGCTGGTGGTCAACCGACACCTGATGTTCCTTGGACGAAAAGCCAGCAGCAGCGGGGCGATTCGGCCTCCGATGGCCCACGAGCTGCTGGACCATTACACCGCAGAGCAGCTCCGGGCGCACTTCTTCAACTTGGGCCTCGCCGACCGCAACGCCAGCTTCCAACCCAAACCCCTCGACCCCGACGCCGACCCCGCCGCCGGCGACCCCGTGCTCAAGGAAGGCAAGGTGCTCACCGGCCTCCTCAATCGGTTGGCGCGAAGCTGCTTCTACGGCTGCCAGCAGCACACCGATGGCCGGATTCCTACGCTGGCGCCCGCAGCCGAAGTGGTCGAGGCGAGCGAGCGCGTCTTGCTCGACTATGAGCGGTTGATGTACGACAAGCGGTTCCCACAGGCGTTTGGCATCGC
The DNA here is from genome assembly GCA_964502005.1 of uncultured Enterobacterales bacterium. GTDB lineage: Bacteria > Myxococcota_A > UBA796 > UBA796 > UBA2385 > CAJWOS01. The sequence continues at coordinate 30,517 of CAZCUX010000013.1, forward strand.
CGAGAAGTTCATTCGGCAAGCCAACAAGACGTGGGCCGCAGGCTCCAACGCCGCGCGTTCCGATGCCGCGCGTTGGCCCCAGGTGTTGGCCGATTGCTTCCATTTGCTCCGCGTCGCCGCCCTATTGATGCACCCCATCGCACCCTCGGGCTGCGAGCGGATTCGGGAATATCTGGGTGTGGATGTCCGCATTTGGTCGTGGGAGTTTGCGTTCGCGCCGCTCACCGACCTCATGGACAACCCCGAGAGCCACCAGCCGAAGTTCTTGGAGCCGCGCGTCGACTTCTTCAACCTGCATCCTTCCCAAGTCTCCGAAGACAGCAACGACTGAGACAAAAACGTATGGCTTTAGAGGGGCCGAAACAACGGATTGTTTGCGGCTTCTCAAGCCCTCGAATCCCCCGGCATCTCGCCGGGGTCTTTTTTTGGTTGGATTTCGCCCAAAGTAGGGCCGAAATAGATTGGGCAGATGGGCGGGTAGGTGCTATCACGAATAATGTCCGGCAATACACAAGTCAAGGATATGTTGTGTCGGACTGCACAATTCGCACGACGTCCATGAAAGAGAGGGAGAGCCATGACCGAATACGACAGCGGCGTGATTCAACAGGCCGCCGACAACCTATACAAGACCGCACGCTCGATTGAAATCTTGTGGGCGATTGCCGGCATATTCATCGGGGCACCGCTGGTTGCGTCGTTTGCTTTCTTTTATGATTCAGGCTCGATGTGGGTCGGGGCGTGCATTGGCGCGCTCTTGGGGGCGTATTACGGTTTTGCCCAAGGTCGCACGAAGGCGATGATGCTGCGGCTGCAAGCCCAAACCGCATTGTGCCAAATGCAGATTGAGCAAAATACGGCGAAGCTGCTGTCGTCCCAGCAGTGAATGTGTTGGTGATGCCTGTGTGTGCGCGCCCGTTGGAAGCCTCGGGTGCGCACTGAATCGCGATTCAGTTTGTGTGTTGCGTACACTGTTTATGTGTGTTTCGTTCCTGTTTCAATGGGGTTGTAAAATCGTCGGATGTGCGGGCGGGCAGCACGGCTCTCAAGGCATTACGGACATATTGGCAGATGGCGTATTTTGTGCCGTGTTTCGCGAAACATTCATAGGATTGACTGGGCCGCCCACGCGGTACGCTATCGTTCATTCGTAAGAAGCGCGGAGTAACAGAACGATGGCACAAATCGCGGGCATCTTCGGAGGTCCATCGTGGACCGGCTTTATTGTCGTAATGGGCTTCGGCGGTTGTTTTCAAAAAGACGACCCCGCGTCCTCTTCAGGCACGGAGGTCTTGCCTGGCGACGACGGCGGTACGGGGGACGGCGACAGCACCGGCGGTGAGGGTGGCGCGGGTGATGGGGGCGGGTCTGACGATGGCGGAGACGACGGCGGCGAAGGTGGTGACGGTGTGGTCGAAGATGCCGATGGAGACGGTTTTTCCGTCGCCGATGGGGACTGCGACGACGCCAACCACGAGGTTCATCCCGGCGCCATCGACACCGAATGGCTCGATCGCGATTGTGAACTCGGCATCTCCCGGAGCGTGCTCTCCACCGCGATTGGCGGCGACGCAGAGGTTGTCCGCTTGGGCATTGGCTTGGGCACTGTCCCTGACCAAGATAGCGACGGCGGCGCGGAGGTTTTCGCGACCTCCCAAGCCGACGGCATCGTGATGGCCCATGTCTGGTCCGGGAGTACCCTCATCGAAGGCGCGCGTCTCGGCGTCGTTGACGCTGAAGGTACGGTTGCGTTGCCGTTCTCGGCGCTTGGGTACCTCAATGCGCGGGAAGGCGGCGATGTTTTGGGGACAGGGAGCACCACTTCGGCGGTCGCGGGGCCGTGGGCGGGGCGCGGGTATATGGGCGTGGCGCTCGTAGACCACGGGCGGCTCTCGTCGTCGGACACCGCGGAAACGGCGGTGGTTGCTACCATTACGTTTGTCGACGTGGGCGCTTCTGTGGGCGTCGGCCAAGGCCTAGCGGTCGACGCGGACCTCGACGGAGATGGTTTCGATGACCTCGTCGTGGGCATGCCTTTCGCGGGCGAAGGCCGCGCGTGTGTTCACCTTTCAAGCAGCCTGCAGTCGTCGCCATTTCGCGACAACGCCGACGCAGACGTTACTATTGTCAATGATATCGACGGAAAACTGGGCGAAGGTATCAGTACGCCCGGAGACATAGATGGGGACGGCGTCGATGACTTGTTCGTAGGCGCGCCGTATCGACGCATCCCCGATGCGCCCGCTGCCGACTACATCGGCGCGTCGTATTTGTTCTCGGGCGCGGACGTCGCTGCGGGTCGGGTCGCCTCGGTCGACGACGCGTACCTCTCCGTCGTGGGCAATATCGGCGACCGAATGGGCGCAGAGGGGCGTCTTATCGCGGATGTGACGGGGGATGGCCGCCCGGACCTTGTGGTGTCCGGTTCGGGCGCGTCGTATGGCGCGGACTACGCCCAAAGGCGCGCTGTGGGTTTTTGATGGGCAAATGATAGAACCGGGCTCCATGTCCCTCGACGATGCGCATCGCGTGGTCTACGGCGGCTTTTCCACGGACGGTATCGGCTACGATTACCACGACACCGCTGATTGGAACAGCGACGGATTGCCCGACCTCGCGGTGGCCGGACAGGCGGACGGGGGACACCCATACGTCGTCGACCGCGCCGTTTTGTTTTCGGGTGGAGCGGTCGTGCTGGGACAATCTGGCACGATTGCGACTTGGAAATCGGAGCCATTCTCCGGCTTGGGGTTCAGTGAAATCGCGACGGCAGATATTGATGGTGACGGACGGGGTGACTTGCTGATTGGAGCAGGGTTTGATGCTATCGACGGGGTTTCGTCGGGCGCGGTGTATCGGTTGTCGTGGAGCGAATGAGGACAATAGATACGCACAGTCACGCACAGTCATCGAGACGCGTCGGCCCAAGTATGCGCAAATCGCCGAGCCAGGGAGGCGACATGTCCTGTGTCGATGGTCCTGCGCACACGGCTGGGGACAAATGAATGGCGGTTCATGGATGGGCAACCCATTCGATTCACGCTGAATGGCTATTCATTCGGTCCTCCGTATCTTTGGAGAGCCCAATGCTCGCGTTTTTTGACTTTAGCTTCCGCACCTTTGTCACGTCGTCGTTTGTCAAGGTAATCTATGGCTTGTTTTTGCTCAATGTCGCGTTCACGCTCCTGGTTCTCGAAGTGGTCGCGTTTAAGTTGATGGGCGACGATAACGCAGGCATTGGGCTGCTGATGATGGTGAGCGCGCCGATGATTGCGATGCTTCAGGTCTTGTTTGGTCGTATGGCGATGGAAGTGATTATGGTCATTTTCCGCATCGCCGAAGACGTGCGAATCCTCGCCGCGAACGCCGTCCCGACGGAATAAAGCGGGCGGGCCTCCCACCGTAGGCCCGCGTCAATCCGCGCTGCTCTCGCGTGTATAAACCCCGCCGACATACCCGTGGCGGGTCTCTACCGACTCTGCAAGGACAAAGCCAGTACTGCGAAGCCACGCAGCAGAACGGGTGTCTCGCTCTTCGGTAATCACGAGCACGCTCTGGAAACGGCGTTCCGGCCAATCTCCAATCGCAAATGGCGCGACAAAGAGCGCCGCTTGGTTCCACATAGGCAAGGCGGCGCCATCGGGCGTAGGGCCCCCACGGTCGAGAAACGCCACGCTCGACAAATGCCACGGGTAGCCGGCCGCCGCCAAGCGATACAACACAAGGCCCGCGCCCGGTCCCTGCATGGACGGGGCCAGCAAGCCCACCGTCTCGGCAGAGGCGGGCGTGTGCGCGGCCAAGCGCGCGATGGCGGGGTCGAGGCGCCATTCATTGGGGTCTTCGGACATCGGGGACAGCGCTTCTGGAACCTGGGGCCACGTTTGGCCGGCCGTTTCGACGGGAAAGTGGGCCTTGCGCTGGGCGGGGGCCTCGGTGGGGTCGGAGAAGTGGAGGTAGTTTGCGTGAACGCTGATGATGCCCACCACCGCGAGCAGCGGCGCCAAGCGGGACGTGGACAGCAGCACCGCCGCCATGGGCAACATCGGCAGCAAGTAGCGGACCTGCCTCTGGAGCTGCGGGGCCAGTAGCAGCCATCCACCGAGCACCGTCGCCCACGCAAACCAGCGTGCCGCGCGGGGGGTGGCGCGTCCGCCCGGGACCAAGGCTGCCAAGCCGAGCGCGAGTGTTCCCCCCGTGCCGAGCGAGTGCAGCAACGCCGCCGGATACCACGACACGTTGTGGGGCGCCCACCACGCGCCGGTCACAAGTGGCGTATTCCCTGCCAGCTCGGGGGTCGCGGTGTTGCTCGCGCCCGCGTAGGCCAGCACATCGTCGCCGTGGCCCAAAAACCAGGGACCCGCCACGAGGCACCACGCGCCAAACGCCCGCGCCAAGTTACCCCAGCGTCCCCGTACGAGAATCAGCAGTCCGACGAGGACACAGGGGAGCCACAGAAAAAAAGGCGCTGTGTATTTCGTGAGAAATGCGACACCCATCCACGCCCCCCAGCCAACGGCGTGTCCTCCATGGCGAAGGCCGCGGCTTGCGACGAGGTGTGACACCGACTGAAGGACCGCCACAGCAGCGAAAAGGTCGACGCCATACAGCTCCGCTTGTTGCCACACAAGGGGGCTCGCCGCGAGCCACACAAGCCCCAAGAGACCGCGTGCGGCGCTCCCGGTCATGCGCCGAATGCCGTCCCATGCGAGCAGCAATGCGCCACCTGCCGCGAGGAGGTGTGCTGTGCGGGGGTCGGGAGACAGCGCGTACGCCAACAATCCGGGCAAGTACGCTCCCGGTGGGTGCGGCGCGACGAGGCTGGGCAGGCTCCACGACAGCTCCCCCCACGCGCCGGTGGTCAGCAAATGCGCGAGGCGGAGGGCGATTCCGAGCATGTGGGGGCCGTCGCCGGCAGGCCAGCGCCCGGTCTGGATAATCGTGGCCGCCCACAACCACGTCATCCCCGCTGCAAGCGCGAGGCCGACGATGGTAGAAGTGCGGGGCCGACGAAACACAGAATACTCCTGAGACAAAGACGTTGTGTACCACCATCGCTTCGGCCGGACCACACCCTCGCGTTGGGTGCGCCGATTGCCGGCGCCGTGAATGGTGTCGATGGTCAAGACCTGCTTGGTCACGGCATCGTGTGCGAGGTGGTTCCCCTGTTGCAGCAGCGTTGACCCGCGTGTTCCCCGTGGAACATCGGGGCGCGTGTCAGGTGGCGTGGCCGAAGCCTCCCGACCACCACACCCAGGCCATGCTCAGAACAGCACAAATATTACCCAAAATGCCGAACAGTCGCATTTGATTTAGCGTGTATTGTTGGTCTTTTGCGGGAAATAATACAAACAAATCGAGCAATAGCCAAGCGAGGAAGGCGGTCATGCCGAGGGCAAAGGTTGGGTCGTGAAGGGGACCGAGCAGAAGCGCAATCTCCGCGGTCACTACCCCAATTATCAGACCCTTCGCGCCCCGCGCGCCGAGCTGGGTGGCGGTGGTCTGGCGGCCCGCTTCGCGGTCGGGGTGAATGTCCATCACCTCCCCCATGAGCTGACTTTGGGCGCAGAACAGCGCAAGATAAGCGAACACCCACGCCGACGGCCACGAGACGCCGTTGAGGGTGGCCGAGAGAATGACCGTGAGCAGGTAGCCGACTTGCGACAGGAGGTCGCCGGGGGGGCGACCCCGAAGCCCGCGTGTAGGGTGGTTGTACGCCAGCAGAAACGCGATGATAGCCAGCCCGATGGGGACCATACCCCATCCCCCAACGAAGGTCAGCAGCGGCCAGCAAAGGGCTTGAATGGCCACCATTCCCCGAGGCAAGGTCGCAAGCTCCGCGGGTGTGCCGCGCGCCCCAAACAAATACGAACCCTTGCGCGGATTGCGCGCGTCGGTGTCAGCGTCGACGAGGTCGTTCCAGCCATAGACCATATGATTGAGGGGAAACGTAACAAAACACAATCCAAGCCAAAATGCAAATGAACCCAGCCGTTGTGTATCTGCTGGCCCATCGTGGGTGAGCGGCAACAAATACAGCCATACTGTGGGAAACCACAAGCCGGGTCGGCTGGCTTGGAGATGGAACCGAAACAGGGCGTGCATGGGCATCGTCATCGAATCTGTTCCTGGGTGCGTAGAGATACAAGGCCAAGCCGCCTCACGAAAGGAGATCTCCAGAGCCGCGAGCGCGAGAACATCGCCCATATCCCCGTTCGCTCCAGAACACGTCCCGATTCTTCACCCCACGACGCACCTTGACGAATGGGGACATCTACGTAGTTTCCCGTGTCTGCGCACAGGTATTGGCGTTCTACCCGCAAACAATCTTCGGTTTGGTGTGCCGTGGTCCGAACGAGGAGCGTGGGAGAGGTCCAGTCATGACACTCGAACGGCTTGCCTTGCTTCGAAAATCGCCCGTGTTCGCCCATCTCGACGATGCCTTTTTGGGCCAGCTCGCGCGCTCGTTCAGCCGGGTCGTCTTCGAGGCGGGGGAGCCCATCGTCGCCCAGGGCGCACCGGCAACGTCCTTGCTTCTTTTTGAAACGGGCGAAGCGACGGTCGTGCGCCACGCAACGGACGGCTCTCCTCGGATCGTCGGGCGCCTCGGCCACGGCGACCTCCTCGGGCAGACGGCGCTCAACCACTCCGCGTTGCGGTCGGCCGACGTCGTCGCGTCTACCGAAGTAGTGGCGTGGATGCTCAACTTGCGGCCATGTGAGGTCCTCGATGCCGCTTCACCTAGCCAAATATTCGCCCTGCTGCGGGGACTTGCGGACGGACTTTGCGCGCGCCTTCGGGCCCTTGATGGGCGCATTCTCGTCGCGCGAGGCGGAGCCGCAGAGGTGAGCAGCGGCGGCGGGTTGCGTTCGGGGCCCGAAGGCTTGTCGCGACCGGCGCATGGTCGATGGGCCCATTGGTTGAGCCTGCTGCCGTCGTTTCAAGCGGTTCCGGCCGACGTCGTCACGAGCTTGCTCCCTTTTGTGCGCGAGTGGACCTTGCCGCCCGGTGCAGTGGTGTTTGAAGAGGGCGCGCCCGGTGCGTCTTGCTTTGTGACGGTGCGCGGGTCGGTCGATGTTTCCGTGCAGCGCGGCGGGACCAAGTGGCGATTGGGCACCTTTGGTCCCGGCCGCTTGTTTGGAGAGCTGTCGTTGCTTGATGGTGGTCCCCGCAGCGCGACGTGTACGATTCGCGAGGCGGCCACGATTCTCGAGCTTGAGCGTGGTGCATTTCAGGAGCTGAGACACGCGTTTCCAGCCTCAGCAGAGGCCGTGCTTCGGGTTCTCAATCACGCGATGGTCGATGCAGCCGCTGCAGCATGGGAGACATTGGCGAGGATATCGCCGGGTGATTCTATCGATGTCCCCGTGGCGGAAATGCGCTCGCGGGTCGAGGAGCCTACCTTCCCCGAGGCCGAGGCGGTGCTGTGGGCCAAGATTCGCGCGGCGCAGGTTGGGGGAGATGCGGTGTTTGAGGGGCCATTTGGGCCGCGTCGGGTGGTGTTTGCCGACCATCTCGGCGGTGCGCGTCCGTTGTCCTTCATCGAACATACGCTCTACTCCGAGATTCTGCCCCAGGTAGGCAACGCAGGGCCGACGCCCCGTGGCCTTGGCTTGCGGACCATGCGCCTTCGCGAAGAAGCGCGCCAGGTCGTGCGGGAGGCATTGGGGGCAGGTCCTGGCGATGTCGTGCGCTTTACGGGACACGGCGCTTTGGGCGCATTGGACGACCTCCTGCGTTCTCTCGGCGTGCGTGACCGACGCGACTACGCCCGACGCCGCTGCGCCGACACAAGCCGTAGCGAAGATGTCCGTCCCGTCGTCTTTCTGAGCAATGACCTCTCCGAGTCCTTGCGCTTGCGCTGGCACCATTCCGCGGTCGACGTGGTCGAGACGGAGACGGGGCCCGACGGCCTGCCGGACCTCGGCATCTTGGAAGAGCAGCTCGCGGCGTATGCCCACCGCACCGTGCGGGTGGGCTGCTTTCCGCGTGTGTCCGCGCGTACCGGTCTCTTGCTCGACGACATCGCCATCAATGTGCTGTTGCATCGGCATGGCGCGATTGCGGCTTGGGATGTCTCCGGTGTTCTGGCTGACCAGCCCGTTCGTTTGCGGGAGCCCATTGGTGCGTGGGCCGGTGAGGCAGGCGGCGCCGACGTGCTGTTGGTGGACCCCTCGGCATGTCCGGGTGGAGTCGGATGTCCGGGTGTGGTGGTCGGTCGGCCCGAGCTGCTCGCCGATGTGCTCGACGCCGCACCGGATGAAGCGGGCTCGCAGGGACCGTGGCTGGGTCTTCCCGACCACGCATCCGTGATTCGGACTGCCCTTGTGTTGCAGCTTCAGCGTGCTGTCAGCGCCGAAGCGGTCGCCGCGTGTCGAAGCCGAAGAATGGGCGACGCTTTGGCCGCGTGGTCCGACGTGACCGGCCTTCGCGTTCATGGTCCCGTTTCCGCCCGCCGCCTCGCGACCGTTTGCTTGTCGGTGCGAGGACTCGGCGAGGACTTGCCGGCCAGCCTCGTGATGACGATGCTCGACGACGTGTTTGGCATACAAGTGCGAGAGGTCGAAGGCAGCGCCACCGTTTTTGCGGTCGATATTTCCTATTTGTGGACAGACACGGTGTTTTCGTATGTTTTGGAGGCGGTGCGCGCGGTCGCGGAAGGCGCTTGGCGCTTGGCTCCGCACTACACGCCGAACGGGACGACCTGGCGTCTCGCCGATTGGGACGACCCGCCGACGCTTTGTTTGTCGGATTTCCGGTACAACGCCGGCACGTTGGAGTTTCACGGCTTTCGCAGCCATGCCGACGATTCGGTATTGGCGGCGCAATTGCAGCAAGGACAAGTGTTGTTGTCCAAACGGTGACCACCATCGGGCGGTTTATCGGCGACGGTGGGCAATCGGGCGGTTAGCCGGCGTCGCGAATCGTCCGTAGCGGGCGTTGCGACCGAGGTGATTGTTGTCCCGTGCGTCTCGCCTGGTGCTCCAGGCCACTCGTGGTGCCGTCTTTCAAGTTGCTGCGCCTGAGCGGTTTCTTGCGCTTGTTTCCGCTTCGTCTCGGCCGGTCTACGGCGTGACAGCGGACCATTTGCGCGTGTTGGCATGTTTCCGCCATGCAGCGACCACCGCGGACGTCGTCGATGACCTCATGGACGAGATGCACGAAGACGACGTGGAGATGCTCGCCGAAGACCTCCTGTCGTGGGACTTGCTGCGGGTCGCCGATGCGCCGCGGGGCCAGACCGGTGGGTTTGGGCATATCGAGTCCCATTTGCCGATGGTGGCCGATGGCGCGCGGGTTCGCGCGTATGCCGAGGCCATTCAGCGCCACGCTGCTGGCAAGCGGGTAGCGGAAATTGGCTGCGGAACCGGCATTTTGTCGCTGGTGGCCGCCAAATCGGGCGCCCAATCGGTGTGGACGGTCGAAGAAACGGACATTGCGGATGTGGCCAACGCTGTGTTTCGGGCCAACAAGGTCCAAAACCGCGTGTCGGTGGTGCGGGCGAGCAGCTTTGATGTCGAGCCGCCCGAATTGGTCGACCTCCTCATCCACGAGCTATTTGGCGTCGACCCCTTTGAAGAAGGCGTGATGAGCGCCATCACGGATGCGCGCCGCCGTTGGCTCGCTCCCGGAGGGCGCTTGCTGCCGGTCGGCTTTCGCGTGATGGCGTGTGCTGTGGGCGGCGCATCTTGGCGACATGGCGTGGCCCGTGTGGCGCGGATTCGGGACTTGGCTGCGGAGCTTGGGATCACTCTTGAACCGGTGGTCACTGCCGGAAACGACGGTCCCAGCCGTCGCTTGGATGCCCAGCCGCCGCCGCCGCGGCCCGAAGATGTGGTGGGCGAACCGGTCTGTATCGTCGAAGTTGACCTCTCCGTCGACGCCGACCTCGACTCCCGCCGCGATGTTGGCATTGTGTGCCCCCAAGGTGGCGAAGTCGGCGCGCTGTTGTTGTGGTTTGACATCTTGATGGACGAAACCCAAGTGTTTCCGACCTCCCCGTTTGCGCCCGAAACCCACTGGGGATGGCAGGTTTGGGACCTGCCAGAGACGATTCAGGTGCGGCCCGGCGAGAAGCTCTACCTCACCGTTGTTATTGAAACGGTCGATGGCTGCCCGCAAATGGACGTTGTGAAGGTGCGTCGCGCCCGAACGTGAGCCGTGGGTTGGGATTCTGAATGGCGATTCAGTGAATGACCATTCACGGAATGATGATTCACGGAATGGCGATTCACCGAACCTGTGTGCCGTGCGGTACCCGATGGACCGCGCCGCTTACATGCGCGCGACAAGCTGCTCTGTGGCGGCCAAGGCGCCCATGGGCAACGAGAGCGTGGTTCGTCCGCCTTGGCTCTCCCGCACGTTGATGCGAACCAGCGTTTGCGACCGCAGCGCGCATTCTTGGCGCACGGTAGGAATGGCTGTGCCTGCACCCAACTCAATCGCGACGAGACGCTTGTTGCGTTGGGTTTGGAGAAACGCCTGATAGCGGGAGTATTGACCGTCGGCCCGGTCGGACAGCCAGTCTCCATCGCCAAACATCAAAATGTTGGGTCGCGCGGGCTTGCCGGTACGCGGACATACGGGCAAAGGACCGCGCACGCGAAACGTCTCGGGGTCGATGTCCACCGAAACGCCGTCTGCTGGCCAAATGCCGCCCGCGCCGTCACAGCGTTGGAGGTGATGAATCGAGCCGTGGACTTCGAGGATGTGGTCTTCGGCAAAACCCGCCTTTTGGAACTGTCCGTCAACATTGGATGTAAACACAAACAACGGCCGCCCTGCCGCGAGGGTCAATAGGTGTTGAAAGCCCTTGTGGGGCTCCGTCTCGCGATACAAGTGGAGGCGGTGTCCATAAAACGCCCAAGCCAATCGTGGCTCTCGTTCAAACCACATAGGGTTGGCCATTTGTTCAAAGCGTACGTTGCGCGACCGCAACGCAGGATACGCGCGCCAGAAGCCCTCGGGACCGCGAAAGTCGGGCATCCCCGAGTCGACGCCCATCCCGGCACCCGCGCCGATGAGGAGCGCGTCGGCTTGGGAAATGGCGGCGGCGGCTTGGTCGAGAACGTTGGCGAGGTCGCTGTTTTCCACGATATTTCTCCGACTTCAACGGGGACGGGGGAGCGCCCCCGGATGCGGGCGTCGCCGGTACAGGAGAACGGCCCACACCCACAGCAGCCCGTTGGCCCCATGAGACCATGATGCGCATCCTGACGTGTCTTTGCTGCGGCCGGACCCCGCATCCGATGGGTCGTCGCTTGCGGTATCTGGTGTCGCATCGGGGAGGGGGTCGTCGGGCTCGTCGGGCTCGGCGGTGTCTTCGGGAAGGCCGGTATCGTCGGTGCCTTCGGGGGCGGTAATCGAGACTGTGTGCCACAACCAGCCCGCGACGGCAGGCGCGGGGGACATCGGGCTCGCAGGCCACCCGCTGCGGTCGACCGTGACGTCGGATGCGGTGGCCACGGTGTAAAACCGCACCGTGTCGCCATCCTGACCGAGCAAGCGGGCGTCGACAGTGAGCTGGTCGCCGGCGGCGCGCGCGACCTCGATGTCGTCCACCACCAGCGCAATCGTAGCCACGCCATTCGGATGCCGGGCCGTCACGGTGAGGACGCCATCTTCGGCGACGGTATCCTCCGCGACGGTGACCACCGGCCGCTCCGCATAGGGTGTCGCGAGGGGGTCACCCAATACAAGGTTGAGCCAATACAGATGTCGCTGGCTAAATAAGAAGCTCTCGCCCAAGCTATAACCAAACGTATAAAACAGGTATACGCTTGCGTTGGGGAAGACGTTGTTGAGCGGCTCGGCGACGGTGCCGTGGACGCCGGTAGCGCCGGCCCGCACAAAGCGTGCGACGCTCGTTTGGGTCTCGTTTTCCGGGCATTGGGTGCCGTCGGCGCTGCAGAAGAAGTTGTTGGGGACCGCGCCATAGGAGGTCAGGTTGTCGACGATTGCGCCCGGCACATAGGTGTTTCCGGCAATCGCGTCGCGCATCTCGGCTGCGCCCGTGAGCAGACCGGCGAGGGTTTGCCCGGACAACGAGGCGTCGAAGGGGTCGCGCCATTCCGCCGAAATGCCCGCGCCATCGAGCGCCCGGATGACACGCTCGGCTTCGGGGTCGCGGGCCCCCCGTGCGTCGTCGGCGGCGCGCATCCCCACCAACGGTGCATCGGGGAAGGTTCCGTCGGAGAGCACGCCACGGTCGACCAAATCGAGGGCGTCTTCGGTGTCGAAGCCATCGAGGCGGGTCACAATGAATAGCGATTCAGTGAAGTCCCAGGTGCCGCGTGGGCCGACGGCGTGGCGGTCGAAGGCCGCGGGAAGGTCGCCGTCGTCGAGGACAGCACAAGAGCCGTTGTACCAAGGTGCGTAGGGATTGGTGAGCGTCCAGTCACAGTCGTCGGTATTGGGGACAGCGCCAATAAAGACAGGGTTTTCTACGTCTGCTGCGTAATATCCGCCGACATCTGTTTGGGGGCTGCCGGCCAAGGGCGTGCCATCGCGGCGGGACGCGGTGTGGCTCACTTGAAGCAGCGCCTCGAAGCCAACGGCGTAGCCGGCCTCCAGCGCGACGAGGTAGGGCAAGCCGCGTGTGGTGACGAGGATATGGATGGCGCTGGGGTCGGGCAGGTCGGCTACGCAAGCATCGACAACTGGCTGCACTTCGGCGGCGTAAGTGGCGAAGTCGATGGTGGTGGTGTCGGCGGAAAAGCCGGACAGCAAGCACAGGTGGCCATCGGGAAGTTGCCGTGAAAGCGAGTAGTGCTCGGCAATCCGCAGTGCGTCGGCGTCGTCACCGTTGGTTACCACCAACACACCGCGGGGGTCACCGCCCGCGCTTGCGGCCGTGGCGCTGCCGAGGGCGAGCGCGGCGGCGCAACTATATCTCGCGAGGCGCTCCGGTGCTCGGAGAGGCGCCCCAGAGGTCCGCCCAGCGACGTTTGGAGGGCTCGGGTGGTCCCCCCTGTGCGGGCGTGCGGGCATGGCCTAGAGGCCGTCCAGAGCCGTTCCGTGGCCCTTGATTTCGGCAATCGAGAGGGTGTCGGGCGCGGACTTGCCGGGCCAAACGTCTACAATCTCGACCTTCACGGGGTCCCAGGAGCCGGTGTAGCCGACGGTGGGGGGCAGGATGATGTGGTGCGGGCCTGCGGTATTCGGCAGCTCCACGGTTTCTTCGCGGTTCTTGACCGTCATCTTGATGGTCTTCGGACGCGCGTGGGTGGCCGGGCCGGGCGTGAGGTCGATGCTGGAAAGCATCACGCCGCCGCCTTGCAGGGTGAAGCCGGCGCCGGACGCTGGCGCGTTCCACGCGGTCTTCGCGTTGCCATCCGTCAGATTGGCTTTGCCTTCTTCGCTCGAAATCTCGGCAAACTGCACGGCGGCGTCGAACTCGCCCAAGTGAACGTAGAGGTCGCTCACGGCAAGCTGCGGGAAGTCGGCGCCGGGGTAGACTTCTTTGATGGTGATTTTGATTTTTCCACCGTTTTCGGCGTCGGGCACGTTGATGTCTTGCAAATCAACGGTCTGCCAGCCGCGTTCGTCCTTGAACTCGGCCTCGACGATGGTGGGTGACGACACCAGCTCATTGGTGGCGTCGTAGTAGCTGGCTTCGATGGTGACTTTCTTGACGCGGGCGTAATCTTTGAAGCTCTCGTCGTCTTTTTCCCAGCCCACCTTCATCGAAAGTTTGTCGATGTTGATGCGGGGAACATCGAGAATGAGATACTCGTCGACGTTTTGGCTGTCGCCAGGAAGCATCCAGCAGGTCTCGTCCTTGCCGTCGAGCGCCGCGTTGCCCGCCCAGTAGTTGGCTCCGCGTTTGGTTTCTTTTTGGTGTTTGGACACCGTGGCACCCGCGTGCGCCACTCCGGCCAGCAACAGACCAGCGGACAAAACGAGCATCGGCTTTCGTGACATGAGGACCTCCATGCGCCACGCACACCCGATGGTGGTTGGGGCGGTGTTTGTTCGTTGCGTCAACTTAGCACGCCAAGACGGCGAGAGGGTCGGAGCGAAGACTCCGACCCCCCGAACCCGACGATTCATCCCGTGTATACGGGGTCGTACCAAAACCGTGTGTGGCAGCAATCTTCCCCTTCTACCTGCGGCGTGGCGCGAAGGGGGAGCATTGTCTACAAGGTGTCGACGATAATGTTCTGCGTCAGGTTTTCCGTGCCGGTGGACACGGCGCCATCGAGCGAGGGCGCGGCGCCAATGGGTTCGCCGACTTCGTTGACCACGCCATCGAGGTCGGTGTCGGCGTAGGCCCAAAGGTAAAGCTGGACGTTCGCAGGGACGACCAAGCTGTACTCCACCGAGGTCTTGCCGGACAGTTCGCTCCAGTCAAACATCTTCGAGTCATAAGCGCCCGCTTCAAATGTAGAGGCGCTCACGCTTGTGTTGGGGCGATACTTGAGGGCCGCAACGTACAAGCTGGTGCCCGCGCCGAAGTCGTCGAAGGTGCCTGCGCCGCTGGTGATGGTGCCGGTGAGGTAGACAAACGGAACCAAGCTGACGCCGTTGTCTTCTTCTTCGCCGTCTGCGCCGTAGAGCGGCATTTGGATTTCCATATCGGTCATATCGGATTCGCCGACCGAAATGGGATTGCCGTTTGTATTGGGCGACGTGACGTAAGAGCCGGTGGTGTCGGCGGGGTCGATGATTCCGTTGTTGTTGGAGTCGATGGCGCCCACCAACTTGACGGTGCCGGCGTTGCGGCACACGGGCATCGAATAGGTGCCCGAGGAGTGACGCGAGCCATCGGTGGCGGCCTCAAACCATGCGCCGTAGTACGGGCCGGAGCCGTCGGAGCCGAGCAGCATCGCGAAGCCGTTGCCATCGAAGTTGCGGTCGATGTCGACGGGGCCCGAGATGTTGACGATGCAGCCCTCGCTCGTGCCATCGCCGCAGCAGCCCGCGCCGCCGCCTTGCAGGAGGTCGAGGTTGACGGTGAGCCGAATCACGACGCCTTCGGTGAGGCTGCCGTCTTCGATGGAGACCTGGAAGGGCCACGCCGCCATCGAATCATAAATGGAGTCGACGATAGCGTTGTTGTTGGCGTCGAGGGCGGCGATGACAAACACATTGCCAGCTTCTGCGAGGCCGACATCCAACTCGAAGTCGTCGCCATCGAAGGTCGTGGGGTGCAACACGGTTTGGCCGCGGTAATGTTCCCGGCCATTTCCGCGTGGGTCGTCGTAGGCGCCCACAAAAATCGCGCCGAAGGGGTATACGCCCGCATAGCGCTCTTGCACGTCTACTTCGGTGTAGACACCTTCGACCGTCTCATAAACATCGACGAGGATTTTGCCACGCACCGTGCCGTGAATCTTCACCTCTTCTTCGGTCTCGGGTTCCATGCCCGTTTCGTCTTCGGGGTCGGAGGTGTCGTCGGTGGTGGTCGGCGAGGTGGTCGAAATGGCGGTGTCTGTGGTGCCTTCGGTGTCCTTCTCGCCGCAAGACGCAAGGAACGAAGCGCTAAGGAGGACCAACAGGCGAGAGTGGAATGTCATGGTAGCCTCCACAGGCGCGATTTGGGTGGAATGGCGAGGAATCAAATAGAACTACGGAACGCCCATCAGCATGTCATGGACTTGGTTTTCGGTGCCCGTGACGATGTAGCCGGTGCTCGAATTGTTGGCGGACGCGACGGGCTCCCCGACTTCGTTGAGGGTTCCGTCAAGGTCGGGGTCGGCGTAGGCCCAAAGGTAGGCTTCGGCGTTGCCAGGCACCAGAATGGAGTACGACAGCGTGGTTTGGCCGGTGATGTCGGCCCATTCCCAGGTGTGCATGTCGTAGGCGCTGGACGTAACGCTGGCGAGAGTCACGCTTGTGTTGGGGCGGTACTTGAGGGCCGCGACATGGATGCGGGTGCCGGGGTCGAGGTCGTCGAAGGTGCCCGTTTGGTAGGTGATGTCGCCGGTGATGTGGACGAACGGGACCAGCGCGATGGCGTTGTCTTCTTCGGTGCCGTCTTCCCGACGAATCGGGATTTGCAGCTCGTAGTCGGACAAGTCGGCGGACGCGACCACAATGGGGTTGCCGTTGGTGTCGGGCGACGTGACGTAGGCGCCCGAGGTGTCCATGGGGTCGATGAGGCCATTTTGGTTGGAGTCGATGGCGCCAACGAGCTGCACGGTGCCGAGGTCGGGGCAGACGCCAATCGAGTAGGTGGCGGCCGCATCGGTGCCGTCGCTGGTGGTGGAGAACCACGACCAATAGAGGGGGCCGTTGCCATTGGCGTCGAGCACCATCGCGATGCCTGCGCCTTCATAGTCGCGGTGGACAGTGACCGGGCCGGAGATGGTTTGGGTGCAGCCGCCGCCGCCCGTTCCGCCGCTGCCGCCGGTGTCCCAGTCGAAGGCGTTGTAGTCGATGGTGACCTTGAGCACGACATCGGAGACTTCGGCGCCATCGGTGATTTCGATGGCGACGGGCCAAATGCCCATGGGGTCCGAGGAGTCGACGATGGCGTTTTTGTTTTTGTCCAACGTTGCGTGGACGTAGAGCTGGCCATCTTCGGAGAGGGTAACCGGCAACTCGAAGGTATTGGGGCCCCAAACGGGCGAGGACACCGTGGTGGAGCCTCGATACGCGGTGTCACCATCTTCGGAGCGGGTGCCGGCGACGTAAATGGCGCCGTAGGGGTAGCCGAGGGCGTCCAGCTCGGTGACGTCCATGGGCGTGGGAACACCGTCAACGTCACGGATGACTTCGACTTCGACCGTTCCACGCACGGTGGCATGGATGGGATCCGGGGTGTCATCCAGGGGCTCACCGGTTTCTTCGGTGCCCGTCTCGGAGGTGGTGCCGTCGCCGCCGCCTGTGGTTCCGTCGGTGGTGGACGTCTCTGACGTAGACGTGGAACTGCCCGTCGTTCCATTTTCTTTGTCGCCGCAGGCCACGAGGGCTGCTGCGAGCGCCAAACTTACAGGGACAATTCGACAACCCATGCTTCTCTCCGCGATTCCAGGAGCATCGTACTGCTGGTGACATTCGGAGACAAGCAATTGTGTACATAGCTGAAAATTGTCACAATTGAAGCAAACAGGAATGTCCGCCCCGGCGCGCTCCGATCGCGGAGAACAGCGCTGAGGCGGACATTGTGGATGTGCGGAGCCGACGACGCTATTTTCGGTCGACGATAA
The DNA here is from genome assembly GCA_964502005.1 of uncultured Enterobacterales bacterium. GTDB lineage: Bacteria > Myxococcota_A > UBA796 > UBA796 > UBA2385 > CAJWOS01. The sequence goes on from CAZCUX010000013.1 coordinate 47,667, forward strand.
TGAACTCGACCCGTCGGTTTTGTGCGCGGCCGTCTTCGGTATCGTTGCCGACGAGGGGGTACGACTCACCAAATCCGCGCGCTTCGAGGCGGGCGGCTTCGACACCGGCCTGAATGAGGTACGTGCGAACCGCATCTGCCCGCGCTTGGGACAGGCGAAGGTTCGTCAGCTCATTGCCAATATTGTCGGTGTGGCCCTCAATCCGCACTTTTTTGAGTTGCGGGTTGGACTGGAGCACGCTCGCAATCTCGTCGAGCAAGCCAAAGCTCCGCTGCTGGATGGTGTCGCGGCCGGTCTCGAAGTAGATGCGCTCCGTAATCTTGATGGCGTTGCCTTCGAGCGACACGCGACCCTTTTCGGGGCAGCCGTCTTCGTCATCTACGCCATTGAAGATTTCCCGCTCGTTGGGGCAGCGGTCCTGAGCGTCGAGAATTCCGTCGTTGTCGTTGTCCTTGTCAGGGCAGCCGTCTTCGTCTTGGAACCCGTCGCGGTCTTCGGCATCGTGGGGGCACCGGTCGACATCATCGCCGTATCCGTCGCCATCGCGGTCGCCGTACTCCGGCTCGTCGGGGCAGCCGTCTTCGTCGCGGTAGTCGTTGAGGGTTTCGGGCGCCATCGGGCAGCGGTCGGAGATGTCCGGCACGCCGTCGTTGTCGTTGTCCTTGTCTGGACAGCCATCCTTGTCCTCGAAGTCGTCGTCGTCTTCGGGGTCGTCGGGACACTCGTCGACAGAGTCTTCAATGTTGTCGGCGTCGTTGTCTTTGTCGGGACAGCCGTCGTCGTCGCGGTACCGGTCGATGTCTTCGGGGACATCGGGACAGCGGTCGACGTCGTCGGCAACGCCGTCGTGGTCGGCATCGCGCGCGGAGGGGTCGAAGGTGGGGGAGACGGTCACGCCGGCGACGAATCGCCAGTCGGGTGCGCCGACGCCGCCGAACAAGCCGGTGCCGCCGCCTACCCGTACGTCGACCATGTCGCCGCCGAAAAAGTGCAGCGCGCCGAGCAGCTCACCGGGGGCGTAGCTGCTGCCGGGTCCGCCAATCTCGCCGTGAAGCTCGGCGGTCAATTCCAAGACCTCCGTAGGGTGTACGCCCGCGGCCATTCCGTAGGTGAAGGCGTTGCCGAGGCGGAGGTCGTGGAGGCGGTCGGCGGGACGCAGCGCGTATCCGGCCTGCACGGCGGCCCGCAGGGTGTGGTCGTGGCGCGCGACGTTGCCATTCGCGAGCTCGACGACCGCCGACGGCGAAAACGACAAGCCCCCCTCCCCCATCAGCGCGTCTTGGCGCCCGGACGGGACTTCGAGGGGCAAGCGAATCGCGACGCCTACAGGACTATCCGCCGATGAAAGGGGCACGCCTACCGCTTCGAGGCGAATGTCGCCGAGACCGGCGCTCGGCAAGGGGGTCAGCGTGTTTTGGCTCAGGGTCGAGGGGTCGGTGCCCGATTGGGAAATGACGAAGGGCACGCCCATGTTGAAGGAGAACCAGCCCGCGAAGCCCATTCCCACCTGCAGCTCTGAGCGCAAGCGGCTGTCGATGAGGCCGTCGCCTTTGTCTCCGGTTGTGCCGGGCACGGGGGCGATTCGCTCGCCGCGGTCGGTCAACACGAGGGGGTCATTGCTGTGGTTGAGCCAAAGACCCGCGCCAAGTTCGAGATGTCCCAGTGTTGTGGCGCCGGGAACAGTGAGGTAGCCGCTGTTGTCCATATTGGGCACAAACAGTTCGACGTCCACCGAGCCATTTTCTTCGGCGGCCATCGCGAGGCCAGAGCACAAGAGCAGGAGAATCGTCACGAAATCACCTCAGCCCGTTCGACGCGCGCCGACGGACAACGGCGAGAGCACCGACGAGCCAACCGAAGAGGCCCATCGTACCAGGTACCGTTCCGCACAAGCCACCGCCGCCAAGGGTGGTGGTGGCCAAGGGGAGCTGGCAGTTGTCGTCAATGAGGCCATTGCAGTCATTGTCGATACCATCGTCGCAGAGTTCGTCCGCTGCGGGCGAAATAGAATTCGCGAGGGGGTCTTCGTCGGGGTCAGCGTCGCGGCAGTCGCCTTCGCTCTCCGTGAAGCCGTCGCCATCGAGGTCGAGGTACGGGTCGTCCACCAAGCCGTTGCAATCGTTGTCGGCGCCGTCGGGGATGCCGCCCGCGTCGGGGTCGCCTTCGTCGCCGCCGGGGAACACATTGTCGTTGGCATCGTCGCAATCGCGCTCGAGCGGGTTGCCATCGTAGTCGCGTACGCGCCAGCCAGGGTCGGGGCCATCGAGGCAGGTATCGGACGCAAAGCCATCGAGGTCGAGGTCGCAAGCGTCGTAGCCGTCGCCGGATTGGTCGATGCCGTCGTAGGCCACTTCGGGCGCGCAGGGGTGGCGGTTGGGGTCGGATTCGTCGGCGTCGATGGCGTAAGCGCAGGCACCTTCTACGTAGCGCGCGAAGAAATCAGGGTCGGACAAGTCAAAGTCGACGGGGTTTCCGAAGGCGTCCGCGCAAATGATGCCGTCGCTGTCGTTGCAGTCGACCACGCGGCCGTTGTCGCAGTCGGTGAAGCCGTCTTCATCGATGTCTACGTCGTCAACGCAGTCGTTGCAGTCGTCGTCGATGCCGTTCGTTCCTTCGACCTCACCGGGACTGCGCGTGGGGTCCGCATCGTCACAGTCGCCATCTTGTTCGGCGTAGCCATCCACATCGTCGTCGATGGCGCCATCGTCGCGCACGCCATCGCAGTTGGCGTCGTCGTTGGCATTTCCATAGGGCGACCGGTTGCCGTCGAGGGCGCCGGGATGCACGTAATCATCGAGGTCGTCGCAATCGCCGCCTGCGACGGTGACGCCATCGCCGTCGAGGTCTGCGCTTCCCGCGCCACAAACTTCGTTTTCGGCGCCCGGCGTGGCGTAGAGGGGCGGGCGATACAACGTAGACGCGCACCAGTTGTGCGGAAGGTCGTTGGCCCACTCATTGTCGACGGCGTTGATGTTGACCTGCTGGGAAATATTGGCTTCTTGCACCGTCCAGTCGGCTGTGCTTCCCCAGTGCACTTCGTCGAGCGTCGTTGTGCCGTAGGTGATGCTCAGAGTGTCGTCCCGGTGGTCCATCTTGAAGTCGGCGAAGGGATAGACATAATCGACAGGTACGCCGCCGTTGGTCGCGGTGTCGGCGTTGACGCCGAGCACGGCATAGCTTCCCGGCAGCATCTCGATGGATGTTGTGACCGTGAAGCCACCACTGCTCGACATTTGGAACGAAACGCCCTGAAGGTCGAGGGTGCGGTCTGTGTTGTTGCGTACCTCGAACCACTCGCCTTGGTAGTCGGCGATGGTGCCTGTGGGCTGGGCCAAAAACTCAGTGAGCGTCAGGTCGCCGGGAGCAGAAGGCGCGAGACCTGCTGCTTGTGCAGGAGAGACAAGGCCGGCGATGGCGAACAGCAGGGGTCCCATGGGGGTGCCTCCGAACAATGGCCGAAGGCTACCACGATTGTGGCAGGTCGGCTTTCGAGAGATCACTTGCTCCGTAGTTGGACGGACGGGCGGCGCGGTGTGCAACAATCCCCGCTCCTCCGCCGTAGGACCGTAGATGGACGATTTCGTTGCTCACTCCGATGCATTGTTGGTGGACGGTCGCTGCGGCCTTTGCGCGGAGCGTGTGCCGTTGCCGCTGCTGCTGCGCCAAGGTGAATGTCCCTTTTGTGGCGCGTCGTTGCAGGTGCGCGGACGCACCGACCTTCTGCGCCACCTGGATTTGGGTCGACGAAAGTGGCGAATCATTGGCTATGGCCTCGTCGCGCTCTTGAGTTTTGGCGCAGGCTGGCTCCCTCTGGTGCAAGCGTTGGTCCAGGTTGCGGCATTGGTGGTGCTGCATGTCCTGCTGATTCGCCAGAGCTTGCTGTGGCTGGGCCTCGCGCGCCGCCTGACCACGCGATTTGCCCTGCGCTTTTTCGGCGCATTGTTAGCGACGGTGGGCCTCTTGGTCAATATTGTCGTGGCGCCGTGGGTGGGGGCGGGCTCGCTCGTTTTGGCGGTGCTCGGCTTTGTCCTGACTGCGGTGTACGTCGAAGGAAGCCTGCTGTTGGTGCGTCGTCGTTTGGAGTGGGAGGCCGAAGGGCTGCCCATTCGTTTTTCGGAGTGGAGTCTGCCGATGCTGCTTTTGCTCACGCTCTCGGGGACCGCGCTCGCGGGTGTGGCGTCGATTGTGGGCGTGCTGCGGTGGGTCGGTTTGGCGCAGGCCGCGTCTTTGTTGGGGGTGTGGGTGTGATGGATATTGCGTTCGTTCGATTCTTGGCGTTGACGTTTACACCCGCGATTACGGCGTCGGCGCGTCCTGCGCTCACATTTGCGGCCACGCAGTTTATCGTGCTAGGCTTGGTCCGTGCGGAACAAGGTGCGGTGCCGGCGGACTTGGCGTGGCTTGTGTCCGCGCCGGCGCTGGTTGTGGGGGTCTTGTTTGCCGTGGTGGAGGCGCTCGCGCGCAGCGACGAGGATGTGGACGGCGTGCTCCGGGAGCTGCACTTGGACAAGGTGGCGGGTTCGCTGTCGGTGTTTACGACCACGCTTTTGTTTGGTTCGATGGGGCTTGCGGGAATAGAGCCCTCTCTGTCGGTCGATGTCCCGGTGCAAGCAGCGGCGATGGGCGGTGCGGCGCTCGGATTTCCGCTTGTGGTGGCGGCGATGCCGTCGCTCTCGGCAATGGGAACGGCCACCGGCGTAACCATCGTGGCAGCCATCGCAATCAACACCGTGCTCGTGACTTTGCGTGGCTGGATGATGGACGCGCTCGATGTCCTCGGGCTGTCGCGTTGGTGGCTGCGCTTGGAGACAGGCGGCGTGGTGGCCGTATTGGTCTTGGTGCCGTTTTTGCCGCTCGTGGTGATGGGACTTTTGGTGGTTCTTTCCGCCCTCGCCGCGTTCGGCGGTGTGGTTGCGCGGGGCGCCGAACGCCACCTCGACCGGCGCGCACGCCGGCCTTGTCCTTCGTGTGGCCATGGCGCCCGCGTTGAAGCCGCGCGATGTCCGAAGTGCCGGGGCGCGCTCACCCCCGTTGCACTTTCGCCAGACGCGACGGCGGGTTTATGGACGGCTTGGCGGCGCGCTCGCGAGGGACGGTAGCGCCAAGTTTTGCTGGACAGTTGCGACTTCACGCGCAGACAGGCCCGGGAGACAGCGCATCGCCAATGGCCCTTCTGCCATCAGACCCTCCGGCGTCGCGCGGTGGACCAAGCCGAGGGCATGTCCGACTTCGTGGGCCGGCGTGAGCGACAGGTCGCCCGGCGCTCGGGGCCCCGCGCTGTCGTTGAGCAGCACCAAGGGGGAGTACGGGGCGCCTTCGCGCAGGTCGCGGGACCAAGCATCGGGGAGCTGCCGCGAAAACGTGAGCCCGCGGAACGAGGCGTCTATTTGGGCGGGCTCGGAGAACAGCTGGGGCAGCACCGCGACATAAATCGGTCCCTGTGCCAACGTGGCCAATACGTCTCGCACGCCGCGAAATGCCTCGTCGGGCGCGTCTGCGTGTTCGGATTGGATGACCGGCGAAGTGGACAGCTCCGCCTCCGGAAGAACCTCCACCTGGGCGCCAAGGCGCTCCCAGACGAGCGCGGCGGCGTTTGCGGCGGTGGTCGCGATGCCCTCGGGCATGTTTGCGGGGCGCACGGGAGCCAAGCGAAACGAACCCAAGGGCGCCGCCGGTTGCGTGGGTGTCGCGTCGCACCAGGGCGCCGAAGAGAGGCCGTCGGTCGAAAAGGTGGGACGGGACGCGGGACGCAGGGATGGGCTTCCCTGGCAGCCGGTCCACACCAAAACAAGTCCGATTCTCATTCGACCAGCGCGACCTCCGCTACGGTCGCGTCGATGTCGGTGATGACCAAACGGTGCAGCTGGTCGTCCAGCCCAAGCAGGCGCAGCAAGAATGGCCCCAACGCGCGAAACCGCAGGCGTGCTGATACGGTGAGCGGTCCCACAACATCGTCAGGAACGTCCACAAACAAAGTATGGGTGCGGGTTTGCAATGGTTGCAGCGACTTGCTGGTGTGCTCGGTCGCCCGGTGGGTGAACAGGGTAGGCTCGCCGTTTTCGTCGACAAAACCGGAACCCAACTCGATGAGGTCGTCATCGCCGTAGGGGTCGATGTCGCTCCACCGATTGCGGAGGTCGTCGTTTTCGTCGAGGGTGCCGGTCTCGTAGAGCGCGCGTCCGGTGGCGTCCACGACGGTCAGCTCTAGCCAGCACTGGCGGTTGAAGGTGCTGCCGGTGGGAAGATTGTGGGCGGGGAGCTCGTTTCGCAGCGTGACGACGACGTCCAAGCGACCGCCGGGAGCGACGGGAACCGGCGCGTCGACCATGACCGTCGCAGCACCCGTCAACAAGTCGGAAATATCGGCGTGCAGCGCCGCTTCGTCTTCTGCGGACAGCCAGTCGTCGAGCAACGGAACATCGACGCCCACGAAAGAGTGGTCGTGGAGGGTGCGGTCGGGGCCGCCTACGGCCGCAGGACCGGTGCGGGTGTCCATATGGCAAGTTTGACACGTCATGCCGTCATTTCGGCCAGGCGAGGTGGTCCACTCGGCGTAGGGGCGTTCGAGGGGCAAGCCCGAGACCTCGAAAACATCGTGGCACGACCCACAAAACTCCGAAGTGGACAAGAGGTCGGAGCCTTCGGAGGTGTGGTAGCCGCTCTCGATGGGGTCGAGAATCGGCCCACGCATCGGACCATCGGGGTCGAGGGTGTGGCCGGCGTTGTGGGTGCGCACGACCGCGTCAACCTTGTGGCAGGCCTCGCAGGTGACGCCTTCGAGGGTCACGTCGTCGAGGTCGTCCCACGAAAAGCCAGGCGCGATGTCCAAGGCGCGGGTGCCGATGGCGCTGTGGCATTGGGTGCAGAAGGGGTCCTGTGCGCCGTCGAAGTCGGCTTGGCGCACCTCGACGAGCCCCCGAAATACGGGGTCGACCATGGCCGACGCGTGGACCGAGCGCTTCCACTCCGTGGTGTGGTCCGGGTGACAGCCGGCACACGTTTCGGCAGACGCGAAGTCGCCCACCGCGAGGGTCGCTTCGGCGGGCATCGACAAAGGGTCATGGAAGGTGTCGGCGGTGTCGTCGGGCGGGTCGGGAATGTCGGTGGTGCTCGTGGTGGTGGTGACGGAGGGGTCTTTGTCCGTACCCCCGCTGCACCCCGCGACCACCAAGAGGGCGGTCCACCGAATCACAGGCTCTCCAAAAACGCCCGCAGGTCGGCTTGGGCCGCGGCATCCAACGCGGAATAGGCGTCGGCGCTTTCTTGGCCCTCTCCGCCATGCCCGGCGATGGCTTCGTCGAGCGTATCGGCGCTTCCGTCGTGGAGGTACGGCGCGGAGGTCGACAGTCCCCACAGAGGGGGCGTTCGGTACTCATGGGTGTCCGCCCCTGCCTCTTCGATGCCCGGTTCGCCAAGCTCCGCCATCGCGTGCAGGAGGAGGTCGGAGAACAGCGGAACGGGGCCATCGGGGCCTTCGAGGGCCGGGACGTGGCAGGACGCACATCCGAGGGCACTGAATGACGATTCACCGCGCGATGCGGCAGCAGAGGTCGCGGCAGCCGTGCGGGGCGGCGGGCCCAAGAGCGACAAGAAGGTGCGAAGCTGGTCGAGGTGGGCTTGGGTGGCTTCAGGGTCGGGCACGTCGTCGTTGTCGTGGAGAATGCCGAACGTCAGACCTTCTTCGTAAGGGAGCGTCATGCCCATCTCGACCGAGACCGCGTCGCGCACAAACTCTTCTATCGACGGGACTTGTCCTTTCCAGCCAAAGCGGCCGAGGCGGTCGCCGTCCACCCAGCTCGCACGGCCAGAGATGCCGTCGCCATCAGCATCCTCGGGGTCTTCGTTGGCCAAGATGACCGACTCCGGCAAGGCGTCGATGAGGCCCAAGCCAAACAAGGGCGGCGTATTTCGCAGCTCAAAGGTGTTGACCTGGGATTGGGGCGGGTTGAGGCTATCTTGCAAGGCGGTGAGGCGATGGAGGATGGTGCCGACCGACGGGGGCACAAACTCTCCAGAACCATTCAAGATGCCGTGCCGAATGACATTCACGCCGCGTGGACCTGCCCCGCCAATCGTGGGCTCAAAGTGGCAGGCGCGGCAGGAGTCCCCGTTGAAGCGGGGGGCGCCGACGCCGTCGGACAAGCCGTATTCAAAGTCGAAGGCCGCGCGTCCTTGCACGAAGGCGGACATCTCGTCATCGTCGAGCGCACGGGAGGGGCCGCCGTATTCACCGGGCGCCGGGACGGGCTGGTCTGGCAACAAGAGGCCGCCTGTGGCCTGCTCTTCGCCGCCGAGCGAATGAAGGAACGCGATGACGCGGGCTTGGTCGGCGGCGGAAAGCGCCGCGTAGCCGGCAGCGCTCGCGGCAGCCTCGCCACCATGCAAGCGAATGGCCTCATCGAGCGTGAATGCGCGGCCGTCGTGCAGGTAAGGTGCGACGGCGGCGACGCCCCACAAGGGCTGCGTGCGGAACTCGTCTCCTTCGGCTTCGCCTTGTTCGAGACCATCGGCCAGTTCCGGGCCCATGTCATGCAGCATGAGGTCGCTATACAGCGGGAGCGGCCCGCGGGGGCCGGCCACGCGGGGAACGTGGCAGACAGCGCATTGGAGCTCGTCGAACAGCTCGACGCCGCGCAGTTCGTCTTCGTTGAGGTCGATGCGAATCTCGGGCGCGGCCATGAGCATCGCGAAGCTGACGAGGTCGAACAGGTCGTCGGTGGACAGCTCGGGGTCGGGCGCTTCGTCGAGGTCGGTAATCGGACCATCGGAGGCCGCGGCTTGGCCGTATGGCAGCAGCAGGCGGGTCAAGTCGCGGGTGTGGCGGCCAAGGTCGCCGCCCGACGAGCTGTCCACCGGCAACGCGGCCTTTTGTGCTTCGGTGAGGGGGTCGGTGGTGATGCCGAGGTGGTTTTTGAGGGGACCGCGAATGAAGCCTTCGATGCTGACGGTTTGGGACTTTCGACCAAATCGACCGACAAAGCCCCGGTCATAGTTGGGGCGGCCAGAGATGCCGTCACCGTCTGCGTCGGTGGGGTCAGCATGGACCATCAACGCCGCTTCATCTAGCTCCGCGATGAGCCCGACGCCGAAAAACGGAATCGGGCTGCGCTGGGCGACGATGTTTGTGCGGTCGTCGAGGGTGGGGTGTTCGGGTTCGCCAAAGCCAGGGCGGCTGTACAAGCGAACGACACCCCCGGAGGTGCCGGCAGATTCGGCGGGGAAGAACGAACCGTATTCGTCGACGATGCCCGTCAAAAAGAAGTTTCGGTACAGGCCTGCCGCACCGCCGGTTACCGGTTTTTCGTGGCAGCTTGCGCAAAACGTGACGTTGAAGGCAGGGCCGAGCCCGTCGGCGAAGTCGTGGCGTTCGAGCGCAACGTCGCGGCCACGCGCGAAGGTGGCGCGCTGCTCGCTGGTGGCGAAGGGCACGACCTCGCCGAGTGGGGCCGAAATATTCGCGGCAATGGGCCCGTGGGGGTGCCCGTCGACGGTGGGCACGCCGGTGTCAACAGGCTCCCCCTTGTCTTTGCAAGCGGTGGCCAGCAGTACCAGGAGTGTGAAGGTGCGGTTCATGGACCAACCCTCCGCGCGTACGCGATGCCGGTGTAGGGTTCGAGGAAGTTTCCACCGACCGCCCAGGTAGTGTCTACACCGTCGAACCAAGCTGCGTGAATGTCGTCGAGGCTGAGGAAGCCTTCGTCGGTGAGGCTGCCAGTGCTGAGGTTGTATCGCCCGACGTAGCCGTTTACACCGCCCACGACTGCTTCTTCGTCGTTGACCATGGTGACCGCGTTGAGGCCAGCGATGCCCGTAGGGGCGGTGGTGGTCCAGGCGGTGCCGTCAAAGGTGGCGATGCGACCGTTTCCGCGCCCGCCCACCGCGACAATGTGCGTGGCATCGGAGCCCCAGAGGCTCACGAAGTCTTGGTCAGCGTCGGCGCCGGCGCTGATGAATCGCCATGCGCTGCCGTCCCACGACAAAAGCGTGCCGGTTTGCCCCGTGCAGTAGAGGTCGCCGTCGATACCCCAGACCTTGAACAAGGTCTTGGTATTGCGCGGGTTTTCGCTATCGTCGAGGGGCACGGAGGAGAAGCGGGTGCCGTCATAGTGCAGCAGAAGGGGGGGACCAGAATCCGGGTTTCCACCTACAACCCAAATGTCGTCGGGCGCGAATCCGAATACGCCCCATAGGTCTTCTTCGGTGCCAAGGTCGACGGCGCTCCAGGCGGTGCCGTCCCAATGGGCGCCCGCCCCATCGACGCCTACGGCCCATACGTCACTGGTGGAAAACCCGTATACCCACACGAGCAAGCCGACGCCTTCGGGCACCGCGACGGCGCTCCAACTGCTGCCATCGTAATGGTAGGCCTCACCTTGATTCGGGGTGCCGCCCACGATCCAAACATCATCGGGCGCGACGCCCCACACTCCCGACAACGCGCCGGTGGTGGAGGTGTCAAACGCGGGCTCCCACGAAACGGTAGGGACCGCGGTGTCCGGCGAGGACGAGTCGGTGCCGGGTGCGCTGTCCGACGCCTTGTCACCCGAACAAGCACTGAGTACGAGAGCGAGCATATACGCGTGTTTCATGGGGGATTGCCATCAGGGGGGGGCCATGCAATTACCGTTGCGCCACGGCAGTGTCAGGGGAGGTGTATCCGACTGTATCGGCGTTGCGGGAACGGGTTTTGGGTGAGCCCGTTTTGGCGCACTTTTCCCACGAGAAATCATCGTTTTCCGCCAAAAAAGATTGCGATTCTCCTATCGGATTCCGATATCCTGGCTGTCAAGGCTCGTGGTTGGAAGTGCTCGCAGGTTGGGGTGTGGGATGATTAGCGCCATCGGTTCCCGAAATTTTGTGACTGCCAACGGCGTATTGGGCCGTTCTTCGTCGTCATCATCCAACACCACCGCCCTTCAGGCTTCCCGGCGCGTCGGTGTCACCGACTTCATGCGGCGCCTCGTCGATGCGGGCGAGTCGTTGAAAAAATTACAGATGGACTTTGGGGATGTTCGGGCGGGTGCCAAGCGCACGCACAAAGCGCAGACCACCGGCGAGTCGCGGGTGGATCTCCGCACGACAGCCACCAAATCCACCCTCGAAGGCACCGGACCCATCGCCAATGGCACCACCGCCGTCGACAACCGTTCGCCGACGTGGAGCAAGGCTACGCCATCGACGGTCAGCATTTCCGGCACCTACACCGGCACATCCGACGTCACATACAGAATCCAGTCGCCCACGGGGTCTACCCCGACCGTCGGCTCCCAAAAGATGACCTTCAAGGTCTACAAAAACGGCGTGCAGACGGGAACCATCACAATTCCCGCCACCTACAACAATACCGAGTTGTCCCTGGGCGACGGTCTTTCGTTTTCGTTGGGAGACGGGAAACTCGCGAAAGGCTCTATTTTTGAGTTCACGGCGCAGGCAGGTCTGGACCTAAAGGCAGACCCTAACGAGGCTTTTGATGGCTCAACGGGTGGTTTGACAAATCTGGATTCTGTGGTAACAGCGGGTGCGTTTGAAGTCAATGGTGAGACGATTTCGGTAGACGCCGACGATTCTATCCTGACGGTGCTCGACAAAATCAACGCGTCTGCGGCGGATGTCACCGCGACCTACGATGCCACGTCCGACACCATTTCGATGGTGCGGAACACAGGCGGCGTCCATGACATCACGTTTGGCGCGGACACTTCCGGGTTCCTGACAGCCATGAAGCTCGATGGCGCCACAGCGACCCTTGGCAAAGAAGACGACCGCAAGTTGGCGATAGACCAAGTTGCCCCGTATGCCGGGATTTCGAGCGGTTCATTCAAAATCAATGGTGTAGAGATTTCGGTCGACGTCACGACCGACACCATCCAGGACGTCATCGCGCGGGTCAACGACTCCGAAGCGGGCGTCACGATGACTCTTGGCAGCTCCGAGCGGATTTCTGTGCGCTCCGACTCCAAAGAAGCCACGCTCACTCTTGAAAATGACACCACTGGCTTGTTTTCGGCGTATGGGCTCGAAGAGACCACCTATACGCCCTCGGAAACCAAAGGGATGAATGGCCAGACGGTGCGAGAACTTACGCAGCGAATGACCGAGTTGGTCGAGGTGTTCAACCAACTCGCGGGCACAGTTACCAATGAGTCGCTGTTGGGGGATGGCGCAATGGATGCGCGCGACCTCCTCCGGGGCGCCATTGAGAAGTCGCTCGGTGGCCGGGGCGACCAGTTCGACAGCGGCTTCGGTCTTACGTTCAATATTGGCGACGGCACCAATAAAAACTTTATGGAAATGGGTGCCACGGGCGAAAAAGAGTTTTTGCGGGCCATGCGACGCAACCCCAACGAGGTCCTTCAGACCTTGTTTGGCACCAAGTCGGAGTCTGGCCTCGTCGAAGACCTCCTCACCGCGATGGACAAGGCCCAGAAGAACCTCGTGCGCACGTATGGCTCGGTGGGCTTTTTGTTGGACGTGAAGGTCTGACGACCGCCCCTACGCTCCCCGAAGCGTCAGGGGACCACGACCGCGTCGATTCCCGCCTGCCATTCCTCCGCGGTGACGGTGGTCAGGACTTCTTCGATGGTCCATTCTTGCAGCCCATCGGTTCCGAAGCCGACCTTTTGGCTCGCGATGCCCGTGCTCGTGACCATGTCGGTGGAATGGACCGCCGAGCCGTCGCTGGCCGTGGAGATAGAGTCCCAGGAGGTCCACGCCCATGGGTCGCCGTAAAGATTGCCGGCGCCGGTGTACTCGCCGTCGTTGATGGTCAGCGTGAACTTGCCAAGCGCGGCGTCAACGGTGAGGAGCGTGAGGGTGTGGGTGCCGTCGGCGATGGCCACGAACTCTTCGGTAATGGTGGACGGCTCGGGCTCCAGCTCCCGCCGAACCCAATAGGTCTCTTCGAAGACATATCTGCCGTTGTCGACGTCAATGACGCTCTCTGCGTAATAATACTGCACGGAAGGCGGGGGCAGCGTGTCGGTGTCGCCGGTGTCTTCGGTGGTGGTGCCCGGAGTGCCGGTGGTGCTGTTGGTGGTGGACGTTTCCTCCGCGTCTTTGCCCGAGCAGGCGACGAACAATGGGACAATACAGAATACGAGGCGTTTCATCGGAACTCCAAACCGGGTGTTACGGCGCGGCGGGGGAAGGTTCGTGTCCGGCGACAATATGTATATCGGGACACGACGCGCGGATGTTTCGGGCCCACGTCAGGGATTCCCGCAGGTCGTGGCGGTTGGCGTCCACCACAAGCTGGGTCAGGAGGGGACGTTGGGCATCGTGTAGGTGGGCGTCGACCCAGGCCGTGTCACCCACAAAGAGGTAGGGCTGGCCCTCTGCGCGCACAAGCACGGCGGTGGAGCCAGCGGTGTGGCCGGGAAGGCTGAGGAAATAGACGGTGCCGTCTCCCAACACATCGACAGCGGGGCGGCCAAGCACCTGCACGACGGTGTCGCCGGTAAAGTCGACGGGCTGTAGGCGCACGATGTCGCGGAGGGCGCGGGTGTGAAACGCGCCGGTTTCGGTGGCCGCCGCCGCCGCATCGACGGTGGACAGCCACACCTCGGTGCCCGGCATGTCGTAAAGGCCGCCGATGTGGTCATAATGAATATGCGTGAGCAGCACGCGTTCCGGCGGCGCCCCCAGCTGCTCGAGGGCGGTCGCGCCGTCGGGCACGATGAGGGGAAGCTTGTTGAAGGGAAAGTGCGGCTCTTCGCCGGTGCGGTTGCGCGCGCCCAGGCCGGCGTCCACGAGCGTCACGCCGTGGGCGGGATGTCGAATCACGCCGACCCAGACCGGTAGCTCCACGGGGCCGGCTTCCCCTGTGTCGACGACACGGCGCCAATCGCCGGGAACGCTGCCCGTGCGCAGTAGCTCGACGGTGATGCCGGTCTCGGCAGGGGGCGGGCATCCGAGCACAGGAGGGACCGGAAACATCAGGCCTCCGACGCAGGAGCGGGTGGACCTTCGAACGCAGCAACGAGCGCGTCCGGAAGACCATGGACGCGGATTTTTTCGTCGCCTGCGCTCTCCAGCCGCATCCCATCGAGCGGGGCGTCTGCGTGTTCGGCACAGAGGGGCACGTCGAGGTTGGCGCGGTGGCGGGCGGCGAATGATGCGACGAGCCAGACGGGTCCAAATGCAGACAAAAACAGCAGGACGAATGACACGACGGCCGGAAGCTCGTGCGTGATGTTCGGGCGCACTCGCACCATCATCCATGTTGCGACCAAAAGGCCCATCAGCACCCCCACGCCGAGCACAACGCGGTACATCGGCTCGGGGCCTGAAAACGCAACCGTGCGATGGCGCGCGGAAGGTTGGCCACACACCGCGCAGTGCGGGGGCCAAGGTTGGGATTCGTGAATCACGACGTGCGTGGCCATGGTTTCTCCATTCCATCGACCTTCTATACGGATTGTCGGCGCTTCACCGCAGAAATCCGCGCGGGGTTCGGTTCTGCGAGATGTCTTCACGGCTCCCTGGCACGTTTCGGCGGACGGCTGGGATATGGGGAGAGGCCGGAGGTCTCGGATGCGAACGGAAATGCTCGCCTTGTTTTTCATGGCGTGTTCGACAAGCGATGAAGCTGCCCGTGGTCCGTCTGCGGCGCTTGTGCGCGTGGCCGAAGTGAAAGAAGGCTCCCTGACCGAATCTTGGACGACTCTCGGGGAGGTGGTTCCCCTCCACGCGGCCTCGTTGTCCGTCGGTGCAGATGGACCCGTCGCCAACGTGTTTGTGCGCGAGGGCGATGCTGTGGAGGCAGGGACCTTGCTCTTGGCCTTGGACGTATCGGTGGCCCAAGCCGACGTCGCGGCGGCGGTCGCGGCGGTGGACGAAGCGGCGGCGGAGCTTGAGCGGGTCGAGCGGGTGTTGGCCCGGCGCGAAGCGGTGCGGCAGGGCGTGTTGGCGGAGGAAGAGCTCACCGACGCCCGACAAGCCGTCGCCGCACAAGCCGCGCGGCTCGCCGGGCGCAAGGCGGCACGCGCGCGGGCGGTCGCTGTGCTCGAGCGTCATCGCGTCAAGGCGCCGTTTGCGGGCGTAGTCGCTGCGCGAATGGTGGATGCAGGCGATTGGGTTCGCCCCGGTGACCCCCTGCTTTCGTTGGTGTCGACCGACGCCACCGAGGTGCGTGCGCGTATCCCCGCTTCGATCGCATCCCACGTCGAAGTAGGGCTCGAAGTAAAAATGAATGGCCATTCAGGACACGTCGTCGCCGTCGTTCCGCTGCTCGACGACGCCACCCGCACTGCCTTGGTCCGCGTCGCGCCCGATTCGCCCATGCAGCCTGGCGCCGCGGTCGACCTCGCGTTTCCGATTCGGTGGGAAGGACAAGGCGTCAAGGTGCCGCGCGACGCTATCTTGGCCGACCCCGAGCAAGCACGCCTCGTGCGGGTCGTCGATGGCAAAGCCGATGTCGTTTCCGTCGAGGTGCTCGCGACCTCCCGCACGGATGCCCTCGTGGTCGCAGACGGCCTGGAGCCAGGCACACCGGTCGTGGTCCGGGGCAACGAGCGGGTGCGTCCCGGTCAAGAAGTCCGCATCGAAGAATAATCGCGCGCCCTACGCGGCACCGAAGCGCCGCATACGGCGGGTGTCCACCGGGGGAGCCGGCTATGGTAAGGTCTCGCGTTCACACCGGAGTGCCGATGCGTTTTGTGTACCACCACCCCCTGCGGGTTCGGTACGCCGACACCGATGCCCAAGGGCACGTCTACTTCGCCAACCAGCTCACCTACGCGGATGAAGGGTTGTCGGGATGGATGCGACACTTGGGCTGGGGCGGAAGTCGCATGGCCGAGGCCGACGTGGACTTTGTCTTTGCCGACTCCCAGGTGCGCTACCGTGCGCGCGCGTTTTTTGAAGACGAGCTCCGTGTGGCAATTGGGATTGAGAAGGTAGGTACGACGAGCCTTGTCACAGTATTTCAGGTCCAACGACCCGCCGACGATACGGTGATTGCCGAGGGGCGACTGGTGCAGGTGTGCTTGCGAATGTCCGACCGCGCCAAGGTGCCGCTGCCCGATGGTTTGCGCGCGGCTTTGTTGGCGGAGTGTGACCGATGAGGGCCATTGGGTGTGCGCTGGCCTTGGTTGCGTGCGCGTCGGACCCCCTGCCTTTGCCAACGGAGGTCGATATTGCGGCCCGGGACCGCACGACCGACCCTCCCCTTTACCAGCTCCTCTACGACGCGCCGGTGCTGCCCGAGGCCTCCCCAGCGTCTGCGCGGGTTCGCCAGCTCATTTGGTTGCGCCATATGGAGCTAACGGTGGCCCAACTCGACCTCTTGTCCGAGGCGCACAGGGTCGCCGCCGACCGGTTGGCCCGTATGAAGCAGCGGGAAGCGGAGGCCCAAGCTCGCTGGAATAGCGACGAGGAGGCGGTCTACGCCCGGTTGTGGGGACAACTCTCGTCGGGTGTCGCCGTTGATGCGCCCGAGTTGAACGCTGAAGTCGACCAGCTTCGCGAACTTCGTGCAGGTGGCGCGCGCGAACGCGACCTCGTGTCGGCGCGCTTGTCGTCGCTCCAGTCGATTTTGGAGGCGGAGCAGCCGTTTTTGCGTTCCTTGAGTCCGCGCCAAGAACACCTGATGGCCGATGCGGTCTTCTTTTTGCGTCATCGGCTCGACCCCGTGGGTACGCCGGGAGACTTCAAGGCGCTCGTGGGCACCACCTACGAACCCGGCCAGTATGCGGTGCTCCAGCGTGGTTTGGACGAGCAGGCGCGGGCGCCCCTCGATATCGGTGGGCTGTGGCAAGACGCCGATGAAAAGGGCGGACACGTCTTCTTCGATGCGAGACGCGAAGTGTTGCTTTTGCTCGTATTGTTGGAGCCTTCGTTGCCCGAGGCCCTGGCGGCGGCGCGCAGCTTGGCCGTGGCCGAGGCGCCGGCGGCTCCCCGTTGAGGCGTTGTTGGTGAGGATGACAACATAGTATTTTCCGTGAAGTCGGGGCGGTTTGGCGGTCGCTTTTTGTGACTCGGGAAATCTGTAGACGTGGCACGAATTTTGCTTGCTCGTGCCTGAATGACCATCCTGGTTCCCATCGATGCGACGGCTCCTTCTCGTGCGGCAGTCGAGGTCGCGACGGCGTTGGCCGCGCGTGACGGCTCCGATTTGGTGCTCATGCATGTGCATCCGGGCCCGGAGCCTGCGGGTCTCGACCTGCTGGCGTCGCTTCATGGGATTGCTGAACCGGTGCGCTCTTTGGGGGTGTCTGTCCGGCTGCGGGTTCGCACGGGTGACCCCATTCGCGAGGTGTGCGGTTGGGCACAGCGCCATGGGATGCAGCTTGTGGTCACCGGCACGCGGGGTGGGCCCCTTGTGGGCACGGAGTCGGCGCCGAGCATGGCGCGGGCGT
The DNA here is from genome assembly GCA_964502005.1 of uncultured Enterobacterales bacterium. Taxonomy (GTDB): domain Bacteria; phylum Myxococcota_A; class UBA796; order UBA796; family UBA2385; genus CAJWOS01. Next base: position 65,024 of record CAZCUX010000013.1, read on the forward strand.
TGATGAAGTGCAGCACGGTGCCGGTGTTGGCGGTGCGTCCGGGGCGTGGTGGCTTGGGGCCGGGGCCGGGGCCGGTGCGCTTGGTCGCCGACCAACCCTCCCTCGCGAGTGAGGTCGCGCAGCTGCTCGCGGAAGTGTGGGACCGTGTGTTGGAGCCCTCGTCGATTGCGCAACTTCCCGCGGATGTCCGTTCGCAGACCGATGGCAGCCTCACGGTGCTTGCATTCGACCCTACATGCTCTTCTTCCCATGCGTGCGGCCGACTTGTCGAAAAACGTCCAGAGGTCATTGTTTTGGTGAGTGACGTCTCGTGCGGATGTCGGCGTGTCTCCCCCTCCTGATTGGGGGGAGAGAAGTTGCAAACGAGAGTGGCCCGAACGGGCCTCGCGGGTCAGAGAGGATATGCCTGTGTCTTCTCACTCTCTGACCTGTGTGAAATTGAACATGTCTCCCCTTGTGCCTTCGGATGTCGCCGCGCAACGTCTCGAACAATGGACGGAGATGAAGGCTTATGTAGGATTTGGTGAAGACGACTGTGCGCGGCTGCGTTCGTTTGCGCCACATGTTGAACGAAACGTCAACCCGATTGTGGACAACTTCTACGCAAAAGTACAGGCCTCGCCAGGCGCGTTTTCGGTGCTGTCGGGTCCCGAGCAAATCGCCCGCCTCAAGCAGACCTTGTGTCGCTTCATCGTAGAAATGTTTACGGGCAAATACGATGAAGACTACTACAATATGCGTCGTCGTATCGGTCATGTTCATGTCAAAGTCGGACTGCCGGAACGGTATGTGTTCACGGCCATGAATGTGATTCGAAATGACCTGTGCGACCTTGTGTTGTCTGTCGAAAGCGGCGAACAGGCGCACCTTCTGCTCAAGAGTATCGCCAGGATTACAGACCTTGAGCTTGCGGTGATGTCGTCGACGTACCTCGAAGCCCACGAAGAGCGGCAGCTTCGAACGCTACAAGACCTCATCGTGCGCAATCTGCCGGTCACGGTGCTCTGCTTGGATGGGCACGGGCGGGTCACCTCCGCGACGCGGCCAAGCGCCCGCTTGTTCTCCGCGCAGAATGTCCAGGGCAAACACTACGAGGAATACCTTCCGACCGCGCTCATCGACGCCGCCGACCTCCCGACCCATTTGGGTCGTGCGCTTGCCACCGGCCACGAGATTACGATTCCGCGGGTGGTATACGGCGACGGGAACGACGCGCGCTTGTTCCGCATTACACTTGTTCCGCTAAACCACGAACTGGCGCGGGTGCTGCTCCACATTGAGGAGCTGACGGACGTTGTGCGCTCCGAGCAGCGGCTCCACCAAGCCGAAGCGCTCGCGCGGATTGGAAGTTTGGCCGCCCACTTGGCCCACGAAATCCGCAACCCGCTGGCTGCTATTTCGGCCACGCTGCAAGTCATCGTAGGCTCACTTGCCCAAGACGACCGTCGCAAGGTCATTCTCGACAAGGTCCGTGAGCAGGTCCATCGCCTCGACCGCCTCGTCACCGACCTCCTTGGCTACGCACGTCCGGCGCGGGCCGAGGTGCGTGTGGTCGACCTTCAGCAGCTCGTCGACGACGCGGTCAGCCAAGCGGGCGTCCCCGTGACGGTGCGCTTTGCGCAGCCCGTGTTTGTGTACGCCGACCCCCAGTACCTCCAACAAGTGCTGGTCAACCTGTTTCAAAACAGCCGGGATGCGCTCAACGAAGCCGGTCTGCCCCTCCAAGGACGCATCCGGGTGGTGACCGATGGACGGGGGGCCATCATCGTAGAAGACGATGGTCCGGGCATTCCAAGCGAAGTCGCGAGTCGAATGTTTGAACCCTTCGTCACGTCCAAAATCAAAGGAACGGGGCTGGGGCTCGCGATTAGCCAAAAGCTCGTGTCGAGTATGGGCGGGGAAATGGAGTGGCTGTCCCACCGCGCCGGTGCCGCGTTTCGCCTGTCGTTCCGCCATCCCGGCGACCAATCCGGCGTTTCGTAGCGGCGAGCGAGGCTGCGGTTGCGCGTTTAGGCGAGACCGAACTTCTCCAAGCGATACCGCAGGGCATACCGCGAAATTCCAAGGAGCCGGGCGGCCGCCGACTGGTTGTTGTCGGTGCGTTGCATCGCCTGCTCGATAAAGCTTCGCTCTACGGCTTCGAGGTCGACGCCTTCTTCCGGCAATACAAACGGCGAGCTCGTGGTGCCGGTGCGCCCGAACCGGATTTCCGACGGGAGGTGCACCGCCTCGATGATGTCGCGTGCTTCCAGAATGACGATACGCTCGATAATATTGCGCAACTCGCGCACATTTCCCGGCCAGGTGTAGGTAGCGAGGCGTGCCATCGCTTCTTCGCTGACCCCACGAACCGTGCGGCGGAACTCTCGGTTGAAGCGGGTGATGAAGTGGTCCACCAACAGGGGGAGGTCTTCCCGTCGTTCGCGCAAGGAAGGAACCGTAAACTGAATGACATTCAGTCGGAAGAAGAGGTCTTCGCGAAAGCGCCCCGCGCGCACTTCTTCAGCGAGGTTGCGGTTGGTGGCCGCGATAATGCCGGCGTCGAGGCGAATGGTGGTGGTGCCGCCCACCCGCTTGAACTGCCGGTTCTCGAGCGCGCGCAGCAGCTTGGCTTGCATCGGCAGGCTCATCTCGCCGATTTCGTCCAAGAAAATCGTGCCGCCGCGGGCCACTTCAAACAAGCCGCGCTTCATCGTCCGTGCGTCGGTGAAGGCGCCCCGCTCGTGGCCAAAGAGCTCACTCTCGATAAGATTGGCCGGGAGGCTGGCACAGTCAACCTCCATCATCGGGCCGTCGCGGCGGGGACCTTTCTCATGGATGGCATGCGCGATGAGGTCTTTGCCGGTGCCTGACTCACCGTGGATGAGAACGGTGGGTGCATCGACATCTTCGAGTCGGCGGAGCGTATCGAAGAGGCGCTGCATGGTGGGCGCATTTCCGAGCAAGCGGCCATACGTCGCGGCCCGCTCATCGCGCAGGTAGCGTACTTCGTTGGCGAGACGGTGCTGTTCGAGCACCTTTTGCACCGCAAGACCCACTTCGCGGAGGTCGAAGGGCTTGCTCAGGTACGCTTTGGCCCCGAGGCGCGTTGCTTCTACGGCCGAGTCGACGGCGCCATGGGCCGTGAGCACGATGACCGGCACGTCATGGTCGCGCTCCCGCAAGCGGCGCAGAGCTTCCATGCCGTCCATTCGCGGCATCTTCAGGTCGGTAATCACGAGGTCGGGCGTATGGTCGGCGACTTTTTCCAGACACTCGACGCCATCACACCCTTCGATGACCTCGTAGCCCTCGCCGCGCAGGTGCTCCGAGAGGGACCAACGAATCAGCTCTTCGTCGTCGACCACCAAAATCGTCTTGCCGAGGGACATGGGGGGGCGCTCCAGGGTTGAGGTGTGCACCTTCGCACATCTCGGAGGGGGAATCCACCCGCATCGAGATTGGGGGGTGCGGGCGCTGCGTCTGGCATTTGACACGAAAAGGGTTGATTGGCCCGATTTTTCACCGAAAGAGTGTGGGTGGATTCTGATCGATGTCAGGTAGGCACGGGTCTTGCTTTGGCAGGGTGCGAACGGTGGGGAGGCGTCTCGGCGCTGCCCCATCGACCATCGACAAGCCCGGAGCTCACATGAATCGCCCCATCGCAACCCCCGTTCCCCTTTCGCGTCGTCCGACTCCGCTTCGAGGGACCATGTCTTGTCCTTGTTCCCGTCCTTGTCATGAGTCCGATCTCAACAGCGTGCTCATGCAGCATGGCGACGTGTTTCGCTTTGAGCGCGGCGACCGCCTGTGGGGACAAGGCGACCCCGCGGACTCCGTTGTGGCCGTGTGTACCGGTGCCGTGAAGTCGGTACGGGAATGGCCGAATGAAAAGTCGATGATTATGGAAGTGATATTCCGCGGAGGCGTCACCGGCGCAGAAGCCGCAGTCACAGGACTTCGTCGTCCGTCCACTTGCATTGCGCTCTCGGCGGGCCGCGCCGTGCGCGTCGGAATCGGTCGCCTGCGCGAACTCATGGGCACCGACCCAGAGATTGCCCGGATGCTCATGAACGTCGCGGTCAAGTCGCAGAACGGCCTCGCGACACGCCTGGACGAAACCCAGTTGGGTACCGTCGAACAGCGCCTCGCACGGGTTCTCCTGCGCATCGGCGACGAAGTGGGCATCCGCGACTCGCGCGGCGTGTTTGTCCCCGTCGCCTTCTCCCGCGGCGACCTCGCCGACCTCATCGGGTGTCGGGTCGAGACCACCATCCGCATCATGACGCGCTGGCAACGCGAAGAAGTCGTCGACACCCAGCGCGAAGGCTTGGTGTTGCGCAATCGGGAAGCGCTCGAAGCCGCCGCCGTCAGTTAGTCCTGCCGCCCGCGGACCGCGTGCCTTCAACCAACAGGTTTTTGGTTGAAGGCAAGGCCCCGCGTCTTGCCCGGCACCAGCGCGGCGTAAAGACTTGACAAAATGATTGTTATGTGCTTTATTTTGCGCTAAGTGCAGTGCTTGTCAATATTCGCATTGTTGGAAAAATGCTCCCACGAGCCCGTCCGTTGCCAGACCGGGGCGCGGTCTTTCAGCGGGCACCGAAGGCCGTAGCGACCTCGTGCGGTGCGACGACCACCTCTAAGTCGTCGCCCACCACCCGAACGGAATCGAGGGCGTCGAGCATACGGGCTGTCTTCGGGTGCCGCTTTCGCGCTTCGTCCAAATATTCGTTGGCTTGCAGCGACAAGTCGGCGTGTCCCCAGACGGCGCTGAGGTCCCAGCCCGAGACCTCGATGGATTCTACTTCGAGTTGGGTGATGACGCCGTCTTCCATCTCGAAGGCGCCAGCGCGCAACAGCACATTTGCCCAGTCGTTGCCCACGCGCTCGGAGAGGGCGATGGTGACTTGACCGCGTGCGTCGATGTCGAGACGAAAACCGGTGAGCATGGGGTCGTGCCAGGGACGCAGCAACTGGGTCGCGTGGGGACCGTCAACCCGCGCACGCCCCGCCGTCTTGAGGACCTCAATGACCTTGTCGCGCATATGGGGGGCGAACTCTGCGTCGGCGGCGTCGAGGGGCACCGATTGCACGAGGGGATGGGAGACCAGAGTGGGGCGGCGGACGATGGCAAAGCTGGCGGCCATGGCACAAAACAACAACACAAACGCCATCGCGGACAAGATGGGGTGGTTGTGGGGGGAAGTCCTTGTCTTTCGCTGCTCCACACGCGCCTCCGTCGATTACCATAGCGAATAGGAGCTACGCGTGCAGCCGCGCCGGGTGTTCCGCGCCATGTTGCGGTTGGGTGTGTTGGCTCGTCCTGTCAGAAGGGGGGTAGACGAAGCGTGCAAAATGGGCGTTGAACGTCGCTTTTGGGGAGCGGAGGCCATTTCCTGTCGTCAAGGTCTTGTAGAATTTTCGAGAATAATTCGATACTCATGTTCATGATTGCGAATGAGGTCGAAATGGCGCGGGACACTCACCGTGACTTGACGTGGGGGCTCGCGGCGTGCGCCGTAGGACTCGCGGCGCTCACGGCAGTTGTGCAGCCAGATGGCACCGTGGCGCTCCTTGTGCTCCCGTTGGTTGCCTCGCTCTGTGCGGTGGTGGTGGAGCGAATGGGCCTGCGCACCGCTGCAGGCGTGTTGTTGGCGCTCGGAATCGGGGCTGTGCCGTTGATTGGCGCCATGACGCAAGCGGATGGCGTCGGGCGCGGCGTAGAGCTTGTGTGGATGGTCAGTGGGCTGATGTGCGCGGGAATGGCGCTTCCCCTGTCGGCCTATTGTGGAATCGCGGTTGTGCTGTTGCTGGGCGAGGCGTTGGCGCTTGCTTGGAATCCGATGGTGGGACTGGCCGAAGCCTTGGGCGTAAGCATCGGGCTCGCGGTCGCGGCGACCCTCATCGGGCTGCGGGCTTCGTGGAGTCGGTCGGCGCGCCGTCGGTATCGGGAGCTTCAGGTGGCCCACGACGAGGTGTGCGCTTTGGCACAGGCCCGCTTGGTGGAGATAGAGCAGTTCAAGCGGGCGCTGTCAGACTCCAACCAGCAGCTTGTCCACCAATCTCGTCTGGCCACCTTGGGCGAACTCACGGCGGGGATTGTCCACGAACTCAACAATCCCCTCACGTCGGTGTTGTTGTCGGCAGAAGCACTGGCCGAAGACCCCCACCTCGACCCCGACGAAGCGGAAGATGCGCTGCGAACGTTGCTCACGGGGGCGCGGGCTTGTCAGGCCGTTGTCGAACGTGCGCTGGATTTCGGTCGCCTACAGCCGCGAGAGCCGCGCAAAATTGATGTTTCCGAGCTGGTCGACGATGCGGTGCGCTTGACGGCGAGCACGCTGCGGCGCGGCCGCGTGACGCTTTCGCTCGAAGCCCGTGAAGCTGCGGCGGTACTGACCAATGATGTGCAGGTGGTGCAGATTCTCGTGAACCTTCTCAGCAACGCCTCCCATGCCTTGTATCCTTCGGGCGGGCGGGTCCGGGTTGCGTGGGGTGTCGATGGCGCGGATGTGTGGGTCGACGTGGTCGATGATGGGCCAGGTGTGCCTGAAGCGGCACGAGACATGATTTTTGCGCCGTTTTATACCTCGCGCCCGTCCCGCGGCGGCACCGGTTTGGGGCTGCCTATTTCGTTGTCGGTAGCACGGGACCTCGGTGGAACCTTGGTGTTGCTGCCCCGCTCTGCCGGCCAACGGGGGGCGTGGTTTCAGCTTCGCTTGCCCAAGGCCGAACACGCGGTGGAGGCGTCCCAGTCGGCCGTGGGTTGAGGGACTGGCTGCGGATTTTCGACGTGGACCCTGTTGGGTGGTCCCGCGCCGCGCGGTACGGACGTGCGCCCGTGGCCTTGGCGCATGGGGCATACTCGCGCCGTCTGTTGGCGGAGTCTCTCGAACGACCAGAGCCCACGAGCAGCGCGCCCGAGCCGGGGCAGGAGAGTGCGGGTGTTGGACCGAATTCGCTGCTGGATGGAACATCGTCATTGGACGCGCTGGATGGTGCTCCTCGCGGTCCTGACCGCGTTGCCAAGCCTCACCGCGGGCTTTTTGGGCGACGACTGGGTCCATCGCGCGATGCTGCTTCACCGTCCACCATTCGATTCAGCCGAATCGTGGCGCGACTTGTTTCGATTTCTTCAACCTGGACAGACAACGGACCTCATGGAGTCGCGTGGTTTGCTGAGCTGGTGGGCGGACCCCCAGGTCCACGCGGCGTTTTTTCGTCCGCTGACCGTGCTTACGCACCTCGTCGACTACCAACTTTGGCCCGACGTGCCATTGCTGCACCATCTGCACAGCCTCGTATGGGCTGCGGCCATGGTGGTTCTCGCCGTTCCGTTGTTCCGTAGCCAGAGCACCTCGGCGGTGGCCGCGGCGGTTGCGGTGCTGTTGGTGTCTATCGAAGATGCCCATGTGGTGCCGATTGCCTGGCTGGCCAATCGAAATGCGCTCATCACGGCGGTTTTTGGCATTCTGTCGTTGCGCGCGTATCTGGCTTGGCGGGAACGTGGGGACGGGCGGTATTGGGGGGCATCCTTGCTCGCGCTCGGGGCCGCGTTGCTGGCGGGCGAAGCGGGTCTCGCGACCGTGGCGTGGATGGCGGCCCACGCACTGATTCACGAGCGGTCCTGGCGCGCGCGGGCCGTGGCCTTGGCGGGGCCGTTGGTGCTTGTCGTGGTGTGGCGGGTCGTCTACACCTGGATGGGCTATGGCGCGCACTCTTCGGGTCTGTATATCGACCCTGGCGCGACGCCGGGCCAGTGGGGCCTCACGATGGTCACGCGGCTCCCTTTGTTGGTCGCCGGCCAGTTGTTGCCGCTACCGCTCGATGTTTGGGCGGTATTGCCCGGTCCCGCCCAAAAGGTGACGGCGGCGGTGTGTGGTTTGGCGGTTGTGGCGCTGGTTCTGCTCGTTTGGCCAGTGCTGCGCGCGCGTGTGGCGGCGCGGACCTACGCATTGGCCATCTTGTTGGTGCTGGTGCCATTCACCGCGACATTTCCGATGGACCGCCTGTTGACGCTCTCGTCTTTGGCCGCGGCGGGCCTTATCGGTGAGGTCGTCGACCATTACGACCTATTGTCGGGCGTATGGCCGTCCTTGGGGCGCATGCGGCTGGCATTCTTGGGCTTGGTGTTGCTATGGAATGGGCCCGCGTCATTGGTGCTGCGCCCCCTGCGTATGGCGGCGACGCCGGCGATGGGGCTTGTGTTTGACCTCGCGGCGAACACCGCCCCCACCGACCCTGCGCTCGCTGACCAAACCCTCGTGTTTGTCCATGCCAACGACTTTTCCGCTATTTATAGCTACGTCAAGCGCATTGCTTCGGATGACTACGGCCCGGCGCCTGCAGCCATCGGCCTGATGTCGACTTGGTGGACCGACGTAACGATTGTGCGCGAGGACGAGCGAACGCTGGTGCTCACGCCCGAGGGCGGATTTTTGGGGCGCTCGGTCGACCATTTGCTGCGGGACCCCCGCCTGTCGCCGTTTGCGCCGGGCGACGTGCTGCATCATCGGGCGTTTGACGTAGAAGTCCGCTCGGTAACGGAAGACGGACGGCCCGCAGTCGTCGCCTTTGCGTTCCCGGCACCCCTCGAATCCCCGGCGGCGGGGCGATTGGTCACCCTGACCCGCGATGGGGTGGTGCCGTTTGCCCCTCCCGCGGTCGGGAGCAGCTTGACCCTTCGCTCGGTGCTCAAGCCGACCCGTGCGCAAGGGCGCGAATAGCAAAACGCCTGCGTGTTGGGCGGAGGCCAACGTACGCCCAGCGGCACGCGCGCCGAAGTCTGTGGTGATGCGCCGTCGGGCTGCACAAACGGAGGACCGGCGGCGCTATGCGGGGGGGCTGTCCCCGCGACCCTCATTCGGCAGCGCGTTCTCAATCCAGCGCTTGAGGTCGGAGCGGACCAGCGGCTTTGCCAAGACGGGCCGCTGGGTATTGTCGAGGGCCCGACGCACGGTGCTGCCGCGCGGCGCGCCTGTCATGAAGGTAAACCGAGAAGCCAAGGACGGGTCGCGGCGGGTCGCTTCGGTGAAGAACGAGGGGCCGTCCATGTCACCCATGAGTACGTCGGACAAGATGAGGTCGAACGACGACACAGCCAGCGTCGCGAGCGCCTCTTCGCCGCCAATCGCGACGGTGACCTCGTGGCCGCGGAGGCTTCGGGCGATAGAGCGGGCCACGAGCGGCTCGTCATCGACCACCAAAATGCGGATGCCGCTCTGGGTGGGCGTTTGTGCGCTTGCGGTGACGGCTTCGCGCGAAGACGGCAGCTCCACGGTAAAGGTTGTGCCTTGTCCGACAACCGAAGAGACCGTAATATTTCCTTGGTGGGCCTCGATAATGCTCCGGCAGACGGCCAAGCCGAGGCCGGTTCCTTTGCCGACGGTTCGCGTGGTGAAGAAGGGGTCGAAGATGCGGTTGAGGTTGGCTGCCGAAATCCCAACACCGTTGTCGATGAACTGAATCCGAACAGTGCTTGCTCTGTTTATACGCTTGGATGATTGCGTTACAGCGATTTTTACTTTGCCATCTGTTGTGTTTTCTTGCAAAGCCAGGAGCGCATTCACCAGTAGGTTCATGAAGACCTGGACAAGCTCCGAAGAGTGGCCCAGGACTTCTACGTCGGGGGGAACCTCGACCTCAATCGGAATGTTGGTGCGATTGGTCGTTCGGGCGAGCTCAAGGGATTGTTGGATGACCTCGCGAACCTTGACCGTCGTTCGGTCGCCACCGAGGCGCTCGGGCGTTTGGGCGCGCGAAAGGGTCAATAGGCCGCGAATAATGCGTGCAATATGGGCAACGCCAGACATTGCCTCAGCCGCCGCTGCTTCGAGCTCGGAATCCCCTTGTTCGTTCATGACCTCGCGGAATGTTTCGAGGTGCATATTGATATAGGTCAAGGGGTTGTTGACTTCGTGGGCGATGCCTGCGGCAAGAGTGCCGACGCTGGCGAGGCGTGCGGAGTGGGTCGCGATCGCTTCTGCATTTCGCTGGTCGGTGATGTCGTGACGAATCACGATAATCCGCGCCAATTCGCCTTCTTCGATGACAGGCGTAGCCGTGGCGGCGTAAATGCGGCGGTTGCCGTCTTCGTTGGTGACCACCTCCCCGGACCAGACCTCGCCGGCGTTCATGCGGGCGTTGAGGAGGTTTCTTCGCTGGTCATTCCACAAGTTGGACCGTTTGCCAATTTCGGCGTCGTTGCCAAGCGCCGTGACCGCCGCAGGATTGACATACAAAATGTGGCCGTCCGCATCCAAAATCTCGACCAACTCGCCTATTTCGTTCCACGCAGCAGCGAGAGGCTGCATGCGTCGATTCGCACTTTCGAGGCTCTCGCGCAAGCTCCGGTTGTAGTGGTCGGAGTAGACGAGGCGGTTCAACATGCGCGACAGCGCTTGGCGAATGATGACCAGCTCGCGGGGACTCCACCAGGGGGGTGGGCCAAGCTCCACGCGCTTGTCGGGACTGCCGATGGTGTCGAGCAGGGCGACGGCCGATTGCAGTTCACGACTGGCGAATAGCGCGACGATTGCCGACAACAGCACGGCGAGGGAGACGAACCCCAGGATGCCTTGAATGGTGATGGTGCGGTTGGAGATGTCGTGGGTTGCGAGGGTCTCGACGGGCGTAGTGAGCCAAACCGCCCACTTTTGGGCTCCTACGGTGAGCGGGCTGCACGTTGCCCGCACTTCTTGGTTTCGGTCGTCGATGTCTGTGCGGGCCGTCTCCGTACACGGGGCGCTGTAGACCGTTTGGGGAGGCGCCAGCGTCATTTCGTCAAACAATGCCAGAGAGTCTACGATGACTTGATTATCGCCGTCGACGATGACGATGCGGGTGTCGGAGCGGGAGTTGGAGGCGAGCACCAAGGACCGCAAGCCGTCCAGTCGAAAGCCGCCCGTCACAAATCCCCGCAGCGAGCCGTCGTCGTGGAGAATCGGCAGCGCCAGCATGACATTGGGTACTTTGGACTGCCGCCCCATGAGCACCCGCGACCAAGCGGGCTTTCGCGTGCGCTTGAGCTCCGTGAAGTACTCGCGGTCGGAGTAGTTGGTGCCGGCGTGGGTGGCAGTGCCGTCGGCGCGTACTTTCGGGCTAAACAGCACGGAGACGCCGTCTGGCGTACCGAGGTAAATCGAGTCAAAGTTGCGGGATGCTTCGTATTGGGCGTCGAAAATCGGCTGAAGGACTTCTGGGTCCCACGTCTCAATCATCCCGGCCGTGGCCGCGGTAACTGCGAGCGAGCGCTGCTTGAGGTCAAGATAGCTGGCCATCGCCCGCGCGATTGCGGTGGCTCGGGCGGTGGCGCCGCGGTCGAACATCGCCTGGAGGTGGCTCCGTTGGTAGCCACTGGCGACCGGCGCCACCACGAGCATTGGCACAATTCCGAGGACCAAGAAAGCAAGAAAGAGCAGCGCGCTCGTTGGGGGTCTTGCAATCGTTGGCCGAGGAAAATTCAACGTCCGTACAAACCAGTAAGAGTTGCTTTGGCCAAGGTATGTCCATTGACCACAAATCCAACATATGATGCCGCAGCTCCCTCGGGAATATCCGGCAGTTTTTCCACGTCGAGTGCGTAGAGCGTAAAGTTGTAGTGGTGGTCACCGTGTCCGGGGGGAGGGCACGGACCCCCAAAGCCCTGCGCACCAAAGTCGGTCTTTGCTTGCCGCGCGCCTGCAGGCAAGGGGCCCGCGCTGCCTGCGCCGCGCGCGAGCTTGGTTTCGGAGGCGGGGATGTCGAACACGAGCCAGTGCCACCAGCCTGCGCCGCCGGTGGGGGCGTCGGGGTCGTGGACCAGCACGGCATACGACTTGGTGCCTTCGGGTGCGCCGCTCCACGTGAGGGCCGGGGACTGGTTTTCGCCGGTGCAGCCAAAGCCGTTGAAGACGAAGGTATCTGCGAGCTTTTGGTTGGCGCTGAAGTCGGGACTCGTGAGGTCAAGCGCGGAGACGAGCGACAGCAAGGCCAGGGTCGGATTCATGGATTCTCCCTCCGGGAAAGGTGACAACGCGTGCGACCAAGATGTTCGTGGTCGACGCGTTATCCTTCCCCAATCGAGCGGTCGAAGCGAGGGAAAAATACCCTATTTAGGGACGCCAAATCCATATCTTATCCGGCACGGGTTCCGGTCCTAAACCGAATCTTGCGCGCGCCGGCTTGGCTCCCCCCCAGCCAGATTCGTGCGTAATCGCATGAACCTGCCGCTGACCGCCAACACAGGCCTCTACGCGCGATCCCGGAGGGCCTTCGACTTCGAACGCGCCGTTTCGCGTGCATCCTTCAGCGCGAAAGAGCTTCGGAGGCCCGACGATATCAGTGATGAGAAGGTCGATTTTTCCGTCGTTGTCGAAGTCCGCGGGTACGATTGCGCGCCAGGAGCCAAGGGCGGAGAGTCCACGCGCCGTGGCTTCATTGACAAACTGGGGCGAAGTGGGGTTTCCTCGGTTCATCAGTAGGTGAAGTGGCGCATCGTAGGCATCCCGAAGTGCAGGGTCGGTGCTTTCGAGCCAAAAGTCACCCTCTGCAACGACGATGTCCATCCGTCCGTCATCATCGACATCGACGGCGACATTTCCCCATGCCATCGTGGGCAAGCCGGTCAGGGGGTCTGCGCCGATGGACTGGGCGATATCGGTGTATTTCCCGTTTTCATCGGGGGACAGCAGGTGGTTGGCACCGGTGGAGGCAACCAAAAGCTCGGGCAGGCCGTCGCCGTTGATATCTGCCGCATCGGCGCCCATACCGGAAATCGCCAAATCGCACGCACAGTCGATGTTGCGGGACGTGAAGGTTCCGCCTTCGTTTTCCCACAGCACATTGGGACCGAGCTCCGTGCCGAAGTCATTGACGGTATACACGTCGAGGTCGCCGTCAAGGTCGATGTCGATGACCACCGAGTCGAAGCCTTGGCCGCCGCCATCGGGCAAGGGCAACTCTGTAGGGACAAAGGCCCCTGTACCATCCCCGAGACTGACGGTATCGGCCCGAGCGGACGGTCCATCGGAATGGGAGCCGGAGCACGTCAGATGGAGGTCTATATAGCCGTCGCCGTCAAAGTCAGCGGGTGAGATAACAACGGGGACCGTGAGCGAGCCGTGATTGAAGAAGGTCGACCGAAAGGTGCCGCCTTCGTTCCATAAGATAAAACCGGGAGGACCGGCGCTAATGGCGTCGATGTCGCCGTCGCCGTCGATGTCCGCCAACGCGACCGGTCCTTCGCCGCTGGTCTCGGGCAAGGAGGTCGCCGAGAAGCCTGTCGGCGAGCCCCGAAAGTACATGAGCGGGGCGCCTTTGTAGCCGAAGAGAATGTCGAGCCAGCCATCCTTGTCGAAGTCTTCAACGGCGGCGACGCCACCGCGGAGGTGTTCGGTGTTGGTAGGAGCATCGGGCGTGAAGCCCCATTCCGCCGCGACGTCGACGTAGGTGTAGCCGTCGTCCTCGGCGTCGGTGCATGCAGCCCAAGAGTCGGTCGGGGATACGAGAACGCCCCCCGTCGCCTCGGCGCGGGCCTGCAACGCGGTGGTGCAGGCGTCGGATTCCCCGGAGTTGCCGGAGTCTACGGGCGCAGAGTCACCCGTTGTGGGCGTCTTGCTTGGGGTAGACGTACAAGCGGCGAGGCAGAGCAAAATAAAATGGCGTGTGCGCATGTCTCTATTCTACCGGCCGTTGATGCTTCTTGTATACCCGCACACCCCCAATCGGCATAGACACGCGTATGGACCGAGTATCACATCGTTGGGACATGCTGTTTTCGGGATTAGCATGGATGGCGTTGGTCGGCGTCGCCGCAGCCGGAGTCGGCGCGCTTCCTTGGCCCGCTACGGAGACATCGGGGCTCTTGGATGGGCCAGACGCGGGAGAATGGGCGCTCAGCGCGAGAAGTTTTGCAGACGGCCGGTTTGCTGATGTTGATGAACACAGGCTCCCAACGTATTTGATTCTTATTACATTTGTGCTATTGTTTGGAGACACGTCGATTGCACAAGCAGGACACGCGGTAAACGCCTTATGCTGGACGCTATTACCGTTTGTGGTGTTTGGCGTAGCACGCGCGTGGGGGGACAGCTTGGCGGGTGTGTTGGCGGGCGCTGCGGTTTTGTCCGTGACACCGCTGTTTCACGCTGCCGCGCGATTTGGCGTGGATCCCGTCGTCGCGGTGGGACTTCCGTTGGCAATGCTCGCCGTGGTTCCGGCGCAGAAGTGGCCTGCATGGTCGGTTTTGGCTGGATTTGCGGCGGTCTTGTTGGCGTATAGTCACCTCACGGCGTTTCCTTATGTGATTCCCGCGTTTCTCCTTTTGACCCTCCGCGGTGGGAATGGGCGGGTTTGGACCCGTCCTTTGGGCTTTGTCGTGGGCGCTTTGGGCGCGCTGGGCTTGTTTTCGGCCACCGTGGGCTTGGTGCGACCCACCATGTTTGTTCACTCCGTCTCCGAAGGCATCGCGCCCGATGCGGGAGCCACCGACCCCACATTGTCGTTGGCGCCGAGTGCTTCGGCGATATTGTCGGCGGGCGCGTCGTCGTCGTGGGCGAAGGTGGCCGCCGATGTGCCCGCTTGGTTCGGGGGTTTGGGGCTCGCGCCGTGGCTGTTGGGCGCCGTCTTGGTCCTCGGGGTGCTTGGATTGGGACACGGCGCCCCCGTGTCCGCCGCGGCGGTCGATGCGCGCTTGCGGGCCTTGTCCATTCGAGAACGACAGCGACGGTCGTGGCTGCGCGGTCCCCTCGGTTCCTTGCTGCGCCTGCAAAACATGCTGCGTCTTTCGCCCGCTCCCGGCTTGGTTATTCTGTGTTGCATATCGCCGACTTTTGTGTTTGCGGCGGCCCAAGCAGAGCCTCGTTACAGCATAAACCTATTACCATTCGTTGCGATTTTGTTGGGGCGCGGGGCCGCTGGTCCGCTGCGGGTGCTCTACGGTGTCGTTCCCCTTCGCGCGCGCGCTTTGCTTGGCTTGGGTGCGATTTTGCTCGCCGGCGGCGCGCTGGTCCAGTCCCATCGGGCGCTCGCGGGCGCCGTACAGACCCTGCCGATGCCCAATGCGGTGTCTCGGTCGGCGGTGGTGCTGGCAGACGCTGTTCACGCGCTCGCGCCCAACGATAGCGCCGTCGCTACACCCATGCGCGAGGTCGCGGCGCTGCTCGGCCGTCCCCATTGTCCGCGGACGAGCTGTCGACCGGCTGCGGGAGTGGATGTCGGGCCTGCGTGCATCGCGCACATACAACGAGAATGTAGTGGTACGGGGGACATTCCGCTCGTTTGGTTTCGACGGGGTCCATTGGGAATGGGGGACGACCCGCGCTCGCAAGAGACGGGCCAGTGGGCCGCGCGCCAATTCGAAAAACAGACATCTATATCTGTAGATGTGTTTGATGCAGTGCTGATTTTGGTGCCCCGCACGCCCCTTGTGACGACCGAACAAGATGGGTCGGACGCGCGTTTGCTCTTAGGTTCTCCCGCTTCTGCCCGATAGGCTGCTGGATTGGTGGCCCGGATGTTCCTGCAACCGAAACCGGTTGTATGCACGCGGCGGACCCGCTGAGGCTTGTGTGGCGCGTATTCTGCTCCTCGATTCTCAACCCGCTTCCCGTCTGGCGCGGCGTATGCTGCTACAGATGGACGGTCACGACGTTGTCGACGCATCATCGGTGTCCGAAGGTCGCGCTGCGGTCGCAAACGGGCTGACGGTTGACGGCGTGGTGGTGGTCAAGGACCCCGGCCAGGGCGACGATGTAGGCTGGATGTTCGACCTGCGAAAGCTCCGGCCCGCATGGGCGCGCGTGTTGGTCGGCGATGGCATGGACCTCCAAACGATGGTCGAGGCCGTCAATCTCGGCGCCCCACACCAGGTCTTGACCGAAGGCGGCACCCGCGACCCTTTGGTGCGGTCGGTGCGGCAGGCCCTCGACCTCGCCCGCGATGCCGCCCGGGATGCGCGCCAGTCGTCGTCGGGTGATGGTCGCGAGCGGCTCACACGCCTCATGGCAGGCCCCGACTTCCGCATCGCCCTCCAGCCCATCTACACCAGCGGGGGCGGCTTGCTCGGGCACGAGGTGCTCATTCGCTCCCGTGACCCCGTGCTGCGCGGGCCTCTGGCCGTGCTCGAAGAAGCCGCGCAGCAGCGAATGCTCGATGCCGTGCTTCATGCGGTGGTACGGCGAGCCGAGCCGGTTGTCCACGAACTCCCGGCCGAGCAGCTCTTGTTTTTGAACCTCCACGCCGAGGACCTTAGGGACCCCACCCTGTTGGTCCGCACCCTCGCGCCGCTCGAAGATGTCGCGCATCGGGTGGTCCTCGAAATTACCGGCCACGCCTACAACCGCTGGACCGACTCCTTGCGCACCCGCTTGCAGCCCGTGCTCTCCCAAGGGTATCGCATCGCCGTTGACGACATTGGCGCGGGCGAAGGCGCCTTGGTGCTCTTGTCCGAAGCGTCGCCCGCATTCATCAAGGCACACGACAGCATCGTGCGCGACCTCAACCGCAGCGGCCACAAGCGCCGTTTGGTCGAGATGTTGTGTCATTTTGCCACGGGCGCCGGTGCGCAGTTGGTGGCAGAAGGCGTAGAACGGGAAGACGAAGCGCAGGCCCTTCGGGAAGCAGGTGTGGGCTTCTTGCAGGGCTTTTTGTTTGGGGTGCCTGTCGAAGTGTGACGGTGGGGGGCGGCAGCCATAAGGCGGTTCCTCTACACGACGATACACGGGCGTTGGTTGGGCCATTCGGGCTCGAAACGATACGTGCGCCGCGTCGCGAACCTATGTCCCGCCGCGACCGAGTTGACGGAATGTTCGCTGCACCTCCCGCCTCTGTCTCCGAGCCTGTCGTCTTTGCCGGCAGCGCCGCGTATTTGCGGCAGACCTCTGGGCAAGCGGGCCCCGTATTGACCATTGGCAACTTTGATGGTGTTCACCGCGGACATCGCGCCCTGTTGGGGCAAGTGGTCGACGCCGCCCGTCGTCGTGGCGTGCCCGCGTGTGTGTTCACCTTCGACCCTCCGCCCCGCAGCGTGCTCGCGCCGTCCCAAGCCCAACCGCGCATCACGGCCTGGCCGGAGAGGGTGCGCTTGTTGGGGGAATGTGGTGTGGACCAGGTCATCGTCGAGCACTTTACCCCTGCATTCGCGCAGCATCCTCCCGAGTGGTTCGTGCGCGAGGTGCTGGGGCGCCGCATTCGGCCGGTGGAGCTCGTGGTGGGGTACGACTTCCGCTTTGGCCGGGCGCGTGCGGGCACCCTCGACACCGTAGCCGAGGGCCTGCCGGGCGTACCGGTGTCCTCTATTGCTGCGGTTTCCGATGATTCGCTGGTGGTGAGCTCTTCTGCGATACGGCGGCAGGTGCAATCCGGGGATGTACGCGGCGCGGCCTTGTTGCTGGGTCGCCCCCACCAGATTCGGGGGGTCGTGGTGGCCGGCGACCAACGCGGGCGCCAACTTGGGTTTCCGACCGCCAACTTGTCTTGCGCGTCCGAGCTGCTCCCGGCGGTGGGTGTGTATGCGGTCAAGGTGCGGGTCAACGGTGGCGATGGGCAAGCGGCGGTCGCGAACTTGGGCGTGCGCCCCACCTTCGGCAGTGGCAACGAGTTGCGCGTAGAGGTCCATATTCTCGATTATCGCGGCGACTTATACGGCCAAGAACTGGACGTCCTCTTTGTCGACCGAATCCGCGGTGAATCGCGGTTCCGTTCTGTAGACGCCTTGGTCACGCAAATTCGCGCGGACATTGACGCGGCGCGGGGCATGTTGGACCATGCCTCCTGAGCTATCAGGACACACCCGGGTATTTGCGCTCCTTGGCCGTCCCGTCGGACATTCTTGGAGTCCGTCTATCTACAACACCCTCTTTGGGGCCTACGGCGTAGACGCCGCGTATGTGGCCCTCGACGTGGACCCCACCCGTGCCGCCGATGTTCCGATGGCGTTGCACACTCTGGGGCTCGCGGGTGTAAACCTCACCGTTCCGCTCAAGGAAGCGGTGGTGCCCAAGCTCGATGGCCTCGACCGCCACGCCGCACGCGCGGGTGCCGTGAATGTCGTAGTGCGGGAAAGCGGGCGTCTCGTTGGCTACAATACCGATGGATTGGGCTTTTTGGACTCGTTGCCTACCGATTTTTCGCGACATGGCCTCGCGTTGGTGCTCGGCGCAGGCGGGGCAGCCCGGGCGATCACCGCGGCGCTGGCGGATGACGCGGGAATGTCGGTGGTGGTCGTCAACCGCACCTTCGCGCGGGCCGAGCGTGTCGTCGCGCAGGTCGGCAGCCCCCGCGTTCGGGCATGTGCGTGGTCTGAAGTGGACGCTTGGCTTCCCCACGCGCGGCTCGTCGTGCAAGCCTGTACGCAAATCCACGAGAATATCGCGGTAGAGCGTCTTCCCGAAGATGCACTCTGGGTTGACCTCAACTATTGGGACCCCTCCCCGCCTTTTGTGTCCCGCTTGGGCACGCGGCGGGTGCAGCGCGGTGGCGAGATGCTGCTGGCCCAAGCCGTTCGTGCGTTCTACCTTTTCACGGGCATCGAGGTGCCTTTCGCGGATGCGACGGCGATATGGAGGCACCCATGAGTCCCCGCGTGTTGCTCATCGACCCTGCTGCGCGCGACCGATTGCAGGTGATGGCGCTCTTGCAAGGTCACGCCGATGTTCATGCGCCCGAAGAAGGCGAAGACCCGTTGCGGCGCACCCGGCGCACCCGCTTTGATGCGGTCCTTGTTGCGCTGCCGCGCCTCGCGGCCCGGCGTGGATTGCACCTTTGTCGCACCATTCGCACGGACGGGGGAAATCCACCGCCAGTAGGCATTCTTGACCCCTGGCGTCGCCTGGGGGACATCCCCGGCGCCCTCACCGAGAGCGACGCGTCGGGCTATTTGGGTGGCGAGGCGTCGGCGGACGACCTCGCGGACTTTCTCACGGCACTGTTGGCCAACGACCGCCCGTGTGTTGTGCGGCGGCCCCCGATGCGGTCGGTGTGGGCCCGTCTGCGGGGTGGGTTTTAGTCCAACGGTGGTGGGTCACCGTAGCTGCAGCCATCCGGCGAAAACGATGGCGAGGCCCAATCCCGCCAACAATGCGAGCAACGACCGGGCGAACACCACTTGGTCCCGGTCTACTGTACCGGTGGGCGCAGGCCGAAACGGCTGGCGGCCCTTTTCTTTGGTGACCTCCTCGCCCGCCCTGTGGACCGAATGTACCCCTTGCTGGTCAAACCGAAGCACCCAACCGCCGGGAACGGCCGCCGCCAGCGCCGCAATGTCGGCGGCGCGGTCGCTTCCCCATGCGTCGCGCGCCAACAAGGGGCCGTCCACGACAATCGCCGCGATGCCCTCCCGTGCGCCCAGGCGCGCCAACAGGGCGGACCGAAAGGCAGCAGAGGCCAACGCGGCCGGAACCGGGCTCTGCACCCCCAGCAGGGCCCCATCGTCGCTCCGAAGGTCTTCGATGGCGCCACAGGCGACTTGGACCTGGTGCGCGGCGTCGCGCCGAACGGGGTCGCGGGGGTCGGTCTCGGCGCCGGCCGGCCGGCACGCTTCGGGCCACGCGCCGTCCACCCGAATCGCCATCCACAATGGGGGAATGCCCGCGTCGGCCGCCAGTTGTGGGTCGAGGACAGGCTCGGCCCAGACGGTCGGGGCGTCTCCCGCAACAAGGCAAAGCTCGGTATCCACGGCGTCTCCACAAATGGTGTGCGTATCGGACCCTCTTGTCCCAAAAAGGGCTTTGAATTGTGACAACAATGTGGCAAGATGGCGGCAATTCGATGAACGTTTCACCGTCAACAATGTTGGAGACCGACGCCTCGCCGGTTGACATCGGGGACCCGCACCCCGGTGTGTCTCTGGAAATTCGGCAGCACGACCGGCTGAACCTCGAGCTCAAGATTGAGTATCCCACCCCCGACATCACGCAGGCCAAGGTGGAGACCTTGGTGGACGTGTGGTTTTTCTTGCCGCCCGCCATTGGGGCGAGCGCCGAAACGTACGATTCGGAAGACTTTTACGGCGACTTGCGCGCGCACACCCGCTTGAAGACGCCCTATGTCCCCCTCGACGACCTCGCGCGCCGCGATGGTCCGCTGTCTCCGTTGTCGACGTTGGGGATGCTGCGGCAGCACCTCCCTGCGGGCACACCTCCGCAGCCGATGGGGGAAGCCATCCGGCGGGAAGCGCGCTTGTTGTGCTGTATGTTTCGGCGCTCCGTGCGCGGGACGACCCTTCGTTTGCAAGCCTTGGCAGAGCATGAACGCGATGCTGAAGTCGTGCGACTGGCCCAGGAGAGCCGCGCGTTGTTGGCGGCTTGGCGGGGGGCGCGGGGGCTATTTGCCGATGTGCCCTTGGTTCCCCGAACGCGGGCTGCCCTTGCGATTTGCGACGAAGCCTTGAGCTTGGATGTCGAGGCCTTGATGAGTCGCATTCTGCTCGATGTACCCGGCATTTCCGACGATGCGCGCCTGGTCTTGGCCAAGCTGGCTGTCGAAGAGCGAAAACTACGGGTGGCCCGCGGCGACCGCTCGGCGGCGATGCCGGATGATGTCGACCCCGATGTGCGCGCGTGTTTTTGGGACCAAGCGAGCTTGCTCAAAAAGTTTGTGTCGCAATCGTTGTATCTCTTTCCCCAAGAGCACCGCGGCGCAAAAGCGCTTGAACACCTCGCAAAGGCGATTGCGGCGGCGTTGGCGATGGCTTGGACGGTTGCATTGCAGATAGCGACCGTGTTTTTGCTCGGTTTGGAGTTGAACTCGAGCGTCGACCTCAAGGTGGTGGTGCTGTTCAGTCTTTTGGCGGTCGGTGGCTACATCCTGAAAGACCGCATGAAAGAGACCATTGGACGGCGCTTGGCTTCGTTTATTCCGCGATTGTTGTATGACCGTCGGCTGGATTTGTACCACCCGGAGTCCACCGCTCCATTTGGACAAGTGCGAGAGCGGGTCAATATTTCGAGCAAAGAGCCTTTGCCCGGCGCGGTCGATGCGCTGCGGTCGGTGTCGGCGCGGAATCGGATTTCCTTGTGGACCGACACCCAGACCCTCCACTACGAGCGTCGAATGAGCGTGTTGCCGCGTTCGGGAACGCGAAGTTTCGCGCGCTTGGACGGCCTCACCGACATCCTGCGGCTGAACCTCTCCACCTGGGTGCGCACGCTCGACGACCGCAAGAAGCGCGTGGCGGTGGTGTCCGATGATGGGTTTGTGTCCTCCGTGGAGGTGCCCAATCGGTATGTGGTGGACGTCATCACGCGGGTGACCAACGGCACCGGCGCGCGTTGCCAAGGCTGGCGGCTCACCCTCACCCGCCGGGGCATCGAGCGGGTCGAAGGCTTTAGCTTGTCGGTGGACTGACGCACGGGGACGTTTGGCGTATGGGCGTATTGTTCGGCCTTTTATGCCTTTGAGCGCCAAGTGAACGGCGGACAGGCCGCACATGGGCGGCGCATTGGGTTGCGCTTGCGAAATCCTTTTGCCTGTGGTGGCGCAAAAAGCAAAACCCGCCTGCGGTGTGCGGCGGGTTTCGGGAGGAGGGGGTTCAGAGCGCGCAGCGGACCTGTATTCCAGTCGACCGCGCCCCCCGGCGGAGGTAGACCCGGACCGGCTGGCGCTCTGACGCTCTCACCATATGCCATCGCTCGTCACTTCGTTGTTACAATTCGAGATTTTTCTGTGAACGATGCACATAGTTGTATGTCAAAGAATCGTTCAGAGCTGCATTTTCATCATTTTGTAATAACTCCGGCGCAATGACCCATTTGGGCACGCCGGGATGGGGTGGAGAGATCAAGAGTGTGCAGGATGGGGGGCGACCGAGCAGGCGTCCCAGGCGCCGTGCAGGATGCCTCGTATTCGCCGCAGGGGGCCCCCTTCTCGAATGACTTGGGCGGTGGCGAGGGTCACCACCCACGGCAGGCGGGCGCGGCCTACGAGGCGTGTGTGACCGGCCACAGACGCCCGCATGGCGGCCTCGGAGCGCGTGGGAAGCGTCGCACCGCCGATGTGCGCGCAGATGGCGTCCGGGACCAACCAGACCCCCGCGCCGGCTTGTTGGACTTGCCGGCACAGCGCGATGTCTTCCATGCCATGTGGGTAGGCGGTGTCGAAGCGCCAGCGGGTGCCGATGAGCATACACGCGCCCGATACGGCGTTTACGGCGTAGGGCTGGTGGGTGGGCTGGACCCATTGGCGGGTTTTTACGCGGCCGGAGCGGCGCACGTCGATGCCAGCGGAGCAGGTTTTGCCGTCGGGGGTGACCAAGTGCGCCCCGACGATGCCCCCTCTGGCGGTCCAGACTTCGGCGAGGCGCGAAATGCAGCCCGGAAGGGGTGCCGCGTCGTCGTTGAGAACCAGCGCCGCATCGGCCCAATGGGCTGCTGCAAGACCCATATTGACGGCACGGGCGAAGCCGGTGCGGCCGGAGGTGCGCACCCATTGGGTGCCGGACACGGGCGTCATACCATCGGTGGAATCATCGACCACTACGATGGTCTCGCCGGAGCAGGCGGCGACAGCCTGGACCAAGAGGTCGCGGCGGGTGCAGGTGGGAATGATGACCGCGAGCCGCACCATTCGGTTAGCGTCCGGGTGGGGGGTCGCGCCGCTGGAGGACCAGTGTGAGCTCTGGTGCATCGGGGGTGATGGTCAACGGATTGCCAGCGTACCAGACCTCGGGGTCGAGGGGGCCGGGCTTGCCGTCTTGGTCTTCGTCGGCGAAGGCGCCGAGCCAGACTTGCGATGTAGATGCGGGAATCTGTAGGGTGAACGGACCGGGCGCTTCGAGACGCGCCATGCCTACAACGCCGGGCCGTGGACCGCCGCCGGACGCGGCGCGTTGGTCGCCATCGAACGCGTCGATGCGAATCGGTCCGCCTTTGTGGTCGGGCAGGACAACGACGCCGCGCACCGTGACGGATGCTTCGCCGCCGGGAGGCGGTGGCGCGCCGGCCTCGCCGGGGGCAGGTGCGGGGGGCGTGCCGGGTGCGGGAGGGGGGGCGGGCGCTGGCGTCGGTGCTGCGGCCTGCACCCGCTGGGGCGCGGGGGGCGACACTGTGGCGGGTGCATCGCCGGGGCGCGCGTCGCCATCGAGGGCCTCGGCGCGGTCGAGGATAGGGTCTCGTCCCGCGCATGCGCTGCACAGCAGCCAGCTTGCTGCGACCCGCGGATGAGAAATTCGAAGAGGAAGCGTCTGCATTGGCAGAACCATATCCTATCCGCGCCCCCTTATGGGGACAGGACCAAGGGCTTCGGGGGACGCCTTTGTTGGGGCGCTAGGCCGGTTCCGGCGTGTCTGGCGCAGGGGACGGCATGTCTGCGGGGACCGCCAAGGTGGCCAGGCGTCCGTCAAATGCCGCCAATGCAGCGGTGGCGCCGCCCAAGCGCGCGATGGTGTCCGCGACGTTGACGTACCAGACCTCGGCGGTGGACGGCATTGCGCGGGTAGGCTTCGCTTTGGGCCCAAAGAGCGGCGAGCGCGTGTGGGTAGCCAGCACGTCGTCGATAACGGCGCGCACTTCGGTGGCGCGGGTGGGCAAAACGCCTGCAGCAAGTGCTCTTCGCAGCATCTCGCCGCGAATGAAGGTGTCGGCGGCGGCGTCTGCTGCGTCTTTTACCGTAAGAATATACACCAGTTTCTTGATGATTTTTTTGATGGGCCACCAGACGACACCCTGAAAGCAGCCCCACAGCAGGTTGTTGTTTTGGCGCACGAGGATTTCGACGTGCTGGCCTTCTAGCTCCGCGTTGTGGTGCTTGGCGAGGGAGCGCACAAGTTGTCGGCGGAGCGCGTCTTGAATCCACGCATCGACGAAGGGGAACGGAATCAACCCCGCCAAAGCGACCAGCCATGCGTGTTGGGCGACGAGTTTTCGTGCCATTGGAGGGCCTCGTTTTTGGTGCGCGGGAGAAGGTATCCGGCAGACAACCGTTGTGGGCCCTACAACGCAGCGAGCGCGGGTTTCATTGCGGCCACGGTGGATACAGACGATCCGCCTTGGGGCGACGGTTGGGCCGTCCGCGGGACTTGCGGTCGCCCATCTCTATCCACGGGGTCGAAAATGCCGTGACCGGGGACGGAAATGGCGCTTCGTTGTTGAGGACCGTGTAGACGGGCTGTCTGCAGATGGCGTTACAAATTTGCGGAATAAATAACGGCTGTAATTTGTATAAAATAGCTCCCAATACGCAGCTTATATGCCCATCGTCCGACGCTTGACAAGATCCCGCAGTGATGGTGGTATCGGTGGCATCGCGACGGGGCGGCCTTCACCCAGGGGGCCCAGCGACGGGAGGAGGTGGTCCCAGCCTGCGAGGTTTCCGCATTCGGGAATCCCCATTTGTACGGAATCACAGCGCGGAATGCCGCTGCGGTCGCACTCGACCGCCAATCGAATGGCGTGGGTGCCGGGACCAATCGGCGCCGAGAGCATCAGCATATGGCGCGAATCGGGGTTGGACCCCCGCACGCGCACATCGACCGCCGAGCCTTCCGTGGCCGACTGCACCCACGTGAGGTCGCCGCGCGCGCCGGGAGCGAGGTCGACGGCGATGATGGTGGACGTTGCGATGCCGCGGCGCAATCCGATGAGCTCCACCGACGCGCCGGCTTCGAGATGCAACCCGAGGAGGTCCATGGCGCCGTTGCGGCTGTTGCTTCGGTCAACCAGGCGCAAGCGCGCGTTGGCGCCGACCCAGGCTTCCGCTGAGCGCGAAATGAGGCCGCGGGCGAAGGGGTCGTCGAGGAGAAGGTCGACGCGGGCACCGGCGCCAATCGTGACGATATGATGGCGGGGGGCGCCATCGGGGTCGAGCGGGCGCGGACGCACGGTGGTCGTCGCACCGGCGGGAATTTCGATGAGGTGCCCATTTCCGCGGCCGAGATCCGATGGCTGGACCGTGGTGGGCGGCACCTCGGGGCCGACGAGCGACATTCGACGCCGCGCGAGCGGGTGCATCGACGGCGTGTCGTCGAGTTGCCAAGCGCGCGACGCTCCGCCGCGACTGCGAACCGTCTTTTGGGGAATGGACGGGGAGAGTGGGCGCATCGTGGCCTCGCTCGCGACGGGTGGTCCCTGCGGTCCCGCAGTTCAGGCATTGTGCCATAGAGATTCGCAATTGGAAGGGGGGAAACCCGCGAGAAACCGAATCGTGTGCAATATCAAGATTTCGGTCAATTTCGGCGTTGTGCCAATGTCTGCACGAACGTGCGTAAATGCTGACATTTACGGTGTTTATGGTGTGTCGCGCCAAGAGCACGATTCCAACGTTGGGCGCGCCCTGCGTCGGAAACCGCAGTGGAAATCGGTGACAATTCCCCGGGGCGGCTTCGAATCT
Source organism: uncultured Enterobacterales bacterium (assembly GCA_964502005.1). Lineage (GTDB taxonomy): Bacteria > Myxococcota_A > UBA796 > UBA796 > UBA2385 > CAJWOS01. Next base: position 90,305 of record CAZCUX010000013.1, read on the forward strand.
GGTGCAACGCTTCGTGATGTTCGCCGATGATTCGCCGTGGTTGGCGGTTCGCACGCGCTTCTTCGAAACAGAGCGGGACTGCGCGTAGAGAAGTGCTCCCGCGCATCGGCCATTTCTCCAAGCGACGCGCCAGTTCGTCCACACGGCGATATGCGTCGGGCGTGTTTCATCCGTATGGAGTATTCGATGGTATTGGCGCACCGTTTTGGCTGGTTGTTGTTGGGGTTGCCTTCGGGTATTGCATTGGCGCAAGAAACCGCGCCCACGACGGACGACCCGTTCCTCTGGCTAGAAGAGGTAGAAGGGACAGCGGCCCTCGATTGGGTACGAGGCCAAAACGAGCGCACGGTCGCGGCATACGGCAGCACGGAGAGCTTCAAGAGCACCGAAGCGCGGATGTTGGCCGCCCTCGACTCCACCGACAAGATTCCGGGCGTCGTGCAGATGGGCGATTGGCTCTACAACTTCTGGCGGGATGGCGAGCACCCGCGTGGTGTTTGGCGGCGCACCTCTTGGGCGTCCTACCGCACCGAAGCGCCCGAATGGGAGGTGGTGCTCGATGTCGATGCGCTCGCGACAGCGGAGTCGGAGAGCTGGGTTTGGCACGGCGCCGACTGCCTTCAGCCCGCATACCAGCGCTGCTTGGTGCGCCTGTCGCCGGGTGGTACGGACGCGGATGTCGTGCGCGAGTTTGATGTGCCGTCCAAGGCGTTTGTGGAGGGCGGGTTTCAGGTGCCGTTGGCCAAGTCCGACACCGCTTGGGTGGACATCGACCATTTGTTCGTTGGCTCAGACTTTGGCGAAGGTACGCTTACGGAGTCCGGCTATCCGCGCACCACACGCTTGTGGACCCGCGGTACTCCCCTCGAATCGGCGCCGGTGGTCTTCGAGGGAAATGCGTCGGATATTGCGGTCGTCGGTTACCGCTCGTCTACCTTCTCTGGCGACCAAGAAATGTATGGTCGCAACTTTGTGGTGCAAGCCCTCACCTTCTTCACGGATGACTTGTACGAGGTGACGGAAAAGGGTAATGTACGAATTGAAAAGCCCGACCACACCCAAGCGACCGTCATCGCGAACCATATCTACTTTGAGCCGCGCAAAGACTGGGAGGTAGACGGCGTCACTTACCCGTCCGGCTCGTTGCTGGCGGCGGACTACAAAAAGTGGATGAAAGGCAAGCGAAAGCTCACCGTATTGTTCACGCCCACGGAGCGCGTCAGCTTGCAGCGGTGGACCCACACCAAAGACCACCTGTTCTTGACGATTCTCGACAATGTACGCACGCGCGTGGAGATGGTCACGCCTGCGGGCAAGTCCTGGACCCACACGCCATTGGGGGGGCTGCCGGAGCTCGCGAGTGTGTCGATTGGCGCGGTGGACTCCAACACCTCGAACGACGTGTGGGTGGACATCACCGACTTCCTCACGCCCACTTCCTTGGGCGTTTTGTCCCCCGGTGGGCAGTTGGAGGTGCTCAAGACCACCCCTGCTTTCTTCAATGCAGAAACGCATACCGTTACGCAGCATATGGCGAAATCGAAGGATGGTACAGAAGTCCCATATTTCCAAGTCGCACCGAAAGTGATTCCTGATGGCGGTCTGCCCACACTTCTCTATGGGTACGGTGGGTTTGAAGTATCCCTTCTTCCGTACTACTCCTCGACGGTGGGGATTGGGTGGATTGAGCGTGGGGGCGCCTACGTCGTCGCCAATATTCGTGGCGGCGGCGAGTTTGGTCCCCGTTGGCACCAAGCGGCCCTCAAAGAAAAGCGTCACAAAGCCTATGAAGACTTTGCAGCGGTGGGCGAAGACTTGGTCCAGCGCGGTGTAACGACGGTGCCGGCGCTAGGAATCCAAGGTGGTTCCAACGGTGGTTTGTTGATGGGCAATATGTACGCGACTTACCCAGACCATTGGGGCGCCGTGGTCTGCCAGGTGCCGTTGCTCGATATGCGCCGCTATACGAAGCTTCTGGCAGGCGCGAGCTGGGCTGGCGAGTATGGCGACCCCGATGACCCTGCCCAGTGGTCGTTCATTCAGCAGTATTCGCCGTATCACTCCACAAAGATGTCCGACGCGCATCCCCCCATTCTCTTTACCACCTCGACGCGCGACGACCGCGTGCATCCAGGCCACGCGCGAAAGATGGCGGCGCGCCTCCTGGAAGCGGGCAAGGATGTGGCCTACTACGAAAACATCGAAGGGGGACACGGGGGCGCGGCAAACAATGCGCAGCAGGCATTTATGCGCACATTGGCCTATGAGTTTTTGTGGCGCCAACTGACCGGTGACGCGCCCAAAGAAGCGGCCGCACCCGAAGAGACCGCGGCGCCGCAATAACAGGGAGAGACCCCGCCCCAATCGCTGACTTGGGTTTCGTGAATCCAAAATCGTATGTAGCGTGTCGGTGGTACACGCCACCGCACCGCCATCCGGGTGTTGGTGCTCAATCGGTGGCGGGCGGGAGAACGTCGTCGCGGGCAAGCCAATGGGGTAGCTCGCGGGCGAGCGCCCCTTGGTCGATGGGCTTGGTCAAAAACCCTATCATTCCCGCATCCGTGGCCTGCGCTTTGTCGTTCGGCAAGACGCTCGCGGAAAAAGCGACGACGGGGGGGCTAGCGTTGCCCATGCTCGACCGAATTCTGCGGGTAGCCTCAAAGCCGTCCATGTCCGGCATCTGACAGTCCATCAGCACGAGGTCGAAGGGCTGTTGGTGGATGAGGTCGAGCGCTTCGGTTCCCGACCGCGCGGTGGTGACGCGCACGCCAAAGCGGCGCAAGATATTGGTAGCGACCAGCAGATTGACGCGGTTGTCGTCGACTACGAGCACCTCGCTTTGGGCGCCGTGTATCTCGGTCGTGGGTGCATCGGACGGGGAGAGGTCGTGGAGGATGCGGTCCAGAGCATCGCTCCGCACCGGGCATTCGAGCACGCGCCAGACGGAGTCGGGGACGGACTCGGTGGAGAGGTTGTCGGTGAGCAGCACCACCGGCACGTCGATAAAGCCGGCGCTGGCGGCTGCGCTGGGACCGTTTCGGACGAACACCATGCTGCAGCGGGCCATGGCGACGGGGTCGGAGCTTGTGACAACGTCGATGCACCGCGCGCCAAGGAGACGCAGCAACCGGTGACTCGGCTGGATGTCCGGACCAAACATTCCTACGCGGATACCGACTGCGGGGGGCACCGGACACGAGCATTGGGGGGTGGGCAAAAACACCGAAACTTGGGTGCCGCGGCCGAGCTCGCTGCGAATCGAGAGGTTGCCTCCCATTGCGCGCACGAGACGCTCTACGATGGACAAGCCAAGGCCCGTGCCGCCATGGCGACGGGTGGTCGATGCGTCGGCTTGTTCGAAGGGCACAAACATGCGCTCAATCATCTCCGGTGGGATGCCGACGCCGGTGTCTTCGACGTCAAGCTGCATTCCACCGTCGACCGGTGCGGCGCGCAGCACGACTTCGCCGCCATGGGTGAACTTCACGGCGTTTCCGGCGAGGTTGTTGAGAATCTGCCGGATGCGGGTGGGGTCGCCCAACACCATGAGGGGTTCATCGGACCATCGGGCCATACGCACTTGGGTGCGGGGGGTCGCTTGGCTGCGAACAATCTGCACGCACTCCGCGAGAATATCGTCTACATCGAGAGGAATGCTCTCAAACTCCATCGCGCCCGCTTCGAGCTTGGAGTAGTCGAGGATGTCATTGACCGTCGCGAGAAGCTGTTGCCCGCTAGAAAGCGCTGTTTCAGCCAGGACTCTCGCCGCGGGAGGCAAAGAATGGGACAAGAGGGTCTCGGTGAGGCCCAAGGTGCCGGTCAGGGGCGTGCGAATTTCGTGACTTGTTGCGGCGAGGAAGCGGTCGCGAGCGACAAGTGCGGCCAATGCGTGACTTTCGGCTTCTCGCCGTGCTTCGTTGTCTTTGCGGAGCTGGACGTTGAGGCGAATGGTCTGCCGACGCGCGTGGTCGAGGCGGGACACGACGACAAATACAAACGCGGTCATCCCCACCGTATACAGCCCGAACGACATCGTGCGAAACATTTCGCGATGGAGGGGCGGGATGATGTCAATCGCGCCGTCGTGGGTGGACTCGTAGGCAAGGCTTGCGCACATCATCACGAACGTGAGCAGCAACGTTGCCGTGAGGCCGCGACGGTCGAGCAACATATAGCCCAGCACCGGGATGAGCGCGTACCACGCACCGTTGATGCTCTGAATGCCGCCGATGAGGTTGACCGTCAAAAAGATAGTGACGGCGGCGACAACGACGATTGCCTTGCGAAGCCAGCGCAGTGGTCCACGCGCGAGAATCGTGATGGACAATGCGGTTTGAATAAACGCCAGCAGGATGACCGCCCAAGCCAGAGGACCGGTTTGGAGGGTCCAGTGGGTGACGGCATAAGGAACCAAAACGAGGGGACCCAGCCACACGGCCGCGCTCGTGGCTGCGGTCGTGTGGTCGGTGGTGTCGAAGGAATCCTCGTCTGCCCGAATCATGACAGACCATCGGCTTCACCCGCGACGACCTGAACCCGAGTTGGCTTGACTATTTGCAGTCTTTTGTGAGGGGAACCGTGGCGGTAATTTCGACATCGGGCCAAAGCTTGCTGAGGCCGTCCGAGCCTTTGTGAAGGTCCTCGCAGACCTTGTTGAGCGCATCGAGCGCAGGGGTTGCACCCCACGTCGACACATCCAAGCTACCGGACACCACAAAGCTATCGCCTTCGCCCGTAGCAATTTGTACGGGGACGTCGTGCGTGGCGCCGTTCATGGTCACCGAAAGCGTTCCCGCCGTTTCGGAGGTAACCGACAAGGTCCCCTTGAGGTGCGCCGTGTCGGTCATGCCGCCAAAAAATGTCTCCGCAATCTTCTTGTCGCGGTCGGGATTTTTGGAATCGACGGACGCGGTGTCGATGTCGAAGGTCAACCCGTTGAGGGCCTTCCACGCGGCGTCACCAGCGGTCGCGTTCGCGATTGCAACGCTGGCGAAACCGCCGCCAACGCCGGTCTTTTCGGTAAACTTGAACGCCTTCCAACCCATCGTGACGCCACCGGTGTTGGCGGACCACTGGCAGCTCGGCGCTGCGGGCGCCGCGGGCGCTGCGGGGGCGGCGGCGGGTGCAGCGGGTGCGGGCTGGTCGTTGCAGGCAACGGAAAGCAGGACGAGGGGCAAAATCAAGCGGGTCATCAGGGGCTCCAGAAGGTGCAGGAGTGGACTTCGGGGCGTCGTATCCCATCTGGCGACGACGCCCCAACGCGGGGGCGTTCCCGAAGCCGAATACGGGGCCTTCGTGGGCCTTCGTGGGGCGGTCTCCTGCTTCCTGGCGTGCCGCAGTCCGGCGTTTGGATTCGGCGGCTCGCAGTGGGCCGGATAGGAGGTGGCTCCCCCGGAGCTACAATGGTCACCTGCACGCGACGCATCGAATGGGATGCGATGCACCGGATTCCACGCCATGAAAGTAAGTGCCGCGCGTTTCATGGCCACCGGTACGTCGCCGAAATCACCTGCTACGTCCCCGCATTGGATGCGCTCGGGCGGGTCATTGATTTTGGCGTGGTAAAAGAGCGCGTTGGCGGGTGGGTCGACGCAAATTGGGACCACACGGCGATTCTCCAGCGCACAGATCCGGAGGCTCCCCCCATTGCGGAAACAAACGCCCGAATGGGGCGGCCGGTTTATTGGACGGAGCAACCGCCCACCGCAGAGGTCATGGTCGCGCTGTTGGCGGAGCAAGCTGCGCGATTGCTCGCGGACACCGGTGTCACCGTCACGCGCATCCGCTTGTGGGAAACGCCCAATGGCTCGGCGGAATGGTGTCTCGACCCCGCGGGTGCCCCCGCATGAAGCAACGGTCGCAGGCTATTGCGGACGATCGCGGACAAAAAGTACCCTACTCGGACAAAAAATGTCCGCCATTGCGCGCGTTGGCGGGTGAAGGGCGCAGATGAAGTTGCTGCAACTGGGCGATACCCACCTCGGCTACGACCGCCGGTCCTATGGCGGCCCCGAAGGCTGGGAGCGAGCCGACGATTTCTGGCTTTCCTTCCGTCATGCCCTCGCGCCCGCTTGGGCCGGCGAGGTCGACCTTGTGATTCACACAGGCGATGTGTTCGACCGCTCCGCGCCGCCGCCCGAAGTCGCGCGGGCGGTGGTCGCAGAGCTGTCCGAGCTGTCTGCGCGGGTACCGGTGGTGGTCCTTGCGGGAAATCACGACCGCCGTGGACTAAAAGGCAGCTTGGGTGATGGGGGTTCTCGCCTCCATATTGTCGATGCCCCCACACGTTTGACGGTCCAAGGCCTCACATTGGGACTTGTGCCTCACTGCCGAGAAGCGGAGGTTTGGGCAGGTGAAGCCGCCACCGCGGTCGGGTCGGGCGTTGACTTTTTGGTGTGCCACCAAGGCGTTTCTGGCGTGCGGGTCCCCGGGTTTACCTTTCGCGTCGGGCGTCCTCCCGAAACATTCGACGAGCGGCACCTCCCGGCGGGTGTGCCGATGGTGATGTCCGGGCACATTCACCCCCGCCAAGTGCGGCCATGTGGAAAGGTTCCCGTGGTTTATGCCGGGAGCACGGAGTGCACGTCGTTTGCCGAAAGCGAAGACGTCAAGGGCTCCGTGATTTGGGAGTGGTCACAGAAGTGGACGTATCGATTTGTGGATGGTCCCAGCCGTCCGTTGCTTCGGATTCGCGCGGAATCCGACATCGCGCGGGTCACACCGGGCATGTATGTGAGCATGGATGCTGCGCGCTTGCGCGAATGGGTGCCGCGGGTGCGCGAGCGGGGGGGCATCGTGTCGTTGCCGGAGCGGGTCGCGAAGAATCCACGGCGCCAAGCGCGTTTGTTTGGGTGAAGTGTCGGGGGCGCGTGCGCGGCGTGTGTTCGCTCGCTGCCAACAGCCAATCTAGGCGCCCACTTTGATGCGCAGGCCGAGGTCGAGCCACGCGGTCACGGGGTTGCCTCCTGCATCGGGCATCCAATCTGCGGCGACTCCCACGAGAAAGTCGAGCCGGTCGGTAAAGGGAGTGGATGGGACCACGCGCGGCAATGGCAACGCCGTCTCTACACCCACCTCCATTCCGCTCCGGTGGACAATGCTTTCGTGGATACCCGCGGTGGTTTGTACCGGTGCGTCCTTCACGGCGGGTGCGGGCGTTTCGTGGTGGTGCGCGAAGCCGCCACGCACCACGACGGGCCCCACCGGCTTTCGCACCATGACCTGAATTGCGCCCACAAAGAGGCCATTGGACCGGTCGAGGCCTGGATTGCCAATGTCCCCGAGAACGCCAATGGCGCCTTCTCTTGCGCCCGCTTCCATCCCCCAGCGCTCCCCGTCGAGGAGCACGCGGCCAAACACATATGGCCCGGCGCCGGCTTGGTAGGCTGCGCCAGGACCGCCCACCAAGCGAACCGTTCCTTCGAAGGCTGCCGCGGAGCGCGGAAGGGTGAGCGAGAGTCCGGTGACCAGGGCAACAACGAGGGGTGTAACGGTCTTCATCGGACGCCGGGGGGAGAGGGGGTACGCCAACGTGGCCCTTGGGGGACAAGTGCGCAAGGTGCGGGGGTGTGAGATTCGCCGCGCACAAGGAATCGGGTGCGTTGCGTCACAACCAAACACCGCAGGGTCGCGAGAGTGTCTCCTGGCAGGCCTTTTTTCCCTCCCCTTTGCTATCCAATGCTACGCTTTCGTGAATGGGCGGATAGACTACCGGAGAAACGCCAGAAGCACTTGCGCAGAGTGTTGTCGCAGATTCGCTGCCCAGGTTTATCCGTCGAGGTCCCCATGTCTCGTTTGACCATTTTTGCATTGGTGTTCGCCTCTGCGTGTTCCCTCGTGGGCAAGGGCGACGGCTCTTCTACGAGTGAAGACGGCGCGGGAGGGGCAGACGGTAGCGGCGCGGATGGCACTGAAGACACGCAGGTGGGGCCGCCCGAAGAAGACTTCGCCGTGGTGTCGACCATCACGGGGCAGGTCACCGTCGAGCTGTATGGCGAAGACGAAATCGGAGAACGGTACAGCATCCCGTGGGAGTCCTCGGGGTACACGTCGTGGCCGTTTGGTCCGATTTTTGTGGCCGCTTACGAGCTGTCTGGAGATGGCCAAGCGGGACGATACGCCGGAACCGCGGTCATTCGTCGCCCAGAAATGGGCACATCGACGTATGAAATGACCGTGAAAATGCGTGAAGAGAAGGATGTTTACGTCTATGCGGCGGTAGACTTGCTTGGTGACGGGGTTGTGGGTACTGAAGACCCTCGCGGCGTTTGGCGCGATGCGATCCCGATGACGAACGACATTGTCGTGTCCGACATCAACATGACGGTCCTCGCGCAAGCCGCCGACGAAGTGGTGTGTGAGGGCGGGTCTACCGTAGAAATTGACGGTCCTGCGTATGTCACCACCGACTACTGGGGCGGCAACATCGCGGTCATGCTGATGGACCGAGATGGAAACGGCCCGTACCACGTCGCTTCCGCGGCGGAGGTGGGTGCGGGTGAAGGCGCCACGACCTCGTATACGCTCGAAGTGTGCCCAAACTACGGCGAAATGGTGTTGGTGTCTTGTTGGGACAGCAACATGAACGGCATCTTCGACGGCGGCGACCGGTGGGGGGTGTACTCGGCGACGGGCGACCGCGACAGCAACCCCGTCAACGTCGGCGACCGAAATATGTCGAACTACCCGGTGTGGATGCCCCTCGGCGACCGGCCTGGCGTCGACCTCATGCCCTTCGTCACCATGCAAGGCACGCTGCATCTCGAAAGTGGCGAGCCGCTGTCGAGCCTCGACACGGGCACCAACTTGTACGTCGTCGCGCTGAAATATCGACCCAGCGGCGACCTTGTGGTCACGGACCCGGCCGTCCACTACGACATTCAGACCTTCTCGTGGAGCGACATCTCGACCGGCACAACCGCAGTCGACTGGCAGCTCCTCGTGCCGTCTGACACCATCATCTACTTGTGGGCCTTCGCGGACACCAACGGCGACGGCGTGGTGAATGGGCCTGGCGAGCCAATCGGCGCGTACAATGCACACGACCATGGCCGCACGCCGTCGGGGCAAACGGGCTTCGGCGGCATCGACATCGCGCTCACCAACGCGGGCGGCTGAGCGCCCGGCGCCTCAGACTGCCAAGCGGAGCTGGTCTTGGGAGAGCGTGAGGCTCGGGCGACCGAACAGGTAGCCTTGGAGAAGGTGCGCACCGATTTCTTTGAGGGTGGCAGCCTCTTCGGGCGTCTCGACGCCCTCTGCGACCAGAAGGGCGTCGGTGGCTTCGGCGAAGCGGCACAACAGCTCGACCAAACGGCGCTTTTGCGGCTCGTGGTCGACGCCCCGGACGATGCTCATGTCGACTTTGATATAAGACGGCTGTAGCTCGGCGAGCACGCTGAGGGAGCTGTAGCCCGCGCCGAGGTCGTCGACGGCGATAGAGAAGCCCATCTCCGTGACGGCATCGACGGAGCGCTCCCACTGGTCGAGGCCTTGCAAGCGGCTGCGCTCGGTGATTTCCAAGATGATGCGGCGGGCCCACGGCTCCAAGGGTCGCAAGCGATTGACGACGCCTTCGGGGTCGGCGAGCTCGTCGGGGTGGAGGTTCATGAACAGGCGCACGTGGTCGGGGAGGCGCTCCATCCAGCGGTGGACGCGGTTGACGACGACTTCGGCCACTTCCGCGAGCATTCCGTGAAGCTCCGCCGCGCGGAGGACGGGCATCGGGCCATTGAGGGTGGGGTGTGTGGACCGCAGCAGCGCTTCGTAGGCGTAGATTTCACCGTCGGGCGCGCTGAGAATCGGCTGAAGTGCGATTTGTACGTCCTCACCGGCGAGGCACTCTTCGAGCATGCGGCGCTCTTCGGCGCTGGCGGCCTCCTCTTGCACCTTCATGACGTCTTTCATGATTTCGCGGGTACGAATGACCTCGTTCACCGCGTCGACGAGGGCCCGCGATTTGAAGGGCTTTTCGATAACGCGGGTGATTTCGCCCCGATTGACCGCGCCGACGACCATCGGCAGGTCGAGCTGGCCGGTGACGAGGACGCGCAGGCAGCCGGGCTGTAGCTCGCGAAGGCGCTGAAGAACTTCGACGCCGTCGATAATGGGGAGGTTGTAGTCCACCAGGGCGACGTCAAACGATTGCTCGCTTGCGTGTCGGAGGCCTTCTGGGCCGTGTGCGGCTTCGATGACCTCGTGGCCCTTGCGCGCGAGAATTCGTCGGATGCAACGCCGAACCAAGGCGTCATCCTCGACTGCAAGAATCCGTGCCATCTGGTGTCCTCCGGGGGCCGGGGCGTCTGGTGTGGAGAGACTTTCCACAAGTCCCCGTCTGGTATCCGGTTCATCGGACAGTTCGATGGGGGCCTTGAGTGGTGCAAGGAAGCGTGGTGTCGGATCGTCACGGGTGGACCCTGTCCGCGCGTACCGAAGACGGGGTATTGTGCAGCTCTTGAACGCACGGGTGCCCGCCGAAGTGTGCGGACAGTCCGTGAAGTGGTTCACCTGGGATCGATCCCTCTCCCGAGGCGGAATGGTCCGGTTGTACCACCTGGGTGGATAAGCTGGATTTGCCGAGGTTTCGATGCGCGTTTTGATTGCAGACAAGCTTGCGTCATTTGTGGTGGACTCTTTGGAGGCGGCGGGTTGTGCGGTCACAATGGACCCCTCCCTGCAAGGTGCGGCCCTAACGGCAGCCTTGAAGGACGTAGACCCCGAAGTTGTGGTGGTACGGTCCACAAAAATCACAGCCGAACACCTCGCCGCATCCCCTCGATTGTCATTGGTGATTCGGGCCGGTGCGGGCACCAATACCATTGATGTTGCGAATGCGAGCGCGCGGGGCATTTATGTCGCCAACTGTCCGGGCCGAAACGCCATCGCGGTGGCGGAGCTTACCTTTGGGCACTTGCTCAACCTCGACCGGCGGATTGTCGACAATGTGTTGGCCCTTCGCGAAGGCCGCTGGGCGAAAAAAGAGCTGGGCCAAGCGCGGGGGCTTCATGGACGCACTTTGGCGGTGTTGGGGCTGGGGCAAATCGGCGAAGAGGTGGTGCGGCGGGCCCATGCGTTTGGGTTGAAGGTGCGGGTGTGGAGCCGGTCGCTCACGCCAGAGCGGGCCGAGGAGCTGGAGGTCACCTACGCGTCCTCGCCCCTCGATGCGTGTCGTGGCGCCGATATGCTGACGGTGCATTTGGCGCGCACGCCCGACACGGTGGGTCTCGTGGGCCGAGAGTTGCTCGAAGCGCTGCGGCCCGGTGCGTATGTCGTCAACACCGCGCGGGACGGCATCGTCGACGAGGCGGCTCTCCAGCATGTCATCCGCACCCGCGGCATTCGGGCGGGCCTCGATGTGTTCGACAATGAGCCAAGTGGTGCTGCGGGTCCGTTTGAAAACCCGATTGGGTCGAATCCGTCGGTCTACGGAACCCACCATATTGGCGCGAGCACAGACCAAGCCACGGAGTCCGTGGGGCATGAAGTGGTGCGCATCATTCGGATGTTCCAGCGCCTCGGCGAGGTTCCGAATTGTGTCAACCTGTCTACCGAATCCGCTGCCACCCATCTTCTCGTCGTGCGCCACGCCGACCGCGTGGGTGTGTTGGCGGGTGTTCTGGAGGCCCTGCGCGAAGACAAGGTCAACGTGCAGGAAATGACCAACATCATTTTCAAAGGTGCGGCGGCCGCCTGTGCGCGAATTCAGTTGGGTTCGGCGCCGTCTGCTGCGGCGCTCTCGCATATCGCCGATAGTGACGCTATTTTTGACGTTTCCCTCGTCGCCTTGGAGCGCTGAAGATGTCTCGTGCACACAACTTTTCCGCGGGTCCCGCGGTTCTTCCGGAATCGGTAATCGCAGAGCTCCAGGCGGTGCTGCCCGAGTTTGGGACCGCACAAGCGGGCATCATGGAAATCAGCCATCGGTCGAAAGACTTTGATGCGGTGATTTTGTCGGCGGAGGCGCGTTTGCGGCGTCTGCTGGGCATTCCCGACGACTATTCGGTGCTGTTTTTGCAGGGTGGCGCGAGCTTGCAGTTTTATATGCTCGCGCTCAACCTCGCGGGTGCCGACGAGCGCCTCGACTATATTCACACCGGTGTTTGGTCTGCGGCGGCGGTCAAAGAAGCGGCCCGCGTGTGTGATGCGGTGGACATCTGGACCAGCGAGCCGGAAGGCTACAACCGCGTGCCGTCCACCGATGAGGCGCTGCCGATTCGAGACGGCGCGCTGGCGCTGCATTACACGTCGAACAACACCGTCGCGGGAACCCAATATAGCGCGGCACCAAACTGTAATATACCGCTGATTGGCGACTTGTCAAGTGACATTTGCTCACGACCCGTTGATGTAGCACGTCACGCTTTGATTTACGCCGGTGCCCAAAAAAATCTCGGTCCCAGCGGTGTAACGGCCGTAGTGCTGTCGCCTTGGGCGCTCGAGCGCAGCAAGGCCCGTAGCAAGGCGGTGGGCGGGCTTCCCAGCATGCTCGACTACGCATTGATGGTGAAGAAAGGCAGCATGTTCAACACCCCCAATACGTTTGGCATCTACGCCTTGGAGCGGGTGCTCGCGTGGATGGAGTCCTTGGGTGGTGTCGACTATTTTGCGACACGCAACCGTGCGCGCGCGGCGCGTTTGTATGGCGCCTTGGACGCAACTCCGTTTTACGAGCCGTGTGCCCTTCTGGACAGCCGCTCGGACATGAACGTGACGTGGCGTCTTGCGCGACGGGAGCTGGAGCCCGTGTTTTTGAAAGAGGCCACGGCTGCGGGCTTGTTGTCGCTCAAGGGACACCGAAGCGTCGGCGGCATTCGCGCGAGCCTCTACAACGCGCTGCCCGATGCATCGGTGGACGCGCTGGTCTCGTTCCTCAACGACTTCGCAGAACGAAACGCATAGGTGTCCCCACGAAAATCCGGTGCCGAAGAATGCGCACGTTTTCCGTGCCGTTTCGGTGCCCGCGTCGTACCCGCGGAACGCGTCGATGTTTTGCGGGGTGAACGCTTGTGCCTGGCGGGTTGTCGGCCTGCGGAGAGACGGAACAACCGCCCATCGCTGCACGGGGCGTCATAGAAAGGGACACCGAAACGCGCGGGCACACCCACGCTTGGTTCCGACGGCGTGCGCCATGAAGCGTGGCCATGGGTCTGTTATGTGTGTGATTGTGCGCCAGTGTGCGCCGAACGGGTCCGTCAACGCGAAAGCGGAGTTGTTGACGCGTTACGGTGACCCTGTTTTTGCCAACCTATTCTTTGTTGTCCCCCCCTCGGCCAGGAGACGCATCTATGCCTGTACCGACCTGCGTGAACTTGGCCACTTGCGTGTGCGAAGTCTGGCCGTTTTGGGGAGCCCTTTTCGCAGGTGTTGGTGCGGCGTCGCTGTTTTTCCGGAGCCAGCCGGATGCTGCTGCGCTTGCGGAGCGTGTGCGCGAGCTCGAAGCGGAGCTCGACGACACGCGCCAAAAGCTGGCGGATGCCAACGCAAAACTGGCTGCAGCAGGAGACGGGGCGCGGTTCTCCGCAGACCTCTCCGCGATGGCGCGCGGAATGTCCCACGACTTTGGCGGGCCGCTCCGCGCGGTGGGGGAGGCGCTGCGAATCGTCGATGAAGAAATGCGCCTTGGCAACGCAGAAATGGCCCTCGAAACCTTGGATGTCATCCGCGAACAGATGCAGCAGTTGGTGTTGTCCGCCGATGGCTTGGTGCAGTATTGTCGCCGTAGTTGGCTTGCGTATCCGATGCAGTCCATACAGGTCTCCGCGTTTTTGAAGACCTTGGTTGATGCCTTCGACCACGGCGGTCTGCCGCCGGTTTTCGTGCATGCGCCAGATGACACGGTGCACATCCAGGCCGATGCGTTGGCGTTGTGTTGTGGGGCGTTGGTGTCGAATGCTGCCGTGCATCATCCGCGGGGGCGTTCGGGCATCATCGAGGTCAAGGCCAGCTTGTCGCCATCCGATGCAGGTTCTATCCCGGATTTGCTGGTGATTGACGTGGACGATGATGGCAATGGACTACCGCTAGAGATGCGAGAGGCCGTGTTCGGTTTCTTTCGTCGGGGCATGACGCGCGCATCCGGGGCGGGTGTTGGGCTCGCACTTGCGCGTACCTTGGCGGAACGGCATGGGGGGGATGTGCAGCTGCTCGCGCGGCCGGGAGGTGGCCTACGGGCACGCCTGCGGTGGCCTGTGCGGCGGTCGAAGGGAGGGTCGCAATGAGTGCACGGGACCAAGGCCGCAAAATGGACATCCGTACCATTTTGGTGGTGGAAGACTCCCGAACGGACCAGTTGGTTGTGCGGAGCACGCTCGCCAAGCTGTCACCACCGCCCGAGATTGTATTTGCAGCCTCGATTTCCGAGGCGAAGGCCCTGCTGGATGCGCGGTCTTTTGATGTTGCGCTGGTGGACTGGCAGCTCCCCGATGGACTGGGCTACGCCGTGCTTCAGCATGCGCTGAATGGCGGTTCAGGTGTGCCGGTCGTGATGATGACGGGTGGCGAGTCGGGCGTGGTCGAAGACACGCTCGGGCAAGGTGCGCAGGATTTCGTCACCAAGCCTATCAAAGACGAAGTGGTGGTCGCGCGCGCGCTGCGGTACGCGGTCAACCGGTCACAGTGGGCGGCGGAGCGGCGCGAGCAGTCGTTGTTGTCCGATGCCACCGAGCGATACGATGCGATGTCGCGACTGGCGGCGGGCATTGCGCACGACCTCAACAACACACTGGCCGTCATTTCGATGAACCTGGAGTTGTTGGCTTCGACGATTCCGTTGCACAACCCCGATGTCGTCGAATGCTTGGATGCAGCCCGCGAGGCAACCTTGGCGGCCGGCGCGCGGTGCAACCAGCTGCGCACCTTCACGGGCAACCTCGAAGTCGAGAGCCGGCGGGTCGATATGGTGGAGCGGCTACGCGCGGCGGCCCTCCAACACCAAATGGCCGAGCCCCCAGACATCTCGGGGCTTGCCGGGCGCCCCGCCAACGTCCGCGGTGATAGCGACCTCCTCGATACGCTGGTCAGTCGCTTGTTGTCGGGGGCGGCGGAGCTGGGCGAAGTGCAGCAGGTGGCTGTCGCGATGACCGACGCCCGCGCGGAAATCCGCGGTGATGCGCGTTCGGCGTGGATTCACCCACCAGAGCCCAACGCAGAGCTGCCCATACGCATCACGTTGCCCTGG
The DNA here is from genome assembly GCA_964502005.1 of uncultured Enterobacterales bacterium. Taxonomy (GTDB): domain Bacteria; phylum Myxococcota_A; class UBA796; order UBA796; family UBA2385; genus CAJWOS01. Next base: position 105,477 of record CAZCUX010000013.1, read on the forward strand.
GAAGGCGTCGAACGTACGCCCCTCGTGATTCGGCGGCGATTTGAGCCGTTTGGCGAAGGCGCGCATGGTGCGTCTCTCGACTTGGGGGAGTGTATCGGGTTTATTCGTGCACACGGCGGCGCATTGGCCGTGCGCACCCATTCCCATGGGGGCGCGTTTGAGCTGCGCCTCCCTTCTTGGGCTGCGCCCACCAAGCCATCGCCGGTCGTCGAGCCGCAGGCACGGCCAGCGGGCGGGCGGGTTGTGTGGGTGGTGGACGACGAGCCGATGGTGCGGCGCATCTTGGTGCGGCTGCTGCGGCGGCGGGGCTTTGATGTCAAAGACTTCCCAGACGGCCACGACGCGTATATGGCAGTAATGAATGGCGATTCATTCGATATCCTCGTGACGGACTTGCTCATGCCGGGCATGGGCGGCGCCGACCTCGTGCGGCGTCTGCGCGCGGATGGCTTTTCGCAACCTGTAGTGGTCGTGACCGGCTATTCCGCCGATGTGCCTACGCTTTCGGAGCTGGGCGGCATCACGATTTTGCTCAAGCCATTCACCAATGCGTCGTTGTACGAGGCGGTGGATGGTGGGCTGCACCAGCTCGGCGACCGTGCCTGAGCGCCGATGGGTGTGACCCTCCTCGATGGCCCCACGGGTACGGAGCTTGCCGCGCGGGGGGTCGCGTTGCCGGCCCCATTGTGGAGTGCAGCGGCTATCGATAGCGCGCCTTCGGTGCTCTTGGACATTCATCGAGACTACGCGGACGCGGGCGCAAGCATCCACACTGCGGCGACGTTCCGAACGACTCCGGCGGCGGCAGGGCCGCGCTGGCAATCGCTGCTGTATCGCGCCGTGCAGTTGGCGCGGCAGGGCGCACGACCAGGCCAAAAGGTCGCGGGAAGCCTCGCGCCGCTCGCGGACTGCTATCGCCCGGACCTGTCGCCTCCCGCGCCCCATCGGGCGCATGCGCAATTTGCGCGCGCGTTGGTCGATGCGGGCGTCGACCTCGTGTTGTGTGAGACGTTTCCGCACGTTGGCGAAGGGCTTGCCGCGGTAGAGGCGGCGGTGCCCACGGGCATTCCGGTGTGGGTGTCGTTCACTGCCGGCTATCGGGCAGACCTCATGACGCCCGCGACACTTGCGCAGGCTGCCCGCGCGGCCGTTGCGCGGGGTGCTGCGGCCGTTCTCGTGAACTGTGTGCCAGCAGCGCGCACGCTACCGTATGTGCGCGCACTCGCCGATGCGGTGGGCGAGCAAGTCCCCTTCGGCGCTTACGCGAATGCGGGGACAGAGGCGGAGGGTATCGGGTGGTCCCACGTTGACACGGGCGCTGCCATTTATGCGCAGCTGGCCCAGGAGTGGGTCGCAGAGGGAGCGACCCTCATTGGGGGCTGCTGTGGCACCGGCCCGTTGACCCTTCGGGCAGTTCAGGCCGCGTTGGCCGACAATCTCACACAAGCGGCGTCGGGTCACTGAGGAAAGGCACATCCTCGCGACCGTGAAACCATGCCGTCACGGTATAGCGCTCGGCGGCGGTGGTGCAGACTTCGTGGGATAGCTTCTCGCTGCGAAACAGCACGAGGCGGCCACCGATAGGCGCGAGGTCGACTGGCTCGCTATTCTCGGGGTAAATGCGCAGGCTTCCCGCGTGGGCGGGGCACCAGTCGGCGTTGAAATACAAAATAACGGTGAGCCTGCGCGCGCTGCGTGTGGCGAAGGTGTCAAGGTGACGACGGTAACGGGTTCCGGGCCCATACCGTGCTACTTGTACTTCCCATCGCTGGAGGCCCAGCCACGCTGCTTGGTTGACCTCTTCGCAAATGCCGGCAAAGTAGGGCCACAACGACTTGAGCGCCGGCCCCGAAGCTGCTTCAGACAGCCACGCGGTCTCGTCGCCGCGAATCTCGGGACGAGACAAGCGTTCGCGGCCGAGGTGGGCGGGAGTCAGTACGCCTTGGGCGTGGAGTTGTACCATTTCCTCCCGTGCCGCACGGATGAAGGGTTCGGGAAAGGTGTTGTCTCGAATCACGGCGTCGCCCGCGCCCAAAGCCAAAAGCTCGGCGTCGGAGAGCGGTGCAAATGGGCAGTGCGAAACAACGGGGGCGACAGCGGGAGGCAAGCCCATTTTGGTCCTATGTAGCGACGCCCAAGTCTGGATCGATCGATACGCTGCGGGGCTATCGTGCGTCGAGAGTCTCGGCATGGGCTGTTTTTTCGTAGACACCGAAAACTGCCGGACATCAGGGAGGTCCGCCATTCACACTTCGACACATGTCGGCAACAGGAGAGAAAAACGCCGCGCATAGGCTGTTCGTGTCACCTCGACGAGCTGTGGGGTGAACGAGACGTCCATTGGAGGACAAATGTGGAAGAAAATGCTGTGCTGTGCGTCTGTGGTGTTTGCCTTTGGGACGACGGCGGCCTTGGCCGAAACTTCGGATGTGCCGCAAACGTCGTGGACCCAGTGGGTCTACCGGTGGGGCGTTGCGGCGATGGATGCGGTCGATGCTACGCCCGCGCAACGACGCGCGATGAAAGACGTGGGGCGGCGCGCCTACCGACGCTTGGCACCCCATCGCGCGGAGGTCGCGGAGTTCGGTGAACAGGTGGTGCGGGTCTGGACGGCGCCGACCGTCACGCGGGAGTCCGTCGAGGAGGTGCGTGTGGACGGCGTCGCGCTGGCGGACGCCTTGAGCGTAGAGGCGGCGGACATCGTGGTGGACGCCGCGGCGGTGTTGACCGTTTCGCAGCGCAAGACGCTCGTGAAGGAGGCGTATGCACAGGCGAATCGGCTTTGGGAGCGATAAGCCAGCCTGTGTTGTCGGTATTCGGGTCCGAACACCGATGTTGACGCATGGTAGGAGTCGGGCCCGTTCCGTTTTGCAAGCGAAAGGGAAATAGCGTGGACCGCGTCTTGCTCATTGACGACGACCGACAGCTCGCCGAGATGTTGGTCACTTGGTGCAAGCGGCGCAACTTGGCCGTGGAGGCGCGGGCCACCGTTGCCGCGGGTATGGCTGCCTTGCGTTCGGGGCTTCCCGATGTGTTGGTCCTTGACGTAATGCTGCCCGATGGAGACGGAATCGAAGTGTGCCGGGAGGTGCGAAACGCTTGGCCTGACCTCCCGATTTTGATGTTGACGGCCCGAGGCGACCCAACGGACTGCGTCGTAGGGCTGAAAATGGGTGCCGACGATTACTTGTCGAAGCCATTTGACCCCAACGTGCTCGAAGCGCGCATTCGGGCGCTGTTGCGGCGGGTGCGCCGGGGGCCCGCGGTAGGAACGGTGCTCCGCTTTGAGGGTCTCGAAATCGACCAACGAACGATGACGGTTCGTCGAAATGGACAAGAAATCGAGCTCACGAGCCATCAGTTTCAGGTGCTTTGTGCGTTGGCAGTCCGTGCCGGTATCGTGCTGGACCGTGCGCAACTTTCGGCCGCAGTAGGCGAAGGGCTGGGGGATGCGTGGGACCGCACGATTGACGTGCACATTAGCCGGATTCGTGCTGCAATCGAAGACGACCCCAAGTCTCCACGCTACATTCGGACCATTCGTGGCCATGGGTATCTGTTTACGAAAGGCGGGCAATGAGTAGTGCGTCAGCGCCTATTTGTTCAGATTTATGTGTCGTTTTTGACCGTCTCGTTGCTGACGTTGGTAGCGTCCGTGGCCGCGGTGGGCGTTGCGATGGACCGCGCTTCGGAGGTCCCTGCAGCGGTGCGCGTTGCCGCAAATGTATTGGTGCAGTCGCTACCCGACCCTTCTGCATCACCGGTCGCGTTTCATCGTGCGCTGGCAGAGCGCGCCGAAGACCTTGGCCTTGACGTTTCCGTGTGGAGCGCCGAGGGGCGTCTCCTTGGACGGGTGGGTGACGATGTGTTTCCGGCGCCCCCTGCCGGCTGTGCGCGGCCTTGGCTGCGCTCCACGCGTGGCAGGTGGGGGCTGTGTATGCAGCTCCCCGACGGTCGCTGGGTAGCCAGCACCGCCGTGGATGCGCGGGTGCAAGGCTGGCTGCTGCGCGTGGGCGGGGTGCTGGCCGCCGTGTTCGGGACCATCGCCGCGGGGTGTTGGCCCCTCGCACGTCGAATCACGCGTCGACTCGAAGCCTTACAACGAAGTGTAGAGGCATTCGGACAAGGTGCGCTCGACCAACGGGTGACGGTAGAGGGGCGTGACGAGGTCGCGTTGGTCGCCCAAGCCTTCAATGCGTCGGCGGAGCGGGTGTCTGCTTTGGTCGAGGGCCAGCGAAAGGTACTCGCGCATGCGTCGCATGAGCTGCGTTCGCCGCTCGCGCGGCTCCGAATGGCAGTGGCGTTGCTGGAGGACGCCGCAAGCGACGAGGAGCGCCAGCACGCTGCCCGCCAAGCGGTTCGGGAAATCGGGGAGTTGAATGAACTCATCGAAGATGTGCTGCTTGCGGGGCGTTTGCGTGGCGGTGTTGTGGTGCCCAGGCAATTGGTGCAAGTCGACCTCGCCGAGCTGTGCCGGGAGGTGGCGGACCAGACCGATACGACCGTTTCTATTGACGAAGGCGTAGACACGTTCGTGGTACGCGCCGACGAGCGATTGATTCGGCGGGCGTTGCACAACCTCGTGGACAATGCGTGGAAATATGCAGCGCCACCGATTGAACTCCGGCTCGGACGGGCCGCAGACGTTGTGTCGGTGCAGGTCCTGGACCGCGGGCCAGGCATCCCTGTCGAAGACCGCGCCCGCATTTTCCAACCGTTTTTTCGACGCTCTGACAGCGCAGAGCCGGTGCAAGGCGTAGGCCTCGGCCTGTCGCTCGTGGACGAAATCGCGCGGCATCACGGAGGTTCGGTGACGTGCACCGCGCGCACCGCAGGCGGAATGTGTTTCTTGTTGCAACTGCCTGCAGATGGCGATTCCGATGCGCACCTGCTCGGCGAGCCGGATAGCTAACGGTGTATACGGGGGACGCCTCCCCCGAATGGGAGCCACAATGGGCGTAGAAGTAGAGACCCTCATACCGGGTGACGGCACTCGGTTTCCCAAACCCGGTCAAGTTGTGACCGTCCACTACACGGGCACGCTGACGGATGGGAAAAAATTTGACTCGTCGCGCGACCGCGATGAGCCGTTTCAGTTCGTCATCGGGCGCCAGCAGGTCATCCGGGGTTGGGACGACGGTGTTGCCCAAATGAGCGTAGGCCAACGTGCGCGGCTCACTTGCTCGGCGGACTATGCGTATGGCAAACGCGGCTATCCGGGTGTGATTCCCCCCAATGCTACGCTTGTCTTCGATGTTGAGCTGCTGTCTATCGACTGAGCGCCGCGGAAAGCTCCGACGGCGCGCTTAGTCGGCGTCGTCGGGCTCCATATAGCCGAGCTCTTTGAGCAACGCGCGGGTTTCGTCATCGATAGGCCCGGTAGCGGGCGGGCGGTCCCGATGGGGGACCGTACTCTCCCAAGCGAAGCGCAACATTTGTGCATCTGCACGGCTGGACAGGTCCAGGTGCTCGATGGCTTCTTGGCCTTCGCCATCGGTCTCGTAGATATGGACCGCACTGGAATTGGGGTCGTCCCAGACGTGGCGGATGATGCCCGTTTCTGACATCGCGACCTTGCCTTCCCGCTGCGTTACCAAAACGTCCTGTTGGGCGACGGACTCAGGCCAGGTGTGGGCAATTTCGGTGGTGCGGGTGATGAGGTCCGCGATGGCGCTGGTGCTCATTACCGGGGGAAGGGAGATAGACGTGCCGCGAACATAGAGCGGCACACGACTTACGCCCTCCCACACATAAGAGCCATGGCCAAAAACACCGTGCTCGCCGAGCATTTCGCCATGGTCACTCGTGACGATGATGAGCGCGTCTTTGTAGGGCTCACCCAATGCTTCCAAGAGTCGCCCCAATCGGTGGTCGGTTTCTTCGACGACCGCGTGGTATGCGCGAAAGTACTCATCGGCCGGTACACGATTGCCGACGCGCACATGCTTCCGCTTGTACCCCTTCGGGAACTTGCGCAGCAGGGTGCGGTCGATGTTCCAGGCATCGATGTAGGCTTCTTTGGGCTTGAGCGGCTGGTGGGGGCCCTTGAAGTGCAGATACAAAAACGTAGGGCGCTCGTCGCCGTCGCTCAATGCAGAGCGCACATCTCGAATCATGCGGGCATCCGACGTGCGCTCCCAAACTTCAAATCCGCGCTGCCAACCGAGCCCGCGGGACAGCAGCGGGTTGGCGTAAAGACCGACCGTTCGGTAGCCCCCGTCGTGCATGACCCGAGCGAGCATCGGAAAGTCTTTGACCTTCGGATACGAGGTGTCGGGGGGGAGCTTGTCGGGAAACGGAAAGTCCCAGCCGTGGCGCCGCACCATGCTGCCAGACATCAAGGACAAGGTGCTGGGCGCCGTCCAGGTTCCCGGTGCCCACGCCCGGCTGGTTTGCCCGGCTGCCGCAAGCCCATCGAGCACGGGGGTGTTCGCCCGGTCGATGGCATCACCGCGAAGTGTGTCCACCACGATGAGGACGACGTTCTTTTTGCCCGTCGTGGGGGCCGTCGCCTCCGCCGCTCCGTGCATCGTCGTCAGAAAAATGCCTGCCACGAGCGCAACCGTCGCGGCAAGCAGCCACCGCAAAGGACGGGCGACGGTCGTCTTTGCTGACGTTCCCAACGGACCTCCAAAAATAGTCGTATAACCGGTAGGCCGCCTCCCGAACCGGCGGCGCTTCCCCAGTATTCGCAGGCCCCCCAAAGAGCGGACACGCTGAGGCAGCATTGCGTCGGCACGCTGCCATCGAGGTGGCTCCACGGGAAGCCACCCGAGAACGGGCCAAGGAAAATGGATTTTCAAAGAACCGTCAAGGAACCGCAGGGGGGTACGGGTGCCGAAGCAAGCCCGTGTGCCGATGCGCTCTTGGTGCGAGTTATCGTCCAAAGAGACGTATACGCGGATTGTCGCGTGTGCATGGCCTCGGAGGGGTGCTGCAAACGCGGGTAAGGAACGACCGGAATTCGTCTGTTGTGCGGGACAGGAAGCTCTGTACCCAACAGGTGGACGGAGCGATTTGCACGGATGAACTCCCCGGAATCCCGTACAAGACCTGCATTCCGCGGAGTCGATACTTGGGATTCGGTGAACGCACCCAATCCCGGATATTCCCGCCCGACCGCTATTCGTCGCGCTGTGCCGAGGGGAGCTGGATGAGGGCGAAAGAGGCGCCTTGGGGGTCGGCCACCATGGCAATTCGGCCGTAGGGGGTGTCAAACGGTGGCTGGTGAACCGTGCCCCCCAGTTCGCGCACTTGTTCTACCGCGGCATCGACATTGTCGACCGAAAAGTAGACCGCCCAGAACGGGGAGATGCCGGACCATTTTTCGTCCATTTCGAGGATGCCCGACGACATTTGCCCAGGTGCGGGGCGCAGCACCCAATAGCGCATGTCGGGGAGCTGCTCGACCGGTAGGCCCGTGATGGCGCCATAGAACGCGGCGGTTTGCTCTCCATCGCGGGTGGTGACCTCAGCCCAGCACATTGCGCCATGCTCGGACTCGATTTCGGCGCCGAGGTGGACCCGTGCCTCCCAGATACCAAAGGTGGCGCCCGTGGAATCCATCGCCACGAGCATTCGGCCCAGTGGGCCAACGTCCATCGCTGGCATCAGCACGGTGCCCCCGGCTTCGGTGATGCGCTGGGCGCTTTCATCGGCGTTCGTAGATGCAAGGTAGAGGGTCCAGGCGGGCGCTGGAGCCCCCGGAGGCAAGGGGCCCATTCCCGCTGCGGAGACACCTTTCTTGAAACAAATGGAGTAATGGCCGTATTCTTCGCCTTGGGACTGGAAATTCCATCCGAAGAGCGCGCCGTAAAACTCTTGCGCAGCCGTTGGGTTGGTGGTGGAGAGGTCGCACCAACTCGGGGTGCCTGCGGGATGATGGGACACAATGGGCATGGGACTACCTCCTGAACATGCGAATATCAGGTAGCATGTTCAGTGAAGTCTGGTCCACTGTCCTGCGAAGATTTCTTTGATTTTCTCGGCGACGGGCCGGTTCAGCGCGGTTGGGCCGCACCCCAATGTGTTCCTATTCGCGCTGCCACACACGCTTTCCAGCAAGCCACGTCTCCTTCTGCACTCGGTCGTCGCCGCATACAGCCAAGAAGAACAAGGTGTCGAGGATGTCCGGTGAGCGCGAGAGTCGGCGCGAGATCAGGGGTAGATGTTGCCAGTCGAGGACGATGGCGTCTGCTTCGAGGCCGGGCGCGAGGTTGCCGACGTGGTGTTCGAGGTCGAGCGCTTGGGCGGCGCCAGCCGTATGGAGCCACCACAGCCGCGCTGCGTCGTGCGAGTCTCCGCGCAGGTGCGCCACTTTGTATGCCTCGCCCATGGTCTGGAGGGGCGAGAGGCTGGTTCCGCCACCAATGTCACTTCCAAGCCCTACCCGCACGGGATGTGCTCCCGTGCGCGCACGTCGCAGGTCAAAGAGGCCGCTCCCGAGAAACAGGTTGGACGTGGGGCAATGCGAAAGTGCCGTCTCCGTTTCCGAAAGCCGCGCCCACTCCGAATCGGTGAGATGGATGCCATGGGCCAAGATGGACCGTTTCCCCAAGAGGCCGAAGTGGTCGTACACATCGACGTAGTTCGTGTTGTGAGGGAATAGCTCGCTCACCCACGACACCTCTTTCACGTTTTCGCTGACGTGGCTTTGGAGGTGAACGCCCGGAAACTCCTTCATCAATGCACCCGCCGCTTCAAGCTGGGCGGGCGTGGAGGTGGGCGCAAATCGGGGCGTCACGACGTACCGCGCGCGGCCACGACCATGCCACCGCTCGATGAGGCGTTTCGAGTCGTCATATGCGGACATCGCGGTGTCGCACAACGCCGCGGGTGCGTTGCGGTCCATCATGACCTTGCCGGTGAGAACGCGCATTTGCACGCGCTCCGCTTCGGCAAACAATGCGTCGGCGGATTGGGGGTGCACCGAAGCGAAGACGCAGCTTGTAGTGACGCCATGTGCCAGAAGCGACTGAACGAAAAAGCTCGCCTCTTCTGCGCAAACAGCAGGGTCCGCAAACCGCTGTTCATTTGGAAATGTGTACCGGTTGAGCCAATCGAGCAGCTGCTCTCCGTAGGAACCCAATACATCTATCTGCGGCAGGTGGAGGTGTGTATCGACAAATCCGGGCGCAATCAATCCGTTGGGGTGGTGGTGGACTGTGGTGCCAACTTCCAATGTTGGCAAGAGCGCAGACGCAGTCCCGCGCGCGACAATCAAGCCGTGTTGGAAGACAACGATTCCATCCGAATCGTATTGCAGTGCCGCGGTGTCGCCGGTGGTTGGGTCGCCGGAAAACCACACCATTGGGCCGCGAAGCGCGGTGGGCCCTTCGTTGTTGGAGGACATCCCCGTGCTCATGGCGATGGGGGCCGAAACGCGAGAACCTGCACAACTTCGCTCGTTCCGTTGTGGTATTTGCCCTCGTGGATTTCGCGGGTGACTTCGTGGAGAACCGCAAACGTTAGCCCGTCCAACTCTTCGCGGAGCGCCGCCGCGGTCATCATAGGGCCGGCGACGGGCGGGCCACCGGTTCCGCGGGCCACCTGACCTGGGGTGTAGGCTTCCAGCACGAGAACACCGCCTGGCGCGAGTCCTGCCACGACCTTGCGATGCAGTTCCTTCCGAATTGGCGGTGGAACGTGACACCAAATGCTCACGATGCAGGACCATTGGCCCTCTTCGATTTCGAAGTCCGCAAGGTCGGCGACAATCGTGGTGAGCGACACGCCGCATGCTTGCGCCAGTTGGCGCGCTTTTTCGAGACCCACTTCCGACATGTCGACCGCGGTGACCGCATGGCCTTGTTGCGCCAAAAAGACCGCATTGCGGCCTTCCCCTTCGGCCAAGCAGAGCACACGGCCCGCAGGAATTCGCGGCGCACACTGAGCGAGAAAGTCGTTGGGGTCGGTGCCGTAGGCGAATCCGTCCTCGGCGTATCGTTGGTTCCACATGGGCGCTCCACAAATTCGGTGGCCGCGTGTCATAGCCTGCTGGGAAACGTTTGGGGTGGCCCCCGACGTGACACCCTGCCGTTGTCGCGGCATGATGGGGCTGCACGGGCGAACGCGCTTGGCATGGAGGCGGAATGCGTCGGAGTTGGCTGTTGTTTCTCGGTTTGAGCGGTGTCGTTTCGTGCAAAGGCGACCCCAGCAAGTCCGATGGCACGACCTCCGCTGAACCGGAGGTGGTCGATAGCGAGGTGCTTGCGGTTCCCGAGACGCTGCGGACCACCGTTCCGGGCTTGACATGTCCCGTTCATGTGGTGCGCACCGAAGGAAATGTCCCGCATATCTATGCGGCGGACCGCGACGACCTCGCGCTGGCGATGGGGTTTGTCTTCGCGAACGACCGCTACTTTTTTCTCGATTTGGCGCGTCGCCTCTCCCTGGGAAGGGTGTCGGAACTGTTGGGCCAAGACGCGCTCTCTACCGACATTGACGCACGCACAACGGGCATGACCTTTGTGGCGGATTCGCTGCTCGCCAACCTGACGACTGACCAGGCGCGCCACCTCGATGCTTATGCTGCGGGCGTCAATGTGTATATCGATGCGGTGGTGTCTGGCGACCTCCCGCCTCCCAGCGAGCTTGCGCTTGCTAGTGGTTTGTTGGGAGCCAGCACACCGTCGGACTTGATGGTGCCATTCACGCGTCGGGACCTTGCCGGTGCGTTGGCGTCGCTCGTCTACGAGCTTGGCTTTGAAACCGAAGATGTCGGCAACACCCGCAAAGCGGCGCAGCTTGCGGCGGGGGTCTATGGGGAAGGCACACCGCTTCGAGAGCTCCGGGAGGCGGGCGCTTTTGCCGATGCATACGCGAAGTTGGCGCCTGTCTACGATGATGTGAGCGCGCCGGGCTTTGCCATCGGAACGGGGGGGGCCGCTGCGTTTCCGGCGCCGCCGACGGTCCCTTTCCCCGTTTTGGGCCGCCTCGAAACCCGAATGGAGGCGTTGGAACGTCGATTGGGACACGACGACGAAATTGGTTGGGGTTCCAACTCGTGGGCGGTGATGGGAAGCGCCACAACAGATGGCCGCGCGCTGTTGGCCGGTGACGGACACCTTCCATTGACCGTACCATCGCTGTTTTGGCAGGTTGGGCTCGATACGCGTGAGCTGGGAGCAGGCGACACCCACCAACTTGGCCTTGCGTTGCCTGGATTCCCCTATATGGCGGTAGGCACCAATGGAGATGTTGCCTGGTCACAAACACAACTTGGAGGCGACATCACCGATTGGTATGCCGAGTCGCTCGTCTTGAATGGCGACGGCGCGCCCGTGGCGACCATCGGTCCCGACGGTGAAGCGTTGCTTACCGTGATTACCGAAAATATCGACGTTGCGGAAGTTGTGCTGCTTGGAAGCGTGGGGCGAACGGAGTCCTTTGCACGGTACGTGACGGCAGATGGTCGATTTATTCTCGACATCGAAGGCAACGAAGTTTCTGAAGATGCGGTCCTTGCGGCGGGCGAGAGTCGAGTGCGGGTGGGCGACGTGTGGGTGGTTCCTGCCGACACAGACGGCGACGGCGTGATTTCCGCGGTCTCCTTTGACTACACCGGCCTTGACCCGACGGGGATGGTGGGAACATTGGACAAATGGGGACATGCGAAGACGGTCGATGACCTCCATGATGCGACGCGCGGGCTCGTGGCCTATTCGCAAAACATTGTGGGCGCCGACAAGAACGGCAGCATTTGGTATTCCGGCTACCAAGCCGTCCCTTGTCGTGGGTACTTGCCGCGGAACGCGGATGGCACCTGGGCCGACGGCGCCAATCCCACGTTGCTTATCGACGGCACGCGATTCGGTTCCTTTACGATTCCTCTGGCCGCCGATGGAACCGTCGATGAGTCGCTGCGCGAAGACCCCACCCAATGTACGGTACCCCACGCGGAGTATCCGTTTGTAATTGACCCCGCCCAACAATGGGTCGCCACCGCCAACAACGACCCAGGAGGCCATAGCCTCGATGGCGTGTTGGAAAACGAAGATTGGTACATTGGCGGGCCGTGGGATGGCGGCGCGCGCATGCACCGAATCGCCGAGCGCCTCGACGCGATGGTGGGCTTTGCGGATGTGTCCGCGATGGCGGACCTCCAAGCGGACCACCAATCGCCAGCGGGGCTTGTGTTTGTTCCTTACCTTCTCGACACACTGGATCGCGCGCGAACGTTGGCCGCGCAGGACCCCAGCACGCTGACGGATGCGGAGCTTCGCGTGGTTGCCTTTCAAGATGCCCACGCAGACCGCTTTGCCGAGGTGGAGGCGCGCTTGACCGCTTGGGCTGCCGATTCATTTACCGCGGCCTCCGGCGTAGAGACCTTCTACGACCAACCTACTTCGGATGACCTTGACAATGCTGTGGCGACGACCATCTTCAATGTGTGGAAGGGATGGCTGACAACCCTCGCGCTCGACGACGAAGCGATGACCCAAGTCTGGCGCACCAGCGGCAACACGAGCCGCATGCGCACCTTGCGGATGATGCTCGACGGACGGGGCGCTGGAAATCCGTTGGCGCTGGCAAGTTGGAACCCGGATACTGAAGAGTCGGCGTATTGGGACAAGGTGGATACGGTCGAAATTGAGACCTCAGACGAGGTTATGCTTGAGTCTCTTGTATTGGCATTGGATTGGTTGGAGACGCCATCGTCGGGGCCCGGCGAAGGTGGCTTTGGTACACCGGATATGTCGGCTTGGCTTTGGGGCTTGCGCCACACGGTAGCCTTTGACTCCGTACTTGCGGAGTTTTTGGGCGACGACCCTGCGTATTCTGTGCTGACGGATCAGTTTGCCATCAACACAGATGTATTGCCGCTGGCCGAAGACATTGCGAGCGACGACCCTCGCGCACGCATGGAGCGATTCCCGCGGCCGGGTGATACCGAGAGCGTGGATGCTGCGAACTTTGGATGGAACCGGGACCGATTTACTTATGGAAGCGGACCTGTATTCCGCATGGTGATTGCTCTGGGTCCCGATGGGGTGGACGGTCTCAACATTTTGCCAGGTGGCCAGTCCGCATTGATTGACTCTCCCTATTTCTCCGACCAAGCAGCCTTGTGGCTTGGAAACGACGCTTGGCCTCTTCGGTTTTCACCGAGCGACGTGGTCGCGGGTGCGACGGGCAGGGAGGTGCTGATGCCTGCCAGTGGCGATACGTGTGGCCATCGGGGCCTTTGAGTTTTTGTGGTCTTCGGGTCGACCGTCCGTCGCCGGTTTATTGCGTTAGCTATAAAGCAATATAAGCCACGGCACGCCAATCGCGCGCCGTGGCCATAGGGTAGCCAGTTCAAGGGCTTGGTGGCTTTTTGTAGCAGACTACTCGCTCAGAAGAACGACCAGCTCGTCTGTCGCGTCGGTTTCGCTTGTATTGGCAACCAAGTCTGCCACTTCATTCTTTTGGTCGTCGGACAGGCGCTCGCTGAGCACGCTGACGACCGCCTGTGCGGTAGAGGTCGCGCCATCGATGCGGAACAGGAGTCCGCCATTTGCGCTGCTGTCGATGTCGATGGTCGTGCCGTCATCCATCTCGACGGTGACGCCTTGGGTGTCCTGGGACATGACCATCGTGACGGTGTCGGGAGACCATGGTCCGGGGCTGTCGTTTGGATTGAGGCACTCAATCAAGCTCCCCGTGGTCAAGCTGAACAGGCCGCACTGGCTGCTGGTCAGTGGCCCTGCCATGGCGATGCTTGCCGGAGACAATAGGATGGCAGCGGCCAAGAATTGTCCGATTGCGCGAGATGATTGCATGTCCTCTCCGTGGTTCGGCGAATGATGATGGGCGCCTGAATTCCGAACCAATGTCGTGTTGCCCACAGAGACTATTTCCCACCCGTGTGGAATCTGTCAATCCCATTATGGAAATAGAATCCGACCGTAACTCTTTGGTATAACCCAAAAAGGGTGCGGATAAATCCCGTTTGCGCTTTGCATGCCCCCGTCCCATGGGTCGCGCAGCCATCCGTTGGGGCATAGAAAGTCGCGAATCTATCGATGTTTCCCACGCAATTCGCCAACTGCGTATGGGCCCGGATTCGCGTCGAGGTATCTTTTCATGAAGAGGCGTGGATGTAAAGAGTGAAAACGATTCTCGATTGGTTGGACGACGGTGAATGACAAATACAACGGACGTTTGATCCAAGCGAAAAACTTGTCTGTACGCACGGTTTCACGTCGACCTATTTGCCATATGGGACTCCTGCACGCCCAATAGATAGTGCAAGGCAATGCAGAAAATTCGACGGAAATTCCCCTTCTTCGTTGTGCGTCGCGGGCTTACGTTCGCGTTGCGATGCCCTGAACTTGGGGGGGGAGTACGGGGGACACGCAAGAAGGGGATATGTCCGCTTTTGTCCGTGTCGTCGGCAACAAGTCGGTGGTCGCCTCCCTCGGAGGAACGCTCCCGAGCGGCGCGCATACGGGCCCGAGGAGGAGGCGCACGGGGTGCCATGCGGGGGCCTGATGCGGGCGAGGGGCATGTCGGCTTTGTCTGGTTTGTAGGTCGTAGGTCTGCGAAAGGAGCACAGAGACCTGACTCAAACCAGCCATTTACGACAATCGTTCGTTTTGAAATCGCGCGAAATTATTGGGCGCAGTCTTGGAGATCTCGTGGCGCGCGTGCCGCCTCCTGGTCGCGACACGCCTGCCGCTGCCCTGCACACGAGCCCGCCTGCCTTCGACCGCGGCCCTCCCAGGTGCACCGAAACGCAGTGCCAATCGGTCGTTTCACGCTCGCGGGCCAGCGCGCGGTCCGCCCCACGTTCAGGTAATGACCAGCTCGCCGACCCGCCCGCGCTGGCTCCCTTTGCTGTTGATGGACCTCCCACACAACACATGCCGAAGTTCAAACTGGTCGCGGTAGAGGTCGCGTACCATGGGTGTGTCGGAGTTGCTGAGAATGACGTGAACACCGCGCTCCTTTAGTGCGCGGGCGGTGTCTCGAAGGCGCGCTTGGTCGGCGAGGGAGAAGCCGTCCTGCGTATAGTCGGTGAAGCTCGCCGTTTTGGACGCGGGGACGTAAGGCGGGTCGAAGTAGACGACGTCACCGGCTACCGCGCGGTCGAGGACACCCTCAAAGCCCTCGTGGTGCAACTCAGCCCCCTGCAGGGCTACACTTGCGTGCAAAATCCCGTCCACGTCGCAGATGTTGGGGTTGTCGTATCGGCCAATCGGGACATTGAATCGTCCCTTTTTGTTGACGCGGTAAAGCCCATTGAAGGCCGTTTTGTTGAGGTAGATGAACCATGCCGCGACCTCGACATCGTCGACAAATGCGTCGGGGTCGAGCGCGCGAACCGCGTAGTAGCTCTCTTCGCCGTGGGAGGCCGCGTGTTGCTGCAAGCGGGCGATGAGGCGCTCGGGCGCGTCACGAACCGCACGATAGGTGCGGACCAGGCGGCGGTTGGCGTCAGACAAAACGGCCCAGCTGGTCAACTCCGGTACCCGGCGGCTTGCGAGGTCGAAAAAGAGCGCGCCGCCGCCCACGAAAGGCTCGTGGTAGCGACCCCAATCTCCGGGCAGCTCGGGTACGAGCTCGCTGAGAAGACGCCGCTTGCCGCCCGCCCACTTGATGAACGGCCGGGAGTCGGGCGCCGCGAACGGCAGACGAGTTTGATGAGTCCGTGGGACGGCTGGCATGGGGACCTCGGAAGTCTTGACATGCCAACACTATCTCTTGAAATCACCTTCAGTCTATGCGAAACGGGCGTCGAGTCATCTCTGAGAATATCGAATAATGCGATGTTTTTGTGGAACTGACTCGTTCCACGGTCAAGACCCGTACGGGCGATGGTAGGGGTCGTGGGGGATTTCGTGATTCACGCGGAGTGTTCCCCGGTGGCTGACGCGGGCGGGGAACGGGTGCTGTTTTTTCCCGGGCAAGGTGCCATCGATCGATCCCGCTGGGGGCGGTTTGTAGACGGGATCCGACCCGTTTGTGGCGACGCCGTCCGTCCAGAATACGGGTGATCACGAGCGATCGAAGGATGCGCCACTTGCGCCACGGCCTTCGTGGCGGAGCCGTACAGCAGACACCTCGATGGGGAACCGGGGGATCTACGGGGGAAGGCGCGGCAGCGTGCCGTCGACGGGTGTTTCTGGGAGGGGGTCGCGGTGACAATCTCCTTCGATTGGTCGAGAATGGGCGTCGATTGCGCGATAACAACGTTCCTTCGTCGCGTTTTGGGTTTTTGGGGTGGCACGGGACGGTCCCCTTGCGTAGTACAGCGCGTCACCCCTCCGCACCCGAGGAATGAAGTGATGGGACAGGAAGCGCTCGACCGGTACCGCGAAGCGGCCCTCCGCGAACTCGAATCCGTGGACAGCGAGGCTGCGCTGGCGGAGTGGTCGCGCAGTCATCTCGCCGCATCGGGACAGCTCAACGGCTGGAAACGGAGCATCGGAAAGCAGCCCGTGGACGAGCGCAAGGCCTTTGGCCAAGCGATTCATGTGGTTGGCGCGGCTCTTGCCGACGCATTTGAGTCCCGCAAAGCGACCGTCGAAGCCGCCGCGTTGGCGCGTCGGTTGGCGGAAGAACAGGTGGACCTCACCCTCCCCGCGCGTCCGCGGCGCCGTGGTGGGTTGCATCCCCTCGCCCGTCACCTGCGGCACATCACCCGCGTGTTCGGCGACATGGGCTTTTCGGTGTTTGAGAGCCGCCACGTCGAGACTGACTTTTTCAACTTTGAGGCCCTCAACATGCCGCCGCACCACCCCGCGCGCGACATGCAGGACACCTTTTATGTGCAAGGCGGCGAGACCGACCGCAGCGTCGTCATGCGGACCCACACGTCCGCCGGCCAGATTCATGCCATGCGCAAGCTGGGGCCAGGGCCGATTCGGGTTGTGCTACCGGGCCTGTGCTACCGCAATGAAGACGTAACGACGCGGTCGGAGATGCAGTTTCACCAGGTCGAAGGCTTGATGGTTGGACCCAACGTCCGCATGAGCGACCTCAAGGGCGTTTTGCTCCAGTTCGCCCGCGCCACTTTCGGTCCCGACCAGCAGGTTCGGCTGCGGGGCAGCTATTTCCCCTTCACCGAGCCGAGCGTCGAGGTTGACATTCGCTGTACGCTGTGTCGCGGCGACGGCTGCAAGGTCTGCAAATACTCGGGTTGGCTTGAGATTCTGGGTGCAGGCTTGGTGCACCCCGTGGTGCTTGAATACGGTGGATACGACCCCTCCACGCATCGTGGCATCGCATTTGGCATGGGCGTGGAACGAATGGTGATGTTGCAGCACGGCATCGACGACATTCGACAGTTTTTCCGCAACGACGCCCGCTTCTTGGCCCACTTCCAGTAGTTTTTTTCTCGCCATCCCGTTCGACCCCATTGCCCTTGGGCGCCGGGGTTGTCCAGGAGGATAGTCTGATGCGCCTTCCCCTCGGCTGGCTCGGCCAGCATGTCAACCTCTCGACGATGGACCCTCTCGCGCTGTCCGAGCGCCTCACGATTGGTGGGGTCGAGGTAGAGAGTGACGAGTCTATCGGTCTTTTGAGCCCATTGGCAGTGGTCGGTGTGGTGTTGTCCCGCGAGGCCGACGCGAGGCCCGGTCTGTGCTGGCTTACCGTCGATGTGGGCCGCGCGGAGCCCGTTCTGGTGGCCACCCGCTCGGCCAACCTGCAAGCCGCCGCAGTGGGCACGCGGATTGCCGTGGCCTTGCCGGGCGCGGCGTTGTTTGCACCCAAAGAAGGCGGCCTTCTGGGCATGTTGACGGTCGCCGCGCGGGAGATGTTCGGTCGGCCCAGCGGTGGCGTAGGTTGCTCGGCGTTTGAGCTGGGAGCCGGGGAAGACCACAGCGGCGTGCTGATTCTCGATGGGCAGCTCGCGGCTGGCACCCCGTTGTCGAAGGTGCTGTCGGCGATGGCGGGCGCCGAACGGGTGCTCACCGTCGCTATTTTGCCCAATATTGCGCGCTGCCAGTCTATCTTGGGGTCGGCGCGAGAAGTGGGCGCGTTGGCGATGATGGAGACGGCGCTCGAAGTGGAAGAAGCGCCGGTTGTGGTGGGCTCTTCCGCCCAAGACCCCCAGGTGGACGACACTACTTTGTGTGGCCGATTTGCCACCGCGCTCATCGACGGCATCGTCGTGGGACCGTCGCCGCTGTGGATGCAGCGCCGGTTGCTGGCGTGTGGACAACAACCCCGCAACAACGTGGTGGACGTCAGCAATTACGTCATGCTTGAGCTGGGGCAGCCCACCCACGCCTACGACGCCGACACCCTGCCTTCGTTGGTCCTCGGTGTGCGCCGCGCGCGGGCCGGTGAGCTCTTCAAGCCCCTCGTCGCCGACGAAGACGATGCACCTACCGCGCTTCCCGAAGGCATCCCCGTCATCACCTGTGACGACAACGCGGTGGCGATGGCCGGTGTGATGGGGGGCTTCGAAACCCGCGTGACGGACGCGACCACGCGCTTGCTGCTTGAGTCGGCCAACTTCGACTACATCGCGATTCGGCGCAGCCAAGCCGCCACTCTGACGTACACCGAGGCCTCGGCGCGTTTCAGCCGCGGCGTGGACCCCTCCCTGGTCGAGCGCGCGATTCGACGGAGCGTCGCCCTCTTGCGCGAGACCTGTCCCGACATACGGGTAGTGTCCACCGGGCTGCACTCCGCGGTTTCTTTGGACGACCGCAAGCTGTCTCTCACGGTGCAGCAGCTCAACGGCGCTTTGGGCACCTCCTTGGATGCCGAACAGGTGGCCGCGCAGCTTGGTCGCGTCGGGCTGTCGGTCGCGGCAGATGGAGACGCACTCGTCGTCTCCGTGCCGTCGTCGCGGCCGGACATCACCATTCCGAGCGACCTCTACGAAGAAGTTGCCCGCCTTCACGGCTACGACCGCCTTCCCGCGACGATGCCCCTGGAGCCAGTGCCGACGCACCTCCCTGACCCCGGCATCCGCATCCGGGCGGAAATCGAAGACGTCCTGGTGGCGGCCGGTTTGCAGCAAACCATCAGCTATACGTTGTCGAGCCCGGAGCTGGAGGCCAAGTTGCGGGCCGGGAGCGCAAGCGCGCCAGTCCCCGCCTACGCCACGCTCACGAACCCCAACAGCGAGGACCGGCGGGTGTTTCGCCGCACCCTGCTCGCGCACTTGGTCGCGTGTACGGCCGAGAACCTCCGCCACACGAGCGGCTTTCATGCGTTTGAGCTGGGGGTTGTCGCGCGGCCTGAAGGCGGCGTGGACGGGCTCCCGGTTGAGCGGCGCCAGCTCGCGCTCGTGCAGTGCGGCCTGGACACGGAGCCTTCGATGTTCCACACACAGCCGCGGTCGGTCGATGCCCACGACCTTGTCGGCGTCGTGCGCGACCTTTTGGCGCACCTCCATATCGCCGACGTGCAGTGGGTCGCCAACCGCGACCGCGTGGGCTTCCATCCGGGCATTTGCGCCGATGTGTTGGTCGGGGGCGAAGTGCTCGGAACCGTGGGCGCCTTGCATCCGGCTGCCGCTGCCGCCTTCGACCTCGCCGGTCGCAAGGTGTTTGTCGCGGAGCTGGACGCCGATGCGTTGGTCGCAAAGGTGCCCGAACGGTTTTTGGCGCCCACTCCACCGCGCCATCCCGGCGTTCGCCTCGACATCAGCGTCATCGTCGACGACAGCGTATCGGCGGGCGCGTTGGGGCAAACGTTGCGCGAAGCGGCCTCCGGCTTGTTGCGCGATGTCGCGGTGTTCGATGTTTACCGTGGCACGCCCATTCCTGCCGGTCGCAAGGCGGTCGGCTTCCGGTTCGAGCTGGGCGCCGCCGAGCGGACGCTCGCGATGTCCGAGGCCGAAGCGGCGCGGGAGACGATTGTCGCGGCTCTTGCGCGGGTCTATGGCGCAGAGCTGCGTGCCTGAAGCACCCCCTTCATTCGTTGATACGTATGAACGAATGAAGGGTGAGCGACGCCCCTGTTGCGCGGTTCAGTAAGGGTCGGCGGTGCAGCGCACGCCGATGGTGCCCCGAAATTCGTGGTGGTGCCCGCGAAACCGCAGCCAAGTGTAGCACTGCTCGGGCCGTCCGACGTACCACGCGCAGCCGACCTTTGCGGTGACCGGCGCGCCGTCTTCTGACAAGCGGACGTTGAGGACGGCGGATTCGGCGGTGGTGGCGCTGTCGGCGTGGATGACCGCAATCGGCAAAAAGGTATTCGCGTGGGCGTCCGTGTCGCTGTCAAAGTCAACGATATATCCCCAATAACTAAAGGGCTCGCCCGCCTGAAAGGTGACGGACTGCGCGAATACGCGCCCGTCCTCGGCTACGGCCAACGTCGCGCTCATCCCGGCAATATCAATCTTGAGCCGCGACAAGTCGGGGGTGCTGGTCCACAAGCCGCCATCCGCGTCAATTGAAAACGAAATGCCGATCGTCGCGGCGTGGTCGATAAACGCAGCGATATCGAGTTCCAGCTGTGGGTCCGACCACTCCCAGGCGTTCCCCAACTGGTCGAAGGTGCCAACCGCGCTCTTGCAGAGAGGATGGTCGCCCGTGGTCTGAAGCGCGTCCACTACGGGGGTTCCGTCGACACCGGGGACCACGCAATCCTCGCCTGGCCACTCCGCGCCGGTTGGGTAGGGGCTGCCACCCTCCCCGATGACGCCGTCCGCTGCGTCCCGCCATTCGTTCCAGGTGGCGAGGCGGCGAACCCCTACGGTTGCGCCGTTCTCGTCGACGGTGGCCATCTCCGCGCACCACACGCGCGCTTCATCGAAGGTTGTGTTGACCAAAGGATACGCGCTCGGCACGGAGACCATGTTTCCATCGGCGTCAAGCGAGTTTTCGTAGGCGTCGATGCAGAATACGGGCGCCTCGGGTGGCACCGGAACCATTCCGACCGGACAGCGCGTGCCGACTTCGGACGCCGTGTCGCCGGTTTCGTGGGTTTCGGGCACGCTGTCGTGGGGCGTACTGTCTGCCACCGAATCGGTGCTTTCCACCGGTGTCTTGGTGGAGGGTGCGGTGTGGCACGCGGTGAAGAACAGCATGAGGAAGCGCATGCGGCCTACGGTATCACTTGCGAAGGGCGCCGGGGGCGTCGCGCATCTGGAATACCGCCCAAAGTAGCATCAAATGCGCAAACACGAGGCCGAGCGTCGCCGGCGCGAGGGACATTCCCGAACCCCCGAAGCCTTCGAAGAACTGTCCGCCGTGGTGGGCGAGGACACCAAGTCCGACGAGGAGACGGTGGCGACGAAGGCCCGCGACGGCCGCAAGAGCGAAAATGCCGCCCGTCACGTCATAGGGGTGCAAATGGGGGTTGACGAGGCATGCCGCCGACAGTCCCATTGCGATGGCGAGCGCGCGGGGGGGACGCCAGGCACGAATGGCCCAAGTGGTCGCGGCGAGCGTGATTCCGGCCGCCAAGAGGCCAACGCCGTCGCCCATTCCGCCGACCCCCAGCAAGCGCCGGGACAGTCCAAACAAGCTGTATTGCAAGTGGAGCGGGTAGTCGCTTCCGCGCGACAGGGCGGCGAGTTCGGCCGCGCGGTCGAGGTACGTCTGCCAAGGGCCAAGCCCCACGACGAATGCAGACCCCACACACATCGAGAACGCGCCCAGCACCATTCCTCCCACCATTCTTCGCTCGCCCAGGACAAACGGGAGCCATACAACCGACAGCCACCAATTGGGCTTCGCGACCAACATGCCCCACACGAGCCCGGTGAGGAGCGGTCTATTTGTCCATAAAGCAGACCTGATGGACATTTTGGATGAAGGGGTTGCGTCGCTGAATGACGATTCAGTCGACAGTAGCGCCGCGGAGAGGGGCGCGGGAGGGTCTTTGGCTGGTGGGGTGGACGCCCAAATCGCCGCGCCAATGCTCAATACCAGCAGCGTCCAGCCACCGTTTTGGCCGAGAACATGATTGTGCAGCAACGCGGGCGTCGTGAGGGTCAGCGCGATGCCTGCCGCCCATCCCAAGCGGGACCAGCGCCCGATGATGGCCCCCGCAAGGGCCGCGCCGAGCCATGCGAGGGCGGCGTGCAGGGTGCCTGCCGTGTGCAACGGGAGGGCGCCCCAGGGTGCGTATGCGAGGGCTGCGGGAGGGGGGTAAAAGAAGGCGCCCAAGGTGTCATTTCGCGGCGACCACAACGACGCGGGAGGCGCGCCCGCAAAGGTGTCAGACAGAATCTGCTGATGGGCCATAGGGTCATAGAGGGCTGCGGGCCCTTGGGTGACCAGCGCGCGTCCGCCGAGCCAAAGGTGGACGAAGTCGCCGTCGCGGTGGCCAGCAGCGGACGCGGTGGCGAGACCCAAGGCCAGCAGCGCAGTCACGCCTGCTACCGTCGCGCGAGACGGGGCAGTCATGGGGTGTGGGGACCGACACCACGCTTTGGACCGACGCGGCTGTGCAAAACGGCGGTGGCGACGAGGTCATCGTTGGCGTCCCGTAGCTCCACGGGCACTTCGAAGTCCGCTTTGGCGGACGAGGTGGGGATGGGGCAGCGGGTGGTTCCGGTGATGGTGCCTCTCGCCTTTTTGACGTAGCGGAGGTCCATTCCGGCGACGATAAAGCGCGCGTCGTCGGGCAAGGCATAGGCGAGGGCTACGTTTCCCGTCAACTCGGCGAGATTGGCCAACGCGACCGCATGCACGCTCTTGAGGTGATTGCGGACCAAGGGGGTGTCGCCCATCGTGACCCGCGCGTAGCCGGGCCGCAGCTCTTCGACGACCGCGTGGATGGTGCCGGTATACCGCGCCAAACGCCCCACCATCAGGCTAAATAGGCGCCTGCCGCCAGGGACCGCCTGCAGACGGTCCCACGTGGCGCGGACGGGGTTGCCGCGGGCTTCAACATCGGGAAAAAGAGGCATCGGTGCTCCACACGGGAGCGCCCGTCTAATCCGGTAGCGAGCGGTCGTCGGCCTTGTCGTGGTTTGCGACGCGAATTGCAGCAGGAGCTTGTATGACGCCACTTCGGCTCTCGACCGCCCATGTCCGCACCCTCCTGCTGCGGGCCGCCGGTCTCGCCGCCCCCCAATGGCCCACCGGTCGAGAAGGCGCACGGCAGGTGTTGGACCAAATGGGCGAGATTCAACTCGACCCCATCGACCGCATCGGCACCAACGCCGACCTCGTGCTTCACGCGCGCGTGGACGGCCTTGTGCGGGGTGACAGTGGCCGGCTCGGCGACACCTTCGAGCATTTTGCGAAAGAGCGCTGCTTGCTTCCCGCGCGTCGCTTGCCCGTGTACCGCGCACATGCTGCGGAAGCGCCGTGGTGGCAGCTCTCCGAGCGTCTTCGGCGCCTGGACACCGGCGTGCTCGACCGGGTGTTGGAAGAAGTACACGCGCGCGGGCCGATGTCCGCGCGAGAGCTGGGCGACCACGGTTCCGTGCAACCCATCGATTGGTCGGGCTGGAAAGGCACCAGCAAGGCGGCCACGATGGCACTGGAGGTATTGTGGACCCGCTGCCGCGTCGTGGTGGTGGGCCGAAATGCGGGTGGCGACCGCGTCTACGACATCCCCGAACGCGCGCTGCCCCATTTCGCGGAGCCGTCGACCGAGGACTTTTTTCTGGCAGGACTGCGGGAGCGAATCGGCGTATCGGGTCTACTACGCACGGCGGGCGGCGCGCAGTGGTCTGCATTGGCTCCTGCGCGAAACGGTCCTGTTGTAGACGCGCTGCTGCGGTCGGGCGAATGGCGGCTCGCGACGGTCGATGGGGGACGGCGCACGTATTTCGTCGCCGCAACCGCGCTCGACCAGCTCGCACGTCCCCTCGAAGTAGACGACCGGTTGCGGCTTCTTGGCCCATTGGACCCCTTGCTCTGGGACCGACCGTTGGTAGAGGCGGCGTTTTCGTTCGCTTATGTTTGGGAGGTCTACAAGCCAAGCTCGGAGCGTAAGTGGGGATACTATGTGTGCCCGCTATTGTGGGACGGACAGCTCGTGGGGCGCATCGAAGCGCGCCGCGGAGCGAGCGGCGTCGAGGTCGAGTCCTTGCTCTGGGAAGACCACTCCCCTCGTCCGCCCCCGTCGGCCCTCGACGCGCTCTTACACCGCCTCACCTTGTTTCAAGGTGCATGAGACGGCTTGTCAGCTGTCCTCCCATGGCTCGGGCGGAATCACAATCGGCGGCATCGGCTCCGCATCGGGGACCGGCCATCCGTCGCCCCACAAGGAGCGGCCGCCGTCGATGGCCCAAGATTGGCCGGTGACGTAAGCACCGGCAGGACTCGCCAAGAAGGCCACCAGTTGCGCGACTTCGTCGGGGGTGCCCAGTCGTTTCGCCGGAATGGCCCGCATGGTCTCGGCGACGACATGCTCCCACATGGGGTACTGCCGAATTCCCTGGGTCGCGATGATGCCCGGCTGCACGCAGTTTACGGTGATTCCATGCTGCGCCCACTCTACGGCCAGCGTGCGGGACAAGGCTTCCACCCCCGCCCGCGCCGAGACGGAGTGCGCCATGCCCGGAAAGCCGCGCTGGGTGAGCATCGTGATGTTGATGACCCGTCCACCATGGGCCAGCATCCATGCGTCTGCGACGGCGCGCGTAAGATTCCAAGTGCCCGTGAGGTTGGTGCCGATGACGGAGTCCCAGCCGCGGGGACGGATGGTTTCGGCGGGGGCGAGAAACTGTCCCCCGCCGTTGTTGACGAGGATGTCGACGCGACCGTGCGTTTGAATGGTCTCCGCCACGAGACGGTCGACGTCGTCCCGTTCCCGAATGTCGGCGGTGACCCCAAGCACCGACCGACCGAGGAGCCTCCCCAAGCCCTCCGCCGCAGCTTGAATCCGCTCCGTCTTGCGCGACGCAATCACGATGTGGGCGCCCATTTGCCCGAGGGTCGCCGCAATGGCCGCCCCCAAACCAGAGCCGCCGCCGGTAATCAAGGCCACTTGGCCGTTGAGGACATCCTCTCGAAACAATGCGGGCATTCGACGCTCCCCGTTCGTTTCCGCCACTGTAGCGGAAACGGCGGCCCGCTACTGCATCCACTCCGTCAGCTCTTCGTCACCTGTCACCATAGAGTCGATGACCATGTTGAGGGCAGTGGCTTCGGGAATCGGGGAGTCGCCCAGCTCAGCGGCAATCCAGGTGGTCTGCAAGCGGAGCGTGGCGCCGTTTTGGGGGAAGTTGACGGAGATGAAGAACTGCGCGGGAACGGAGAGCCAGTCGGCGCTCACTTCGGCGGGCTTGCGCAGCCAAGTGCGCTGGACCATCGCGAGGCCGCGGTCCATCTCAATCCAGCGGTACTCGGCCTTGAAGTCACTCGTAACTTCGACACTGAGCGGGTATTGGCTGACTGTGTGGGCCTTGAGCGTGCCAACATCACACTCTTGGGTGTGGAAGCAGCCGGCGCCTTCGACCCAATCGCGCTCGTAAACGGAGTAGGTGTCGGGGTAAACGCGGGTGAGGTCGGCCGTGACGAGCGTTTTGGTGACCGCCTTGGGGCTCTTGGGCAGATTCGTTGCAACCGCCGCGCCTACGAGATTTTCCGCGAACTTGGAATCGACGCCGACGTCTTCCATCGCCTTCGCGGACAGCTTGCTGACGGTGTAGCCTTCGCGCGCCGATTCAATATTGTCAGACAACCAGACATCGAGATTGGCGACGCCGGCTTCGAGGGCATCGGGTTCTTCGTCGCCCATGTGCTGAAAGATGTAGGTGGCGAGCTCTTCGAGCTTTGCGGGGGCCTGGGGCGGTGCTTTGCACGCAACGACGAGGGGGGTCAGGAAGACGAGGGGATTGCGGAACGTCATCGGGGCCTCCTTGGGTCGGGGGCCCGACGCCGACCAGGCCCGAGCCATTCAACACCAGACCGAGTGTTTTGCTTCCCCTAAGTCTACATCGCTCCGGTTGGTCTGGTGGCGAAGTCTCGTCAAATCGTTCGTTTGGCACGATTTGGCGACGGTGGTGTTGCAGTGTCGTGGGTCGCGGGGAACGCTGCGATCTCACTTGTTTCTCGGAGCGCCAATGCTGCTCTGGGCGGCGCTTTTGCGCGACGATGCGCGGGCTTGACCGAGAGATGGCAAGGACCCGGCAACCTGGGTAGCTGCACGGACAGGAGGCCCCTATGCCCGCTGGCGTCGTCAAAATCGCGATGTGGTCTTGCTCTCGCAATGTTTCAACAGCCCTCATGCGCGCGTGGGACAGTCGGGCGGATACGACCGTCGTCGATGAACCGCTGTATGCACCGTGGTTGCGCGCAACGGGTGCGCCGCATCCCCTTGTCGAAACGATTCTCGCGCACCATTCCGCGGATTGGCGAGAGGTTATCGACGGGTTGCACGCCTTTTCCGAGGCCCCGATTCTCTATGAAAAGCATATCTCAAAGCACTTGTTGCCCGAAATGGACCGTGGATGGCTGCGTTCCCACCGTCACGCTTTTCTCATTCGCCACCCGCGTCCAATGCTCCAAAGCTTTCAACGAAAGCTCGAACAAGTAACGGTCGAAGAAACAGGTTTGCCGCAGCAGATGGAGCTGTGGCAATACCTCCACGACCACCTGGGCATCGATGCCCCGATACTCGACTCCGCCGACCTCCTCGCGGACCCTCCCGGAATGCTGGCCCGCTTGTGTGCCGCGCTCGATGTCCCATATGACGATGCGATGTTGGCGTGGGAGCCGGGCTTGCGCGAGACAGATGGCGTTTGGGCGCCCCATTGGTATGACGCGGTGCGCACCTCCACTGGTTTTCGACCGTATTCGAATGACGAAACGCCTCTAAACGACGAGCTTCAGGCTATTTGTGATGCGTGTATGCCCGCGTGGTCGTTTTTGGTTGCGCGGCGTCTTCGAGGTTGAGACAAGCGGGGCGGCGTCTCGATTCAGCGGCGATGCGCCCATGCGGCGTTCGCGTTGGAGCGGGCGTTTTGCAGCAACGATTGTCCGACGGCCACCAAGCCAAGCCCCGTTCCAATGGGCGCGAACACGACAATCAGCGCCAGCCGCGAGACGACGAGGTCCGCGCGCCCGAGCCATACGCCGAGGAGGGCAAAAACAGCGGTGAGGCCGATTGCGAAGCCCACGAGGACGGTGCTCGCAAGCGCCAATGGGGAAAGAGAGGTCATCGCGGAATCCGGTGTTCGAGGTGACCGGATTCAAGGGGCGCCGTGGGGGTCGGTTACGGTGGACCGCCAAGCGACGCCAAAAAAAACCCCGCCGAAGCGGGGCATTCGGCGAAGGGGCGTCTACACCGGCGCAGTGCGACTCGATGCCTTGAGAAGCTCGAGCTTCACGAGAGAAAGCGCTCCTTGGGCAAGGCGCTTGAACTCGGAGCCTGTGGACAAGCCGAGCATCTGGCGGGCAACGAACTTCGGCCGCATGTAGAATTTGCGGTGCGCAATCTTGAGCAGGTCGAGAATCTCGGCCCGCGACAGGTGCTCTTCCCAGCACACCGGCACTTCGACGCCGCAGAGGGGGTCTTTCATCATGCGGTCCCAGCAGTCGGCTTCGTAGAGGCCTTTTTTGGCGCCTTCTGCGAAGCTCTCGGTGCCGGGATAGGGCGAAAATACGGCGAACACGGCAAAGTCTGCGTCGAGCTTGATCATCTCGTCGACGTTGTGGACGGCGTCCTGCAACGAGCGCTCGTGGGGACCGGCCAACATAATGTACGCGACGCTCCGCACGCCTTCTTCACGGCACCAACGGAAGACGCGATGCACGTCTTCGGTGTCGCAGTGCTTGCCGAGCACGTCGAGACCTTCGTTGTTGGCGGATTCAACGCCGAAGTGAATCTTCGTACAGCCCGTTTCGCCGCAGCGCCGAATCTGCTCGCGGGTGGTGCCGGCGATGGTGGTCTTGTAGCCCCAGTTGAACTTGAGGCCGCGCCGCTCGATGGCATCGCAGAACTTGAGCACCCACTGGCTGTTCGGGGTGAACAGGTCGTCGATGAAGTGGGTCTCGGTGATGCCCAAGCTGACGCAGTGCTCCATTTCATCGAGAATGTCGTCGATTTCCCGAATGCGGTACTGCTTTTTGTACGTGAGGCAGAACGGACAGCTATGGGGGCAGCCGCGGCTCGTGATGGCCGTGGTGACCATCGGCTGCTTGGTGCCGGGTAGGTAATAATCTTTGTAGCGAGACCGGCTGCGGTCGGGCCAAGGATACGCCGTGAGGTCTTTGGTAGACGCGCGCTCTTGGTTTTTGATGACAGTGCCGTCGGTGTCTTTCCACCACAAGCCCGCGATGCCCGACCAATCCTTGCCTGCATCGTAGCGCTTGGCCATGTCGAGGAAGGCGTCTTCGCCGTCGCCGGTGACCATGGCATCGATGCCTTGGAGCTGCACGGCGTAGTCGGGGAACATCGCGCAGTGCGGTCCACCGAGCACAATCTTGGCGCTGGGATTGATTTTCCGCACCAAGTTGATGGTCATCTGGACATCGGGCAGGGAGTGGGTGTACGTGCTAATCCCTACAAGGTCGAGGGGGTAGCGCCGCAGCATCTGCTCAAAGTCGGGGTAGTCGAGGTCGTCGACCACGGGGTCGCAAATCTCGGCTTTGTACGAAGACCGCTTCTCCACGGCGGCTTGGATATACATCAAGCCGAGGGGCGGAAAGCAGTAAACGCCGTGAGCATGGGCCTTTGGAATTCCTGCCCAAACGCGCAGCTTTTCGGGCGGGTTGATGAGGGTGATGTCCATCCGTCCTCCGGTCGGCGCGGGATGGTTCCTCGCGCGGTCCAATGATGCTCTAGCCTCGTGGGCCGGCGATGGTAGCAGTTTGGTTCGGAGTCTTCCACAGGCGAGCGCCGCCGGCAACGGTGGATTTCAAGACTCTGGCGAATAGCGCCGACTGGGGAACAGCAGTCCCCACGGAACAAAGAGCGGAACTTGTTTTTGGTAACGAACGTAGTCGTCGCCAAAAACTTCGATAAGTTGCGGCTCTTGGCGCACGACCTTTTCGATGAGGGAGCCGGTCAGCAACAGCGGGACAAGCACAAAGGTGAACGTAGCGGAATTCATCGCGACGCCCACCGACCACACGCCAAACAGCTTGCCCCACACGCTCGGGTTGCGGCAATATGCGTAAATGCCTTTGACGACGAGCTTTTGGGTGCGGCCAGCCGTGGGGCTGGGGCTGCCTTCGCCCATGCGGGTGAGCTGCTCGTAGGTCCACAACCAGAGCACCGCGCCAAGCACGAACAAGCCGGCCGCGATGCCGTAATTGGTGGGCGTGGGCAAAAAGCCGCCGCTGAGGCCGAGCCATCCGTCGAGGGTCGCAGCCAACAGCCAAATCCAGAACGTGAGCGGAAACAGCATCGGGATGTAGACTTTCGTGACCATCCCGAGAATGGCGGGGCTGAAAAACGACCGTAGAATTCGGGCGGGAAGGTCGGTCACGCGGCGGCTCCTCTGCGTTGGGTCAGTCTACCTGAGTCGGGCGCGTCAGCGAATGTTGACGGCGCGAAACTCGACATAACAGCCTGCATTTCCGCGAATGGTGGCGTATTCCCAGGTGGCCATGACGTTGTGACCGAGCCACTGGAGCTTGTTCCTGCGAATGGGATCGCCAGGGCCGAAGAGGTCGGCGAGCTTTTCTGCTGCGGTTTGGCAGGTGGCTTCGTCGATTTGCTCTTGGAGCCGGAACATCTGGAGGGTGTCGCCACGCCCGAAAAACATGCTGATACCGTGAAACTCGGCGTCTCCAACCTTTGTGAGCGTGCTGTTTTTGGTGTAGACGTTGAGCTTTGTGCCGTCTTCCATATACAAAATGCTCGATGGCGCGCCGACATTGAGCACCTCACGCACGGAGCGACCGATGGTGAGAACCTCGTAGCCATTGGCTTCGTCGATGGCGGTGGCCGTCGCGAGGCGCTGCTCCCGTGTGGGCACGGGAGGGCCGGGGGGTGCCTGGTTGCAGGCCGAAGTGACGCCAATCAGCATCAAAAGGGAGGCAAAACGCATCAGTGTGGCATATCCATCGGGACGAGGTGGTATCGGACGCTACCGCAAAGTCCTGGAGCATCCCGTGGGAAATCGGGTGGAAAGCAAACGAATCTGTGTCTATCAAGCTGTTGGCCCTTTGGATGCGTTTCTGGTGCGAGATCATCTGGTGGCGTCGGGGCTTGTTGTAGAAGTGCGTGGACAGGGGCTCTCGGGCTTGGGGGGCGCATTGCCGTTTTCGGTAACGTTGCCGTCGCTGTGGGTAGTGGACCGTCATGAAGCGCGTGCTGCTGCGTTGATTGATGAGTGGATGAACGCACAAGAGCCGGGGGGCGAGCCGTGGACGTGTGGGTGTGGTGCGGAAGTGGATGCGCACTTCGGCGAGTGTTGGTCGTGTGGGACGGAGCGGCCCCATGCGTGAGGGGCAGGCGTAGCGGAAGGCGTTGGCGTGGAGGGAGATAACGAGCCGCACAAAACGGACAAAAAATGTCCGGAATGTTTTTCCGTTGGGGACGGAGGTGGTTCGCATCGGACGGCGGGGTTGAATATGGTCCTCTTGTGGTGCGGGCTTTCGGTGGAGGCGATGATGTGGCGATGGTTCTTCGTAGTGGCTGCGTGTGGGACCGGCTGTGCATCCTCGCCGCGCGCGTCCAAGCCGGGCGACACCGGTCGGGAGAGCGGCTCAACCACCGAGAGCGACTGTCCTCTCTCCGAGGACGTTGACTTCGACGGCTTTTGCGACGACGACTGCGCGCCCGAAGACCCCGAGATTCATCCCGATGCGTGGGAGCGCTGCAACGACATCGACGACGATTGTGACGGCGCAGTGGACGAAGAGGCGGGCTCGGTGTGGTACCGCGATGACGATGGCGATGGCTACGGCGCGGAGGCCATCACGTCGTGTATCCAGCCGGAAGGGACGTTTGCCGACAATGGCGCGGACTGCGATGACTCCGACCCCCTCGTGTTTCCCGGCGCTGATGAGGCCGAAAATGGCTACGATGACGACTGCGACGGTCGGGTGGATGAAGGCGAAGACCCCGACCTCGTGGTTTCGCTTGCTTGGTCCACCACGGGTTTGACAATTGATGTCACGGGCGCATTCGGCTTGGTCGAGTTTGGAATGGCGGAGACCGGCGTAGGGGATGTCGGCTGGTTTGGCGAGTCGTGCATCACGGGCGAAGAGCCTTATGGCTACCCGGACTATGGCTACGACATTTGCCATACACTGTCATCCAGTGGCGGTCACTTGGACTCCACCTCGACCTTGGACGCGGTGGACGACGGCGTCACCCTTTTTCACGACTTCCACGCCGACGACATTACCTGGATTCTTATCGAACCGGGCACGGGCCGCTGTGTTGTCGGCGGAAATGACACCACCTACTACGCCGACTTCTTCTGTTCACGCGGTTGAGCGAAAACGACCGTAGCAGGCTTATTTTCGGCGCTTGCGGCCGTCTTCGAGGGGCGGTAGCTCGCCTCCTGGGGGAAGCGGCGTGGTCTCTCCGGTGCGGTCATAATCGACATCTGGGTCTGCATCTCGGTCGATGGTTCCATCGGCGGGCAGCGACCAGCGATTTCCGCCTTCGCGGGCGCAGGTGGTTTCGTCGACCTTTTTGACCTTGCGACCGTAGCTCAAGATAAGGCCGTAGGGGTCGGCTTCGAGCTCTACGTCGGCGGCGCGTCCTTCTACCGAAAAGCGGCCGCGGCCATCGACCACGTCAATCATGCCGCCGACGCCGCGCTCCCCTTTTTGGTCGAGAATCGCGACGGGCATGTCGAACTGCCCAAAGGGAATGTCGGTGGTGATGCAGCCATCAACGGTGAAGGTCCCGCCGGGCTCGGGCTGAAGGGAGTATTCGAGCACCACTTTGGGCACGAAGCCGCCGCGAATCCAGTAGGCGAAGAATGCGTCGAGGTCTTGGCCCGAGCTAAGTTCGAAGGCTTCTTGGAGCTGCTCGGTGGTCACCAAGCGCCCTTGGTACTTCGACGAGAATTGGTCGAGCGCCCGGAAAAACGCGAGGTCGCCGATTCGTTCCCGGAGCATCCGCGCGATGACGTAGAAGCCGTAGTCATTGAAGACACGGGGGCGGGTGCGTGCCAGGGAGCCACCTTCCGTCAGCGACAAGAAGCGGTCCTGCACGCTCACTTGGCCCGCGCGCTCGATGGTTTCGCGGGGGTCTTCGAGCTGGTCCCGCACATATTCGAGGCGTTGCTCAAATGCGTTGAAGCCATCTTCGGCCATCGCGGACCGCACATAAAACATACCAAACGCATCGCTAATCGCCTGAATCATCCAGGCATCCCGATTGGAGGCGGGGGTGACCACTTGTCCCCAAACCTGGGTGGTCATTTGTTGGGCGAGGTCGGATTGGGCGCGGAACGGGTTTTCGTCGGTGAGTTGGGACCGCGACGTGACCCGCTCGCCCACGCGAATGGTCTTGATGCCGACCATGCCACCCGCCGCTTGGTCGACGGGGCGCGAGAAGACGTCCTCCATCAGCTCCGTGCGACCCTGGTAGACGTCCAGCTCGTAAAAGCGCGGTAGCTCCATGAAGCGACGCAAGAAAATGAGGATGCGGCGCACTTCGGGGCCGAACTGGTCGAGCGCCGAAGCATAGGTGCTAAAGAGGTGGACGTTGATGCCCGGCAATCCGGCGGCGCTCGGCTCGCTGACCGACTTCCATTGACCGGCAGCCACCGAAGGTTTCCGCATGTCGCGGCCCTTGCTGGTGACCCACACCCAGCCCGCTTCGTCGATGCGGCTGCGGGAGGTGTCGCCGGACATCGCGGCTTCGATACGGCGGGGCGGCACGCCGACTTCGACCTGGAAGTCCCACGCGGTGCCCCCGGTTTGGGGCAGTAGCTCCGGCAAAAACTGTTTGGGACCGGTGCTCGCGCCCGCGGGACGGAAGGCGTTGGATTGGGACGACCCCTCTTGGTCGCCTTGCACAAGCTGCCACGCGCCGTGGTTCCAGGTGGCCTCCCACTCTACGACGAGCGTGACTTCGTCCTTTGTGCGCAGGACGTCGGGCAACACCACAAGCAGCTCTTGGGGGACGCCTTGGGGCTCGGTGAGGTTTTCCGACTGGGCGTTGAGGTTGGTGTCGCCGCCCGTCGCGAACGACTGGCCTTGGCCGACGGCGGCGTTGGTGTCGCCGTTGGTGGTGTCGACGCCAAACATGCGGCTTTGGAGCGCGTCAAGCTCCATAAAATCGACGGCCCGCCCGTCCAAGGTCTCGAGCTTGGTCACCTTGAAGGAGCCTTGAATCGCCTCTTCTCGCGGAAGACGTAGCAGAACGTGGCGAACGCCGTCGTCGGTGGCGCGCAGTGTGATTTCGTTGCGGACCTTGGGACGAATATACATCATCCGCTTGTAAGGTCGCAAGTCTACGACGGCCTTGCCGAAAACCGCCTCAATACGCTGGTCGGGGACAGGTACGCCATCGGCTGGGCGTGGGTGAAATCGCTCACCGGCAAACTCCACGAGCTGGAGCTGGCCGTCGCGGTCGAGGCCGTGGACGAAGGTGGTGGAGTACCGGCCATTGCCGCGGTGGTCGAAGCCATCGCGAAAGCAGGTGAGCCATTGGTCTTCGGGCGCGCTGACGACCTTTTGTTTGTTGGCGACGAAGAAGCGGTCTGCGGTCTGGAACTCGGCAATCATTCGGAGATTGCGCCACGGTTCGCCCAGGAGGTCGTGCACCATGCGGTCGTACTGCACCATATCGACGGTGTCGATGCCGCTCGCCCGCAGCACGCGACTGCGGTCGGGGAAAATCTGCCGGGCGAGAAACTTAGCCTTGGTTTCACCGCGAGATTCCGTAACGACGTATTCTTCGACGATTTCGCGGGTTTCGTCGTCAATAAAGGCTTCGGTGGTGACCATGCCGCCGCCGATGGGGTTCAAGCGGCGAACCACATCTTCCATCTGGCGGTCTGCGGTGAGGACGAATGCCCGCTCGAAGGTGGTCTCGTACGGGACCTCTTGGTGGGCGATAGGCCGCATTTCGTCGGCGGTGCGGCCGGCGTTGGAGACCATATGATTGGCGAAGCGGGTAGCATCGGCCCGGTCGTCCATTTTGACGGACAAGCGGCCCTTTCCGAAGAACACGAAGCCAACCGTGCGCGACGGCACCTCGCCTTTGCCCGACTCGACGGGTACGAGGATGCCCTTGTCGAATACGGCGCGACAAACGCCGTCTTCAATCAAGGTGTTGTTCACGACGCGGGCTTCGTCGCTCAGACGTAGGTTGCCGTAGGACTTGAGGTGCTCTTGCAGCTTGCCGCTCGACTGCACCTCTGCCAACACAGGGAGGTTGTCGTCGACGTCTTTCGCCAAGAGGTACACATCGTCGCCCGCGGGAGGGTCGGCGGGAGCCTCTTGTGCAATTGCCGGCCCGATGCCGAGGGCGCCAATCAGTCCGACCAGTGAAAGGAAGCGGACCGAGCGAGAGGTGGTGCGCGGAACCATCAAACTGTCTCCAGAGGCGGGCTGGACGGTGTTTCCGAAGCGACCTGTGGTGCTTCTGGAGCAAACGTTGCACCCGGAAAGACCTGCACCTCCACGCCCAAGGCGCGTGCGGCGGAGGCGATAGACGCAAGTGCTTCCACGGGCAGTACACCGACACGGGGGTCCGCGGGGCGACGGGCCACGGTGGTGACTTGTACTTCTCTTATCTTGCCACCGCCTGCGACGATGGCTTGGATTCGGCTGGCCCACGCGGCAATTTCTGGCTCGCTTGGCCCAAGCCCGTCAAATGCGGGAAACAAGCATTGCAGCACGACGGGTGCCAATCGGGCTTCTTGCAAAATGTTGTCCTGGATACGGTCCAGAGACAAGCGCGAGCCATCGACCTTCTCAAAATACTCTTGGGTGCCAGCATCGAGCTTGGCCCACACCACGCCACCGAGCTTCCGGAGCGTTTGTAGGCCCACCTGCACCCGTGGGCGGTGGAACAATGTGGCATTTGTGAGCAAAAATACATGCAACGGGGAAATGCCGGCCTTTGCGTGAATCTCTGCCACTCGCCCGACGGCCTCGGCAAACTGTGGGCAGGCGGTGGGCTCGCCGTCGCCTGCGAATGCGATGTCGTTGACACGGCGCAATGCTGGCGCTGCGGTGTTGAAAGGCGGAATGGTCCACAAGGAGCCATCTTTCGCGCATTCGAGCAGTGTCCCCAGTTCGGCTTCGAGGACGTCTAGGTCGACATCGCGGGCGCCACCGGGAATCGTGCGGTCGACCTGACAATAAGGACAGTCGAAGTTGCAGACCTTATCGGGGTTCAGGTTGATCCCAATCGACAAGCCGCGGGAACGCCGTGAGACGACCGCGTAAACATATTTGTTCTGGTGAAGTTCCCGCCGATGGTCGGTAAAATCGAGGCGGTGTGCACGGGGAGCGTCAGACATATCCGGTGTCTAACCGGAATTGGGGACGTGTTGGGGTAGGGCGACCGGTCGCGCGCGTTGCGATACGGCATTGCCGGGGGCATGGTTCGTGGCAAATTCTTCCTTTCGTGGATAGAGCGCGCCGTCTGCGCAGGCTGGCTCATCCGTATGTGTCTTGCTTGCGCGCGTGGGACGTGCGTCAAACTCGTTTTGACCGTGTTTCTCCCATTATTGACGCGAACGACGCGTCGCTCGCCTGACCCATCCACGGAGTCGCCGTGTCCGTTTTCTCCCTTACCTTTGCCCGCGCCATTCGTGTTGTTCCGGTGGTTGTTGGGTTGTCGTTTGCCGCTTGCCAACCTCAGCCCGCTCCCGCGCCGCTTCCGGGCGATATTGCCGCAGGCGGAACGGTTATCGCCACGGTGAATGGCCAAGCGGTCACCCGCGAGATGGTCGACCTCACCATCAAGCAGCTCCCGGCGCAGCTTCGGCAGCAGATTGAGCAGCAGGGCCAGTTGGCGCAGGTGGAAGAGCAGGTCATCGTGGGCGAAGTGTTGTACCGCGAGGCCCTCAACCGCAAGCTCCACGAAAAGACTGACGTAAAGACCACCATCGCTCTCGCGGCTCGTTCGGCATTGGCCGACTCGTTGCTCAATGAGATCGTGACGGAGCGCACTACGCCCGACCGCGTCCAGAAGTACTACGACGACCACAAGGTCCAGTACTCCCAGGCGCAGGTCAAGGCCCGCGTGATGGTTGTCTCGGCGGAGAAGGCCGAAGAAGTCAAGGGCAAGCTCGATGCGGGCGGCGACTTCGTGGCGTTGGTCGCCGAATACAGCGAAGACCCCGGCTCCAAGGGCAAGGGCGGCGATATTGGCTGGGTAGAAAAGCGCAGCATGCCGCCGAACTTCGCCGAGCCGATTTTCGCCGCAGAAGCGGGCGCCAACGTTGGCCCCATCGACGCCGGTGGCCGCATGATTTTCTTCAAGGTCGACGAAAAGCGTGAAGTCACGCCGCTTGCCGAGGTTGAAGAGGAAATCCGCGAGGCGCTCAAGCAAGACCTGCTGACCGAGTACATCGAAGAAGTGAAGAAGTCCGCGGTCATCGAGCGGAAGGGTGAAGGCGGCGCGGCTGCTCCTGCCGCTCCTGCTGCGCCCGCTGCGCCCGCTGCGCCGTCGGGTCACTGATATGTCCGAAGCCCGGCAGCGTTGGGTGTTGGTGCTCGGCGTGTCGTCGGGCTTCGGTGCTGCGATCGCGCGTGCGTTTGCGGCAGAGGGTGTGGGCATCTTGGGCGTTCATCTCGACCGCCGGGGTGCCCTGCCGGCGGTGGAGGCCTTGCAGGAAGACCTCCGCCAGTCGGGCGTGCCTGTGCACTTTTTCAATGAAAATGCGGCATCCGACGACCGGCGTGCGGCGATGGTCGAATCTATCGCGGAGCTGGTGGGCGGCGGTACCATCGATGTGTTGGTGCACTCGCTGGCTTTCGGCACGTTGCTGCCGATGGTTGCCGAAGCGGGCGGCAGGGCCGTGTCGCGTCGGCAGCTCGAAATGACGATGGACGTGATGGCCCACAGCCTCGTCTATTGGGTGCAGGACCTCGTCAATCGCGACCTCCTGGGGCGTGGTGGCCGCGTTTATGCGATGACGTCGAGCGGCTCGCACCGGGTTTTGCCGCAGTACGGGCCTGTCTCGGCGGCAAAGTCGGCGCTGGAGTCCCATATTCGGCAGCTGGCCGTAGAGCTGGCACCACGGGGCATCACGGCCAATGCGTTGATGGCGGGCGTCACGGATACACCGGCGCTCCGAAAGATTCCCGGCAACGAGCGCCTCTTGGCCCAGGCGCAACAGCAAAATCCATCGGGGCGGCTGACGACGCCCGATGATGTCGCGGCGTGTGTGGTCGCGCTCGCGGCGGCGGGCACGGCGTGGATGACGGGAAATGTGATTCGTATTGACGGTGGCGAGGACATTTCGGCATGACGCGGTGGCTTTTTGTTGTGGCCAGTGTGGGCTGCGGTGCGCCAGGAGCCAAGACGGCTCTGGATACGACCGACACGGCATCCGACTCCGGCGGCCCCTCTGGCGCCACCGACGAAGACATTCTCCGCGAGGCCATCGACGGAACGCGTGATGTGGTCGAAGCAATGGGCCTCATCGCCGATAGCCAGGGCTTTCCGGTGACCACTCGCGCGGGCACGATGTTGTTCGCGTGCGTCTGCGGCGAAGGGGCCTGGCAAGTGGCCGGCGACCACGACGGGTGGGCGGGAACCGATATGGAGCGCGCCGGGGAGCTATGGTGGGCAGAGGTCGAGGTGTCGTCCCCGGATGGCAGCGGCTACAAGTTTACCGATGGCTCGCGTTATATTGCAGACCCGTATGCGCGCCGCTATCGATACGATGATTTTGGCGAATTGAGTTTGGTCGCGTCGTCGGCAGCTCATATAGAACGTGCATTTGTTGCCGAATCTCACGGTCTGCAAGCGCGTCAAGCGCGAATTTGGGTTCCGGAAGACGGTGTGTTTTCTCACGCTTTGTATGCCCACGACGGTCAAAATTTGTTTGACCCCAACGCGATGTGGGGTGGATGGCGATTGGGGGAGGCGTTGGGAGACCATCCGGTGATGGTGGTCGGCCTGGACAACACTTCGGACCGCATGGACGAATATACCCACACCTTCGACATTATTGATGGCGTGACCTATGGCGGTCGCGCTGATGATTACGCGGCCCTCGTCGCCGATGTCCGGGCGGCAATAGAGGCGCGCTATGGCGTGGCTGACCGCGCGGGTTTGCTGGGGTCGAGCTTGGGGGGCTTGGTGTCGTTTGCGATTGCCGACCTCCAGCCCGGCGAGTGGGACGCGGCGCTGAGCTTGTCTGGCACGATGGGCTGGGGCAGCTTCGGGACCGATGGTGACACGATACTGAATCGCTATTCAGTTGCCGGACATCGCGACACGGTGCTGTATCTCGACTCCGGCGGCGCAGGCACCTGCGTTGATACGGATGGCGACGGCATTGAAGACGATGCGTCCGATGACGCCGATAATTATTGCGTCAACCGACAGTTTGCGGATCAGCTCGCGGGCTCTGGCTACACCTGGGATACCGACTTGTTCCACTGGCATGAAGCCGACGCGCCGCACAATGAAGCGGCGTGGGCTGCCCGTGTTTGGCGTCCCATCGAGATTTTTGTCGGGATCTAAACCTACGCCGCGGTGTCAGGTTCGACCAGAAACTGTGCAAGCCCTGCGGCATCATCCGGGAAACGCGGCAAAACCGCGCGTTGGCGGTTACGCGCCGTCGTCTGTTCGGGTTTGGCCCGCCGACCCGTCATCGCTTTGTCTGGAGATTCCATGCGAACCGCATCTTTGTACGTCACCGCCTTGTTGGCCACTGCAACGGCCACTACCGTAGGGTTGGTCGCTTGCGCCAACACTCCCGCCGAACCCGCCGCGCCGATGGCGGCCCAAGCTGCTGCGCCCGTTGCCGCTGCGCCGACCTCCGCGATGGCCCGCGATACCGTGGTGGGTACGTGGAATGGCGGCACCGTCACCTACGGCGACCTCGCCGACGAGCTTGGCGTCAAGCTCATCCAGATTGAGGTCGAGTATTTGACCAACAAGTACCAGACCGAGTCCCAGGGCCTCGACCAGATGCTTGTCGAGAAGATTCTGGAGGCCGAAGCCAAGGCCCAAGGCAAGCCCGATGTCGATGCCTTGTTGAAGACGGAAATCGAAGACAAGGTGGCCAAGCCCACCGAAGATGAGCTGCGCGAGTTCTACAACGTCATGCAGCGGCAGCTTCGGGGCGCCGCTTACGAAGACGTCAAGGACCGCCTCGAAGGTGAGGTGCTGCGCCGCAAACAAGGCGAGCTGTTCGGCACCTACATCGCTGGCCTGAAGACCCGCTACGGCGTCGCTTCAACGCTTCCGTCCCCTGTGTTGCCGCGCATCCCCGTTGAAGCCGACAACGACCCGAGCATCGGTCCCGCCGACGCCAAGGTCACCATCATCCAGTTCGCCGAATACCAGTGCCCCTACTGCGGCAAGGCCGGCGAAGCGGTCGACAAGGTCATGGAAACCTACGGCAACGACGTGCGTATGGTCTTCCGCGACTTCCCGCTTTCGTTCCACCCCCGCGCGATTCCGGCGGCGGTCGCGGCCAACTGTGCGGGCGAGCAGGGCAAGTACTGGGAGATGCACAACGCGCTGATGTCCAACCAGCGCGCCCTCGAAGACACCGACCTCAAGGCCCACGCCGACACTCTGAAACTTGACATCGCGAAGTGGGAGGAGTGCCGCAAGGACCCCAGCCAGGCCGCAGAGGTCATGAAAGACTTTGAGGATGGACAGGCCGTGGGGGTCAGTGGTACCCCCGCGTTCTTCATCAACGGCATCATGATTTCTGGCGCGCAGCCCTTCGAAGAGTTCAAGCGCATCATTGATGCGGAGCTGGGCCGCGGCTGAACAAACAGAACGCTCCGGGGAAGCGGTCCGCATGTGACCGCTGACCCCGGTCAGGTGAGGACACCGGCGCGGATCTCGCGGAAGCTGTATGCTCCTGGGGTCGTGGTGTTGCGGCTGACCGCCGAGGTATGACCGTGTCGAACTCTTCGTCCTCCCCTACGGCGGCTCCTGCCGCTGCGTCTTCAGGCTCTTTCGCGAGCTGGCTGCGGTCGATGGTCGACGACCTCTTCGGCCTCGACACCCGCGCGCTCGCGATTACCCGCATCATGCTGGGTTTTGTGCTTTTGCGCGACATTTGGGTGCGGTCGCAAGACCTCATCGCGTTTTATTCCGACCGGGGCGCGCTTCCGCGCGATGCAATCCTCGCGCACCTAGATAGCGACTGGCACTTTTCGTTTCATATGATGAATGGCGAGTGGCAGTTCAACGCCGTGCTGTTCGCCATTCAGGCTGTCTTCGCCGTCATGTTTCTCGTGGGCTGGAAGACCCGCCTTGCCACCGTCGTGAGTTGGCTGTTTGTCATCTCGCTGCACGCGCGGGGGAGCATTCAACTTCAGGCCGGCGATATCGTGCTCCGCTTGCTGCTGTTCTGGGGCATGTTTTTGCCGTGGGGGGCGAGAGCCTCGGTGGATGCCGTGCAGAACCCCTCACCGCATCCGGTTGCGGGCCGGGTCGTTACCGTCGCGACTGCGGCCTATGGCCTCCAGATGGCGATAATCTACTTTTTTACTGCAATTCTCAAGTCGGGAAAGGCTTGGTTTGACGGTAGCGCCGTATATTACGCGCTGAGTATCGACTTCTTTGGAAAGCAGCCGTTTTGTAGTTTGATTGTGGATACGCCCAGTGTCGTGGAGGTCATCGGCAGCGACGCCCATGCGTGGCTCGAAGCCAATATTTGGTCGCCCATTGACCCCAACGTTCCGTGGGCGGCGAGCGCGTTTACATTCCTCACCATCATCTTTGAATGGGCGGGACCGGTCCTGTTGTTCTTCCCGTTTCGCCGTGCGACGGTGCGTGCGCTCGTAGTTTTCGGCTTTATCGCCATGCACCTCGGCTTTTTCGCGGGTCTCGAAATCGGTCTCTTTCCGTGGATTTGTATTGCGGGATGGATGGCGTTGGTTCCGTCGCCTTTGTTGGATCGGGCGGGTTGGCGGGAAGAGCCGGGCTTGGTTCGGCCGGTACAGCGTGCGAATTGGCGCCACAATACATTTGCTTTTTTCTTCCTCGTGCTGGTCGTCAATTGGAATTTGTCCACGATTCGAAAGCAGTGGCCAAAGGCGCCCATCGTACCGTCGGAAGTGCGCTGGCTGGGCCATCTTCTCCGTCTCGACCAAAACTGGAATATGTTCGCGCCCTATCCCCTCAAGGATGACGGCTGGTACGTCATTCCTGGCGTGTTGGCCGGTGGTGGAGAGGTGGACTTGTGGGCCGGCGGCGCGCCGAATTGGGTTCCTGTGGACACCTCTGATGGCCACAAACCGATTCTACACCCGAAGAACAGCGGCCTAGAGCTCGACCGGACCAAGCCGGAGCTGGTCAGCTCGATGTATCCAAGTCAGCGTTGGCGCAAATACATGCGCAACATTTGGATGAAGCAGTACAAGGACCTTCGGCTTTATTACGGCAAACATTTGTGTCGGGAATGGAATGCGACGCATCGCGGTGAAGAGCGCTTGATGACCTTCCGAATGGTCTACATGAAGGAGCTTACGCCGAAGCCGGGTGACCCTGCGCCGCGCATCGATCCTGTGCAAATATGGGACCACAATTGCTTCGCAAAGACGACGGACGAGGACAAAAAATGACTCGTGCTGCGTTTTGCGGGCACTGCTCTTGCAATCGGCTGACACTTTGGGGCATCATAGATTGATTGTCCCGCATTGGGAGGAGATGACATGACATCCACGCTTCGTGCATTCGGCCCCTTGGCTGTGATTGCGTTGCTGGCCGTCGGCTGCGGTGGGAAGGGCGAAGGTGCCAATCCTGGAGACTGTACGGACGGCGCTGACAACGATGAAGACGGTCTTTTCGACTGTGACGACGACGGCTGCTCGGGCAGCCCGGATTGTGCCGGCGACTCGGGGGAAGCCGACGCCGACACCGACGCCGACACCGACTCGGATACGGACTCCGACACCGACTCGGATACGGACTCCGACACCGACTCGGACACCGACTCGGATACGGACTCCGACACCGACTCCGACACCGACTCTGATACGGATGCGGACACCGACGCCGACACCGACGCCGACACCGACGCGGACACCGACGCCGATGCCGACGCCGACTGCTTGAGCGGCACCACCGTCACCGCGACCTTGTCCGATGGCACCAGCCTCACCTTCGACTCCTTCGCATGGGAAGACGTCTCTTACGGCGCTACCATCCTTGGCTACGAAACGAGCAGCGTGGGTGGGGCCTGCGATTACGCGACCGGCGTGACCGCCTACTCCGGCTACACGCTGCGCATCGCCATCGACGACCCCGCTGCGCGCCAGGGCGACACCCTCAACATCGGCCCGGCCCCCGCGGCACCCACACCGCCGCCCGCGAGCATCAAGGCCGTGTCCAAGATTGAGAGCGGCGCGAGCACGTCCATCGAGTCCACCTCGGGCTCGGCGTACTTGAGCACCTATAGCTCCGGCATCGACATCGAGGTCACGTCTGTCACCGTGAACTACGACGATGGCTCCACGGCCACCGGCTCCTTCGACGCGTGCTTCTGCTCGGGCTTGTCCACGGGCGGCGGCGGCGGCGGCGGCGGTCCTACGCCCTGATTGCCGATTCCCGCGTCCGTTCGCGGTCGCTGTGCAGACCCGCAGGCTGTCCTGCGGGTTTTTTTTTGCGAGGCAGGTGTCTATTCGTCGTCGTCGATGGCTGCCGGCTTGCGCGTCAACTTGAAGCCGATAGCGCCGATGAGCGCCAACAAGAGCGCCAAGGGGCCGAGCACGACCGGCGAAGTGGTGCGGTAGGTCAGCCAA
The DNA here is from genome assembly GCA_964502005.1 of uncultured Enterobacterales bacterium. GTDB lineage: Bacteria > Myxococcota_A > UBA796 > UBA796 > UBA2385 > CAJWOS01. Next base: position 148,148 of record CAZCUX010000013.1, read on the forward strand.
TACGCAAGCTGGCGGTCGGCGCGGACAATCGGCGCACCTGCGTTGTTGCCCGTAAACTGCACCGTCGGGCGCATCGTGGACAGCGCCGCATCGAGGGTCGGGCCGTCGGTGCTTCCAAGGGTCCACCAGGTCAGGATGCCCAGGTTGTACGGCGCCACAGCCAGTCGAAACGCGCCGTTTGCCGAGGGAGGGCGAAACAGCAAGCCCATTCGGTCGCCAATGGTGACCGCTTCTCCTTCGGGAACCTCGGCCTTCGCGCGTCCGAAAAAGCGCTCGTGGAGCTGGTCTTCGATGCCTTGCACGCTGTATTCGTCGAGGGGGTCGAGGTGCAGCGCTGTGGGACAAAGGAGGGTGAGGTCGGGGTTTTCGTTGGCCTTGGGCAAAATGCCGACCGCGCAGACGGTGGTGTCCAAGGCTTCGAGGCCGAGCGTGCCGACGATTTTGGCGACCTCGCTCTCTTCGGGGGACAGCGGCGGGCGCCAGCCTTCGGGCAAAGTGACCGCAAACTCGCCCTTTTCGCTCTTGAGGGTGCGACCGCCGACGGGCAAGGGCGCTTTGGTGACCTTCGCGGACTCCACGACCTCCCGGAGCGCCGCCGTCGCTTTTGCGGCCTTTCGGTCGCCGGTGACCACCCGCGCATGAATCGTGCGGCCAGGCCCTTCGACGGCATAGACCTCGGCCACGCCGTCGCCGCCTTTGACCTTCACATCGAGCGACACATGGCCCGTGGAGCGGCCAGCGATGGTCAGCACTTCTTGTCCGCGTACCTGCACTTCCGCGCTGGCTTCATCGGCAATTTGTTGCTCATACATTTTGGACCATGCCCCAACAGAGTCCTTATCAACCGGAATCTGGTAGGGTGTGACCCAAATTTGCATAATGCTTCCATCTGTGTGACGCGCCTTGAGGGACCACTCGGTCCAGCCGCCAGACGGCACCTCCCAGTCGGCCGGCAAGCGAACCGCCCAACCGGCATCAGGGATATCCCATAAGTCGTCTGCGGCCATTGCTGTCTGTGCAGCGAACAACAGCGCCAACACCATCGCGTCCTCCAGGAACGGGCAAAGCGGTAGCCTACCGGTCTGCCGTCCCTTCGTGCAGGGGGTTGACACCCTCTTTGCGAAGGGCGAAGGAGGAACGTCGCCCATTTCGGGGGCCGCCCGAGGAGACGAATTGGACCGCCGTGCGCTCGCCAACCGCATCCACGGGGCCTTTTGGCTCGAAGGGCTCGCAGCGGTCGCGGCGGTTGGGTTCCTCTTGGCCTGGTGGGATGCGCCCTTGGTCGAAGATGCGCTCTTTTGGTGGGTGCCCAAGGCGCTGTTGGTGGCGGAAAACGGCCTCACCTTGCAGCTTTCGGGTGCGCTGCCAACGGTGATGACCCACGGGGGCCCGTTGCCGCCCCAGTGGGCCGGGGGCCTGCCGGACTATGCGCACCCGCCGTTGTGGTATTGGTGGCTTGGCGCGGTGATGGCCATTGCCGGGCCTACGTTGGACGCAGTTCGCCTCGCTTGCCTCCCCTTGGTAGGTGCCGTGGGGGCTGGCTCCGTGGCCCTATCGCGGCGTATAGGCCGTCCATGGGCAGGGTTTGCCCCCCTCTGTATGCCTCCGTTGCTCGCACAGTTGCTCCGTCCAGAGCTCGACCTCCCGTTGCTGGCGCTCTCGATTTGGTCGCTGGTGGCGCTCTTGTCGGGGCGCTGGGGTCTGTTTGCGGTCCTTTCGGTGTTGGCCACGGGCTGCAAGGAGCCCGGCGTGCTGTTGTGTGTTCCAGCGTTGGTGCGTGTCGTGCAAGAGCGGCGCTGGAAGCTCGTTCCGGTCGCGCTGGCTCCCTTGTGGACCCTCGGCCTTTGGGCCGTCGTGCATGGGGGGTTGGCCTCGGCGGAGCGTCTTCCCGACAGCGTCGCTTTGTGGCTGACAGCGGACCTTCCGGCGATGCTCCGCTTGGTTTTTTGGGAACAAGCGCGCGGACTCTGGGTGGTCGGCGGAGTCGGCGCCGTGCTCGGTATGGCGCGCAAAGACCGCCTCTCTTGGGCGCTTGTCGTGTCCTTTGGGCTTGCCTGGCTGCTGTTCTTTTCCGTCGTAGGCTTTCGCCTTCAGCCGCACAATCCGGCTCCCCTTACCCATGTTCGGTACTTTGGACCGGCGTTTGTGGTGTTTGCCATTTTGGCGAGCGCGCGGTGGCCATTTGTGGCGTTGCCGGGGCTGTGGTTTCTCCACCAGCCGTCTGTCTTCGGACCTGAAGGCAGCCTGTTCGGCATCGACGCCGGGCGCGCTGAAGCCGCTGCTGCACCGTGGATTGCCGAGCAGGTCAAGGCGGGCAAGCGGGTGTGGGTGGGGAGCTACCACGCCGCGGCGTTGGGCCAAGTTTGGGCCGGTCATCCGGGCGCGCCCGTCGACGGTGTGCAGGTCTACGCGATAGACACAGACCCTCACGCGCTTCAGGTCGGTGATATCGTGCTCTTCGCCGCATACGGCGAGCCAGGCGGCCCGCTCCAGCGCAGCTGGTCATTTTCTGGCGTTCGTACTTGGTCCGCAGGGGCCGCGGTCGTGCAAGCAGCAGAGGTCATTGGGCCGCCAGGACGATAAGCGCGCCGTCCCCACGCGAGGTTCTTCATGCGCGCCCGTTTTGTGTCCCCTGGCTCCGAGCGACTCGACAAGCTGCTCGCGGCCCATACTTCTTTGAGCCGCAAGCGCGCCCGTCAACTCATCGAGCGCGGCGGCGTGCGGGTTGACGGCCAAGTCCTCTCGCGGGCCTCGGCAATGGTGGGGGACGGCGCGTTGGTCGAAGTTCACGGCGGCGCTGCTCCCAAGAAGGGGCCCGCTGTCGACCTTGTGGAGCGCTTTCGCGACCGCTGGCTGCTCGTTGTGGACAAGCCGTGCGGTCTCCCGACCCAGCCCACCCGCGAGGGCCATGCGCTCCATCTCTACGGCATCCTCGATGCCCGTGAGCGCTACGTCGGGCTGCACCATCGCCTCGACACCCCGGCAAGTGGTCTGGTGCTCGTCACCCTTGACCGCGGGGTCAACAAGCACATCACCGACGCCTTTCGTGGCAACACGATTCATCGGCGCTATCTCGCCGTCGTCCTCGGTGACCCCGGCGAAGAGGGCTCTTGGCGTCGTCCGATAGATGGCTCCCCCGCCGTCACCCATTGGCGCCGCTTGAGCCACGCCGACGGCCTCAGCGTGCTGATGTGTTCCCTCGAAACCGGCCGCACCCACCAAATCCGGCGACACGCCGCCGAGAGCGGCTTCCCGATTGCTGGCGACCGCCGCTACGGCAGCGCTGCAGGGCGCTTGTGGCCGCGATTGGCCCTTCACGCACAAGAACTGTGTTTCGTGCATCCGATGTCGGGTGACGAGATGACGGTGGAGAGCGTGATTCCCGAAGACCTCGCCGACCTCGTGGAGCGCGCGGGCTTTGAATTTGCGGGCGAAGAGTGATGACGGAAGACGAATGGGTCGAAAACGAGCGAACGGTCGCGATTTTCGACTTGCTGAACCGAAGTGGCCGTCCGTATGTTCGCACGGTCCACCGTGCTTCCCGCTCGACGGAAGATGCGGCCCGTTTGCGCGGCGCGACCGCGGCCATCGGCGGCAAGACCCTCCTGTTCAAAGTAGGCACCACCGCTGACTTTCGGTTGCTGGTTGTGGCGGGCAATCGCCGCACCGACAACCGTCTCATTCGCCACGCGTTTGGCGTGCAAAAGCTGCGATTTGCGCGTGTAGAGGAGCTGCTCGCGCTCACGGGGCTCACGCCGGGGTGTGTGCCTCCGTTTGGGCCGCCGATTTTTCCGCTGCCCGTTTATGTCGACGAGATGCTCACCTTGGGTGACGAAATCGCATTTACCGCGGCGGACCACCGAATTTCGGTGCGCATGGCGATGGCGGACTACCTCGCCGTCGCGCAACCCGCCGGCATTTTCGCGTTTTCTGTCGACGGGGATTGAGCGCCGCGCGGTCTTTGGTCCCCCAAAACAAAACAGGCGGACCGAGGCCCGCCTGTGTGAGAGTGCCGTCAAACCGGCACTCTTGGGTCACTCATCCGCTTATTCGTCGCAGTCGCCGAACAATGCGTAAGAGATGACGATAGTAGAGCCGCCTTCCGGCACGTAGTCGGAGTCGAAGTCGATGGCGTTCGCGGAGGGGTTGTATTCCCAGCCGATGGTCGAAGTGGTGCCGTCGATTTCGATTTCGATGGTGGACGGGACGGGGTACTGGCTCAGCGCGAAGCTGCTCAAGTCCGCCGTGGAGCCTTCGGCGAGGGCTTCCAAGTGCTCGCCCCAGTCGGTGGCGCAGATGCTGAGGAACAGACCGCCGGTGGCCACGGTGGCTTCGTAAAAGCCGGTGTACGCCGATGCCGAGCCGCAGCCGGACGGGTAGTCGCCGCCGATGGCGTGCATGATGACGTCGTCAGGGTCGCTCTTGAGGGACTGGAACAACGACACGTAGTAGGTGTAGTTGTTGACGCTCTGCTCGGGCTCGTCGGAAACACCGACAAGGTTCAGCGTGGCGTCATCGCGGACGAGGCCGTCGTTGCAGTCGCCGGAGCCAATCTGGGCCAAGCAGGACTCGAGCAACATGAACCCGCGCTCGGTGTTCGACCCGTAGGAGCCGCCGAGGTTGATCATCGCGGTGATGGTGGCCTTGGCATCGGCGGGGTCGAAGGTGCCGTCGATGTAGAGGTCGGAGCCGTTGATGCAGCCGCTGTCTTCGACGGTTGCGGCGACGTGGTAGTCCGCATCCAGAGCGTCCATCGTGTCGACGAACGCTTCGAAGTTGTTCTGCACGTTCTCGATGTCGTCGTACATCGAGCAGGAGCGGTCGACGGCGAAGATGATGTCGGTCAAGCCCTTGATGGGCTGCTCGTAGACATCGCGGCCGAGACCGTACAGCTCACCAATGCCGGTGACGGTGGACATCACGGTGGACTTGTAGGGGTCGTTCGAGTCGACCATCAAGTACGCGGTGTCGGCGAACTCGTCGAAGGGCACGTTGGAGATGGTGACAATCTTCCCAAGGGTGTCGCCTGGAGCGATAGTCCACGGCAACGGACCACCGTTCGCGGCTTCGTTGAAGTCGATGAGGAGGTCTTCTGACGCGGTGTTGAACTCGATGCCGGTGATGACGAGGTCCGCGGTGCCCACGTTCTCGATTTTGAAATCTTGGTCGGCGTCGCAGCCAATATACAGGCTGCCGAAGTCGAATTCGGTGGGGCTGAGCGAGATGACGGGCGCGATGCCGGTGCCGAAGAGCTCGACTTCGACGGTTTCTTCATCTGGGTCGTCGGAGTGGATGAAGATGCGGTTGTAGTCGTCTTGAGCGGTGGTGGGCTCATAGAGGACGACGAAGCTGGCTTCTTCGCCCGGCTTCACGAGCACTGCCGACAGGTTGGTCCAGGAGAACGGACCGGTGGGGTCGTCTAGCTCGATTTCGCCCAAGTGGAGGTCGCCCACGCCGACGTTCTTGATGGTGATGGTGCGCTCTTCGATTGCGGGCGGCGCGGCTTCGGTGTCGTAAGCGAGCACGTCGCCGAAGGAGACGGACAAGGGGTCAACGTCGATGTCGGGGTCGCCCGAGCTGGCCGCATCCGACAAATAGTCGTTCTGGTCCTTAATCTCGAAGTCACTTTGACAGCCGAAGGTGGCGATGCCAATCACGGCAAGGAGCAGTGAGCTGCGGCGCATGGGGGTCTCCTGGGTCGAACGGGTCGGATGCGGGGTGCGAGGGACCGGGCAGGGGCCGGTCGGTGTTTGTGCGGTACGGATGGCGGATGAAAATGTGACACCCGATTCCGTATTTTTTTCGGCATCTGGTGAAGCGAAGCCCACCAGACCTGCCCGTGCCCCGCATCACCCAGTCGGGTGGGTTGGGGCCGTTGGAGGCGCTCAGACAGAGCTCCCCCAAGGGAAATGAACCAGCGGAAGTGTACCGCAAACGTGGCTCAATTTCTGCGCGATGTGTGTGAAAAATCGCCGTAGGGGGGACGGTTCAACGAACCGATGTGCCCGGCGAAACCGGGATGCCGGGCGCAGCCAGCGTTTCGACGCCGTTTTTGCCCGTAACCGCCAACACCATTCCGTGACTCTCGATGCCGCGCAGGGGACGTGGCGCAAGGTTGGCAACGACGATCACTTGCTGTCCAACCAATGTCTCCGGCGCGTACACCGACGCAATGCCCGCAACAATCGTCCGCGGCTTGGCCTCGCCGAGATTGACGGTGAGCACAAGCAAGCGGTCGGCGTCGGGATGACGCGACGCGGCCTCTACGGTGCCCACCCGCAAGTCGACCTTGGCGAAGTCGTCGTAGGCGATTTCGGCCGGCGGTGCGGGTGCTTCTTTTTTCTTGGACTTTTTGGCCTTGGGAGCTGGCTCCGCGCCTTTTGCCGGTTCTGCGCCAAGTGCGGCGTCGAGTGTGGCTTGGACTTCAGCGGGAAGCTCGGTGAGGCGGGGGAACAGGGGGTCGCCCGAAGCGACGGGTGCGCCCGCGGTGAGACCGTCCAGCGAGCCCACTGCGACGTAGGTGACGCCGTTTTGGCCAAGTTTGCGCGCCAACGTGTCACAGCGCTCGGGGCACACCGGCGACAGCAACACGCTCGCGACGCGGCACACCTCCAGGCAGCGACGCATCACACCCGCCAAGCGAACGGTGTCGCCGGCCTTGTTGAGCGCCCATGGTTTGCAGGTGTCGATGTATTTGTTGCCGGCGCCGACCAGCTCGAACAGCGCGTCGAGGGCGCGGCTGAAGTTCGCGGCGGCGATTTCTTGGCCGAACCGTACTTCTACGCTTGCCGCCAAGGCGGAGAGTTCGTCGTCGATGGCTTGGGGCGCATCGAGCTCGGGGACCACGGCACCAAGCCACTTTTCTGTCATGGTGAGGGCGCGGTGGGCGAGGTTGCCGAGGTCATTGGCGAGGTCGGCGTTGGTGCGCTCCAGCATCGACTTGTGCGAAAAGTCGCCGTCAGCGCCAAACGGCATTTCGCGCAGCAAGAAATAGCGCACGGCCTCGGTGCCGTATGCCCGCGTGAGGAGGTGCGGGTCAACGACGTTTCCGAGCGTCTTGCTCATCTTGCGGCCTTCGACGGTCCACCAGCCGTGGGCATACAAGCACTTGGCCGGGCGCAGGCCCAAGGCAAACAGCATCGTCGACCAATAGACGCTGTGGGTGGTCAAAATGTCCTTGCCGACGAGGTGGTAGTCGGCGGGCCAGCGTTGGTCGAAGGTGGGCGAGCGCTTGCTTGGGTCGGGATGGTAGCCGATGGCCGTGATGTAGTTGAGCAGGGCGTCAAACCACACATACGTCACGAATTCGGGGTCAAACGGAAGGGCGATGCCCCAAGGCAGGCGCTCTTTTGGGCGCGAAATGCAAAGGTCACCGATTTCTTTGCGGAGTGCGCCAAGCACCTCATTCTTCCGCGAATCGGGGCGAATGAAGTCGGGGTTGTCTGCGATCCAGGTTCGCAAGGTGTCGGCATAGCGAGACATCCGAAAGAACCAGTTTTTTTCTCGCACCCACTCGACGGGTTGACCGGTGTCGGGGCACTTGCCGTCTACGAGGTCTTTTTCGGTCCAAAACCGTTCTGCAGCGGTGGAGTACCAGCCCTCGTAGTAATCGGCGTAGAGGTCGCCTTTTTCGTAGAGATACTGCAACACATCCTGCACGACGGACGTATGGCGGGCTTCAGTCGTGCGGATGAAGTCATCGGGGGTGATGCCGATGGTGGGCAGCAACTCGCGAAATTTGACCGAGAGCTCGTCGACGTGCTGTTGGGGCGTGAGGCCGCGCTTGGATGCGCTCTCGAATACCTTTTGGCCGTGCTCATCGGTGCCCGTGAGCATCCAGGCGTCGTGGCCGGTCATGGCGTGCCAGCGCTTGAGAACATCGGCCGCGATGGACGTGTAGGCATGCCCCAAGTGAGGCTTGTCGTTGACGTAGTAGATGGGTGTGGTGACGTAAAAGCTCGTGGCGGTGGGCGCCATGGTGCACTCCGGGGCCGATTGACGGACCTGTGGCATCGAAGGGGAAGTTGCGCATGCTCGTAGCGGTGCCATCGAACAGGGGCAACCCTTGAGACTGGTCCAATGCGTTCGCATGCGATAGGGACGCCCCCATGGTCCGTGCCCTTGGATATTCTCAAAGTGAGTTCGACCCCAACGACCCTGGGCGGCTTTGCCGTGGCCGGGAGCGTTGGATCGACGCCTATCCCCGAACAGATATCGGTCGTGTGTACCGATGCAGCATCAGCGGCGCCGAGTTTTCGGATGACAGCGCTCGTGATGCGCGTCGTGGCCTCACCTTCTCCGGTCTTACCTGTGGTCAGGTGATTCAGGCGTTGTGGCCCGATTCCGAACTTGTGGCTTGGGCGGATGGTTCCCACCCCGAGACCATCCCGGCCGAGGCCGAGGGCGTCGAGTTGGTAGAGCGCACCCTCGCCGCTGGGCCGCTTCGCCGGTGGGAAGCGCGGTGGACCCTCTTCTGCGCGTCTGTCGAAGAGATCGATGAAGCGATTGAAGCGGGTGCGAGCGCCATTTTGGTGTTCCGCGAGCCCCCTCCAGAGGCAGAGTCGTTGGTGGCGTCTACACTGCCGCCGGTCGCCGATGCTTGGCTTGACCCCTCCCCCGATGGTGGTCTCCCCGAGGATATGCGCGGTGCGATGCACTATCTCACCGGGCATCGCGTAGATGGCATACCGGCGCGGCTGTTCCAGGCCGTCGCTCTCCCCGACATTCTCGAGTTTGCCGAAGCCGTCGTGTTGATTCACCACGACAAGCATGGGCCGTGTGTCGGAATTTATTCGTCCGCGCCTCTGGCTTACGGCAGCCTGCTGCACGACCTTGCGCGGGAAGTCGGCGCTTTGCCGGTGCCGTTCGCAATTCCTCCGATGCTGGCCCGCTGGGACCGCGCGTTGTGGGAGCTGCGGCAAGATTGGGATGAAGCGGCGGACGGGGAATACCCTGTGCCCCCTGCCGCCGATGGCGTGGGTGGCTGGGGACGTCGTGGACCCCGGCGCCGCCGCGGTGAATACGACGACGAGGAATGAGCTTCCTCCCTTCGGGGTTCGCCAACTTTGGGAGGTGCGCTGTGGGACGTTGGACAAACGGGTTCGTGGCCGCGGTCGTCGCGCTCGGTGTCCAAACTTGGGCGTGGGCCGGAGATGGCTGGCTCGAGCCAGAAGGGGCGGGCGGCATCCCGTGGGGGTCCGAAGAGCGACCCGCCAAGTGGAAGCGGAAAGACCGCAGCCAGCGCCTCGCGGACGACCGCTTCACGGGGCGCAGCCCTGCTGACCAACCGGAAGACTTGGAAGTAGACGTTCGGAGCGCCGCGGGCGACCGAAAGTTTTTGCGGTACGTCGACAACCGGCTGGTAGACGCGTGGTTGCTACGTGTTGGCCCCATCGACGACACCCACTACTCCGCATATGGTCGCGAAGACTTTCGGGGCGCGGTGGTTGGGCCTGCGGAGCCAGGTTGGGTTGCCATCGGGGATGCAATCTCGTGGACGCTCGATGGCCGCACCGTGCTCCATTGGCGCGACCGCCTGACCGACACCGAAGTGTTGGCCAGTCGCGCTATCCCGTCGGGGCGCTATGCGGCCCTTCGCCCCGAGCCGCTGCATGTGGGAGATGCTTCCAATGCCAAGGTGGGCATCAAGGGCGACATGAAGAAGATGGTGAAGCCGCAGGAGGCCGTGCTCTCCAAGTGCTTCGACACAGCCACCAAGCCCGCGCGGGCGCGCATTTCGGTGCGCTACGACCACCTCGGCCGATTGGCGAGAGTACGGGTAGATACGGATAGCGTGACCTACGACGTCGAGTCTTGTGTTGCGGGCGCATTGTTCCGCACCGCCGCCGCGCCCGATTTTGAAGGGAGCTTCGAGCTGTATCGTCACCAATAGACGGGCATCGCGGGCCAACGTCGCCCCACAAACTCGCGCTGGCATTTGCATACACTTGGGCTAATCGTGGGGCGCAACCGGTCTGGCCGATGTTCGGCCGGCCCACCCGCGAGGAATTAGCATGTCCATCTCCGTCGGCGACCGTCTTCCTTCGATCAACCTTCACGAAACCTCTCCCCGCGACTTGGTCGATGCGGCGAGCTTGTTCGCTACGGGCAAGGGCATCGTGTTCGCCGTTCCGGGTGCATTTACGCCCGGTTGCAGCAAGACCCACCTCCCCGGCTATATCGCCGACGCCGAAGCCTTCCAGGCCAAGGGCATCGACGGCATCGTGTGTGTGGCTGTGAACGACGCATTCGTGATGCAGGCTTGGGGCGAAGCCCAGGGCGCAGGCGGCAAGGTGCGGATGCTCGCCGACCCCGCTGCGGCCTTCACCAAGGCCGTCGGCTTGGATGTCGACGCGACGGGCGCATTGGGCGGTGTTCGCAGCAAGCGCTACGCGATGGTCATTGAGAACGGCGTTGTGACGCACCTTGACGTCGAGCCGGACGGATTTGGTTTGTCCTGCAGCTTGTCCAACGCGCTGATGGACATTCTCTGAGACGCTTCGGGTTGGGATAGTACGTCCCAGCCTGCGGTGTGGTCCCTGGGGGGTGCGGTCTGCGTCCCCCAGGGCGCGGGGATGTCGGCGTGAAACATCACGCGGCCTAGGGGCATCCTCCGAAGCGGCGCCGGTTCGTGTCTTGTGGTGCCGCCCCGCGAAATTGGGCGCGTGAGGCAGCGGTAGGCTGCGCGACAACGCCCGAGTGGGTGCATTTTCCTCCGTTGTTGGGCAGACGTTTGCACGTCAACGCGCGCGGAGGATGATAATCGCGCGGCGCCGAGGTTCAACATGTCCCCAGTTGCCCCTATATTTGTTCGAACTGTACTCTTGCCATGTCAAGGCATCGTCTCGATGGACGCCGTCGAAGATGCCTTGCTGACTGCGTCCACGCCCACCGGCGACCTCGTGCGGGTGCGCTTGCTGCCGGCGCGGGGGCCGGGTTGGTTTTTGGGCGAACCGTCTATCGTATTGCGCTGGAGCGATGGTCTCGACGCCGCGCCTTTGTCGGGGCACCCGCCCATCACGGTGCTTGTCGATGTGGTGCCGCGGCGCATTCCCCTCGCGCCCGAGGAGGAGGGCGACCTCGCGGCGGCGTGGGCCTTGGGTGCATTTGGCGCAGGAACGGCCAGTGGCGCGTTGTTGCGGAGCATCGAAGGCGGAGGGCCGACTGCCCGCGACGTGGTGGAACAGCACGATTCGTTTCTGCGGGTGCGCCTCACGTATGCATTGGGTGCGGCGGGCGTGGCCGACCCCGCCGGGCGGCAAATGGCGCAAGAACTCGCGGTGTTGATGTCGGTGGCGCGTCCCCTGGTCGACATTCCCGAAGTGCGCGGATGGTTTCATGGGCCCGGTGAGGTGTTGCGTATGCCCGCCGAGGTGCGTGCGGCGATTCGGCACGCGAAGGAGGACAAGCGCCTGCCCATCGAGCTTTGGACCAGTGTGCGCGCGATGTCCGTCGATGAAGCGGGCTGGTGTGTGGTGGACTCGGTGGGGATGGCTGCTTTGGGCAACCGAGACTTGGAGTGGTGGATTGCGCCCGGGACGGTACCGGCCAGCGACGCCGCCTTGTTTTTGCGAAACCTCACGTTGTACGCCATCTCCGAGCCGGTGGACTTCAAAACCGGCCATACGGCTGCGTCTCCGGCGGGGCATATCGAAGCGAAGCTGCTCGGCCGCGGCTTTCGTGCTCCCCAGCGGCGTGTGGTGCGGTGGACGGCGACAGCAGGGCCGGCCTTGCCCGATGGGATGCGGTGAACCGTGTTGATTGCCGTTCACAAGCCCTACGGCGTGTTGTGCCAGTTCACCGACGGCGAAGGGCGCGCGACCTTGGCGGACCTCGTGCCTGTGCCGGGGGTTTACCCGTGCGGGCGCCTGGACCGCGACAGTGAGGGCTTGGTGCTGCTTACCGACGATGGCGCGTTGCAGCATCGGCTGAGTCACCCCAAGTTTGGAAAAGAAAAGGGCTATTGGGTGTTGGTCGAGCGGGTTCCCGACGATGCGGCCTTGCGACGGCTGGCCGCGGGCGTGGACATTCAGGGGATCCGAACCCAACCGGCGCGCGTTTGTCGCATTTTACCCCCCGAGGTGGGTCCGCGCGACCCACCGGTGCGAACGCGATTGACCGTGGACGACTGCTGGCTGGAATTATTCATCACAGAAGGAATGAATCGGCAAGTCCGTCGAATGACTGCCGCAGTGGGTCATCCAACATTGAGATTGGTTCGGTTTTCGATTGGACCGTACCGACTTGGCAACCTACTGCCGGGCGAATGGAAGGAAGTCTCCGTGGAGCGGTCGCGGCGAAGGTGAGGTATGGTAGCGGTGCTTCGTGGAGTTTCGATGTCCGCCTTGCTGCTTTTATTCGCGTCGCTTTTCTCGTGCAGCGACCCCGTCTACTACCCAAACATCGACCGGGAGTTTTCCGGCGTCGATGACACTGCGGTTGGTCCTCTTGTGTTGGAGGACATCCCTTGCAGTCCAGATGCGGTCGGCGCCGACGACAACTTCAACATCTCCAATCGAAGCAATCGGGATTTTTACGCAAGCCTTCGCCTCGCCGACTGTCAGCTTTCTCCTGTCTGGACGGTCATTCCGGGCGACTATGTCGTTCCGGGACATGTCGATGAGGTGTGGGTCATCACCGAAGTAGATGGGGTCACGCCTGTCGCGTGGACCGTCATCGAACCTGGAAATGGCGATGCGCTGGTGGTGGACTGATGCGGTGGTCTCTGTTGTTCCTTTTGGCCGGCTGCGACCCCATCGCGCCGATGCCCGCTGACCTCCCTTGTCGCGAGGCCGGCTACGCGATTGCTGCGCGCACGGCCGAATGCACGGGCGATGTCGAGCTGGGACAAAGCCGCTACGATCGCTACCGCAGCCAGTGGTCGTGCATCGAGTGGTCCGCCGACGACCCTCTCCTCCTCGACACAGCCAATCCGGGCCCCGAAGACCTCTTCTCTTGCGCGTTTACGTTGCGAAACCTACCGTGTGAAATGGTGGAGGAGCTGGGCAACGATATCGGAGCTTGGCTCGAACTGGACCCCGGCTGCTCCTGGGTCGCAACGCCGCGTGGTGGGGGTGCGCAGTGAGCCTCGTACTTTCGACGTTGTGGTTGTCAACGGCCATGGCGGGCAGCTTTGTACAAACGCCTGGAACCGAGTGCGACGAAAACGCAATCCCGATTGCAGGTACGTCGGGATTTGAAAATGCCCGAAGTGCGTTGCGCACGAATGCGCAAACCTACTCGGCCGCTGCATATGCGGAAAACAATATTCTTCCGAACGCCCCCAACGAATCCAAAGGAAAAGCGGCGTTCGAGTTCTTTTCTATGTTCAAAGCGGCGGAAATTGCTACGTATGAAAGCAAAGCCACCACCGATAAGGGCACCAACTGTCCAGCGGAGTATGGGGTTTCGTTGCGCCCTGTCGACCTTCAGGCGATGGCAATGGGCGTCTCTTTCCAAAAAGGCGCTTGGGGTGGTTTTTATGCTGCGAGCGTAGCCTATGGAAACCCCTCGCTGCCCAACCAGTATGTACGGGGAATGCTCGCGTTTGCGCAGCCGATTTACGCCACCTACACCCTCATCGCCGCGCCCCTTGCCCGCAACGGCTACTCTACGCAGCAGGGTGCATCGGCGTTCGCCTTGGATTGGGTGGCCGGCGCAACGTACAACTCCTCGCTGATGGGCTTTCGGGTGGGCTACGCGGGTTCTCGGGGCCTCTACGCGGGCGTCACGGAGTCGAAGCTCGGCGTGTTTGCTTCGGGCGTGCTCGGGAGGGGCGAAAACGACGCCACGCAGCTCGGTTTCTTCCGCCTGGGCCTGGACCGTGCCGAGCTCGACAAAGTGAAGAAAGGACTGGGCTTGACGTCTCTTTTTGTTCGCGACATCCCGTTTGGTCTCGACCCCGCCGACCAAGGGAGCGCGGACCTCGTTCCCGACCAAGCGCGATTGCGAACCACCCACTTTGCGCAGCAAAACATCGGCGGTGTGTTTGATGTGGCGGCGACGTGGGCTACGCGCCCCACTTCGCAGCTCTACGACGCCCATGTGGCGTACCATTCCCAAGATTATGTGCAGACACGTCGGCTCAAAAAGAAGGTGCAGCAGGGCACCATTTGGTCCATTCAGGGAGGCTTGGTTTCGTTGCCGGGACAAGCCACGTTGGGCCTCGAAGGCGGCACGTATTTTTCGGGGCGCCTCGATGTAGGAGCGGCAGGTGGCTCTCAGGAAGGTCGTTTCCGGGGAGGTGGCTCGCTGTTGTTGAATGACGCCGAGGTTTTGGCGCTTTACCCTTATGCGGTCAATGCGGTGACGTTCCGTATTGGCTTTGATGGAGACTTCTAATGGCGAAGCTCCGTGACATCGTGGTTTGGGCCGGTATGCTGCTCTTCTCCGGCTGCTTTTCCACCAACCCGACCGGCTTTTGGGATGTCGTGCTGTTCGAGATGGACACCGCCGATGGGGAGACCCACGACCAAGAAGACTTCGGCACCTTGGAGTTTACGGAGCGAGAGCTGCTCACTCTGGTCGCTCGCTACGATGTGCTAGAGCCTGTGGCGGGCGTTTCGGCGGACACCGGCGAACCTGGAATAGACGCGGTCGTGCCCATTTCGCCGCCGTTTGTTGGCGTCGGCGGCTGGAACAACGACGAAAACATCGTGACGATGCTGCCGCTAACGCCAGCCGTCACCTTGGGGGAAATGACGCAGACCGAGTACAAGGCCGGCAAGATGGCCTACCAAGCCGAAGGCGTGCTGGTCGGCGCTTCGACGGTCGATATTACGCTGCACTGCGAGCGGTAACGCGAGGCGCTACCGCACGTTTAGGCCCAAATCTCTTGGGCTTCGGCAGGCGCCGTCGCGGGGGCTTCGAGGCCGCGAAACAGTGCGTCAATGGCGGGTGCTACCACTTCGGACAAGGTGCGCGCGCGCTCAAATGCCGTTTCCCGACGGGACAAGCCGCCCAACGAGCGCAAGCCTGGAGAAACGGGCGCATCGATAGGCAGCGGGCGCGCTTCGGTGGCCTCGGCCAATACGGTGCGGGCGAAGGGCACCAACGAAGGATGCTGCTGGAGAATCCAGCGGGCCGTCTTCCATGCGAGCGCGGCGTGGCGTGATTCGTCGTCGACGATGCGCGTCAGGACGTTCACGAGTGTGGTGTCTTGGACGTGGGAAAGGCGCAACGCGGCGAGGGCGGTGGACACCGTCTCGTCGACGCAACCTTCGGTCAGCAGGCGCTCAAGGATGCCGCGCACCGAGGGGTCGGCGAGGGCGCCGTCCATCGGAAGGGGGCTCGGCGAGAGGTCACGTCCCGCGAACGCCGAGGCCACCGCGAAGGCGTCTTGGGCGTGCCGGACTTCGTCTGCGGTGGCCTGAATCGCGGCTTGCAGCAGGTCTGGGGGAGCGCCGAGCGACATGAGCTCCATCGTGAAGCGTGCAAACGAAGCAATCGCAGCGTGCTCCGCCAACGCGGCGCGGGTCCAGGCTTCGGCGGCTGCCAAGCGGTCGTCGGCGGTGGCTTCGGCGTGTACGCGGACGTCTACACACCAATCGGAACCACCCACCACCGTAGACGTGCGGACGTCGCCGCCTACCGTAAACGGACGACCTTCGTAGCCATAGTAATAATACGAGTAATACGAGACCTCATCGAGCAACAATTGGCCGGTATAGTCGAGGTTGGCGTTGCTGAACGCGCCGCCAAGCGCGTGTGCTGCGGACGTCCAGTCGAGGATATCGCCGTCCCAGGCGCCGCTTGTGCTCCATCCCGACGGCAAAAACGGGCCGGTGGAGCGCGAGATGTCGGCGGGGTTTTGTACGTCGAATGTAGCCCAAACTTCGACCATATCGTCGCAAAGGGCGCTGTCTCCTTCAATCGACGCGAGGGTCATGCGGGCTTCGAACGTAAAGTCACAACCCACGCAAGGGCTGTTCCAATCGACCGCTTCGGCGGAGGTCATGGCCCAAGTGACGGTGCAATCGGCGCCGCCGGGTTCGGTTATGTCTGCGACCAAGCAGGACTGCAAGCCGTCACAGTCGTTGTCTACGCCGTCTTGGCAGACCTCGCCCATGCCCGGATTGACCATTGGGTCGCCGTCGTTGCAGTCGCCCAGGACGTTCGAATAGCCGTCGGGGCGAGGTTCACACGCAGAGCGGGGGGCACCAGTGCCCGCATAGCCGTCATTGTCGAGGTCGGGCCACCAGCCGTCGATGTCGTCGGTGTTTCCATCGCAGTTGTTGTCGATGCCGTCGCAAACCTCGGTGCCACCCGGAAACGCATTGGCGGAGAGGTCGTTGCAGTCTTCGTCGTTGTTGATGTAGCCTGTGGGGGGCTCGCAGGCGGCCAGTTGGGAGTCGGGATTGCCGTATCCATCGCCGTCGGCGTCTCGATAGAAGGTAAAAAAGACCCCCTCGTCCACTTGTCCATCACAATTGTCGTCTATCGCGTTGCAAAGCTCGTTTGCGCCGGGATGGATGTTGGGGTCGATATCGTTGCAGTCGTCGATTGCGGGGGACCCGTCGCCATCTTGGTCGAGTCCTTCATACAAGGCTTGGTCATCCGACACCTTGGCCTGAGGGACATCGTTGCACGCGGAAACTCCCAGTGCAGCGAGAATCTGGATTCGAAGAAGAGAGCGGGCGTGGGTCGACGGCGACATAAACAGACTCCAGTGACATCTGCACGGCAAGACTATGCCCTCTGGTGTGCGGATGTGAGGGGAGAAATAGTGGGTTCGAGGACGAAAGGCCACATTTGTGTCGGGCGGGTCGCGGGTGCCGGTTGGGTGGCCAGTTTGCGGCCGACGGGCGATGAAGGGACGCTGTGTTGGCTGGAATCGTCGGGTGGTACAGCCGAGACATAGGAGTGACCGATGGCGCGATTGGGCGGATATGGTTGGGTGTTTTGTTGCGTATTGTTGGTGGGATGCGGGGCCAAATCGGGTGAAACGGGCGATGGCGATGGCGGTCGACCCAACCTGCCCGTTTCTGCGTGCGGTGACGCTTGGACTTGGCTCCCGCGGAACAACACCGGCGCGGTGGTCGCGATTGAAGCGGCGGACGAGTTCAGCCTCGATGTCGACGCCATTCGTGGCCTGATGGCCGTAGCGGGCGCGTCTGACACCGACGAGGCCAAGTATTCCGTTCGTGTGTTTCGGGTTCGATATACAACGCAGGATCGCGGCGAAGAAGTGGAAGCCACGCAGTTGGTGGCCCTTCCCGATGTTCCGGGCGAGACATTTCCGAGCGTGCTCTACCACCATCCCACCACCGGCTTTGACGACTTTTGCGCGCCTTCGGGCCGCGACCTCATTTGGGCCGGTGTGCCCGTCGTGATGGCCAGCATGGGCTTCGCGGTGGCTGCTCCCGACTACCTCGGCCAAGCGGGCTTTGGCGAAGAAGCGCCGGAGTGGCATCCGTATTTGGTAGCCGAGCCTACGGCGGTCGTTTCGCTCGATGCCTTGAAAGCGATGTGGGCGTTTGTAGACGGCGACCTCGGGGGCGTGGGTGTGGACGTTTCCCGCGACACCGTGCTGGTGG
This sequence comes from uncultured Enterobacterales bacterium, assembly GCA_964502005.1. GTDB lineage: Bacteria > Myxococcota_A > UBA796 > UBA796 > UBA2385 > CAJWOS01. The sequence continues at coordinate 165,682 of CAZCUX010000013.1, forward strand.
GCGCTTCGCAAGGTGGGGGCGCAGCGTTCTGGTCCGAGCGGTACGCTGAAGAGCTGCTTCCCGAGGCGCGTTTGCGCGGGACGGTGTCGTTGGTGCCGCTCATGGACGTCGAGACGTGGACCATCCGCGCGACGGAGACCCTCTTGGTCGCGTCTGCTGCCGTGCCGTTGATGTTCGAAAGTATGCGGATGTGGTACCGTGTCGACGCGCAGTTGTCGGATGTGGTCGGCGAAGACGGTGTGTCGCGTGTTCTCGAAACCATGACCACCACCTGTCCCGCAGCAGAGATTCCCGAAGACATCTCGGCCACGACCGACATTTTCACCGCGTCGTTTTTGGCTTCGGTAAGCGCGACCGATACGGGGTCCTGGGAGCCGTGGGGGTGTATGGTGGCCGAAAACAGTCCCGCTTCTTCATCGGTAGGCCGGGGCGCCGAAGTGCCCGCTTTTGTCGTGCTGGGAGGGCAAGACGACATTGCGTTGACCGAGCAGTCCCGCAAGGTGGTGGCGGATTTGTGTGCAGCGGGGCATCCGATTGTCGCCCAAGAATGCGCGGATACGGGCCACACGAGCACCGTACAAGCCACGCTCGACCTCACGTTGTATGCCATCCGTACCTTTGCTGCCGGGGATGCGATGCCCGGCGAGGTGTGCGGCGACATTCCGCAGGTGGTCTGTGATGCGCCCTAAGCCGCGCGTGGGCTTCTTCCCGCCGTGCTTCGTCGACCAGTACGCGCCCGCGGCGGCGTGGGCGGCGGTGGCCGTGTTGGAGCACCTGGGCGTCGAAGTGGTCATTCCAGAGGCCACACCGCCGTGCTGCGGTCAAGCCCTTACGTCGGCGGGTTGGCCCCAAGATACACGGGATATTCCGGGGCGCTTGGCCCGTGCAATGGATGGCGTGGACGCAATCATCGTGCTTTCGGCGAGCTGTGCGTCTTTTTGTGAATCGGAGCACCCGCACCTCGCGCGGGCCGCGGACTGGTTGGCCATAGAGCAGCGGCCGCCGGTACACGAATGGGCCAGCTATGTCGCGTCTCGCCTCGCGCCCCTTGCCCCCGCGCACCCCGGCGAACGCGTCGGGCTGCATGTCGGCTGTCACGATGCAGAAGGTGCTGCTCGACGCTTGTTGCGCGATTTCGAAGTGGTGGAGCCAGAACGGAATGAATGCTGCGGGTTTGGCGGCGTCTTTGTTTGGATGGAGCGCGCGGTTTCGGTACGAATGGGACGTGACAAGTTGGCTGGTTTTTCGGGGTGCTCTGTGGTGGTGTCGGCGGACATGTCCTGCTTGTTGCACTTGGAGTCGCTGCGTTCGCACCAAAAACCGGAGACCGATGGGATAGGTCCGCAGTTTTTGTCGCTCCCGGAATTCGTGGCGGACCGGCTCCAACTGCGCCGTCGCGTGGACCCATGAGACAGCCCCATTCGATAGCCGCTGCGGGGTTTCTCGCGGACCCCTCCAAGGTAGCCTGGCACGACGCCGCGGTTTGGCATGTACGTGCGCGTCGCGATGCGGCGGTGCGCGCACTCCCCGACTGGCCGACGTTGCGCGCGGACGCCCGCGCGATTCGTCGCCTCTCGCTCGACCGTCTCGACGAGTGGGTCGCGGCGTTTGCGCAACAAGCCGCACGGAATGGCGTTCATGTTCACTGGGCAGACGACGCCGCCGCCCTTCGTACGACGGTCACGGCGATTTTGTCGGCAGCCGGCGCGCGCAAGGTGGTCAAATCGAAGTCGATGCTCACCGAAGAGTGCGGCCTCAACCCGCACCTAGAGGCCTGTGGCTTCGAGGTTACCGATACGGACCTCGGGGAGCGCATCGTGCAGCTTCGGCGCGAGCCTCCGTCGCATATTGTGATGCCGGCGCTCCATCTCCGCCGGGAAGAGGTGGGGCGCACCTTCGCGCAACATCTCGGCACTCCCCCGGACGAAACCGACCCCACACGCCTCACTGAAGCTGCCCGCGCACACCTTCGACGGCGGTTTTTGGACGCCGACGCGGGCATTACGGGCGTCAACTTCGCCGTCGCCGAAGATGGCACATTCGTGGTGTGTACCAACGAAGGGAACGCCGACCTCGGCGCCCATCTGCCCCCGCTTCACATCGCCGTCATGGGCATCGACAAGGTCATTCCGCGTCGCGCGCACCTTTCGGTGCTGCTGCGCCTGCTCGCACGCTCGGCGACGGGACAACCCATTACGGCCTACACGAGCCTGTTTCGGTCGCCCGCCCCCGGTGGTGCCATTCACCTCATCGTGGTCGACAATGGGCGGTCGGACTTGTTGGCGGACCCCACGATGCGCGCATCCTTGGCCTGTATTCGGTGCGGCGCGTGCCTCAATACCTGCCCGGTCTACCGTCGCACGGGCGGTCATAGTTACGGAGAAGGTGCGTTGCCAGGCCCTATTGGTGCCGTCCTTGCGGCAGGACGCGACCCCGCGCAGTTTGCGGACTTGCCCCATGCGTGTAGCTTATGTGGGTCATGTCAGACGGTGTGCCCGGTGGATGTGCCGCTGCCCCGCCAGCTCCGGGACCTCCGCGCCCGCGCCCCTGTCACCCTTCATCGACGCTGGATTCGAAGCGTGGTGAAGTTCGCGACAATGGGCGGACCACGGCGCGTTCGGTGGATACGGCGCATCGTTGGCTGGACACAATGGCTCACGCCGGTCGTCCTGCGATGGTTCGGGCGGCGTGCTCCTGTGCCTGCGCGCCAAAGCTTTCGCGAACAATGGGCCAATCGCCAACCACCACCCCGGAACACGCCATGAGCGGCCTTCCTGACCCCACGCAAACACCGGCAGGACGGGCCTTTTTGGCGCGTTTGCGTGCGGCGCGTGGGGGCACGGCTCCGACGCCGCTGTCTCTTTCGCGCTCCGAACCCTCCTCCGGCGGCGCTCCCGCGTTTCGGGCCATCGTAGCGGCGGTGGGCGGTCAGGTGGTTGACTGCGCGTCCTTCGAGGCGGCGTATGGGCACATTCGCGAAATACAGGGCGTGGTGGTCGTGGGTCCGGGCCTTCCGGGCTTTGTGCCGCTTCCGGAGACAACGCGCTGGAGACACTCTGCAGCGCCGGTTGCGGACGTTTTGGTGATGCGGGGCAGCCTCGCGTCGGCCGAAGATGGCGCGATTTGGGTGGACGACCTCGATGGGCTGGGTGCAGGACGTGTACGCGCGTGGCCGTTTTTGGTGGAACATCTCGTGCTTGTCGTCGATGAAGACGATGTGGTGGGCAATCTTTCGATGGGAATGGACGAAGCGGCCAAGCGCGCCGCCAGCGGTTTTTCGGTGTGGATTTCGGGACCGAGCAAGACCGCAGACATCGAGCAGACGCTCGTGCTGGGTGCCCACGGTCCAAAGCGGCTCACCGTGCTTCTGGTGAAGGGCAGCGGGGAACGGTCGACGCTGGACCGCGAATCGAAATAAGGCTTCTGACGGCGCGCGAGAGACCCTGAACCTCTGGCGCTGCGCATGGATTGGGTCCGAGGAGGCGTGAGCCTGGTTCTGGGCGGCTCACGGGTGGTTTTCCGATGTCTTCCCCAAAACGACCATCGCCCACATGGAAAGTGTGGTTTGCACTGGTTCTGTTGTACGGCCTATTGGCGGGCAATCTGACCAGCCTGCACGCATTCGCCGTCAACTTTGGTCCCAAAGAAGGCATGCGCGCGGAGCGGCACGCCCTCATCGTCAATATGGAGGGTGGAGACAAGCCGTGGGCATACCGCGTCGGCGTTCCGATGGCCGTAGCCCATCCTTTGCGCGACATCGCGGTGGCTGTGGGCGCCGAAGACCCCGATGCGCGGGAATACCCGTATTTGGTGATTCGGTTTTTGGCGACCTTCCTTGTGTTGTTGCAGACCCACCTACTCATCGAGGTGTTTGCATCGCGGAGAATGGCCATCATTGGAGCTCTTTGGGTCGCGGCGCTCCATGGTCCCAGCTTTGAACACTATTGGTTTCAGCCGGCATCCGAACCCGACCATGCGTTGTGGCTCACGGCGGCGCTGCTGACGATTCACAGGCGCGACCGTTGGTTGTTCCCGCTCCTCTTCCTCGCGTCGCTGATTCGCGAAACTTCGTTGTTTATCGTGGCGCTTCACGTCGCGCTTCGATGGAAGGAAGAGCATCCCCAACGAACCGCGTTGCGCGCGCTGGCGCTGGCCGTGGTGTGGGCGGGGCCGTTTTTCTGGTTGCGGGAAGTGGTGGTCCTTGGTCCTCCCGAAGACAATCACAATGTCGCGTACTACCTCAAAAAGAACCTGTTCAACTTCGAGTGGATTTGGTACGCGTTTTCGTTTGTGGGACCATGGATGATTCTCCCATTGCTTGGAATTCGCCATGTACCTGCGCCACTGCGGCGCATGATGGTCGTTCTTGTGCCCTATATTGTGTTGGTGTTTGCGTTTGGACGCATTCGCGAAGTACGATTGTGGCTCCCGCTGACAGTGGCCTGGGTACCAGCGGCCGTGGTGGTCCTCAACCAATGGGTGAAAGATGAAGCCAACAGCCGGATTTCCGCGCAGTAATCCACCACTGCGGCAGAAAGCGGGGTTTGGGCGATGGGGCGCGTTTTTCGCGGTGATGGGGGGACAAGCGCAGGCCGCCGATGGCTTTGGCTATACCGACGGCACGGAGCCCATTCGTCTCGAACAGCGCTCCACGCGCTCCGGCTGGGCATCGGCCAACGAATGTGTAGACTGCCACGCGGATATCGTGGCCCAGTGGGAATTGAGCCGGCATCGCACCGCATGGACCAACGACATCTTCCAGGCAGGATTTATCGCCGAACCGCGGGTGTTTTGTATTCAATGCCATGCGCCGGCAGAGGAACAAGTCGCTGAGGTGTTGGTAAACATTGACTTTTATCGTAGTCTGTGGTATGATACGAATATAGCAAACGCGCCGGGACACCTCGCGCCGGAACCGAAGGCTGCGGAAGGCGTCAACTGTGTTGTGTGCCATCTCCGAGACGGCCAAATGTTGACCGCTTCCGAGCCGTCTCCCGACTCCCCCCATGAACACCGCGTAGATGCGCAGTTTGCCACATCGGCCGCGTGTACGACCTGTCACGACTTTCCGATGGTCGCGTTTGTCAACGGGGAGCTCGCGATGACCGACGAGATGATGCAAACGACGGCCCATGAATGGGAGGCGTGGCGCGAGAGAAGTGGACGCACTGAGCATTGTCCCGACTGCCATATGCCGGATGGCGACCACAATATGCAAGGCGGAAACTCGCCTGCGCGCGTTCAAAACACCATTCACGTCGCGGCGTCGGCGTCCCCGTTGGCTCTGGTGTTGTCCGTAGAAGATGTAGGGCACGCCGTTCCAACGGGCGACCTCTTCCGCCACCTCACGCTCGAAGCGCGATGCGGCGACGATTGGACGGTGCTCTCGACATTCGGTCGACGCTTTGCGGCGAAGGGCGAAGACGGTGCCGGCAAAAAGCGGCAGGTAGCGGATACGCGCTTGGTGCCCGGCATCGAAGCGCGTGTAGAGATTCCCTCCGCATGTGCGGGCCAAGAGTGGCGTCTGCGCTACCATCTCGGCGGCTCCCATGACGAAGCACGCGGCCTCGTGCCATTGCAGAACCTCATCTACACGGTGAAATCGGGTACGCTGCCCGAGGTGAGCGACGACCGCGCGCCAAAACGATAGGCCGAAGCACCATCACCCAAAGCGGAGGACCGGTGGAGGACAAAGAGCCCGATGAAGCGCGTGTGGTTGACCTGCCACCGCCTCCTTCCGACACCGCGCTCGCTGCGCTGGAGACCTTCCTCCTGCCCGCAAAAGCGTGGTTTCGTCCCCATATCGATGGTTGGAATGTCGTTCCCGACGACCGGCCATTGTTGTTTGTGGGGAACCACACCTTGTATGGCGTCGTGGACATTCCGCACTTGATGGTGGCGTTGTGGCGCCGGCGCGACATTCGGCTGCGTTCCTTGGGCGACCATTTGCACTTCAAGGTGCCCGGCTGGCGGCGTTTGATGCGGGAGGCGGGGGTGGTGGATGGCACCCGCGAGAATTGCGCGGCGGCCTTTCGTTCCCGCCAATGTGTGCTCGTGTTTCCTGGGGGTGCGCGGGAGTCCTTCAAGGGCCGTGACGAGCGCTACCAGCTCATTTGGGGCGAGCGCCTCGGTTTTGCGCGCATGGCGCTACGCCACAATGTCACGATTGTGCCGTTCGCGGCGATTGGCGCGGACGATGCGTTTGGTTTGGCGATGGACCGCGACGAGCTGAAGCAAACCCGCTTGGGCGCAACCCTGTCACGGCTGGGTCTCAAGGACGACTACCTGATTCCGCTCCCTGCGCATCTTGTGCCGGCCCCGCGGCGTCTGTACTTCCGGTTCTTGCCGCCGATTCGCACGTCTGCGCTGGCCGACCTTCCCGAAGATGTCGCGGCGCGTGAAGTGCGCGACCGCACCCGCGCGTTGGTGGCGGGGGGGATTGACGCATTGCGCCGACTGCGGCAGGCCGACCCGATGGACGGCTTTGGGCCCGTCGAAGATTGGCTCACAGGCTTGTGACGCCGTTCGTTGATTTGTGAACGCAGCGACTGTTAGCGGCTTCCGCCGAAAACAAAGCCCAACGAGAGCGACGTCTCTGTTTGTAGGAGCACAGTAACGTTGCTTTGGGTGTCATCGACGGACTGGCCGCGGTGGGCGATAAATTGTTGTCTTGCGCCCAAAGCGAGGCCGTTGTCCCAACGCACTTCTAAACCTCCCCCCGCCGATAATCCGAAGCTTGCGATGCGGGTCCGGTCATTTTGTGCCACTTCATCCCAGCCGGACTGTTCCGATTCCGTCCATGTTTCGGAAGAATATTGCACGGTCGGGATGACACCGTACAGGCCCGCGGTAACGAACGGCAGTGGCCGGCCGGTCGCGAGGTGCTGGGTCCACCAGCGGTATTCGCCGCCGACACGGACGCCGCCCTGGCGCATTCGGGTGACCAACGATGAGCCATCTTCGGGATTGGAGCCCCAGGTGGTCGTGGTCTCTCGCCAAGTTGCCAAGCTAAACAGCGCGCCGTGGCGGCCCCAGGTGGGCCCTGCTTGTACCCGCAGGGGCCGGGTGAGGTTCCCGTCGGTTTGCGCGGAGCCGGTGCCCGAGAGGCGGCCTTGGTCGACCCATGCGAGCTCGGCTTGGCCAAAGGGCACCCAATCGACCGATGCATACCCACGGGTGTCGGCAAAGGAGGGCAGGCTGGCGGACAGAAGCAGGAGGGCGGAAAACATGGCCGCTGTTATACCGCGGGCGGGCCGCGCGTCACCCTCTGGGTGGCCCTTCAGGCGTGCAAATTTGCGGACGATTGCCGACGTCCTGGGAGACGAAGGCGCGGTAGGGGCCTCCACACGTCCAAAATGAATGGCGATTCAGTGCAGCCCAGGCCCCGCGGCGCACGCGTGGGGCAGGAGCGTAAGGGCGCGAGTTGCACACCGGATTCGTCGGCGATATCATCGCAGCCTTTGGCGACGGTCGTAGAGTAAAAGTGCTTTATTTGTGCGTATCTTGGTTGACACGTGGGGACGAGTTCTGGCCGACCAAGCACGGATATTTAGGGTTGCTATTTATGCGCTGGAGGACGAGCGCGGGGGGGCTGCGAGTTGCGTGAGGAACTGGTCGAGGGACGACTGGTGGAAGGACGACATGCCCACGAATGCGGCGCCGACGAGTACGGTTCGGGTGTTGGGCGTGGCGCGCGTGTGCCGAATGTCGAGCCAAGTGGGGACTTCTACGTCGTTTGGCAACTGGAGCGTGCCTTCGACGCAAGACAACAAGAAGCCTTTGCTTTGGTGGTCGGGGTACGAGAACGACAAGCCGGTGCGGGAAATGTCGACCACCGACCAACGTTGGCCGCGCTCGGCGACAAATCGAACATTGTGGGCGCCGCCAGTGAGAAAACGTGGTGCGCCACGTCGTTCTTGGATGGACAGGTTTCGTGGTGCGCTCAGTTGGAGGAGGCTGCCCACGCGAGACAGGACCATACTGAGGCCCTGGTAGACCTTTCCGTGCATCGGAGCGATGAGGGTGACGACGGTGCCTGGCGCGAGGGGGAGCTCACCTGCTTGGGGACGCACCAAAATCTCGGGATAATGGGCCACAAGGGTGACGGGAATCCGGCGAGCGGCGGCGGCGAGGGTGAGCGCGTTGGGGTCGCGTGGGAGGTGCGCGAGGGTTTTCGCGATGTCCTCGGCGCGGCTGATATGAAGCGATGCTGCGCCGATTGCATCAATTGTCGCGTTGGTGAGCATAGGTCCCCCTGTGTTTGCCGACTTTTTAGCCGTGTGGCCCCTGGGCAAGCAAAACGGCAACGTTCTGCTTCTTGGGTATAGGATCGGAAATCGACGAACCAATCTTGAGGCGATTGGATAGCTGGATTGGGCTAACCGCTACAGGGGCGAACCGGATCTGCCACATCGTTGTGCGATGGCATAGGAGGCAATCGTGGAGGGCTGATGTTTGTCGTTTCCATTTCTGCGCGCGGCTTCCGTGACCTGCCTTCGGGTGGGATCGCGGAGTGCAACCTTGTGGAGCATCTTCTCGGTCCATCTCCGGCTGTTGTGGCCCTGGGTGATGCGCTCGAACTTGCCTTTGCGTCGTTCTCGGCGCCGGCTTTGGAGCGCCTCGCGGTTCGGTGGGGGCTTGTGGAGGCCGATGCGTTGGTCAGCGCTGGAATGGGTTCGGGTCGCCTTCCGGACGGCCTCCCCGCCATCGACCCCTTGGCGGCACGCGCGCTGGTTGACCCCAACGGCGACCGCGCAATGCGTGTTTCCGTGGAGCTTCGCCTCGACCCGCCCCAGTTTGGGGTGCTTCGGGAGTTCGCGGCGCGGGAGCCTTTGCTCGGCGTCGCCCTCGCGTCGCGCCCAACGGTGACCGTGTCGGTGGGGGCGCTCTTTGGCATCGATTTTGACGCGCTCGCGATTTCGCTGACGGGCTTTCGGGTGGGCGAGCAAGAGTTCCCCGTGCACGGCGCGGAGCGTCCTGCGTGGATCGAAACATTCTTGGTCGGATTGGCCGGGCGATTTCACCGGTTCGACCTTGGGGATGACATCGCGAGTGACCTATTCACGGCAGTCACCTCCCGCGACCGGCACGAAGCATATTGTCGCTGGCAGCGCGCTCTCCAGCCCGAAGGCCCGTTCTTGCGGGTTTCTTGTGGTCCAGGCGATGAGCCCCTTGTGTTGGGTGATGACTTGCCGATGCGGCGCTATGGCCAAGCAGGGCTGGACCGTGTGGCGCTCGCGGGCGCGATTCATTTGTCGGGTGCGGATGTGTTGTGGGCGGAGTCTGAAGAAGCGCTCTTGCAAAACGCCGTCGATGGGGACAGCTCGCCTTTGGAGCAGGTGTTTTGTGTGGGCCCCCGCGGCACACGTATGGTCCACGTGGAACCCATTGCGCCAACGGCGCCGTTGGGGCGTGGCCGCTTCGCCGGAGCGCGGTCCCCATGAGCGTGGCGTCCGAAGCAGCGGTGTGCCATCGCTGCGGTAGTCCCAAGCTCGGTCCTTTTGTGCCGTGCAAAGCATGCGGCTTCGTGCCGGTCAAGGAGGCGCGTGCGGTGGCGTGGCTGTTTAGCGCGCACCACCTCAACAGCGAAGAGCTGTCCGAAGCGGCGCGTCGAATCCGCGAAGGCGACGCGCCCGATCCCTCGCGGGCGCTGCGGTCGTTTGCGCAACGGGAAATGGGAGCCGTCGCCAACGACAACGTCGACTTGCCCTTGTTCTCCACACGGTCCATCGTGGGGCTCGTGGCCGCAAATCTCCTGCTCACGCCGCTTGTTGGCGTCGCGTATTGGTTTGGACTGCGCGAACGAAAGCCGTTGGCGGCGCGCCAGGCAGCGCGTTGGACGCTCTTTTCGATGGGCGTTTTGGCGATTGTCTGGGCCGGCGCACACTTTGGCACAGCCTGACGTTTCTGTGGGGAAGACGAAAATCCGTCGCAGGTGGCGCGGCTTGTGTCCGCGTTTTCCTGCGGTGACAGAAAAAACGTTGGAGATGTCGTCAAGATGACATCGCATCTGGGGGTGCAAATCCGGTATGACATCGGGGTAGAGTGGTGCACCGGCGCGGACGAGCGATCTCATCGATCAAACGTCAGGGCCCCCGCAGCCCCTCGTGTTCTTCTGTGTAGTCATGCTCCAGTCCCCAGGGAGCCCTCATGTCGTCTCTTCTTCAGCAGCAGCATCAAAGCCACACCGCACCTGAAGCCAGTCAGGGCCGCGCGCCAATGCCAGGAATGGGTGGTGGCAACGCGAGTCTCCTCCAGGCGATTCAGATGGCCCAGGCGGGCGATATGACGCTGTTCGAAGCGATGCGCCCCGGCGATGGCGTGCTTATGCAGATGATGCAAGAGGCAACCGCCACCCAAGAAACGGGCGTCATGGGCGGTGTTTCGCAGCAAGGCGCGGCTTGGGTGGATGTGGGCACGCGGGCCCAAGAAACCCAAGCCGAGGCCACGATGGTCGGCGGTCCCGCCCAAGCGAACCCCGAGTCCGTAGCGGCCGACAACTCGTTGCCGGATGCCGTCGAAATCCACGACTCGGGCCCTGTGCAGAGCTGGTCGGGCATCGGCAACGACATGAACACCAGCCAGCCTGTGGAAGATGGCGCGCGCGTGGCGCAGTTGTTGGAGCCGGAACTCGGGGTTCTGTTCAACGGCAACTACCAAATCCACATCGACCGGGAAGCATGGCGCGTCGCCGAGACCTACAACTGCGACGCTGCAATCGTCAACAGCCACGTCTATATCCATCGCCGGGTTGAGGAGAGCATCTCCGAAGAACTGTTCGGGCCGGTGGTGGGACCGCAGGCAAATATGCCCCAGCGTCCGGGCGGTCTCATCCAGACCCAATGGCGCCCCCCCTTCGCGCAGATTTCCGGCTCCGACATCGTGATGACCGATGGAAACTACACCATCGAGATGTCTGCCCCGACCATCATCATCTATGATGAAACCGGCAAGGAAATCACGAAGATTTGGGGCGACCCCCACGTCAACGAAGGTGGCGCCAAAGATGCGCAGTGGCACTTTGGCGAAGACTCCACGTTCATTCTGCCCGACGGCACCAAGATTTGCTGCGATACCGAACCCAACGCTGCCGGTGAGTGGTACGTCGTGGGCGTCGATGTCATCGGCGGCAACCAGCGCTTCCACCACGGCAAGGGTGGCGACAAGGGCATGACCCGCGACGGCGCCGAGTGGGATTTGGCCCACGCCGACCGCTCCGAAGACGCCTCGGCCGGTATTTTTGCGCTCCAAGACAACGCGCAATGGGCCGTGCAAGCCAAAGACGGCAACTTCTACGATATCGACAACGAGAGCTGGAAAGCCTACCAAAACGACCGCGACATCGACTTCAACACGGCAAACAAAGCGAAGGGCATCACCGACGCCCAGCGCGCCGTGGCCGGCGATGCCGACCTGAAGAACCAGCAGCGTGGAGCGCCCCAGCAAAACGCGGGCTTGGTTTCCGCTTCTTCGCACTCCCACGAGGAGGAGTTCCACGCCTGGGTTGCGATGCAAGAAGTCGAAGTCAACCGGCAAACGGGCCAAGTGGTTGACCCCCTTCGTTATATGCCGCAAGCGTTGCGGATTCTGGAGCGGGGCGAGCCCAACTTTATTCCCGGTATCGACCGTGAGATGAATGTCTCCAAGGTCGCCGAGAACGAAGCCTTGGCAAGCAACCTCATCGACAAAGAACTCAACGTCACGATGGGCTGGTACAACGTCCACATGGACGAAGAGGCCTGGAAGGTTGCCCACGCCTACAACTCCGAGCTGGTGTTGTGGGGACAGGAGATGTTCGTTCACCACGACGTCTACCAGCGCATCGAGGCGGACTACAACCGTCCCGCCCAGCAGCCGGCCACCGCACCGCAGGACAAGCGGGCGGGCTTCCTCATGGAGCCGAAGTGGCGGGCGCCCTTCCTCAAGCACTCGGACAGCGCGGTGGTCATCACACCGGCAGGCTATACCATCGAGATGAAGGACCACGAGGTCATCATTTTCGATGACAAGGGTGCGGTCGAAACGCGCATTTGGGGCGACCCCCACGTCAACGAGCGCGGCGGCGGCGACAACTGGCACTTCGGCAACGACTCGACCTTCATCCTGCCCGATGGCACCAAGCTCTGTCTCGACACCAAAGAGACCAGCCCCGGTGTCTTCGTGACGGTGGGCGTCGACGTGCTCAACGGCTCCGAGCGCTACCACTACGGTGTGGGCGACGACGCCGGTATGAAGCGCGACGCAGAGGTGTGGGACCTCGCACATGCCGACGCCGCGGCGGACGCACATGCGGGTGTCTTCGCGCTCCAAGACAACGGTGAATGGGCGATTATGGCCCAGGACGGCAAGTTCTACGACATCACCGACGAAACTTGGGACGACTACCTCAAGGACAAAGACGTCGACTTCGACCCCAACAAGATGGCGCGCGGCTTGACCGACGAGCAGCTTGCTGTGGCCGGCGACCGCGACCTCCAGATGCGAGAAGAGGCGCGCAAAAACGGCTGGGGCACGGCGCGCGCCGGTGTGAGCAACGGTCGGCGGTACCAGCGTTTTGAGCGTCTGCATGTCGAAGCCGAGGTCATGGCGCTTCTGATTCGCGACGACGTCGTTCAGCGCCGGCAGTAGTGGCCTACCGGGCCCCGCGCGAAAGGGGGCCATCGGTAGAAACCATCGAATTCGCCGTTCACTTTTGCCGGGCGGTGCCGAAAGATACCGAATGGGCGACCTTCGGTGACGGTCCATGTAGGTGTCGGAATCCGTAGGGTTCCGCGCTTAGATGGGCTTTTTTGTCGGCCGAGCGGAGTCTGTCTGGTCTGGAACGACGGACATGGTGCATCCCCGCTCACGATCCGTCTTTTGGCGGCGCGGGCGCGGGTTGCGGGAGTGTCAGCGGCATGTCGACGGTTTCGTACGAGCTTTCCGAGCGTATCCACGAAGGACGCATCGCCGATGTGTACCGCGGAACGCTTGCGGACGGACGCCGCGTCATCGCGAAGGTTCTCAAGGACGAAGCCGCAACGCCGCGAGAGTTGGAGCGCTTTCGCGCGGAGTACAATCTCCTCGTTTCGCTCCATGTAGAGGGCGTCGCGCGTCCTTTGGCGCTCGTTCCCCACGACTCCGGCCTCGCGCTCATCATGCGCGACATCGGTGGGGTGTCGCTGCGCAGGTTGAGCATGGGACGGGCGTTGTCGCTGCCTGTCTTCTTCGGTTTCGCCGAACGAATTTGCGCGGTGCTCGGCGCGCTGCACGCCGAAGGCTGTATCCACAACGACGTCTGCCCTGCGAATATTGTCGTGAATATCGAGCAGCGGCGCTTGGAGTTGATTGACCTCGGCATCGCCACTCGGCTCGGGCCGGGCCGGAGCGCGGCGCCGAGCAGCCTGGGTCGAATGGAAGGCAGCTTGCCGTATATGTCGCCGGAGCGCACCGGCCGCATGAATCGGCCAGTGGACGAGCGAAGCGACCTCTACTCCCTCGGTGTCACGTTTTACGAGCTGTTGTCCGGGCGTCTTCCGTTTGAATCTGAAGACGCAATGGTGTTGGTCCACGCCCACCTCGCGCGAAAAGCGCCTCCATTGCGGCTGATGGGGCGCGGGATTCCCGAGGTGTTGTGTTCGATTGTCGAGAAGCTGCTCGAAAAGAACCCGGAGGACCGCTACGAGTCAGCCGTCGGCGTGCAAGAGGACCTCGCCCGGTGTCGAGAATACCTCGATATTCACGGCTCCCTTACCGACTTTGCGCTGTTGCCGGGCCACGAGGACATTCGCGGCCGATTGGCGCGCACCGGCCACTTGTATGGGCGGGAGAGCGAGCTCGAACACTTGGTCGGGCTGATGCACCAAGCGCGGGAAGGCCGGTGTGTGGTCGCGTTGATTTCGGGCGAAGCGGGCGTCGGAAAGACGGCGCTGGTCGAAGAACTGGAGAGCAAGGTCGTCGGCTTGGGGGGCCGCTTTGTGCGGGGGCGGTTTTCGCCGGGTTCGCGAAATGACGCCTATGTGGCGATTGCCGAAGCGTTGAGCGAGTGGTGCGGCACGGTCGCGTCCGAGCCGGAGCCCATTCGGGCCGTATGGCGGCAGCGGATTTCGGCTGCGCTCCAGCAGGAGGGTGCGCTCTTGGCCGAGCTGGTGCCCGAGCTTGGTCTGATTATCGACCTCCACGAATCTTCGCACAGCATTCTGGGCGTAGAGCTAGAGCGGCAGCGGGCGTCGGCGCTCATTCGGTTTGTGGCGGCCATCGCCCAGCGCGACCAGCCCGTCATCATGTTTCTCGACGACCTCCACTTCGCCGATGCGTCGTCTGCGCATTTTTTGGAGCGTCTCGTCGATGATGTCACCGATGGGCACCTCCTGGTCGTGGGAGCGTGGCGCAGCGACCGGGTCAAAGATGCGCCGGGCGCGCTGCAACGTTGGTTGCGTGGCTCGGGTGGACACGACATCTATCGGCTCCACTTGCGTCCATTGGGTCTGCGGGCCGTCGAAGCCTTCGTGCGCGACGCCATTCAAGGCACGCCAAGCGAATCTTTGGCGCGGCAGATTCACCACAAAACGGAGGGCAACCCGTACTTTGTGCGCGAGATGCTCGACCGGCTCGTGCGCGACCGGCTCGTGCGCTTTGATGAGCGAACCCGTCGTTGGACATGGGACATCCAGGCCATCGAGGTCGCCCAAATCACCGACAACGTCGTCGAGCTGCTCATCGCACGTTTGGAGCAGTTGGAGCTACTTGACAAGGAGATTCTGCGCTACGGCGCCTTCTTGGGCCCTGAATTCGCGCTCAGCGACTTCTCTAGCTTGCCGGTCGGAGAGCTTTACGATTCGGCCGAGCTCACGCGGTCGGCCTTGCGGCTGGTGGGGGACGGTTTGTTGCTGCCCTCCGCCTGGGACGGTCGGTTCTTGTTTGCCCATGACCGCATTCGGGAAGCGGCCCATGCGCTGGTTCCCGAGGACGAGCGGTATGCCGTGCAGCTCCAGGTGGCGCGCGCGTTGTACCGGTCGAACGAAGAGGTCACGGGAAACAAGCTGTTTCTCATCGCCGACCACGCCAACTCTGCACACCATGTCATCGTCGAAGATGAAGAACGGCTGGTATTTGCGCGTCTCAACTTGAAAGCTGGTCAGCGGGCCCTTCAGACCAACGCGGAAGTGTCGGCGGACGACTACTTTGCAGCCGGACTTCGGTTGTTGCCGGACGACGCCTGGACATCCAACCCCACCTTGACCCGCGACCTTCACTTGGGTGCAGCCCAGGCCGCATATGTCGCGGGAGACTATGAAAAAGTCGAGCAATACGGGAAAGAGATCGATATTCGCGCCACGTCACCGGCGGAGCGGGTTGACCGGTGGGAGCTGCAAGTAAAGGTCCATACCAATCGTGGCGCGGTACACTCCGCATTGGCCGTTGGTGCGGAGGCGCTCGCGCAGTTGGGCGTCGCCGTGCCCCCACCGCGTGGCTGGTGGGCGAACTGGTGGTATCGCTACCGGTTTCCGCAGACCTTGCGCGCGCTCGAGGCGTTGGCCGACCAAGCGCCGAAGCCCTTGGACCCCACGGCGATTGGCGTGCGCCGAATATTGGACGTTCAGATTATTGCTGCGGCTTGGTCGTCCGTCGAGCGACTCGAAGTGTTTCTCCAGCTTCGCATCGCAGGATTGTTGGCCGACGGCCCCGATTCGGGCGCGTCGGTGCCCCTGCTCGCATTGGCCGCAACTTGGCTTGGCGCCGGTCAATGCCACGTCGCCGAGCGCATCAAGCAGGTCGCGCTGCGGATGTCCGAGCATGACTCTGCGCGCTTGGGCCGCGCGCGCACGTTGTTTCTGACCGACGCGTGGTTGGAGTGGCGGCGGCGACCCCTCCGAGAAGTTGCCGTGTCGATGTGGTCCAATATCGACACGGGCCTCTCGGTTGGCGACACGCAAACCGTGGCGCACTCGGTTGCGCTGGGCTTGTTGTTGCGCCTTGTCTCGGGCGCCCATTTGCAGCGCATTGGCTCCGACGGACCCTGGGGCTTGGCTTTGTTGGAGCGTTTGGGGGAAGCCAACAGCCTCGCGTTGGTCGCGTCGATTTGTCGATTTGTGCATGAAACCCGCGGCGCAGACGACACCAATGAAGTCCCTGCACACGATGAAGATGTCGCAATTGCCGAAGCCCAGGCGACGGACAATCACTTTATTAGAGTATGTTTACTGTTTATGAAGGGGATTCGGCAGCTATATCGAGGGGATGGCGACTTGGGCGTATCGGCGTTCCAAGAGCTTGAACACTCTCGCAAGCGGTGCGTGGTTGGCATTCTCGAACCGCAGCTGGCGTTTTTTGGAAGCATTGTCGCGTTGCAGTCCTCGCCGCCGACGGAGGCCCATTTGGCCTTCGCGGAGGCCGGTCTTCTGCGTATGCGCGATTGTCTGCAAGAATGCCCGGTCGACCTCTCGTCCAAGGTCGCGCTGATTCAAGCAGAGCTTGCGCGAACACGCGGGCAAGACCTCCTGGCCATGGGTCTTTACGACGAATCAATTCGACACGCGCAGGAAGCGCGGGCATATCCAGAGGTTGGGCTTGCCAATGTGCTCGCAGCGCGCCACCATGCTGCAAAGGGCCGCAACACCGTCGCTTCGGCGTACGAGCTAGAAGCCAAGCGCGCATGGAAACGTTGGGGGGCGTTGCAGCTGGAGGGCGCGGACTCTCGTTGGAGTCAGCCGCAAAGCGACGAGTCGCAGGAACCCACCGTGCGACCGCCAATGGATGTTGGCTCAACTTGGCGCACCACGTCGTCGTCGTCGGCCGACCTCGACGTGTTGAGTGTCGTGCGCGCTTCGCAGGCATTGTCGGCGGAGACGGATGCGGAGCGCATTTCGGGCGTGCTGATGCAGCTTTTGCTCGAAAACTCGGGTGCAACACACGGCTCGCTGTATTTGCAAACTTCGGGAGGAATGCGTGAGCGGGCGCGCGCGGAAGCGGGCAACGATGTGGATGTACGGGAGCTTGAGGCCACGGTGGATGAGGGGCTGGGGCCGGGGCGGGTCGTCTCGCTGGTGATTCGTGCGGGCGAGGTGGTCATCGTGCCGGATGCGCGCAACGATGGTCGTTTTCGCGACGATGCGCGCTTCCGCGAGGTGGGCACCCGCTCCGTGTTGGCGATGCCGCTGGTGAGCCAGGGGATGATTGTGGGGGTGGTCTTTCTCGAAAACCGTCTCGCACCCGATGTCTTCAATGGCGCGCGTGTGGAAACCATCCGCATCTTGGCTGCGCAGGCTGCTATCTCTCTCGAAAACGCACGCCTACTGCATGAGCTACAAGAGTACCAACAAGACTTGCAAGCGTTGGTGCTGGAACGAACCCGCGCATTGACACGGGCCGAAAAGCAGACAGCGGCGCTACTTGACAACTTGGCAGATGGTGTTATTACCATCGACCAGCGCGGCGTCATCGAGGGGTTCAGTGCGGTCGCGTCGCAAATGTTTGGGTACACCCCAGAACAGGTCATCGGGCAGTCTGTCGACCTGATTATGCCGCGCCGGTATACGGCGCTGCACCACCACGCCCTCCAGGACTACGTCGACCACGAAGGGCCGCGTGTGCTGCGCCGGGTGCGGGCCGTTGAAGGCTTGCGCAAGGATGGAAGCGAGTTTCCCATCGAGATTGCGGTCGCAGAGGTTGTCTTGGACGACAATCGTCTGTTTACTGGCGTTGTGCGCGACATGACGGAACAAATGGCGGCAGAAGAGGCCCTGCGTGCGGCAACGCGCGCTGCCGAGGATGCAAGTCGTGCGAAGTCGGTGTTCCTGGCCAGTATGTCCCATGAAATCCGCACGCCTCTCAACGCCGTTCTCGGATTCGCGCAGTTATTGCGTCGGGACCCCACCTTGACCTCCGAAGCCCGGTCCCGCGTGGAGTTGATTCAGCGCAGTGGCTCGCACTTGTTGTTGCTTATCAACTCGATTCTGGAAATGTCGAAGATTGAAGCGGGGCAAATGGAAATTCGGGTGACCGAATTCGAACTCTGTTCGCTGCTCGATGACGTGGTAGCCATGTTTCAGGGCACCGCGGTCGGCAAGAGCATTGCCCTGCGTCGAGAGCCGGTCTCCGAGCTCCCGCGCTTTGTGTCCGGCGATGAGCTCAAGCTGCGACAAATTCTGGCCAACTTGGTCGGGAACGCAGTCAAGTTCACGGCCATTGGCGGTGTGACCTTACGGGCGTGGGCCGAACGACGCGACGGTGGTTGGCTGTTGGTGGTCGAGGTTTCGGACACGGGGCCAGGGATTGACGAAGCGGACTTGGAGCGTATCTTTGAGAAGTTTGCGCAGACCGAGGTAGGTGCGGCCCACTCGGGCACAGGGCTTGGCTTGCCCATCAGCCGCGAGTATGCGCAGCTTTTGGGGGGAGACATCGACGTGCGCAGCCTGGTTGGACATGGCTCGACCTTCCGTTTGCGCTTGCCGCTCGCTGCGGCGGAGTCCGCAAAGCCGCGGTCAGAGCTTTCCGACAAGGTGGTGGTGGGGCTCGAAGACGGTCACCCGCCGGTCAAGGTGTTGATTGTCGATGACCTTGAAGACAATCGCCGCTTCTTGTGCGACTTGCTCCAAAGCGTCGGTGTTCTCACCTGTGAGGCGGTGAATGGACAAGAAGCCATGGAGCGCGTCGAAGATTGGTCCCCCAACGCAGTCTTTACGGACTTGCGGATGCCGGTGCTCGATGGTTGGGAGGCCATTCGTCGTTTGCGCGCCGATGCGCGGTATACACAGCTGCCAATTGTTGCTGTTTCGGCAAGCGTGATTGGCGCCGTCGGCCAAGACGCGCTTGATGCCGGCGCAAACGGCTTCATTATGAAGCCGGTGCAGACCGCCGAAGTCTTCGCGGCCCTCGAACGGTGGGCGGGCGTGCGGTTTTCCTTTTTGGACCACGGCCCGGCGCAGCCGGCGCCTCCGGCCGCGGAAGAGCTTGGTCCGCACATGGTCGAGCGGGTTCCCGCGGACCTTCGCGCGGCGATTGTGAATGCGGCGCTGAACGTTGACCTTGACCTGCTCGAGTCCCTCGTCGACTCCGTGGCCGAACCCGAGTTGGCGGAAGCATTGCGTGGTTTCATGGCAGAGTTTGATTACGATCAGATTGTTGATTTGTTGCGATTGGCTGGTGATGAAAATGCATGAAGAATGGGAAATCGGCCTGTTGGCCGGAGGCGGGACACCATGAGTGGCGACGAGTCCCTTGGCGAGATTCTGATTGTCGACGACACCATCGCGAACCTCAAGTTGTTGGCGGGGATGTTGCGCGCGGAGGGGTACAGCGTGCGGCCGGTGTCGAGCGGTGCGCTGGCACTGCGCGCGGCTGCCCATCGTCCTCCCGACCTCGTATTGCTCGACATCAACATGCCGGAGATGAACGGCTACGAGGTGTGTCAGAAGTTCAAAGAAGACCCCCTCCTCGCTGGCGTGCCGATTATTTTCATCAGCGCGCTGTCGGAGTTAGAGGACAAGGTCAAAGCCTTCTCGTCGGGCGGCGTCGACTATGTCACCAAGCCGTTCCAGATTGACGAGGTTCGCGCGCGCGTAGAGACGCACCTTCGCATTCGGCGCTTGCAAACCGAGCTCGAAGTCCGCAACGAAGACCTCAACCGAAAAAACGACGACCTGCGAAAACTGCAAGAACTGCAGGACGGCTTGCTGCATCTCATTGTTCACGACTTGCGTGCGCCGTTGTCGGGTATGCTGTTGTCGCTGGGAATGCTCGAAGAAGACCTCGAAGGCGTGGTCGACGACACCAGCATGGAAGACTTGCGCGCGGTCGCCGACAGCGCGCGCCTGTTGGCGAGCATGGTCAATGACCTCCTCGACATCAATCGAATGGAAGCGGGCGAGATGCCGCTGCATCGCCGTCCCACCCTGATAGCGGACGTCGTGGACCAAGTGCGGCGGAGCCTCGGGGGGCTGCTCGACGACCGCACATTTGAACACACGGTCGACCCCTCGCTGATGGTCGACTGCGACGGCGATGTGATGCGGCGGGTGCTCACAAACCTCGTAGACAACGCGTTGAAGCACACGCCGCGGTCGGCGACGGTGCAGCTGGTGGTCGCGCGTGGCGAGGGCTCCACCCGCATCGAAGTGGTCGACAATGGGCCGGGCATTCCTATTGCGTTCAAAGAGCGCGTGTTTGAGAAGTTTGGGCAAGTGACCACGCGTCGCAGTCGCACGCGCTCGTCGACGGGTCTCGGGCTCACATTCTGCAAGCTCGCGGTCGAAGCCCATGGGGGCACGATTGGCCTCGAAAGCGAACTGGGCGTGGGCGCGACCTTCTGGATTGACCTGCCCGACCCCCCGCCGTCGGAGGTGTCAGAAATCTGACGGACGCGAGAACCGCAACAGGAGCGGGTGGTTGCCAGAGCCGTCCCGCAGCGTGGCGCCGTTGTTGTCCAACAGAATCCAGATGTGGTGGGGGTCGACCAGCAAGCCCTCTGCCATGCCGTAGGGTTCGTCGGTGTCGTAGATGCGCGGTTCGTCGAATTGAAAGGTGAACGTGGCGGTTACCATTTGGGACTGGGGGTCCAGGCGCACGACGGAATGCGCGTCGCGATGGAGTGCGTACAAGTGGCCGTCGGCAAAGGACAAGTCCGACCAAGAGGGCGAAACCGGCGTGCCGTCGTGCATTGTCGGGCCCTCGTCGGCGACGGGCCACACGCGTGGCTTGGCGCTTCCGCGTAGGTCGATTTCTGCGATGGCGCGTGGCTCTCGCTCTTTGGCGACCCACGCCCGACCGTCGGGCGCGCACGCGACGCCTTCGAGGCCAGCGTTTGCCCATGTCCACTGGGGAAGGAGCCCGTCAAACGCGCCGAGTGTGCGCCGCGTGGACGTACCATCGGGATGAAGCAGCCATAGGTCCGCGCTCGCTTCGTCGACGATTGCGAGGTCGCCCCCACAAGCGGCAATGCCTTCGGCATCGTTGGGCGGGTTCGGTACCGCGCGCCAAACGCGGGCCTCCATCTCCGCGCCGTCGACCTCCACAAGCGCATATACGTCGCCATAGTGGACCTTGTCGCTGACGATGAGAAGCTGCGTGCCTATGCGCGTAATGCCGGATGGGTCAAATGCGTGTGTGTCGGGCGGACGGATACGCCACACGGCCTCCGGCACTGCACCGGCAACAGGTGGACGGGCGGGCGCGGGCGCTGCGCATGCGCCAAAGAGCGCCGTCGCAGCTGCGTATTGCCGTCCTGCCACGCGGCTGTGGGCAGGATACCGCATGACTGAATGGCGATTCATTTTTTCCTGGAGACGGGAAACATAGACAGGGAGGACGGTTTGCCGCCTCTGGGCGAGACAGCGACGCCGAACGCGCCTCTTGCCTTCAGTTTCGGGCCGGGGAGCTGGCGGGGTCTTTTCGGCGCGAGCGACGGGACCGCTCCAAGAGCGGCTTCGCTTCTTCGGGGTCGATGCCGAGCCGCGCACACTCGGCCATGAAGGTGGCTTCGAGTGTGGTGGCTTGGGTGTGGCGTCCCGATTCGCGCATTTGGGCAATCAGCTCCGCGGCCGCGAACAAGCCGGGGAGGCCGAGGGCGACGGCATGCTGAATCTGGTGAAGGTCGGGCAGGTGTACGGTGCGAAGCTGGGACCGCAGCTCGGCGATGGGCAACAACAAGTTCCACGCGGTTCGAGACGCGGCATCCCGCGGTGCGCGTTGGGGCAGTCGCTCGATGACGAGACGGTTTTCATTGCGCAGTGTTGCCAAGAGAGCGAGCAATGCCCGAGAGTCGAGGCCGACGGTGGGGTGCGAGCGGAACGAGTGGCCGAGGTTGGCCTCCCACACCTCACGGGCGCTTGCATCGCGGCCAGCGGACATCAGTGTGGCGCCGAGGTGGATGCGCGCGCTGCGGGCAGCCAGGGCCTCTCCGTGGGCTTCGAGGCGCCGAACGCCCGATTGGAGCCGTTCGATGGCTTCGTCACCGCGGCCCAAGAACACCATGCTGTCGCCTGCGAGGCCCCATGCAAGGACTTCGTAGCGAAGCAGGCCGTAGTCGCGTGCGGTGTCGACCACGCGCAGAGCTTCGTGCCATGCCACCATAGGGTCGATGGTAGACAGCAAGCGCGCGCGAACGGCCCGCGCCCGGCAGCCCACAACAGGTGTCGGGCGGCAGGCCAGCGCATCGAGAACCCGCGCGAGTGCGCCTTCGATGTCCAAGCGGGTGGCGGCAACCCATGCGTCGGTTGCATAAAAGTCGGCCCGCTGCTCGGTTTCTACTTCGGGCAAGAGTGCGCGCGCCGCGTCGAGGATGGGGTCGAGAATGCGCGCGGGCTCGTCGATGAGACGCCGAATGCGCGCACATAGCGCCTTCATGCGGTCGTCGGGGCCAACGGACGCGGCGGACAACTGCCGGTCGAGGTTGTGGGCAGGCCCGCTCTCCCCGGCACGCCATAATGCGTCGGCGAGGGCCAAGGTCGCGTCGAACCACGGACCACTCGACGGGGACTCGACATTGGCTGCGTCGCGGGTGCGGCTCGCGAGGGAAATCAGCTCGGAGACCGGCAATGTGGGGGCCAAGTGGACCAACGCACGATGGAGGCTCGGCAGCGCCATTTGCATTTGCGCGGCTTCGAAGCGATGACGGCCAACTTGGAGATGGACGGCAGGGTCGTCTCCTTCGAGAAACCATGCTTCGGCGAGTAGGCTGTGCATCGGGAGGCGCGCGTGCTCTGGCATATGGGCCAGAACGGCCTCCGCGAGCTCCTCGGGTTGGAACATACAGCGACCTTGCTGAAGGTCGACCAAACCGTCAACGACGAGATTGTCGAGGCCCTCCGCCGAGATGCGCGCGATGACGTCTTCGGGGGCGCCATTTCCGGCCAAGGCAATGGCGTACAGCGCGTCGGCGCGGTTCACATCGAGGGGTGTGGCTTTGAGGCGGGCCTCGGCAAGTGCGTGGCCATCGGGGGGCAGCTCGGGGACGCCGCTGGTGAGCGACCAAATTCGGCCCGGCGCGTTGTCGTCCACCTGCTCGGCCAAGGCTCCTGTCGATATCCAGTGGGTGAGGATGTCTTTGACGAGCTTGGGCCGTGCGCCGGCCCGCGGGGCAAGCAATGTCGTGAGTCGGGGGTCGAGGGGAAGATGCGCCTGAACGAGCGCCTCTGCGTTTCGGCCCGTGAGCGTTTCGAGCGAAATCCGGCGAACGGACTTGTGGTGGCGGGCTTGGAGCTCCAACAACGATGGCGTGACGCGCTCGCTGGCTGCGTCGACCAGCAACAACGCGGGCACTTCACGCTGGAGGAGTTGGTCGATGACAGACCAGCAGTCGTCGTTTTCGCCGGCGAGGTGAGCATCTTCGATGGTCAACCAGACAAGGCCGCGCCATGCGCGTCGCTCAAGGTGTTCCACCATCATGGTGCGGATAGCCGAGCGGTTGAGTGCGACAGGGTGGGCATCTTCAGGGGCCAGCCACGACGCGAGCAAGCGCGCATCATTGAGGCAGTTCTCTGCGGATGTTGTGCGGTCGCGGGCCAAGGTGGACGCAATCTCGCGAATAAAGACGTCGCGCCGGGACCCTGGTGGAACAATCCGGCGCCATGCCCCTTGTAGGCCAAGAGAGGGGCCGTCGGAGACCGCGTACTGCATCGACACGCCCTCACCGAGCCCCGCTTCTTCGAGCGCGCGGGTGAAGGCTGTCAACAGGCGGGTGCGACCGGAGCCGCGAGGGCCGGTGACTTCCACCAACAACGGACGGCGGGTGCGCATCGCAGCGCGGGCGGCGCGCCAAAGGAGGTCGAGGTCGGGGTCTCGGCCGACCAAGGAAATCTCGCGGTGCCGGAGCAAGGACAGAGCTTGTGGGACCCGTCGGTCGGGGTTGGGCAAACGCAATTCGTGGGGGGGCTGCACCGGGGGCGGCCGATACCAGACGGGTACGCCGCGGTGGGCGCGTTCGGCGGGCTTTCCGCCGGGGTTTGCATCGGGGCCGAGGGGCGTGTCGACGGGGGGCAGGTGCTTGAATGCACGAATGGCGTCGGCGGCGAGGTCGTAGCGGGCGCGTCGGTCAAACTGCAACATGGGCAGCAGCACGTCGTCGAGGCCCTCGGGAAAGAGCACCCCTGGGCGTACGGGAACCGTATGGGGCGGACGCTGGCGCTGGGTGAGGCCTTCGGAGGGGTCGCGTGCGGGGAAGGGCAAGCGACCGGTGAGCAGCCGGTACAGCACGCCACCGACTGCGAAGAGGTCGGTGGATGGACACCAAAGGTGGTGCTGGCCGGTGAGCCGCTCGGGGCTCATATAGGAGACGGTTCCTACCACGGACTTGTCTTCGTCTTCGTCCCAAAGTGCGCGTGCGACGCCGAGGTCGGCCAACCAGAGCTGTCGCTTGCCATTCCCGCCGCGGTGTAGCAGTAAGTTGGACAGCTTGACGTCGAGGTGCAAAATGCCGCGCGCATGCATGGCGGCCATCGCTTCGAGAAGCTGGAGCGTGAGGTCCAATAGGTCTGGCCACGCGGGGACTTGGCTCGATAGCTCCAGCATTGTGCCTTCGCTGGCCAATGCGAATGCGAGATAGCCCTTGCTATCGGGTGTACGACCAATATCGTGCACCGCTACGACGTTGGGATGAACGATGCGGCTTGCGAGAACCGCTTCGCGCTCCATCTTTGCGAGGAAGCCAGGACGGGTATCCTTTAGAATCTTCATGGCGACGAGGACGCCGAGGTCCTGGTCTTGCACCCGCCACACAGTTGCGGCACCGCCCGAGCCGAGGCGCGCGTGGTCGGCGTCGGGCCAAAGGCGGTAGCGAGGAGGCAGAACGGGTGGTGTGTGGGCTTCGGGCATCAAAGACTCGCAGAAATTGGCGAGGACTGCGCACGGTCAACATTGGAAAAACGGAGTGTATCCGTGCCGGTGGAGAGAAGCGTGTCAGACACGCAGTTTGGGTGGGACCTTGCCGAAGCAGTGGGCGATTCCGTGTTTTGGGCCCTTGGCTTCGGGGTGCAAGCGAAGTGCATACGTCGTGCGCGGCGAGGAGGCGTCAATCGAGAGAGGGGCAGTAGCGGCCGACGGTTTGTAGAATGAAAGAGACACACATGGAGGATTGGTCGGGGTCTGCTGCTGCACATTCATGGAGCGCGTAGGCGGGCCGCTCCGCCGCCGCGGCTGGCAAGGCCGCGCAGGTTTGGGGGTCTGGGGGGGCGGCTGAGAGGCAGGTGGACGTGAAGTACGCGGCTCCGACCTGGCAGTTGAGGTCGATGCGCGTGCATGTCAGCACCTTTTCTTTGCCAGCAGACACGCACGCCGGCTGGGGGTTGGCCGCGGCGAAGGCGCGTGCGTCGGCCTCTACGGTGGAGAGGTCGGACTGGAGGTCGACCAACGAATCGCCCACCCGACCGACCGCCCAGCGCGCTGCGAGGGCAATCGCGACGACGCAGAGCAACGACAATACGCCGATGCCCAAAGTGATTTTCGCCCAAAGAGGAAGCGGCTGTTTCATCGGAGCTCAGGGGAGGAGGTGGGGGAGGAGGGTGACGCGCGCGCGTACTTCGGGCGACAAGCGCGCCGTGAGGTGTTGGGACACTTCGGACACGCTGTACCGCGCGGAAAGGTGCGTCAATAGGATGTGTTGGGCATTCGACGCTTCCAGGCGGGGCAGAAGCTCGTCGATGTGAACGTGACCGCGGCGACGGGCTGCATCGACGGGAATGGTGTTGTCCGCAAAGGTCATCTCGATGATGAGCAAGCGAACACTTCCAAGCGCCGGCTCACGGTCGAGCACATCGACCGTGGAGTCTCCTGTGAATGCGAGCAAAGGAACTTCGTGGTCATCGGAGATGGTCTCCCCATTGGCCCGCGCCCGCGCAATTTCGGCGGACGGCTTGCCTATCCAATCCGAGCGAAGTTTGCGCACGGTCTCGTAGACCACATAGCCCTGGCACGGCATGGTGTGGGGGGAGCGAAAGGGGCGCGCGTAGCGTCCACCCGAAAGCGGGATGATGTCGTGCAACCCTGCGACTTCGAGCGAATACTGCAGCCGGTTGCGGTCGAGAACCGACCACGCCTCCAAAACGCCGCGAAGACCTGCGACGTGTTCCGGTGGCACAACGTAGCGCGCGGGCGCCATTCCAAGCATCACGCGGCTGGCGCAATGCTGCACCACTGCGCCCATATGGTCAATGTGGCCGTGCGTAAACAGCACCGTAGGCACGCGAATCATCCGCTGCGGACATACGCCCAGGTCAAACGCAATTCCAAGTCGCGGAAGGGCGATGCAGGTGCCCAAGCCAGCCGTGCTGATGGCATCTACGTCGATTCCGGCCAAATGCAACATCCGTACCTCAGATGGGTATGTATTGAGGCTATGAACAAATGTCCAGTGTTGGGTGGCACAAATTGTGCGATTTTTGCCTTGGACTTAGGAGTGGGGTTCGTCGAACTGGCTCACGCGAACGCGGCCGTCCACCATCCGCGCCGACCGCGCACGAAGGGCGTCCATCTTTCGCCAAAATGCGTCATGAAGGTCGATTTCCGCGGAGATTCCCGTGCCCAGAAGCAAAATCAGTAGGTCGGCACACTCTTCCGCGAGGTGTGCTTTGTCTTTGCCTTTGGTGACGGCGGCGGAAATCTCGCCCAGTTCTTCGGTCATCAGCGCGACGCGGTAGACAAGGTCTTCCCCTCCGCGCGCTTTGAGATTGTGGATGTCGTGGAACTCTTGCACCCGTGCCACCATCGCGGACCATGAATCGGGGGGGATAGACACCTCGCCTCCTCGGGTAGTCTGAATACACCACCCAAACGCGTTTTGTACCCCGCGCGAAGTGTGCGCGGTCTTCCGTTCAACCTTGGCAGACGGAGCTTGCTTGTGGCACCTACCCGTGCAGTGTACGCCGCATTTGATGTGTTTCCATCCGCAAAAGGGGCGGGCACACACATTGCGCATGCAGCCGGCGCGCTGTTTGACCACGCAGGAGGTGGTCGCTTGGTGGTGTGTGGGCAGGAGGGACAGCCTGCGCGAGAGGTGATTGCACGAAAGACCGGACCTGTCATCGTAGAGCGGGTGTTCGCAGACGCGGCCAGCCCCTTGGGGCGCGCGCAGGCGTTTGCGCGGCACTTGGCTTGCGTGTTGGAGGCGCACCGGTCGACCGTGCGGTGGGTGCACTGCCGAGATCCCTGGGGCGCCGTGCCCGCGGTGGCGATGCCAAACCGAACGTGGTCGGTGGTGTTTGAGGTCAACGGCCTGCCGTCTACGGAGATGGCGGAACGATACGTGGACCTCCCCGCTGGCTTGCTTTCGCGGATTGCTGCACTGGAGCGGTCCGCGCTGGATGGCGCAGACCGAATCGTCGTCCCTTCGTCCGTTACGGCCTCTTTTCTCGTAACTCATTATGGAGTTACGTCCGAAAAGGTCCATGTCATCCCAAATGGCGCCGACGTGCACCCGACCCAACCGCGTCCCGCGGACGCTCCGGAGACGTACCTTCTTTATTTTGGTGCGCTGCAGCCGTGGCAGGGCATTCACACGCTCTTTTCGTCGTTGGTGCATCTCCGCGATTTGGAGGTGCCCCTGGTTGTCTGCGCGTCGTTGCCCGCCCGGAGGTGCCGTCGATGGCAGCAACGCGCGGAGCGGTTGGGCCTCGATGTGCGGTGGCACCACGAGCTTGACGCTGCTGCCCTTCAGCCATGGGTTCAACACGCGCGGGCGAGTGTTGCGCCGCTGACGCGGTCGCCGCGAAACGTACAGCAAGGCTGCTGTCCCCTGAAAGTGTTGGAGTCGATGGCAGCCGGTACGCCTGTGATTGCTTCGGACTTGCCCGTGGTGACGCAGTGGGTGACGCATCGGGAAAACGGTTGGTTGGTGCCGCCGGAACGCCCAGAAGCGTTGGCGCGCGCGATTCGGTTGCTGGTCGACCACCCTGCGCTGGCCGCGCGACTGGGACAGGCTGCGCGACAGGTGGCCCATTCGTTCTCGTGGGAAACCTCGGACCGCGCACTGCGACAGGTGTATGCCGGATTGCCAGCGGAGGGTTTGGCGCGCACGGTCGATGAAATCCGCGCGGGGAACGTGTAGAGTGAATCGTAGGCCGGTTGGTGCGCGCAGCGGTGGTTCCGCTGTGGGCGACAGGCGCGCAAGCGGAGAGAGGAGTCTCGGAGAACGATGTCCGTCGCCCAAGTCCAACAGAAGGTCCAGCGACTGGAACCGACTTCGCGGGCAGTGCTCGCCGCGCGAAAGGTGGACGGGGTGCACCCTGCGGACGAGTGGTTGCGCGTGCTTTCGCCGTTGGCAAACCTCGATGTGGTTGTCAATGAGACGCTCGCGAAGAATAGCCGCGCGCTGGTTTGGCAGGGCGTAGCCTTCGCGGTGAGCTTGGTCGGCACGGTGTTTGCGGCGACAGCGAGCGGTGCCGTCGCGGTGGTGTTGGGATGTGTAGCGTTCGTGGTGGGGCTGTTTTTTGCGCGCACGGTATGGAACCAGCGGCGGGTTGCACGCCACGATTTGCCAGACCGATTGGTAAACACGGTGATGCCGGTGTTGCGCGCATTTGCCCTAGACGACCCTGCGCAACGTGCCTCCGTCGCGCTCAACCTCGACCTTCGCTTCACGGAGGACAAGGCATTTTTGGTGCAACGGCAGAAGGAAAAGATTCCGAGAGGGTCCGAGGTGCGGTCCCGATTTTTGCACCCATGGTGGCAGCTTCGAACCCAACTGCGTGGGGGTATCAGTGTGTCCATCGTGGTGGTCGATCGATTGGGCGTGCGGGTCCTCACTCGCTCGTCCGCGTCGGGGAAGACAAAGACAAAAAAGAAGGTGAAGGCGCGGAGAACGATGGTGGTCACGCTGACGGCTCCAACGTCGCGCTGGTCCTCCACAGGCGCGATTGCGTCGGTCAAGACAGAAGTGCGCGGCGACAAGTTGCGGTTGCGGACCACCGAGGAGTGGGTGGAGCAAGGTGCGCTCGCGGACATTGACCCCATGGACGTTTTGGCCTGTGTCGCGCGCTGTCTCAAAGCAATTGAGCGGAAGAGGGTCCACCATGCAAGCTGAATCCACGTGTGAAGTGCGTGTGGGTTTTTTTTCGGGGCAGCACTGCCAGCAACCCCGCCAGAGCGCATGCAAAGCGTGTGGTCGCGCATGTTGTGCGGCGCATTTGCGGTCGAACGACGTGTGCGTGCTGTGTGCCGTGGGCGCGCAGGAAGAAGTCTCGGGCGATGACTGGGCCTTCGCAGCGCGAGACCGGTTGGCACAAAACGGCTTGCTGACGGCATTTTGGATGCCAGGTGCCGGGGAGTATTTTGCGCCTGCAGACTTGGGCCCCTTGTCAGCAGCCGACGTCGAAGAAGCTGGAACAGACGATGTTTTCTTCGATAGCTGACGACGCACGCGACATCCTTTGGGTGACCGGTCATTGGCCTCCCCAAGGGGGCGGCATGGCGCGCTCCGCCGACCGAATCGTGGCCGGACTGCGGGGTGCAGGTCGCAGGGTGGACGTGCTTCACTTGTCGAGTCGCGAAGAGTCGCCAGCATTGCGGCTGATGCCCCAGGGCGCGGAGTGGACTTGGCCGGTCGGAAGCGATGCGGCGGAGGCGTTTGCGGAGCTTTGGGCGGCGCTGCGGAGTGCAACGCCCCGCTGGCGGTCGGTGGTTGCCTTCGGTGGACCGTTGCCCCTGCATGTGGTGCCGATTTTGGGGCGCCTCTTGGCGACGCCTTATATTTTGGCGCTGCGGGGAAGTGATATTGACGTAGGTATCTGGGATGTGCGGCGGTCGGCCTTGCTTCGCGTCGCGGTGGCGGGCGCGCAGCGTACGGTGGTGGTGAGTAGCGACAAGCGCGAGCTGGTCCACGCGTTGGTGCCGGAATGCGACGTGACGGTGGTGGCCAACGGCATTGCCTTCGACCAGTTTGCGCCCTTGCCTTCGGATATTGCGACCGCGAGCCGTATCCGGCGTGATTGGGATGTCGGCGACCGGTTGGTCGTGGGATGTTTCGGATACTTCAAGCGAAAAAAAGGGCTGCAAGACTTGGCGGCAGTCATGGCCGCGTCGCCTCACCAGGATGGCTTTGCGCTCGTGGTGGTCGGAGAGGTCTGTGAGGCTGTGGACGAGGCGCTCACAGTGGCCGCGCAGCGGGGACTGCGTGTGGTGCGCGGGGGGATAGTGGGCCACGCCGCGCTCGCGGGGTGGATGCTGGCGGTAGACGTTGTGGCCTTGCCTTCGCGCAGCGACGGAATGCCCAATGTGATGCTGGAAGCGGGAGCATGTGGACGGCCCGTGCTTGCAACCCACGTCGGTGGGATGGCAGATGTGTTGGAAGATGGCGTTCATGGTTGGACGTGTCCGCCTCTGCACCGAGACGCGCTGGCCGCAACGGTAGACCGGATGTGGGGCGACCGGGAACGGCTGCAAAACATGGGGCAGGCGTGGCAGGAGGTGGTGGTGAAGGACTTTTCGGTAGCGCGGGAGACCGCGGCTTGGTTGGCGGCGTTGGCGCCCACGCGTGGCTGAAGGGACAACGCTCTTTGTGGTGTCGGGCGATGGATTAGGACATCTCCGCAGGGTTCGCGCGGTGTTGGCACAAGGTGCGTTTCGCGGACTCGTATGGTCCGACCATCCCTTCGCGCGGGAGGTGCTGGCGGATGTTCCTGTGTTGATTGCGCCCGCGAGTCCGAAGGAAAAGCGCGCGCATCTCCAGCGGGTGTTGGCGGAGCGGGACATCTCGCGGGTGTGCGCGGATGTTTTTCCGGCAGGGCGTGTAGGAGAGCTTCGGGGGCTGCGGCTGCCCGAAGGAAGGCTTGACCTGCTGGCGCGGCGGCTGCGGCCCGAGCGATGGGCAGACCAAGAAGGGGGACCGCCCTTGGGAACGGTGTGGGTGACGGAGGCCTTGGACCTTGCACAAATCGCGTGGTTGCGGAGCTTGGGCGGGCATCTACGACCCTTGCAATGGGTGGAGCCGATGGGGCAGCGAGAGGGCGGTGGGAATGTGCTCGCGGGCCTTCGACGGCCTGTGTGGGCGGTGATTCACACGGGGCCACCCGCGGAGGTGGACACGCTCGTGGCCCATGCTGAAGACGAGGCGTGGGTGTTGGGCGTGCAGCCAAGTTTTGTCTTGGTGCACCCAACCGCGACGCGACCGGGATGGACTTCCATCCGCACATGGAACGCAGCTACGGTGGTTCAGGTTGTAGACCGCGTTGTGGGCGGGGGGGGCGCCAACCTGGTACGGGAAATCAGGGAGGCGGGTGTCGATGCTGTATTGCTGCCGTTTCCGCGTCAGTGGGACGACCAAGCGGCGCGGATTCGGGCATTTCGGCTGGGACGCTCTCGCGCAGAAGAAACGTACAACGACCCAATACCTGGCCGTTGACATACAAGTCTACCGCGTGAAGACCCATTCGCAGGCCACGGGTGGTTGTGGGCCGCAATGTGAGCGTTCGTTGAAACACGAGAGTTTGCCCGGCATCGACGGAGCGACGCCCCCACGCATACTTCTTGCAGCGTTGTTTGGCTGCGCTCGGTGGGTCGAGGACGCCAATCGCCAGAAGCCAAGATGAAGACGTAGAGGCTTGGTTGTGAAGGGCGACCGAGAACCGAACGGTATCCCCGACCTGTGCGACCGCGGGCTCTACCGAAAACCGCGTGAGGTGGGGTTGGCTGGGGCTGTGGCCCAGGAGGGCGAGCGCTTCGGGGTTGCTATGTTTGAGGAGGTGGCGAAAGCCGTTCCGAATGACGGCTTCGCGATGGGGCTGCTCTTCAAGCCATCGTGCGGCGGTTTGTATCGTGCGCGAAGGATGGTCTTTTGCGATGTCGCCGAGGTGATTGGATACCGAGCGACGCACCCAGGCATCTTCGTCGTCAATCAAAACGTGCAATAATTCGAGATTTTGGGATGGATCGGTACGGCACGCGGGGAGCTGCGTGGCCCAAGGCAAGCGCGGACGTGTGCACTCACTTGCGAGCCGACGAACGTGGGGATGGGGGTCGGCCGACCACGCAAAAATGGTGGCCCACGTCTGTTTGGGGTGCGCGAGGAGAAATGGACGCACGGCAAACTCGGCGGAAAACCGCAAGGTCAAGTCGCGGAGTAAAGGAAGCGCGATGTCAGGGTATCCGCACATGTGGTGCTCGACCCATGTAAGGAGCGGCCAACATCCGAATCGGCTGCTCACGCCCTCTTCAGGTCCGAGCGGTGCGCCACTTGCATGGAGAATCGCACGGGCCCAGACCTCTGGCGATGCCTTCGGAATCGCGTCCTGTATGGCTCCCGCGACTTGGCTAGCCCTTTCCTTAAGCTCCCGCTGCTCAAGGTTTTCAAGTGCATCGGCCAAGAATCTTGGACCATCAAACGAGAAGCCCTCTCGCGCAAACCCATCGGAAAGGGCCACGGAGAGTTGTTGAATGACGGTAGAGTCTATTCGTTCCTTGAAGGGCGTTGTTTCGCGCATGGTCAACCTGTCGCTTGGTGTCTGAACAGGAATGTACCATGAACGTCCGTTCCGTGCATCTCCCGAATTGCAGGTAGTTGAATGTTTCGTACGCACATTGGCCATTCACTTGTGACCAACGACGTGCAGCGCGTGCGCGACTGGTATCTTTCGCTCTTGGGGTGCGATCCCTCCGTCGACCTGCCTGGACAGGCTTCGTTTTATCCCTCCACGGGTGCGCTTCATGTTTTCGATGGAGGCGACGCCTCCTTTCCCGTATGGGGCGTCGCAGCATTGGAAGACACCGTAGACGCGCTCCAGCAGGCAGGCGCCGTATTGCACAGCACAATGGTCAACGCCGAAAACGGTTCATCTATCACTGTCTTGACCGACCCCTTCGGGTTTTTGTTTGGCATCACCCCGGCCACCACCTCACGCGCGACCATCGTGTGCGCACCGCCGCAGCAGATCGCCGCCCACGACGGTCTGCTCGCAAATATCGAAGTGCGGCGGTCTTGTGTGGTGCCACGGGCGCGCGCGCGTGTGTTTCGCGATTGGACCGATTCCGCGGCCCTTACGGGGTGGTTGGGTGTAGAAGCAAACATCGAACTGCGAATCGGAGGACGGTTTGAGCTGCTCTTTCTGCCGGAACCCACTGGCCTGCGTGGTTCCGAAGGTTGTCGCGTCTTGAGCTTTTTGCCCGACCGATTGCTGTGTTTCACGTGGAACGCACCGCCACATCTGCCGTCCGTGCGTTCGCTTCACACCTGGGTGGTGCTCGCGTTTACGGACGTGGAGATGTCCTCAACCGAAGACCATCGCGCACCGCAGCCGATAAAGACGCATATTCAGCTTACACATTCGGGATGGCCGGCCGCGGGTTGGCAGGTCGACGGGGACCCTGCGTGGTCCCAAGCGGTGGCCTATTTTGAGGTTGCATGGGGGCGCATGTTGCAGGCATATGTGGACCATGTCGAGGCAGCAGAATGAACGCCACGCGGCGGGAACACCTCGTGGCGCTGAATCGGCAGGTGGTCGACTTGGCGCGAACGCTCAAAGTCCTTTCGGCCCTCTCTTGGCCGGAAGACGCTGAGGGACGGTTTTTGCAGTCAGTCGCAGCCGGTTGTCCGACACCTCCGAAGGTTATCCTCACGCCGCCAACGGGGCTTGTTGCCGATGCCGAGTTTGCTGCGGTTGCACAGCGGTTGGACCCCGGAGACCCGGTACAAGCATGGTTGGGGCGCACGCTCGAAAGCGCACGGGCGGGCATGGACCTCCTCGGGCGCCTGGGAAAGCCTGGATTTGCCGCAGCCTCCGCGCGTCTGTATGGCAGCCCGACGGACCCATGTCATCCGGGCGCGCCGTCCGCCCTCGCCGTGGCCCGGCACTTTTTGCGCTCAACAGACCGGCTTCGCGTCAGTGAGCCAATCGCAACCTTCGATGACGAAGCAGCGTTGGCCTGGCTGCGAGACCAAGTGGAGCAGGCATTTCCCGATGACCCTCCCCGCGTAGAGCTCGACGAAGGGCTGCCAAGTTTGGCATCCGCAAGCAGCATGCGCATTCGATTGCGTCGTGGTGCGCGTTTTAGTCGCGTGCAGCTCCGACAGCTCTTGCAGCACGAAGCATTGGTCCACACGGCGACGCGGCGAAATGGAAAAAACCAGCCTGTTCTCTCGGCTTTGGGCTTGTCACTCCCGCGCACGACGTCCACCCAAGAAGGGCTCGCGACCTTGGCCGAACTTGTCACCGACACAATGGACCTCGCGCGGCTCCGAAGAATCGCACTCCGCGTGGTGGCGTTGCACCACGCCCTCGAAGGGGCTTCGTTTGTGGATGTTTGGAACAAGTTTCGTTCGTCAGGACAAAGTGACGTCGAGAGCTACCAAAGTGCCGCGCGGATTTTCCGGGGGGGAGACGGTGCGCCCGACAGCGGCGTGTTTGCGAAGGATGGCGTCTACGTCGGTGGTTTGATGCGCGTCCAGGGATTTATGCTAACGGCCATTCGAGACGGCGAAAAAGGATTTCCACTCCATCTGTTCGCGGGTCGCTTGACCTCCGGGGATGTCGTCGACTTGCGGGAAGCATTTGAAGATGGGACCATCGAAGGACCGCGGATTGCGCCCGAGTGGGTCCGGGACCTCGACTGCTTGGCGGCATCGCTGACGGTCGCCGGCTTGTCGACGCAAATCGACTTGGATGCCGTGGAGTTGGAGTCGTTTACCGAGAGATAGCGCTCCGCAGGGGTACCAAGCGTTTTGCACACTTTGTTCGACTTCGATTGGACCTCGACGTCTTCTTCGGCGTCTCGCTGCGTGCCTTGTGCGATTGGGGGCAAATCGCGCGCCAGCGAACGCTTGTTCTGTCGGCAGGGGCAGGCGCGCACGCGGTCGCCAAAGGGCGCGCTCCGCGGTCATCGGCAGGCAACGCGGTCGCTGGCCGGTCGTCGCAGGTTCGCGATGTACAATTTTCGGGACGCTCCCTCTCCTGAACCGAAAATTTCAATCCTTCCAATCCCGACCGCTCGTCCTTCGTATGCTGCGGTGAATATTTTCTATTTACATTTGACTGTGGGCATTTTGGACGCGTAGCCGCCATGCGGGCCCGCGAGAGAGGATTCGGTTCAACGGAACGTTATTTGCGCTCCGTGCAGCTAACTCAGCGAACTCTCGACAGACTTGGGACCGTAGCGGGTCAGCACGCCACGTAGGTCGGCCAAGGTCAGCGGCTTGCTCGTGAAGCCGTCCATGCCCGCGGCTACGCATTCGGCGCGGTCGGCGGGCGTTGCATTTGCAGTCAGCGCGACGATTGGGCGCGTCCAACCTGCAGCGCGCAGCGTGCGCGTGGCCTCGAAGCCGTCCATGCCGGGCATCTGGCAGTCCATCAAAATGAGGTCGAAGGCATCGGGCGCGTCGACCACCGCGGACACCGCCTGAAAACCGTCCGGGGCAATGGTTACCTGACAGTCGCACCGTTCGAGCATCAACCGCACGACCTCTTGGTTGATTTCGTTGTCTTCAGCCAAGAGAACCCGGCGGGTGTTGCCTTCCGATGCTTGCTCCCCTGGCTCTTCCGCGACGGGACCCGCAGCCGGTGACAGCACGATTCGTACGGTAACGGTCGTTCCCTTTCCTGGTGTACTCACGAGAGAGATGGTTCCGCCCATCATCTCGACCAAGCGAGCGACGATGCTCAGGCCCAAGCCTGAGCCGCCGAAACGTCTCGCGGTCCCCTGTTCCGCTTGGGTGAATGGCTGGAAGACTGCAGCTTGTCGGTCTTTTGGGATTCCAACGCCAGTGTCGCGAACAACAAGGACGACGTCCAGACGGCCGTCTTCGGTTCGGCGAGTCACGGTGGAGGTCAGGGCGACCTCTCCGTCTTCGGTGAACTTGACGGCATTTCCGACAAGGTTCAGCAGTATCTGCCGAAGACGAAGGGGGTCCGAAAGCACCATCGCTGGCCCTTCGTGGGAGTGGTGGAGCGCGATTCCACGGGTTGCTGCGCGAGTGTGGAGAATCTGCCCGATGTCCTCTACCAAAGCACCCAAGTCTACGGGTTGCGACTCGATGTCGAGCTGGCCGGACTCAATGCGCGAGAGGTCGAGGATGTCGTCGACCAAGCCGAGGAGTGTGCGGCCCGCACCCTCAAGCAGCGAAAGTTGGCGTGCATGCCGCGCGTCGAGACCGGCACCACGCAATACTTCCGCCACGCCAACCACTGCGGTCAATGGCGTGCGAATCTCGTGGCTCATGGTGGCCAAAAAGGCCGACTTTGCGCGATTGGCGACCTCCGCCTCGTGCATTGCAGCCTCAGCTGCTTTTCGGGACGCAAGCGCCTCCGCACGGGATGCCTCGGCATTGGCGACGTGCCGGTTTTGCGCCTGTTCGTAGGCAAGCGCGGTCAAGGCAATCAGAACGATAGACGCGATGGGGGTGATGACGTGGAGTATCCGCGCGGCCTCGATGTCGAGACGGGAAGGGGGCACGTGGTCCCCCGCCGCCAGCAACAGGAGAAGACTGACACTCGTGAGTCCCGCCCAGTACATCGCTGCACGCGAACCCAACAAAAACGCCATCATGACGGGGATGATGGGGTAGACGAAGATGGCGGGAGCACCGAGTCCCCCGCCCGAAAATACGATCAGGCCAGACGCACCCAACCAAAGCGTGAGCCCGAGCGCATGAGACACCGCGCCCAGTGATTGTTTTCGATGCGCCCGAACCATGAGTGCAGTGAGAGCAAGTGCGGCAGTCCCCGCGATAGTTGCGCCCAGCAAGTTGTCGGTCAACGCGCTGCTCACACTTCCAACCGCGCCGACGGCAGAAAGGCCAATGACCATGCGTCTTACGTATTGCAGCCGTGAGGATGCTTGTTCCGCGCCGTCGTCCAACAATCGAGCTCCTAAGAGGAAGGACCAATATCGTACATCGGTCCAGCATTGGCCAGACTGTACGGTACTCTCGACGCGAGGGAGCGGATTGAAATTGCCGTTGGCTACCGAAAGACAGGCCGTTGCTTCGCGCTCTATTTCGAGGAGGGAGGGCATGCCTTCGAGTCCCCCGGTACTGGTGCGCGGTATCGGAAGTACAGGAAACATCCTTATACTGGTGACGCCGGTGGTCCGCCTCGACCCACGCATTGGTTCAGGTACATCAACGACAATCGTTTGCAGACGTACCTCCTTGGAAAATATTCACCGATTTCCCAGATCTCGCACAAAATTCCTTGCCGCTGGGGAGTGGGTAGCATAGACTGTTTGGGTGCTGAGGGCGAGGCGCGCTTCGCGAGCCAGCTTCGAGCACATATACAACACCCCGTTGAGGGTGTCGTTCGTCGTGTTTGCTGTATGCGATGTCATCCAGTCTACACTTCGGTCTTTGAAAATCAGGCAGCAGCCACGTCAGTTCCCCGTTGGGACTACTCTTC
>CAZCUX010000014.1:0-165956 GCA_964502005.1 uncultured Enterobacterales bacterium
TCAAGGACTCCACCAACGGGGCGATGCAGGCCCGGAATGTTGGGGTCGTTGAGTCGTTGGCGCAGGTTGACCTCAATCATGCGCGACAACGCCGTCAGGGGGAGGTCGTTGGGGTCGCGCCCAAACGGCTCCTCGATTTCGTCGCCAATGCTGTCCAACCCATAAAACGCGTACGCGATGCCCGCGACGGCAAGCGGTGTGGTCCAATGCAACGAACTCACGAGGCCAAACGGCAAGAAAATGCAGTAAAGACCGACAATCCGGTGCATTAGCACATTGTAGACGAAAGGAACCGGCGTGGCCAAGATGCGCTCACAGCCCCCTTGAATGTCGGTGATATGCGTGAGGCTGCCCTCCAAAACGGGCACATGCAGGGGGTGCAACCACCCCTTCTTCCAGGCTTCGACCACCATGCCCCCGGTCTTGTGGGTGATGGCCGCGAGGCGATTGGATTCCGTCTGAAGTGCGGACATTTCTGCGTCATCGAGCCACGCGGCGAGTTCTTCCCAGCGGTCCTCTCCCCGCAGATGCAGCCGCAAGCCGTGGACATACGCGACATGCCGCCGCACGAGCTGTTCGCGGAAGGCGACCGCCGCCTCTTGCTCGGGGGCAGGCGCACCCTCGGGAGCCTGAATCAAGTGCATCGTTTGCCGGGCCCACGTTCGGCTGACGTTCACCATGCTCCCCCACAACTTTCTTGCTTCCCAATAGCGGTCATACGAAGCATTGTTGCGAAAGCCCAGGAAGATTGAAATTGCGACACCAATGAGCGAAAAAGGAGTCACTGTCAAGGTGACACCCTGAAGCCCAAAAACTTCCCATAGAACAGTCGTAACGAACGCAAAAATGGTAGTAACCAGTACACGTTTCCAAGTTCGTGGAAGCGTACTTCCATGAAATGTCAAGGCAAGTCGCCACCATCGCTTTTCGCCCGATACAATCATTTCCAACCTCGTTTGTCCGCCCGTTTCGGGCGCCCCGCCACAGACGGGACCGGCGACCCCCTAATCGCCCACCTACGGCGTGTCCGCCTTGGCGCCGACGGTCGGCGGCCTCGGGTCCCAACCGGTGCATTCCCGCACGAACCGCCCACAAAAGGAACCGCGACCGGGCGCTGGCGGGATACATCTCCGGTTCCGCATGGAGTCTGCTGATGCGCGTCCGCGTCGTTGGTCTGTTTTTGCTCGCTGCGTGCGACGACCCGTCCGCACCTTCGCCCGCGCCCGCGCCCGTTGCGGCGGCAGCGCCGGTCGTCGCCCCGTGGACCAGCATTCCCCCGCAGGATTCCACCGAGGGCGGCGAGCCACGCGCCGTCGTTCGCTTGGGCCAACAAAGCACGCCCATGCGGTTGGTCATTTCGAGCACCTTCTCCACCACGGCGAGCCGCGGACTCACGGTCACGGACCCCGCCCGCATCGACCAAAGCCGCACCATCGACATCACACCGAGCGCCTCCGGGCGGCGCACATTTGTGGTCTCGGCCGCGA
This sequence comes from uncultured Enterobacterales bacterium, assembly GCA_964502005.1. Classification (GTDB taxonomy): domain Bacteria; phylum Myxococcota_A; class UBA796; order UBA796; family UBA2385; genus CAJWOS01. The sequence continues at coordinate 1,488 of CAZCUX010000014.1, forward strand.
GCGACACCGGCACGGGCGGCGCACCCGTCGACCCGGAGGTCGCCGCTGCCCTCGTCGGCCGCACAGGGGAGTTCACGAGCACCGACCGCTGCGACGTTTCGTCGGCCGGTATCGAGACGCCCGCCGGCCCCGCCGCGCGCCACACCCCCGGCTTGCTGCGCACGATTGTGGAGCTTTGTCCCATGTTGCCCGAGATTCCGATGGGTCTCGGCGGCACCTGGAGCACCACCGAAACCCGCGCGGGTGGAAGTGTGTGGCAAACCGAGTGGACCCACGCAGGCTGGGAAGGCACCCATGCGGTGCTGACCTTCAACGCACGCGCCACGAGCGGGGAAGAAGAAGGCTACGCCGAAGGGCGGGTGGAGCTCACCGCCGACAGTCCGACCGTCATTCGCTACGATGCGCGCGGACACTCCATCCGCACGCGCAATGACCCCAGCGGGGAAGCGGTGCGCTGGGACACCAACTGGGAAATGCACGTCGACAGCTCCCCCTTGACCACTCCGTAACCCAGGACGCCGCGATGAAGGGGATTCTACTCGCGGGAGGCACCGGTTCGCGCTTGTTCCCGGCGACCCAAGTGGTGAGCAAACAGCTCTTGCCGGTCTACGACAAGCCGATGGTGTATTACCCGCTCACTACGCTGATGTTGGCAGGTATTCGCGACCTCCTCGTCATCACGACGCCCCAAGATGGCCCCGCGTTCCAAGCATTGCTCGGAGATGGCAGCGATTGGGGCATCTCGCTGTCGTTTGCTGTGCAGCCGGAGCCAGAAGGCATCGCCCAAGCCTTTCAGATTGGCGCTTCGTTTATTCAAAACCAGCCGTGCGCCTTGATTTTGGGAGACAACATCTTCTACGGTCACGGCCTGCCCACCCACCTCCAGGCGGCGGCCCAGCAGCCGACCGGCGCGACGGTGTTTGCGTATCGGGTGCTCGACCCCGAGCGGTACGGCGTTGTCGAGATTGCGCCGGATGGTCGGGCGCGCTCGATTGAAGAAAAGCCCCAAGTTCCGCGGTCGAGCTGGGCGGTGACGGGTCTGTATTTTTACGACCAAACCGTTGTCGACCGCGCCCACAGCCTCCGTCCGAGCGCGCGGGGAGAGCTAGAGATTACCGACCTCAACCGCTCGTATCTCGACGAAGGCCTCCTCCGGGTAGAGCGCCTGGGCCGCGGTTTTGCGTGGCTCGATACGGGCACCCCCTCGTCGATGATTCAGGCAGCAACATTCGTGCAGACCGTCGAAGAGCGCCAAGGCCTCAAGGTGGCGTGTCCCGAAGAAGTCGCCCACCAGATGGGCTTTATTACCACCGACGACCTCGCGCGGCTCGCCCACGGATATGCGCGCTGCGCCTATGGCGCCTACCTAAAACGGCTGGTCGCCGAGCAGAACGGATAAGGGGACCAAAGATTCGACCTATCCGGCATTTCGGAGCAGCCCGATGTCCATTCAGCGAATTCGAGCGTGGATTGAAAGCGGACGAGTCCAGGATGCGCTCGCAGCGCTGCGCCCGTTGGCGCTCGCGCGTCCGCGGGACGCGGAAGTGTGGTGGCTCCTTGGACGCGCGTATTATCGGTTGGGAGACCACACCGAAGCCAAGCGGGCCTTGTCGACCGCCGTAAGTCACGACCCCGACCACGCCGATGCCCTCACCGACCTCGGCTTGGTGCTGGTGGTCGCAGGCGAACGCAACACCCCGCGACAGCTCGCAGACCGCGTGCTCGCGCGCCGTCCCAATGATGTGCAGGCCACGTTTTTGCGCGGTCTCGCACTGCGCACCGACGGCGACGTGCCGGGCGCAATCCAATCGCTCCAGAGGGCGGTTGCTTTATCCCCCCGAAGCGCGCTCTTTCGGGCAAACCTCGCGAGCGCTTTCGAGGCCTCGAACCAGAACGGCACCGCCGAAGCGGTCGCCCGGTCTGCGCTCGAAATCGACCCACACGATGGATTGGCCTTGCAGACCCTCGCGCGGCTGTTGCGTGTTCGCGGCGCCCTCGACGACGCCGAGCAACACCTCACGCGCCTCGTGGATTCCTCAACAGCGAATCCGCCCGAGCGCGCCTGGGCCTTGGCAGAGCGCGGCTTGGTGCGCGACCTCCAACACCGAAGCGATGAAGCGTTTGCTGACTTTTGCGCATCCAACGCTATTCTCGCCGACCAACCCGCAGCGCGTGCCATCGACCGTCGCCATTTTCCAGCCTTGTTGACGGCCATCGGAGCTTGGCTTTCCCAGCGACCGGACCCGCCTCCGCGCGCGCCTGTTTCGACAGAACGGGTGCTCTTTTTTGTCGGCTTTCCCCGCTCCGGCACCACGCTGACCCAGCAGCTCCTCGAAGCAACCGGCTGTATTGTCGGCGCAGAAGAAAAGGAGGTGCTCGCCGATACCATTCGCGACCTGGCGCACATTCGTCCCGGTGGGGTCGCGTATCCATTCGAAATCGATTCGCTGACCGACGCCGAGCGGACCCTGCTCGCCCGTCGATACATTGCGCGGCTCACCGCCCTCACTCCGAATGTGCCGAGCGGTGGCTTTCGTATGGACAAGATGCCACTGAATGTCATTCATTTTCCATTCATTCGGCTTCTCTTTCCCGATGCACCCGTGATTATGGCGCTGCGCGACCCCCGTGACTGCGTCCTGTCCGCGCTCATGCAGACCTTTACGCCGACCGTCGCGATGGTCCACTTCGCAACCTTGCCCACCACTGCCGCGGTGTATGCGAAAGTGATGGATATCTACCTCCATTATTCCAGTGACCCGCAGCTCTACCCCATTCGCTACGAGTCCTTGGTGACCGACCTGCGGGGCACCCTCGAACCCGTGCTGACGGCGCTCGGAATCCCGTGGACCGACTCCATCGGGAGCTACTACAAGCAAACGCGGGGACGCCACATCGCGACACCGAGCCACCAGGACGTACAAAAGCCCCTGTTCCAGCGGGCGAGCGGGCGCTGGCGGCGCTACCTGCCGCGTCTCGCGCCGATACTGCCGACGCTCGAACCGTATGTGTTGGCATTGGGATATCCGCCGACTCCCGATGCGCAGCCCCCGACCGCACAAGGCTGAAACGCATCACGACGGCGCGGTTTCCGTAGACGACGGCAAGCGCGCCACACGGCCCGCGTTCGCGTCCCAGCCCCACATCGTGGTGTCAAACGGCGGCACCGAGACCCCCATGCATTCCGCGAAGACGGTGAGCAGGTCGGCCAAAACATGCGCGGAGCCACCAAAGAGGGGCGGCGTCCCGGCGGCGTCCAGAAGGAACACGGGCGACGGCGGAAATCCATACGACGGGGGCCACGCGACGCCGGTCCAGGTTGGCCGCGACAGCAGCGCGCAAAGGTCCAGCTCGACGACCGACGCCACTTCGTCGGGCGACGGGCTCCACGGCCCATTGGGGACTTGGGCGACCGTCGGGACCAAGCGCCAGTCGGACGTCAACAGCGGCATCGAGCGCAAGTTTCCGAGCTTTCGTCCACCGATAAGACCGAGCTCCTCCCCCGCTTCGCGAAACGCGGTGTGCGAGAGGTCGGGGTCGCTCGGGTCAGGGCGGCCACCAGGAAACGAGACTTCTCCGCCGTGCTCGCGGAGCGAAGTGGCCCGAACGGTCAATACCGCGAACACGGTGCCGTCGCGCCACACCAGCGGCACCAACACGCCGGCTTCTTGGTGGTTGGTGCGGCCCGGAAGTGCGGGCACGGGCTCCCACGAATGGGCAAACAATGCTGCAGACAGTTCGTTGGGAGACGGAACGTTCATCGTCGCGGTCCTTTGCTGCGTCCAGGACGCCGTTTGGGTGCGCGAACAGGTCGCGGCAAAAAGGCGCCTTGTTCGTTTCGGGGAAACCCTATCGTCTCAATGACGCTATACAACTCGGAACGGGTGCATCCAAACCAAGATGGCATCACTGCCGGCACCTCAAAGGGACCGTCCCGAAGCCCCTGTCGCAGAAGCATCAACAGACGTTCTACTTGGTCTACCCGTAACGCCCTCGCGCCCAACGGTACAAATCCGAGCATCTCCAAAAACGCACGCGAACCACTCACAGGTACGCTTACCGCTCCAGCAGGCGGCAACACCGGGACCTTCTTCTGCTTCTGAAACGCGCACCATATCACTGCTTTCGTCACCATTGCATCGGGCTTGATAAGGCCGTCCGCATATACAAACTCGGTGCCAATTCGAACGTCCATTCGTGCGAGATTTCGCCTGTCGAGGGGACTCAAGCGGCCAATGTCTTGGGCGACATCGCGCTTGCGCACAACACCCAGGCGTTGCTGAAGCTGGTAACGAACAGCTCTCGCAGGGGGCTTGAGGTGAACGTCGTCCACGCGCGCAAAGCAAGACAGCAAACCTTCGATATGGCGTCGAATCCACCCGACCAAAAATGCATGAATCCGAGTTCGCCCGTGGCTATCGAGCAGGTCCAACTGAAGCACGCTTACATCCGGCAACAACAGCTCGTTGCCTCCCACTACGCGCGCGACGGGGTGGTCTTCCCACACAATCTGCCCCGTTGCGTCCAACTGAAACGCATCATCGTCTGCTGCGAGCAGGCGCTCGACACGCGACGAAACGACGCCACCCAACGCACTTCTTGCAGCACTTCGGGCTGCGGCGTTGTCGAGGTCCGAAGACCCCTCGGCGACGGTAAACGAGAAGCCCTGGAGCGTGCCGACATGCTGTCCTGCAATGTCGACGGCACCATCGGCCGAAACCTCCGCGTTGAGCTCTCCTCCCAGCGTTCGTGCTTCCACGAGCGCCACGGTGCGATGGTCCACAAATCGCCGGGTCAGCGCATCATGCAGCGCATCGCTCAAGCGGTCCTCTACTTCGCGCGTACGCTGCTGCCATTGTTCCGCGTCCCCCAACCAGGCCTCACGCTGCGTGATGTACGTCCAGGTGCGGATATGGGCGATGCGCGCCATCAGCGTCTCGATGTCGCCATCCACCCGGTCCAGGCGGTCGACCGATTCCCGCAACCATTCGGCAGCGAGGACCCCGCGGGAACCGACCAACTGGAGAAACACTTGGGCGAGCAGGTTCACATGCGCTTCGAGCAGCGTGTTTCGAAAGTCGGGGATGCAGCACACCTCCCACAACAGCGCGACCCGTGCGGGAGAATCCGCGCGACTACGAATATCGGGACGACGCACCAATCGGGTCCACGACTCCACGTCATCGCCCGGCTCTACTGCACGCAAAAGGCCGTGGTAAGGCCGTACTTCGAGACTTTGCTGCAATGCAGCAATCGACGAGAAGTCTAGGACGTGATTTCTCCACCACGCCCGCTGCACCGGCGCAAACCGGTGGGCTTCAATGTCTTGGGCGATTTGGGGGTCGAGCGGCGGGATGCCTTCGAGCGTGCCGAACGTTCCATCGCGCTTGAAGCGCCCCGCGCGGCCCGCAACTTGCGCGAGTTCGCCGGTTTCGAGGGCCCGCATCGCGCTCCCATCAAACTTCGCGAGGCTCCCGAATGCCACATGGTCAATGTCCATATTGAGGCCCATGCCGATGGCATCGGTCGCAACAATGAACTGCACATCGCCATTTTGATACATTTCGACCTGCGCATTTCGCGCACGCGGCGACAATGCACCCAAGACAACCGCAGCACCGCCGCGCCGGAGCCGAATGCGCTCGGCCAAGGAATACACCTGCGCCGCCGAAAACGCGACCACCGCCGAACGGGGCGGAAGGGCCGCGAGGCGCGTCTCTCCCACAAACGACAACTGAGAGAGACGGGGAAACGCGGTAATTCGTGCTGTTGGCACCAATGTTTCGAGCACGTTGGTCATGGAATCCGAACCCATGAACCACGTTTCACGCAAGCCACGCGCATGGAGAATGCGGTCGGTAAAAATATGACCGCGTTCGGGATGGGTCACGAGCTGCACTTCGTCGACGCCCACAAATGCGACGTCCCGGCGCTGGGGCATCGATTCGGTCGTACAAATGAAGAATCGTGCGCCACGAGGCTGGATTCGTTCCTCACCGGTCAGGAGCGCGACCTTGTCTGCGCCCACTTCTACGCAAACCCGGTCGTAGACCTCCCGCGCGAGGAGCCGCAGGGGCAAGCCAAGGATGCCGGATCCCAAGGCAAGCATCCGACGAATGGCGCGGTGGGTCTTCCCAGTATTTGTGGGGCCAAGTGCTGCGGTGAGGGTGGCCGGCGCGTCGAGGTCTCGTAATGACATACGGGCCCCCTATTGACCTACACGGTGCAGCGGCGAGTGCTGGCGGGTACCGTGAGGACAAGTCTGAAGATAGAAACCAATCAAATGCTGCAATCACGCGACATTCTCGACGAAACCAACCCTCCCACTACGCATGCTACGAACCCGGTATTGCAGGTGGTCGCCGCCGCGCTCGTGCAGACCGATGACGACGGAAGATGCCGCGTGCTGGCTGCAAGACGCGCGCCCGGACGTCGCCATGCGGGGTGCTGGGAGCTTCCCGGTGGGCAGATCGAGCCGGGTGAAACCGAGCAGAACGCCCTGTCACGCGAAATTCAGGAAGAGCTTTCGGTGAAGATTCGCTTGGAGCAACGCTTGGGCGACGCGACGGTCCCGGCAGGAGCGCACGCGATCCATATGGCGGTCTGGCTCGCCGAAATCGTCGAAGGAGAGCCAGCACTCATCGATCACGATGCGATTCGCTGGCTTGTCCCAGAGGAATTTCGCACCTTGACCTGGGGCCCTGCCGACATTCCCCATCTCGCGCGATTGCGCGCCGCGATGGTCACCCGGGAGGCGGCTTCAGATCGGTGATCGGTACTGATTGTTCCTCTTGGGACGGCGACGGAGGCTGAAACAACCAGACGGCCATCGGCGTCTGGGCACGCAGCCGCTCCGGCTCGCCTCCTACCAGGACAATCGCGATGCCCGGCGACAACGGCTGGTCGGCGAGGGTGCCGGTGCCCTCCGCCACGACCAAGATAGTGTCGTGACCGGGCTTGTCGTGGACCGGAAGCTCGTCGTACACCAACGCGAGGGAGAGCTGCCCGTCGAGCGCATCGACGCTTTCCATGCGCGTGCTCCCGGGTTGGTCCGCCAGGCGCTCTGCCGCATGGACCCACAATGGGGGAGGCCCCGGCAGCATTCTTTGGTCGTCGGGATACAAGTACAAGTTGCCGTCAAACCTTGGCGATGCAATCACCAAGTTGGCTTGCAACGTGGGCTCTAGGTTGGACCACGCGTGCCCACAATAGGGTTTACTGACGACCAAATCTCCGGGTGACGCCCGTTTTTGGTGCGAGACCAGCCCACCGTTGTCTCCCCACACTTGGTCGACTTGCGGCATCCCCGCCACGATGACAGTGGCTTCGTGCGTCGACCGATGAATGTGCAACGGGCACATCTGTCCGACGCCAATAATGTGCATATGTACGGTAGCATGGGGACTTCGATACAAGTAGAACTCGCCGTCCGTAGCGCCGGGTCGTAGCTTGGCAAACTCGGCAATCCGCGCCAATAAGTCTTCCCGGCGCGCAGACGACTCCGCCACAGGAGCCGCTTGCACGGCTGGTTTTGGTGCAGACGGGGGCGTAACTACGGGCGCGGGCGCCTCGGCGCATCCAAGTCCGACCAACACAAACGCGCACATGCGGTTCATCGCGCCTCCTGCACACGCCACAAGGTTGCACCGCGGTCTTCCAACACAAGGACAAGGCCTGCGTCTCTTCTCGCGATTTCGGCGAGAGATGGGTCAGTGAGCACCAACCAGTCCGCATTCCAGACATTTCGCGCCGCACCCGACCAATCGGCCACTTGCCCGTGTACCATGGCATCGAGGAGACGGTACCGTGCAGGGTCAGCGGCAGCGAGGAAGGTGGGGTCCAACCCAACCGTAAATACACAACTAGGCGCGTAGTAGAACAGCTCCGAGAAATCTGTCCAATCGGGATGCAACACAACGCCTGGTTCCCTTGCAAGAATCGTACCAATATTGGCGAGTCGGTCCGCCGGAGGCATTGTCTCTCGAATGTGGTCCACCGCCTGAAGACCGTTCCACACAGCCACGAGGGGCGCCCACACCAACCAACGCGCCGAGAGGCCAACATCGCGCCACAACAATGCGGCCGCCAACAAACCAAACGGAACGGCCACTTCAATCCACTTCTGGCTCCACGCCGCGAGAACCATCCAGCCCACAGCCAACAGCAACGCGGACAAGGTGTCCGCCCGCGCGCGGGTTCCCTGGGCCAGCGCCCGCCCTACGGCAGCAAAGCCCACCACCAAGGCAGGGGCGGTGTGCAACAACAACAAGCGGGACAAAATTGGAAACCACTCCGCGCCGACCTCCAACGCACGCTGGTTTGCGACCTTCTCGACGGCGTGAAGGTAGAAATACGAGACCGAACGAGGAAAGTAGGGCGTGAGGGTGAGGCCAGCCGTCACCCCCACCGTAGCCGCGACCACGAGCAACCCGCGCCGACGAAGGGAGTCGGATTGCGGCAAAACGACCGCGATGACGGTCGGGACCACCATCGCAGACACATGGTAGGTCCAGCCGTAAAAGAAAGAGACCGCCGCGAGAACATACCGACGGCCTTCTACCGCCAAGCACCACGCAACCAGCAAAAACGTCAGCGACAAGGCTTGGGTGCGCGGCATCATCAACCGCACCATCAAAAAGCGACTTCCTGCCAGGAGCACCCACGCCCACAACACCGGCCATTGTACGCCGCGTCGGTGGAGGACCACCGAAAAGGCCGCCAGCGCGCCCGCGGAGAACACGACCGCGCTGGCCTTGGCCCCCACCCGTAGGTCGTCAAAGCCCGTAAACGGCAGCAGCAGGACATGGTACAACCATTGGTGGTCGACCCAACCTTTCGCAAACACCGTGTGGGGCATCCATGGAAACTCCATCCATGGCCCTTCAGCGGCAAGCAGCGCGGCGTACCGAATGTGAAACCAGGAGTCGTAGTCGGCCAGCCGGGAGTCCATCGCCTGAAGCGCGGCAAAGAGCGTCGCTACCGACACCCAGGTCACAACCCCAATGACCCACCCCCGCGAGAACAGCTCCCGTGCCATCATCGAACGCGTCCGCTCGCACGACCCCGTCCCGAAGAACAGACCGCGCGCCGCGTCGACAATTCAAGCGGATACTGCGAAGAGATGGTGTGCTCCAGGGCGGCGCCCGCCGTAGCCACGCGGTCGCGCGCACGCCAACAAAAGGGTCAAGGCGACGGCGAGCGGTCCATGTAGCCCAAAAGTTCCAGTTGTTCGACCAGCTCCGGGTTCGTGCCCGCCGGCCGCGACACGGGAACCACAACAAAAGCAGCATCCTGGGCATGCGTAAGGCGGTCACAATCCGTCGGTCGCGCGCCGCAAATATCATCGGCGAGGTGCGGGTCGGCCTGGCCATCGAACAACCAGCGCCGCCCGTCCGACGAACGCAGCAGCACGAGGTTGTCCTCCCGATACAACTGCCACCCAACCGCCAACGCGCCGCCGACCCGCTCGCGCAGGCGCGCATCGGGCCACGCAGCGGCTTGAATCGGACCAGCAGGGACCGAACCCGTGCCCTTCGCCGCGGGCACCAAGCTGCGGGGCCCGTCACCGATTCCGGCAAGGACAAGGAGAGTGTCGTGCAGGTCACTCATTTGAACCGCCTCCTCCACCACTCTTCCCGCGGGTAGGCGTCCTGGAGCCACGACCACCAACGGAACCCGCGTCAGCTCCGGCCACACGGTTCGGCCGTGAAACAAGAGCTGCCGTTCGCCCAAGAATTCGCCATGGTCGCTCGTGACGGCCAATACACCCGCGCGCCCCGAGCCAGACCAGCTCTGCACCAACCGGTGCAGCTTGAAGTCCGCGCGCTGCACACTAGCGTCGTACAAATCGCGAAACAGTTGTCGTGACTCCGGCGTCAGGGGTAGCGCGCCCGTGTGGTACGCCTCTTCGCCGGTCGGTCCTCCCGGAATGGCCGACTGGAGGAGGTCCACGACCACCTCACCGTTTTCGATAAATAGATACGGGCGCAGCCAATCGGGCGCCGTCGCGGGCTGCAGCGTGTCGGCGTGGGGGGCAAGCCAGGACACTGGCGAAACGACCCACGGATGGTGCGCGTCGAGCAGGTTGACGAACAAAAAGAGCGGGCGGTCGTCGGGTTCGCGCAAGAGCGCTTCGGCGCGCGCGAGCACCCAACCCATTCCTTGCGCGGCGCTCGGGTTCTCCGCGGTCTCAAAACCGCGCGTGCTGCCGAGGGCCGGTCCAACCAGCGGATTTTCGGACAAGCTGACGGTGCGGTATCCTGCGGCCGAGAAGCGCTCCGCCAACGTTGGAGCGTCAACCGGAAACGCCCCGACGGACCAGCTCCGCTCGCCCAGCACCAATGCTGCGTCTTCCGGCTCGGTAAATCGTGCGCCATGGGTCCAAGGTGGGAGGCCCGTAAACAAGCTCGTGTGGCTCGGCCATGTCCATGTACCCGAAGTGGTTACGTCCGCAAAACGCACGCCTTGGGCGGCCAATGCGTCTACCTGGGGCGTGACGCCGGGCCGGGCCGCGCCATACACCCCCACCGCATCGGCCCGAACTGTATCGAGAACCACCACCAGCACGTCGGGTGGCTTGGGAGCCGGGTTCGCGCCAACGCACGACGTAGCCAGGACGGCGACGAACCGGCAGCTACGACGTCCAGCGGCGGAGGACCGCGGCGCAAAGGTAGTCGGTGTCTTCGCGCACCTCTGCGGACACGCGCTCGTCGAAGGTGAGGACGGCTTGGTCCCACGCATCTCCAAACGCAGCCGCACAAGATGCCGCAATCGATTCCACATCCAGATTCCGGTCGAGCCCTTCTGGGACGACGTCCGTATTGTAAAGCGCGAGGTCGCCTACCAGAGTCTCCGCCAACCGCCACGCCTTTTGGTGCTCGGGGTCCTTCCAGCGCTTGTCTGCGCGGGTGTCAAGGGCATCCCGCAGTCCCTTGGCTGGACGAAAACGGGCGCTCAATTTCCCGCCGACCCACATTTTTCGCCGGGACTGAATGGAGCGCAGGACACGCCCCTCGGTCCACTTGCCGCTAAACGAGCCAAGCCCGCGCAGCTGCACGGTGTCCTCATTGACCAGCGATTCCTGAATCACCGCCACCAAGGCCGTAAGGGCTGCACGCGATTGGGCGCGGCTCAGACCCGCGCGCTCGGCCACGGTGTCGATAAGGTCGGTCCAATTCATGGTTTTCCTCCGCTAAGGTGCCGAAACGTGGCTTCGACTTCGCGCATGGCTTCGTCGACCAAGTCACTGAGGTCGCCGTCCCCTTCGAGTGGGGTCGTCAACAAAATCGAGCGAAGACGGCGCGCGCGTTCCCGTAGTCCTTCCAAGCAGCGGCGGCGCTCGGACTGGGCGTAGGCGACGGTCTGTTCGACCACCTTCTCCGCCAAAGCAACCGGCATTCCTGTGACCTCGGCAATCTCGCCGGGAGACGCCTTCGCGACGACCTCGACCGTATACAAGCCCGCCGCATAAAGACGCTGAAGGCGCCGTGGACCGATGCCCTTGATGGCAGCCAGCTCTTCCATCAGCGGCGCGGCGCCTTCCGACCACCGAACCGTGCGCAAGAGGCGCTCTGCGTCGTCGCGTTCGAGATGCCGCGCAAACCGCGGAATCCAACGACCAAGCTGGGTCAGCGCCCGCTGGCGCGCCCGTCCGCGCCGTGGCCCTTCGGTCGATGCTTGCACGACCCCCCGCAGCTCCGCCAACAAATCCGCCTGGGCAGCGTCGCCCGCCGCCGTCGCGAGTCGACCAAGGGCATCGATAGCAGCAGCGACTTGGTCGGCAGAGGCACGATTGGCCCGCCCAGCAAACGCAGCCGCTGCAAACGAAGCGACGACCTCGACATATTGGCCTGCAATGCGCCGCGACACCCGCGCGACTTCATCCGAAGGCGCCAACAGGTCATTGTTGTCGGTATCGTCGTCGGCCTCCCACTCGACATCTCCACCCGAAAGCAAGTCCCAAACTTCTTGCGAAGCGTCGAGGGCATCCTCAAAGCCGCTATCGCCAAAGTCGTCGAGCCTTTCGTCGGCGGCGTCAAACAAAAAGTCGCCCGTGACCAAGGCGTCTCCGAGCTCTTCGTCGGAGTCAAGCAAGAGGAGCTCGGGTACGTCGGGGGAGTGGGTTCGCGATGCCATCAAACCTCCGCGAGCGGCTGCAACAACACAGTCAAGCGTCGGCACAAGATGTTGGTGAACCGCCGCCAAGTTCGCTGAACGGGCGCCCGCACCACCACAAAGACCACGGTGGATTCGCCCAGCAGGAGCGGACGAATGACGGTGCGCCCACGCTGGGGGTCCAACAACGTGACCTCATCGACCGTCGCAAAGCCCAAGTCGCGCCGTGCGCGCGCGAGGATGTCATCAAACAAGCTCGCAAACGCTGCAGTATCGTCCTCCTGCTCCGTTTGACCCGCCGATGCAATCACGAGCCCCGTGTCGGTACACACCAAGGAGTAGTCGAAACCACCTCCGCGGTTGCACTCGTCCAACAGACTTGTGGCTTCTTGGTAGACGCCGCCGCCATCCATCCATCACCCCAAAAGGCGCGAAAGCTCGCGCGCGGTGCGGGAAAGGTCCAAGAAGACCAAGCCCAACTTGGCATTGCGCGAAGTCAAGCATGCCAACACGGCATCGGGGCCGCAGCGGGTCATGATGACAAAGCCGACACTTCCGCGAATCATGACCATCTGAAAGTCGCCGCGCTGCAGCTCTTCGACGATACGTTCACCGAGGCCCAGCAACGCGGCGGTCATGGCCGCAACCGAATCTTCATCCAGGTCGGCGCCGAGCGAGCTTGCAATCATCAAGCCGTCGTTGTCGATAAGGGCGGTGCCTTCGACGTCCGGCGTAGTGGTGGAAAGAGACTTGAGGAGCTTCTGAATTTGTTCCGTGCGCGTCGACATGGTTGCCTTCCGATTGGGTTGGTGAACAAAGGAAACGACGAATCGACAAAAAATGCCGCCGACCGACGTCTCATAGAGCCTCTGAGCGTCCAGGACTCTTCGCGAGAGTGACAGAACCAAATAAAAAATACAAGTACCGAAGCCAGATCATATGCAACAATATGTTACTTCATGTTATCACACTTTTTCAAAAATACAAATCCGCTACTTACGGCATTTATAGGCCGTAAGTATTGAGTAACGATGCATATTTTTTATCTTATTCAACCTCTCTCTTTGAGAACCAAGACACGATTGTAGTTTTGTAATGCGATACGGTCACCGGGCCGGAGCGTTAGCGCCAGCAGCAGCTTTTCTTCCGCTTCTTTCAACTCTCGTGCACGCACATGTTGGCGCGCATCCAACAACAAACGCGCAAACGCATCGGCGCCTTGGGCCGCAGCCGGCGTTGGTGCGGGCGCAGGATTCGGGGGGGGAGAACCCGAAGCGGCTGGGGGCAAGGGTGCCGCGAGGACGTGCGCCAGGCGGCTCGACGTGGCGCGGCTTGGTTGCGCGGGAGTGTCCGCGCCACGCAGCGCCAAGACCTCCGATACGACTGTATTTGTGGAGGCGACGCGGTCAAGGTGCCGCTTTTCAATGGCCTGCACGACCGCGTCCAACACCGTCACGACCCCTCGTTCGTCGGCAGCGAGAATCTCCGCGAGCGAAGTTTTCCCATCAAAGCGCGCCACGAGCCCATGTATGTCACCGACCAAGCGAGGACTGGGCCGGAAGCACACGCCGCCGAAGCGCTCGAGCTCATCGAGCACGCGACACGATTCGAGCACCAAAGACACCACCTCCGCCAAGGGAGGTGCAGCAGGCACATCGCCGAGACGCAGCACAAAGCGCCCTCGCACCCGGACGAGCGCCTCTACGGCCGCCGCGGTTCCCTCTAAGGAGAGACACTGGGCTTCGACCAAATTGCCTTCGGAGAACACAAGATGGCCAACACCCAAGTCCAGACGCCCCGAGAGGCCATCGGCTTCGACAAACTGCACAATGGATGCAAGAGAGATGGATTCCAAGTCGCCTGCAAGCACCTCACGCATGGTCCAACCGTCGCTGTGTTTGGTTTCGAATGGATGCGACCACCGACTCCAACAGCATCTTCTGCGCTTCCATCACGCCCTCGCCCTGAAACGCGACGGCTTCTACGGAAGGGGCGCCCTCTGGATTCAGCATACTTTCCAACACAGACACCGGAAGCGCATCGGCCGCGTCTCGTTTGTTCCACTGATAGACCACCGGAACTTCCGTCAACGACCTGCCCATGCCCGTCAACGCAGCGACCATGTCGTCCCGTGACTGGAGATTGGCTTCTTCCCGGCGCTCCGACGAATCTGCAACAAATACTACACCGTCAGCTCCTTCCAAAACGGCACGCCGAGTGGCCGTATAGAATGATTGCCCTGGAACTGTGAAGAAGTCAACCTTGACCTTGAAGCCGGAAATTCGCCCCACAACCGCCGGAAAGTAGTCAAAAAAGAGTGTGCGCTCACTTTCTGTGTCCAGTTGCACCAAGGCACCCCGCTGTGTGGTGGACAACTTTTGGTGCAACAGTTGAAGATTGGTTGTCTTGCCAGAGAGTCCGGGCCCGTAGTAGACAACCTTGAGGCTCATCAGTCTTTTTGCAGCATGAATCTTCAAGGGCTCTCCCAGCCAAATCGCAGGGTTGGAGTCATCGTGGGCAGCGGATGTTGCTCAAGCCGGAAGCGTGAACATATTGGGATAGGCATCCACTCCGCATTCCAAGTTCTCGAACCAGTCCAACACTTGGCCCACCATCTCTTTGCCTTGGAACAACGCACCGTGCTGCGGCGCAATGATTTCAATATCCAGTTGACGGACCATCTTTACCCACGCGCGCATGGCCGTATTGCCGGACATATACCGCTTATGGAAGTCCACCATAAAGGGAACGTGGGCCGCAAAATCGGGGACCACGCGGTAGTCGCGCCCAAGCGCCACGCCCATATCCCCGGAGTACAAAATCTTGGAGACGGGGTCGTAGAGGTGGAAGTTGCCGCACGAGTGCAGGTAATGGGCTGGAATGATGAGAAGGTCGGTTCCACCCAAGTTGAGCCGCTGCCCTTCGTCCGGAATGCCGGTGACGCGTTCGTACACAAGGCGGTCAGAGCCGAAGTGCGGAATAAAGCGCTTCCAAAGGGACGAACACAAGGCCTCGGCCTGCGTGGTCATCATCCAACCATTGAGAGCCGCGACGATGTCGGGGTCTTGGTGGGAACAAAACACGTATCGAAGTTTGGCGCCTTTGTGGGCCTTGGCAGATGCCGTAAACACTTGGCGATAGACTTTCGAGCCGCCCGGGTCGAGAATCATCGCCTCGCCGCCGTGTACCACCACATGCTGATTGCATTCCACGCCCGCACCCGCATCGAAGTTTTCGAGCAGGACGTTTTTGTGGGTTCCGTCATCAAATAGGACGATGCTGGACATGTTGCTCTCCACCGGCGGCGCAAACGCGAAAGGAACCGTGCCTACTGTGGGAGCGCAAACGCGAGCTCCGCACAAGGGCACGCCGCCCCTCGGGGAGAAGACGAATCGCCCCGAAACGGGATGCGATTTCTTCGTCCAACAGGCGGAATGTTCCCATCTTCATAAGGTAGACGAGCAACTGCAAGCGGTCAGAGCTGTCACCGTGCGTGGTCCTGCGCCTCGTCAGTACGGAGTTGTGCCAATCATCGGCGAAACCCACCCGTACACGGGACAAACCGACCAATAGCAGGAGAAGGGGGGGACGCGACCAACGCAGGGGGGGAGCCACGTCGAGATTGGCGCAGACGCCGCACCGAGACGCAGCCCACCCGTTGCGCACCGCCAAAACCATGACGGCGCGCAGATTCGCGTGCAGACCGACGGAGAGGGAGGACGGGCCTACCGCTGCTCTTCGAGCACTACGATTGTGGAGCCCAACACGCCATACACACTGCCTTCGATGATTTCGGGGTCATCGAGCGAAATGTTGGCCGAGAAATAGGGATCGAGCGAAGGATTGTCGGCAAACCAGCCCTCTGCGGCGTCGCCCATATTGCCAGGCTTGTCGAACCAAGACTGGGTGTCCAACAAGCGCGCCCACGTGCGGCCTTCGGGCAGTGTAAAGTCGACCGTGCTGCGCTCCATATTGATGAGAACCAGCAACTCCGGCTTGTCTTCCCACTCTGGCGCGCCATCCCGGTAATAGTGCATCGCGACATGCCGCTGGCTGCCCCATTGGCCGTCTTCCATATTGCCATTGCCTGCATTCTTCCACGCAAATGGCATGCCTCCGCCGTACTCGTCGGCGTTGAGGGCGTAGATTCGCTCGCGCCGGAACCGCGTAAGATTGCGTACAAAGTCGTGCATCCGATAGCGGTCCCAGGCATACGTGCTTTGCCATTCGCCCCAGCGGAACCAGTTCCACTCGTTGTCGGAACCATCGGAATAGGCGTTGTTGTTGCCAAACTGGGTACGAATCCACTCATCGCCGCCCAAAATCATGGGCGAGCCCTTGGATATGAACATCGCGACGAAGAAGTTGCGCATCATCTGGCGTTTGGTGGCTTCGTCCCCCCAATTGCGGCTGCGGTTGTTTTCTTCGCCCGAGGAGTCGTCGCACCACACGCTATACGGGTCATCGCAGCAGACGGGATTGAGCAGTCCACAGCCGTTTTGTTTGTTGTCATAGGACAACAGGTCGTAGAGCGTGAATCCGTCGTGTACCGTGATGAAGTTGATGGAGTGGTAGGGCTTGCGGCCATTGTGGCCGTACATGACCTCACTACCGGTGATGACGGTACCGCCATCGACGCCTTCGGTGGAATTCAGCACAAATGCGTCGTTGTTGACGAAGCTACGCCACCAATCCCGGAAGTGCGCGTTCCATTCGGCCCAGCCATAGCCATCCAAATTGGAGGAATTGGGGAAACCGCCGATGCCCGGCCCCGTTCCTGCGGCAGTCCAAGGCTCGGAAATAATGCGAACGTTGTGCTGCTGGAGGATGGGGTCGTCGATGATGTCCTGGAGGACGGTTGTAGAAGGGTCTACCCACTCGTTGTAGTTGAGGTCTTGTTCGCCCAAGATGCCCGCGAGGTCGAAGCGAAAGCCATCCACATGCAGCTCTTCGACCATAAAGTGGAGCGAATCGAGAATCAGGCGACGCATGGGCGTGTGGTTGGGGCGGGTTTGGTTGCCGACGCCCGTGTTGTTCCAATAGGTCTGGCCATCGGGCGATAGCGCGTACCAAGACGCGTTGTCGAGACCGCGAAACGAATACAACCCCGCGACTTCTTTGGGGTCGAAATTCACTTCATATGCTTGGTCCCAGCTCTCAAAATAGAGACGCTCACGCCAAAGACCGCCTTCGCCTGTGTGGTTGTAGACCACGTCCACAATCACTTCAATCCCATTCTGGTGAAGCTGGTCCACCATCCAACGAAATTCGTCCAGCACTTCGTCTACGCGCCCGGTGGCTTGGTAGCTCGCCGCGTATTTGTGCTCGGGAGCAAAGAAATTGAGGTTGTTGTAGCCCCAATAGCCTCCATCCAGAGGCTTTTCGTGAATCGGCAGCAGCTCCACAGCGGTAATGCCGAGGTCCGCGAGGTACGGCGCCATTTCGCCGACGCCCCTCCACGTCCCCGGCCACTCGACGCCGCTCGCGGGATTTTGGGTGAAGCCCTTGGGATGAACCTCATAAAACACGAGGTCGGTCCAGCCGTGGCCTTCGTGGTCGCCCGACATACGCGCGGCGCGCCAAGCGTCTTCTTCGGGGGACCAAGCGTAGTCCATCTCGACGACGACGGACTTCGAGGCCGCCTTCCACGTGGACTGGTAGCGGTCGGGACCGGAAGCCGTGCTGCCCGACCACCAGTCGTGGTCGCGGTGAATCGCTTTGGACCAGGGGTCAAACAACAGCTTGTTGGGATTGAAGCGGTTGCCGAATTGGTCGACATCCGTACGATACCCGATGGTCGAACCGGGGACCCAGGCTTCGTCGTAGGTCCAGTTGGGGCCCCAAGCGATGTAGCCGTAGTGCTGGCCCAAGCCGACGCCTTCGACGTATGCGCTCCACAACGGTCCGCCCTCGGGGTCGCGGGTGAGGGTGGTTTGCCAAGTGGGGAGTTCGCTCTCGGGATCGTCGAACAGCAGGAGCTCAACCCGCTCCGCACGCTCGCTATACAATACGAAATTGACGCCGCTATCGACGATTTCCGGTCCCATGTGGTCCATGGTTCGGATGTCATCCCAAGTCCAGCCGGGCGCGACGGCGGACGTTTCGTATAGGCGCGTGTAGTCCTCTGCGGCACAGCCCGCGACGATAGCGACCGAAAGTGACAACAACAACGAACGACCGGTCGGAACCAAAGGAACCACCCGACACCTCCTTGCCGCTTTAGTGTAGTCCGTCTGACAGCAATGGCGAAACGGGTTCTTGCTTCTCCGGCACCCATCGCAAATTTTCTGCCTCAATTTGCTGGGCGTTCCGGCCGAACGGTGCAGGCCCCCGCTCCATCGGAACGTTTGCACTCCGTGCCTCGCACCGACGCGCGCGGTGGTCCGCACAGGCTCAACTCGAAACGAGCGATTGAATGTCGTCGACAGATTCCCACGCACGCGTTGTTCAGGCATTGGTCGATATGGTCGCGGCATGCGGTCCGATTCACCAAAGCCACACCTTGTTGCTCACCGCGCTCGACAGCATCACCACCGCGATGGGATGGCCGTTTGCGGTCTTTTGGGGCCCCGGCGAAGCAATCCCATGGATACGGCTCGCCGAAGTGGGCGTCGCGCCGGACGATGTGCAAACCGAGCTTGTTGCCTCCGACGCACACACGCACGTCATAGCCGCTGCTTCCAGCGCGAAGGCATTTGCATGCGCCGTCGGGAATCGCACCCGTTGGTGGGTGCCCATTCGCCACGAAGACCACAGTGTCGGTGTCATGGAGCTGTTGTCCGACACGGAAGCGGGCGCGAACCGTCTGGTGGGCGAAGCCTTTTGCGCGATGGGCTCGGCACTTGCGCGCTTCATGGTCCAAGTTCACGACCGCGAGCGTCTTCTCGAATACGAGCTAGAAGCCGGAGCGATTCGGTCCGTAGGCGACGACCTCGAAGGCGTGGCACGCGTGGAGCACTCGCTCGACCGGGTGGTTGAGAGTGTTTGTCGGGTCTATGGCTGGGTAACGGGTGGGTGGTGGCGGTGGTCGCCGCGGCGGCAGCGTATTGTAGCGGGCGGACAAACGAATAGCGCAGGGGCATCCTTTGACGACGCAACGCACGCGTCTGCATTCAAAATCGGCCAGGACCTCGTAGGCCGCGTGTGGAAGAGCGGCGAAGTCCTCGACGTACCCGACCTTTGGACGGAACCCGCCTATGCGCGCCGTGATGCCGCACGACAAGGCGGCGTGCGCGCCGGCGTTTTCGTACCGGTGACCGCATTTGGGCAGCGCATCGCCGTTCTCGAATGGTACGCACCGAGCGCCGGCCATGTCAGCGACCGCCGCAGAGACACCCTCGCATCCGTCGTTCGTGTGATGACCCGCGTAACGGAGCGTCTCATCGACCAAGAACGAAGCCGCGCATTGGCAGATGTTCCCCGCATCGGACAACACGTCCGCGACAGCTTGGCCCACCGGGAAGCAGGCGCGGACATGTGGGCCACGCTGCTCGCCGCGGTGCGAAATGCCGACCCCGAGCACGAATGGCGTGCATGGACAATGGACACCACCGCAAACCAGCTGGCGCCGGTCGTTGGCGACCCCGCAGACGCCCACATGCCGCGAGCTCCCGGCGACGCCGATGTGCCCGCGAGCGCAATGAACGGCGGCGGCATCACGGTTGTGGAGGTGCTGGGGGACACAGGCCCGTGGGCAGAGCAAATGTCGACGAACCATGCCTGGGAAGGTGCCGTGGTGGTGCCCATTCGCGCAAGACGCACGGCGCCCGGTGTCCTCGTGCGGCGCGCGATAGACAACGAACGCCTCGCACCTGCATGGGTCTCGGCGATGGGCGAAACCGGCGAGCTCATCAGCCACGCCATCGACGAAGTAGTCGAGCGTGAAATGGAGCTGGAGCGCGCGCGAGGCGTCGCCGAAATCAAAGAGCTGCTCGACCAAATCGCACAAGGAAACGTCGACCGTCGCATTGCACGGCAGCTCCCCGCAGACCTCCAAGGCATGAAGCAAGACGTGCATCGAATCGCGGAAATGGTGCAGCGATTCCGGCAAGTATTGGCGGGACTTACCCAAGCGTGCGCCGAAGGCGACCTCGCCGCACGCGCGAACCTCGATGGGTTCCAAGGCGCGTGGGCCCAGATGATTGAGGGGACCAACGCCGTTCTCGACACCGTCTCCCGCCCCGTCGGAGTCGCCATCGACATTCTGGCGCGTGTAGCCGGCGGCGCGGAGCCACCCCCTATCGAGGGCGACTACCGGGGCGAGTTTCGCCGTTTGGTGGATGCCATCAACATGTTGCTAGAGGTCAACGACAAAATCGTCTCCATCGCCACCCAAATTGCCAATGGCGACCTCACGGTACAAGTCCAGCCACGTTCCGACGAAGACCGACTCCTCCAGACCCTTGCCCGCATGGTCGATGGCCTCAACGTGGCCCTTTCCGCCATCGACACCTCCTGCGGCGGACTTGCCGCCAGCAGTGAAGAGGTCGACACCGCGAGCACCGAACTTGCGACGAGCGCCAAGGGCCTGTCGGCAGTAGCCGCGCGAATGCGGGACGCGATGGCCGAAATCACGGAGCAAACCCGCGAAAACGCAGTGCGCGCCGAGCAAGCCCGCGATGGCACCCGGCGCGCGGCAGAGACCGCCGAGGCAGGCGCCGAGCAGATGCGCGCGATGTTGGCCACCATGCGAGAGGTCGAACGAGACAGCGCGCGAGTCGGAAACTTCGTGCAGGTCATCGACGAAATCGCGTTCCAGACCCGCCTCCTCGCCCTCAATGCAGCCATCGAAGCCGCCCGCGCAGGACAGCACGGCCGCGGCTTCGCGGTGGTCGCCGAGGAGGTCCGCAGCCTCGCCGGCAGCAGCGCCGAGGCCGCCCGCGAGATTGGAAAGGTGATTCGTGTCTCCGTTGATCGTGCGCGCCAAGGCGTCAAGGCTGCCGACTCCACGGCCGCGTCGCTGGGCGCCATCGTCGGCGCGGCGCGACAGGTCAGCGGCCTCGTCGACGAGATTGCGGAAGCGGGCGTAGAGCAACGTCGGTCGACCGAAGTGGTCCATAGCGGTCTCACCGAATTGGACGAAGCCGTGCAAAAAAACACAGCGCGCGCGCAGTCAATGGCAGGAGCATCTCAGGACATGCATGGCCAAGTCGGGCAAATGCGGGACCAAATCGGGCAGTTCTCCTTGGCCAACAATCCCGCTGGCTCGCCGTCGATTCCTACCGCTTCCCGTGCCGCCTTCACCGCCGAAATGGCCGTGTCTTGAAGCAAACATTCGCGCCCGGACCTCTCTCCCCTGCTTCGACACCGAAACGCGGCGCCCCGTCCGCAAGAAACGCAAGAGTCCAAGCCCCCCCGCCCGCATTGTCGCCGCGCACACGCCAAACGCCCCGAATGGGTCAATGGGGATCGGGAAAGCGCGCGAGCGACTCGTCACGTTCGGGCGTCAATCCCAAAACCTTTGCACAATCTGATCTGCGACAGGCCGCCGCCGCCAGCCTTACACCCGCCAACAATCACGCTCTCGGGCGCATCGAAAATAACGTGCAGATACCTGTTTTCATACAAAAGGAAGACATCTATACCTTGGCACGCCACACCTCGTTGGTGACGAACCGGACATGGAATTCATGGGAAATTCATGCAAGCTGTTGCGGTCGATTTCCTCCAATGCTGAAATGCGTTACGAGAACGTTGCTCACTCGACTCTGAAAACGATATTCATTTTTCATCATCGTCCGCAGCACACTCGAACGTCTCGCTGAGGAGGGACCGTTGGTTCCCCAAATGCCGAAAACCACCACCGACCTCGACCAAGCCCCCCTATTGATCGGCTTGACGGTGCTGTCCGTTTCCGGTGAACGCTCCTTTCGGCGGCGCTTGATGGAATTGGGTGTCTTGCCGGGTGCAGCGATTGTGAAGACAAAAGTTGCACCCCTGGGCGACCCTCTGGAGCTCGAGGTTCGGGGCCGGCGTCTCAGTATCCGTCGCGCCGAGGCACGTCAGATTCGGGTCCGCCTCGGGAGCGGCATTTCTCCATGAACGTTGTCCAGCCCCGAGTGGTCCTCCTCGGCGCGCCCAACACCGGAAAAACGTCCCTCTTCAATGCGTTGACCGGCGAAACCGCGCAGGTCGGCAATTATCCAGGCGTAACGGTCGACCGACGGGAAGGCCAGTTTATCGGCCTCGCTCCCGACACCGTGTTGGTCGATGTTCCGGGCGCAGATAGCCTAAGTGCGCGAAGTGCCGAGGAGATGATTACCCTCGCCGCAACCCTCGGCCTCGATGGCTCCGCGCCCGATCTCGCCCTCATCGTCGCCGATGCGACGCGCCCCGAAGGAACGCTCTATATCGCACTTCAGGTGTTGGAGCTCGGCATCCCGTCCGTCGTCGCCTTGACGATGGTAGACGAGCTGCAAGGCGCCGGGCCGAACGTCGACGCACTCGGCAAACAACTCGGTGTTCCGGTCATTCGCATTTCCTCACGCACCGGCGAAGGCTTGCCCGTACTGCGCAGCACGGTCGAAGCTGCGATTCGCGACCCCAAGGGCGCTTATCCAACGATTGTTTGGCCCCCCGCGGTAGAAGCCGCCACCGCCCAAGTGGTCCCCCATTTGCCGGCGACTTGGCTCGCGCGCAGCAAATGTCCTGTGCGCGCGGCAGCATTGGCCCGTCAAGCCATTCTGTCCATCGACAAAGACGACGAGCTTCCCGGCATACCGGCAGGATTGCGGCAAGCAGTAGAGACCGCTCGAAACACCGCGCCCATCGATCTTGACGAGGCGATTATTCGCACTCGCTTCGAGTGGCTCGATGCCGGGAGGAGTCGCTGGGGCGCACCCCCGACCCTTCGCTCGCTCACCGAACGGGTCGACCGCGTATTGCTACATCCTATCGCTGGAATCGCGATTTTCGTATTGCTGATGGGCACGCTGTTCCAGGTTTTGTTTGCCGGCGCCGACCCCATCATTGGCCTGTTGGAGAGCCTGTTCTCCGCGTTGGCGGCCTTTGTACAAGGGGCACTCCCTGCGGGCGTCCTCACGGACCTCTTGGTGGAAGGGGTAATTGGCGGCGTGGGGAACGTGGTCGCGTTTGTGCCACAGATTGCCATCTTGTTCCTGTTTATTGGTGTTCTCGAAGCATCTGGCTATATGGCCCGCGCGGCATACCTCATGGACCGCGTGATGCGCGCATGCGGCCTCCACGGGCGCG
This sequence comes from uncultured Enterobacterales bacterium, assembly GCA_964502005.1. GTDB lineage: Bacteria > Myxococcota_A > UBA796 > UBA796 > UBA2385 > CAJWOS01. The sequence continues at coordinate 24,813 of CAZCUX010000014.1, forward strand.
CCTTTGTGCCGATGCTGTCCGGCTTTGCGTGCGCCGTGCCCGCCATTTTGGCCACCCGCACGATGGAGCGCCGCCGCGACCGCCTGTTGACCATGATGGTCGTGCCGCTCATGACCTGCTCGGCTCGCCTGCCGGTCTATACGCTCATCATCGCGGCGCTGATTCCCCCCGGCTACCTCCTCGGCATCGTGCCGACACAAGCGGCCGTGATGCTGGGCATGTATCTCTTTAGCGTGCTGACGGCCCTGTTCGCCGCGGCGGTCATTGGGCGCACCGTGCTCCGCGGCCCCTCTGTCCCGTTGCTGCTGGAGTTGCCGCCGTACCGAATGCCTCGCCCGCTCGATATTGCGCGACTGGTCTCCACTCGCACCAAGCAGTTCATGCGAGAAGCAGGAACGGCCATCTTGGGCTTTACGGTCGCGATGTGGGTACTCCTCTCGTTTCCAGCACTTTCGCCACCGCCCGGCGGCGTGGACAGCTTGTCCCCCGACGAAGCAACGGCTTGGCGCGCCCAGGCACTCGAGCACAGCGCGGCGGGTCGAATGGGCAAGGCGCTTGAGCCCGTCATCGCACCGCTGGGATTTGATTGGCGCATCGGCGTCGGTTTGGTGGGAGCGTTCGCGGCACGCGAAGTATTTGTGTCGACGATGGGGCTCGTATACGGCATCGGCGAAGAAATTGACGAAGAGAGTCCGGCGCTTCGCGAGCGCATACGCTCCGAGACGCGCCCCGACGGCAAGCCGCGCTATACTCCTTTGGTCGGTGCCTCGTTATTGGTCTTCTTCTCGCTCGCCGCGCAATGTATGAGCACCCTGGCGGTGGTCGCGCGAGAAACGCGAAGCTACCGCTGGCCGACATTTTTGTTCGCTTATATGACCATCCTCGCGTGGCTGGTCAGCTTCTGCGTCTACCAGGTCGGACTGCTGCTCGGCTTTGAATAAACGGGGGTCGTCGGGGGTCCGGTGTTGGCTGGACCGCAGAGATCCGAAGCCGCCTCCCTCCTTCCCCGCAGCAAACGCGTGTCGTTTCCCCCCGCCGCTCGGTTTTGTGGGGGTCAACGCCTCGTTGGCTTCGTAGCGTTCGTCGTCCGCAGCCCGGCGCGACCAGCAAAGCGCCCATCGACCGAATGCCGCGCAGAATAACCACTGCATTCGTCCCTCGTTTCGCCGAATCCGAGAGCGGACACGCCAAAACGTCCATCAGGAGCATATTCTACTGGCTCTCGTCGCGACGAAACGTGCCCGCGCGTCTTTTCTTGACGATGTGGCCACAATTTCGACGGTTGCGTGACTCTTGTGACCTCTCTATCTCCATCCAGAATCTTGCATGAATATTCATAACCGTGTATGAACGCGCGCGAACCGCCGGAGTCCCGTCGCATGTCCTCCTTTGTTTCTCCGCCCCCCACTGAAACCACACGCACGCGCGTGGGGATTGCTGGCGTCACTGGATACGCCGGCTACGAGCTGTGGCGCTTGCTGCAAGCGCACCCATGGGTGCAGGTTTCAGCGTTGTCGGGCGGACGCGGCGCGGGAAGCACGCTAGCACAAAGCTGGTCGGGCTTAGAAGGCCAGACCACCGCAACGGTCGACGCGCTCACGGTGGACTGGGCGCGTGACCTCGATGTCGTCTTTTTGGCGCTCCCTCACGGCGTTTCCGGCGAATACGTCGCGCAACTTCAACAGGCCGGCCTCTTGGCGGGACAAGGCGGCACGCTTCGGGTCATCGACCTCGGCGCCGACTTTCGGCTGAAAGACCCCGCGGCTTATACAGCGGCGTACCACGCCCCCCATCCATGTCCTGACCTCCTCGACGTCGCCGTTTACGGCTTGCCTGAAGTATTTGGCAAGGAAATCGTAACGGCGCCCATTATCGCAAATCCGGGCTGCTACCCCACCGCCACCGCATTGGGCGCCCGCGCATTGATTGCAGCTGGATGCACGGGTCCGGTGCATACTTCCTGCGTGAGCGGGATCAGCGGTGCTGGCCGCAAAGCGGGCCCGCGCACCCTCTACGGCGAAGTCCAAGAATCGGTCGTGGCCTATGGCGTCGGCGGCACCCACCGACATGTCCCGGAAATGGAACAACTCCTCGAACGTTCCGTCATCTTCACACCGCATTTGGTGCCGATGATTCGCGGCATGTTGGCCACAGTCACGATGGAAGCGCCGGATTCGCTTGACTCGTCAACACTGGCCGAAGTCACACGTTCGCTGTATGCCAGTGCGCCTGCTGTATTCGTCCGATCGGAGCCTCCCGCCACCCGCGATGTACGGGGAACCGGAGCCGGTCATGTCTTCACGACCGTAGACAGCGAGCGACGCACCGCCCAAGCATTCGTCGCGATCGACAATCTCGGCAAAGGCGCGGCTGCACAAGCTGTCCACAACCTCAACCTGATGCTCGGGTTCCCCGAACTTACCGGGGTACCCACCACCCCCCTGCTCCCGTAGGGAGGGCCGATGACCCTCGCTTTCGAAGTGCGGCCCGCACGTCCGCATGAAGCCGAAGCCATCCACGACGTGATGGCACCCGAAGTTGCGGCCGGCACGGTTCTTCCCCGTGAGGTTCGCACGGAAGACTTTTGGGTTGCGAGCCGACCCAATGGTGAGATTATCGGAGTGGTGGCTCTTTCCGCATGGAGCAACCGGGTCGTCGAACTCGGTTCCTTGGTCTCCGCACGACCCGGTGCGGGGGTTGGGCAAGCCCTTGTGGACGCGGTGCTGGAAGCAGCAGCGCGTCAAGGATTCGAGGAGGTCGTCGCGTTGACCTCTATCGACCAATGGTTCGAGCGAATTGGCTTTTCGCGTCATCGCCGTGCCCCCTGGCAAGCCGCACAAGCCGAAACCTCGCCGCTGTCCTTGGTCGACCACCGTCAAGCCGCCCCCGAAACCCGCGATGCCGTACTGCACGAAGCAGTCGACAACAAATCGCGGATGAGTTGCCGTGGTTGCCCTCGCCTGAGCGCTTGCCGTCAGCACTTGATGGTGCGAAGCGTCTCGTGGGCCCAACGTTGTGTGGCCTAAGCCACCATCGGAGTCAGCGATGAATACGGAAGTAGGCCTCGCCGCTGAGGTCGGTCGTGCCCTCTTGCGCGCTGAAGTCGGGGGTCCTACCCTCGCCTCCATCGCTGGCATTCAAACCGGCGTCGTGTCGGGCACTGTCAAGCGTGCCGACCTCGTGCGCCCCGATGTCGCCGTCATTTCGACGCCCGTCCCTGCCGCCTTCGCAGCCGTCACGACCACGAGCACCGCCGCCGCGGCTCCGTGTATCTGGACCCGCGCGCGCGTTCCCGGAATGCTGCGGGCAGTCGTGGTGAACAGTGGCAACGCCAATGCAGCAACAGGCGAACAAGGCGTCCGCGATACAGAGGCCATGGCCCAAGCCGTCGCCGACGTGCTCGGCTGCGACGCAGACTCTGTGCTCGTCTGCTCTACGGGCGTCATCGGCGTACCGATGCCCATGCACCGCGTCTTGCCCGCCGTCGCCGATGCATCGCGCCGTGCGGCCAATGGCGAGCCATCGGAGTACGACGTAGCGGCAGCCATTCTCACCACGGACCTCGTGCGCAAGGAGTCGGGCGCGGTTCATGGGGGCATCTCGGTCGCGGGCGTCGCAAAAGGCTCGGGCATGATTCATCCGGGCATGGCCACGATGCTCGGATTCGCCGCCACAGACGCCGCCGTCGACCCCGCCGACCTTCAAGACCTCCTCGCGGCCGCGTGCGATGTCACCTTCAACCAAATCAGCGTTGACGGCGACATGTCCACCAATGACACCCTCATCCTCATCGCCACCGGCGCCGGCCCGGTGGTGGAACGCGGAACACCCGCTTGGGATGACCTCGTTTGCGGCGTCGTGCATGTTTGTCGCGACCTCGCGCGCCAAATTGCGCGGGACGGCGAAGGCGCGCGCACGCTCGTCACCGTTGCGCTTCATGGTGCCGAAAATGACGTAACGGCGCGGCGATTGGCACGCGCGGTCATCCAGTCGAGCTTGGTCAAGGCGGCCGTTCACGGCTGCGACCCCAACTGGGGACGCATCGTCGGCGCGTTGGGCCACGCAGGCGCCATCGGCTTGGACCAGCTTGACGTCGACCTGGGCGGTGTTCCCGTCATGCGACGCGGAAGCCCTATCCCCTTCGATGAACCCACGGCGAGTGCTGCGATGGGTGCCGCCGACCTCACCATTCGGCTGACCCTCCCCGGAAACGGACACGGCATCGCTTGGGGCTGCGACCTGTCCGCCCAATACGTGGCCATCAACGCCGATTACCGCAGCTAAGGGCGCACCACCGAATGTGGGAGCCAGGAGCGACCATGAGCATTCCTTCTCGCGCAGACCTCCGTGTCACCGCGCTCACTGAAGCACTGCCTTATGTGCAGCGATGGGCCGGCCAAACCGTGGTCGTCAAGTACGGTGGCAGCGCCATGATCAATGAAGCGCTCGGCGCTGCGGTCATGGAAGACATTGTGCTGCTGCGTGCCGTAGGGGTTCGGGTCGTCCTCGTGCATGGCGGCGGCAACGCTGTCTCGGAGCTCGGACGCCGCCTCGGTCTCGTGCCTCGCTTCGTCGATGGCCTGCGGGTCACCGACGATGAGACCATGCGCATCGCGCAGTTGGTCCAGATTGGTGGCATTTCCCGCGACATCGTGGCCGATATTGGCCGGCGTGGCGGACGCGCCGTCGGCTTGTCGGGACATGACCTCGGCGGCTGGCTGCGGGCGACCGTCCGCGCGCACACCAGTCAAGAGACCGGCGAACGCGTCGATTTGGGCCGCGTCGGCGATGTCACCCAAGTGGATGTGTCGGTGCTCCAATCGCTGCTGGACTCCGGTGTGATTCCCGTGGTAGCCCCCGTTGCCGTAGACAACACCTATGGCTCCCTCAACGTCAACGCAGACACCGTTGCAACGGCGGTCGCCGCTGCTTTGTCCGCAGCACGCTTGATTTTCCTCACCGACGTCCCTGGAATCCGAGGTCCGGCGGGAACGGTCGCCTCCTCTGCGACCGCCACCGAAATCCGCTCTTGGATGGCGGACGGCACCATTTCCGGCGGAATGATTCCCAAAGCGGAAGGCTGCCTCGATGCCGTGTCACGCGGCGTTTTGAGCGTAACCGTCGCCGATGGTACCCGCCCCCATGCGATTTTGCTCGAACTGCTGACCGACGCCGGCGTCGGCACTATCATCACACGAGACGAGGCAAACCCATGACCGCAACCGACGGTCCTTTCCTCCCCACCTATGCCCGATATCCCCTCACCCTCGTGCGGGGAGAGGGTCGACGCGTGCAGGATTCCGAAGGGCGTTGGTATCTCGACGCAATCGTCGGGATTGCTGTAAACGCACTCGGCTACGGCCACCCCGCCGTCACACAGGCTGTTCACGCACAAGTGGACGCCCTGATGCACACCTCAAACCTCTACCACGTCCCCGTGCAGACCCGCTTCGCCGAGCGATTGAACGAAGTGCTGGGCGGCGTCGGGAGCTTTTTGTGCAACTCGGGCACCGAAGCCAATGAAGCAGCCATCAAGCTGATTCGCAAGCATCATTGGCGCGTTGCCGGCGCGGTCGAAGGCGCCCCCAGTCCGCGCACGAAAATTCTCGTCGCCACCAACGCATTCCACGGGCGCTCCCTCATGGCGCTCGCAATGACCCCCCGACCCGCTTACCAAGCAGGCTTTGGACCATTGCCGGGCCCGGTCGAGGTCATGCCCACGCAGGATATGGCGGCGGCAATCGACGAAACCACGGCAGCGGTGTTCCTGGAGCCAGTGCAAGGCGAAGGCGGGTGTACGGTCGTGCCGACAGCCACCCTCCAAGCCATCCGGGACGCATGCGATAAGCATGGAGCACTGCTCGTTTACGACGAAATCCAGTGTGGATTGGGGCGCACCGGAGAAATCCAGCACCACCCGCGTCCCGACATCATGACCGTCGCAAAGGCGGTGGGTGGCGGGCTCCCGCTCGGCGCGATGGTCGTCATCCAGCCTGCCCTCGCCGACACTTTGCGCTACGGCGACCACGGCTCTACCTTCGGCGGAAACCCCGTTGCATGCGCAGCTGGTGTTGCGGTACTCGACACCATTGTCAACGAAAACATGCCAGCACGCTGCGCTTTGCTCGGTGCGCGACTCCAAGCCGGCCTCGCAGCAACGGGCATGACCACCCGCGGCGCCGGCTTGATTGTCGCAGCAGAGACCAATGGCCCCGCGGGTCCTGTCGTAGACGCCATGCGCGCAGCCGGCGTGCTCGTGTGTCCTGCCGGCCCCACTGCCATTCGCTTCGTGCCGGCATTCACGACGACCGAAGACGAAATCGACGAAATTATTGCGGCGTTTGCCACAGCGTTGGCGACCTGCGGTCGGACCGCGAGCTGACCGTCGCCGTTGTAGCGACCAAACAAGAAAACACAAGCACGCTTCATTTTGGCAAAATGAACCACCATTCATTCACCCCGTCCGAGGTCCTTGGGCGGGGTGTTTTGCGAGGGAGGACGCAACGCCGATGCACCCGCCTCCCGTTCCCTCCTTCGATGTATCGGGTATGTCCCAAAAGATAACGAGCGGTCGGCGCGTCGAATGCGGTACGTTGAGCGCAAACCCTTCGACCAATAGGATGTCGGATGTTCCTCCTGGGTTGGCTGTTGGTCGGCACTGCACTCGTATTCGCGGGTGGACACACCTTTGAAGCAACCGGCGACGCCCGCAGTGCTGCCCGCGCGAAAGATTTGCCCCCGCAAGCACTTCGACTGACCACCCAGCGCGACCGCGCGCTTGGACGGATAGAGCGCGTAGATGTCGAACTCGACGGCATCCTCACTGACCAGCCGTGGGCCGTTGAACGCTATGACGCCCAAGGGCAGCGTCGCTATTCCGTCGTCGGGCCCACCACATTTGCGGACCAGCACCAGCCCAGCATGGCTGACGACCAACTGGTCCTCCGTATTTCTCGGAACTGGGGCCTCACCGACCTCTCGTTGGGCCCTGTAAAATGGTCCACCAACGGCTTTTCACACTGGCGCAAGGTTCGCCGCGTTGTCGTCGGTCATCCGTGGCGGGGCCTCCACGCGCCGGTGTTGGTGGTCGACGCTGTCCGCGGCACCATCCTTTATGTCGAGGATGACGCCACAAACTTCGCCGGTCCACCCGACGAGAACGCAACCGCCGCCGCCGCCTACCTGCTCGACCCCCTGCTGAACGACGCACCCACGAAGGTCGAGTTGCCCGACCGCAGCGCACGCGACCTGATTGGCCCCCATTTGCGCGTACACCAGTGCATTGACCGCGGCGGCACTTACACCACCAACTCCAGCCTCGGAGAAGTACAACTTCGCTTATGCGACCCGCGCATCATGGAGCGGTCTCGCGCGAGCGGCTGGTTGTTCTCCCCCGACCCTTACCCCGCCGACCCGCCACGTTCCCAAGATGCCTTCGCCGGCCCGAACCTCCTTTGGCACGCAGAGGCCGTGATTGCCTATTTTGCGCAACTCGGCCTCGACACGTCCATGCACCCGCCCGAGTGGCGCCAACTCAACGGCTACGTAAACTATCGTACCACCGACTTGTGGGACGAGTCTACGATGTCCGACCCCGAGGCCGCGCTGCGCACCTACGACAACGCATACTTTCGGCGTGGCCGCGAGGCGTCCGATGGCAGCCCCATTCGCCCCGACCTCGTCTTCGGGCAAGGTTCGGTCGGCGACTTTGCTTATGATTCCGATGTCATCACCCATGAACTCGGCCACTACGTTGTCTGGACCCACAACGGCCCTTCAAGTGGCCTATACGTCGACGAGGGCAGCACCGCAGAGCCGGGCGCACTCAACGAAGGGCTCGCCGATTACTTTGCCGCGGCGCGCATGGAAGACCCCATCATTGGCCTGTATTCGGGTGACAGCCTCGGTCGCCCTTATATTCGGACACTCGAAGGCGACGCCGCTTGCCCCGCCTCCATCTACGGCCAAGTTCACGCGGACAGCCAGCCGTTCTCCCAAGGATTGTGGGCTTTTCGACAGTCTATCGACGAAGCGCAGCGTCCTACGCTCGACCGCGCGGTATTGACAGCCATCGACGCAATCGGTACCAGCGGCGGCTTTCCCCTTGCAGCGGAGGCGATGCGGGCCGAAGTCGCGCTCGCTCTGGGAGACGTCGCAGCAGATGCGCTGTCCGACGAATGGGACCAACGCAGCTTTCCGGCCTGCGACCCCATTGTAGATGTCGAAGAAGGCGTTGCCGCGCGCAGCTATACGCTCGTCCCCGCATTTTGGTCGGATAGCTACGAGGGCGCGATACCTGGCTACATCCAGTTTCGAATTCCCGCTGAAGGGCCTGTCACGCTGAATGTTTCGCTCATCCAAGCGAAGAGCAACGAGGTTGACCTTTGGGGAACCAATACGCCCCAACCCGTTGTCCTTCGCGCCCGTGACCAAGGTCCCATTACGTATACGCCCTACTTTCGTTCCGAAGACGGCAAGCTGGTGTGGGACAACGACGGAACCGACCTCGGCAAACTTCGATACACACAGACGCTCGACACCAGCCTCGATGGTCGAAAGACCTACCAGCAGTTTTCCGGCTCCTTCGAACTCATCGGAAACGGGCCGTACTACGTCCAACTGGCAAATACGTTTCCCCAATCCGTCACCGCCTACGACCTCACTTTTACATGGACACATTTGGACGTGCCCGATGCGGATACGGGCACACCCATCGAAGATACGGTGGACAAAGGTCCTACACCGGGTGGATGCAGCGCTGCGCAGGCCGGATGGATGGGCACGGTCGCGTGGTTTGGCTTTTTGGGGTTGGTGCTTCGCAGGAGGTCGAGACAAGATGAATCAGCATAACGCAGCAATCACGGCTGATTCTCAACCATGGGGCCACACACCGTCCATGCAGCCTCGGACCGTTCCGCCCGACGCCTCTGCGGTTCTCGCCGGACGCGAGCCGGTGCCAGCCACGATGGTTTGGTTTCCGTACCCGTCGCGGGGACATCGGCGCACCATCGCGATTCTCACAGCGACCTCGTGCGCGGTCGCGATGGGGGGCGCCGTCTTTTTGCTGGCAAGTCCATGGAACAGTATTTCGGCCGTACTCGCCGTTGCATCGCTGGTTGCGGTTCGGGAAGCCAGTCGAATGGCGGGCCCTCGGTTTCGGGAGCCCGGACGCCATGGACTCTTGTTGACTCCCACGCACGCGATTTTGCGGGCAGGCTCCCACACACGGGTCGTTGACGCAGCGGAGGTCGTCGGCATCGAGCGGCGACCGCGCGCGGGGGGAATCGTTCCTGCGCTGGTATTGGCTGCAAGCAGCGGTCACGGCGCGTTTCCGTGTCCCGAACAAGGCGAGGCTGCCCTCGCCCGCATGACACAGTGGTTCGCCGCACAATGTGTCAGGGAATCGCAACCACGCGCACTGTCGCTTGGGCCGCTGGACCCAGACGCGTAAGGCCAGGGTTTTCGATACGGATCGTGCCACCCACATCCAAATTGCAGATGGGCTCTACACTTTGGGCTGCTTCATGCGCGTCACAGGCCCCACCGCGCACACCCACCACAACCGGCTCGCTCGCGCCGACGGCCACCCGATACCGGCCGGCCGCGACGGGAATTCCGAGATGGCCCCCATCGGGGATGGTCTCTGCTTTGCGCAACGCAACCAAAAGGCCCACCTCCACTTCGATTTGCGCCGAGCTGCCACCCACCGCACCCGTTAGCACCGCCCGTCCGGGCTTTACGGCAGCAAAAACGCCCTCCGCAGACTGCGCCAACACCCCTTCGGATCCCGTGGTGACCGAGATGGGTGCATCGGGAATCGCTTTTCCGTCGAAGTCGAGCGCCTGGAACTGGTAGGCGCCCAGTGGCTTCGGAATCGGCGCACCATCGGCGTCCACATCCAAAATGGTCACGAGGCGCTGCGGGGCGCCGCGAACCTCACCCACCAACAAGCACGCGACCTGCACGGGATGTTCGATGCCTTCGGCCGCCAGCATCAAGGTGACCCGGCCAAACCGCTGACACTGCACCTCTCCGTTGTTCCCCACCTTTAGCACCAGTGGGTCGCCGTTTTGGGCAATCGCCACGGGTACATCCACGAGGCGCTGTCCCGCTGCGTCGACGGCCACCGCTTCGATGCGGGTCAGCCGCGTGTCCGTAATCACGACCTTTTCGGGACCTTGAATGGCCGCCGTGCGCGGATTCGAGCAGCCGGTGAGCCACCCCACGAGCACCGCGAACGCCAAGGAACCAACACGCATTTGACCTCCAACGAACGCTGGGTATCCCGCCTTCACCGCACAGGCCGAAAAACCAAGCTCAAGTAAATTCAAACTTAGGGATTGACACGTCGATCAATTGGGACCGTGGTATACTAAGAGGGCATGCAACGCTCGACCACGGGCCGCATCGGGGGTTCCCTTTACCACCCAAAGGAACCCCATCGAGGGAGAACACATGTCTGCGATGGTCAATCCGTACATCGCTACCGAGCCGGTTGGCGGAACGGTGTCGTTTGTAGGCCGAGAACGAGAGCTCACCGAGCTTCGCCAGGCTGTCCTTTCTCAGCCAGTGGTCGTCATTTCCGGTGGACCCGGTTCCGGCCGCTCGTCGTTGCTGATGGAAATCAGCCGGCAGATGTTCGACCAATCCTATGCGCACCCCGTCTTGCTCGACCTCAAGCATCGCGCCTGGGACCCTCTCGATACCGTCGTCGCCTATATTGCCGACCAAGTTGGCCGCACCCTCACCATCACATCCCCCGAGCTTGGGCAATGGGCAGAGAACCGCTTTTCTGAGCAGTGGCTCCCCAATGTGCTTGACCGCATCGCCCCGGATGAGCGCTTGGTATTGCTGATTGATGGCTTCCCTCTGGTCTACGACCCCCGCAGCCGACAAGCCGCGGGCGCCCTTTTGCCGTGGCTCGCGGGCATCATGGAGCAATGGTCCGAGCGCCTCACGGTCGTCTTTGTCACGGATAGCCGCTTCTTGGAGCACGAAGCCGTGGTCCGCCGCTATTTTCCTGGCGTCGTAAAGGTCGAACTTGGGCCATTGGCCATTCCCGATGCCTGGAGCCTCGTGCGGATGTCCCACCTCGACCGCTCCTTGCGCTGGACCAACGATGCGGTGGAGCGAACCCTCACGCTAACGGGCGCACATCCCCAACTTACCCAACACCTATGCCACCTCGTGTGGACCACCGCGCACAACGCTTCTCCACCCATTGCCGAAGTAACCGCCGTTTCGGTCGACCAAGAGAGCCAAGCACTGCTCGAAGAGGCAGGCTCCTGGTTTGCAGCGTTGTGGCAAGGTCTCGGCGCCGCATCACGGATTGTCGCCGCAGTGCTCTCGTGGCACGATGGAATCGCGCCAGACACCCACCGCCTCCCGACACTCCTGCATGCCCGCGGCGTGCGGGTCGTAACCCGCGTACTTGAACATGATGGCCCCAAAGAACTTCGTCGCCAGCATGTATTGACGCCCAATCCCGCGCATTTGGCATTTGCGGTTCCGTTGTTTCAGTTGTGGATTCGCACCCACCATCCCTTGCAAGACGTCCTCCAAGAGCTCGACCACATTGACCCAATGGCCGAGCGCTCCTTTGCCGATGCAGAGCGGATGTGGAGAACGGCGACCCAAGAGTCCGCGCGCCAAGCCGCTCTTGTGCAGCTCGAAGAAGTGCTCGACCTCAACCCCAACCACGCCGCAGCAACCGAACTCCTGAGCATCATTCATGAGCGACGCGGCGATGCCGTTCGGGCTACCCAGCTCGCCGAGCGCCTCTACGACGCGCAGCCAGAACGGGCACGAGACCGCTTGGTGCGCCTGCTGATGGACCAAGCCACAAAAGAGTCCAATGCACCCGCAAAGGTAGCGCTCTACGACCGCGTCCTCGCCATCGCGCCCGACCACGCCGATGCCCAACGGGAGCGCCGCGGGTGTTTGCCGCCCCCTGCGCAGTCGGCCCAGGCGGGCCCCCAAGCCATCGCGAGCGCCGCAGCACCCACCCCCCTCACTATGCCCTCCGCAGCAAATGGGCCGTCTCCTACGGCCCTGGACAAGCCCCCGGCGGCCCGACCCGCAGCAACGGCACCACGTCCGCGGGGCACGCTCCCCGGCTTTGTTCCCGCGGTCGAGACCTTGCACCTCACCCATTCGGGTGCCACCAGTCCGGATTGGAGTGAGAGCACCGCCGAGAGCGACAATGAGCGCTTCGCACGCTTGTACGAGCGGGCGGAGACGGCATTGCGAGAAGGTCGGAAAGACGAAGCAATGCGTATTCTCGGCCGCCTCGCCGCCGACCGCCCCACCTACCGCGACACCGTTCGCTTGCTCTACCGCTCCGTGCACGATGTCGACCCCGCAAAAGCGCACGAGCCGATGGTGCCCCGCCGCAATTTTGTGACGATGTCGGCGCTCGCGGTCGCCCTATTTACAGCCCTCGTCGCAACACATGTCCAGAACGCGCGGACGGGACTCGTCGCGCACCAAAGCGCCCTCCGCGCAGCCCCGGCCAACGCCCCAGCCAACGCCCCGGCGGCGCCCTCTGCGCAGCCGCCCGCCGAGGTCGCCCCTCCTGTGACGCCCGCGGCAACAGAAGCCCCGTCCGGTACATCTGAAGCCCCGTCCGGCACGCCAGAAGCCCCGTCCGGTGCGCCCGAGGCCCCGTCCAGCACGCCCGAGGCCCCGTCCGGCACAGCAGGAGCCCCGTCCGCTACGCCCGAGGCCCCCTCCGATGCCGCTTCGTCGACGCGGCGACCCACCTCCGGCTCCCTTGAGCGCGAGGGCTGGGCAAAGATTGACGCCGGCGACTGGACCGCCGCCGAGGGCCTGTTCGACCGCGCTGTCACCCGAAACCCCCGCAGTCCGTCCGCCCATTACGGCCTGGCCTACTCTGCCGAAAAACTGGGCGCCATCGACACAGCGTTTATCCATTACTGCGCAGCACGCAGCCTTTCCACCGAAACATCCGATGTGCGTCGGGATGTCGACGGTCGGCTTCTCGCGCTCGGAAAGCGCTGCGATTAGGTCAACCGCGCAGCGAAGGGCCCCGCCCACGACGTGTTCATGACCAAATGACGGTAGCAGGCCGCTTCACGGTGCGCGGCCGCCACCTGTTCGTCGCAACAAAAAAGAAAACCGGGCTTCGGACTTATCATCCCAAACCCGGAATCACGGCATACAATGAAGAACTATGCCTGTACTTGCTGAACCGAAATAATGTTGTACGGTATGTCGATACCGTTTTCGTTCAACGCCTCATAGACCGCCTTCCGCACACCACCCGTCGCCGCAAGAACGTCGGGGACATCTGCGAAAAACGCGACCGTAAAGTCGATAGAGCTGGCGCCCAAACCCGTAAATCCGACCGCCACGCCCGGCTCTTTCCGTACTTGCTCGACGGACTCTGCCGCCTTTTGCAGAATCGCCTTCACTTCGTCGACATTGGAGCCATAAGAAACGCCCACCGTAACCGTTTCCCGACGGTATCCCCGGCGGGTGATGTTGATGATAGAGCCCGATGCCACCGCGCCATTGGGAATGATGATGGTGTGGTTTTCGGGGGTCACCAAGGTGGTCGCAAAGAGGCCGATTTCTTCGACCCGGCCCGTGTGCCCGCCCGCAGTCACGACATCGTCGATTTCAAACGGGCGGAAGATGAGCAACATCACGCCCGAAGCGAAGTGCGAGAGCGTACCTTGCAACGCAAGGCCCACGGCGATGCCTGCAGAGCCCAACAATGCGACTACGCTGGTCGCATCAATGTTCACAGCACTTGCAGCAGACAAGACAGCAGCCGCAATCACCACGTAGCGGGTGGCCTGCCCCAAAAACCGTGCCAAAACTTCGCTCAAACGTGCATTTCGCGCCTGCCGAAGCGCCAGCTTTCCCGCAATTCGAGAAAACCAGAACCCTGCGGCAACGATTCCCAGCGCCTTTGCGACCGGTACGACCCACTCCGCCACGAACGCCGAAAAATCAATACCCACGCAACCTCCAAAGTACCAACTGAAGCCACAAAACAGTGACTTCCTAAAGCACTATTGTTGTGTTTTGTTACGCACAAACCAAGCCGTCGACCGGGCGTGCGCACCTCGCTTGCGGCTACTCCGTAGCCTCTTTGTTCCAACTGTCGCCTTCACCTATGTTTCAAATGGTCTCGATGCACACGCTTCGCCTCGGATTTGCGCGATTCCTGCATCAATACGCCCCGAACTCGCCGCACACACCCCCCAGCCGCAGGACAAACTACTTCGGAACCCCGTCCCACCACCCATTTGTGCTCCAGCGCGCTACATGAAGCACCGCACCCGACCGGTGAGCCTACGATGTCTGATCTTGACCGTCTCATTACCGATGCCGAAATCCTCATCGTCGATGATGACCCCCGCCTGCGCGAAGTCGTCCGCTTTACCCTGACCCAAAGCGGCTTCCGCGTACGCGAAGCCGGTGATGGGCGCGCCGCCCTCGCCGAGATTGAGCGCTCACGGCCAGATCTCGTCATTCTGGATGTCGTCATGCCGGAAATGGATGGCGTGGAGGTCTGCCGCAGAATCCGCCGTGACTCCGCTCTTCCGGTGGTTTTCTTGAGCAGCAAAGGGGAAGAGGTCGACCGCGTCCTGGGCCTTGAGCTTGGCGGCGACGATTATCTGTCCAAGCCCTTCTCCCCCCGCGAGCTCGCAAGCCGCGTGAAGGCAGTATTGCGCCGTACACGCGGTCGAGACCCCGAACCGGAGCCCTTGCCCGAAGAACCGCCCGAGAACACCATCGACGTCGGCCCCCTGCGGATGGACCCCGAGCGGCACCGCATCTGGGCGGGGAACGAAGAAATCAGCCTCACCGCCACCGAGTTTCGCTTGCTCAAGGTGCTGATTGAGCGCCCCGGCGTCGTGTTCACCCGCGCGCGTTTGGTGGAATACGCCTACCCCGGCAACCACTTTGTCTCCGACCGCACGCTCGACTCCCATATTCGCAGGATTCGGCGAAAGCTCCGCGATGTCGGTCTCGACTCGATTGAGACCGTGCACGGTGTCGGCTTCCGCTACCAGGAAGGCTGATGCCGCACCCAGCCTCTCCTGACCGCGTTCGCTGGTCTCTCAACGTTTGGCTGTCGATTTCCCACGTCCTCGTGCTCATTGGCCCGATTCTGGTACTTCTTGCCACCGGCTTGCTCGCGCGGCAGCTTCACTTGCAAGCACGCGCAGCCCTGTATGACCAAGCCGCGATGCTGCAAATCGCCCTCAACCAAGGGGGCGGATTTCAAGAGCCCCGTACCGTCCACTTTATTCTTGAGGAAATCCACGAGCGCACCGGAACCGCCGTCCACATTATGGACATGGACGGCCGCATTCGCTTCGGCGCGGGCACGCCGGCCGTCGACCTCTCCAGCCATCCCCAAGTCGCCCTCGCCCTCGCCGACACCCCCGACAGCCTCGGCCTCAACACCACCGAAGCGAGCTTCTGGTCGCTGGGCGAGCCGATTGTCGCCGCGTTTCCCATTCGCAGGGTCACGCTGTTGCCCATGGTGCGCATGGAAGCGCCCATCGGCGCTATCGTGCTCTCCCGGCCTCCCCCTATCGCTTGGATTGGCGTCACCCACCTCGGCACACGCTTGGCCATCGCCGGCGGCGGCATGATTGCGGTGTCACTGGCCATCGCGCTTATGGCCGCAAACCGCATGGCACGGCCCCTTCAGAGCTTGCTTCTCGCAACCCAAGCCATCGCCGCCGGACGCTTCGAGGATGCGTCGCCCCCTCGTCTCGACCGTCGCATCGCCATCACGGAAATTGACGAGCTGCTGGCGTCGTTCTTCACGATGTCCCAGCGCCTCCAACGCCGCCTCGGTTGGATTCGTGAGTTTGCAAGCAACGTATCCCATGAATTCAAGACGCCGCTCGCAACCCTCCAAGGCACCGTAGAGCTGCTCCAAGACGAGCCCGATATGGCGCCCGAGCAGCGGGAACGGTTCCTCGAAAACGCGCAAGCTGACCTCGAGCGAATGGACCGCATGGTCGCAGGCTTGATGGACCTCGCCGAAGCAGAGGAGGTAGACCGTCGCTCCCCTGTCGACCTTGGCGTCCTTCTCGACGAAATCGTGCGCCATTGGGAGGATGTCACCGTCGAAGGCCGCCCGGGAGAAGTGCGCGGCGACCCCCAGCAGCTTTCGTCGGTATTTCGGAACCTCATCCACAACGCCGTTCAACACGGTGGCCCCAACGTACAAGTCGTCGTACGCTCCACTAACAGCCAGGACTCCACGATTGTCGATGTCGAAGACAATGGTCCCGGCATCAGCGAAGGCAACCTCCCGCGCGTATTTGAGCGCTTCTTCACCACCGCACGCGCGGCGGGCGGCACCGGTCTTGGCCTCGCGCTCGTCCGAACCATCTGCGAGGCTCACGGCGGAACCATTTCCGTAGAAAGCCGCCCCGGACGCACCGTATTCCGCGTCGTATTGCCCACCCTCACGACGACCGCGCGCTAACCCACCCAACTCCACAACACTCCGATCGGGATGGCCCTTGGATAGCTCCTTGTCTCCTCTTGAAGCCACCGGTGGTTGCCATTGCGGCGCAATCCGATTTCGTGTGGTCCTGCGCGAAGTGGTCGCTGTGTCCTGCAATTGTAGCATCTGTACGAGGAAAGGCTTCCTCCATCTCATTGTGCCACACGACGACTTGACCATCGAACAAGGCGCAGACGCGTATACGGAGTACCGGTTTCATACAGGCGTCGCGCGCCACCTCTTTTGCGCCACCTGCGGCATTCACCCGTTTTATGTTCCTCGATCTCATCCCGAAGGTTGGTCTGTGAACCGTAACTGTCTTGACGATCAAGCCCTCGCACGCAGCATTCCCATCCAACCCTTCGACGGCCGCAACTGGGAATCATCGATCCACCTTCTCCGATAAGCCGAAAACTTTCCCATAGGGGTCAAGGTTGGCCCGCCCAAAGTCGTTTCCAGAGATGCGATTTCCTCGTCACCCATCCGGAGTGGACATGTCCTTCGCGCACCGACGAACCGTAGCTGTTGCCGCGCTGGCCGCTTGGCTCGCACCTGCACCGGTTTTCGCGACGTCCTACGCCGAAACCTTCGATAGCGACGGCCTCATGCGGCGCTCCGAAACCATCGTCCGTGGAACGGTTACGTCCGTCCAAGGCCGCTGGACACCGAGCAAGCTCATCGAGACCGTCGTGACACTCCAGGTCGACGACGTCTACGCCGGCGAGGCTGGTGACACCATCACCTTCGTTTCCCCCGGCGGCGTTGTCGAAGGCACCCGCCTCGACATCGAAGGTGCAGCGAAGTTTGAGCCAGGGCAAGTGGTCGTGGTCTTCCTCGACGGCCAAAAGATTGTTGGCTTCGGACAAGGCGCGTTTGGAGTAGAGCCAAATGGCGTAGCACGGCGCAATCTCGGCAATATCTTGGCGACCAGCCCGATGGTGTTCGATACCAAGGTGGCCTTTGGACACCCCGAAGAAGCCGAAACCTGCCTGCAACAGCACCTCGACCCTACCTACGCCGAGGGTTGGCAGCTTCGCGGCGCAACCGGAACGCGCGTGGGGCGGGAGGACGTCGCGATGTGGCGCTTGAGCCTCGTCGGCGGCATGGAATACCGACTCGACGTTTGCGCAGACGACCTCATGTCCGACGCACGGCTGGTTCTCACAGATTCCGAAGGCAACAAGCTGGTTACGGGCGAAAAAGGTCGCGAAACCAGTATGACCTTCGCGCCCGCGGAGTCCGGCATCTATTTTGTAGGACTCTACACGGACGACCTGCCCGATGGCGTCTGGCGCGGTGCGGCGGCGGTGTCGATCTACTTTCGCTGAGCGCCCTACATAACGGAGCCGTTACCGTCGATTTTGACGCGTGACGGCTCTTTTTCGTTTGTGGGAGCTTCAACGGGCCGGTGCACATCCGGCAGGTGCCGCGCATAAAAAGGACGTGCCGAGCTCCGCTTCGCGATAGGCGACATCATCGTAAACGACGAAGCTGGGGTCATTCTCTTCCAGCGAAATGCCCGATACTGCTACGGTCCAGCCACCCGCCGCCTGCAATACGCTGCCTTGGGCACCACGATTCGAAGCGAGCGTGCCGCTTCCCAACGCAAAACTGCCGTTGGCGCTCGCATCCAAGTGGACCACCCCCCCACCCTGTTCGGCAGCGTTATCGGAAGCGTCGATTCGTCCAAACGAAAACTGCGCCCCATTTGCTCCAGAAATAGCCAGCACGCCTCCCTTTCGACCTGCTTGGTTATTCAAAGCAGAGAGGTCCCCAAAACCCGAGGCAGGACCGCCGCCCGCCAAGTGCACCGCGCCCCCATCGTCCCCGGCGGTGTTCGCCGAAAACGTCCAGCCACCGGGACGAAAGCTAACTCCCTCCGGCGATTCCAACGAAACCGCGCCACCGTCCGTGCCGGCCTCGTTTTCTTCGAAGGAAGTGCCCCCAAGCCCGGCATCTTCGAGGGTTACTGGCTCGCCCACCCCACCGACCAACCGCAGCGCACCGCCAGCCCCCGCCGCGACGTTCCCAACAAACTGTACATTGTCGAGAATCAAAAGCTGCATCCCGCGTCCAAGGTAGCCACCCCCTTCTTCGGCAGTGCCCCCTTGCAAAGTGAGGTCGCGAAGCTCCACCGTCCCATGGCCGCGGAACTCGATGACACTGCCCTGGCCGTTGCCATCGAGGATGGTGCCGTCTGGGTGGCCCTGGAGGATGACGCGGTCCCAGCCTGCCCCCGGAACGTCGACCACCACGTTTGCTTCGAAGGTGCCGGGACAAAGGTCCAACGTGATTGCGCCGCCCTCATCGAGGTTCACAAAAGCGCCGGACAAGTCGGACCACTCCGCAGCGCCAACACGCACGACCACGCCTTCAGGACAACCTTCCTCCTTTGACGAAGATCCGCCGCCACACGCCATCATCACCGAAGCGGCCAAATATCCATGAATACGCATATATCACCCGTCCGGGGACGTTTTTTCCCTCCCTAACCGAGCGACGGGCTACGTTGGACTCCGCTCGCCGACACACCGCAGCCTGAACCGCAAAATCTCCGTCGGATTTGTGCGACCATGCTGCAACGTTGGGAAAATGACGCCATGTTGCCACCGCAACATGCTGCTTCTGGAGACGCTGGATGACCTTCCGACCCCTTCTGCTGATTGGCTTGTGTGCCGGTTGCGCCAGCGGCTCCGACAAGGATGCCACCACCAGCACAAACGACAACACCGACGCACCGCCGGTTTGGTGCGAAGGAACCACCGCGCACCGGTGGGACATCACCAGCACCGAGGATGCCGACCTCTTCCCCGATGGTTTGCTGCAAAAGCCCGATAGCAGCAGCCCCACGGGCGTCCGCGTCGAGATTACGGAAGCAACCGCGAGCTGGCTCCCCAGCACGCCCGCCCTCCTCATGGACGCCATCTTGTCCATGAACCAAATGTCGGGTTTCGGCACTCTGGGGGGCGTATTGTTTCGCGTCGATGGTGGCAGCATCGGTTCTGTGCCCACATCCGCCGATGAAAGCATGACCAACGCCGGCTGGATACTTGTCGACCTTGGCGGTGCCACGCCCGAGCGGGTCCCTTTCGAAGCAAGACTGCTCGAAGATGGCAAGACCATCGTCTTTTGGCCATTACGGCCCCTTCGACTAGGTACGCCACATGCTTTTGTTGTGACCACGGAAGCCACGGCCGCAGACGGCGGCTGCATTTCTCCGACCGAAACCACCCGTGGACTCCTGTGGGGCGATGCACTGCCTGCGCACCCCAACGCCGAAGAAGCCGCATCTCGCTACCGCGCCGCAGTCGACAGCCTGGGACTCCGCCCAGACGACATCTCCGCCATTTCTGTGTTCACCACACACAACGAAGCCGACGCATGGCGCGCTGTCGCGGACGAGGCCAAGGGCGAAAGCGCCGAATGGACGGGCTTCACGGGCTGCACGGACCGCGGCACCGTCCTGGAGTGTGAGGTCAGCACTACCGTCCTCGACCGACGAAACGAAGACGGCCTTGTCGACCCTTCTGTCACACCGGCGGAGGGTGTGATCCCCGTGACCGTCTGGATTCCCGACGAAGGCGAAGGCCCATGGCCGGTGGTCATCTACGGACACGGACTCGGGAGCCGGCGCAGCGAAGGCTACATTGCCGCCCGCCTGATGGGCGCAAAAGGCGTGGCGGTGGTCGCGATGGAGGCGGTTGCCCACGGCGACCACCCCTCCGCCGACCCCAGCGGCGGTGATTATGAAGCAGCACTCGGCTTCCTCGGTCTCGACCTCACCTCGCTCACCATCAATCCCGGTATGATGCGCGGCAACTTCGACCAAACCAACCTCGACCGCGTGCGCCTCTTGAAACTCATTCAAGATCACCCCGACTTCGATGGTGACGGCGTTCCTGAGCTGGATGGCTCTCAAGTGGGCTACCTTGGCGTCAGCCTTGGCGCCATTTTGGGTCCCCAGCTCTTGTCGGTCAGCCCCGACATTGCCGGCGCGGTCCTGAGCGTTGGTGGTGCGCGCTTGATGAGCATCGTGACCGACACGTCCTCGCTGACCGACTTTGAGGACATCATCGTGCTGATGGTGGGCTCCAAAGAGCGCTTCGACCGGCTCGTGCCAATGGCCCAACACGTCGTCGACCCCGTTGACTCCGGTCTATGGGGCGCCCATGTTATCCACGACCGCTTCGACGGAAGTCCAGCGCCCAGCGTATTGTTGCAGGTCGGCATGGATGACGAGGTCGTGCCCAAGACGGCAGGCTTTGCGTTGGCGCGCGCAATGGGACTCGACCACCTCAAGCCTGTCGCTGAGGATGTCGCGCTCATCAACCAAGTCGAAGGCCCCCTCCAAGGCAACGGCGATGGCGGCGCGTCCACCCATGCCTTCTTCCAGTTCGACCGCGTCACCCGCGGTGGCGACGTAGGCCCGGCCTACCACATCGACACACCCACCAGTGAAGAAGGAATGTACCAAATGGAGGTCTTTCTCACAGGCTGGCTCGAAGACTTGATGCCCGTCGCCGTGGACCCTTATGCCGCGCTCGACACGCCGCCCGCTGGCGGCTGACGCGTGTCAACACTCGTTTGGTCGCAAATCGGCAATCACGGCCCATTGTCACGAATCTGAATCGTTCCGGCGATATTGGCTGCCCCAATCGTATCAAAGATGAGGGCGTCTACTTGGGCTGCGGGCAAAACAACGTTGGAATGAATGCGCACGTCACTTCCAATGCTTGTGACATTGCCCAAGCCCATGATGTCGCTCAACACCGGATTTCCCACGATATCCAAAGCACCCTGGATAGACACGACACCAGAAAGGCCATTGATATTCTCTAAGGCCACGTTCTGATATATCGCAATACCCGATGTTGTGGACGAAACGTTTGTCATTTGTATATCCGACAAAACCGTGTTAGAATCGAGCAAAAGACCTCCCAACGACGACAGCGCAGGCAAATCCAACGTCGAAAGATTCTCCGCATACGAGACCCCCAACACACCGCCTACTTCTTGCAAGTTGGTGAGGTCGAGCTGCGACGACTGCGTTGGAACCATCAAGAAGTCGCCAAATACCCGCGACAACATCGGCATCGAGAGGTCTGCCGTTCCATTCACGGAGAGCTGAAACGCTCCCCCGACGACCGACAAGGTTTGCAACTCCAAATTGGTATACGCGCCGGTGAGAACAAAGTCGCCGCCCACGCGCGTCAACAGCCCCAGGTCCAACGACGGTACATCGTCGAGATGAAGAATCATCGGGCCCGTTGTAGCCGTAAGCGCCGACAAGTCCACGGCTTCAAGGGGCCCTTGCAGAGAGAGCCCCCCCACCGTGGACAGCCCCGTGAGGTTCACCGCGACGAGCGCCGGATTGTTG
Source organism: uncultured Enterobacterales bacterium (assembly GCA_964502005.1). Classification (GTDB taxonomy): domain Bacteria; phylum Myxococcota_A; class UBA796; order UBA796; family UBA2385; genus CAJWOS01. The sequence goes on from CAZCUX010000014.1 coordinate 46,694, forward strand.
ACGAGGGTAAGCGAACCCGCCTCCGCCCCCCAAGACCCAAAGTGCAGGGTTTCCAATATTGGATTTTCGGCGACCACCAAGCCACCACGAACCGCGCCCAGTTGCAACGACGAAAGGTCAACAAGGGTGAGAGACGGCAACCCCACAATATTGACCACATCCCCAGGATACGCCAGCGCGCCGAGGTCCACAGACTCCACCCAATCCAAGCCCTCCAAGGATACCGGGCCCGTGACAGACGCGAGCGCCGGCAAATCCAACTGCCGAAGCGTCGAAAATCCGTCGATGGTGAGCGCCCCTCCTACTCCCGACAACAGGAGGAGGTTGAGCTCCGAAGTGTCCGTTCCACCTACGAGAACAAGGGATTGCTCGACCGTTTCAAGGGCGCCCAAGCGGATTCCGTCACACCCAGGACATTGGACTTGGAGCGTCCCCGCAACATTCGAAAGCGCGTCCAAACGAACCCACGCAGTATCTTCCCCACCGACCGACACATCACCCAAAACGTCGATCAAGTCCGGCGCTTCGAAGGATGTCAAGCCCGCCGGATTCGCCTCCAAGACTCCCGACACGTGCTGCAATCGCGGCAACACAATCTCTTCATGGGTAGCAAGGAATCGCCCGTCCCCATACACGTTCGTGAGCGCGGGCAAGAGCAGCGGCGAAGACATCGCAGCAAGCTCAAAAATGAGGCTGTCAACCTCTTCGAGCTGGTCGAGAGAGACCGCATCCACACGGGCCGAGCGAAGGTCCAGCTCCCCCGCTTCTACCAACCGCGGCAAGCTCACGGCATCGAGCACGCCATCCGCGATGGAAATCCGCCCGCCTACACGGGTGAGCGCATTGAGCATGAGCCCATCGGTGAGCCCAACATCTTGGGTCACTACCGTCAGCACCGGAAACGTGCCCCCGCTCAGGCGAGCCAGCGTCCCTACACCTTCTAAGTCGGAAAACACGGGTATAGGGAGGGAGTCATTGTCGAGCCAAACGAGGTCGCCGTCGACAAACCGCAGGCTCGGAACCGACCAGGAAGCCAACGTTGGGTTCCCCGCCACGCGAAGCTCGCCTTCTACCCACCACAACTGGGGAAAGGACAGCGATGATAACATGTCTGCAGAAATCGTCAAGTCACCTGCGACCTCCACCAAACAGTCCACCTCGACGGCACCCACGAATCCACCACCGGCAATCGAAACGTCGCCCACTACCGCGTCGTACTCCGCACAGAATGCCGCAATGTCCTCAGAAGACAACCAAGTGACGTCTCCTCGATACGGTCGCTCCGCCGCGGAGAGCGCATCTGCGCCGTCACAGTCACCATCTACGCCGTCGCGCGGCGTGTCTTCGCCTCCCGGAAATACAGTAGGGTTTGCGTCATCACAATCACCACCCACAACACTCTCGCCGCCGCTTGCAACGCAGGCAAGATGTTCGGTGGCGGGGTCGCCGTATCCGTCACCATCGGCGTCCGTGTAGACCAGCCGGCCTTCTCCGTCGGCACCATCATCGACGCTTCCATTGCAGTCGTCATCGATTCCATTGCAGACCTCCACCGCTCCCGGTTTTACCGTTGGGTCTTGGTCGTTGCAGTCCCCATCCAATGCGACATGCCCCGCAGGTGCTACACACGCCGAGTAGGGTCCGGCCCCATCCCCCACACCGTCGCCATCGACATCCCGGTACCAGGTCGTCTCCAGACAGTCTTCTGCAAGCTCTTTCGAGGCTGGCTCTCGACATGCCACCCCCCCAACAACCCACACGACGATTGTCGAACGACAACCGAAAAACAGACTCGGGCGAAAGCGAAACATCTCGGGGGGCCTCGGAAAACGTGACAAAGAAAAACGCCCCCAACGGGGCTGCGGTGCCCAGGGATTGGCCGACGCACGCGAAGCCGCGCAGGCAGACCCCAAACCGCAAAGTCGACCGACCATCTACACCGGCGCAGTGTAGCGCAATCGACCGCCTCTGGCTGCGTTTGTGCCAAAGTGCGCCACCCAAACTCGCAGAAGCGAGGCGTGGCGTCCGTGTCGGCCATCACCTTTTTGGTCATGCCGTGGTAGCCTCCACGGTACCGTAGAGGAGACGCCGTCCGTGTCCACAAACTACCGCTTCCAGTTTGGCCGCTGCCTCGGGCGCGGCGGGTTTGGCGAGGTCTACCAAGCCGAAATGCGCTCCGGAAGCGGTGTGGTTCGCACGGTCGCAGTAAAAGTGCTTCACGAGCGGTTTCGCGAGGTTGACTCCGCCATTCGTCGATTGCGCGACGAAGCACACCTCCTCGCCGCGCTCCACCACCGGGCCATCGTGCAAGTGCACGACCTCGTGCAGATTGACGGCCAAGTTGCCCTGGTAACCGAATACCTCCCCGGCGCGGACCTCGACCACATCTTGCGGGAAGACGAGCGCGTTCCCACCCGCGTGGCGATTGAAATCGCCGGAGAGGTCGCGGGGGCGCTGCATTCGGCGTGGTCGTCCCCCGCACCGGGCACCGACAGCCCGATTCAGCTCGTCCACCGTGACCTCAAGCCCGCCAACCTTCGCGTCACTCCCGGCGGCGAGGTGAAGGTGCTTGACTTCGGCATCGCGCGCTCCCCCGAGGTCGACCGGGAGGCCCGAACCTCGACGGGAATCGTGGTCGGGACCGTCGGCTACTTTTCGCCTGAGCGCCTCACCGAAGACCAGCCCCAACCAAGCGACGACATCTACGCCCTCGGCTGCGTGCTGTTCGAGATGGTCACAGGACGGCGTTTGTACGCCGATATGAAGCGGTCCGACTTGTTCCGCCTCGCCCTGACCCCCGAAAACCACCAAGAGTTCATCGAGAGCCGACTCGCCGCCCGTGAAGGAGACGCGGTGCTCCCCGCCGCCGTCTCCGACCTGCTGTACGCACTCCTCGCGACTCTGCCCGCAGACCGCCCTACAGCCGCGGACGTCGAAGAGCTCTGCTTGGAACTCCAATCGGAACTCACGGGTCCCACCCTCCGGCAGTGGGCCCGAGACCGGTCTTGGGCCGAACCCGCGTTCAGCCAAGGCAAATTTGATGGCGCGGTCGTGGAAACGAGCACGCGACCCAGCGTTTCGGGAGCTGCGCCACCCCCTGTGGCGAGTGACCGGTCGACCTTTGAGACCATGATGGTCCCGTCGACCCCACGCCCGCGTCCGCCGCGCCCTCGCGAGGCGCCCCCTGCGCCGCCTCCCGCGTCGCCGTGGGGTCCGGTAGCCATTGGGGCAGGGGTGGGACTGCTCGCCGTTGCAGGGGGCTCCTGGGCGGCTTGGCAGGCTGGTTTGCTCGACCCCTTCTTGCCACCTCCCCCGCCGCCCGCCACCGCAGCGATTGTGGCGCCCGCGGCTGCACCACCGCCACCGGCTGCGGACCCACCGCCCCCTCCGCCCGAAGTCGCAGAAGAAGCGGTGGCACCTGCTCCCGAAGAAGCGGTGCCCGGTCGGTTTCCGCCCACCGACCGCCCCGCGCCGAAGTCCTTCATTACCGCGCTCTCTGGCCGTTCGTTGTTGGTGCAAAACGGGGGCACCCGCTTTGGTGTGTTCGACCTTGACTCCCCCTCTGTCGAGCGAGTGGCGTTGGCGCCGCCCGGACTCGCGCGTATCGAGGACGCCTGCTTGTCCGGCGCAACGGTCGCATTCGCTGGCGCAGGGGTCGTCGAGGTGCGAAACCGCGCCAACGACACGGTCATCGACCGCCTTCGTCCGGGCGGGGCAACGGTGTCCCATATCGTGTGCTTGGATGATGGCTCCGTTGCCGCGGTATCCTCCAATACGCGCACAGGTGGCTCTATGTCGACCGGTGAAGTGGTTTGGTACGACGCCCAGGGTCGGATTCGGGGGCGCCTCATGCCACCCGCAGGGGTCGTCGACATCCACGGACATGGCGACAGCGTCTGGGTTCTCGACGGGGAAGGCGCCGTGCGCGAATGGCGCGGGACCGGCTCCCCCGTCGCCCAGATGGCGCCTACGACGGGCAAGCCCCAGGCCCTCACCCCGAGCCTCGCGGGGCCTGTCTGGGTCGCTGGCACCGCCGCGACGTGCAACGTGGACGGCTTGTGCGTGGGGGTCGATGGAAGCCGCGGGGTACTCGCCAGCGGGGCCGGGTACACCGCTGTCGCAACGAATGACCGCGTCGTGTTGTTTGACAGCACCGAAGGCAAGGTATTTCGGGAGGTCGAGGCGAGCGCCGTCGCTCTTTATGCCCGCACAGACGGCAATCTGATTATTGTTGAGCCCACGGTGGCAAAGACCATCAATCCCGCGACGGGCGAGGTTGTCAAGACCCGCTCATGGAGCAACGCGGGAAACTTTTAGGGCGAATCCATCAAAAACGCAGGCTTGACCACCACATCAAATCCCAACGAGAGATGGGTACACGCGCCGGACTCATCGGGCCAAAGGTCGGCGGCGCCTTCAATAATGGGTGGCACAACATTCCGAAGCTCGCCAATGTCGGGGATGGCAGCAATCTGCCCCGCCAACGACGCAACGACGACACCTCCCGCGAGCTGTCCTGCGTATGTGCCGTCCTCGTTTGGCGAAAGGCGGAGCGCGCCGCCTTCCATCTCGAATTCGAGGAACTCATCAAGAATCTGCACAGGCAGCATCAAGTCAAATCCGTCCACCTCGATGACGCCATCGGTGAGGGTGCCGCCAGACGCTCCCGTAGCAGGACGCGCGGTGTCAACGGCGAAGGTTTGGTCGACTTGCAGCGTGCCATCGGTGGCCAGCAACGGAACGCCCGTTCCGCGAGAGAGCGAGAGGTCAACGCAGGTGTCGTTGGAGAGGTCGTCAACACCGGAGATTTCGAGCAGCAACAGCAGCTCGCCCGAGTGAATGGCGTCCTCAATCAAGCCTTCGACAGCGCCCGCCCCAATCGACTCCAAAAGCGGCACCAGCGCAGCAAACGCATTGTCGACGCCCGGCGTGCCGTCGGGAGACATGAGGTCGCCGTGGCCGCAGCCTGCGGGGTCGCCGTCGCCACTCACGACGCCGTCGAGGTCAAAGCCAGGCACAGCGCCCGATTCCGTCGCGCGGGTGAAGTCCATCGCCGAAACAATGAAGACCAACGTAGCGCCGTCCGTCGCACACGTTTGTCCCGTGTCTTTTCCTTCGGTGGGAGGTGGGGCCGTGCCGCAACCCAAGGCAAACACGCACGTCAACATTGCCAAATGCGCCCGTGAAGCCATCTTAGCCCCCCTCAATCGCCGAGAGGCCATCGGTGGTTCGCGCTTCGCCTTCCCCATAGCTGTCGGTGGACACGCCAAACCCACGCAACACACTCAGCAATACCTTGCTTGCGTTCTCCTGCGAGTGGGAGCGGTAATGCATGTCGGTTTGGAAAGAACCACACGCGCCTCCCGCGAGCAAGATGGGATATTCGTCGAGGGAGTGCGTCTTGCCTTCGCTTACGTCCGAAGAAGCCAGCACCAAACTGTGGTCGAGCAAGGTGCCGTCGTCCTCCGAAATCGAATCCATCGCCGCCAGCAGGTATCCAAGCTCATCCATGACTTGTGTTGCGATGGAGTGAACCTGCGGTTGGGAGCCCCCTTCGTTGTGGGTAAGAGTGTGGTGCCCTTCTTCGGTCTCGGGGAACAAAATATTGGTCAATGGAGTGGACAAGTTGTAGGTGAGCACGCGCGTTTGGTCACAGGCAAGAGCCATCGCGGAGAGGTCCGACATGACCCGCGCCCGCGCCGAAAGCTGCGGCCTACCGTCGATGTCAGGGTACGATGTCTCCGGTGCAGCGGGGCGTTCACACGCTGCCAACTCCGCGGGGTCTTCCTGAAGGCGTGCGAGGCGCAGCTCAAGCTCGCGAATGCCGTCGTAGTGGTTTTCGAGGCGCTGCTTGTCTTCTGCCCCAACTTGGGAGTCAAGCGCGTGAATGCCCTCCATGACACTATCGAGAACGCTTCGACGCCATCCCAAGCGGGGGTCGGGGCCGGCATCACCGCCCGGTTCGCGGAAGGATGCGCCAAAGATACGCTCGTAAAAGGCGTAAGGGTCCATCTCTGCGGGATACCGCGCGCCCGGCCCCGCGAACGAAATCGAGCTCTCGGTGAGCACCCCGACCTCCAAGGACCGGTAAATGGTGTCACCACCAATTTCGTCTGCGATACGTTGGTCGAAGGTGGGCCCCACGACATCCCACGCACTGTCGGTCCCCGTGGGGGCGCTTCCTGTCAAGAAGCCCATCGCACCGGACCAATGGGGAATCAAGTTTGGAACTTTGACCGACATCCCGGTCACAACCGCCAGCTTGTGCTTGACCGCCGCAAGGCCCGAGAGCTCTTCGGAAAGGTCCCAAGCTGAACCCATTCCTTCGCCCGATGGGGTCCAAAACTCGGGTCGATTGCCGTTTCCCCAATAAAACAACACAAAGCGCTTCGGGAAGCCGTCCGCGCAGGTCGTATCCCCAAACGCGCGGCGCACGGACAGCAATGGAGGAAGGCCCACCATCACCGCCGAGCCATGCAAGAGGCCTCGAAGCACCCGGCGCCGACTCCACGGAGAGGCGGGACGGTTTGCCCTCATCGAAGGTTTCATTGGGGCTCTCCTACGCGCTGGAATGCAGGGCTTTCGACAATTCGCAACACAAGAGACTGCACGCGGTACTCGTCCACCGCCATCGTCTCTCCCAGCCAATCGACATACGCCTCCTCGCCTTCCGAGACAGGCTGCCCCGCCATATATTGGTATAGGTTGCGCGCCAAACACGGCGCAAACTGCGGGTGCTGGGCCACAACCGAGGCCATTTCCCACGCATCGTCAAATGCTGCGCCGTCGAGTTGGCCGGTGGGGTCAATCATCGCCCCCGCTTCGGTGAGCCGCCAACGACCGATTGCGTCGAAGTTCTCAAAGCCCAGGCCGATGGGGTCCATCAGCTCATGGCACCCGGCGCAGGCGGGGTCTTCCAAGTGGACGGCCACGCGGTCCCGCAGTGTGGGCGCATCTTCGTCCGCTTCGGGGATATTGGTGTTGACGCCTGGGGGCGGGGCGGGCATTGTTTGGCACAACAAGCGCTCGCGCACAAACTTGCCCCGCAAGGTGGCCGACGACGTTGAATTGTGCGCATTGAGCATCAAAAAGCTCACATGACCCAACACACCGCGGCGCTCTCCCGTCTCGGGGAGCGTTGTCCACGCCGCATTCTCGACATCTGGAGCTGGAACTCCATAAATGGCAGCCAAGCGGCGGTCAATGAAGGTCTCCCGCGTGGTCAAGAGCGTCCGAAAGTCTGCGTTGTCGTCAAACACAATGCGGTCAATCACCGCCAAGGTTTCGCGACGCGCGGCGGGACCCACCTCGGGGCTTGCCTGGGGTACTTTTTGGGGGTCTTTCGTGATGGAGTCCAACAAGTCCAGCTGGTAAAGCTCCGTGAAGAAATTGGCGAGACCATCGCGTGACTGCGGGTCTTCGAGCAGTCGCGCGACCGAATCCCGCAAGCCTTCTTCGGTTTGCAGCTGCCCCGCTTCCGCAGCCGCCAACAACGTCTCATCGGGCAAGGTGTTCCACAGCAAAAAGGACAAGCGACTCGCAAGCTCCAGGTCCGTGAGCACCCGGCCACCTGCGCCATCGTCGACCCCAAGCTCCACGCGGTACAAAAAGCGAGGGTCTTGCAGAATCGCGGCAATCCCGTAGGTGACGCCTACCTCCGCCTCGCCAGACTGGGCGGCGATGTCCAACATGAGCGTCGAGAGGCGCTCCACCTCGCTATTGGTGAGGGGGCGACGCCATGCACGCCGCCCCAAGGTCGCAGCCAAAGACGCGGTGCAGTCGGCGTTCAGCTCGGACAATGCGCATGGCATCCACGCGCCCAAGCGGTCAGGCCACGCGACCACCTGCTCGGCTACGTCATAAGCGGCCGTTTCGTATTGCTCGACTCCACGGGGAGAAATGCTCGTAGAGCTGGCCCCAATCGTCTGAAAGCCGATTTCGCGCGTGTCCGGCTCGAGAGCCACAGGCAGCACCAGGTCTGCCCCAAACAACGACTGCAGGCTTCGCTTGTACTGCACCTGGGTCAGTCGTCGGAGGCGCGCCCCATCGGGCTTTGCTTCAGGAGCGGGCCCCACGGTAGGCGCAGCGGTCTGTGGCCCCTCGGAAGGGACACCACATGCCGCCAGCACCGCAGGCAGCAACAAAGTGGGAAGGTACGATGTTCGCATAGCCTCCCCACTCTACCCGAAACCGATGCGGGTGGTGGCAAGTATGGTCAGGCCGGGAGCAATCCGCGTCGACCCTTGACCACCATTTCACGCACCGTCTCTACCAGGTTGTCGATGTGAACGGCGATGGTCTCGTCGCCCGCAGTGCGATTCCGCACCTCCACCGTGCCGTCTGTCGAGATTCCCCGACCCACAACCACGAGGACACTAAAACCCATCAGCTCCAGATCTTTCAGCTTCGCGCCCGCGCCGAGCTTGCGGTCGTCAAGCAAAACATCGACGCCTGCGCCCTGCAGAGCGGCATAGAGGCTCTCCGCCGCTTCACGCTGGGCGTCGTCTTGCACCTTGAGCGGCGCTACCGCCACTTCGAACGGAGCAATCGGAATCGGCCATACGATGCCCTTTTCGTCGGAGCGCTGCTCCACGGCCGCGGCGGCCACACGGGACACACCGATGCCATAGCAGCCCATCACAAACGGCTGCGGCTTGCCATTGGTGTCCGTGAACACCGCGCCCATCGCCGCCGAATACTTGGTGCCAAGCTTGAAGATATGGCCCACTTCGATGCCACGCCGCTCGATGAGAGGGGCGCCCGTGCGCGGACCCGCTTCTCCCACCCGCGCCAACCGAACATCGGCAAAGGTCGGCATCGCGCAATCGCGGCCCAAGTTGACATCCAACAAGTGGACGTCGGTTTCGTTGGCACCGCACAACACGTTGACCATCCCGCGCACGCTTTCGTCCGCGACCACCTTCATCGACTTGGGCAAGCCCACCGGCCCCGCAAAGCCAGGCTGCGCGCCGGTCAGAGCCACGATTTCATCGTCGGTGAGCATGCGAATCGCGAGACCACCGGTGTGATTGCGGAGCTTGACCTCGTTGACTTCCTGGTCACCGCGAATGAGCACGGCCCACGCCACTTCCGAATCCATATGGACGGCCTTGCACAGCACCGTCTTCACCATTCGGTCGGGCGTGACCTCGGGGAAGAATGCAGCGAGCTGTGCCACGGAACGAATGTCGGGCGTCGATTCCCGTCGCATCGGACGGGGTTCTTCCCCAACAGACGGCGCCGGAGCAATCCGGCTCGACGCCTTTTCGACGTTGGCTGCGTAATCGCCGCCGTCCTCAATCAAGATGGCGTCTTCGCCAGCGTCGGCGGCCACCATAAACTCCATCGAACCCGAACCCCCGATATCGCCGGGGTCGGCATCGACGCCAAAGGCCTCCAAGCCACACCGCTGGAAAATCCGCACATACGCCTTGCGGTAATTTTCATACGAAACGTCCAGGCCCGCTTCGTCGACGTCAAAAGAGTACGCATCCTTCATGATGAACTCTTTGACCCGCATCAAGCCAAAGCGCGGCCGGATTTCGTCGCGGAACTTCGTGTGAATCTGGTACAAGCTAATGGGCATCTGCTTGTACGACTTGACCGTGGCGGCGACGTATTCGGTCATGACCTCTTCGGCGGTCGGCGCGAGTCCATAGGTAGCATCCCGCCGGTCAGTGGTCGTCAGCATCGTGCGGCTCGCCTGGTAGACATCCCAGCGGCCGGAACGCTCCCACAACGCCCGGTCTTGCAGAATCGGAAGCTGCACTTCCATACCGTTGATGGCGCCAAGCTCTTCCCGGACAATCGCCTTGATTTTGCCGAGCGTCTTCCAGAGCAACGGACCATACACATACAGTCCGGCGCTAATCTTGTGGATGTAGCCCGCGCGGGCCATCAGCCGGTGGCTCGTGACCTCGGCGTCGGCGGGGTCATTCCGATAGGTCACGATGTGCAAGGCAGTCGCGCGCAAAGAAGCCTCCAGGGAACCCCAACAGCATAGGGCCCGGTGTGCGCCAAGAGAGGCGCCAGTAGTGAGCGGCCCGGCTAACCTACGACAGACTCTGCGACCCCACCCAAACCTTCGTCCCCGGTGGATTCCGATGCCCACGCACCGCCGTCAGTTTCTCCAAGGCCTTGTCGCCACGGGAATCGCGCCTTTCGCGTGTACGACGTCTCGGACACGCACGCCGCGCGCCGTGACCCAAGTGGTTCCCTTTGCGCCCCACCGTGATGGTGCCGGCGTCGAGCTTCGAAAAATCCTGGGAGGACGCGCACTTCGGATGCTCGACCCATTCTTGATGCTCGACGAATTTCGATCGACGGACCCAAACGATTACCTCGCCGGCTTCCCCAAGCACCCCCACCGAGGTTTCGAAACTGTCACCATTATGATCTCGGGCACCGTCGAACACAGAGACAGCGTCGGAAACCATGGCCTGCTGGGCCCCGGTAGCCTGCAATGGATGACCGCAGGCCGCGGCATCGTCCACGCCGAAATGCCGCTTGCTACGCACCACGAGATGTGGGGGTTCCAGCTATGGGTCAACTTGCCCGCGCGCCTCAAGATGACCGCACCCCGCTACCAAGACCGCGCCGCCTCCGATGTCCCTGTCGTGCAAACCGGCGACGCGACCACCCGCCTTCTCGCAGGCACATTCGGCGGTAAACAAGGTCCAGTGAGCGACATCGCCGTTCGCCCCGAGCTCTTTGATGTCTCCTTGCCCGAGCCAGGCTTGTTTGTACACGACCTCCCCGGAACCCACGCGAGCTTTGTTTATGTCGCCGAGGGGCAGTTTTCTGATAATACTACAAAAAATACCATTTCGCAAGGAAACTTGGCCGTCCTGGGTCCCGGCGACCAAGTAAGGCTCCAAGGACAAGGCCGGCTGCTCTTCGCTGCGGGACAGCCCATCGGCGAACCCGTCGCCCGGCGTGGCCCTTTCGTGATGAATACCGAAGAAGAAATTGCACAGGCCTATGCCGACTACCAATCGGGCCGATTGGTGGGTGGCTGAAAATCCCCCCCTATTTGTGCGTAGGGCGTCAACATCCATCGCCTTCGATCCGCTGCCCGGAGGGTCCACCCAACGAACCGCACGGAAGGCACCCCGATGGACCAGCCAATCACCACCCGTGGTCACGCTCTCGGCTCCCCCCACCGCGTATTGGACCGCGGCCCTCTCGCGCCGCAGATTCGCGCACTGAGCAGCTTGTCGCACACAAAGACGGCGCTGGCCATTGGGCGGGAATGGGGCGCGGTGGCTCTGGTCGCAACGCTGGCCGTTCTGAGCGCACATCCGGTGGTCTACTTGGTCGCGGGCGCCTTCATCGCGACGCGCCAACACGCCATGCTCATCTTGATGCACGAGGCCGCACATTACCGCCTCGTACGCAGCAAAGACTGGAACGACACGCTGTCTGACTTGCTCTTGGCCCTGCCGAACAATGTCATGACCCGGCGGTATCGGGCCCGCCACAACCTGCACCACCGCTTCACCAACGACCGAAACCAAGACCCCGACCGGCAGACCGTGATGGCCGACGACCAATGGTGGTTTCCCCGGCCGCGTACGAGCGCACGTTTTGTGTTTTTGCGCGACATACTCGGCGTCAACGCCGGTCGGCTGCTCCGCGTGATGACCCACTACTCCCCGTGGCCGACGCTCCTCCCGACCGCCTGCGCAGGCGCAAACGACCGCGCAACGCTAGGAGAAGCCGCGCGAATCCTGTTGTTTTGGTCGATGCTCGCCCTCACCCTCTCCGCAACCGGCATGTGGACCACGTATCTGCTGCTGTGGGTGCTCCCGAGCATGACCGTGCTGCCCGCCTTGCTCCGCCTGCGCGGCATCTCCGAGCACGAAGGAGACGTTGGAACCGACGAAATATCCGTGTCACGGCACGTTGACGCGAGCGCCCTTGAGCGCGTGCTCATCAGTCCTTTCCACATTCATTACCACGTCGCCCACCACCTCTTCCCGAGCGTGCCTTGGTACAACCTGCCGCAGCTCCACGCCTTCTTGTTGACCGTGCCCGCCTACCGCGACCGCCTCGTCACCGCGCCGAGCTATCTGGGGAACGGCGGCGTCGTAGATACCTTGATGCCCGAGGCTGAAGCGCGCACCCTCCCCGTTTGACACAAAGGGTGCAATGCCAACGCTGACACGCTAAACCGCCCCACCGCCCGCGCTCCGGGCGGTGTCGGAGGCCGCGTGTCGAGTGGAAGCAAGACTGCTGTTTATAGTGCAATAGGCGCCAATGCCGTCGTCATGGTGGCCAAGTTTATCGGCTTTGCACTGACCGGCTCCGGCACCATGCTCGCTGAAGGCATCCACTCCCTCGCAGATGTGGGTAACCAAACGCTGCTGGCCATCGGCATGAGCCGCGCAGAGCGCCCCCCAGATCCGATGCACCCCTTCGGCTACGGCCGGGATGCTTTCGTGTGGGCCTTGATGTCTGCCGTCGGCATCTTCTTTTTGGGCTGCGGCGTCACCGTAGCGCACGGCGTGGAGGGGCTCCTCACCGGCGGCCACCACGACTCTGAAAGCTCCCCGATGATAAACCTTGGCATCCTCGGCCTCAGCCTCGTCGCCGAAGGCGGGAGCTTGCTGGTCGCCGTGCGCGGACTCGCCCAAGAGGCCAAAGCACGCGGCGTGAGCTTCCGGCAGCACATCACGACCACCGATGATGTGTTCGGCGTCGCCGTGCTCCTCGAAGACACCGCGGCGGTCGCGGGCGTTCTCATCGCCTTCGCTACGGTCGCCCTCACCGCCTGGACCGGCATCGGCTGGTGGGACCCCCTCGGCAGCTTGCTGATTGGCGGCCTGCTCGGCTTGGTGGCGATGGTGCTCATGCAGCGCAACCGAGCGCTGTTGATTGGGCAGTCCATCCAGAAAGCAGACCTCGAAAAGGTGCAGGCTGTCATCGCATCCGACCCGGTGGTCGAACAGCTCGTGATGTCGAAGGCCGTAGTCGAAGGTGCAGATTCGTGGCACATCGCTGCAGAAATCGACTTTGACGGTCGGTTGCTCGCTCGCCGATTTCTCGAAGGACGCGACCTCGACGCGCTTGCACGCGAGCTAGACTCTGGCCCCAAGCTCCAGTCATTTCTCGAAGAATTCAGCGACAAAGTTGCCGACCAAGTCGGTGTAGAGGTTGACCGCCTGGAAGCCAAGCTTCGGGCCGCGCTCCCGCGAGCCCGCCACGTCGACCTTGAGCCCGACAGCGGCGGCCGAAAGTAAGTACAAGTGCTTACAACGGATCGCGTTGACCTTCCTTGACCTTACAATCGCTTGACGTCGGCCCCCCGCTTCGGCAAGACGGTTTGCACCCCACCTCGGCTCGCGTTCGTCCGCGCAATTGGGAGACCGCATGTTTTCTAGCCTCATCCTCGCTGCCGTCATCGGTTCGGCATGGGCGCAATCGCCCGACGACAACACGTCCGACGACAACACGTCGAACGAAACTGCATCCGAGAGCGAAACGGCTGCCGAAAAGGCTCCCAAAGATGCCTCCACCGAGGGGATGCTCGCGGGCCCCTATTCCAAGAAGCCCTACGCAAAGCCGGTTCTTGGCGCGATGGTTTGGAACGGCGCCGTCGGTTTGAGCGCAGGTGCCGAAGCGGGCCTGATGTACAAGCAGAAGAAGCCCGATCCTGCCTTTTTCGGAAAGACCCGCATCATGGGCGCCTACACCTTTGGCGCCGGCATTAGCGGCTACGACGTGCGACTCGGCTCCTTCTTCGGCCCGTTTTACAAAGTGGTCGGCGCGCAGACCGGCCCCGATGTTTTTTATAGCCAGTACCAGTTCCCCGACACCGAGATGCCCGCCACTACAGGTCTCGAATGGCCCATCACCGGCCTCCTCGACCTCAAAGTGTTCGACGCCTACGCGGGCGTGTCCCCCGGCTGGTACTTCGGCGGCGACCGCGAGAACCTCAACGCCGTGCTTGGGCAGTACGGGCTCTATGCAGGCGCGGGAATCAACCTTTCGAAGCTGCGCCTCCACCTGGGCTGGAGCAAGACCACGACAGCCTACGGCGAACAGACTGGGATTAGCGTAGGCATCGGCATTTAGGTGCAGCGAAATATTCCAGTCGAATCTATGGGTCGCACCCCTATTGCTCCGGGGATCAATTGCCGTAGCATCGGGTAGACCCTAAGAATCCTGGAGACGAAATGAACTACCGCAAGCCAAGCTCGGAGTCTTTTCGTGGTGTCTCCCCATCTGCCTTCGGCAACACCGGCGATATTTCCCAGCGCCAGCATGCTCGTGTGGCATACAACGGCATCGTATTGATGACCGTAAATGAGCGCTCTGCACCACGCTTGGCCGCCGACTTGTCCCTTGGTGGTATGTTTATCGCCACCAGCACCCCTCCCCGCGCAGGGACCAAGATTACGCTGACACTGGCCATTCCCGGCGATATGCCCATGGAAGTCGAAGCACGGGTCCGCTGGATTGACTGCAAAGGTGGCGCCCCGCGGGGCTGCGGTGTGCAGTTTGAGCCGTTGGACGGCGTGCAGCTCGACCAGCTCGTGCGCCTCATGGCATACGCCTCGGAAATGAACCAGGTGATGCGCGCCTCCTGACGCGCCCCAGCGGAGATTTGGCTCAACATCCTCCCGGCAGCGGATTAGAACCGGCTCCCCCAACCGGAGCCGTTTGATGTCCCTCGTCCGCCGTCCCCGTCGCTTGCGCGCCCATCCCGCCCTTCGGTCTATGGTTCGTGAGACTGTCCTCACCCGACAAGACCTCATCATGCCTGTGTTCATCGACCCCCGGCCCAATACCGTGCGGCCAATTCCGTCGATGCCCGGCATCTGCAACTATGGCTTGGCGGAGGTCAATCGGGAAATCGACGCCATCCTGAAGGCCGGAATCCAGCAGGTCATCCTGTTTGGCGTGCCCGACCACAAAGACGCGGTCGGGAGCGACACCTGGAACGACGAGCACGGCATCATCCAGCGCGCGGTTCGGCAACTCAAGGCGGAGTTTCCCGAGCTATTCGTCATCACCGACGTCTGCTTCTGTGAATACACTTCTCACGGCCATTGTGGCGTAGTAAGCGACGATGGCCGCTTGCTCAACGACCCCACGCTCGACAACCTCGCCCGCCAAGCGGTGAGCCACGCCCGCGCTGGCGCCGATATGGTCGCTCCGAGCGGCATGATTGATGGCATGGTGGGCGCCATGCGCGGCGCGCTCGACCAAGCCGGCCACCAGGAAGTGTCCATCCTGTCGTATGCGGTCAAATATGCGAGCGCATTTTATGGACCATTTCGCGATGCGGTCGACAGCGCGCCGGCTTTCGGCGACCGGCGCACCTACCAAATGGACCCCGCCAACCTCCGCGAAGGATTGGTCGAAGCCGCGCTCGATGTCGAGCAAGGCGCGGACATCTTGATGGTGAAGCCAGCCTTGGCGTACCTCGATGTCATCCGCGCCGTCAAAGAGTCTTTCGACTTGCCCGTCGCCGCCTACAATGTGTCGGGCGAGTACGCGATGGTCAAGGCTGCGGCAGCGAACGGCTGGATCGACGAAAAGGCCGTCTCACGCGAAATGTTGTTGAGCATGAAGCGTGCCGGCGCCGACATCATCCTGACCTATTTCGCCCGCGACCTCGGCCCGCACTTGCCCTCGATTGCTTGATGCGCGCGCGCCCCTGCCGCCTGCGGATGTGCGGCCCATAGACGACGCGCCTCGCAGCCGCTACAAACAGCGTGGTCGCCGGTGCAGTGTGCTGTTTCCGGCTTCTTACGCATCGCTGTTGTCCGCGACCGCCGAAAACGGACGCGCTTCGCCACAATTGGAGACTCCATGCGCACGGGAACTTTGGCTGCTTGTTGGCTTGTGGCCACCATCGGCTGTGCAGACAAGCAGACGACGATTATCCCCGAAGATTCCGGCACCACGTCCACCGGTGGCGGCACAGGCGGCACCGAAGAAGGCACGGACGAAGACGGCGACGGCTTCACGCTCGAGGACGGTGACTGCGACGACACCGACTACCAAGTGAACCCCGCGTGGCCCGAAGACCCTTATGATGGAAAAGACAACGATTGTGATGGCCGTGTCGACGAAGTGTGGGCAGGCATCGCGGTTGCCGAGCAGCGGGGCACCGCACGAAGCGCGGTAGTGGTGTTTGACAGCGTGGGTCGCGAAGACCTCCGGCTCACCCTTCCCGAAGACGTCGTGCCATGGTCGGTCACCCAAGGCCACGAGGATGACTGGTTTGTCACAGGCTACCCCTACTTCGATAGCGTGTCGGGCCCCTTCTCTTTGGCCAGCTCCGGTCTTGTCCCTTCGTGGGACGACAGCGTGCCGTGGTACCAGCCGTCCACCGTCTACCGCCTCCCGGAATCCGGTGGCACCGAGGCCCTCGCGGTGTTTGGTGACGCCGACTATGACGCGTGCTTCGCACTTCCCGAAGCAGACGTGCCCGATTGCTTCGGCGAGCTTGACCCGCGCCTCTACTTCTATGGCCCTTACGTCCGTGGCATCGTAGCCCATCCCGACGGCTATCTCGCGGTTCTCACGCCCGGCGCTCTGTACCGCGTCGACCCCGACGGCGCGACGACCGAGCTTGCCGCATGGGGCTGGAACCTCATGGCCGAACCATACGACTATGAGCTGTATGGCGCAGGAATCGACGTCGACCCCGCAACGGGAACGCTGGGCATAGCCGGACTTTTGGGAGGTTTCGCGACCTACCATGCCGACACAGGCTTCGAGATGAAGCGCCCCGTCGACCTTTCCGGCGACATCGACCTGGACTCCTTGTATACCACCGTCGGCCTCTCGTGGATGGACGGAGATGGCTGGTACTCGATGTCTGCCGCGTTCACGACAGGCGAGTACAACGTACGCCGGTACGACGACGCCACGGATGATTGGACCGAAGAAGTCCGCTGGATTGACGACCTGCTCCAACCCCTCGGTATCACCACCAATGGTGACGAAGGCGACTGGTACGTCACGAGCAAAGCGGGCGACTACCGCGTGGTCTTCCGCGTTCGAGGTGTCGACCGCAGCATCGACGACTTCTACCGCGAGGTCGCAGACGACTACAACTTGTGGGGCATCACCAACCGCTGGTAGCCAAGCGTCCAAAACTGCGTGTCACGGCATAGATTGGCGACCACCCATTGCGGTCTCCCCGGAGTGACCGGGCGATTTTGCTGCATTGCAGCATAAATGTTGCATCGCAGCATTCACCCGCCCCACGAATGCTGCGATGCAGCAATTACTACGAGAAACCAACGCCGCTCCCGCGACCCGAGGCACGATGACGACCACCCCACACCAACCTGACCTACGCGAAAAAGACGGCTCTATCGTGGTTCGGGTGCGGGTGCAGCCCCGCGCAAGTCGCTCGGGCATCACCGACATTCGCGAAGATGGCGTCGTCTTGGTGCGTCTCCAGGCGCCGCCAGTGGATGGGGCGGCCAACAAAGCGCTGTTGCAGTTCTTGGGACGCACGGTGTTGGGTCTCGCGCCCTCCGCGCTCACGCTGGTACAAGGACAAACCGGTCGCGACAAAGCGGTTTCGGTTTCGGGAATCAGCCGTGACCACATCGCGCGCCGTCTCATCGACGCCGTGGGCAAACCATGAAATACTATTGGACATTCTGTGTTGCTGCTTACATTTCATGCAAACCAACACAACCCAACAAAACCGTTGTGATAACGACGGAAGACACCCAATCCGACACGGCGGACCTCACGCTTCGCGCTCCCTTGCAGCTATCCTTCCCATTGGCCGACAGCAGCGCGTTTTCCCAAGTGTTGGGTGTTGACCATGACCCCATCGACCATTCCGCCGAGGGCGTGCTCGGTCGGGCGACCTGTCTCGATTATGTTGGACGGTCTTTCCCCCACTGTTACGACGAACATGATGGCAGCGACTATATTTTAGACGGAAGCTGGACCGCCATGGACGCGGGGAGCGTAAACATCTTGGCCGCCGCGGGAGGCACGGTCACCGAGACCGAAGATGGCCACTACGACCGCTGCCACGCCGATGCGGAGAGTGGAGATGTGTCTTGTGATGGACACGAGATGGTCGCGAATCGCGTGGTCGTCACGCATATCGCAGACGACGGGTCGGTATGGCGCACACGGTACCTCCATATGATGTCGGGAAGTGTCGCGGTGGCCGTCGGCGATGTGGTTGAACGGGGCGCGATTCTCGGTCGTGTGGGGTCGAGCGGTCGCTCGTCGTTTCCCCATCTGCACCTCCAGCTGGAGCGTGCGAGCACGACGGCGCCCGACGAGTGGGACGTAGTGGACCCCTATGCAGGCCCGCATTCCCAAGCCGAAACCTTTTGGTGCGAACAAGGCTCCGAAGACGGCCTCCCTGGACCTTGCTAGCGTAGGCGTGTCGATTTGTTCGCCCCACGTAGACGAAACAACTCCCACCCGGTACAGTTCCCGTGGGTGCGCGCCCTTCTTCGGGCCAACGCATGTTGACGTCTCGGAGATATGGCCACCATGACCCCCTTGTACGCATTGCTGATGTTGTCGCCGCTGGCGCATGCCAATGGGCAAACGACGCACATTTGGATTTCCCGCCGCGCACGCGAGCTTCTCCCGGCTGGAGAGCTCAGCGACTTGATGCAGGCCCCTGCCTATGAACCGATGTGGGTTCATGGAACGATGTTTCCCGATGGCGGGTATGCCGTTGGCCATCCATTTGGCGAGGCCGCGCACTGGGAGCCATTTCAAGCCAAATATTTGGAGTGGATAAAGACCGAGTTCGCGACTCCCTACGGCCCCGAAGCCGCACCGCACATTGCGTTTTTGATGGGATTGGGCTCCCACGGCCTCGCCGACCAAACATTTGATGCAAACTACCAGGACCGCTCCATACGGTATGACGGAGACTTGGGTTGGGCTGCGGGCCGCAGCATGGACGAAGCAACCGACTTCAAGTGGGCTTCATTGACGGGTTCACAAGACGTCCCAGAACGTTGGGTCCCCAAAGAAGTCTTGGTTGCTTTGTACGCCGAATATGGAATCGACGTCGACGAAGCAACCTTGGATGCGGCCCAAGACCTGCTCGAACTTGTCGTTTCAACGGTGGGTTTGAGCGCGGACCTCAACGGCGACTTGACGTCCTGGGAAGACAACTTCCCGTGGGCCATGTCCAACCTACAGAATCCAGATGTACCCGGCATTCCCGAGTACGAAGCGGAGGTTGTCGCGGGCTATTGGACCGAGCTTTGGGGGCGCCTCCACGACCTCAACGGGCGCCAGTTCATCGACCGAACCTGGCCGCCCGACGGTGGCTACAACCTCCAGGTCGACCCCGACTCCCCCGATGCCCGCATCTCGGTGGTGTTTCGGCAAGGCATGCTTCGCGACGACCTCGGCCCTGCGGCGTTTTCGGTCCTCGATGAGGATGGTGTTTCCCTTTCGTTTGACACATGGCTGTTTTATGGAGACCATAGCCATATTCTCCATATTGTCCCTACAGAACCCTGGCCCGAGAATGCCTGGCTGACCGTGACGGTAAACGGAGGGCTCACCGCAGCAGCGGGCGCCGTTCTCACGGAGCCGTATTCGTTTCAGGTCGCAACGTTCCCAGCTCCTGCGGATAGCGGCGACACCGCGATACCTGACGATAGCGAACCCAACGAAGACGACGAGGCGGCCCTCAAAACACGCTGCGGTTGCGCCAACGCCCCCGCGCATCGGGAAGCGTGGCTGCTCGCGCTGCTCCCGCTTCTGTGGATTCGCCGAGAGGCGCGAGCGCCCGTCAAACTGGGACAAGCGCAACCACGAAAATAACGCGTGATTGCCGTTTCCCGCGAATCGCTCCAGAATATCCGGCCCCACCGCCTCCGCGCGACCTATTCTCCAGACCGCCGAACGCGCGTCTCACTCGGCGTTCCAGCCCACAAGTGCGCGCGCCCGCGAATCCGCTCGCACAGCGCTTTGGCTTGGTCCGTTTCCATGTCCGGGCACCAAGTTCGCGCGTGCGTGGGGTCTTTCGCGATAGCATCAAGTCGAATGAGGTCCCGTTCGTCCGCGCGCGACACCCCTGCAAGGCGCACCGTGAGCTCCTGCTGGTCCGCCGCAACCGCCCGCGCGTCAAAACAACGGGCGCGCTCTTGCATGTCGGACATTGCGCGGCACATCGACGAATCATCTGGGGCGGCGGTTGGGGTGCGAAGAATAAAATACGCGCCCACGCTAAAAAAAAGAACAAACGCAACAGCCACCAAGGGCAACGGAGAACGACCACGCCTCATGGACAGCCCTCCTTGAGGGTATCCGGCACATAAGGATGGGGAGCCAGCGCCAAAATCGCGGAACGGCGCGTCATCGTCGCCACCAAACGCTCTTCAGAACCAGACGGGTACGCTTCCAATCCATTCGGGTACGACTCTGCGTCAAGCCCCACATAGCGCGCAGCGGTCATTCGCGCGGCGCGCTCGGGCAGCGCTCGCAGCTGCTCAATCTCGGATGCCGAAATATCGCCACCATGCGCGTAAATCGCCGCCAGAGTAGCCAGCCAGAGGTCGGTCTGGGGGTCTTCGGACTGGTACCGAATGTCGCCGCCAAACGTGCGCACCGTCCCCTCGTAGACCGGCGAAAGGAGGTCAGAGCGGGGCATGAGGCGTACCTCCCAGCACCCAATGGACGACGGGGCGCCCGTCAACGGCGGCACCGCCCCTTGCCAAGTCTGCCAAACGAGGTCGACCAACGCGCGGTTGCTTCGCCGCGTGGCCCCCGCAAGCCGCACCACTTCCCAGGCAAAAGCGCCGCGTGCATGGCTCGCGTGGAGCTGCGTTGCTGCCCGCGCTGCCCGCGGGTCGGTGCTGCCGGAACCCGCGTAAATGCCATGCCACGCAGCCGCCCGCGCGACCGCCGCGAGTCCGGGGCCTTTCATCTCCATCTCGGGCAGACCGGACACGAATGCGTCCACTTTGTTCGGAGCCTCTGGTTCGCCGGGCAATGCGTCCACGATGACATCCGACATCAACCAAAGCGCGTGCCCTACACACATCTGCCGAAAGGCCGCAGCCGACCGACAGTGGTTCAACGCGCCCAGCAAATCGTTCTTTATCGCGCGTGCTTCGGCAATCTGAAAAAAGCACTCCGAGCGCCATGGCTCCTCAGACTGAGTGGCACATAGCGCATCAGCTTCATCATTCTTGTCATTATGCGACAACCGCGCGGCTTCGTCTACGGCGCACAAACCCGCAACGCCGACGGAAGAGGGCGCGCTACACAAATCTACCGCGGGAGACCCACACGCTACCCAAAATGGTACAAGCACGGACACGAGACATCGCATGCCAACTCCTATCTCATCGCCCCGACCGCGGAGTTGGCGGCGGGGCCCCCGCACCGAGGTTCCCGTGGGCGAGACCCCAGGCTCGCCCACTGCATCGGAGACCGAACGGGCTCCGATGCCCGCAGGAGCATCGCTCCTGCGGCCTTTCTCAACCAAACTCTTTCGATTGCCAGATGGCTGAATGAAGACAATTCGGCTACGTCGATTTTGCAATACGCCGTGGAGTCGCCGGTGGCTACCAATGATGAACGACCGCTGACCGCGTGGGGGACAACCTCCATCCCACTTCGCGAGGCGCGCCGTTGGCGAATCGGCCCGCTGCACCTCACCGTCGCGCGTCGGCCATGGGAGTGGGCGTTTTCCTGGTGGCGCGATGGCCCCTGGCTCGAAGACCGCCTGGAGCTCGCGGTTCCCGTCGACCCCACCACACCGCTCCCAACCACCGCCGAAACACACCGCTTTTCATTTGGCGAAACGGTCGATCCCCTTGAGCTCTCCCCCTGCCTCGGCGACCGACCCTTCATCGCGACCCCCGACGAGCCGTTCCATGTGTTGCCCGACGAGCGCGCCCGCGCTTATGTATCTGTACCGCTGTGGGTGCAAGCGCGTGTTGGAAAAGACAAACGCCTAACTATCGACGTTCCCGTTGTGCGACCCCAAGATACTTGGTTTGGCAGCCCAACGCGGGGAACCTTGTGCTATGCAAGTCGCACGGCCATGCGCCTCGAAATCGAATACTTCGACCACCTCATTCATCGCGCGCTCATCACGGTTGAAGTCGTCAATCGCGGCCACACTCCACTCCCCGTGCATCGACTCAAGATTCCCGTGCCCCAACTCCCCCTGCTGGTCGACCCCACCGGACAAATTCGCACCCCCTCCGTGCGGTTCACCCGCGAACGCGACGAACTGGCAGCGGTCGACATCGCAACCGCGCCACCCGAATGGCGTCATATGGCTCATCCCCGCGTTCCCGGCGGCATCGCGCGAAGCATGGTGGAGGCCTTCAACTCCTTCTTCAATCGAAGCCCATGACGATGACCCTCGAAGACCTGCTCACCTACATTCCAGAGGTCGCCTACCACGTACCCTCCGCACTCTTGGTCCTGGCACTCGGTATTTTCGGTGGTCGTTTGCTGGGAATGGTGCTCTCCCGCGCGGTCCGCCGCTTTGCGAGTCCGGGCTGGGAGCTCATCACCCGCCGTCTTCCGATGTGGGGCGGCGTTGCATTGGGTTCTGCGAGCGCATTACAAACATTGGGTTTGGACCTTAGCGTTCTGTTGGGCGCCGCTGGGTTCGCTACTGTTGCATTGGGCTTCGCAGCGCAGACGTCCACTTCCAACTTTATCAGCGGTCTGTTTTTGATGCTGGAGTCGGCGGTCAAGGTAGGCGACTTGATTGAAGTAGGGACGGTCTCCGGGGAAGTCGTGAGCATCGACCCACTGAGCGTTCGGCTGCGCACCTTCGACAATCGAATGGTGCGAATTCCCAATGAAACGCTGGTAAAGGCCAATCTCACCAATCTTACCAGCTTTCCGATTCGACGAATCGACTTCACGCTGTTGGTGCCCCAAGAGGCGAACCTCGCCGTTGTTCGAAGCGCACTTCGGCGCCTCGCGGAGAACGAACCGCATGTGCTGCAAGAGCCCCCGCCCTTGATTCAAGTCCAAGCCTTCGAAGGTGGCAACGCACGCTTTCTCGCCAGCTTTTGGGCCAGCCAAGATGTATGGGTTGAAGTACGAACGGACCTCGCCACAAAGATTCCTATCGCGATCCAAGAGGCCGGTGCCCGACTCGGAATGCCGCGCCTTGACCTCCCTGCACCTGTGGAGCGCCCATGAGCCAAGGTCCAGCCATCGATGGCCAAAAGACAATCCAAGTGCTCGATGAGCTCGTAGCACGCGCCCATTTGGCGCGGGCCTCGGACATCCACATCACCCCGCGCGATGCGCGGTACGAAGTCCGCCTTCGCGTGGACGGCGTGATGGTCGACCGCTCTCCGCTGCCCCACGCATTGGGGGCCGCGATTTGCAGTCGCGTCAAAGTATTGGCGCGCATGGACATCAGCGACAAGATGATTCCCCAGGATGGCGTGTTTACGCACGAGCCGGAAGATGGGCCGCGCATCGCCGTCCGCTGCTCGACATTCCCGAGCTTGCATGGTGAAAAAGTGGTCATGCGGCTGCTGGCCACCCGGAATGCACTGCCCCTCGGCAAGTTGGGTATGAACGAAGAGCAAACCGCCGTGCTGCGACGCCTCATGGGCGCACAAGGCGGCCTCGTGGTGGTCACCGGACCCACCGGCGCCGGCAAGACGTCCACCCTCTACGCAATGTTGCGAGAGTTGGACACCCGCCGTCGCAACGTTGTCACACTCGAAGACCCGGTTGAAGTCGAACTCCGCGACGTCGTGCAAGGCCAACTCAACCGCAAGCGAGGCTTTGACTTTGCCAATGGGCTTCGCGCGATTCTTCGCCAAGACCCCGACGTCATCATGGTCGGCGAAATGCGAGACCCGGAAACCGCAAGCATTGCAATGCGCGCGAGCCTCACGGGCCATCTCGTCGTTTCGTCGATGCACACCAACTCCATTCCCGACACCATCACCCGTTTGGTCGACCTGGGCCTCGAACCTTATATTGTCGCAAACGCATTGTTGGGCATTGTTTCACAGCGCTTGGTTCGACTGACTTGTCCAAACTGCAAAGTGAGGGAGACGCCCGCCCGCCTTCTTCCAATGCTCTCCGAGATTGGGTTTGAGCCTGACCCAGAAATCCAATATATGTCCGGCATCGGGTGTACCGAGTGTTTAGAGACAGGCTACCACGGCCGCACCGGAATTTATGAGGTCGCCAAGCTCGACGATGAGTTGCGCCGCCTTATCAAGACATCTGCCGGTTCTCGCGACATTCGGATGTGGCTCGCGAGCCAGCGTATACCCACGTTGCGCCGCCAAGGCATGCACCGAATTGCCAGCGGCGAGACTGGACTAGACGAAGTGTTGCGTCAGACTTGAGCGAACATTGGATTCAGCGCAACACTTGCATGAGGATGTAGACCGCAAGGGTGCCCAGCATCACAAACGAAATCAACGCAAAACATCCGGTGAACAGGCAGCCCGCAACGATTCCCGCGACCGTCTCTTTGCCGAGGTCGGCGGCACGAGTCTTGAAGTCGCGCTTGCCATCCGGCAATAGGGGCCACAACGAGCGGGGCAGCACGCCACGCACCCGGTTCCACATTTCGCGTCGCGCGGCGGACTCGAGCTTTTGGGTCACGATGCTCTTTGCGCCCTCGGCCAGCGCCGCTTTTGCTGCGGTGGTGGGGTCCGGCGGAAGGTTTGGCGTTGCGGCGGGCGCGCCAAAGGTGACGCCTTGTCCCGCGAAGTCCACACGGAGGCCAACCTTCTGCCCTTGCGCGTCCAAAAGCGCGTATACATCGAACATTCCGTCGCCCTGGCGCGTGGAGGCCACCAAGCAAGTGGTGTCCCCTACAGTCACCATGCCCGTTTCTACCGGACTCGCGCGAACCAGCGCCATCGCGAGATAATGATGGTCATGGGGCCGGTAATCGACGGCCATCTTGCGCCCCTGGGCCTTCCGCTGTTCGAGGTAGGTGACCCACTGTCGCGCATTGACCTCGGGAAGTCCCGGCCAACCATAGACCCCCTCGGGCAACATGGACGCCTGCAGCTCTGCTGCGACGGACGCGGCGTCTGCGCCCCAAAACGCGACATCTGCCATGCCATCTCGGCTGACATCGTGCTGCCAATGTGCCAAAGCGCCGAGGTCGGCGAACATGATGCGCGCACAATCTACACCGACCGCGCCCAATCGGTTCGCCGAAACCGCAACCGCGCCGGGCTGCAACACGACCTCCAAATACAGCCAGCGCCTGCCACTCGCGTCCGCCTCCCCTTCGACCCGGTAGGTGCCCGAAGGCAAGCCGCCGAGCGCGACGCCGACAGCGCCTTCAAACGAGAACTGGCCCCCCAATCGCGCGGCAGTACGAGCGCTGGCGTAGTGCGCCGCTTGGCGCCACGCACCCAACAAGCCACAATCGAGCACCACCAAGTCGCCCGAAGACACCACCACCTGACCGACCACCATCCGCATCGCTTCCTCGATTGGGCCAAGGCACACGGGTCTACTGCGGCCAAACCCAACGGCGCGCATCTTAGCGAGTCGCGGTGCTTACGTCAGCGACCTGCGCGCTCCCCCCGACGAAGCAAGGCTTTGGTCTGAGCATCCGTAAGCATCTGGGCCATCGGCCCAAGAGGCGGTACCGCGGTGCGATCGAGGCGCGCTTGCAGGCACTCCCCCCACCATGAATGCAGCGGGTACGGCGCAGAGGACGACAGGGCCTCGGCCAAAAGGTCGGGCGCTTCTTTTTGGTTGAGCAAAATCGCGCCTTCCGCCAGCAAGAGCTGGAGTCGGGCGCGCGTTTCGTCCTCTTGTGCCCCCACCCGCGCATGGGCCTGCTCTACAGCGCGCTGCCACGCGCCACGGTCGCGCAAGGAGGCCGCGGCCCTTGCCCAAACGACGCAAGCGATTGCGGAGGGCATGTCGGAGAGCGTATCGGGAAGATTTGTGACCAGCGGAATGAGGCGGTCGAGAGCGGCGGCGGCTGCACCCGGGTCACCGCGTCGCTCATCGAGCTCCGCCCACGCGCGCAAGGCGTGGGTCAACCGGCGAAGGTCGGTGACATCAACGGCCCGCGCGAGCGCAGTCGCATCGGCGAGACACCGGCGTGCATCCTTGGGATTGCCCGTTTCGAGCAACACCCGCCCCCAAGTCGCGCGCGCTTCGCATTCGAGGTGGCGGTCGCCGACCGCACCGGCAAGCTGCGCGGCCCGTTCGGCGGTATCGAGCGCACACCGGAGCAATCCTTCCCGCAAATAGCGCTCTGCATCGCCACAAAGCGCGCTCAACATCGCGCCAGGAACGGTGGGGTCGTCTTCGCGGGCAGCGGCGACCTTGGCTTCCAAGGCTGCAATATTGGGGATCGCGGCCAAGGCGACATCGCGGAATATCCCAGCAGACAAGGCTACGCGGCCATCGAGCCGGACAATGACGCCCCGCGACACCAGCTCACGGATGGCGTCGGTGGTGGGCGGGCCGATAATATGCTCAATCAGCGGAATGGCCGCTGGACGGTCGAGCACTGCGAGGATGGCCGCAACCACCCGCGTTGACTCCGAAGTGCCCCGCAAGGCAACCTGCGCGATAGCAGGGGGCTCTACGAGCTCCGGCAGCACCACTGCCTGGTCAACCGTATTTGCCTGCAACATCGGGACCAACAACGCCGGCAGGCCGCCCGACAAGCGATGCAAGCGCGCGGCGACCTGGGCTGCGTTTTGGGTGCGCGGCGCAAAGCCCACCACCGTTCGGCGTACGTCGGCCGCACCGAGTGGCGGCATCGGAACCCGCACGGGTGTCATATGGGCGGGGATTGCGGCGTCGTCCCAAATGGCCACGACCACCAAGTTTCCCGGTTCGGCCAGGGCTTCTTCGAGGAGACTTCGATGGCCCGGCCCTTCGACAACGACCACCCTCACACCGCGTCGCGCAGCCGAGCGCTGAATAAATCGGACGAGCCAGGTTCGACCGGCGCCGCGGGGACCATCGACCGTGACCCAGACCCGGCCTCCTGCTTCGGCACAGCGCAGCGCCTCTGCTGCGGCGGAGACGGCGTCTTGGCGACCTGCAACCCGAATGCCTTCATCGCGTCCGGCAGCCAACGCAGCGGAGACTTCACGAGCAGAGGTGTAGCGTTGGGCGGGGTCTACCGCCAAAAGCCGCATCAACACCGCTTCGAGGTCGGCGGGAATGCCGGGGTCGAACTGACTTGGCACCGGAGGCATGACGGTGCGGTCGATGCTGTCAAAGGGGCGTCGGCGCGTGAGGACGTGGTACAGCGTGGCGCCGAGGCCAAACAAGTCGGCGCGCCCATCGACGCGGGCGCCATCGGCCTGTTCCGGTGCGGCGTAGGCCGGCGTGCCGACCAGCACACCGTGGCGGGGCTCAAGGTCGCCTTCCCGCTGCACGACGCCAAGATCCGAGAGCAAGACCCGCCCATCGTCCGCCATCAGCACATTGGTCGGCTTGATGTCGCGGTGGACGAAGCCGCGCGAATGGAGATGGTCGAGTGCCGCGCAGAGCGCAATGCCAATCGAGCGACAACGCGCGTATCGTTCGGCGGGCGGCCGACGGTGGAGCTTTTCGATATAAACCCGAAGCTCCGTGCCTTCGACGTACTCCATCGCGAGGTACGGGCGGCCACCGTCTTCGCCGTGGGCGACGTAGCCGACGATTCCGGGATGCTGGAGGTCGGCCAGCGAACGACACTCCCGGTCGAAACGTTCGACCATCGCTTTGTGGGCGTCGTCCAGCCACTTGATGGCTACGGCTGCACCTTTCGCATCCCGGCACAGGTAGACCGCCGCCATCGCTCCCCGTCCCAGAAGGCGTTCCGGGACGTAGGGCCCAATGTTGGCTGGAAAAGTATCCATCAAACGGTCCACCCGTTCCTTTCGCGGCAATAACCCCGATGTGGCGTTTGCGTTCCACATGCGGCCCAAGAACGTGACGTGGAGTCCACGTACTGTCGTCTCAGCGGGTCAGAGCCAATCAGCTTCCCAAGTACGCCAAAAACGAGCTCGAGGATTCGAACCACCGTACTCCGTCTATCGCGTCGATGCCCGATGGGCGCGGAGAAACGCCACCTGCAACAATCGAACAGGACGCGGGGGTGCGGCTACGGAGCGCAGAGAGGTACTTCACCAGGGATTCGTCGCTGGCGGGCGTAACGGCAGTAACGCAGACAAATTCCGCACGAAGCGTAGTGGCTGCTTCGGCGAGGTCGACCGCAGGCATATCGGCGCCGAGCCATGTGACGTGCAAGCCGCGCAAGGCGAGCCGCACCGCAAGGGCCAGCAGACCACCGACGTGATGCTCGCCCGCGGCGGCCGCGCAAATCACGCGCCGTCCCCCAGCGGGGCCAGAGCCGAGGCTCACGAGCATCGCCATCATTCGTTCGCGGATGAAAGTGCTCGCGAAGTGTTCTTGGGCAATGCTGACCCGGTTGGCTTGCCACCCGGTTCCGATATCGCGAAGTACGGGGAGCCAGACATCGTCAAGCCACTGCTCATAGCCCATCATGGGCACTTTTTGCAGCAGCTCCGAAGCGCCTTCGCGGTCAAAACGCAAGAGCGCCATCGCGACCTGCTTGCGCAGCTCCACGAGCGACAGCATCCCGTCTTTGACGTGGTGCGTCAGGATACGTCGGTTGGATTCCTCGTCGACCAAACGGATGGCTTCGCTGACCTTGTGGCCTTCGTCCATCAGGCGTTTGACGGAGCGGAGGCGCTCCAAGTCACTTTCGGAGTACTCACGGTACCCGTTTTCTGCGCGCGCCGGCTCCACAACGCCGTAGCGACGCTCCCAAGCGAGGAGAGTGTTTCGAGGAACCCCCAATAAACGGGAGACGGTGTGGATGCGGTAAGCCATCGGGACCTGCAACTACAAACGACGTGCGACGATACACACGCAACTGCATTCTAACGACTTTCGGACGCGACCCAAATACCGAAATGACGTTGTCGAAAGAAACTTCTGGTTTTTCCCCCCCAGCGCCCCACAATGGACGATTCGCGTACTGATGGGAAAAGACACCTACCCGCAGTTGGAAATTGTCCAAACGTCGATCGTGTTCCACGAAGTGAAGGAGGACAGGCCCTCTCGAATCGCGCCGCGATTTCCGTTGCATGGGTTGAAGCAATGGAGAACCCATGACCACCCCTACCCCAGACACCACGATACATACCGAACGTTATGAAGATCGAGGCCGCTTGGGCATTGGTGCAAGTGCCGATGTTCGCCGTGTCTGGGACCGCCGATTGTCTCGGGAAGTCGCACTGAAGGTAGTGCGCGCGGACCGTCTCGACGACCCAAGGGCATACAGTCGCTTGGTTCGTGAAGCCGCAATCATAGGAAACGTTCACCATAACGGTATCCCCGCAGTATATGACAGAGACGAGCTGTCCGATGGGCGTCCGTTCTTCACAATGCGCGCCATTCGCGGCTCTTCGCTGATGGACCTTACGATTGCGTTTCACAAAAACAAGGGACCCGGCGGCCCCGGTGGCCGCGAGGAGCTGGTTGACCTCGCAATTCGTATGTGGGAAGTCGCTGATGCGGTCGATGGTGCGCATGAAGCTGGACTCTTGCATCGTGACCTGAAGTTGGCCAATGTCATGATTCCGTTTCGTGGTGCGGCCCAAGTCGTCGACTGGGGCTTGGCCGTCGACTTGCGCACGCCGCCCACCCGCCTTCGCCGGGCAGGGACCCGCGGATATATGGCGCCTGAGCAAGAACAAGCGCTTTCGAGCGCGCTTGCCCCCACCGCCGATGTGTACTCGATGGGCGAGATGCTTGCGCGCATCCTCTACGGCGCCGGACACGAGACCGCCCAGCCGTTTCACCCGGCCCACGCTCCGCCGATTGAGCTCGCGCGTGTGTGCGCAATCGCCCGAATGGCCGACCCTCTCGACCGGTATGAATCGGCAGGCGCATTCCGAGACGCCCTCGGCAACGCTATCCGTCACCTCGACGTGCGCCCGCTGCAGGTCCGTCCGCGCCTCGCAAGTTAGTGCGGGAGTTCGCAAATAGCGAAACGGCGGAATGCTGCTGTAGACCCACATTTACACGGCCAATACCACCACAGCATTCCGGCTCGCGATTTACGCGCGTTGAGACAACGACAAAGCGGCGCGATTGCGAGCGTCACCCTTCGGAGGTTTGCCAAGCCACAGGCCGCAAGAGGCCAGCGTCCATCAAGGCTGCGACTTCGTCGTCTATTTCCGCGATTCGGAGGCCGGGCGCCGCCGCAGCGTCCAAGCGGTCTGCTTGGACTTCGGACAAGGCCAGCACCTCCCGCTCGCCGTCGAGGGCTCGAACGACAGCCAGAGTGACGGGAGAATCGAGCGGAACGCCGGTGGGTGGGGTCGAGGGATCTGCGCTGACATCGAACTGCACGCGCACGAGGCGGACATGTTCGGGCCGGACCCAGCGGTCTCCCGCGGCTGGCGCTCCGCGGAGCGCCCACAGCGCGGCGTCCGGGGCGTCGACATAACAAAGCGCGGCCTCCAAAGCGGCTTGGTCGGCGGCGATGCCCCCATCGTTTGCCCGCAACCACCCGGCAAAGCGGTCGCCGATGCCTTCGCGAACGTCTGCATCCTCCGCGGCCCAGTCGCCGACAACACGTTCCAAGTCGTGGCCCAAGAGCTCGGCTGTGAGGGGCAATGCAGACCGCACCCCCTCCACGAGCTGTCTGAGCGCGATGCCGTAGCCATTGGCGACCGGGTACCCCACACCAAACAGCTCCTCGGTGGGCGGGAGCACCACTTCTGCCACCAACGTCTCGTATTGTTCCACAACATCGGACAGCGCAGCGGAACACGCGGCGGCGGAACCTTGGCTCGCGGCCGCCAAGCGACGGGTCATGTCTTCGAGCGCATCCAGGGCCTCGCCTTCGACATCTTCGCATAGCTGAATGAGGCGCCAGCCAACGTCCTGAACCGCCCACAAGGGACCGTGGCCGGCGAGAGGGGGCGCATCCCCTTCCCCACACAGCGCATCGACCACTTCGCGGACCCGCGCGACCAAGCTCTCGAGATCGTCGTGGTGGCCTTGGTTGGGACCACAAAATGCGTCCACCCAGTCGCCGAAGGCAGGGCTTTCGAGCACGGGACGGTGGGCCCGCACATACGCCAAGCCGTCGGTGCACAAGTCGAGTGTGCCGTACCGATTGGACACGGGGATGCCGTGTGTGAGCGTGCGCCAAGCGGCGTCAATTTCTGCCTCTACATACGCGCGCCCCAGACGACGCCAGCGGTCGACATCCGGCCCCGCGTCAACGCCGGCGTCCCGCGCGGCCAAGCGGTCGCATTCGGCGCAAGTGCCAGCAAACAAGGCACCGCCACCTGCATGGCGGGGACAGCGCACGAGGCCGGCTTCGTCGAAGAAGTACCACAACGCGACCGGCACCAGCTCCGCCAAACGCGCGGCCGTCGCGTGCCACAAGACGTCCGCGCCGGGACGCCATCCAAAGCCGATGAGGCCGTGGCACAGCTCGTGCGCCGTCCATTTGGGCCCATGGGACGGGTGAAAGCTCCCAATGCGACGGTCAAGTCGAAAGGTCCGAAACTTGGTCTCCGGCAAACCGCCGCCGCGCCAACCTCCCTCCGACGACCAAGGGTACGGCCCGAGGTCGAGGTCGGGCACGCACCAATGCTCCGGCAGCTCCAGCGCGAAACGACGCTCGAAGTGCGACAAGCGCAATCCCGAAGCAGCGGCCATTCTCGCGACTGCACGCGCAGCAGCCGAGCGCCGCAGCTCCGCGGCGGGAGCACCAGGAATTGCAGGAAAGGAGGGAGAGGCCATTCGTGGCTCCACAAAAACGCCGCTCCCCGCATCTGCCGCGCACAGAGCGACGGGCTCTGCTCCGCCAAGCGGAGGCACGCCGTCACCCTGGTCCGAGTGTAGAGGGGCAGGTCAGAAAAAAGGGAGGGTCAAGCAAGTTGCCCAACCATCACCGCGTAACGAGGCTGCCTCCCAAGGTCACGAGCCCATCCTCCGCACCTTGGGTGGTCACGGTGACACCGGTCAAGCCAAAGCCCTGAATGTCGGGAATCGGAATCTCGGACAAGGCATCGGTGAGCGTGGGCAACAACAACGGCACCACGAGTCCGAGCAATGCTTCGGTATCCGCGGCGCCCATCGTATTGGACTCCGGGACCACAACATCAAATTCGAGGTCCATGGCACCCAAGACCGGCACCAAGCTCGACCCATCGGCGCTGGCGTCGACATCCATCTCCACAAACGCATGGACGTAGACCTGAATCACCTCATTTCCCGGCAGCGCGTCGCCGTTATAAAGGGTCAGCAGCAGGTCGCCCATTTGCAGTTCGAGCAGGGCGGCCGTGCCGTCGGGAACGATGACCGGCGGAAGAAGCGCTTCGGTGGTAATGGTGAGGTCCGTGAGGCCCGGCAGAAGGAATGCCAGCGCGCTCGTGTCGACGCCCAGCGCATCGCCGGTCAGCTCCATATCGAGCAGCCCTCCGCCCCATGCCGCCGTGAGGAACTGATTGAGGAAGTCGATGTTGACGCCCAAATGGGCGTTTGGCGAAAACAGAATGCCGGGCATCGAGTAGTCGGCGTACAGGCTACCGGGAATCGCCGACGATTTGGTCCAGACGGCGGGCTCTACGTAGGTCTTGAGGGCCAAAACCACACCGCGCAAGTCAATCGAAATACGCTCCGGGATCGCGTCGATGCTGCACAGCACACCGTTGAGGTCGAAGTCGAAGCCGATTTCGAGGTCTTGCAGCGCGGACTCCAACAGCGCCGGCGCTTGCGTGCGCGCGGTGCTCTCCACCGCATCTTCGATATAGCCCGCAATCAGGCCGGAAATGCTGGCATCGATGCCGAAGAAATCGAGCGCATCATACAACCACGAGTCCCAATCAAAGTAGAAGTTCGAAGTGGTGGTGGTGACGGTCGAAAGGCCGAGGCTGATGTTTCCGCTTGCATCGACACTCGGGCTTGTCCGCATATAGACTTCCACGGAGTCGGCCGTAATCGCGCCGGAGCCGTTGTAGTCAATCTCTGCGACGGTAGCGTTGGCAACCCAATCGAGGTCCAAGTCGTAGACCGTGAAGTAGAGGTCCAGACGGCCGGTGCCATAGGGGTCGATTTCAAAGTCAACGCTCCCAAAACTGGGATTGCGCACATACAATGTGAGAGCATACCAAGTGAAGCAACGCGTCCCAAACGGCCAGACTGTGACGCATGTGCGCTCGGAATCCGAAAAAACTGGCGACGGAATCAAAGCATCGAGGTCGACCGTTGCTACGAGTTCTTCGCCGATGGTCTCCAGAGTATCCAAGCCACCGGGGCCATCATTGAGGCGCACCAAAAAGCCGTCGGAGACAGGGTCTCCCCACGGCAAGAAGTCACCTGCGAGGACTGCGCGGGCATCGTTGCTTGTATTGCCATCTGCGTCCACGGCGATGGTTGACACAACATTGGTGCCAAACACAAGCTCGACATCTTGGGAAAACGAACCATCGGAGGCCACGGAGACGGGCGTGCCGTCGACTTCTAGCGAGGCCACACCCGTGTGGGGGTCGTAGACCGTGCCCGAAACCGTGGTCGACAGGCCTTCTTGCCAGGTGCCATGGTCGGGTGACAAGATGTCGATGACCGGGCCAGTGGAGTCAATCAGCAGAGGCCCCACCTCATCGTAAAGACCCGTCCCATCAACATCTACGCGAACCGTATATGCGCCTTCGGAGTAAAACGTGATGTTGTTCCACGACAATCCAAAATCTTCGGGGAGGACATCGGTGCCCATCACAGAGAGGGTCCAGGGCGCATCGACGGAATTTCCGTAGGCATCCCAGATGTCGACCGACGCAGACGTCGTGTCGTAAAGCTCGAGGTCGGTGTCGGACAAACTCAGCACGACCTCGGCGGCGGGCCCGGCCGTGACGACCAGCGGCTCTTCGTCCAACAGACCGTCCAGAACTGCCGATACGACGTACCGCCCCGGCGTGGTGCCGGAAATCGTAGCGCCCGACAGAAGGAGGGGTGCATCGAAGACATCGGGCACCACGGCACTCGCGTCGGCCGTGTTCCCGAAGCTGTCCCACGCTTCTACGGTCCAACCGACGGAGCCACCCGCAGCAAAGGCTTCGTCGCTCAATACGAGGTCGAGGCTAGCGGGAGCGCCGACGCCGACCTCCAAGGAGCTGGTGGCCGTGAGGTTCATGTCTGCGAAGGTCGCCGCCGCCGTCAACGAATGGCTGCCGGCGATGTGCGGCTCCACTTGGTCTGCGGCGATGGCCGTGAGCTCCTCGCGGTCGCTCGCCAAGGAGCCTTGCACCGGCTCGATGCGCCCGTCTTCAAAGACCAACGCCAATGACCACGAGACCGGCTCCCCCGCCACAACCGACGCCGGTTCGACCGTGAGCTGGAGCGTAGGGGGCGTGGGGACCTCCACCTCGGGTTCTACGGGAACCACGGTGGTGCCAATCTTTGAGCCGCCGCTTTGGCACGCGCTCCCGACGACCGCAAGCGGCAACAACCACGGAAGACAAACGCGAACGGACCGATTCACTGGGGCCTCCACGGGGGCCAAAGACCCGCCGATCTGCCGGATAACAACCGCCACCCGACGATGGAGAATGTACCGAAGCCCACGGTCACTGGCGACCCAATTGCGCCAAATGAATCGCAGTCCCGTCCCCCCGCGACGGTCTTGCGACAGCAGACTATGATGCCAGCACCACGCGCCGAGTCTACGCGGAGACCTCGTTGCACACCCGCCCTTCTTTGTCCTTTGTCGCTATAGCCCTTTGGAGCCTGTGCCCAGGCATGGGATCCCTCGCCCACGCTGCGGCCGTTGGGGAGCCGATTCCGGAATCGATCGCCGTCCATATCGGCAATCCAGGGTTTCGAACCTTGGGCGACGTCATCGCGACCGTAGTACCCGAACAGCTCGTTATCGCTGCGTCCTCGGGTGATTTGGCATGTGCAGACTCGGACACCACGCCGCTCACTTGGTCCATCGACGCACTGGATGTGCTGCTCACGGTCGACGAAGTAGCCATTCGCACCGACGCCGGGAACATTCAGCTCGACGTCTACGCCACATTGTCGTCCACCCTCTCGCAACTTGCCGTGGCCGGCGATTGTTCTGTGCTCACAGATTTGGACGAAGTCTGCGGCCTAGAACTTCCCACCACCGCCCTCGCAATCGCAATGGACGTCGACATTCAGTCCACCGAGAGCGGGTTTGACGTCACGGTCGGCGAACCATCCTTGACCATCAGCCCACTCGGAAATCCGCTGTCAGACTGCACCTTCGCGAGCGCGGTCGGCACGATGCTGGGGCAAGACCCGCTGCTGCTCACAGACCTCGTCACGGGCTTGGTCGAGCCGCAGCTGGCGGGCTTGGGCCCGTCAATCGAAGGACCGCTCGAAGACACCCTGAACAGCCTGCAAATCGGCACGTCCCTCGACGTGTTGGGCACCGTAGTTTCGGTAGACCTCGCCCCGTCCGCGCTTTCCCTCGATGAAAACGGTCTCATGCTCGGGCTCGGCGCAACCATTACCCCCGCCACGGTGTCAGATTGCGTCGACAGCAGCGCCGGCTCCGACACCCGAAACGTCGGCTGGCCCGCCCTCGGCGACACCGCACCCGATAGTGCGCTCCCGTACGATGCTGGCCTGTTTCTGAGCGCAGACTTCGTCGACCACGCGCTCTACTCCGTGTGGGCATCCGGCGTGTTTTGTCTCAACGCCGGCGACCTCCTCGCGAGCTTCTTGCCCGCCGGTCTCACCACCGACTTTTTGGCGTCGGTTGTCGGCGACGAATTTGAGGCGCTCTTCCCCGAAGACGCACCCGCCACGCTGCTGATTCACGCGCCCACGCCCCCGCGCGGCGGATTCGCAGACGACGGCCCCCCGTTACACTTGCTTCTCGATGACCTCACCGTCGACCTTTACGCCGAGTTCGAGCACCGGCAGACCCGTATCTTTGAGGTACAAGGCGACGCAGACATCGGCTTGGACATCGCACTCGATGAGAGCACCCTGACGACGGCGCTTGTGCTCGACACACCCGCCGTGACCTTCCGAGAAAGCTACCACGAACTGATTGGCCCCGGCTTTAGTGGTGGCCTCGAAACGCTCATGGGAACGCTCCTCGGCTCGCTTATTCCCGCCGACCTTCTCCCCACCATCGCCCTTCCCGAGCTTCTCGGCGCAAAGGTGGGGTCGCTCCAGTGGCTCCCCAATGCGGACGAATCGTGGCAAGGCGGCTTTTTGACGCTCGACACCACAAACGTCGCTCCCGTCGTGCTGCCCGGCTGCTCCCTCGACGGCGTTGGTTGCGACGGAAGCGGAATTGCCTTCGAACTCGACCCCGCGACCTTGCTCGGATGCTCTACGGACCCCACGGCGGGCTGCGCCGACAGCACGTGCACGACCGGTGGCGCCTCGTTGGCCCAACCGTCGGTCGCATTGCGCGCCGTGCGCGGGCGCTTGTCCTTGCTCTTCGCCTTGCTGGTCGGGGCGGGAATACTGCGCCGTCCCCGCAATCGAGACACTGCGGGTCGTTAGCGCCTCCGACCCAAGCATGTCCGAAGCGCCAAAAAGGATGTCCTGCGCGCTGGTGGCTGCGCGGTCTACGGCACGCTGCTCGCCGCCAACCGACGCGCCAAGGCCGCGGCAAGGTCCGGTGGAGACAAGCTAAACATCGACGCACCCAGGTCGCGCGCTGCTTGCGGCATTCCGTTCACCGCGCATGTCTCGGCCGATTGGGTGTAGGTTTCTGCGCCGGCGTTCTTCATCGCCAACAAGCCGTCTGCGCCATCGCGGCCCATTCCTGTGAGGACCACGCCCACGGCGCTCCGGCCATATTCACGGGCAACGGACTCCATGAGCACATCGGCGGCGGGCACCATCTCTCCGTCTCGCGGAGTCTGGGTGGAGAGCACGCCCGCCTTGACGACCATATGGCGGTCACCCGGTGCGAGGTACACCTGCCCCGCTACGATGGGCATCGGTCGGTCCACAACCGAGACCGGATGTCCCGAGTTGGAAAGCCATCGCGCCAAGCCCACATCAAAGCCCGGCAAAATATGCTGCGCGATGACCACCGGACACGGGAGGGGCTTGGGCATTTGCTTGACCAGCTCAAACAGAACCGGTGGTCCACCTGTGGAGCTGCCGATGGCAATAATTTGCGGGTGCTCGTGGCCCACAGCCTGGGACGGACGTTCCCATCGCGGTTGCTCGGTGGTTTCGCTGATTCGTCCCATGTCAACCGTCTCCCCGGACTTTCGCCGCACGACGCGCGCTTTGGCCATCGTTCGCAGGGTACTCAGGAGCCTGCTCCGAAACTGGGACACCGTGAGAGAGGTTGGCTTGCGCAAAACCTCCACCGCGCCCACTTCAAAGCAACGCGCTGCGGCATAAGACGAGGGCCCATCGACGCTCGCGCTCAACACGACAATCGGACAGGCAGCTTCGCTCCGCATGATGAGGTCTATGGCGCTGTATCCATCCAACTGCGGCATCTCGAGGTCCATGACGATGAGGTCGGGACGCCGATGGCGCGCTTCGTCGACACCTTCTTGGCCGTCGCACGCCTCATAGACCATCGAAATGTCCGGCTCCGCTTGCAACATTCGACTGACGGCGCGCCGAAAGGTCCGCGAGTCGTCGACAAGGAGGACGTTCACGGTGCACCTTGGGATGCCGGTGTTCCGAGCAACTCTCCCACCGCTGCCAAGAATGTCTCTTGGGAGAAGTCGCGCTTGACGAGGTAATGGTCGACTCCCGCTTCGGCAGCACGGCGCCGCGTTTCCGCATCATCGACCGTAGTGACCATCAAGATGGGCACGGTTGCGTTTCCTTCGGAGCGCGCCCGCGCAGTGAACTCTACACCATTGCAGTTGGGCATATTGTAGTCCGTAACGACCAAGTCGATTTCCGGGTGCTGGCGCAGGGCGTCGAGCCCCTTCAGGCCGTCTTCGGCGAGCACAACATCGTAGCCACCGGACTTGAGGACATCGCGCTCCAAAATCCGCATGGTGCTGGAGTCATCCACGATAAGAACGGTCAGGCGGCGCTCTTCGGCCTGCTCCGCCGCCACGGACTCCGCGGTACGCGCCGCCATTTTGCCTTGCCCAACGCGGTTGAACAAGTTGGGAACATCGAGCACGGGTAGAATCTCGCTGTCTGCCCCCACCGCCGCACCCACAATGAGCGGGTGCTCCGCAAACGACTTGCACAACGGCTTGATGAGCATCTCGACCGCGCCGACGATTTCATCGACTTCCAACACAATCCGCCGGGAGCCATGGCGCAGCACCACCGCACTGCGGCGCGGCACCTTTCCCGCTTCCGGGTCTGCAGGAACACCCAACACAGACGCGAGGTCAACCAACGCAAGTGGGTCACCGTGAACACGCACGACTTCGCGCCCTTCGATGACCTTGCGCGCGTCTTTCGCCACCCGCATGACGCGGTGAATATTCAGGTATGGCAGGCCGAAGCGCTGGCTGCCAACCCGCACGACCATGCCTTGCGAAGTGGACGTAGTAATGGGCACTTCGAGGATGAAGGTGCAACCTTTGCCCGGATGGTTTTCCATCGTAATCGAGCCGCCGATAGAACGAATCGTATCGGCCACCACGTCCATTCCAATGCCACGCCCCGAAATCTTGTCAACCGCATCCTGGGTGGAGAAGCCCGGCATCAAAATGACTTCAAGGAGCCCATTGTCATCGAGAACCGTGCCAGGCTCGACCAAACCTTTGGCGACTGCCTTGGCCAAGATTTTGTTGGCGTCGAGACCACGCCCGTCGTCGCCAATATGGAGGAACACACGCTGGGCTTCCACCCGCGTTTCGAGGCGAACGACACCACGCTCGTCTTTTCCCGCGCGGATGCGCTCGTTGGGCATTTCAATACCGTGCCCCACGCTGTTTCGTACCAAGTGGACCAGCGGGTCGCGCAGCCGCATGAGCACAGCCCGGTCGATTTCCGCACCGCGCGCTTCGGTTTCCAAGCGCGCCTTTTTGCCAAGCTCGCGGGAGGCCGCTCGAACGGTGCCCGCAAAGCCCTGCAAAAAGGGCTCCAGGGGCATGAGCTTGAGGGACCGAATCCCATCTTCGAGATTGACGAGAGCGCCCCTGGCCTCGCCGTCGATAGCGTGGGCGCGTCGGGCAAGCTGGTAGGAGCTCTTGTAGGCTTCTTTTATCTCGTTGCTGAATCCCTTGAGTAGCTCGCGAAGTTGCTTGCGTTGGGCCATAGGCACGCTGCGCGCCATCTCTTCAATCTTGGTATTGAGCCCCCGCCAGGTGGTGACAAGGTCCGCGAGATTCTCGCGTGATTCGACCATATCGACCGTAAGCGCCTGACTCTGAAGCTGTGAAACCAACACGTCCCCAAAGTTGGATTGCAGCGCATCGATTCGCTCGGGTCGAATCCGCAACATATCGTCTTGGGTAGCCGGACGCGGCTTGGCCTTCGCTTCTGCGCTCTTCGGAGCAGCAGGGACAGGGGGGCTTGCGGACGCCGCGGGTGCAGGCCCCGCAGGCGGAGGCCCCATCGGCAACATCTCCAAGTTGCTGAGGTCAATCTCTTCATCGCCAAAGTCGACCATCGGGGGGTCAAAGATTGCAACCATGCCCCGCTCGGGCTCCGCAGATGCAGGCGCCCCCGCATCATCGCCGTTCATCAAGCGCTCAACCAGCGTTTTGATGCCATCGACAGCGATTGCGAGCTCGTCGATGACCTCATCGGTGAAGGGAACACGCCCTTCGTGAACGGCCTTGGCGCGGTCTTCGGTATTGTGCGTCAACTGCTCGATGTCGCGCGGAATCGGGCCGTCCCCCAAAAAGCCGGCCGAGCCTTTGACGGTGTGCAGCGCCCGCAAAACGCGCTTCCAAATTTCGCCGCGCTCCGGGCCGTCGGCCGTCAGCATCTCGTTGAGAGCGGACTCGCTCCCGCGAAGGAGCTCCATCGACTCTTCGGCGAAGGCCTGGATGATTTCCCGATCGTCAGAGGACATATCCACTCCACAAAACAAGACGGCCCGCCCGCAGTCGGGAGCCCGTGCCTCACCGCCCCTTCGGACGACGATGCACCCTACTTCACCCTACATTGTGGGAATCCGCGTTCGATCTTCCGCGCCAATCCCAGCACCGCGCGCGAAACAAAAAGCACCGCCCATTACAAGCTGGCGAATGGCGCCAACTTGCCCGCGCTCACGTTCACTCTCGCAGGCATACGAAGCCTGCGACCAATATATCGCGCGTCTTCGATGGCACTTCGGGCCGCTGCGTGCTGTCTTCCCCGCGGCCTCGCATATGGTTCAATGAGTATTGAACAAAATGAAGACAACGTCCCATGGCCCACAAACGAAAAGCGAGCACCATTTCGATGCTCGCCTCTTTGGTGGGTTGGACCGCAACCACGAGAACTGGGCGGCCCGCTACATTGGAACCTACAAGCCCGCGAAGAAACTTTGGTTTGTAAACAAGGACTCTGTCCGCAATAGCAAGGTATCGTCGCCGACAATACCTTGCAGACATGCGCCTCGGTCCCCCAAGGTGACGGGAGCTGGACGCACCGTAGACATCGCCACCTCCCGAACGTCCAACACATCGCGGGCCATCAGGCCCATTCGTTGGCCGTCGTGCTCCACAATGATGACCCACCGGGGAGGTTTGTCCGAGGTTGTACCCATGAACGCGGCGAGGTCGTGCAAACTCAAAATCTCGCCACGGTAATAAAAGATTCCAGGGACCGTCTTTCTGGCACCCGGGATGCTGCAAAAGCCACGCAACACACGGACTTCCCGTAGGTCATTGATAGAAATGCCATAAGTGGAAGGACCGTGCTCGAAATACAGCAGCTTGACCAGTTCTTCGTCCGAATCCTGCTCTTCTACACGCGCATACCGCTGCGCGCGCTGAATCAAGATTCGCAGCCGGGATTCGTCGGCGCCGTCTTGTACGTCTGGCTCAGTTTCGGTTTGCATCTTCTAGCCTCCGCTTGATTTCGCCAGCCGTCCACCCGACGGAGAGCGGAATCGGCGCCGCGACGTCCATTCCTGCAAGGAGACGCTCGGCCTTCTTCAAACGCGCCCGGCCAAACGGGCTTTGTCCCGTGATCGCCAGCAGCGCGCCCACCCAGTAGTTCGGCAGGATTTCGTCCGGCTTCAGGAAGAATGCCTGTCGCGCGTGCTCAATCGCGATTTCGAACATGCCAAGGTGGTGGGCGACCTCCACGATGCCCAAGCGAACCTGCGCGTCCTCGGGATGCTCTTCGACCAGGTCGCTGAGGAGCGCCAATGCACGCCGGGGCTGTCCAGCACGCGACATTTCGACGAGTCCGCACACCGCGCAGGGC
Organism: uncultured Enterobacterales bacterium; assembly: GCA_964502005.1. Lineage (GTDB taxonomy): Bacteria > Myxococcota_A > UBA796 > UBA796 > UBA2385 > CAJWOS01. The sequence goes on from CAZCUX010000014.1 coordinate 87,989, forward strand.
TCCACCTTCGCGACGACCGGCTCCAATTCCACCGCGGCACGCGGCGCCGAAGGCACGCGTATCGGACGTGCGGAAGCGGCAGGACGCGAGAGCGCCGGCGGACGCAACGACGAAGGCGCGACCGGGGGAGCCGGCAACCGAGGCGCGACCGAGGCCCGGCTGGCAGGTGCAGGCGTTGTGCTCCGGAGGGCGGGGCCAACCGGGGGCGCATGAATACCCAGGGACGACCGCGCATTGGCGTTGGTGCGCCGCAAGGACTCCAACAGCGAGATGGTATCTTTGCCCGTGTTGTAGGATTGGGCCGAGACCGGATTGGCAATCCGTCCACCCAAGCCATCGTCGATTCGCGCGCCCGGCTTGCGATAAAATCGGCACGAACCGACATAAACCTCTTCAAATCCAATCGAAACATCCGGCATCGGGTCGGTGGCGGCAATAAAGAATGCCCCGCCCGGCCGCAGTGCGTCAAACGCGGCCTGACACACCTGCTGAACGGCATCCGGACGCAAGTAAATCATCACATTTCGACAGAAAATAACGTCCCAACCCGTCGGATACGGTGTATCCATAAGGTTACGCATCATAAACGTGGCGTAAGGGCGCAGTTCATCGCGCACGGACACCCGCTCGCCATCCATCGCCAACCAGGCTTCGGCCTGACCGGCCTCGACACCGCGCATGGACCACCGGCGGTATTGTCCCAACCGGGCCTTTTCGACCACATCGGGGTTGAGGTCAGAGCCCAACACTTCGGCTTCTGTTGGCGCGAGACCTGCCGCACGCAGCGCCGAAACGATGGTCCACACCTCTTCACCGGTGGAGCAGGCGGCACTCCACACCCGAAATGGTCGCTTCTCCCCCGTTTCCCGATGGACACGCGCGATGCGTTCGAGCAGCGAGAAGTGCTCGGACTGCCGCAGGAAGTGGGTCTCGTTGATAGAGAGCCGACGCATCACAACCGCACGCCAGCCTGCATCTGTCAACGCATCCACATCCGGCAGCTCATCGAGCAGCGTAGAAACCAGGGAGCCAGGAAACGCGCTTACCGCCATACCAAAGTGGTAGGCGATAAACTGGTCCAGCGCAACGAGGAGCTCGGCACGTCTTCGTGTTCTGGCGTCGGGTTCGAGTGCAGTCATGCCAGCACCTGTGTTGGGTCGAGGACGGGGAGAAGGTCATTTTCGATGCGGGCGAAGGTGGCACGGCGACCGCCGCCCAAGCGACGCACGGCCACTTGGTCATCGGGAACCACGACGACATCTTGCACGTCGTCCACCACGATACCCACGGGTTCGCCTTCACAGCGTCCCACCAAAATCAACTGGCTAAGGGAAACATCATCGACCTTGGGCGCGCCGACAACGTCGAAAACAGGAATCATCTCGCCACGCAGGTTGAGCATGCCGCGGCAATGCCCACCCATATGACCGACGCTGGTAAGCGTCATCACAGGGACCACTTCGTCGACATCTTCAATCCGAATCAGCATCTGGTTACGACCCGAACGGAAGTGGATAAAGTGGCCGCCGCCCGCCTTGGCTGTGGAAGATGTCGCAACAGTCGCGGTGTGAAAGTCCTCATTCATCACGAAACCCTCCACGGCAGGAAGAAAACTGCCCTGACAGGATGGGGATCGGACGCGGCGAAGGATCTCTAAATCCCAAGCGAAGGCAATCCTTCAAAATGTAATGTCAACGTTCGCTTTGGCCGGACAACGCGCGGGCCACACATTCGCGAATCCACCGATTCGCGGAGTCCTGGGCCACACGCTCGTGCCACGCAACCCCAACCGAAAAACGCGGAAGGTCGACGGGCGGCTCGATGAGACGCACGGGTTGCGTTTGCGCGAACATCTCCGCCAGTGACCGCGTGACCGTGAGCACAAGGTCGGACTGGGCCACCAACAGGGGCGCCGCCAAGAAATACCGAATCCGCACGGCGACCCGTCGCTCCAACCCATGCCGCGCGAGTGCCCGGTCGACAACCCCCGGCCCTCCGGCGCCTTCGGGGCTCACGAGCACATGCGGCAAACTCGCCCACGTCTCCATGTCCAAGGTGGTGCCGACACAAGGATGGTCCTCCCGCACCACGCACACAAACGACTCCGACCGACACTTTCGCATCAGAATGCCGGGCGCGTCCCCAAAAAATGCCGACACCGCGACATCCACTTCGCCTGTTTCGAGCTGGGCGGCATATTTGCGACTATCAAAGGGGACAATGTCGAGGTCTACACCCGGCGCCGACTCGCGAAGCAACGAAAGCAACGGAGGAACCAACAACATCGCAAACGCATCGCCGACCGCCACGACAAATCGACGATTGCTCGACGCGGGTTCGAAGGCCGATTCCCCCTGAATTGTACGGCGAAATGCCTGAAGCCCCTGACGCAGCGACAAGCGCATTTCTTCAGCGCGCGGCGTGAGACCCATTCCCCCCGTACCTCGCACAAGCAAGGGGTCGTCGAACAAGTCGCGCAGTTGCCGCAAGTTGTGGCTCATCGCCGACTGCGTAATTCCCAAACGATTGGCGGCGCGCGTCACGCTTTGTTCGGTGAGCAGCGCATCCAAATATACAAGTAGGTTCAGGTTGACGCGCGTAAGGTCAATATCGGTCACTTGTACCTCGCTTCAACCTTTATCCGTTTCGGGCGCAGGGACGCAAAAAGATGCACCGCACGTTCGTCGTCATCCGCACGACAAAGACGGCGCCACGCAGGAGATTGCTGCGGTCGGTGCGTGTTCCTTGGCTGTGCCTTACGCCTTCAGTCGCGCTTGGTACGCAACCAGGCGTCCTCCACGACCTCACCGAGTGCAGACTGCATCTTCACCTGCTTGCAGGTGGGGTCCCATTCGGTGGAATCGGGCATAGATTGGCAGTCAAACACCTTCATCTTGCCGGTCCACTTCGTACGCACAATCACATAATGCGCGGTATCCGCGGGCTGCGCACCCATGATGACGGAGTAGTTTTGCCGGCAGCCCGACGCCCCCAACACCACCAACACCACGCCCACCAAGCGACGTACGATACCCAAATTGCGAAGCATACGATCTCCCATACAGCCAAAATCCCCGTGCGGAACCACCCAACACCCCCTCCCCATAGCGCGGAATATGATGGACGGACACAACGGAACCCCGGCGACCGTATGCACAACGCACATCCCCGCGCACCGATTCACATCATGGCCTGCGATGCCGGCCATGCCCTCGCTTCCGCGGTCGCCAACCAGCTCGGCGCGCCGTTGGTGCCCATTCAAGAGCAGTGGTTTTCGTGCGGCGAAGGCAAGGTAGTCATCGACGACAACATTCGCGGTACCGACATTTACGTCTTTCAGTCGCCCATCGCGCCCACCGACGCCCGCTCCACCTACGACCGCTTCGTCATGCTCCTCCACGCCGTCGAAGCCGCGGCGCTGTCCGATGCCGAGTGGGTCACCGCCGTCCTCCCTTATTTTCCGGGCGCCCGCCAAGACAAGCGCAAAGGCCGCGTCCGGGAGGGAATCTCCGCAGGCTTGTTCGCCCGAATGCTGCAAGAAGCAGGCGCACACCGCGTGGTCACCGTAGACATCCACAACGAAGCCATCGCCGGCATGTTCGACCCTGTTCGCTGTCGTCTCGAAAACGTCCACTTGTGCCACCGCCTCGCACGCTGGCTCAAAGCCCGCGGCATCGCCGGAAACACCGTCGCAGCACCCGATGTCGGCGGAATGGAACGAGCACGCGGATACGCCGCGGAGCTGCACGCAAACCTCGTCGGCTTGTCGAAAGAGCGCGACTACTCCACCGTCAACACCGTCAAGCGCGCCACCCTCATCGGCGACGTCGACGGCCAAGACGTTCTCTTGGTCGATGACATCATCGATACCGCGGGGTCCGTCTGCGCGGCCGTAGAAGAGCTCAAGCGCCACGGAACCCGCGACATCACCATCGCGTGCAGCCATCCGGTATTGTCCGGTCCTGCGTGGGAGCGCCTCACCGAACTCGCCCGCACCGCCGACCGGGAAGGTTGGCGGTTCACCGTCGTCGGTTCGACGAGCGTGGTCCATGCCCACGCGCCTTCGTGGTTCGTCCCGTTTCCGATTTCTTCCATGCTCTCGGAGGTCATCGCGCGCATCAACGGTCGTGGAAGCGTCACGGGCGTGCTGCAGGCCGATGGCGCGACCGACGAGGACAATATAGTGTGACGGTCCCCCAGTTGATTGAACACGTTCAATGAATGACATTCATTTTGGTGAGGATGTCCATTTCATCGAACGAAGAGGTCCATCCACACGGTCTATTCCACCGAGAGAAGCGCGCCCTGCAAAGGAGTGACAGCGCCGACCCTGGCCGCACGATGACCGTGGGCGGCAAAGCAGGCCAGCACGTCCGCTTCGGCTTCGGGCGCACACGCCACCAATAGACCGCCGCTCGTTTGGGGGTCTGTGAGCAGCGCGCGGTCGATGTCGGAGAGGTGCGCGGCAAGCGAGATGTCGTGCCCATACGAGGCCCAGTTTCGCCCCGACGCGCCGGTGATACGGCCGGCCTCCGCCAACGAACGTGCGCGCGGCAACAACGGCACCCGCGACCAATCGAGTTTCACACTGACCCCGGAGCCACGCGCCATTTCAAGCGCATGGCCCCCGAGACCAAAGCCCGTCACGTCGGTCATGGCGTGCACCCCCGGCATCGCCGCGAGGTCGGCGCCGGGGGTGTTGAGGCGCGTGGTTGTGGCCAACATGACCTGGTAGTCCTCGTCAGTCAGCGCACCTTTTTTGAGGGCCGCGGAATACACACCGACGCCGAGTGGCTTGCCGAGAATGAGAACATCGCCGGGCTGCGCCGTTCGGTTGGCCTTTACATGGTCAGGGTGAACCAAACCCAACGCAACAATGCCATAGATTGGCTCGACGGAGTCGATGCTATGGCCACCTGCGACGGGCACACCCGCAGCGGCACAGGCCGCCTGACCACCGGCCAAGATTTTTCCAATGGTCTCGGGCGACAGCACCGAAATCGGCATTCCTACCAGCGCCAAGGCCAAAATGGGGCGACCACCCATCGCATACACATCTGAAAGCGCATTGGTGGCCGCGATACGACCAAAGTCGGTGGGGTCATCGACGATGGGCATGAAGAAGTCGGTGGTGGCGACGAGGGCTTGGGAGTCGTTGAGTTGGTAGACCGCAGCATCATCTGAGGTTTCCGTTCCCACCAAGAGCTCCCGTGGCATCGGAAAAACAGGCAGATGCCGCAACATATCCGCCAACACACCCGGCGCGATTTTGCAACCGCAGCCGCCTCCATGGGACAGGCTAGTCAGCCGAGGCTCATTGGCTTGTGGTGCAGAAACGTCGGTCACGGGGGGCATGGGGTCTCCGGGGAACAACAGAGCGCCCCTCCCCTAACCGACTTTCACCCCCGGACGGTCCCCACATCCCCCGAGTCTTACAAACCAAGCTCGGCGCGCACCGCAGCCACGACTTCCGCATGAAAGCGACCATTTGTGACGATGACGCCCGTGTTTCCTTCGAGACCACGTCCCCGCGAGAAATCGAGGCGCTGGCCCAAGCAGTCGGTGACCATGCCTCCCGCAGCTTCGATGACCGCCACACCGGCGGCGTGGTCCCACACCCGCTCGACATAGCCCGCAATGGTCGGCAACCGGAGGTAGACCGCGGCATCCCCGCGCGCGACAACCGCGTATTTGCACTGGCTGTCCATCCGGTAAGGCTCCGCCGTGATGCCCAATCGGTGCGCGACCCGCGCGGAATCCGACTGGTTGGTGTGTCCCTTCTCGACGGACTCACAAAACCGCGCGCGCGATGCTTCGGCGACGGTGTCGACCGAAATCGGAGTCTCGGTGGGGTCGTCGATTCCACGTTGCGTCGCCGCGCCGCCCTTGATGGCCGCAAATAGACAGCCCGTTGTGGTGGCGCCGTCGGCAATGGGCAAGTTGGGGCAGCCAAGCACGCCCAAAACGACCTCGCCGTCTTCAATCAGTGCGAGTGCGACCGCGTATTGTTCGAGGCGCAAGAAGCCTTTGGTGCCGTCAATCGGGTCGAGGACCCAAAAACGACCACGGGGGCCGCCCGGATGGACCCCACTGTCAATTGCGATGAGAACATCGTTCTCGCTGACATCAGGAAGCACTGCCTGGACCGCTGCTACCACCTTGTCCTTCAAACCCACATTGGCCGCATCACGAAGCGCCGACGCATCTTCTTCCCCCACCAACGGGATACCCGGCGCGCTCTTTTCGAGCAGGATGGCCACGATGGCCTGCGCGGCGAAGTCTGCCACCGTTACCGGACTCTTGTCTCCCTTTTGCAGCGCGGCGCCAGCCACAAGCCGGGCCTGGACTTCTTGGCACACCTTGCTCGCGGCGACCACTGCATCGAGGGCTGCCGCGCGAAGGGAGGACAAAGACGTAGAAGGTGTGGACACGATTGGACTCCTGAAACAAGGTGGCCCCCCCTAACGTCTACGTGCGACCGACGAGACAGGGGCGAAAGACCGAGAAACCGACTAAATCTGCGTAGGACACGGAGTCGCGATGGCCCCCCCCCTCCCTGAACTCGCCGAACCGAGCGCAGGTTCGTTTCTCAACACACCACTGCTGGAGCTATCAGGGGACATCATCACCCCGTCAACGCTCCTGCTCGCGGTTCTGGTGCTTCTGCTGGGAGGCTTTATTGACCGTACCCTCCGCCGACGCCTGCTGAACCTTTTGAATGGCCGCGAGGCGCTCCAGCCCGAACGCGCCGAGACCATCGTTCAGCTGACCCGAATTGCCATCGCATGCGGCACCGGCTTGACCGCCATGCGCGCGCTCGGCCTCTCGCTCGAAACCCTCGACTTTGTATGGGGCCTGTTCAATCGGCCGCTGCTGGTCAATGCCGGTACCGAGATTTCTGTGGTGACGCTGCTCACGCTGGTTGTGGTCGTCGTTGTCGGCTTCTGGCTGAGCGACCTCCTCCAGAAAGCAGTCAAGACCTGGGCAAAGCGCAACCGGGGTCTCGACGAAGGGAGCATCGCGACCGCCCAACGACTCCTGCACTACGTCATCGTGGGCCTCTCTGTCATTATTGCGATGCAAACGATCGGCATCAACCTGGACGCCTTGTTGGCTGCCGGTGCCGTGTTCGCCGTTGGCTTCGGCTTGGCGATGCAAAGTATCGCCCAGAACTTCGTTTCCGGCATCATCCTGCTCCTCGAACAATCGATTCGGCCAGGAGATGTCGTAGAGGTTTCCGGAAAGCTCGTACGGGTCGAAGAAATGGCCGTGCGCAGCACAATTGTGGTGGGTCTCGACGGCGACCGCCAGATTGTACCGAACAGCATGTTGGTCCAGTCCACCGTGCGAAACCTTACGATGCGCAAGAAGAACGTCCGCGTCCACGCCCGCGTAGGGGTCGCGTACCATATCGACCCCGACACCGCGGTTACGGTGCTGCTCGGCGCTGCGGAGAGTGTTTCCGACCAAGTCCCTGACCTTCGCCCGGTGGTGCAATTCGCGAGCTTTGGCGAGAGCTCCCTCGATTTTGACGTTTTTGTGTGGATTTCCGATCCTTGGGCCATTCCCGAGGTCCGCTCCCAGCTCAATACCCGCATCTGGCAAGCGCTCAAGCGGCACAACATCCCGATTCCCTTTCCCCAGCGCGACCTGCATCTCATTCCGCGCAACGAAGCCACTCCGTCGGAAGTCGTCCCCCTTTGAGGAGCGCAAACATGCGCGGAAGGGCGTTCCCAACAGGCGCCCAAAGGATAGGCGAGCCCGTTCCCCGAAAGAGGAGTATCCGTGGTTCCCTGGCTGGCTGGCGCCGCACGCCGCGCCCTCCCTTCCCCCGACCCGCGCTTGGACATGCTGGGATGGGGCGTTCCCACCGCGTTGTGCGCAACCGTTCACACACCGCTCCAGGTGCGGGTCTTGGTCGTCTATGACACCACCCACCGGCGAACGCTCGCTCTGGTCCACCACGAGCTCGCGATGGCCAGCTATGCCGCAAGAGCCACCGTGCTGGAGCGTTTTCGCGCACTACGCCCCGATGCTGGCCTCACCGACGACGACCTCTTGCTCGGTGCCAACCACACCCACGCCGGTCCCGGCGGCTACCTCCACGAGGTCTTTTATACGCTCGTCACGGGCGGCCACCATGCAGGACTCGCCGAATCCATCGTCGCTACCACCGTCGACGCGATGGTCGAAGCATGGGACCGCCGCGCGCCAGCCACGTTCTCCGTACATCGTGGGCGACTCCCCGAAGATACCCCCGTCGCCTTCAATCGCGCGCTCGAAGCCTATTCACGAAACAAGACCCGCCAGCCGCCAGTGTGCCGCGACACTTCCACCGTGTTCGTGCGCCACACAGACGGGACGCCCCTGGCGGCGCTCGACTTCTACGGCGTCCACGGCACCTCGGTACACTCCGACCAACACCTCGTACACCCCGACAACAAGGGCATAGCGGCCCTGGACCTCGAAGCCACGGCCCGCGACCAATGGGGCGCACCGTCGTTTGTGGCGTTCTTTTTTCAAGGCGGCGCCGGAGACATCACGCCCAACAGCCGCTACGACCGTGACCGTGGACTCGTCGTGGGGCACCTTGCCGACGACCCCAGCAACGCAGCATGGAACGGCGGCGTACAAGCCGAAGTCGTGCGCGACAGCCTGCAACAGCCGGGAAGCACCCTCTCCGGCCCCCTCGACGCTTCGCTGCTGTATCTCGACTTCGACGGCATGGGGGTCGACGCCAACTTCGCGGACGGTCGCCCGCGCAACACCGCCCACGGATTGATGGGCCTGTCGTTCTTACAGGGCACCCGCGAGGGGCCGGGGCCTCTGTTACCCTTCCGTGGTCTCGCAACGCGTCTCGCGGGCCCACAGGCCGCCTGGCGCGGCACGCACGGGCAGGGCGCCAAGCTGCCATTCTGCGAGGTCGGCCGCGGGACCGCAGGGCGCGTTTTTGGCGTGCTTCCGCTCAATCCCCCGCCGTTTCCGTGGCTGGACCCCGTCGTCGCCACCGTCGACCGCCTGTACGCCGCAAATGGGCTGGGCGACGAGCCGTGGGTTCCCAATCGCCAGCCCGTCCAAGTGTTGCGGCTGGGCTCCTTGGCCATCGTCGCCGTCTCGGGAGAGCCTTCGGTACATGCCGGACGCCTCTTGGTAGAGACGGTGCAAGCGTCACTTCCGTTGGTCGAGCATGTCGTGCTGTGCGGCTACGCGAACGCGTATTCGGGCTACATCACCACACGGCCCGAGTACGACACCCAAGGCTACGAAGGCGGCCACACACTCTACGGCCCGTGGACCCTCGCGGGTTGGCGAACAGGCATTCGCCGCGTCTGCCAGCGCCTTCGCGCCCCCGTCCACGAGCGCCCCGAAGACCGTGGCTCCCCCCCTACCCGCGCCACGCACGAGGAGCTTGCCCGGCGGGCCCACCCGGCCATGACCAGCCCTTGACAAGCCGCGGATAAACACAGAAAAGCTGTCGTCAATGCCACTGTGATTTCGAAAAACGGCGTGTTGTAATTCGCTGCGAGGATGCCATCTCGCCTACGGCATACAATACCCGTCGTCCCGGTTGCGAGAGGAGGCCCATGCGCGTTGTACTTCTGGTCGCTTTGCTGACGGCATGTTCCGCGCCGCCTCCCGTGCCCACTATATCGGACGCCGGCCCGTGGTTGACCTGCGCCAATTCCGACACACCGCAGGAACTCGACATTCGGGGCCAGCACTTCAGCCCTGTCTTGACCGGCGCACTCGAGACGAACCCCCGCGTCCACACCCCCCGCGTGCTGTTCGTACAAGGCGATGAATTGCGCGCCGTGCCCCAAGAACGCATCACCATCAAGAGTGATGACTGGATGACGGTCTCCGTTGACCGTGGCCTCGCATTGGCACCGGGCGGACACGACCTTGTGGTAGACAACGGATTGGGCGCAGACGCCCGTTTGCCCGATGTTCTCCGCGTCGTCGATGCACCCCAGCTCGAGAGCATCGCGCCCGACGCATTCTGTCCCGGCAGCGACACCGTCTCCCTCACCATCACAGGCACGCAGCTCTTGGGCCTCGATGGCGTCCTTCCCACCGTCTGGCTGGGAGACGAGGCCTGGACCCCCCATTCCGCCATCGGCTGCGCCGCGGTCGAACCTTTCGACGGACTCCAAGAATGCACCGCGGTTGTGGTCGATGTGCCTGCTGCGTCGTTTGCCGAGGGCGTCGTTTCGGTGTCCGTCGAAGATGCTTCGTCCGCAGAGTGCGGCTTGTCCCTTCCCATATCGTTGCAGGTGCTGCCGCCGCCTACGGTCTCCGCGGCGACGCCCGACCAACAATGTGTGACCGGCGGAACCCTCGAAATAACGGGTGCGGACTTCGTGGACGGGAGCGAGGTGTGGGCCGACGACGTGCTGCTCGGCGATGCGACGGCCATCGACCCCTGGACACTCCGCGTCGAGATTCCCGAAAACGAACTACCCGTGGGGCAATACGACCTCGCAGTCGTATCTCCGGGGGGCTGTCGCGCTATCATGCCCGACGCGCTCACTGTTCGTTCTGCGCCTGTGGTCTTCGCGGTTGACCCACCGGTCGTTCCAGCCGGCGTGCCCATTCAAGGGCAAGCGCGCCTCTCCGACGTCTTTCAGGACATCACCCGCGCCACGCTCTCCGATGCAGACGGCGTCGACTACCCGTTTTCGTGGACTTGGTCCGATTCTACGCCCGACCTCCTCGCCTTCACCGTGCCCGCCGACTTGCCCGCGGGCGTCTACACTCTCGCCGTCGACCAAGGCGACGCTTGCCCTGGCACGCCCGGCGCCTCCCTCACCGTTATCGACACGCTCGACATTCCCCTCGACCGGGTGGAGCCCGCCTTCGCGTGGGCCTACGACGACACCCCCGTCGATATTTTGACCGAAAACCCACTGTCTATCGACCAAACGGGCATCCAAGAAGGTTCCCGCGCATGGTTGGTCCGCGCAGACGGCGGTGGGGACGCCCAACGATTGCGCGGCGTCTATCGGGCGTCGGAGACGGCGATGTCGGGCGTCGTTCCATGGGGACTCGAACAGGGTGAATACGACCTATTGGTGGTCAATCCCGACGGCACCGCCGGGCGTCTCTCCCCCGCCATCAAGGTGGTCGCCGACCCACCACCGCGCGTCGACGCGCTCCGACCGGGGACCATCGAAAACAGCGGCTCGCCGACCGTCCTCGTGCAAGGCGCAAACTTCCGTGCGCCCACCGTGTCGCTTACTTGTCGCGACGGAGCATCCGAACAAGTCTTGACGCCAACAGTCGTCACCTCGACGCGTTCGAGGATTGAGCTGCAGGTCACGCCCACCGGAATCAACCAAGCGGTATGTGTCGCGACGGTCACCAACGAAGACGGAACCCAAGTCAAGTATTCTGCACTCACGATCACCAATCCAGCCCAAAACTTGTTCCCATGGCAAGAAGGCCCGGACCTCGTCGAAGCACGACGCGCACCCGCAGCCGCAGCCGGGCGAACGACGAGCGTGCGGCGATGGTTGTACGCGATTGGCGGCGATGATGGCGATGAGAGCAGCGCAAAGAGCACCATTGAGGTCGCACCGGTGGGCGTCTACGGCGACCTGGGCGACTGGTGGACCCTTCCCCGCGCACTTCCGTCGGCACGCACGCTCGCAAGCGTCGCTGTCGTGCCACCCTTTGTGTACCTGATTGGCGGAAGCGACGGCGCAACCACCGTGGACACAACGTGGCGCGCACGTATTCTTGACCCCCTCGATGTCCCGTGGTTCGAGGACGTCTCCCTCGCATCCACGACCGACGGATTGTCGGCCGGTACGTGGACATGGCGTGTCAGCGCACGGTTTCCGCCCGACGACCCCAACAATCCGAGCGGCGAGACCCTCGCCGCCGACCCATTGCCCGTCACGCTGCCGGATGGCGACGGGTGGGCCGTCACCTTGACATGGACAGAAGTGGCCGGTGCCTCGGGCTATCGCGTGTATCGAACCCCCGCCGCCGCCGGAATCACGGGAACCGAGGAGTGGATTGCGGACACCGAAGAGCCGCTGCTTCTCGACGATGGCTTGCCCACCGACCCAAGCCTGCGCCCCTTGGCCGAGGGTGCCCTTGGTGCGTGGGCGGAGGTAGCAACCCTCGGCACGCCACGAAAAGGCGCATGCTTGGCCCAGGCCCCCGACCCCCATCCAGATCCCGAGGCCATCCACCTCTATGTCGCAGGCGGCAGCGACGCGAGCGACACGGTGTTGTCGTCGATTGAGCGACTCACGGTGCTGGTCGAAACCCCCGACTCCCAAGCAGTCGGCACATGGGAAGACGCCGGTGTGTCCCTCAGCCGCGCGCGCCAACGCTGCGCCGGAATGACCATCGATAGCCGCATGCACACGGTCGTTGAAGAGGGCGAAAGCTGGGTGGTCTTCGCAGGAGGCGCCACACGCACCGGGGCCGTCGGCACGGTCGACACAGCATATGTCGACGAGTACGGCGCGCTGGTCGACATGAACACCCAACGCGACCTTACGCCCGCGCGCGCAGGTTTCGCGGGCGTGTCGGCGAGCAACTTTTTGTATGCATTTGGTGGCCAGCAAGACAGGCCTTCCGCCACCGGCGCTTCGTCCCGCCTCGACGCGGCCTCGATTCCCAACATCGGCGCGTGGAACAGCCTCGGCACGTCCATGTCCGTGGACCGTTGGCTCCCTGGTTCCGCCACGGAATCGGCCGTCATGTTCGTCGTGGGTGGACAAACAAACAGCGACAGCGCCAGCGTTTCTGTCGACTGGACCAACTTTTGATGCGCGCAACCTTCGCACTTCTTTGGCTGTGGACCTCCACCGCCGTGTGGGCCAGCGACGACGAGGATGGGGACACCACCGCGCCTCCAACCGACGACGAAGCATCGCCGCAACCGATGGACTTGCCGTCTGCGCAGCCGGCTGCCGAACCGGCGGCCCCTGCGACCCTCGCGGCCTGGGCGGGTGCGCGCGCAACCTTGGGCTTCGCGAACCCCGCGTTGGGCAATGCCGGCGGAGTCGCCGTTCTCGGCGGCGCGGTCTTCCCTTTCTGGTCCCAGCGCCTCGCAGCGTACGCAGCCCTTGGCGTCGAGCGAATGGCCGATACGCGCACAGGAAGCGACGCGTCGTTGGACCTTGCTTGGACTACAACGGTCAACGTTCTGCAGGTGCCCATGACGGCTGGCATCGTGCTGCGCGCATTTCCCGGCGACCGCCACGCTTCTCCCGAGCTGGATGTCTCGGCGGGGTGGTCCCCCACAAGCATTCACACCACCACGACAATAGGCCAGCACGCACCACTTTCCCTTCGAAGTCCGTCCCAAACGGCCACCGTACGCGTTGCAGTGGGCGTAGCATTGCAACGGGAAACACTCGCGTTTGCTCCCCAAATAGGCTGGGCCACAAGCCAAGCCGAGAGCGCGCTGATTGGCACGACGTCGCTGGCACGTCTCGATGTTTCCGGGACCGTTCGGAGGGTGTTCTAAATGCAAAGGTACCTTCGAATCAGCTTGCTTGGCGTGATGACGACGGCATGTTCGGACTATTCGTTCACGCCCGACAAAGACCTCATCGTCGAAGCCGGTCCACGCATTGACGTCACACCGCGTTCGCTATCGTTCTTGCCCACCATTGCAGGTGACACCGATGTGCGAACGTTTACCGTCACGAGTATCGGTGGCACGACCCTCGCTATCGACGGCATCGACGTCGAGCCTACAGCCGGCGAGCGGTCATCCTTTCGCGTCCTCACGCCCACATGGCCGGAGTTCCTCGAACCATTGGAGTCGTTTTCCGTCGAAATTGCCTACGAGCCGCTGTTTCCGGGAATAGAGACGGGGCTCGTGTGGGTGCGCAGCAGCGACCCTGAAGAACCATCGTTGGCCGTCAATCTAAACGGTGAGGGCCTCGTGCCCTCCCTCGAAGTGTCCCCCGAAGCCATCGACTTCGGCACGCTGCCGCTCGGGTGCAGCGACGCCCAATCCGTCCGCCTGCGAAATGTTGGCGCCGCTACGTTGGTGTTGGATGCGCTGACATTGGCGGGGGACGCAGACCTTTCGCTTCAGGACGTGCCGTCGTTGCCCCTCCCGCTCGAACCCGGCGAGTCGACGACCATTCGGGTGGCGTATACGGCCAACACCGCAGCCACGGTCCAAAGCACCCTGAGCGCCGCGTCCAACGACCCCTTTGGCGACCGAACCGGCACACAGCAAGGAACCGGCGAAACACCCTCGTCCGCGCGGGAAGTGTTCACGGTCGACGAAGACCCACCGCTCGACATTGTGCTGGCCGTGGACCAATCCTGCTCGATGGACGACGACCAAGCGTCCCTCGCGGCCAACTTTTCCGACTTCATCCTCCAACTCGAAGCAATCACCTCCAACTGGCATCTCGGCGTTGTGACTACCGATGATGCCTGCTTTCTCGACGGCCCCTACGACGCCAGCACCACCGACCTATTCAATCGGTTCGCTGCAGCCGTTCAATACGGTGAAGACCGAGACATCGAAGACGACGAAGCCTTGCTCAAGATGGCCACCGCAGCGTTGGACCACGCCGCCGATGCCTCTTGCAATACAGGCTTTCGGCGGGAGGAAGCAGGCCTTCACGTCGTCGTCGTCAGTGACGAACCCGAGCGCAGCGGCGAACAAGCTGCCGCGTGGAGCTGGGAGTTTTGGTGGACGGCATTACAAGTACACGCCGCTGGTGGACCCGGACTGCGGGTTTCCGGGGTGGTCGACGCCAGCGGATGCAACGAAGGTGATGCTGGCTATCGCGACATCATCGCGGCAACGGGCGGCGCGCGACTCGACATTTGCACCGCCGACTGGGCCGATGCCGTGGCGGACATTGCACAAGCGAGCGTTACGTTGGCTTGGTCATTCCCGCTCCAAGGAGAGCCATTGGACGGCACCGCGCAGGTCGTGGTCGACGGTGTACCCAACACAGACTGGACATGGGCAGAAGAACGTCACGCCGTCACGTTTTCCACACGCCCGCCCGGCACGGAGGTTGTGGTGACCTACGATGTCGCCGCCGAGTGCCCCCCGGCGCTTTGAGCGCCTTGTGCGGCATGGAAGTCCACGCGGCCTACGCTTTCGAGGGAACGCGCGCAGACCAGCCCGCCGTGAGCCAGCACAAAGAACGCGTTGGGGTCGATACCTGCTTCCGCAATTGCTGGAGCCAACAGGGTAAACGGGCCGTGGTCCATTGGCTCATCGGACAAGTCAAAGGTGCCCCAATGCATCCCCACACAAGCGCGGGCTTGTAGGTCACAAAACGCACGCACGGAGTCTTCAGGCGGCATGTGTTGGGGCCCCATAAACCAGCGAGGCTCATAGGCTCCAAGAGGCAGGACCGCAATATCAGGCGCACCCAATACAGCACGAATGGCCCGAAAACCATCAAACCAACCGGTATCCCCTGTGTGGTAGACAGAGACACGCTCCCCGCTTGGATTGGGCGACGAACGCAACATTACACCCGCCCACAATGCACGGTTGCGGTCCCACGGACGACGCAAATGCCAATGTTGGGCCGGCGTGAGAATACATTCAAGGCCGCGTACCGAAATGCCCTCCCACCAAAGCCCCTCCACCACGTTCTTTGCCGAGGAGGGTAGGCTCTTCTTTTGGCCACGCGGCACGAAGACCACCACTTCGGGAAAACGGCGACACACGGCGTCGATGCTGTTCCGGTCGAGGTGGTCGTAATGACCGTGTGTCACGACGATAACATCAATCGGAGGAAGGGAGGCGGGCGGACGGGGCGGCGGTACATGCCGGCGAACACCCGGACCGGCCGCACCGAAGACGGGGTCAATCAAGACGTTGACCCCATCCAACGAAACCAAGACCGAGGCATGTCCGAGCCACTGCACCTTGGCGTCGCTGTGAATGGAGTCCCACGCCGATTCCCCATGCGCTACCGCCGGAAGTTGGGGCGCTCGCTTCTGCTTTTCTGCGCGAAAGGGGTTCGTTTGCGTGGCTTTCCACTTGAAAACGTCGGCGGGGCCACGCTGTACATAACCAGACCACGGATTGTGAAATCCTCCATCCGGGTGAACAGGTGAACGCAAAAAGGGCTCGTCGTCCGGGGAGACAGGCGGAAGCGGAACCGAAAACAAAGATGGAAGAGCCGAAGACATACCCGCGATTAGTCCCGTTTCGGGCCTTGGCAAGCCTATCTCCGCCAAATCGCGACGGGTTCCACGACACGCGCCACGCTGTCCACCAGATTGGGCAATCCCGCCCACGCGGTTGCGGGCCGCGAGCCCCCCCCTCCATTCCGAGACGAAGGTGCACACAGCGCACACGAAGCGCCGAGAAGCAGGCTTCGCCCCCGCGTCACGCCCAAGCAACCCAAGCAATCGGAGGCATTGGCGTCAAGGTGGCGCGCGTCGACGAGGAGGCCAGACGCGCACAGCCCATGGAGACCGCATTCGGTCGCACCGCCCCGCACCGGTTCATGGCAACAGAACAGCATCCTCTCGTGGCCTATTCCCACCGTTTCAAGGATATTCGCCGCCATTTCAGCCTCAATTGGACCATTTTCAGCACAAAAGTCCCGGATTTCGAGCGAAATGCGCCCAATTTCATCTCGCCCCTCTCTGCTAACAACCGCGCCCTCTGGGACGGGCCGCCTACGACGGTCGAGGCCGACTCCACGCGAGCGCAAGGGGCACGGCCACCCACCCTTGCTCCCCCAATCCGAGGCTCAGGTTCATCGAAAAAAACATCAACATGACCGCGATTGCGAACGGCTTTCGAAAACGCTCCACCACGAACAAGCCACCAAGACACTCGACCAATACGGCATAAGTCGCGCCGATTCCCGCCCAGAAAGGATGCTGTGCAAGCCACATACGAAGTTCCAACATAAACGGAGGCGCCACCAACGGCTGCGCGCGCTCCCAAATAAACAATGCATGCACATTTCCATCAAACCAGTTCCAGCCGGCATGTCGGAGCTTGCTGATTCCAGCCAACGTCAGCATTGCACCGAAAACCCCACACATGAGGTCTTGACCGCGCCGCTCTTGGACCTCCCTCGAAGCAGGAACATTGCTCCCAATGAGCCATGCCAAGACCAGATTTGCACCCATCAAGTTGACCAATGGAGGCATACTGTCCGTTCGCACGCCCATCTCCAACAAGCCCATGCCCCCCAACCATACAAATATCCAGGCCCCCGTCAAACGCTCCCACCGACCCAGCACAAACGCAACCACCGATAACCAATACAAAAGTCCCAAAACAAGCCAAATCGACGGTGCCAACAAAACGGAACCATCGAACCACGCGAGCGGTCCAACACGGTGAACGATGCGGTCGCCCATAACACCGGCTGTCGCGAGGAACCAAGCCCAAGCGAGCACCCAAAGCAATGCCCAACGCCACAATGCAATTCGCTTCAATCGGTCAACCACGCCCGCCCCTCCGCAAGTGGTTCAAACGGCGACAGAATCCGAAATCCATCGGGCGTCGACTCCGCGATTGAATAGCCAATCTGCAGGCGCACAGAAGGTGACGAAGGGGGCAATGCAGACGAACGAACCGTCACCGCGTGGCGAACGCTGTCGAGCAGGTACTCCTGCGAGGATTGAATCGAATCAGGATACACCAGCTGCTCCGGCGAAATTCCGTCAATCGCGACAAAATCATCGATTCGCGGAATTGGCTCACCGTCGGCCAAAAAAACGAGGGCGGTGCCTCGCGGGTATTCGGAGATTGCATACATTCGATATTGGGAGAATGGAAACACTTCGCCCACCAACAGCGAAGCAACACCATACACAAGAAATGCCGCGAGTGCCCATATTGACACGCTTTCACGAACACACTCCAGCCACGACTTCACGTTGCCCATTTGTCGGAACCAACAATAAACACAATCCAATCCTACAAAGACAAGGGGCAAACGATAACCGGAAGCAGCGGCCTCCCGATTTTCTAATGCTTGCCCTGGAAGCGGGCGACACGCACGCCAACCAATTGACAAATGGACCCCAATGTCCCGAAAGAACCAAGACCACACTGCGCGTCATAAAGCGACGAATGGTCGCTGCGCCTCCGCTGCGTCCCACAGACGAAGCAGTGCATTCCACCCGACTAGCCGCCAATCGCTTTCCGAATGCGTCCGAAAGAAGACGCGACCACACTCACCCGGCCGGCGCGGTGTCGATATCCGCTCCGCGGAGCAATACGGAGAGAGCGTCATGTAACACAGCACGTTCAACTGGTTTTGGCAAGTGAATATTGCAACCCGCCTCGATACACGATGCCACCTCGTCCCGCAGAACACTCGCAGACATCGCGACAATCGGTCGTCGCCAACCTTGGGAGCGAAGCACGCGCGTCATTTCGAGACCATCCATACGCGGCATATGGACATCCGTGAGCACGATGTCGAAGTTGCTGTCGGTCGACAGTCGCTCCAGGCCCTCTACGCCATCCGAAACAACCACCACCTCTATACCCAGTGCGCGCAACATTGATTCGCCGACCAACTGATTGACGGGGTTGTCCTCGACAAGCAAAACACGCGCATCCAATGGTGGCAACTCGTCCTGTGCCCACTCGACCTTTCGTATGTCAAGTGAGAGGTGGTCTATCTTTGCGTGGCTCTCCCATGTTGTCGGCAATGGCAAAATAATCCTAAAAATAGTACCACGACCGACGATGCTTTCTACCGTCAAGGAGCCGCCCAGCATCGTGACCAAGCGGCGGCTGATTGCCAGACCCAAGCCCGCGCCGCCTGCGCGGATGCTTTGAACGCCGTGCGCTTGGGAAAACGCCTCAAAAAGCGTTGGCAGGGCTTCCGGGGGGATACCGATGCCCGTATCCTCGACGGAAAATACGAGCGCAGGCTGGGCATCATTGGTCGTGACCTGCACCCGCAGCGTCACGGAACCCGTCTCCGTGAACTTGATTGCGTTGCCGACGAGGTTGGTAATGCTCTGCCGAAGCCGGATATGGTCGGACGCGAAGAATTTCGGCACCTCGCCTTCCACCACCACGCTGTACATCAAGCCACGAGCTTCCGCTTGGGGACGCAGCGTGTGGTACAGTTCTACCAACATGCTCGACAGGTCGAAATCTTCGACGTCAAGGGCCAAACGCTCCGCTTGCAGGCGCGTGAGGTCAAACACATCGTTGATAATGCCCAACAACGATTTGGCGGAGTTCCGCGCGACCACCAATCGCGAACGACCTTCTTCGGAAAGAGGCTCGTCGAGCACCAAATCCACCATGCCGATAATGCCATGTAGGGGTGTGCGAACCTCGTGGCTGGTGTTGGCGAGAAACACAGACTTCGCATGGCTCGCTTGTTCCGCCGCAGCCTGTGCCGCGCGAAGGTCTTCTTCCATGCGCTTTCGTTCGGTAATGTCGACGTACATCCCGAGCATACCGACCACTTCACCAGACGCATCGTGAAGCGGCACTTTGCTTGTCAGCAGGTGTCCTTCTAGGCCGTCGGCACGAAGAATTGGCTCTTCGATGTTGAGGATGGCCTCCCCTTTGTCCATCACCGCCCGATCGTACTCGCGAAAAAAGTCCGACTGTTCCTTCGACCACACCATGTCGTAGTCACTCAAGCCGACAATCAACTCTGCGGACGCTAGGCCTGCGTCCTGCGCGAAAGCACGGTTGCAGCCGAGATAATTCAGCGAACGGTCTTTCCAGAACACACGATGAGGGATGTTGTCTATAATCTCCCGTAGCACTCGCTCTTGCGCATCATGGGGCTCCAATGCGAGCGAAGAAAGCGGCTTGGTGGGTTGACGCACCGTCGCGCGACCGACCAAAACGCCGCCGAGCGCAAACAACAGCCCCACAACCACCCACACCCCAACCGAGGGCGGGTTTACAAACGACCACGCCAAAACTCCGACGGCTGCACCCCACACGGGAATCACCAATGCCGCTTCCATCGACGACAAATGAGGGGATGGAGTACCGAAGGGCAAGGACTGCACGAAAGAGCCTCTCTGTTCGCAACGGCCACCACTATATCGGAAAAATCTCACGCGAACCCAAGTGAGTCTTCAAATTTCCCCCCAGAAAAAACGCCGCGTCGGGCTCGCAGTGCCTCCCTCAAGAAGCTGCAGTGACGAAAGGGGTCGACCACCACGTCGTATATAGAGAGCCGCCGACGAGGAGCGATGCGGGTCCGTGCGCATCACAAACCATGACAGCCCGCGGCTGCGCGCCCACTGCAACCGTGCATCCACCAAGCGGTCGCCCAGTCCGGTACCCCGTGCGCCCGGAGCCACCGCCAATTCCGCCATATACACCGTTTTCGACGCCTCACCACCGAAGTCCGGCTGCCGCCCCACAAACCGAACGATCGATGCATCGGGGTGCTCGCTCAATCGCATTGCGCAACTGAAACCCAACAGAAGCGCATCATGCGTCGCAACAAATAGTCCATGAGGAATGTATCTTTGCCATGTTGATTCCAGAACTTGCGCTGGCAAATGGCGCTCCCGATACGGGGCCTCCGCGAAGACTTGGATATACAACGCTACCAATGCATCACGAATGGGGTCGTCCATCGACGTGACCTGGCGAATGGTGGGCAATGGAGGTCTTACGCGCATCCATCCACCAACGGACGCGTCACGGAACGCGCCCCAATCAAATCCACGAGACCATTTCGATAGGCCGCCAGGCTGGAGAGGTCCACCCACTCATCGGGCGCATGGGCACGTCCTTTGAGCGGCCCCAAACACAAGGCGGGGGAGCCGTCCCTGCCAGAAATAAGCGCGACGTCGATATAGCCAGTCTCCGCGGGGTCTGCGACGACACCGCAATGTAGGTGGTCGAAGGGCTGCGTGAGCGGCCGCAGCGCCTCCGCCTCCGACGCAAAACCGTGCATGTCAAGGTGGACATCAAAACGGGCAAGACGCACTGCCAACGCTTCTCCCTGATTGTGCCGCGCAAGAGAAGATTCAAGGACTTCCCGAAGGCCCTGCGCGGTTATCGCCGGCGACCCCGTGCGCAGCTCCAGGAGAGCCCACGCGCCGTCTGGAATACGATTGGGGATTGCTTCTGTTTGCGGCGGACCATCGCCAAAGCGCGACTCCGCCGTCATAGAGCCGGCATGGAGGGCCGCGACGTTGAGCACGGTCTTGTAAGGTTGGTTTTGCTTATTTACCCACTTCGCCAAGTCATCCAACACAACATGAAGTGCCCGTGTCGCACTCCTCCCCGAACGCGGACGACTTGCGTGCCCACCATGCCCTTGAAGGGACACACCAACTTCCAACAGTCCGCGGCAACCGGCCATGATTTGGCCAGAGCCGCCACACAAGGAGAATGTCGCTGCTGGACGAATAGATGGATGATGGGCAACAAAATGCTTCATCCCGATAAACTCGTATTCTTCATCGCAATAGAACAAGTACCCCACTCCTTTGGTGGGACCAACGCGACGGGCCGCATCCAACGCTGCCGCAATCGCAGCCTTGGCGTCGGCTGCACCCAATGCAAAATACCGACCGTCGCGTACCGAAAACTCCGGCACCGTCCAGGCACCACTGGGGGGCACGGTGTCGATGTGACCGACGACCAAGAGCTCCGTTTCCGCAGGATCTCCGTCGAAGGCCAGCACATTGGGACGCCCGGGTGCGACTTCTTCGATGTGTACCTGCAACCAAGGAAGGCTGCGAAGCTCCTGTGCGAGTCGTTCGGCGACGGCCATTTCGTTGTGGACAGGCACTCCACCAACGCGATTGTTCGGGCGCCACCAACTGGGAATCCGACACAAGGCGTCGGTCAAAGCCAACAAAACGTCGGCGTCACCGTGCGGGACAGGAGTGACAAGGGGTTGGTCCATCGAGGCTCCGGGGCTGCAACTGCGCCGCTGCTGCACCCACGGTCATAACATTCGAATCCCGAATACCGTCGATAGCCGTCCCGCCAACCCGTTGGGGCCCGCGCCGACGGACACGCGGACCCCTGACCGCACCGCGGAATCTCAGCTTCGGCTTGCACCGAAGTCGCCCAACATCTGCTGCATGTCCGGAACGGGTTGCCCGTGGAGGTCGCGCATCGGAATCGTGGATGCCGGACGGGCTGCCAAGCCAGCATCGTCGCCGCGCCAAACCTGGTGCCACGCAGACCGAATGCGGGTGTCCCACTTCGCAATCGCCGCGTCGTAAGACGGATTGAGCACCGTCATCGAACCCAGCGACACAACGCCCAATAGACCCGCAACCGGAACCAACGCAAACAGGCCACTCTTTCGCTGTTCCATGGTACCTCCTCATGGACGGAAGGCCGACTGCGCCAGCCGCAAATTCATTCAAAACATGCGCGAACTTGGGTCCACAACGTCGACGCACACCAAATCTGCACGAACGAAAAACGGTTGTTCGTGCGCCAACGGGCTACGAGACCGCCCCCAATCCTTCCCTTGGAGCCGCTATTTCTCCCCGGCGCTTGACCCACGGCCCTGTCAACCGGCAGCTCCTCGGATTGATGGGGCCGATGGTCTTTGGTCTGTTTTCGGTGCTGGCGTTCAACCTTGTCGACACCTACTTTGTGAGCCTATTGGGCACCCAGCCATTGGCCGCCATCAGCCTCACGTTTCCGGTGGTCATGGCAGTCGGGTCGGTCGCGATGGGCGTGGGGGCCGGCATGACGTCGGTGCTCGCCCGCAGCATCGGGCAAGGGGACAAACGGGATGGCGTGCGCCTGACGACCCACGGCATCGTGCTGGCGGGTGGGATGGCGGCAATGGTCAGCGCGCTGGGCTGGGCGACCATCGACCCGCTGTTTCGCCTCTTGGGTGCCGACGACCTACTCTTGCCACAGGTTCGCGATTACATGGAGGTTTGGTACCTGGGCGCCGCCGTACTGGTCATTCCGATGGTGGGAATGGCTGCGATTCGCGCAACGGGCGACACACGGACCCCCGCTGTCGTCATGACGGTATCGGCCGTACTGAACGCGGTGCTCGACCCCATTCTCATTTTCGGCTGGGGCCCGATTCCCGCGTTGGGCCTACGCGGCGCCGCCATCGCGACACTGCTCGGGCGAGCCCTTACCTTGCTGTTTGCGCTTTGGGTGCTCGTGATGCGGGAGCGCCTCGTGCAACTCTCACCACCGTATCGACACGGCTGGCTGACCTCTTGGCGGCGGATTCTGCGCATTGGCGGTCCCGCAACGCTGACCAACCTCGCGCAACCTCTGACGATGGGCCTCGTCACCCATATCGCCGCTTCTTTGGGCCCAAGCGCGGTTGCCGCATTGGGCGCGGGTGGGCGCGTCGAGAACGTCGCTATCATCCCGCTCATTGCGATTAGTGCCGGCCTTTCGCCGTTCGTCGGGCAAAACCACGGTGCCGGTATTCATCGCCGGGTCCAAGAGGCGGTTCGCGTGAGCCTCGGTGCGTCGACGGTCCTTGGCTTCCTCACCTGCTGCACCCTCGCACTGCAAGCGACCTCGATTGCCGATGTGTTTTCGGACGACCCCTCGGTTACCGAACCGCTCGCAAGCTACCTAACCATCGTCCCCATCGGCCATTTGCTGCTCGGCACACTGTTCGTCGCGAGCGCGACCCTCAACGCGATGGGCCGGCCAATGCCCGCCACGCTGCTGACGCTCCTGCGCGCGCCGGTACTGGTGGGGATTTGCGCGAGCCTGGGTGCGCACTTTGGCGGGCTAGACGGATTGTTTGAGGGCATCGCATTGGCAATGAGCATCTCGGGAATCGTCGCCGTTGGCTTCTTGTGGCCGCTGTGGGGGCCAAGCACGGACACACCAGACAGACGCGCCGACAATAGCGCTACGCTTTCGCCGCGGGACTAAACACCCACAACGCAAAACCCCCAGGTATTGCTACCTGGGGGCTGACGACCCGTACGGGAATCGAACCCGTGCTGCCGGGATGAAAACCCGGTGTCCTGACCCCTAGACGAACGGGTCTTGAGGTTTCGCCCTTCTATCTCACCTGCAGGAATCGGCAAGGGAGAGAATGTGCGCCCACGAAAATCCATGATTGCGCGGCGTATCGCCCCCACTGGGGCTTCGAAAAAGCAAAACCCCCAGGTATTGCTACCTGGGGGCTGACGACCCGTACGGGAATCGAACCCGTGCTGCCGGGATGAAAACCCGGTGTCCTGACCCCTAGACGAACGGGTCGCATCAGGAACGTTGAGAGGACACGGCCCCCCAACCACGAAAGCCTCTTAATCATACCCCGCGCTTCCCGCACGCGCCCAAGCGTTAGTTTTTGTGGATTTGTGGTAGAGCGCAGACCGTGGCGCACGCACCGGTAACACCAGAATGCTGACAACAGCGGCATCTACAACGCGACAGCCCTTCAATGCCCTACACAGATTGACACACACTCGCCACGAAGCGGGCCCCGCGTTCCGGGGGCACGTCGAAATGTCTCCCGCCTTCTGCGCTTGCGTCGCCAACCGGATGGATGTCGATGCCACAGACGAAAAGCACGCAGAGAAGACCACTTTGGATACGGCCCAGGGATAGGTACCCCACGGAAGCCACACCCGTTCTACGGCATGGACGCCGTGTGCACGATGACAAAGGGGAGCGAGGGGAACGTCATTCGCGTGCTGCGACACAAAGCGCAAATCGGCCGATGAACCACCGCGACTCTATCGCAAACGGGACCAACAACCGCCCCGAAAAACAGCCAGCAGAGCACCCCACGGCAATTAATGAATCGCCATTCATTGTGTGATAATATTGATAAACACTATGATTTCGACCACACATACGCACCAAAGTCCGTGGATGCGCCTGGGAAGCCTTGCAGGCAAAAAGTCAATCGGTTACCCCTGTTGTGGGTTGCTAGCTCAGTCGGTAGAGCACCGGCCTTTTAAGCCGAGGGTCGCGGGTTCGAGTCCCGCGCGACCCACTTTCCCGCCCCACCAAGCGGTGAAGGCCAAACCGGTATCCGTTCCAACGGGTACCGGTTTCGCGCTTCAGGCTCGCGCAGAGCGCGTCGCCCAACCGCAAAATACCCGTGCGCTGTGGGCGCGAGAGCCCCCGCGTCAAGCACGAGCGCCGACTTCCAACCTCGACATACCGACCCATAGAAATCGGTCCGCATGCGAGACAGCCGCTTCGAGAACATGGGCGCCGTCAACAACGACGGGGCCGTTCTCTGCCACGTCGCGGGAACGGGAGGAAAAGAATCGCGCAACCCGCGCCAACCCGTATTCTGCTCGGCTCTCGGGTCACAAGGCCCGCAGAGCTGCCTTCGCGCGGTCGTGCGTGCGGTCAATTTCTAGGATGCGCTTGAACTGGCCTTGTGCGTTTACCTTGAGGCCGAACTCCGCGTAGAGCTCTCCCAGAGCCATGCGGTATTCAATGTTTTGGGGATCCTTGGTGACAGCAATCCGGAAAAGGTCGAGCGCACCCCGGGAGTTGTCGTCGACTTTTCGGATGAGCATGCCCAGACGATAATAAGGCCGCGCGTCGTCCACCTCGTATTCCACCGCTTTCTGGTAGTTGGCGATGGCTTCACGCAGATTTGCAAAGCCCTCTGCGCTCTCGGCGAGCTGCACGAAGTTCTTGGCTTGAATTTTTCGCGCCGCTCGCTGGGCTTGCGCGGCAAGGGCCTTGTATTCTTCGTTGCGGGGGTCAAAGCTGGTGGCCATCGTGAGCGCCGTCGATGCACGTAGAGGATTTCCAGCTTCGAGCTGCGCCTTTCCTTCTTCATACAGCTCGCGCGCCCGGCGAAGCTGGCCGCGCATCTTCATGCGCATTTCTGCCATTGCTTTGTTGAGGGTCGCCGGACGCGCAGCGTCCGCCGCAGGCGCTTCGGGTCGAGGCGCGGAGGCACCGTCCTCCAATCGCGTGGTTCGGCGGGCTCGGCCAGCAGCACGCCCTTCTGCTAGGCTAGAGCGCCTGCTCCGCGCACGCTCGGCATCTTCGCGCGCGAGCGCCTCCGCAGCTTCCGACGGCGCGCTGGATGCCGAAGAGGAAGAACGGCTCCGGCGGCGGCTCCGGCGGCGCGGGTCACTCTCCCGTTCAATGTCATACGCGCGGCGTGCCGTGTCATTGGAAAGCGTGCGATACGCATCTGTGATGGCAATGAAGACGGCATCGAGCTTTTCCCGAAATGTCCCCAACTCCTTGCGAAAAAATCGGTCGGGGTGCCACTGCCGCGAGAGCGTGTGGTAGGCGCGCTGAATGTCCGCACGCTCAGCATCATCGCGAACACCCAGCATGGCGTAATGGTCACCCTCTTGGGCCGTCTCCCACAAACGGATGAGAGCGTCCTGTTCCGAACCATTGAGCGCAATGCCTTTCTCGGGAACATCATTCTCAGACACCGTTCCTCCAACATTCCGACAGGGTGATGACAATTCCTACAAGCGTGACACCGAATTGCAAGCATTTGCCGCTGTTCGCATCCGCCCTACAGACACGGCTGCAACAAATTCCCGTGTGGAACTTCGGATAAGCGGACCACACCCTGCGCAGAGTCACGAACACACACCGTATCTTACCGCGCGCGCAACTTGAATGCCCTCGGAATACAATCGTGACCACGACAATAGTGTAGCGAACAGCGCCCCGCGCGGTCTACTCGAAGCACTATTCGCTCTCTTCCCGTCGCGACTGAATTGCACGGGCGCGAGGGTGCGCGCCCCGGTACACACGCAAGAGGTGGGCGGGGTCAACGTGCGTATAGCGCTCGGTGGTCGCCAAGGACTCATGACCAAGCTGTTCTTGAATCGCGCGAATATCCGCACCGCCCGCAAGCATGTGGGTTGCACACGCATGGCGAAGTCGGTGCGGATGCATATGGGAGACCCCGCTCTCGTTACCCGCAGCATCGACAATACGGCGTGCGGAGCGGTCAGATAGGCGACCGCCCTTGTGGTTTCGGAACACAGGGTCGTGGCGGGAAGCAGAGGCCCATCCCGCGGTTCGGAACAGCGCATCAAGCGCCACGGCTGCCGGTGGACCAAAGGGAACGACCCTCGCCTTGTCACCCTTGCCATGCCGCACGCGGACCAATTGCTCTGCCAAGTTGACATCGCCCATGTCGAGAGCCACCACCTCCGATACGCGGAGTCCTGCACCGTACAGCAGCTCGAGGAGAGCGCGGTTCCGAAGGGCAAGAATCCCTTCTTGGGGAGGATTTTCGACAACAGCAGCGGCCTCGGGTACTTCGAGGAGGCCGGGCACGCGACGGGGGACCTTGGGCCCTCGAATTCCTTCCGAAGGATTGGGCGACAACCCTTTTGAGAGGCAGTACCAGCGATAGAAACTGTGAATTGCCGCCACGCGGCGCGCCAGGCTTGCCGGGGCAGGCCGTTTGTCCACATTGCCGAGGTTCGCAAGCCACGCGCGTAATTCTCGCCGCGTGGCTTTGGCCAACGACGAGCCGCGTGCAGCGAGAAAGCCCGACAAACTATGGAGGTCGGCACCGTAGTTGCGCAACGTGTGCGGAGACGCACCCCGGGAAACCCGAAGGTAGTCCAACCAAGCGCTGACCGTGCTGTCCACCAGACCTCCCAGGGCGGTTTGCGGCGCGGTCCGATTTGCAGGCGGCGCCGCAGTGGTGTACCCGGTTGCAGCACCCGTATCGCATTCTGTTTTCCCGAGTCTGTCGGGGCCGCATTGAGATCCGCTTCCTGCAAAGCCCCTTGTGTCGGTTGCCAGAACCATAGAATCTGTTGGCGAAAGTGAACAAGTGTCATCGGACACGGCCTCCTCCGCCAAGCCGCCCCTTCCGCGAATGAAATCAGCGAGAAACCATGGGAAATGCCCTTGTCATCGTCGAGTCTCCTGCAAAGGCCCGCACCATCGAAAAGTATCTGGGTGAGGGATTTCGCGTAGAGGCATCGGTCGGTCATATTCGTGACCTCCCCGAAAACGCCGAGCAGATTCCGTCCGAAGTAAAACAAGAAAAGTGGGCACGAATTGGCGTGAACGTCGAAGAGGGCTTTGAGCCTTTGTATGTCGTGCCCCCGGAGAAACGTGCGCAGGTCAAGTTTCTCAAGGACGCGCTGAAACAGGCCGACCGCCTCTACCTCGCGACAGACGAAGACCGCGAAGGAGAGAGCATCGCTTGGCACCTCTACGAAGTGCTCAAGCCCAAAGTTCCCGTGCAGCGACTCGTTTTTAACGAAATCACGCGTACGGCCATTCAACGCGCACTGCAGAATCCACGGGACGTAAACCTCGACCTCGTGCGGGCACAAGAGACGCGCCGCGTCGTGGACCGCCTCTATGGCTACGAAGTGTCGCCGTTGTTGTGGAAAAAGGTGCGCCCAAAGCTTTCGGCAGGACGTGTGCAGTCGGTGGCTGTGCGTTTGGTTGTCGAGCGCGAGCGCCGTCGGCTGCAATTCAAGCCAGCGTCGTGGTGGGATGCCGAGGGCGCGTTCTCTCAGGCCAAAGGAAACTTGACCGCGGAGCTGTGGTCTGTCGCGGGAACCCGCCTCGCATCGGGGCGCGATTTTGGCGAAGACGGACAACTGAACGCCAACCATGAAGTACTGGTGCTCGACGAAAGCAGTGCTGCGCGCTTGGTGAAACGCCTTTCCGGCCTGCCTGGAAACGTGGTGGAGGTTGAAGAAAAACCGTACACCGACCGCCCTGCAGCACCCTTCACGACGAGCACGCTCCAGCAGGAAGCCAACCGGAAGCTGCGTTGGTCGGCGCGACGGACCATGGCAACCGCGCAGCGTTTGTACGAAACCGGCTGGATTACCTACATGCGAACCGACTCGACAACATTGTCGGGAGAGGCCGTCGCGGCTGCACGTTCGCTCATCAAGGACCAGTACGGCCAGAAGTACTTGCCCAACCAACCCCGGACCTACGCGACAAAAACGCGGAATGCCCAGGAAGCGCACGAAGCCATTCGACCCGCCGGGCAAAAGTTTCGTGACCTGGACAAAGCGCAGGCGGAGCTGGCGGAGGACGACGCCAAGCTCTACACGCTGATTTGGAAGCGCACCGTTGCTTGCCAGATGGTCGATGCCCGCGGACGCTCGATGCGCATCGGCATCGAGGTGGACGACGCGCTCTTTCAGGCCCGCGGTCGCACGATTGACTTCGCCGGCTACCGACGCGCGTATGTCGAGGACTCGGATGACCCAGACGCCGAGCTTGCGGACCAGGAAAAAATTCTGCCGCCCCTGGCGGTGGGAGATGTGACCCGCCTCGACCAACTGGAAGCCCGGGGACATACGACCAAAGCACCGGCCCGGCTGACCGAAGCCACCCTGGTCAAGGAACTGGAAGCGCGGGGTATCGGCCGCCCGTCCACCTATGCGAGCATCATCGATACCATTTTGCGCCGCGGGTATGTTTTCAAGAAAGGGACGGCGCTCATCCCCACGTTCACAGCGTTTGCCGTGACGAACCTCATGGAGCGGCACCTCACGCAGTTGGTGGACTACGACTTCACGGCCAAGATGGAAGACCGGCTGGATGAAATCGCCATCGGAAACGACCAATACGTCGAGTTTTTGGACCGTTTTTATCGCGGAACAACGGGCCTCAAGACAGTACTCGGGCAAGCAGCCGATACGATTGACCCCCGCGAGGTATGCACTATCCCTGTTGGTCGAAGTGCAGATGGAGAAGCGGTGGACGTCCGCGTGGGTCGCTATGGCCCCTTCCTCAATATGGGGGAGACCAACGCCGACATTCCCGACGACCTTCCCCCCGACGAACTGACGCTGGAAAAGGCTCTCACCATCATCCTTGAGCGAAAAGCGGGACCAAAAGTACTGGGCAAAGACCCAAGCACCGACAAGCCCGTGTACTTGATGAAGGGGCGCTATGGGCCGTACGTGCAGCTTGGCGATGCCGAGGAGGTTCCGGGCGCGCGCGGTCGCACCAAGACCATCAAGCCGACCCGCGCGGGACTGCTTCGCGGCATGAGTCCCGACACGCTCGACCTCGAAACGGCGCTCAAGCTGCTGTCCCTCCCGCGAACCCTGGGAGAGCACCCCGAAAATGGTCTGCCAGTGGAGGCCGCGAATGGGCCCTATGGCCCCTACATCAAGTGTGAGGGCAAAGGAAGCCGCAGCCTGCCTACCGGTGCGGACCTCTTCGAATTCACGCTGGAGCAGGCGCTGGAGCTGTTTGCAAAGCCTGCCCGCCGACGCGGGACGGAGCCGCTGAAGGAATTGGGGGTAGACCCCACCACAGGGCGGACCCTGCGCGTGATGAGCGGCCGCTTCGGCCCCTACGTCACCGATGGTGAGACCAACGCCACGTTGCCCCCCTTGGCCGACCCCTTGCTGCTCGAACACAGCGTGGCCGTAGAGCTGATTCGTGCAAGGGAAAACGCGCCAAAGCGTACGCCACGAGGGAAGACGGCTGACACCGCGCAAGCCAAGAGCAAGGCGGCGAAGAAACCTTCGACGAAAAAGGCTGCCCCTGTAGACGCTAAAGCCGCGCCGGACACAGCCGCGCCAAAGAAAAAGGCGACGAGCACTGCCAAGTCCAAGGCTACGCCCACGACAGATGCCGAAGCACCTGCGGCCTCCGCCACGAAGGCGAAGGCCACCACCAAGGCGAAGGCCGCCACCAAAGCGAAGGCCACCACCAAAGCGAAGGCCGCCACCAAAGCGAAGGCCACCACCAAAGCGAAGGCGACGACCACTCGGAAAAGCAGCACGACGAAGGCATCGCCTACGAAAAAGTAAGCGATGCGTCGCCCCGTGATGCCTGGCTTTCGGAACTGCCTGCGGGTCAGTGGAAAATGAATCCCCATTCATCTTCAATGACCCGCCGCTGCTCGTCTTCCAGGCCCTCCAAAGAATCGAACAGCTCTTCCGAGACCACTCGCCGAAGGTCGATAGCACCAATGATGCCACCCGGCGGATCGATGTCGAGAAGCCGGTCAGAGATGCGATCGAGCAGACGAACATCCAAATGACCAAGCTCGACCAACACATCGAGAAGTGCGCTGGCTTCACGGTCAAGCTCGAGGACCGCTGGAGGCGCAGAGAGTGCTTTCATGAAACCCACCTGGGCGCACTGTCGTCGCCGATCGAGAAAAGCGACCGCCCGGTAACCGTTGCACCTGGCCGGTCAACTCCAAAGCCGACAACCGCTGCGCAAGGACACGCACCGATTCCCCTGTGCGGACTGCGAGAGTCGCGATGTCGGGTGCATCGTGCAGAAGTCCAAGAATTCCCGTAGCAGGCGCAACTTCCGCCGTAGTGAGCCCGACTGCCTCGACAAGCTGCCCCGGACGCGACAGCGGTGCTATCCCCGACTCCAGAAGCGCCATACCTCCAGCGGCATGTACCTGCGTAGGGTGGTCAGGAACCACGAACAGCTCGCGGCCAAGGTCAAGTGCACACCGCGCGGTGATAAGGGACCCTGACCGCACTCCTGCCTCGACAACCACCACGGCCCGCGACAGTCCCGCAATGACACGATTCCGTTGGGGGAAGGTCCACTTTTCAGGCTGCTGCCCCGGTGGAAGCTCGGAAACCAGAAGCCCACCAGCGCGCAAGATGGCACGGGCCCTTCCCGCCAATGACCCAACCATAGGAACATCGAGCCCCTGTCCCAACACACCAATCGTGCGACCTTGTGCGCTTTCATGCGCTGCTTCATCAATCCCCCACGCGACGCCGCTCACGACCACACCGCCAGCCGCAACAACCGTGTGGGAAAGCTCTCCTGCATACCGACGGGCTACATCCGAGCATCGACGCGCGCCGACAATCGCAGCACACGCCCCATGAAGCAGTGCTTCATTTCCAAGCACAAACAACACTGGCGGTGCATACGGAACGGGACGCAAGAACGCGGGATAATCTGCATCCGTGATGCGAATTGGGCGCGCCTCGGACTCTACGGGAGACTCACTCCGCAAGCGCGCCACTTGTCGCATCGACACGCCCAGACGAACCAGAGCTTCATCGGATACTTCTTGCGGAATCAAGCCCGCGGCCAACACAGTCGAAAAGTCAATCCGCCCTGCCATTCGCATAGCAGCGGACCAGAAACCATCGATGACATACATGTGAGCAGGCGCGCCAGCCAAGCACCCTGGGACACATGTTCAGCTAACTCATTGATACTGCGATGGGATTCCGCGAGACGTTTGATGACAATTCTGCACGCATCCCCCCCCGCTGGCATACATAGACCTACACAAACCGAGCTCGCCTCGCAAAGCGATTTCGGAAGCATGGCCGTCGAAATGTCGTGCAGAAAACGGAGATGACGTGGGAAAGGAAGAAAGGGTCCAGTTCCTCATCCGATTTGGGTATGACGGCGCCCGGTTTTACGGGCTGGCACCACAACCAGACAAACCGACCGCCGCCTCTGCACTCCGTCGGCGGTTGGAATCCGCTGCGGGCGGCCTGCAGGTGCGCGGGCTCGCGTTCGCTGCGCGCACCGACCGCGGCGTTCACGCGCTCGCAAATTATGCCACCTGCTACTTCACGGAAGATGTCTTCCAGCAGGAGTCCATCGTCGAAACGCTGGTTCAAGAAACCGCACTCGAACGAAACGATGGACTATTTGATGTCGCCGTTCGGCGTGTGCCGTGGAATATCCATGCGCGCGCGCTGAGTGCGGGCAAACACTACCGATATCGGATGTCCGGGGGAAACACCGAGGAACTCATCGACCGCGTCATCGCCGCAGATCTCCGACCATTCGGGACTCGGCCCGACATCCCCGACGAGCTTCTCGATGTGTGGCAAATCGGCCCCCCACTCGATGTGCGCCGGATGCAACACGCCGCGCGCTATCTCGTCGGCACCCACGACTTTTCGTCATTTCGCGGAGGCCCGCCAGACGGCCGGCCACCCGTTCGAACCATCACGGACATTTTCGTCACAGACCACGGCGACGAAATCGTCGTCGACGTATTTGGGCTGGGTTTCTTGCGAAAGATGGTGCGCATTATCGCCGGTACACTGGCCGAAGTCGGAATTGGTATGCGACACCCCGACACCATGCCCCAGGTGTTGTCTAGCCGTCACCGAAAAGCCGCAGGTCTGACGGCACCGGCCCGCGGCCTCACGCTCGTTTCAATCGACACAGCAGAGCAGTGGTTCGACAACGACCCAAGCTAATACAGTGTCTCCAAGACCCGAGCGAATTGGCCTACGTAGGTCGATGGAAAGGGGAACGACAAGCCAACTGAAGTGTTCGCTTCGGATGCACGGTTCGCACTCGCCGCTCCCATCGGAGGACTCTGGACCGCGCACAGAATGCAGAAGAGTACCCGCCCTTGACCATAAATAATACCCCGTTTGGCGGGACCGTATTTGCCCATATGAACTTGCGCAAGGCAAACGAGTATCCCGTCCTATTCGCATGGTATTGAACAGGCGACTCCGCCAGAATCCCGCGCGTCCCAGTGAATATCCGGCTTCCTATTTCCACTCCATACGGCACAACCACAACACCGCAGCAAGTCCCAAGCCATAGAACCCGCACATTTGCGCCCAAGACCGCCTCGCATTCCATCCTGCCCGACAGGTCCGTGTACCCCTTCATCGGGAAAAAGTGCAGCGCCTTGTGTAGCGCACGAACCGAGAACATGTTCTACTGCAAACGTCATCAAAGAGAACATGTTCTCTCACCATGAGAGAACACGGCGGAGCCAACATGCAGTCGCCCCGGTCAACCGAATCCTCCGCCGCCAGCGAAACACCGCGCAGCCGCGTCTTGCGATTTCGCGATGAAAACGGGCAAAACAACTGGGGCAGCAATCCAGCAGACCTCGACATGCCCTCACTTGCGCGCACTCTTCGGCACCTCGCGCCCCTGTTTGCGCCCGAAAGTGGACTATACCCCGCTACCGTCGAAGGCTGGCAGAACCTTCCCGAACCCGGCGCGCTCTTCATTTCCAATCATAGCGGCGGAACCGTCATACCCGACGTTTGGGGACTTATGGCGGCTTGGTACAGGCACCACGGCCTCACGCGCCCCCTTCACGGCCTCGCTCACGAGATGATTTTCGCAACCGAAGCCACCGCCCGCTTCTTTGCTCGCCGCGGCATCCTACGCGCCACGAGAACGATGGCCCACACTATTCTACGCAAACACAAGCGTGATTTGCTCGTTCTCCCCGGAGGCGACCTCGACACATGGCGCCCCTTCACCCAACGTTGGAGCGTCGACTTCCACGGCCGCCAAGGCTATGCGAAGGTCGCCATCGAAAACCAAGTTCCTATCGTACCCATCGCACATGGCGGAGCACACCATACACTCATTGTATTGGATGACGGCAGAAAGATTGCCGAGTTGCTTCGCTTGCCCGAGCTGTTTCGTGCACACATCTTTCCCGTCCACCTTTCCATTCCATACGGACTGGGAGTTGGTCCTCTTCCCCACATTCCCCCACCCACCGCACTTCGTTATCGCATCGGTCGGCCGGTGATGCCACCCAAGCTACAACCCGGCGAATCGCCCACCCCAACACAGGTCGCCGCCCTGGACCAAGCAGTGCGAAACGCGCTCCAGGCGGAACTCAATGTGCTGCGAGCCGACAGCGACGCAATGCTCGACCGTGTGGAACACACCATTCACAAGTTTCGGGGTCATATTCAGCATCTTCGCGGGAGAGACCTCCACCCGACCGAATGGATGCGGTTTGTGCGCGAACAACGAAGCCGAACATCCGGTGCTGCAGCCGTTGTAGGATTGGCAGCGAAGTAGCCCGCCGTCATTGAACCGTTAGGGCAAACAACTTCCACCGCCAATTGCATCAAAACCACCCGCACCGCGCAAGGCCTGAACTTCGGGGCTCTCTATGCATGCAATATATTGCATCAGACGCTCCTTTTCTATGTCTGCACCATCCCAAAAAATCCGCAAATAGTAGTCCAATTCCGACACCAACAGGTTGGCCTCCGCCTCCGCTGCCTCGCGCGCAGCCTGCTCCACAGCGTCCTCTAACGTTGCGGTCGATGCGCCCGAAGCTTGCGCGACACTCACCGCCTCCAATGCAGCGGTGTAACGTTCTCTGGCCGCATGAAAGTCACGAGACCGCGCAACCGTAGTGTCGAGGATTGCCGGGAAATCGTCGATACCCGCCGAAAACGCGAGGTCCTCCGCCAAGGCCACAAGCTCCTGTTGCACCGGTAGGGGATTGTTCAGCCCCGTATTCAGCTCAAACACCCAATTGTTCACCCAAGGTCCAAATCCGTAGAACGCAGAGCGACGCCCCCCCAAATCCTGCCGCAGAACATACGGAAATCGACAAGAAGGCCCCGAAGTCCACAAGCCGTAGGACAATGCGTAGACTGCAAACAGCTCATCCAACACAACTCCGGCCGCATCCAACTCATCACGGATTGCGCTTGGCACCGTAATATCCGCATCTCCTCGCTGATAGGCCTCCGCTGGCAATGCAGTCAAATCTCCGCCCAAGTACCGACGCATCACCTGTCGGTGCTCCTCCAATTCCGACGACGGCAACGCGGCCCACACCGTGCCATAGACACGCGCCCGCGAATTCACGACTTCTGCTTCGTGGCCCGCAGCATCCTGCAGCGCACGCACGATTCGGTCCGCGTCCACGGCAGTCGACGTACTCCGCGCTACGTTCATCGCGTCAAAAACCTCTTCTCGAGAATCCGCGATAAGCTGCTTGGCTACTGCTTCCCGCGAAGCAACAAAACCCTCCAACAATGCCGTCCTTTGTTCGACGGACATGACCGCCAATACTCCAGCGGCCACGTTCGCATTGGCAAACGACAAGCCGGACACTGCCGAGAAGTTGCGTCCATGAATGGTCCACGCTTCTATACCAAACACATCAAAGAATGGAAAACCGGTGTTGACATCTGTACCTGGCGGCAAGGAACCCAACACAGCCCACCGCACGCCCTTGATGCGTAGGTCATCCGAAGTGGACCGCTCCACGGTCGTATCGCACCATTCGTCCCACTCGTAGCTCGACGTAGAAACGACCAGTGGCGATTCGGGTTCAATCCAAGGCGCGAGCGCAGTTGGGTCATCCAACCGTGTGTCAGACAATGCCCGAAGAAACGCCTCCATCTGAAACGTCA
Source organism: uncultured Enterobacterales bacterium (assembly GCA_964502005.1). Lineage (GTDB taxonomy): Bacteria > Myxococcota_A > UBA796 > UBA796 > UBA2385 > CAJWOS01. The sequence continues at coordinate 123,989 of CAZCUX010000014.1, forward strand.
CGCTGCCATTGAAATCGGGAATCGACGCCAACTCTACGTCCAAGCCAGCAGACAAGTCACCACCATTGGTGTACGCCGCTGAATACAAGGCCTCACAATCCGGAACCGCCGCAAACTGCGCAGTACGACAAAAGGTAGGCGGAAACAAATGGGGCTCGCCCGTAAAGCCAAAATACTCGTCAATACTTTGCTGCACCCCGCGATAGTGTTGAATCACACGCGAAAGCGAACCCACCGCTCCTGAGTGAAAATACGGCGGTGTATGGGCGACATTGAGTAATGTCGGCGTTCGAAACGAATAGGCTTCGGTGGACACGGAAGTGACGGCTCCGCGCCCGCTATCAAACCCCGCAATATCGCCGTCGACTCCCAAACCCGGACCAATTTGCGGCGCCGCAATCACATGAAACTGTTCATCCGTAAAAAAGTCGCCCTTGTGGCAAGCAACACAGTTCTGTCCACCTTCGGAGACGGTCTTCAAAAAGAAAGCTGCGCCCTCCTTTGCACCCGAACTAAGCGCGTCGACATCGCCCTTCACATACCGTGCCCAGGGGCTCTCCACCAAAACCATACTTCGCTCGTATTCGCCGATGGCAAACGTTATATGGTCCATCGTTACAAGGTCTTCTGCTTCCATAGGGTCAAGGGAACAGGCTGCTATCCAACTCGCAGGAAGGTTGGGCGGCGGTGCGTCGCACACCGCAAGGAAACGCTCCACCCAGGCCCCCTCCCGTTGCAAGCGCTCCTCCACCGCAGCCCAAACTCCGTCTGCCGAGTCGTGTAGGCCCCACAGACTACCTGCCATTTCTTCTGGATTTGCAATCGGAAAACGCGCTTGAACTGCAGTCAAGTTAGATTTTGCAAAATCACCCACCGGTGTAGTAACAACACTCCCTTGACCATTCGGACCGCGCTCCGGTGTCGCCACCTCTACACGACCATCCCAAAACAAACTCTTGTCCCATAAGGCGACGTTAAACACGGTTGGAGCATTTCGAGCCGATGCGAAACGAGTGACATCTGTAACGCCGCGAACGCGATCGGCACCCACCGCAGAAGGATCGAATCCAACGCCTGCAGAGATGTGCAAACCATCTGCGCCGCCGAGCAACGGATGATGGCAGGTCGCACAGGCTACGTCACGGTCACCACTCAAGTCAAAACTAAAAAACAAGGCGCGCCCCAACTGGGGGACCGGCGCAGAGATTTCGGGAAGAGACCGCCGATAGCAGACCCCATCTTGGACTTTGAGAGTTGGATCGCCGAGCAAATCGTGTCGCTCAATCAACACACGAAGCTCTTGGTCGATTGTGGAACGATATGCATCGCCCCAGCTTGCATTGAGACTGCGGCACTCTTCGTCGGCAACCACAACCCAAGCCTCCACCTCCGAAACGTCCTCTTCAGGTTGCGCAGTGTCCACGAAAGTACCCGTATCGTCTATCTGCGTAGAGGTAGAGGACTCGGTGCCTGGGCGCTTCGCGGCGTCTTGGGCGCAATGGACGGCAAACAGACCCAAGAGCCAAAATGGAAACCGAGGAGCTCGCCAACCCAACGATGAATGCGACACGATGTCCTCGGTGCGAAAGGAGACAGGAGACGTATGACGACGGCCAACAGGATACCCTCTCAAATGTCAATCCACCGCAAGGACTGCAAAGGTGATGTCACGACGACCGCAGCTCACCGCTGTCGCCTTCTCCCTTCTCGTATTGCTCGGTTTCGAAGGCCTCCTTCGGCATACTCTCGGTCCGCCGCCACCTCCGATTCAAGTGTTCGGCGGCCTCGTCGACCGAGAAGCATGGCTACACGACGCGGGAGACACGTGGCAATTCTATGACGGGCGCCCGCTCCCGAAGCCCGGCGACGTGGCCGTATTGGGCGGAAGCAGCGTGCATGGCGGCACACCTGGGCTGTCGTTCCCCAACGAGTTTCCCGCGGTGGCGGCGCGAATCAGCGGTCGGACAGTCGTAAACCTCGGCGACCCTGGCCTCGACAGCCATGACCTACGACGCATCGTCGGCGAACTTGTGCAACGAACGCCCGCCGAAGGCAGACCAACAACATTGGTCCTCTATGCCGGCCACAATGACTACGGGAATGCGCGTTTTCAAGCACGCTACGGGACCATGTCGTCAGGAATCTTGGCTCACACCCAATCCATACTTGAACAATCGCAAATGTATGCACAGCTCTCACGATTGCTGCGCCCCGCACGCGGACAGTTTCGGCAGCGAGGCGTAAACGTCGATGCGTTCCCGCCCCTGAATGACCTTGCCTATGAAGCCACCACCCGCCACTTCCGCGCCAACATAGAGTCGATATTGTTCATGGCGGCGAACGCACAGATGAAGGTGATTCTCGTTGAGCCTGTCTCCGACCTGTACGCTCCACCAGCCGACCAAGACTGCCTACCTACTCGATGCGCTACGGAGAAGTACAAGCAAGGTATCGCCGCACTACCGCACGATGCCGTGAAAGCCCGTTCATACCTCCAAGAGGCGAAAGACGAAGACCGATTGGCACTTCGCGCCCCGCAGGCGGTCTCCACGTGGTTTCAGAGCCTCGCGACCCAACACACGGAAGTGGATTACCTCGCCACCTTTCAGGAGTTGTCGCATGGCTCCCCCACCGGGATTCCCGACCGATCTTTGTTTCAAGACCCAATCCACTTGAGTGCAGAAGGCCATGCGCGGGTTGGAGACGCATTGGCGCAAAAGCTGCTTGCCCCTTCCGGTGGATGACGAACGATGACGGCAGCTATTCGAATTCACCTTTTGGGAGACGACTCGCGGAAATCAAGGAGAGGTCCCGCACTTGAAGGTTGACCGGTGCGCCTGGCCAGCGCCGATCGACAATCCGGATTTGGGGGACCACGGAGTCCTGTACTTCAATGACCCAGGCACGAAACCAAACGCCACCCCTCTGGAGGTAAAACTCCGAACCCACGGGCATCGCCATCCCAGCAAGCAGGACGCGCGCTTCGCCATTTTCAAACTCCAACAACAACTCATCGGCCAATACTGGACTCGATAGTTCGTTTCCGTATTCATCCGTTGCCACTCTCCACCTCCAATCTTCGTCGCAAGTAGGTTGGGCACCCTATCTTCGTCCCGCCGGAAATACCGTTTCAACGACACATCGGGCCGAGCACCCAACCGCGCCCCAAGAAACGGTAGCAGCCAACGCAATCTTCATATCACCCAGTCCTATTTCAGACGAATTTCAACTATACCCCGCTTCGAACGGTCGAAGGTCCAACTGTTGCCAAAATGGAGCGCAAACCCATTATCTCATTGAGAACGCGGTGATAGCGGTATCGTCTCACGAAAAAGCTCCCCCCCCTTATAGTCAAAGAACCGCAGCAATATCTCCTGTTCATCCGCCTGAAACCAGACAAATCCTTCGTCTCGATCAGAAGCGAATCGAAGTGGCAGAGCGTCGCGATGAACCAAGGGCGTCGTCTTTGCGCCAGCGCCCGAAACGACCTGAGATACACCACAGGGGGCCGTAAGAGACTGTAAGTTATGGTCATGGCCACTCAAATATAAGTCCACCTTGCCACAAAGCACCTCATCGAAGGTGTCTTTTAATCGGCGACCACCTACAATCGGAAGCCAGCCCACGCCTTCGAAGTTTCCTGCCATGCCGTGACGGCCGGCCGAAACATACGGGTGGTGCCCAAATGCGATGACAGCAGGAACGTCGTCGTCGCGCGTGGAGATGTTCGCCAGCCACTCCCGCTGTCCATCATCACCCCAAAGCGAGCCCAACATCAAAGAGGTGGTGTCCAGAGCCAAAAAGCGTACAGGTCCCGCATCAAACGAATAATACCGCGCGGGCATCTGCCACTTTTCGGAATGTCGAGCGTAAGCGACCTGCGCATCACCACGCCCTCGCTGGAGACTTGTCGAACCATGGTCATGGTTCCCCAATACCACCCAAAACGGCAACGCCAAATCTCCGTATACCTGTTCAAAATGCGACTGAAACAACGAATCCGATTCGGTCTCCACTCCATCCGGGTAGAAATTGTCCCCCAAATACAAGGCCAGATGGCAACCGGGCCCTCGTGTATCCGTCAACTGCGCACACACCGCAGCCATGGCTCTCGCAACGTCGGCTTGGCGCTGGGATCCGACACCCGCATCTCCCAAGGCCACGCCACGCACCAACGGTGAATCTTGGGACGAATCCAATACCCGACCAACGTGAATGGCTGCGGCCGAAGGCGGAGTGCCGGAACAACACACCGCGCCCCCTAGCAACATGGCGAAAAGGAGCCGCCTGTGCATCACTTTTCCCCCTCCACCCGCCATACGTGACGCAAGCCATCCTCAGAGACCACCACCGGCTCGCCAAGCCACGCCTTCGCCCAAAACAATGCATCGGCCCGTTGCGACAGCACCACCAACTCCAAGTCCAGCGTAACAAATCGAAAGCCCCGCTGCACCAACGCCAACCGTGCATCAGCCGCATCCTCTCCGTAAGGGGCGGGGGGAATCACGGAGAGCTCCGCGGGCTCACCACCATCCGTCGACTGCTCCCGCCGCCATGCACTCGAAACGGCCTTGTCTAGTGCACCCACGACCGGAACGCGAAAATGCATTGGCGCAATGTTATAGAGAGCACTCGCGATAGGACGTTGGTGAATAGATTGAAGATAAAACGTCCTTTGTGGGTGCGGCCCCCTGTCCTTACGTCCTTCACGGTCAAAGGGCAAATCCAGCACTGCCCCCTTCTCCTCATTGGTCAGCAGATACTCTTCCACCACACCGGCGGGATCCGGAGTGGTGGGTATCGACACCGCCAAAGGTGCGCCCAACCACCATTCGCATCCGACAAGAAGCAGAGCAAACACAGAAAAACGACGCCAACGCGTTGCGCCGAATCCGGACGCCACCACCACCAAGCCCAAACAAGGGACCAAACCACCCAGGCGGTACAAATTGCTCGCGCCAGTGGCCCATATCCAAATACCCGGCAAAACGGCCGCGGACTGCGCGACTCCGCCGATATACAATACAGGTCCCAATGCCAACACAAAAGAGAGTCCAACCAGAAGGGCGTCTCGACGAACTCGCGCCGAGGACCACGCAGCCACAACAATAAACGCAGTCAACAGGAGTCCTACATACACGATATGGCGATGGGGACTCTCGGGTATCGACAGAGGCAACAACAGATGCGGCGTAAACCAAGACAGCAAATCGGAACCTTCTAGTGGCTGAAGCGCCCAATAGTCGCCTATCCCACCAATATTCCGAAAGGAGTCCTCTGTTGTGGGATGTTGAGTATATTTCAGCACCCAATGAAGACCCGCAAGGGCTGCTCCTGCCGAAAGCCCCACAAATACACCCCGTCCGAAGACCCTCCATCTTTCTGTCGAAGACCACATAACTTGCGCCAATACAAATATACCAGCAAGCGCCCCTGAGATTGCGCCATACGCTCCATCGAGGACCAAAATCGGCGCGAGAGTCACCGCGCCAAACCACTGGAGACGTCGACCCAACAGTCCACCTTCCAGCAACAGAATAAAGAGAGGTACGAGCAACACACTCAGTCCTTCGGGAATTCCGCTGACAAAAATTCCCCGAACAAAAGGACTGGTTACCGCCAGAATGCCCGCCAAAACGGCAACTCCAGGCGCTACCTGGCGCCGGAGGCAAAGCCCCGCTACTGAACCTGCTCCAATAAACACGTGACCCAACATCGCCAAATTGAATGCAAAGGCGGTTCCCAGCACGCGAGTGACTGGCATAAGCAGCACCGCCACCGGCATGTCGATAATCCACCATTTCTGGGGCTGCGGAAATGAAATAGGCGCGCGTTCGAGAGGAAACCGCCCATGTGCGAGAGAACGCGCAACCCACCCGTATCCCCATGAATGGCCCCATATATCCGCCGTGCCGTCTCCCAATAACCGGTGTCCTCCGACGAGTTCCCACTCCCCCGTCAAACCAACAACGACGAAAACGCCCAGAAAGGCCGTCAGAATCGAAACAGACAACGAGGAGGAATACGAACCATCCTTGGTGATGTTCATAACATTCGTCTCCACCCAGCCGTCACCGACCAGACCGCATTGCCCCAATCAGCGAACAAAATAAGAGAGCGCATTGAGCCCAACAAAACCCGATGAGGAGAGCGCACCTCCCGCGCCGCAAACGTCGCCCGCAGTGCGGCCAAGCAAGTCTGGCACGCTTGTGGCATAGCTCACCATCGGATGCGGCTCATCCGACCAATATCCCCCCAAATATGTAGGACACGTGGAACAACAACCACCATAAAACCACGGAACAGCGTGGTTAGACACACAGCTTTGCGCCGGTCCCGCATCGGTTGTGGACAATGTATCGCTATTCATCATTGGAACGTCCGCTACCAATCCAGCGACATAAGCCGCATATGTACTTACGAGGACCCGACCGCCCGTCCCCATGTACGCAAGCGACGAGCAATCGCCCAATGTATCGGCGTCCCGCGGGTTCATAACGAGCAAATGCTCTCGCTCCCGCGCCAACTCTGGCCACGCCTTACCGGCCACGCGAAACGCCTTGCCCGCCAAAGGGCTACCCAAGGTGGACGAGTACCAGGACGCATAGTCATTGAGTAGGACCGACGACTCCGACCAGTCCCATACGGTGCGCTGCAAGAGCGTCCAGCCACCGCCGTCAACGGTCATGTCGCACCACACATCAATCGGACCAATGCTCTCCAACGTAATCGAATAGACACCATCGCCAACATTGTTGCCGCCGTCCCGAATATCGAGGCAAGAGCGACAAACATCCGGCACGTTTCCATCACAATCTCGGTCGCCACCCGAACAAAACTCCTCGGCCCCCGGATGAACGGTAGGGTCGGAATCGTCGCAGTCCCAATCATTGCCAACAAAGCCCGATGGTGCTGCACAGGCTTCTACGGTCGCCTCGACAGTGCCGTAGCCGTCCAGGTCCGAATCTCGGAAATACCGATCAATTGGAAGTCCATCATCCGGAAATCCCGAACAATCATCGTCTATTCCATTACATTGCTCTTCGGCGCCTGGAAACACGGCTGGGTCTTGGTCATCGCAATCAACCGAAGATGAAAAGCCGTCTCCATCCTCATCTGGTTCCATAGAGCCAGAAGGCTCGTCCGTCGTTGAAACGCTGCCGCCACCCGGATCCACCTTCAGAGGCGTCCCACCGCAGGCCCAAACAAGAGAAAACACGATGGGCAAGGAACTATTCACAAGGCCACTCGCCAAGGTCCCAAGAGTTGTTGGTTTCGTCGCACTCTTCGATGGCTCCCAACAGGTCAATTCGTGCTGTCAGACTCCCCGGCGTCCACGCGGCTTCGTTCAAACGGAATGGACCCGCCCACACCGCCTCTCCGCTCGCGACACTCGGCAATACAAGAGAATCCAATGAGGTCGTGTCGCCGGCCCGCGTAAGCACGAGGTCTACGTCCGTTGCAGCGATTCGGCCAAGATTGGTCACTGCGACCCATACATTGGCCCAACCCCCATCGCACTCCACCAAGCACTTGTCGTCTGGACCTACATAAAGGTCTGGAAGCCAATCCGAGGGACCAAGAATCGTTCCCCCCGTGCGAAAGTTATTCCAAGACAGCCAATTTGCCGCTTGCCGACGGGGAATAGAGCCGTCGTCTTCGATGTTGGTAATGTGGTATGCGTATTGGTTCCAAATCGGACGAGCGGGCGCCCAAGTGCTCGTAAGGTCACCAATCACCGTAATTCCGGTCCAGCCGGCGTACGCATAATTATTTGACGCAAGGACGATTTCCGTACTGCCATCGTTGTCGACGTCGGCAATGACCGGGTACTCCAGCAGTGTTCCGTTTGCGTGCCCGGACATATTCATACGCACAAGACCCGTGGCGCCATCGTATACAAACAAGTTGAATTGGTCGGCATAAACAACTTCGTCGGCACCATCGCGGTCGAAGTCAAACACACTGCTCCCGGTCACCGAGCTGCTGCTGTCGTTTGTGGGATTTGACCACAACACGGACCCGTCCGTATCGAACACTGTGTAGTACGACAGCGCCGCTACACCCACCTCGGGCGAGCCATCGCCGTCAAAGTCGGCCACCGTGGGTGCGCCCCCGGTGCCGCCGCCCGGAATGGTCGATGTCCACAAAATCGCCCCATCACCATCCACCAGCACCATCGAACCCAATGCAGAATGCACAATCTCCGGCATGCCATCCGCATCAAAGTCGCCGATTGCGGCCATTCCGTCCGAAAGTCCGTCCGTCCATAGCGGCGTTCCATCCGTGTCGAAAGCGCCGCAACCCGCGACCACTTCCAACAGGCCGTCGCCATCCAAGTCTACGGGGATGCCAGCTCCATAGCGCCCAATACAGCCACCACGCGGCGCAACCCTTTCAAGTCCATTGTGCTCGAAAATGCCGTTACCTACAACAACCTCCGCAAACCCGTCGCCTTCGAGGTCCGCCAACGCGGGTGTTCCGAGGTAATACGGCACCGTCCCTGACGCCCATTTGAAGGTTCCGTCCCGCTCCAAACACAATACGGTCGCATCAAGTGATGCAACACAAATATCCGGGCTGCCATCTGCGTCGATATCCCCAACCGCAACACCTCCCGAGCCGTAGGGACGATACCCACCCGCGTCAACAATACTCCAATGCTGCCCAGAGCCATCCCCCGAAACGGCAGTCAGCGCGCCCGCCGAAGTATAGGCGCTTCCCCGAAATGAGGTAAATATGATATCCGACACGTCGTTTTCGTCGACGCGACCATCACCGTTGTCGTCGGTCAAGTTGGCGACCATCGGAGTGGACATCACTTGATTGTAGCCGCCATGTGTGGTATCCTCCGACCATTGCCACTCAACAATCGGTTCAAACAATCCCCATGGCGCCCGCACGTTGCACGCATCATTGGGAAGCACTGGTGGCAAGGATGACGGCAAAAAATCGCTACATGTCTCGGGAGAGGGGTCGACGGTGTCACCGGAGTCCACAGGACGCGCGGAATCTTCCGGCGCCTGCGTATCCACGGGAACGACACCCGAATCCGCGCCCGACACAAGGTCGGCTTTTTCGTTCAACGAATAGTCGGAGCAGCCATACGAGGCGCCCAAACCCAACATAAAAAGACCACGACAAGCCCACGAAGAATTCTGCGGTCGAGAGGTCATGAGAAACAATGCTAGGTCCGTCCTGTCGCCGCGACACGCCCCATTGGCGGGGAGCGTCCTCGTCCCAAGCTACCATGCCGAGCCCGCAGTTGAAACCACCCTCACTCAGTGGGCGCGTCCAACCACACCGCACACTCCCGTCCGCCGGGGGCTGTGAATGCGCCGTCCCCATCCGCGTCTATATAGATTGGCGCGGTGATGAACCGGGGAACCTCGCGCGCGTCAAACTGCGGCAGACCATCTGGAAAGCGTTGGGCCCCAAAGCCTGCAAGCGTGATGTGTGCATCCGTATCGACCGCGACCGTCAGAACATCGTTGAGCTTCACGACGCCCCCTGGGTCGGTCGCGGGAACCCGCAAGACCGTGTCACAATTCACAAATACCACGATGTGCGTGACATCGACCTGGGGAATCGCCTGGACCTCTACTGCGATGTCCACCGTGGGTCCTGAGGGCACGACCAGCGAACCCAGCTCTAGCTCGCCATCGACCGAAACCCGTGCAAACGCGCCCGCCCCAACGACAACCTGACCCGCATGGAACGCATCCACAACCTCCTCGACCGTAATGTCGCTTGGATGCGCGGCTACCGAAGGAACATAAGTGCGGGGAAACCCAACCTCCGACCCATCGTGGTCGTCGCTGCATCCCACCGGAACCAACGGATGTCCGGCATTGAGCATGCTCTGCCAATCCAACCAGCGGCCATTGCCCCCCCCAAACGGCGAGCGGTGGCCGTTCATGACCTCCATTCCATCGAGGTTCCAAGACCACAACGACGCGCCTGGCAACAAGCCAAACAAAGTAGGGTCATCCAAACCAGGCTCTGCCAACATTCGGTCCCATTGAATGGTTCGCAAATAATCCGGATGATTGATGAGATTGACCCCACCGCCTGAACGCTCGCGCATCAACGCAAACAGTTCATCCAAATCGCGACCATACCACTCGACGGGTCCACCCCGCGGTGTGCCATCGGGGAGGGACGGAAACATCGTGAGGTGCTCCGGCAACGAAGCCGTGACCTCCTCGCCCACCATATTGGTCACCCACGAATCGAGGCCCCGTTCAACAGGCAAATATCGCCTGTCTACGATGTGTTCATGCTCCGTATGCAACACGACATCCAAACCATGCGCCGCAGCATGCAGCAGCACATCTGCCGGGTCAACACGACTGTCCGGTGAGTCCCAGGAGTGAACGTGCGTGTCGATAGACACCCAGCCCGTCGTATCGACAACATGGTCCAAAACAATGTCCAATACTGCTTCACCACCTTCGGGAACTTCAATATCACCGATGACTGGCGCATACTCATACCCACGAGTGGCGGTGTAGGTATAGGCGCCCGGGACCAAATCCGCAGTATCCGAGCCATTGAGCCAGAGGGTCGTTTCGTCACCTGACGCAGACCGAAGAGCAAGCCGCGCGGGAGAAGGCTGTCCATCGCCGTCTACCACTGTGTATTGCAATGTTCCTGCGGCACCTACCTGCAACAAGACATCCTCGTCACCAACAGAAATCGACACAGCTGACGAGGCCGCCCGCCCCGGAATATCCGCAACCAGACGCCATTCCCATGCGGTATCGAATGCAGGAACCGGAATGGAAAATCCACCCAATGTATCGGAACGCGCTTCGTCGAGCACACCCCAGTCCCCGCCGGGAGACAGTGCCTCTACCAAAATACGCGCTCCGGCAATCGTCTCCCCCGATGGCCCGACGACAGTTCCCGACACCCACCCCAATGTATAGGATTGGCCAGGAATTGGCTCCGGATTCGCAGCCGCGAGCGGCGCAGTAGCCGTGGTACCGTCTCCCGGTCCGACCACCAAAAATGCCGACCGCGAATCGCTCTCTCCCGGACCCACCGCCATCGGGCTTGTAAGCGCTTGATTTGCGTCAATGGCGATATCAATTCCGCTAATGCCAACGTAGGCCAAGTTGCCGTTTTCCACTGCAAACGCCAACGCATCATCGCCATCCGTTGCGACGAGCCACGGCATCCCCATGCCGAGGTCCAATGGGCCCGCCGAGATTCGGCTTGTGGGGTACGTGTACACGTCCATGGAACCCGCGAAACTCAGCAGATACGCTCCCAAGAGGCTTCGTTCAACCGTTCCATTGTTCAACACGGTAAGTTGTATTTTGAGCACCGGTGAATCAGGCTCAAGAATATAATCCACCGTCACTTCCAGATTGTAGGGCTCGCTTACGGGCCGTCCGCCGTCGCTCACCGCCTCACCAATCAGGGTATACTCAACAAGCCAATGCGTTGCGTCTACGCCTTTCGCACGTACCACCGCAGCGCCACCTGACGACCCGTCATCCAACACTTCTACAGATGTCGCCTCGAATGCACGCAGGACGGACGACGTGTAGTCCAACAGGTCGAGCTCTCCCATAACAATGCCAATCTCATCCAACTTATCTTCGCCATCCAACGCACAATCCGCTACCGCGTATGCATCGGCGACAATTCCACCGTAGTACCAATAGGTTGTATCTGCCCCCGCTGCAGTAACAACGTACGCAGCTTGACTATTCATCAACAAGACATCCCCAGCGCGTCCTACCGCGGTTTCTCCAGGGAACACATCCTCCGCGACAACCGTACGCGCCAAAGAGCGACCTTCGACGGGGCACGCGGCACCCGTGTCGTCCTTATCCTCGACGGATTTGGGCGCCTCGCTATCTTTGCAGGCGGTCGCAAGAGCCCCACAGCAGAACAATAACCAAAATGGACGCATTTTTCCATCTCCTCGCCGGGGCGTTCCGACTACGGTAAACCAAAACGCCCTCATCCGAAAGAGCGGACAGGCAAAAGTTATCCAGAAACACCCAGCACGGCCAATTCCAACGAATCAAGTTGCGCACGAGCTGCCATAACTTCTGGATGCGTCCGGTCATCATGCTCCGTGACCAACAACGAAACGCAATGCTCCACCAACCGTATCGCCGCGTCAAGTTCTCCATCGCGAGCAAGCACCTGCGCGAGGTGCTTTTGAGCCGAGGCCAACAGCGACCGGGGAAGCGGTCGCACCCGGGCCAAACCGGCGACGCATTCCGTCAAAGCAGCGCGTGCCTGCCTAACATCGCCAAGCTGAAACCAAATCGCGCCCCGCTGAATGTGAACCGCAAGAGTATCCACATGCGCCGGTCCCACCAAATCAAGGCGCGTCTGGTAGACCGACTCATAGCAAGACAATGCGTCCTGCAACCTCCCCGCGTCACGCAGCGCATGTCCCAGATTGAAGCGCGTGGCGGCAACGTCATAATCCGGACATCCCTCCACAGTGAGCGCTCGCTCAAACGCATCTATTGCCTCTTGTGTTCGTCCCAACTTTCTGCGCGCGACGCCAAGGTCGTTGAGGGAATCCGCAACCGATGGACCCTCCCATCCAAGCGAAATACAACGAACAAACCAAGCCACAGCCTCCTCGGCTTCGTTCTCCGAAAGAAGCCAGCGCCCCATCCGCTGCGCAATCCGGAAACGAAGGGAAACCTCCACTGAATCATCATTCAGTAGCAAGGACGCATGGGCACACGCATCCCAAATCGACCGGGGAGACAATGAAAACGCGAGTGCCTCAAGAAACACACGGGCTACCCAGGGGTTCTCCGTACGACGATGGCTTTGGGCGCTCGAAGTCCTGCGCAGCGAAGTCCCTATCCAACGACAAAACCCACGCTGAACCAGCTCTCGGGCAGCATCTCGCGCGGCACGCGGACTCCGAAGAATCTCTTCAAATGCATGCGGTGCATCGGCAGCCGAAGCAAATCCAAGCGAACGCGAAAAGACCCAACTCGGAATCGGTGCCGGGGCAAGGGACGCAACGAATGTCAGCAGTGCTTGCGCCTCTTCGGACATCACATCCGCGTCCGAAGATTGCGATTTCCGGTGTGGTAGATTGTCCCACCAAGGAGCAATATAGAGATTGAGCGACGCACCGGGACGCGGCGACCTCCCCGTGGTCACCAACCGCCCCTGTGCAGTAGGGAGCCACGCAGGAAGTATTTCGGGCGCGTCATCGACCACCACCATCCAATCCTGATTGCGTTGGAGCCAGACGCCGAGCCAATCGAGGAGCACCGCCCTGGGCGCTTGCGGAAGGCCAAGCTGCGCCGCGAATGCCAATCCGCCTGCGGTCAACGCTTCGGCGGTTGCGCCATCGAGCCAGACCACCACTGGAACAAAATCTGTTGCCATGCGCGCGATTTGAACAGCGAGCGTCGTGGTTCCAGCAGATGGCTCGCTCCACACATGAAGTTGCCCCCCATGCAACACAACATCCGAACCCAGAACCTCCGCCAAAATGGCTTCTCGGCCTACCACCCGCCGAAGGGAAGGCACCACCGGCTGCACCCGGCCGAGGCGCGATTCCATTGGCAATACATGCTCCGCGATGTGGTCCCACTCAACAGTTGCGGAAGGAAACGACCGCCGAAGTTCTTGAAACATTCCCAATGTTGGGCGCTCTAACAACCGCGACACCAAGTAGGGCAGGTCGGCATCGGATCGGAACTGCGCCAGGCGATTGTCCCCTAGTATCTGCCGCGCAAAGGAACGAAGGTCCTCCAAAGGAAAACGTGCCAACGTCGTCGCCATTTGCACGCCAAGTTCCGCTAAATTTCCCTCTCCCTGCCCCCCTGTCTTCATCGAATGCCCCGCATTTTCAGTCGGCTTTGTAGGGTCGTGGGCTTCATACCCGCTCGCTCCGCAGCCCCCCCCGCACCATAGATCCGACCGTTGGTTTCCGCAAGCAATCTTCTCAGGTAGCGAACTTCGTTTTCCTCAAATGTCTCGACAAGTGCGTCGGTCACAGGCTGAAGCGTGGGTGCGACCGGCGCATCCGAAAGTCCAAAATGGGCGAGGCCAAGAGTGCCGCGAGAACACAAGATAGTGGCGCGTTCCAAAAGATTTACGAGCTGCCGAACGTTTCCCGGCCATGGTGCAGAGAGCAAGTACGACTCCGCTTCTGGAGAAAGCTCCCAAGGTCCGCGCCCGGTTCGTCGAGAAAGCCCTTCCAACCACTGTGCCGCAATCGCGAGAATATCGTCACGGCGTGCACGCAACGGTGGAATGTCGACCGGAAAAACCGCCAATCGGTAGTACAGGTCCTCGCGGAACTTCCCTTGCCGAACCGCATCCAAAAGGTTTACGTTGGTCGCACCAATCACGCGCACGTCGACATGCACAGTCCGGTCGCTTCCCACCGGCTCAAATGTTCCCTCCTGCAGTACGCGCAACAGACGTGCTTGTGTTGCAAGGGGCATCTCGCCCAACTCATCCAGTAGAAGCGTACCTCCATCCGCGGTAGCAAATCGCCCTTGCCGGTCACGATGGGCGCCCGAAAAGGCACCCCGCACATGGCCAAACAGCTCACTTTCTACCAACGATTCCGGAATTGCCGCACAGTTGATACGAACAAACGGTGCCGGTGAACGGGGACTCCACGCGTGAACCGCCCGCGCGAAGACCTCCTTGCCTACACCTGTTTCACCCAGCAATAGAATGGGTGCATCGGAACCCGCAGCCACGCGAAGCTGTTGTACAATCTGCTTCATCGAAGGCACAACACTGGATTCCAACGCCCGAACCGCATCCACGCCGTCAGTGTGCTCCCCTTCGAGGAGCGCGACATGTTCCCGCAAACGGTGCCGATACCGTTCGAGAATCGTCGATTGTTCCGCGAAAACAAAGGCCGTCGACACCAACTGACCCAACACACCGGCGAGCTCCACTCCCTCCGGCGGATATACCCCACATGTACTGCGATCCAACGTAATGATTCCCAGGTTGCGGTCGCCCGCGAACAAAGGAACCACCATACAGGAGTGACCATGGGGAAGGTCGAGAACCCCATCATAAGGGTCGCCTTCCTCACTTTCGTGAACCGAAGCGTCAAGAGCGACAGGGCGCCGCAGCACAAACGCCCGACGAATACTCGCAAAAGACGTCAACCGCAGCGTGTGTCGACGAACGGCGGGACTCGCCAACGGTCCTTCCGCAACGACAGCACGCAGAATATCTCCATCCAAGCGATACAACACAGCCAAGTCGTACGAAATCACCTGACGCAACGACAACAACGCGCCCGACAACAGCTCATCCAACAGGGCAGGCTGACTCGTGAGGCGAGACAACTCGTGAAGTTGAGCAGAGAAGTCCACGGGAAGCAACCTCCAGGATACCAACGCGGCATCCACTACACATCATGTACCCAAAAGGTATACTCTATCTCATGATTCCCCCCTGTCGACATAAAGACGTCGACCCTACTCAACGATTCGTCGGTGTGCTCGCTATATCGGAGTCCTGGGTGAGCCCCTCGAAGGGGGGGTATCCCCGCGTCTTGCGCCACATCTGGAAGCGAAGGGCTACGGGCTTACGGCGTGCAACATACCGAATGACGAAAGAGCGTACGGGCAGGTCAGTCACCATGAGGCCCAGCAAAATCGTCAACACGCCCTGCCCCGGCAGGAATAATAGCAATACTCCAAAACCTATCAAAATGATACCAACAAAGTTCCGAATGCAGACATTCAGTGGATTTGCGCGCAATGCATCGTAGAATGTATCCGCATTTTTGACAAACCAATCGGAGGAGAGGCGGCACACAAGTACCGGAATCAACCCTATCCCGACCAGCGAAGCCAAAACAGAAAGCCCGGACACCGTGAGCCATACCCAAACGTGTACGCTCCGCAGGTACACAACGATGGGATGTGCAACGATGTCATCGAGCATCACTGTAACACGAGCACCCGGCTTCCGCGCGCCGGAACAGAAACCGTCAACGCGTCGCCCGACGCACCGAACAGGTCCCCGGTTAGGACGTCCTCCCATGTCCCGTCAGCGGGGAGACCGGCAAACGAGAGGCCGTTGGTCAGCCACCGCTCGCTTCCTCCGCGATTGATGACCACAAGCGACGAATCACCCGTCTGCGGGTCCACACGCGCATACGCCCAAAGGTCGGATTCAATCCACCATTGGACCGCGTCCCCACGCCACAAGCCGGGGTGGCTCCGCCGCGCACGGCCCAAAGCACCGACATGACGTACGGTCGCGGCTTCGTCGGCATCGAGGCGGCCTGCCAAATCTTCGACCGATTGTACGATGCCACCGCTCACATCCCCTGCAAACCACCAAAGGGGCTGGCGATTGTCGGGGTCGGTATACCCTGGCATTCCCAACTCATCGCCATAATACACAAGGGGCACCATCGGTTGTGTAAACAAAAATGTCCAAGCGAGGCGAAGCCGGGCGTACACATCCGCGTTGGAAACAGGCGCTGCTATACGCAGGGTTCCATCCACGCAACTTGCCTGCCAACCTTCGGCCGCCAACGAGGAAAAGCGCATGACATCATGGTTTCCAAGGAAGCTGCTCATGAGCGCGTCAGGCCCCCAGTTTCCGAGGCTTCCCAATACAGCCGACTCGAGGTCGCCGAGGGAAATCGACTGGTCCCCGAAAGCCGCATTGACCGCGTAATATAGCGGAAAGTCAAACTGCCCGTCGAGCTGCGGCCGCCCCTCACGCGAGATATACGCTTGGATTCTCTCCGTACCGTCAAATGTTTCGCCGACCGTCCAGAAGTTCGTGTCACCGCCCACATCCACAAACTCAATCTCATTTCGGATGCGGGATTCGAGGTTCCATGGCACGCTATGCGGCATATGCTTTACGGCATCTACCCGCAAGCCGTCCAAGTCAAACTCCTTGGCCCACCAAATCGCATCGTCCACCATTGTCGCGAGCGCATCCGGGTGGGAGTAATCGATATCCGGAAGATACGGAGCAAACCAACATGACTCGGGGATGCGGTCCCAGTTGGACTGTCCACCAGAAGAGTCGCGGCAGATAGCCTGGTCATTGAACCATTCGGGATGCATTGCATAATACGGGTGGTTTTCATGGACGTGATTCGCAACCCAATCTACAATCACGCGCATTCCTCGCGCATGTGCCGCGGACACCAGGGCGTGCAAAGCCTCTGCATCGCCAAAGTGTTCTTCGACATCCCGTGCGGCATCTGGCCAATAGGCATGATAGCCCGCGTAGGTTGCATCACAATCTCCAGCGTAGGCTCCCTCGGCATTGTCTTGGGGATTCGACAACCAAATGGTGCGCACACCCAGGTCGTCCAAATAAGGAATTAGGTCGGTCACGCCTTGAAAGTCGCCACCTTGGTATCGGCCGAGTTCGGCAGTAGCACCCTCGGATGTATTGCGTGAGGTGTCTCCGTCGGCCATACGGTCCACAAATGCAAAATAGATGGCGCCGGCGGCGAACGCTTCATCGCCCGCTACATCGGTCCAAAATGGAATGTGCAGGCGTTCCGACATACGTCCCATAGAATCGGTCGCAGTAATTCGAATCGTGTGGCGGCCTGCATCCAAGTCGGAGAGCGCGAGCTCCAGAACGGAGCCTGTCCAAGCCGCAACGACCGGCGCGCCGTCCAACGTCACGGTTGCCGTATCCATACGTTCGGAACCCAATCCCGGCGTACCCAGCACGGTGAGCGAAGCCCGGCCACTTCCACGGTCGACGGAAAAGGCCGCCACGTCCAACGTAGGTACGCCACAGTCAGCCACCACCACCATGCTGCTACAAACGCTGTCGGAACCGGGCGCGCAGTCGTGACTCCATTGGGTGTCCCAAGGTTCTTTATAGTCGGCTGGACAATGAACATAGTCCGCGAGCGGGTCGCAGGTGGTCGTCGACACCGCGTCATAGGACCACTCGTAGGTCTCCGCAATGCGGTAAACGTGCGCACCTGGAGGGAGCGCGACCGAACCCTCCCAAATGCCGGGTCGAACCTCCGTGAGGAGGTCCACTCCTGGCTCCCAGCCGTTGAAGTCTCCCACAATCGACACCTGGGAGGGCGGGGCATCCGCCGATGATTCCCATTGGAACGCAGCGGCGCAATCTACGGATTCTGGCGCGCCCGAGTCGACCGATTTCGTCGGTTCCGAAGTGGAGCAGGCAGTGAAAAACGTCCCGGTGAGTATCCAATGGCGCATCACGTCTCCAAAATCAACCACGAGAGTATACCGTAGCCCACCACCGTTGGAGGGCAACCGCGCCGCTTGGGGCCCACGACCGCAAAAATGTGGTGGACCGAACCCACGAACCCACCAAAGCTGCTACCAAACGGATACCGTGGACAGCGGAACGAACGCGGAGTCAACATGGTTTCCTTTTCGTCGCGCATGCGCCACCTGATTCTCGCAACCGGATTCTTGACGGCCTGCGCCGGGAAGGAATCCGCTGAAGATGGTGTGACGCCCGTTTCGCGCCAGCCGGGTGAACGCTCTCCGCGCACCGCGGCATGCGACGTTTTGGACGACAATCGCTGCCTGCTGCCATTTCCCTCCAGCGCGTATATGCGCGCCGACGCGAGCAGTCCTACAGGCGTTCGCGTGGCAATTGAAGACGCCAGTCTGCCGGGCAATGGATCGGACGAAGCGGGATTCGTGAATTTGGCGGATGGTTTTTCCCGCATCACCCCCGTCATGACCATGTTCAAAGAAGGCATCAACCCGAGCCTGACCGCCGGTCGCGCACACGGCGTTGTACACGAGCAATCACCGCTGCTTCTCATCAATGCGGAGCCTGGCCATCCCGATTTCGGCACCACGATTCCCGTTTGGCTCGAAGTCGTCCCTGACGAAGCGTTTCACCAGGGCGACCTTCTCATCGCCTTCCCTACCCGCCCCATGGCCGAAAACGCCGAGTATCTCGTGGTGGTCACCGACGAGCTCACCGATTCCGATGGCGCGCCTATTCCCCAAGACCATCTGGCACGCGTTGCTTTGGGGTTGGACAAACCCGTCACCGATGAAGAAGGTGTAATTGCTGCCCATCATGCGCCAGCACGCGAGCTTCTCGCGGAAAACAGCCTCGGATTGTCCCCAGAACATATCGTGCGGGTATGGGACTTCACCACCCGAACCACAGAAGACGTGACCCGCCGCCTCGACAGCATGATGGACAGTGCCGTGAATGCAATGGGCGGTGTCGAAATCGAGATTGAAAGCTACACGCTGCGCGACGACCCCGCGATTGCCGGCATTTTGAAGGGCCACCTCCACGGCGTGCCCAACTTCCTCACAGACGACCGGCGCTTCGTCTACGATGACAATGGCCTGCCAGTCGCGCAAGGCACACGTTCGACCACATTTCGTATTGTCATCCCCGAAGTCGGGATGTCCGGCCCTGGGACCGACTATCGCGTCATCCTCTACGGACATGGCACAGGCGGCGACGTCAACGACAGCAGCTTCGACTCTGCTATTGCGGCCGAGGGGGCGTGCAAGGTCAGCCTTGAGTTCCACGGTTGGACCGGCGAGGACCTCGTCTTCACCCTTGGTGACCTCCTCACCCTGATGCGCGGTTCTGAGCAATCCACCAGCCAGCTCCTCCAGGCGGTTGTAGACGGCTACGCGCTCTTCAAGGCGCTCGAAGGTGATTTGGGCCAACAGCTGCGGGAACCCACCCTCGCCGGCGAGGTCAACCCTTCTGCGGGCATGGGCCCCGACACGTCTGACCCCGCGTGGGTCGGAGGCTCGCTTGGGGGAACGATGGGCGCCATCATCGCCGCGGCGTATCCAGAGGTCGACAAAGCCGTCCTCAACGTTCCCGCTGGGGGATGGTCGCACTTGGTCGCGGATTCTTATATGTACTCCGCCGCGCTCCAGGGCTTCTTGCGCGAATCCTACGGCTCGGAGCAAGACAGTCGATTTGCAATGGCCATGATGCAAACCTCTTGGGACGACGTGGATGGCGCCGCCTGGGCCGACCGTTCTATTCAAGGCGGCCTCAAGCTCCTGCTGCAACAAAGCATGGGTGACCCCATCGTGCCGAACCAAGGCACAGACCTCCTTGCATCCGCGCTGGGCGCGCAGTTTGTCGGTCCCGCATTGCGAGACATTCCCGCACTGACCTCCGCTGCAAACGACGAGGTCATCAACGGCATCGGCATCACCCAATACCGCGTGCCAGACACCGAACCGCTGCACATTCACGGCTTTGCCGCGCGGGATACCCCTGCGGGAGCCGCTGCGATGGAGCAAATCTTCGGCTTCATGCACAGCGGCTGGGAGGGAGACGCCTTGATTCAGTTTCCCGACGGCTGCGCCAGCGTCACCGCCGATGGGTCGTGCGACTTCACGGGAGTATGGGAGCCGTAAAGCTCGTGTCACGCTATATTTTCGTATTTGCGCGCTTCAGCTGCTCGCACCCTGTGCTACAAACCCCTCGGACGGGCCGGCCCGAAACAAGACTGACCCTACCGCGAGCAGACGCATACAGCCGCAATGCGGTTCAAACCTTACCCGCTTAGGAACCGGGCCAACACCACCTGGGGGCAACGTGTCGATCGATGTGGCCTGGGTTTCGCGCCATGCGATGGAGCGGTACCGGCTTCACTTTCCAGAGGCGACTGCGACCGACTTGATAGCCGCTGTAGCTGTCTCTCTGCCGCTTTCTGCACACCTCGCCGACGCATTGGCAGGTCGACGCCGGCGGCCCGGGCCCACCGATGGCGAGCAGCGCTTGCTCCATCCGGCGGGCAGCGGCGTTTTTGTCATGTGCGCCGTCGACGACCAGCCGGAGCGCATGTTTGTCAAGACATACCTCCGCCTCGATGGCCAAGAACAACGTCGAATGGCCCGAGGCTGGTTCCTCGACCCCGTGCTGCTCCTTCGGCGGGCTTTTGAGCTCGGCTTTGATGCCGCACGCGCTCCTGACGCCCCTCCTCTTGCAGTGCAAGCATCCGAGGCGCACATCAACGCCCTCGTCGAGATGGCCCCACTCCTCGGCGCTCCCGCCATGGGAACAGTCCCCGAAGAAGAAACCACCCGGCATATCGCAGTCTCTGCCGACCCATACCCCGAAGGCGGTGCAGCCGAGTGGTTCGCACTTGCAGGCGACGTAGCGAAGCGCGTTTTGGCCGACTTTGCCAGCGCACACCACGGCTTCCGCCCCGACCTCCACCATTGGCTCCCTATCGGTTCCGATGCACTCCTGGATTTGCTGGCAGAGCCCCATATCCGCGACCAAGAGGTGCAGCTCGGCTGGACTGAGCCCTCGGGTTTCGCCGCGATGTTGGTCCGTCCCGACAGCCACGACCCAGAGCAAAAAATCTCCGTGGTCAGCATTCCCAAGCGGCTGCGTGAGCGGGTGGTCGGGGGAGAAATCGCGCCCGTATCTGACACCGGCGAGGCCGAAACCGAAAAAATCATCGCCGTTCCCCCCGATACGGCTGAGCTCGCCTGGGCCAACCACCTGCAAGTACGGTCGTGGGGAGCTCGTGCGCGACGAGAAGCAGAAGCATCCGGCCTCGGCGTGATTCCGCCCGCATGGCTCAGCGAGCTCGACCCCATCGACCCCAATGAGCTTCGGGAGATGCTTCCCCGACTTGGATGGCGGCTCGGCCCCGATGCAACCTATGGCGCACTGCGCGCCGGAAACACGGTCCTACTCATCCGACAGACCGAAGGGGCAGACTCCGCGACCGTCGTCCGCTGCACGGTCCTCTCGCACACGAGCGAGTCCGAGCCAATCTGAGTGCGCTCCCCACGCCCATATACACGGCGCACCGCAGCCACCAAAAGCACCAAGCACGCGTCGTTTTGCTCCAGTACCGTATGCGCCAACCATCGCCCGCGCAAATCTACGAAACCAAGCGCAAGCCCTGTCGCTGAACGTGAATGATGCCACGCTCTCTCCATCAACCGAAGGATGAAGAGTCGACCCACAAGCCAAGACCTCTACGACAGGATACGACCCGCATCTGTTGGGAGGCGAATTGTTACAGCACGACCCACGGTTTTCTGCGCTTGTCACCCGAACAGTAGGCGAGCTCGAACAGTCCACGACCGCCGAGCTTGTGGTCGTCGCGGCGACCCGCTCGGCATCCCATTGGACCGCGGCACTCGCCACCGGCATGGTCGCTGCTTGGCTCGCATTGCTCGCGACGATTGTGTTGCCGGTCTCCTTTGACCCGATGTGGACCTTGGTCGAGCTGCCGCTCGTCGCATACGGCGTCGCACGTCTCACTCTGCGCTCACCGCTTGTGTTGCGAACCGTGTTGGGCGAACGACGACTCGATGCAGCCGTGAGCTTGGCCGCCTCCGCCGCTTTTGCCGAGGAGCACGTCCACGGCACCCGCCGGCGAACCGGCGTGCTCATTTACCTCTCCGGGGTCGAAGGCCGCATTCGCGTCGTCGCAGATGGCGGCGTCGAAGCGAAGGTGCCACCCGGCATATGGGCGCAGCACCCATGGAACCGCGGGTCGGGCAACCGAAGCCAGAGCGGGGTCCGCACTGTTCCCGCTCCCGCCTCTTTGGATGAGTTTATCGTGTCACTGCGGAATCTGGGCAGTATCCTGGCTGCTCACCTACCGGCCGACCCCCACGACAACCCCGACGAGCTTCCCGACGCGCCCCGGATTCGAGAATGAAAAAGCTCCAATCACGGCTGAATCTCGCCATTTGGAAGGTCACAACGGCCCTCCAGCACCCCGCGTCGGGTGTCGCGCTCCTCCTGCTCGTCGCCCTCGTTGGAAGTGTCGCTGAAGGTCGCGTGGGCGGTGGAAATCAATATTCGGGGGGACGAAGCAGCAGCAGTCGGAGCAGCGGAGGGCACAGCGGAAGCTCCGGTGGAGGCGGCGACGTCTCGGGCTTGCTCGTCTGGCTCCTCTTCGAACACCCTGCGATAGGCATCCCCCTTGTCATCGCGGTCATTGCCGTATCAATATACCGTACAAAACAAGAAAAGGCAGGCCAGTGGCGCCAAGGCTCCCCGCCAGCCCCCGTCGTCCGCACGCCCGCATCCGCAATGCCCCGGCAACAGTTGGTGCAATGGGACCCCGGCTTCTCCGAAACTCTGTTCATCGACTTCGCCCAGCAGGTGCACACCACGGCCCGCAGACGGGTCGAATCTGGGGACCTCGCGCCGTTGCAGCCCTGGATGTCCGCGAGCGCCCTTGGCGAACTGCAAGCGTCCAATCCGCACCACGTCGATGATGTCATTTTCGGTGCCACCTCCCTTTCCGACGCCCGCATCGTAGGCCACCGTGTGCAAGCGGAGGTGGTCTTTGAAACCAACCTACTTGGCCACGATAGCCACGAAAAGCCGCAACAATGGCTGCGTCAGGAGGTCTGGACCTTCGGCCGACGCACCGGCGTACACTCTCCTGGCCCCGCCCGGATGCGCGCTTTGGTTTGTGGGGCCTGCGGCGACCCTCGTGAGGCCGGTCTCGACGGTCGCTGCCCTAGCTGTGGCGGTGTGCGTACCGGGGGGGAGACGCACTGGGAAGTAGAAACGGTTCGCGTCGTTTATAGTCGCGCACTGCCCCCAATGGAGCTGCACCTCGGCGGCGGCGTCGAGCCAGGCACACGTCGTCCGTCGGTGATTGACCCCGACCTGGGAAGTGCGCGGCGTGCGATGGTGAGCCGCCACCCCGACTTTTCCTGGACTGCCTTCGAAGGCCGCGTGCGCCATGTCTTTCTCGGCCTCCAGCAAGCATGGTCGGCTGGAACCCTCGAAAAAGCACGGGCATGGCAGACCGATGCGTTGTACCAAGTCCATCGGTTTTGGATGTCTCGGTATTCCACCAACGGGCTCAAGAACCAGCTCGAAGATGTTGAAGTTAGCCGCGTCGAATTCGTGAAAGTGATGCGTGACGCATGGTTTGAGACGATTACCGTGCGCATTTTTGCCAGCATTCGCGACTGGACCGTGCGCACCCAAACCGGCGAAATCGTCGGCGGAAGCAACACCCAACCGCGCGTGTTCTCCGAATATTGGACCTTCATCCGCGCTATCGGCGCCCCAAGCCGCAATGGCAACGTGGATGACTGCCCCAGCTGCGGTGCCCCCCTCGACAACGTCAACGCGGCCGGCATTTGCGAATACTGCGGCAGCAAGGTCACAGGTGGCGACTTCGACTGGGTGCTGTCCCGCATCGACCAAGACGAGTCCTACCAAGGCTGAAGAATTGCGCAGCGCGGAGGTCGCCTATATGGCGCGCTGGACTCCGCGCTGCCGCTACGTTGTCCCCTCCTGGCTGTCGCAGCGTGATATGTTTCCGACCGCGGGCACATCCGGGACTCCCCCGGGGATGGGACCCAGACGGGAGTTCTCGTGGTGGCAAACCTTCGTCTTCCCGCCGTGATGGCCGTTTTTGCACTCGCATGTCGGGCACCCGCAAGCGACAAACTTGCACTCCAGGCAACCGATGCTCCCAACGACCGCGACGGCGATGGCATCGTAGATGCCGATGACTGCGCCCCAGACGACCCTGCGGTGTCTCCACGGGCCACAGAGGTCTGCAACGGCATCGACGACGACTGCGACGGGGAAGTCGACGAAGACACATACACCATTTGGTACGTTGACCAAGACTCCGACGGCCACGGCAATCCCTTCCAGTCGGTCGCCACATGTGAAGCACCGGATGGCTATGTCGCCCAGGGTGACGACTGTCTGGACTCTTTGGCCAATACCTACCCAGGCGCGCCCGAGCTTTGCGACGGCATCGACAACAACTGCGACGACGTTGTCGACGAAGGACTCGAAGTAGACTGGTTCGTCGACGCCGACGGCGATGGCTACGGCGACCCCGCGACGGCGATGCAGGCCTGCGAGGCGCCACCCAATACCGCCAACCAAGCCGGAGACTGCAACGACGACAACGACGCCCAAAATCCAGACCAAGTCGAAGTCTGCGATGATATCGACAACAACTGCGATTCTCAGATTGACGAAGGTTTGCTCGTAACCTATTATTTAGACGAAGATGGCGATGGATGGGGCAATAACGGGATTGTTGTCGAGGCCTGTTCGCGCCCCACTGGATACGCCGAAGCGCCCGGCGACTGCGACGACAACGACAATTCCGTACACCCCGAAGCCCCGGAGCTCGACTGCACCGACCCCATCGACAGAAACTGCGATGGCGTCGTTGTTTACGTCGATGCTGACAGTGATGGCAGCGCCGCATGTGTCGACTGTGACGACACCCGCGCGGACGTCTTTCCCGGTGCTGTCGAAGTGTGCGGCGGCGGTGACGAAAACTGCAATGGCCTGACCGACGACGCAGATCCAGGCCTTGACCCCACCTCCGCAAGCCTCGCATATACCGACGCCGACCGCGACGGATACGGCGACCCCACCACCGCAATATTGGCATGCACACCGCCTTCTGGAACAGTCGCTACGGCAGGCGACTGCAATGATGCCGCGTCCGCCGTTCACCCGGGTGCCTCCGAAACCTGCAATGGCATCGACGACGACTGCAATCTGCTCGTCGACGACAACGCCATCGACGGCACCGAAATGTGGCCCGACAGCGACTGCGACGGCTACGGCGACCCCAGCAGCACCTCCGTCCGCACCTGCACACCGATTTCCGGCTACGTCGCCGACAACACCGATTGCGACGACTTCGACCCCCGTGCCGCACCCGGCAACGACGAGCGCTGTGACGGCGCAGATGACGACTGTAACGGTGTTGTCGACGATAGCTGCGAAAGCCCTTTCGAAATTCCCGCCGCTTCCGCCGACGCCCTCGCAACCGCCACGACCGGCGGCGCGTGTGCGCGATTTGGTGAGCTTTCGTCCGCGCCCGATACCCACAGCGCGTCCAACCTGCCCACCGCAATGGCCGCCCTCGACGGCGCCAGCGTTCTGTATCCCCTGGGAGGCGCAACCGAGCTTGCCGCCACAGAGTTGGACTGGTCCACGCGCTATGGCCCCGACACGCTCGCGTCTCCGGGCTTTTTCGGAACCACCCACGCGTGGCCTTCCGCGATTACCGGAACCGGCATTTCCGGCGTCGCTCGCTTTCGGGGCTATATCGCCATCGGTTGCGGCGACCCGCTGAACTATACCCTGGGCGTCATTGGCAATGACTCTGTCTCGTTCGACATCGAAGGTGTCAACCTTTTCGACTTCGACTGGACCACAGGCGACTGGGTGCAGTTCGAGTACATTAGCTTTCCGGGACCGGGCCTCTACGCTTTTGAAGCGCGCTGGGCCACCAATCTATGTTGCGAAATTGACCCACTTGAAATCATCTGGACGCCAGGGTTTGTCCCCGGATATGGCGGCTACCACTCATTTTGTGTATACGACGCATGTGGACCCGCCAGCACTTTGACTTCTCAGTTTGATGTGTTGGATGACAGCGTCCTCACGCCCACGACCACGGGTACCGCCGTATCGTGCCTCCAGTGTGAGACCTCCGCCGACTGCGATGCTGGCCAGGACTGCAACACCGCTGGCATTTGCGAATAGGGGCGCGTACCATCCGAAAAAACGCCATGACAGGTCGTTTTCCACGCTCCAACAGCCGGGCATTTTCCAAGCGCCGGCGGGAATGGACCACGCGCCGACCCCTGCTGTGCCGAACCCGGCCCCTCCCGCAACGGTCTCTCCCGCGACGCGCACTCCCACCTCGTGGCAGCAATCCACGACCGCGCAGCTTGGTTGCACGCCGCAGCGACCCAGCGCCCACCTACACATTGGCGCTGTGTCACGCGACGTGCGCACACGTCGACTAAAACACGTGGTCCAGGTTGATATAGAGCTTGTTGCTCCAGTCTTCGACCGGACTAAAGCCCGCATCCACACGCACGATGAAGTTGGTGTTCCACGTGACACGGAGGCCCGCGCCCGTACCGAATCCACCTTCACTGATGCTCAGCTCAGACAGCGACTTCGCGGCCCAGCCATAGTCGAAGAAGCCCACCGTTCCGAGGTCGATTTTCTGCTTTCCGGGCGTGAAATTGGCGATGGTCCAGCGTAGCTCCTGCTGCGCAAGGGCTTTTGTCTTGCCAATCAACCGCCACGACCGCATCCCACGACCACCATATTGACCACCAATCGCTGAATAGTCATTCAGTCCGCCCATACGGACCATTTCTTGGGTAGGCAGGTCACCAAATGCGGAGTCAAACACACCACGAGTTGCAGATACAAGTCGGTCTTCGACAAGCGTAATATACTGTCGATGCGTCAGGTTGAAGCCACCGAACAACCATGATGAGCCCGAAAATGGGCCTCCACCACGCAAGGACACCTCCGACCAATACCCGGAATTCGGAGCAGGTTCGTTGTCACGATTGTCGAAGACGATGCCAGCCTGCAGCACGCTCGCAAAACCTTCTTCGTTCTCTGAATAGTAGTCGGAGTCGTAGAGGCTGCCCTCCCAAGGCGTTTGGTCTCCGGGGGTGCCGGCGAAATAGTAGCTGCCGCGGTACCCCGCCATGATTTCCACTTTGTGGGGCAACGGCTTGATGCGGGTGCGGGTCTGGATGTTGAGGTACGGCTCGGTGTACCGCATGAGGTAATAGCGCCGCACATAGTCTTCGCGGGCGGTCCCCTGGAGCGCCAGCATATCCGCAGCCGACTCCGCGACAGCCACTTCATTCGCTTGGCAGTGGCCATCGCCGACATACCCGCAAAAGTTGGCCGCCAGCGTCGAGTTGTAGCCGCCCTGGGCCGTGATGCGGAGGGGCAAGCCGCCAACATCCAGCGCATCCAGCCGAACCATGTGTGCATGCACACTCTTGGTCGTCAAAAACACACGAACGGTTAGGCCGTACTTATACGGACGCAGACCGTCCCGGTACCAATAGCCCGTGCCAATGACGCCGTACCCGAAGCCTTCGTCGCTGTTGTAGTTCAACGCAGGCAGAGCACCCATGCCAAAACCATCTTCGGGAGGTGCACTTTCGTCTGCGCCCATCGCAGGTAGACTCGCGGCAAACAGCAATACAAACGGCAACACGGGACCTCCTCTCGCGATGACTCTCGCGCATGCAACGCACCGACCGCGGGCGACAGCATCCCACGGAGAAACAGTACCGCGAAAGAACTCACACAAGTGTCTGCATAGCAATTGAAAATCGCCCTGCTGACCACCGGCTCTTTCGGCCTATCTGCGGGGCCCATTGTAAATGCCACGTTGCACCTCCGCCCCTCCCACCTCCGACGCGAATGTGGCGCGTACGCGGACACTACCCCCAACGCGCGTCGCCGCGCTACACTCCCGGTTCCACCCCGCATCCCACGCTTCTTGCACGTATCCGCGTTCCAAACATGTCCAAAAACAGCCATCACGCATTGTTCTCACGAAGATCACTACTGGTCGGGCTCTCCGGCGCGCTCTGCGCCCCGCGCCTTGCCAACGCAACCGACTTCTGGCAGGCGCCGCGTTTGGATCCTTTGCCCGGCGCGCACGCCCTCAACGCACACATCCTGGACATTGCCCATTCCTACGGATTTGGCTCTGGCCACGCGTATGTTTGGAATCCCAAGGCGCACACCGACGGCACCAGCCGGGAGATTCGCTACCAAGACACCCTCGTGACCACCGCAAGCGCAGACGGCTCCGTCCATTGCTCCGGCCTTACATTCGAGGTCTGGTGGCAAGCCGTCGAGCGCGTGGGTGCACCGCATTGGCTCAGCGCCGCCGACCTCTTGTCCCTCAAGGAGATTTGGTACGTTCGCAGCGCCGACCGGCGAGGACCTGTGGCCGCCCTCTCCGCCAGCGGACTCGGCGTTGCATTGCCCAATCTCGAAGCCATGCGTCCCGGCGACATCGTACAAATCTGGCGAAACAGCGGAAAGGGACACAGCGCAATCTTCCTCGCGCACCGCCGCCGACCCGACGGAACCGCGCGAGGTCTCGCGTTTTGGAGCGCGCAAAGTTCCTCGGAGGGAATCGGCATTCGATTTGCAAGCCTTGGCGACGGCGAACACAACCTCGCGGCGGTCCATGGCGTTCGCCCTACACTGCCGACCGCGTAAATGGCGGCGCCCTCGCCATGGTGGCAGACTGCCAATATCTACCAAGTATACGTCCGCTCGTTTCAAGACGGAAATGGAGACGGAATCGGTGACTTGATTGGCGCACGCAGCCGTTTGGACATTCTGGACGACCTCGGCATTCAAGCCATCTGGCTGTCGCCCGTTCATCCCAGTCCCAACCACGATTTTGGCTACGATGTCGCGGACTACGACTCCGTAGACGAAACAATGGGCGGCGACGCGGCCTTGGACGAGTTTATTCAAGACGCCCACGCACGCGGCATAAAGGTGCTGTTGGATGGAGTGTTCAACCACACCTCCTCGGCACATCCTTGGTTTCAGCGGGAGATAGACGGCCCACAATGCGCGGCCCCGACCTGGTACCACTGGCACGCGGGCGAATCCCCTCCCAACAACTGGGCCTCGACCTTCGGAGGCCCCGCTTGGACGGCGATTCCCGAGACCCAACGTTGGTACCTCCACAGCTTCGCACCCGAACAGCCGGACCTCAACTGGAGCAACCCCGCCGTCTGCGCAGAGGTCGTGGCGATTGTCGACCGATGGTTGTCCAAAGGCATCGACGGCTTCAGGCTCGATGTGTTCAACAACTACGCCAAAGCACCCGGCCTGCCCGACAACCCTTGGCGCACCGACCTACTGGGTCGGATGGCGCGCTATGTCTACCCTTTCATCGCACAAGTGCACCAACACGACCGCGACCAAGCGGCACTCACAGACATCCTGCGAGCGCTGCGCGCCTGCGCGGATGGCTACGACGGACGTGTACTCATCGGCGAGACGCTCGACGAGCGCTTCCAATACGACAATGCGGCGCAATGGTGCGGTCCAGACCGCTTGCACCTCGCGTTTCACTTTGCCTGGCTGCATAGCCGGTGGGGCGCATCCCACTTCGCACACGCCATTCAACGCCAGCACGCTGCATTCTCGGGTTCTGGACCGGCGATATGGGTCTTGGGCAACCACGACTTTCCCCGCGTCGCCCACCGATGGCGCGCTGGAAGCTATACCGACCGGCGAATGCGCTTGGTCCCGCTGCTGCAGCTCTCCCTCCCGGGCCCTGTGGTCGTCTACCAAGGCGATGAGCTGGGCACGCCCGAGGTCTCTGTACCCCGGCGCCAAATTCAAGACCCACCCGGCAAGCGCTTTTGGCCGCTGTACCGTGGTCGAGATGGTTGCCGCTCACCCATGGCGTGGAACAATAGCCAGCACGCAGGATTCTCAACGACAACACCCTGGCTGCCCCTCCACGCCGACGCCTCCCAGCGAAACGTAGCAGCACAGCGCCAGGACCCCCACTCCATCTGGAACACCTACCGAGGCATGCTAAGGCTGAGACGTAGCCACAAAACCCTGCGTGATGGCGCGCTTTCGCTCATGGAATCCGTTCATCCTGACGTTTTCGGACAAGAACGAACACTGCCCGGCGCTCCAACCGTTCGGCTGTGGGCAAATCTGGGGACCAAACCCGTCACAATCGAATGCCCATCGCCAACTCCGGCGGTGCAAGCCTTGATGGAGGTGGGCGTAGTTCGCTGGCAAGGCACCACCCTCACGCTCGGGGGCCTCTCTGGAACATTGATACAACTGGACCAATCTGTCAATTGACAAGTAGACCATCCATAGATGTATTTTTTCCAGTTGCAGCCGTAATTGCGGCTTGTTGCGTTGCAGCATGCGTGTCCGGTCTGTTGGGTGGCGACGCTATATGGCTTGTCGGGAGCCACATTCACCCCGATACGCTCGCGAATCACTGGCTCCTTCAGTGGATGGCCAGCAGCGCGCTACAGGGCAAGTTTATCGCCCACACCACCGACTATTACTGGCCCATCGGCGACGCGCCGCTGTACTCGGGCGATGGCACCCAAGCCCTCACATTCGCGCCCTTCTATGCGTTGTGGGGCTGGCCCGCGGGCGTCCCGCTCTTCGTCGCGTGGATGCTCACACTCAATGGCATCGCCGCCGCGTGGTTGGCCCGCGGTCTCGGCGCCAGTCGGCTTGCAGCGTGGGCCATCATCCCCGCAGCGGTGTTTGCGCCTTATGTCCTCGTCGAGTTGTCCGGGGCACGGTTTTCCCAAGCCGCAACGTGGCCGCTGTGGCTGTTCTTGGGCGCTTGGTTCCGCTACCTCGTAGAACCATCCCGAGCGCGTGCCGTCATCGCAGGGTTGTTGCTGACCCTCACTTCGTTTTCATACTGGTACTACGGCTGGTTCGGGGTGCTGGCCGGCGCGATTGCTGCGCTATGGGTCCACCGAACCGCCGTGTTCCACACTGCGAGATTGCGCAATCACGCGCTATTCTCGCTTGTTTTCGTCGTCACCGTCACACCATGGGCGTGGGCCTTCATCCACCACTGGGACCTCGTTCCGGGGGCAGAGGAGGCCACCCGTGTGTTTCCCCACCCGTCTTCGGCGACCGACCGAATACCAACCTGGCCCCAATGGAAGCCGGGCGACCCCTCCGAAACGTCCGCGGCCGTTTCGATTCCGCTCGCCCTCGCCGCACTCTTCGGACTCGCACACAGGTTGCGCGGCGCAAGCCGAACATCCGCAGCCCGCGCCTCCATCGCTGCGTGCGTCATTGGGGGAATGTTTTATGTTTTGGGTTGGGGGCCTGCGGGAGAATACGCCCCGTTTACGGTGCTCTACGGGGCTCACGCGGCCCTCCGGCGGTTTTGGTGGCCCATTCGCCACATTGCAGTTGTTGACGGCCTCTTGTTTGGCATCGCCGCTGTCGGCCTCACGGAAGCTCTGCGTCGGCTGCCGGCCAAGACACGCACGATAGGCGCAATTGCCTTTGCCGCGGCCATTCCGTTCTCGCTTTGGACCCAAGGGCTACCGCTAATGGTCGAGGGCACACCGATAGCGTATCCCCAAACCGAGTACACACGCCTCGCAGACGAGCCACCAGGCGTCGTTTTGGTCCTTCCGCTGTCACCTGCGCTGACGGGTTCCAACGAGGCCCTCATTCACCAAATTTCGTTTCAAAAGTCCATGATTACAGGGCATTCGCCATGGGTCGCCCGCGCACGCCCACCCGAGTGGGACCAGTGGGTGCAGTCCCATGGGTGGCTCTCTAGGCTTGCGACGGTCGAGCAAGAAGGGTGGCGCGGTGGCGAATACAATGTCGACACAGACGACCTCCGCAACTTGTATGAAGAAGGCGTAAGGTACATCGTTGT
Organism: uncultured Enterobacterales bacterium; assembly: GCA_964502005.1. Taxonomy (GTDB): domain Bacteria; phylum Myxococcota_A; class UBA796; order UBA796; family UBA2385; genus CAJWOS01. Next base: position 156,189 of record CAZCUX010000014.1, read on the forward strand.
CGACCGCTCCCTTCTGCCACTTGCATTTCGGGACTTGGTGTCGTTTTATAAAGTCATGCTCGAAAACACCCTGGGTCGACCACGAATCCGCACCCAACAGGTTTCGATTTGGGTGCTACCGCCGGAGGTCCACACCACCTCGGTCGAAGCTCCCCCATGGACGTGGCCGAGCGGCGTTTATCCCGCTGGTCCTGACTTTCCGTTGGCCGGCCGACGGCCCGAAGGCGCACTCCTGGGACCGCCGAGCGGGAGCGCCCCGCGCCCCTAAACACCCGCTTCGTGCAGCCCTTCTCGCGCGATACGCCTGTCGACAACAAGCGGTGACAGGGCATCATCAACAATCCGAAGCACTGGGCCCGAAGCCGCGCTCATTTCCCTTCTGCAACCAACGCAGACGCGCGGCGGGCACGTTCCGTGATGGCCGCCCAAGAGCGTGACTCGATATCCGCGGCGGGAGCCAACCAAGAACCCCCAACACAGCGCACATTCGGAAGCGCGAGCCAACGCGATGCCGTGTTTTCCCGTATTCCGCCCGTTGGACAAAACTGCACGGCGGGCAAGGGGCTCGCGAATGCACCCAAGAGCGCGGTGCCGCCCGCGGCTTCTGCCGGAAAAAACTTCTGCCGGGTATAGCCGGCCTCCAGCAAGGCCATCACTTCCGAGGCAGTCGCTGCGCCCGGCAGCAACGGAAGCGCGTGGTCGGCTGCGGCTGCCAACAAGCGCGGAGACATGCCCGGCGAAACCGCAAACGCCGCGCCAGCCCGCGCCGACGCATCGAGCAATGCAGGGGTAAGCACGGTCCCCGTCCCGACCACCGCCTCCGGGACGGCCTCACACACCGCCCGCACCGCGTCGAGCGCGCCCGCCGTGCGAAGCGTGAACTCGAGTACCCGCACGCCGCCCGCGACGAGCGCTTGGGCCAATGGGACAGCCGAATGGGCGTCCTCTACAATCAACACCGCAATCACGGGACCATGCCCCATGATGGTGTCCAAGACTTGGTTTTTTTGCTCGATTGCCGACATTCGACCTCCCCGCGTAGCGTACAACCCCGCCCCCACGCACCCGAATGGTGCCGTGAGAGCCACATATGACGCAAACCTACTGGCCGGCGACCGGGAACACGCCACCACCCATTTCGGCCGGCAAGGCAGCCGACCGGAACAAGCCGAACAGCTCGCGCCCCCAGCCGTACTGGGGAGGCGGAGCTTCGGGAATCGCGCGTGCTTGCCACTCTTCGTCGGCTACCCTAGCTTCGAGTATCCCTGCATCGGCGTCGAGGACAATCAGGTCTCCGTCCCGAACCCGCCCCAGTGGCCCCCCGGCGAGAGTCTCCGGCGAAACGTGAATCGCCGCCGGCACCTTGCCCGAAGCACCCGACATTCTCCCGTCGGTCACCAACGCGACGTGCTGCCCACGTCCTTGCAACACACCCAGAATAGGGGTGAGCTGGTGTAGTTCGGGCATTCCGTTCGCCCGCGGCCCCTGGAATCGGACAACCGCCACAAAGTCCCCCACCAACGCGCCCGCGTGAAACGCCGTCTCCAGCGCCTCCTGGCTATCGAAGACCCGCGCGGGAGCTTCTACCCTTCGATGCGCGGGGTCCACGGCCGAGACCTTGATGACAGAGCGGCCCAAATTGCCCGTCAATAGGGCAAGTCCGCCGTTGGGCTGGAAGGGGCTATCGACCCCCCGCAGCACGGCGGTGTCCCCCGAGGCCGACGGCAGCGCCCGCCATTGAATGCTTCCGTGGGCATCCAAGCCGGCCTCTACGCGGTACGCCGCGAGCCCCTTGCCCATGATGGTTTGGGTGTCGGGATGCAGCAAACCATGGTCGAGCAGCGAGCCAATCAGGAACCCCAAGCCGCCTGCTGCGGCAAAGTGGTTCACATCGGCCTTTCCATTGGGGTACACGCGCGCCAACAGCGGAACGACCGCGGAAATGTCCGAAAGGTCGGTCCAGTCAACCACAATGCCCGCCGCAGCGGCAATCGCAACGATATGCAACGCATGGTTGGTCGAGCCACCGGTGGCCATCAACCCCACGATTCCATTGACGATTGCCTTCTCGTCGACGATTTCGGCCAACGGCGGCGCGGGCACACCCGACACGCGGCCCGCCAACACCTGCTGGACGGCCGCGCGTGTCAGCGCCCGCCGCAACGGGGTCCCCGGGTGCACAAACGTGGTCCCCGGGAGGTGCAGGCCCATCAGCTCCATCAACATCTGATTGGAGTTCGCGGTGCCATAAAAAGTGCAGGTTCCCGGGCCGTGGTAGGCCTGAGACTCGCTCTCTAGGAGGGTGGCACGGTCCACCAAGCCCTGCGCATACAACTCGCGTACCTTGCGTTTGTCGTCGTTTCCGAGGCCGGAGGTCATCGGGCCCGCGGGCAAAAAGACGGTCGGCAGGTGCCCAAAGGCCAAAGCGCCGATGAGCTGTCCGGGCACAATCTTGTCGCATACGCCCAGGAGCACGGCAGCATCAAAAACGTCGTGTGATAGCGCAATGCCCGTTGCCATCGCGATGACGTCGCGACTGAACAACGAAAGCTCCATCCCTGGCCGGCCTTGGGTCACGCCATCACACATCGCCGGCACCCCGCCCGCAACTTGCGCGGTGGCACCGACTTCACGCGCCGATTCCCGAATCTCTTCCGGGAAGTTCTCAAAAGGCTGGTGCGCGCTGAGCATGTCGTTGTAGGCGGTGACGATGCCCAGATTGGGCGCCGACTCGCCAGCGAGCGCAGGTTTGTCGACACCACACGCCGCAAACGCGTGGGCCAAGTTCGCGCACGACAGGCGCCGACGCCGTGGTGATGCCGTTTTCGCAGCCGCGATACGGGAGAGGTACGTCGCGCGCGTAGAAGCCGAACGCTCTTGGATGCGCTCCGTCACCTCACGGAGGGTCGGATGGAGGGTCACGGTGCTTCTCCTTCGAAGAGAGGTCGGTCACAAAAGACGACAAGAGGCCATGAAAACAACGCGCGCACGGGCATTTCGAGCACATCGTCACCGGACCAGGCCTGCCGAAACGTGTTCACTTTTTCCGCGCCCTCTATGTGCAACGCCGCCCAAGACCACGGCTGGAACGCGGCCATGGTCCACGTGACCCGCGGCTCTGGCGCACCCGGCGCAGAGGTCGCCGCGAGGCGCGCAGGTTGGTGGGGGTCGACAAGCCGGTACAGACCTTGCCCCCGCGGGAACCACGATGCAGTGTGTCCATCGCTCCCCATTCCGAAAACAACGACATCGAAGGAGCCCAGGGAAACCTCCTCCGCGTCCAGCGGTCGTCCTTCAGGCGTTGTAAGCGGAACCCACGTGGCCCGCTGGGACTGTGTATTTGGTGCGAACAGCGTGTCACGCAGCATTTTCGTGTTTGCACGAGAGTCGGTCCACGGCACACAACGCTCGTCGACGAGTGTGACCCGCACACGCTCCCAAGGGAGGGCCTGCTGGGCGAGCACCTGCAAGAAAGCGCGCGGCGTAGAACCACCAGAAACAGCCAGCACGGCTGATTGTTGGGACTCGAGCGCACGTTTGAGCGCGCGCACGACGGCTTCCGCGAGGCGGTTCGCAAGCGCCGAAGCGGGCTCCGACACCGAAAACTGCACTGAATGGCGATTCATTATACGGTTTCCTCGTGCCAAGTGCGGCCATCGCGCTCAATCAACGCAATTGCACGACTCGGACCCCAGGTTCCCGCGGTGTACGCATTGGGACTCCGCCCGTCGCGTTCCCACGCCAAGCGAATGGGGTCAACCCACGCCCACGCGGCCTCCAGCTCGTCGCGCCGCATAAACAAGGTTGTGTCGCCACGAATTACGTCGAGCAAGAGGCGCTCGTACGCATCGGGATTTCGGATGCCAAACGCTTCCGCAAAGCTCATATCCAGCGGCACATGGCGCAGGCGCATTCCACCGGGTCCGGGGTCTTTGATCATAATCCACTGCCGCACACCTTCGTCGGGCTGCAGGCGAATCACGAGCTTGTTTGCTTGAATGGCCCCGCACCGTTCGCGGAAAATGTTGTGGGGCACGGGCTTGAAGGCAACAACAATCTCGCTCACCCGCTCGGGCAAGCGCTTTCCCGTACGAAGGTAAAATGGCACCCCCGCCCACCGCCAATTCGCGACCTCCGACTTGATGGCCACGTAGGTCTCGGTAGGACTTCGCTCAACGCCCACTTCCTCCACATACGAAGGCACATGGGACTCGCTCGTACGCAGGGCCGTATATTGACCGCGGACCGTGAGGAAATCCGCGTTGTGGTCGTTGATAGGACGCAACGCTTTTAGAACCTTGAGCTTTTCATCGCGTACCGCATCCGGCTCAAACGAGTCGGGGGGTTCCATCGCCACCAAGCACAAGAGCTGGAGGAGATGGTTCTGCACCATATCTCTCATTGCACCAGCATTTTCGTAGTACGGACCTCGTGACCCCACACCCAACGACTCCGCGACCGTGATTTGTACATGGTCAATATGGGCATTGTTCCAAAGAGGCTCAAAAAGCGAATTTGCAAACCGAAGCGCCATAAGGTTCTGTACTGTTTCTTTACCGAGGTAGTGGTCAATTCTGAAGATTTGTGACTCCTCAAAAATTTGACCTACCGCTTCATTGACCTTGCGTGCGCTTTCGAGGTCGTGGCCAAGGGGCTTTTCAATGACCACACGACTTTCCGGTGTCGCCAGTCCAGAGCGGCCGATTCCCGCACAGATAGGCCCAATAAACTGGGGGGCGACCGCCAAATAAAACGCACGAATCGAAGTGCGCCCCGCCAAACAAGACTGCAGCTCCACCCACCCATCGGTAGAGCGCGCGTCCACCCGAACATGGTAACACAGCCCACAAAACGCCAGAATGTCGTCAGGATGGCTCTCTGCGGCCGGAACAAACGCCAGCAGCGCATCCCGCACCCGCTCACGGTAAGAAACGTCGTCCAGAGAATCAATCGAAGCCGCGATAATCCGCGAGCCATCGGGAATCTGGCCGTCGCGAAATCGGTGGTACAATGCGGGCAGCAGCTTACGGCGCGCAAGGTCGCCGGTTCCGCCAAAGACCACATAATCAAAGGGTGACACGGGGATAATGCGCGTAGTCAAGCGTTTCTTCCTCATCAAGCGAACCCAACGCGCCCGCAGACCGCCCCCCACGATGGGGCACAACGACCGCGCCTCCACAAAGGAAGCGCCCTCGAGCGTGCAAACCGGCAAGCACCAGCAGAGCCCGTTTCGGTATCGCGGGGCGCTCCCTTGAACGAGAACATCGAACCACATGGTATGCTGGCAAATGTTCTCTGCTTCGGAAGTAGCGATACCTTGACGCGGCAATGCGCGAATCCGGGGAAGGTATAGCCTTGTTTGGCCGGCATACAACGCGCCGAATTCGTTCGGGTGCCCATTGCTTCCCTTCGGCTCGATTGCGCGCAGAGCACGGACAATCGGAGCGTTCTTGGCCCCATGCCGCACCGACCTCCGCGGTGGCTGGAATCATGCTCCCCGTTGGGGGTTTTTGGTTTGCGGCACGCGTCGCAGCACCCGGCGACGCATATTTGCGTGCGAGGCAACACCGACGATAGCCTTTGCTTTCGACGAAACATCCTCCCACTTGTTCGGCAACCCGCCTTCACCGGCCCGTTTCGCCCGTGAGTAGACAACCGGAGTCCGCCATGCGCATAGAAGAGGTGGAGGGAGATATTGCCGACCAGCCCGATGTAGACGCAATTGTCAACGCCTGGAATCGAAATGTCATCCCATGGTGGCTTTTGCTTCCCCAAGGTGTCTCGGGGGCAATCAAACGACGGGCAGGCCGACAACCTTTTTGGGAACTTGGCTACCGACCCCTCCCTCTCGGCAAAGCACGCCTGACATCCGCCGGGAACCTGCCCAACAAGGCAATTATTCACGTCGCAGGCATCAATCTTCTATGGACCGCCAGCGAGGCGTCGATTCGAATGTCTACGGAAAGCGCCGTCGCGCTCGCGATAACAACGGGCTTTGGCTCTCTTGCGATGCCGGTGATTGGCGCAGGCTCCGGTCGGTTCAACCAAAAGACCGCTGCGGCAATCATCTTGGAGACGGTGCACCAAATGGCGCCCCAAAGCCACGTCCCACGACACTTTTTGGTGCGCATCGTCCACTGGCGCGGAGCGCGTGGGAACGAGAACCGACGGGGCGCACGAAGCGGCTGACCGTTTACGCCGGGCTGTTCGTGGTCTTGCCCTATCGCTCCCCGTTCAACGGTTAGAAAATGCCGATGAGGTCGTCGGTTTCGGCGGTGTCTTCGTCTGCGTCCCACACGTCGCCCCAGGCATCATTGAGGTCGTCGCCCCAATCGTCTGCCATCGCATCGACCGTCCGGTCGGGGCGAACAATATCTGTGGGCCAAGCGACCGCAATCATGGCCTCTTTCCCATTTCCAAGCGCCGGAATGCGGTCGCGAGAATGCCAACGGGTGATTGCGGCGGGATGTCCGGGACGACGACCGTGGAACATAGAGTAGCCCAATACGCGCCCGTCCTCATCCCGTTCAATATCTACAATCATGCCGATGTGATGGACATCTTCTAACCCACCACGCGTGCGACCCGGCGGGAGGAAAAACGCCATCGCGCCCACCGTCAAGGCGGCGTCGATGTCTTCAGCGGTAGAGACACGGGCCAAGCGCCCCACTTTGTTGTACCAACGCGCAACATCCTTCGCACGACGCGCCATCCGAACAGGAGGACGCTCTACGCCTTCACACCGCCCTGCCAAGCGCCGCAATACGCGATGCGCCATCCCGGAGCAGTCCGCCAAGTCTTTGGGCTTGTACGCGATGTTTCGCGCATCCAGCATCTCGGCGATTTCGACCACGAGGTCGACATACCGGGCACGGCCATCGTCGCAAGCGAAGCCGGGGCTCGGCTCAAGATAAGGGTCGAGGAGGTCGGCGCTTTCACCCGCGAGCATCGCCTCTGCCAAGCGCGCTTCGGCGTGAAACACGGCGATGTCCGACAAGGAACGTTCCACAGGGACCGCGGCCGCAACGGGAGACGGCGCAGACTCCACAGCGGCGAGACCCAGACTGGTCACCCCGGCAAAGACGCCCATCAGCAGGCTTTTCCACTCACGTCCAGACACCGTACCTCCCGTTGCGTTCCGGGATGCTATTCAATGCGGAGGGCCATGGATGGACTACTTTCGTGAACTTTGTACCGAATGTTCCACGGAATTGGAGGCACCTGACGAAAATTGTCACCCCGTCGACCGAATGCGCCACACATATTGACGGGTCAACCGACAACCTATGTTTTGTCGAGGTGCAAATTTCCGAACGCAGAACCCACCGCAGGTGCGCAACGTCCTACGCGGTGGGAATTTCTGTGGTGCGGACGGACGGTCAGTCCTCGGTGGACTCGGCCCAGGCATGGGGTGTCCACGCTTCGGGGTCGGCGATTGGTCCCTCCGAAAGCCGCGTGAACAGCGCAAACAGATATTCCCACGGCCGAACGCCCAACATTCGACAGGTATGCGTGAGGCTGTACCATGTCAGAGCGCGCGAGAGTTCTTCGTTCCCACCGAATGTCCACACGGGCACAAAGGTCTTGGGGAACTTGCGCGACGGCGGCTCCGGGATGGGCTGTCCTTCTCTTTCGTCGTCCACCAACCGCATGTTCTCCCAACTTGTCAGGGCGAACACCACCGCGCGCTGTAGAGCGGTATCGGGGTCTTCAAACTGTTCCCGCTGGTCTTCGAGCCACGCCCGCAGCGCCCGGGAGCGGCGAAGCAGTTCTTCCGGCTGGCCCCGCGTGGGGCTTGCGGCCGAATAGATAGCATGCAGCAAGAACAAGCCGTAGGACGCTTCTCTCGGGCTTACGGACAACGCGGTGGTAAAGCGACGCCGCACCCCAGCCCAAAGACCAGCCCGATTGAAGCCAATCCGCTCGCGGAAGAGCTCTTGAATGGCCGTTCCTTTTCGACGACTCGGCGGGACCGACTTGACGATGGCGTCTTCTTCGTTGGCGTCCAGATGTACGAGTACTTGTGCTGTTGCGCCAGAGACGAACAAGAGCTGGCCATCGACCGTGCGACGGCGGTCAGGGCGGCGGGAAACAACCGGCTCTTTGTCGATGACGGGCCGACCTTCCCCTGCGCTGATTTCGGCACGCATCGCGGCGAGAATGGGCGCGACATGGTGGTGGGCGTGGTCGAGCGCCGCTGCGATTCGCTCCTCTTCGATGATGAAGCCCAAGCGGTCCACGAGACTTGCTTGGTCGAACATCGTCGCATGGTCGTCGTAGATAGACGCCACCAACTGGGCCAGCATCCCGTTGCCAATGGGCGTCTTGCCGGCCAAAAACTGCGGCCGCCGCGCACGGTAGACCGGCTCGTCGGGACACAGCGGGCAGTGGTATTCGCCGCGCCGAATGACCACCGTTTCATAGCGCTGGTACATGAAGTCGATACGACGATGCACCACTTCGCGCTTGAAAACGCGGGGGTCGCCGCAGTTTCCGATGAGCTCGTCGGGCGCGAGGGTGCCCACCACCTCCACCTTGCGTGGCGGCAGTGGCACCTTTCCCACCAACTCGGGCGGGATTTCGTCGTCTTCGAGGTCTTCGGCCATCCGCATACGGTCGTGGCCGCGGAGCCGCGGGTCTGGCATCAAGCCTTCGAGACCGGTGGGAACCTCGGGCGTTACCGCACGGTCGGGGTCCTCACGAAGCGACATCCGACCCGCTTCGAGCACCGACCGGCTCCCAACGCCGCCCAGCGACGAGGCGCCGATTTCGTCGGGATCGACGTAGCCCATCCGCTCGCTTCGGTCTTTTGACAGCGACAAGGCGCCTGCAGCCGCACGTTCCCCCTCGTCGTCTTCGCGGTTTCGGCCCAAACGGTCGTTGCGGTCGCGAGACAAGGACGCGGCGCCCGACATCGAGCTGCTGCTCACATCGATGTCCGGCTCGGGGTCGAGGTCAATCCGCTGGCTTCGCTGGGTGGACGGCTGGCCGAAGGCGCCAAGCGTGCTCGACGAGAGGTCGACTTCCGGCTCGGGATCGAGGTCCACGCGGTCGCCGCGGTCAGCCGAGGGCTGCCCAAAGGTGCCCAAGGTGCTCGACGAAGGGTCGACTTCGGGCTCTGGGTCGAGCGCGACCCGTTCGGAGCGAACCGACGATGGCTGCCCGTAGGTTTCGAGCACGTTTCCGGCGACGAGGTCGGGCTTGGGGAACACATCCACCCGCTCGCTGCGGTTGGCGACGGGCTCGCCCAAGCTGCGAAGTACGTCTGCTTGCTCCAACGCTTCGACGCTCGGTTCCGGCAAAACGGGAACGCGTTCGGTGCGCTTGGGAGAGGGCTGCCCGTAGGCTTCGAGCACATCTCCCGCCGATAGGTCGGGCTTTTGGATGACGTCCAACCGCTCGGAGGACGAAACACTGGGGGCACCGACCGACTCGAGCACACTCCCGGCAGTCGCGGCGGCAGCGGAGGGCGCGAAGCTCACCCGCTCCGCAGGGGAGCGGCTCGGCTGGCCATACGTCTCCAGCACACTCGCGCTATCGTCTGCGGCACTCGGCTCGAAGGACACGCGTTCGCCGCGCGCCGCGCTCGGTGTTCCATACGTTTCAAGCGCGCTGACGCCTTCGACGGCATCGCCCTCGGGGACCAACGCGACCCGCTCGCCGCGCCGCGGACTCGGCACGCCGTACGATTCCAAAACGCTCGCACCACCAGCAGCGACCGATGTTTCGACCATCGGCACACGCACGTCGCTGTCGCGGCTCGGCACG
>CAZCUX010000014.1:166056-187789 GCA_964502005.1 uncultured Enterobacterales bacterium
AGCGACCGATGTTTCGACCATCGGCACACGCACGTCGCTGTCGCGGCTCGGCACGCCATACGACTCCAACACGCTCGCGCCGCCCGCCGCTACCGATGTTTCGACCATCGGCACGCGCACGTCGCTGTCGCGGCTCGGCACGCCATACGACTCCAACACGCTCGCGCCGCCCGCCGCTACCGACTTTTCGACCATCGGCACACGCACGTCGCTGTCGCGGCTCGGCACGCCGAACGACTCGAGGACACTCGCGCCGCCTGCAACGGCAGCCTGTGGCCAAAGCCCGACCCGCTCGGCAGCCTCCGCCATCGGAGAGCCGAGCGACTCCAGCACACTCGCCATCGCGGCGATATCCGGGAGAAATGTGAGAGCTACGCGCTCTTCCGCATCAGCCGACGGATTTCCGACGCCTTCTGTGCTCGCACCGCCTTCGGCCGCTGCTGCGGCAGGCACCAACGACAGGCGCTCAACTCGCTTTGTACTCGCCGAAAATGTGCCAGCACTGCCATCTTCCGCCGACGACGACGCAGCCCCCGAAACAACAGCAACGCGGCCCGATGCAGGTCCGACGACCCCCAAGGACTCCACAGACGAAGCACCCTCAGCCTCCGCGGGCACTTCGTGCATCGGAACACGCGCGTCGGAATTGGTCTCCAGGGCAACCGCACCACCACCCGCGTCTTCCTCTACGCTGTCCTTGCCTTCGCTGACGGCCATGCGGAGGACCGATGACACCAAAGGCCGGAAGGACGGCAAAAATGCTCGCGCGACGCGGCCTGCACGCCCCACCGACTCCGCCACGGGGTGCCCCGCCGGCTCTACCGAAGACCCACCCGACGCACCGCTGTCTTCGGGCTCCTCTTCGGCGGGCTTGACGTTCAGGACGTCATCCAAGCTCGGCTGGTCCGCAGGTGGGGGGTGCTGTACGCGTTTGTCCTCCCCGGAAACACTCTCGGGCGCAAACAAGTCGGCACGCGCGCCCTCGAAGGACATCAGCGCATCCAGGAGCGGCTGGTCCGGCGCAGGCTCGTGCTTGACCACCGCATCCCCTGCTTCGCCCTCGTGCTCGCTGGGAACGCCGCCCGGCGCAGGCTCCTTGACATTCAATCCCGGATGCGATTCCATCGCGTCTTTTTCCGCAATCACGGCGCCATTTGCCTCCACCGCACCAGACGAATTTTCGGACGCCGACTTGGAAGCGGTCCCAGATGGAACGGCATCGGCAGCGTTGGCCTCGAACGCGGCCGTTACAGCGCCTTCCGCACCTGGCGTTGGCGCCTCCGAACCCGATTGCTCCCCCGACATCTGCCCGCTTTCGTCCAATTTGGACGTTGGGGAACCTTGCTGGGACGCGGTGGGTACCGCAGGCGGCGCATTTGTAGACGCTGCCGAATCGACGGGTTCCGTCCCCTGCGACGCGGGGCTTGCCTTTGACGACCGCTTTGGCGGCACGGTCGAGCCTCTGGACGGCTCCGTATGCGCACGCGAAGTACGCTCACTCTTCGACCCCCCTTTCAAGAGGTCGTCCAGCTCGTTGGATTCCGCAGTTGGCATGGGTTCTGCTGGCGACGACCGTCGGCGGTCGCCGTGGCTACCAAGCAGTTCATCAAGGCGAGGTTCGTTGGGATTGCTCAAAATGGCTCCCCCCGGTCAACGGGCCGGGACCCCCAGCATATCGCACGCGGAGACCTACGGCTGGCTGACCACCCGGCCCGGACCCACCTGCGCCCCCCCACCAGTTTTGGGGAGCGTCCTGTTGATGGGGCAACTCCGCACTCTGCCCGATGATTCGCCGTGCAGCCGCGGTGAAACCGGCCGGGGTGCTCGCAGCGATCCGCGACGCCACCGCCGGAGTGCGCCGAGCATCGGGAAACATGGATGCGCACATGACCCAAGAAAAGCGGCACACAGCGTACAATCGGGCTATTCCGCCCAGCCATCGTTGGGAAAAAATGTCGCTCGTCAGCCTCCCCGTTTTTGTCGCGCTTCTGTTCGCGGCCGCACTGTTTTTTGGGCTGCCCGTCACGTGGCGCGCGCGCGCGTTGGCAGCCACCGGCTTTTTGTTCACCGCATCGGTCGCGGGCCCGTTCGTGCTGCTGTACGTCGCATTGGGCATCGGCGCATGGTGGATGGCGGGTCGACTGGGCGCCCAAAAAAAAGAGGGCTCGCCTGTTCGCACGGGTTTGCTGTTGACGTTGGGCGCGCTGGTCCTCCACCTCGTCGTGTGGAAGTGGCTGTCCCCCGAAGGGCTGACCGCACCCGCGTCCGACCTCACCAGCAACCGGGATGCTTTTCCCGGCTACTCCGATGTCGTCGTCCCTATCGGCTTGTCTTTTCTCACGTTTCGCCTGGTCCACGTCGTCATTGAGAGGACGCGGGGGCGCCTGCCCGCCGCAACGACCGCCGAATATCTCGCGTGGCTGCTGTTTCCGCCGTTGGTCGTTGCCGGTCCCCTCCAGCGCCTGGGCGACTTCCATACACAGTTCGTCCGCGGGGCGCGCCCGACGCTCCCCGAGCTCAATGCCGCAGCACTGCGCATTGTCGCCGGTCTCGTCAAGAAGCTCATCGTCGCAGACACCCTCGGTCGCAACGCGCAACCACTGCTGTTGTCACCCGAAGATACGTCGCCTCCCGTTCTCCTGGCAGCCATCTACGGTGCCGCGTTGCAGCTTTATTTTGACTTCTCGGGGTACAGCGATGTTGCGATTGGGCTCGGACGCCTCTTCGGCATTCGTGTCCCCGAAAACTTCGACTGGCCTATCTTTGCCAGAGACTTGCCAACCTTCTGGCGCCGTTGGCACATGACTCTGCATACCTTCTTCCGCGACTACGTCTTTCTTCCGGTGTTCGGCGTGCGCGCGAAGCCCCTCAAGACCTACCTGGGCGTCATGGTGACGGTATTCTTGTTCCAGGTCTGGCACCAACTCTCCCCTTCGTTTTTGTTTCTCGGCTTCTTCCATGGAGTCGGCGTGGTGGGCGTGCAGGCGTTTCAGCAAAACCGACGCCGCTGGCCTGCATTGCACCGCGCCGTAGCGGCACTTCCGCCTGCCGTGGGAATCGGCTTCACGTTTACTTGGTTTGCGGTCGGGAATGTCGTATTTATGACCAGTCCTGCGCACTTGGCGCGGGTATTTGCGGCCCTCGCGGCCCCCGTCTTGCGATAGAGTGCTCCGATGACTGCCCCTCCCGCAAAGCCACCGCGTCTCTTTGACCGCCTCTCTTCTCTTTTGGCGCAAGAGGGCGCGTGGTGGCAAGCGCCACTCCTTGCTGTCTTGGCTGCAGGGGTCTTGCTGCTCCTCTATTTGTACCGCACCCAACAGACTGAGTTTATCTACGCATTGTTCTGATGGTCCGTCGATGGCCGGTCCCTTAGCGACTCTGAAAGTAGGAAAATATGCCGTGATTGCCGATTCTCGGAAATCCCACGCTTCAGTTGGTAGGTAGGCGCGACACCGTTAGCTCCGTGAAGACACCCCCAACCGTACCTCCCGAATTGCCCGCGGGTAACCACGCTTTATGTCTACACGCTCTCGCCTGATTCGCACTGTGGCCGGCCTTCTGGCAGGCGTGTTGTTGCTCGAAGCAGGACTACAAGTGCTGCGTTTGATGTCGCAACGTGCAGACACGCACCATATCTCCGGCACGCAAGACCGCGCCGGCGGCGACCTTCGCGTGCTGTGCCTTGGGGCCTGCTATACCGTCGGCGTCGGAACCAGTCCGGCGGAAGCATATCCGGCGCAGTTGGAGCGAATGCTCGACATCAAGCTCCATGCAAACCAACAAGACGCAGTGGTTATCAATCGCGGCGTGCGCGGACGTTCGATTGACTACTTTGCGCCCCGCATCGATACCCTTCTATCGGAGCACGCACCCGACATTCTCGTGGTCGGCGTCAATCGAAGGTTAGACGGGGAAGCCACAAACCGCGCCGATTCATTTTGGATACTCCCACGGCTGCTCGCGCTCGCGTGGAGCGGTTCGCCCACGCCCCCATCCCCATCGGGCGAAGACACCGGTTTGGCGGGCGAGGGAAACGAAGACAACGTAGCACGGCGAATTGTGCGCTTAGAGGCTCAGGTATCCCAGCATCCCCAAGATACGGACACTTGGCGCAAGCTCTCCCGCGCTTATGCGCAGCGCGGCCAATACGACGAAGCAGAACGGGCCGTGCGCGCCACATTACGTCCTGGTCCAATTCCCCTGCCCATTCGATTGCAGCTGCTTCGCTTTGACCTCGCGCAACACGACTACGCCGCTGTTGACACCTGGGTATCCGATATTCAGCGCCAGCCACAGGAGCTCGCCCATGCCGACGAATTGCGCGAGGAGCGCTTGCGTCTCGTCGAAGCACGCGGTTGGGATCTAGAGATTCATCGGCGCCTCGAAGACGCGCGGATTTGTTTGCTCCGAGGGAACCTTGTTGACGCAAAGCGCCTGTCACGCGAGGTTTTGGACATCGACCCAGATACATCCGATGCCCTGTTTCTCCTCCGCTATATCGACTACCGCGAAGGGAACGAACCTCGTCCTTTGTCCGATGACCTCGTCACCCGGAGCGACCCAACGCCTCTCGATATTGCATTTGAAGCGGCCTTGGAGTCCCATTTACAGACTATCCTCTCCGCCGCGCAGCGAACCAAAAGCCACGTTGTGCTGCACAACCTCGCCGCGACACCCGCACAGCGACCGATCATCGCGGCGGTGGCTGCGCGAAACAACGTGCCACTGGTTGATTTACAAGGCGCACTCGAGCGGGAACCCAACGTAGAGCGCTTGTTGCTGCCAAGCGATGGCCTACGTTTCAACGCCCATGGAAATGAATGGATGGCGCACCACATCTACCAAGCACTGGACGCGCAAGGGTGGGTAGACGAACAAGCACAATAGGCCAGCACGCGTCATCTTGACGATATGACTGACAGTCAGTCACCGCAGGTCTGGGGCGCGTGGAGCACACATTCCGTGAGGGGCTCCCCGGATACGCGCCGGTTGCCCCACTCCACCATCTGCACGAGGTTTTCGATTGCCGCGGAGACGTGCCCGAGGTTGGAGCACTCGAGATACTCGACGACAACGCCCTCCGCACACAGGCGCTCCGCATCCGCGCGCACCGGAGGTGCCCAAGCCAAGGTGTCCTGCCCGCCCGTAATGAGGAGCTTTGGCGTGGCCGCGCGCGTCGAAACGGATGTATTTCGCAGCAGGCTGCTTTCATTCATGTAGCAGCTCCACGGGTCGAGCTGGCTGACATCTCCTGCCGCCCCCGCTTCTAACACCGCGGGAGTATAGGCTTGCGCGGCGGTCTCGATGCCAGGCGCCAGCGCGTCAAAGTCGCTGCATGCGTCCGACAAGGCATCGGGGAGGGTATCCACGAGCGTGGGAGCCAGCAGCTCGCCCAAATCGGCGCTTCGCCCATACCAGTCCCAAAGGGTGACGACCCCACCTGCAAACGCCAGGGTGGCGTCGGCGTCGTGGGTGAGCGCATATAGCGCGAGCGCCTCAAAGTCGGTGACAGGAACGGCGGCCACGATGCCCAAGAAGTTCATCTCCGGCGCGTAGCCCTGGGCGAAGTGGTCGGCGAACAAGGCGGCGTGCCCCCCTTGGCTTGCGCCGAACGCGACCATTCGCTGCAAGTCGGGGGTTGCCGGATGTTCGAGCTCTTCAGCCAAGTTCGTCGCGGCGCGGATGGCGTCGAGGCTTGCGAGTGCAGTGGGCTCGGCCACCAGCCAAGAGTGGAGGCGGTCAGACGGTTCCCCCCAGCCATTCATGCCGAGGTAATCGGGCGCCGCGACGACGTAGCCTTGGGCGGCCCAAAGCACCGGAAACGCAGCGCCTTCGAGAGAACCCGCCGTGGGAGCGCATTCATCGCCAAACCCCATGGTGGGGTGCAACCACAAGGCAGTCGGAAACGACTGTGGCTCGGTGACCCGAGGCAAGGAGACAAAGCCCGTCACTTCCACCTTTTCGCCGCGGTCTTGGGTGATGTAGCGGACCTTGTAGAGGTCCACATCATATCGAATATCGACCGCACCACCGTAGCCCATCGCATCGAGCAGCGACCGAATGGCATCCGCAGTCATCGAAAACGCGCTGTCACGCTCGAATGCCACGATTTCGCCCATGTCGTTGACAGGCAAGTACGCGTACGGAGCGCTCCCGCAAAATACCGGCTCGAGCGCGGGGTACACCAAAGGCTCCCCGCCTGTGTCTGCGCTGTCCGTCCCAAGGTCGGTCGGCTTGGATGCCGGCGTACTACACGCCGCGGCGAGCAAGACGGGAAGGAATACCGTACGCAACATTGCCTCCAATGGGGGTTGGACGTGGCACCGGCCGCGCGGGCAAGCCGCTGCGATGCCGCAGGCCACGCGCGCGTGTGTCGGCGCGCACCGCGACCGTACGCGTGAACCAACAACTTGGGGCGGTTTGGCCCTCCCGTCAAGTCCGTTGGCGCGGAGAGGAGCGTCTTCTTGCCCCAACGCGCCATAGCGCCCATCATTGGCGGAAACGGGCCTACGCCGCCGCGTGATGTGCGCACCAGACGGCCAAGGCAACCGTCCCGACAGGCCGAGTCCAAGGCAAGAAAAGATGCCAGCACGCGCAGGAATGGTGCTCCGCACCTTGCGGAGGCTGGGCCGCTCCCCACACCCGGGTGTGCGAAATCACCCCACGTTCGCGAGCACGACGGGCGGCGGCGAAGCCGTAGCGGTGCGGCCAGCCAGCATCGAAATCGTCAGCGGAACAGCGACAACGCTTGCCATGAGCAGCAAAACCGCGAGGCTATCGCGTGCGGTCGGACGAACAGAGGGGGCAGAGGTCGAAGAAGTGGTCACGGGGGGCTCCCGAAGGATCAAAAGCGTGCACAGTTCCCAAGCAAGGTTCGTGCCAAGCCAGCCCCCTTCGGACCTCCCTTTGCCTGCTTGAAAGATTTGTCGCCCAAATGCGTCACAGGATGTCGGATTTGGGTCGCACCGCTTGCCGAACGGTGTTTCGGGAGCGAAGGTGCCAAGTGAACGGAAGGGAGGTCACCTGTGGTTGGGGCCAAGTTGTTTGTGTTTGCTGCAGCGAGTGTCGCGTGGAAACTCGCCGTCACGCCTGTGCTGTTGAAGGTCACGGCGAGTGTGCTGCGACGCCGACGCGCACGCGCGTGGGTGCAAACCCATGGCGAGGACAACCTCGACCTCGACCTTCATGTACACCGCATTGTCCCCGGCTGGCGCGCCGTACTTCCTCGCTACCACGGCATTTTGGTCCGGCAGCGCGACCACACGCTCACGTTCGTGCCGCTCATCGGCGGCGCCCCAGAAACCTTTGGCGCGGCAGACATTGTAGAGGTCGAACCGACCACCGCCGAAGCGCACGCCGCGCACCTCACCGTAAAGCGTGCAACGGGCGAGACGCTACGCTTTCGATGCCGCACCGCGACCTGTTGGTTTGGCGTCAGCGCACCGCCGACGCCCTTGCCGGCGAGCCAAAGCCCAGGCCTCTTGCCCGCGGCGAATACGGTTCGCTGATGGTTCGCCCAAAAGCGCCTGTCACGCGATATTATCGAGGACGACTACCACGCCGAACCATCCACACGCGTACCCGGTGAGAGGCTGCGGTTTGCACCTTCGACCAGGTCGTGCCGGAGCCATGCGGCGCCAGGCTCGCCGTCGACCACGCGATTCCACGACATACCCGAGCTAGACGAGGTCCATGTCACGGTGTCGTGAACGGCGCCGTCGGGGTCGGTCAGCGTGAGCGTGTCGGTGTCATTGTTGAGTGACAGCCGCTCTTGGGACGACAGCACGACGTTGGGGACGCCGGAGTGGTCGCCGCGGTCGAAGAGCACCACCGCGTCGCCGGGCGATAGGTCGGCGGCTTCGAATCGGTGGCACACGCCGGATGCGTCACACAAGGTCCAGCGGTCGAGGTTGACCGTGAGGGGCCCGGCGTTCACGATTTCGACATACTCTTGGCCGAGGTCGGTTCCTGCGGGGTCTGGCAGCACTTCGTTGATGACGAGCGTAGGCGCCGGCAAGGGCTCATCCCAAGGCACGCCACACGCGCGGCTTCCCGGCGACCGCGGGCCCATCGCGTCCGGTACATCCGTGTGCGCAACCCACGCAGACGCGCTGTCGCCATCGACCGCACGGTTCCAGCTTGCACGGGGGGAGCCAACCCAGTCGAAACGGTCGACTACGGCGCCATTCGCAGCGCGGAGGAGGACTTCCCCAAACGCGTAGGGGACCACAAACGCACCTTCGGAGGCGACCACACCGGCGGAAACCCGCGCCAATGACGAAGGAACCACGACGAGGGCTTCTCCGCCCGGAATAGAGCCCGTGAAAGAATGCACGACGGAGCCGTCCATTTCGAGCGTCCATCCGTCCATTTCTTGCTTTTCTGCCGTCGCGTTGACCAGCTCAATGAACGGATACGCAGCGCGACCCGGGCTTCGACCAGGGTTGACCTCGTTGAGCAAAATGTCGGGTGGCAGGGCCTCGCCCGTGCAGATGTCGGGCTGCTGCGCGGTGTTGTCGGGGTGGAACGAAGCCACTGCGAAAACGGCGCAGAACTCGTCCGCCAAACCATTGACCACATCGACATCGTTGACGACGATGAGGTTTTCGTCGTTGTTGCCCGTACCGGCGGCGGACCAGTTCATCGACCCGCTCACTGCGACGGCGTCGCTGCGGCCTGCATCGACCACCAGCACTTTGTGGTGCAGTTTTCCGCCGGACCACCCCGATGCGTTCTCATTGCCGTCGATATAGACGGGAACGCCCGCGAGTGCCAGCGTTTCGTCAACCGACCACGCGCCGTTTGCCTGTGACTCGTCGAACACGCCCACGACCGTCACGCCGCGGGCTTGGGCGCGCAACAGCGCGTCGACAACGTCGGTGTGGGTAAACGAAAACACCATGAAGTGAACGGAGACATCCGCCGCGTCGATGAGGTCGACCAAAACATCGACAGGATTGTTCTCGGGCGAGAAATGCCACTCGAGGTCGTGGGTAGCGAAAGACGCCGAACGCGGCGCAACCGTGGGGTCTTTCCCGCGACCGAAGCTCGCGGCCGCCATCTGCTCAAACTCTTCGGTATAGCTTGTGGCCATGACCCGTGAGCGAATGATGAGCGAGTGGTTGTTGTTGCGGTGGACGCCGTTTTCGCTGACATTGGTAGAGCCGGTCCACACGACCTGGTCATCGGCGATGATGAACTTGTTGTGCATGATGGCGCTGCCGGCGGGGCGATTGGTCATCGGCACACCGGCGAGGTCGAGGGCGACATAGCCGTCGTCGCCGATTTCATCGCCATCACCGACGAAGCGGATGTCAACGCCGCGGTCCCAAGCGTCTTCGACTGCCGCGATGACGTTGGCATTGTCGAACTCGTAGAGGGCGAGGTCGAGTGTGGTCGTGGTCGCGTCAATTAGCGCGACAAGTGCGTCATCGAGGTCTGTTTCGGTGTTTGGGTCCGACACCACACCGGGGTGGGTCAGGTACATCGCGATGTCGCCTTCGCTGCTGAGGCCCCCCACCGAAGGTTCTGGGACGTGGGCGAGGTCCATTTCGGGTGCGGCTTTGTTCTCGTTGGGGGAACACGCCGCGAGACCGAGCAGGAGTACAGAAAAACGTCGCATCGCAGAATCCAAGACGAGATGGGTGCAAGGACAGCAAGCCGCCCAGCCGAGACTCCAAGGAACGGAAAGACGACGGCAAATCTTGACACCCCACGCCAAATTGCGGGCGGTAGACGCGCCGGTCGTGACGCCTCTCCCTTGCAAACGCCCACCATCACGAAGCGAAGCGCAACGAAGGAGCGCATCCTGTTTCGTCGGGGGACCGCAATATGCGCGCAGCGACGCGCCGGCCCACCGGAGGCCGCCCTGCGACCGGCGCGAAGGAATCAGAATGCTCCGTCGTTTGATTGTTCAGTTTGTTCAATACATGTTGAAAATAACGTATCACGGCTGATTTACGCACAAGTGGAGGTCGAACGACCCCGCAGGCGAAGGCAGAGGCAAGCAAAGACGGCGCGACCGTGCTACGCGAGGCGCACGCCTTGGAGACAGCCATGAAGGTCGTGTTCATGGGCACCCCCGATTTCGCGGTGCCTACCCTCGACGCACTTGTTGATGCCGGCCACGACATCGTGTGTGTCGTCGCCCAGCCCGACCGGCCCAGTGGTCGCGGCAAGAAGCTACAAAGCCCACCGACCATCGAAAGAGCCCGCGCACTCGGCATTCCCACGCGACAGCCCAAAGCCGTGCGCAGCGGCCCTTTTGTCGACTGGTTTACCCAGGAGATGGAGGCGGACATCGGCGTCGTCGTCGCGTACGGGCGCATTTTGATTCCGGCGTTGCTGCGCGCGCCCCGTTTGGGTTGCTTGAATGTTCACGCCAGCCTCTTGCCGCGCTTTCGGGGTGCGGCGCCGATTCAGTGGTCGCTCATCGAAGGAGACAGCGAAACGGGCGTGTGCATCATGCAAATGGATGAGGGGCTCGACACTGGCGATGTCCTCTTGCGACGTTCGACGCCCATCGGCCCCGACGAGACCGGTCCCGCGCTGTGGCAACGGCTGAGCCTGATTGGCGCCGAAGCCGCCGTAGATGCCCTCGCACGGCTGGATTCCCTCGAACCGGTTCCCCAGGACCACGCGCAGGCGACGTTCGCGCCCATGCTCCAGAAGTCCGATGGCCTCTTGGACTTTGGTCAGTCCGCCCGAGCGGTACACAATCGCGTGCGGGGGGTCGACCCCTGGCCGGGCGGTCAATGTGGGTTTCGCGGCGAGACGTTGCGGGTTCTCCAGACCCGCGTGTGCGAAGACGACGCGGCCGACGCACCCCCCGGAACGATTGTAGAAGCCGGCGCACGGCTGATTGTCGCGTGTGGGGAGGGCTGCTTGGAGGTCTTGAATGGACAGCTCCCGGGCAAGCCCCGACGCACCGGGCGAGACCTCGTCAATGGCGCGCGGATCGCTGTCGGCGAGCTACTCACCGGCGTAAACGCAGTGGAGACCAAATGATTCGCATAGCACCAAGTATTCTTTCGGCGGACTTTTCCCGCTTGGGCGCCGAGCTGCGCGACATCGAGACGGCCGACTGGGTCCATGTTGACGTAATGGACGGGATGTTCGTCCCCAACATCACCATCGGCCCGTTGATGGTCGAGGCTGCGCGCCGTTCGACCGCCCTCCCCCTCGATTGTCACCTGATGATCGTCGACCCTGACCGCTATATCGATGCATTCGCCGACGCGGGGGCCCACATCATCACGGTTCACGCCGAGGCGTGTACCCACCTGGACCGCACCATCCAAGCCATCAAGGCCCGTGGTGTGTTGGCGGGCGTCGCGCTGAACCCCCACACGCCCGAGTCGGTGCTCGATTACGTGCTCGACGAGCTGGACCTCGTCCTCCTCATGACCGTCAACCCTGGATTTGGTGGTCAATCGCTCATCGAGCGGGTGTTCCCGAAGATCGAGCGTGTGCGCGAGACCTTGGTGCGTCGCGGTTTGGAGACCCATCTGGAGGTTGACGGCGGAGTGAAAGCCGCCAATGCACGCCGTTTTGTAGACGCCGGAGCGACGGTGTTGGTCAGTGGCTCCGGCGTGTTTGGCAACACCGACCGCGCAGCCGCAATTGCAGAGTTGCGGCATGTAGCAACGGGCGCTTGACAGGAAAACGGACACCAAATAGTAGGCGGGTGCTTCGAGCGTGCTGGAAACAGCACAAACGGAGTCGAACGGGGTGTAGCGCAGCCTGGTAGCGCGTCTGCTTCGGGAGCAGAAAGCCGGAGGTTCGAATCCTCTCACCCCGACCACCTTCACGACCCGGCATGAACTTCGGTTCTCGCCGGGTCGTTCCGTTCTTGGCGTCTCCACCGCCGCCCGCGGCAAGGGCCCCCTACGCAGGGTCGCACGCCTACACGTCCCCACTTCGTCGCGACGATTCAGCGCGTCAACGCCGACACGGCAAGCGCAAACGCCCCCCGCCACTGCCCGGTCCCCTCCCCCGACGCCCGCTGGCTGCAAGAACAAGGCCCCGGTCGGCGTCCGCGCGTCGTCGCCCACGAAGTCGAACCGCGCCTCTATCGTCGCGCGCAGGCCGCGTGCGGGCTGCAGGCTGCCACGCGGTCCAGAACAGCCGTGCTCGGGCGACCTCTCGACCGCGTCCGGCCCTTCCCTGCCATTTTCGTACCGCATAGTACTTTTTTCTTGACCACCGCCGAACCCGAAGCTACGTCGATTTCGTACCAGACAGTACGAAAATCAATCAACATGGAGTTCGGCAACATGAACGCGAGCAAGAAGCGCATCGTCATCACGGGTGTCAGCAGCGGATTCGGCGCGGGGGCCGCCACGGCCTTCGCCGACAAGGGGTGTCGTGTGTGGGGCACGATGCGGGACGCCGCCGGGCGCAACGCGGCGAAGCGGGACGCGCTGCTGGCGCACTCCCCCAACATCTCCGTCCTGGACATGGACGTCACGGACGATGCGTCGGTGGCCGCGGCCTTCGCCGAAGTCCTGGCCGAGGGGCCCATCGACGTCCTCATCAACAACGCCGGCATCATGTACATGGGCATCACCGAGGCGTTCAGCATCGCGCAAGCCAAACAGCAGATGGAGACCAACTACTACGGCGCCATTCGCACCATGCAGGCGGTGCTCCCCAGCATGCGCGCCGCCCGGTCGGGCCTCATCATCAACACCTCCTCGCTCGTGGGCCAAATCTCGCCGCCCTTCATGGCCACCTACAGCGCCACCAAGCACGCGCTGGAGGCGTACTCCCAGGCACTTCGCTACGAGCTCTCGCCCTTCGGCGTCGACGTTGTCCTCGTGGAGCCCGGCCCCTTCGGCACGGGCCTGCTCGCGTCCGGCCAGCCCCCCGCACATGCCGACGTGCTCGCCAGCTACGGCGATGTGGCCGGCATCCCCGCGGCACTCGGCGCGCACTTCTCCGCCTTCTTGCAGAGCGAGCAGGCCCCGCGCCCCCAGCTGGTGGTGGACGTTTACCTCGGCCTGGTCGACCTCCCCGCCGGTCAGCGGCCCACGCGCACCGTCGTGGGCATCAACTGGGGCGTAGACGAGGTGAACGCGGGCAAGCAGCCCCTCCAGGACCGCGTTTTGAAGGAGATGCAACTCAACGGCGTGCTGGGCGGGGAGTCGGCATGAGCCCGCAGCCGACCCGAAACGCGCGGAGGAACAACAAAAACACGCGCGCGGGTTGGTCCATCCCAACGAAGGGGATGCTCGTGACAATCGCGCTGGCCACACTTCCCGCCGCCTGCGCCTCCAACCACACGGCGGGGAACGCCATACAACAAGAAACGCAACGGAGCACGGCGATGAGCACAAAGGAGACCGTAGGCGCATTTCTTTCCGCAGTGATGCAGGGCGACACCGCGACCATGCGGCAGCTTGCCAATGCCGACTACATCCAACACAACCCCTACGTCCCCACAGGGCTTGCGCCGTTCATCGGGTTGTTGCCGGTGCTGCAGGCCGCCGGTACGAACCCCGAGAACGTGCGCATGTTCCAGGACGGCAACTTCGTGTTCATGCACAACATCTGGCACAACGCGCAGCCGTTCGGCGCAGACGAGATGGTGGCCTTCGACATCCTCCGCGTAGATGACAATGGCAAGGTCGCCGAGCACTGGGACGCGATGATGCCGCAGACCCCGCCCAATCCTTCGGGTCGCACGTTGACCGATGGCGACACCGCCATCCACGACGTCGACAAGACGGAAGCCAACAAAGAACAAGTGCGACAGTTGTTTGACGTCTTGATTCACGGCACGCCGGAACAGGTCGGCGCGGCGGTGCAAGCAAACTTTGCGCCGGACTATAAGCAACACAATCCAATGACAGCCGACGGCCTACACGGCTTCATGGCGGCTTTGCCGACCGAGCAGTGGGTATTCCAGAAGCAACACAAGGTGCTGGGAGAAGGCAACTTCGTCCTTTCTATCGCCGAAGGAACGCACAAGGGCAAACCGGCGGCCTTCTATGACCTGGTCCGCCTCGAAGACGGCAAAATCGTCGAGCACTGGGATGTCATCCAGCCGATTCCCACCGAGGGCTTGGCCCACGCGAACGGCATGTTCGGCTTTTAGCGTCCTCCGGGGCACGCGGCGTCCACCCGAAAGGTTCTGCATACGTCCCGCCCCCTCGACCCCCTCCACAAAACCTCGGTGTCCCAACGCGGAGACCGGGGTTTTCTGCGTTCTGCGGTCCATTACGGGGGTCGGCGCAGCAGACCCGGTGCCCCCATCGCCCAGGTAGGGGTCGAAAACACGTTGTCTTGTGTACCCGACAGCCCAGGTGGGGGTCGGAAACACGTTGTCTTGCGTACCTGACAGCCCAGGTGGGGGTCGGAAACACGTTGTCTTGTGTACCTGACAGCCCAGGTGGGGGTCGAACACCGGTTATCTTGCAAACATAGCCGCCGGGAACGTTCGAAGACTTAGTATTTTGGCTTCCGCGGATGCCAACCCGGAACCCTATGGTGGTCCAAACGCGCAGGGGTACACGGCACCGTGCGGCGGCAAAAGAGCGGCGGCCGCTTCGCGGGCACGTCGCCGTTTCCCACCACCCGATTGCTCCCGCCCTACTTTGCGGCAGTCAAAAACAACACCATCCGCACCGGCTGGATGTGTTGTAGGAGGGGACCGCCTGGCGCACGGAGGGGTGCCGCTGCGCGATAGGCCGTAGGCGTGTACTTGGCGCCCGCAGAGCGGCCAGCGCGGGACCGCGCCGCGTGGTTGTGGGGGCCCGCGACCGCAGCGCAGATGTTCGTCGCCAGTGGGTGACTTGCGCACGTTGAACGATGAAGCGGCGCACCGACATTGCGTGTGCCGAGGCGAGCAGGAGAAACCTCCTCGTCGCGACGGCTCGATCGATCTGAAGTCTCAAGCGGCAGGTCACGTACCTTGACCCTGTTCCCTTTTATGAATACAATAGGAAGCGTACTGCTCGACGAGCTTCCGGAGAGAGTCGGAGCCTGTTTCCAAAGACCCTCTCGCCTTCAGGAATTGCGCGAATGACGAAGAAGAAGAGGAACGTCGAGGACAATCCGTCGACTCACCCTCGAGCCTACGCTGTCCGGTCCGATGTCAGAGCGCACCTTGACGCCTGGTCGAAGGACCGGGTCAAAGGGAAGTTCGCGGCCAAAATGGAGGCAGTCTTTCGAAATCTCAAAGCCGGCAAGCTGAGCCACGCGGAGATGGGCTTGAAGCAAATCATCCGCTGCGCTGTCGCCGGGGCCACGGGTGATTTGAAGGAGCTAGGCCCAAACCAGAAAGGAGGTGCACCGCGCGTTTTCCTGCTCCTCAGGCACAAAAACTTCTATTTTCTCGCAGCAGACGTTGAGGAAGGCAGTTCTGGCGCCCGCATCATTCCGACGGCAAAGGCCAGGTCTGCCGACATCTGTGCAAGCAATCCGCCTCGTTCTCTGGACGAAGTCAAGAGGATGCTTGGTAGCGACTACGAAGTCGTAGTCATCGCGATTCCAGACGAAACGACAGGGAGTAACAAATGAGCGACCTCACCCCCAACGAATTCGAACAGCTCGTGGCGCTCGAAGAAATGCTGGCCGACCTCTCGGTCGAAGCCCGCCGCATCGCCGACGAGAGCGGACTCAGCCGGCGGGCCATCGCCGAGCGGATGGGCCACTCGTCCCCTTCTACGGTTCAGCGCCTTGTGGGGGGCGCGGCCTACAACGCCACCATCGAAACGCTCGCCCGATTCGCTTGGGCCTGCGGCTTCGAGTGCAAGGTGGAGCTCGTGCCGCGGTCCGCATCGACCACCGAGGAGATGAAGGACGTCCGGGGCCAAGCGCCTGCACAACCGCGCGCGCAGCAAACCTCGGTCGTCTCTTTCGACGCCTACCGCAAACTTCCCCAGTGGTCCTGGCGGACCGCTCGGGCGGAGGCGTCTTGTGCCTCCACGGCCTCCCCTGGAGCGAGCTTCGTGCACGCCGCGTAGCGCGCACCAACTTGGATGGACTTCCATGACTGAAAACACCGCAGAAGCGGCCCGCCGAATCGACTACGAGAAGCTCCGCAAGGTCGCCGACCTCGCACAGATTCTCGACGTAACAACAGCGCAGTTCGCCGCTTCGATTCACATGCCCATGATGGCCCCTGACGTCAGCTCCCTCGGGCAACGCATCGCGTTTCGAGCGGAGCGCCTGCCCACACCACCTGCGTTGGTGGTGTCCATGATTCGCTTCGAGTTCGCTGTGTTGACTCCGGAGGGAGAGAACGTTGCCGAGGTTGATGGGACCGTCAACGTCGTCTACGGGCTGCCCGAAGATGCACCTTCATTCTCCGATGAGCAGCTCGACCTCTTCGCCGAGGTGAACGGGATTTACTCCGCGTGGCCCTACATTCGCGAGCTGGTGTCGACATCGGCTGCACGACTCGGACTGAACGGCCTCGTGCTGCCTGTTTGGCGGCCTCCGACGGAACTCCCTCCCGCGGGCGAGCCGCATGTGATGGAGAAGGTGCTGCCGCACAGCATGACCGACGAGGAGTAGCGGGCAGGCTTGCTCCTCCACAGCGGTCGTGCGCCCTGTAGGTGCGCGAATCGCACCGGCCATCGCTCGCTCTTTATGCGGGGTACCGCATATGATGCCTCGTTCGCCTACCGCCGCAAGTAGGGTGGCCAGGCGTACAACGTAGGAGAGCCCCCGAAGGACGCATGCATGCCTACATGCGTCCGAAGGGAGCATTGCGTGCACCCAAGTCGAGGAAATCAAAAAAGACGGACTGCCGCCCTCCCATCTGGGGGACGTCAACCCCGAATCGGCTCCTCCAACACTGGTGCCACCAGAAAAACGTCCATTGGGACACCCAACTCCTGCGTCCGCTCCGCGACACGCAAGCCACCCAGCCGCCTCCCGTCCTTGGCCACCCGGGAGGTACCGTCTCACGACAGGCCCGGCGCCGGCGCGCGCACGATGGCCTCAACGAGCGTCGCGCGCGGCCCGGTTACGCCCGCGCGAAGACGTCGAAGCCTGCACCTATGGGCTCCAGGAAAGTCGGTGCCCCCATCGCCCAGGTGGGGGTCGAAGACACGTTGTCTTGTGTACCTGACAGCCCAGGTGGGGGTCGGAAACACGTTGTCTTGCGTACCTGACAGCCCAGGTGGGGGTCGGAAACACGTTGTCTTGCGTACCCGACAGCCCAGGTGGGGGTCGGAAACACGTTGTCTTGCGTACCTGACAGCCCAGGTATGGGTCGAACACCCGTTATCTTGCAAACATAGCAGCCGGGAACGTTCGAAGACTTAGTATTTTGGCTTCCGCGGATGCCAACCCGGAACCCTATGGTGGTCCAAACGCGCAGGGGTACACGGCACCGTGCGGCGGCAAAAGAGCGGCGGCCGCTTCGCGGGCACGTCGCCGTTTCCCACCACCCGATTGCTCCCGCCCTACTTTGCGGCAGTCAAAAACAACACCAACCGCACCGGCTGGATGTGTTGTAGGAGGGGACCGCCCGCCAGACGACGCGGGTCGCGGGTGCTCGCCCCGCCGTGTCTTCGCCAGAAACGCCGCCTAGCGCACCTTTGGGTGGGCCTCGAAGAACTCCCACACCGCCGCCCACATAAAGTCGCCGTCGCTCGACGAGCGGCCCCACATATGCGTGCCGTCCCACTGGCAGGTGACCACGTCCGCGCCGGTCTCGCAGCCTGCGTGCGCGGTGCAGGCGAAGCCCCAGGCACCATCGGAGACGGTGGTGTACGGGGTGCTCCCATCGGTGGCGCAGCGGTTCTCGCGGGCCCACTCTGCCGCGGTCTCGGCCGCGCCGTCGTAGTTGAGGCCGTCGGTGCTCGACGTCTCCCAGCCGTTGATAGCGAAGTCGTAATAGCCCCACACCTGCATCATCGACACGCCGGTGTTGGGCGCCTGCGTGTGTCCGTTGGCGGCGAAGCCATGCAAGGGCGCGACCGACGCCAGGATGTCTCCCAAGTAAAACGCCCAAGTCTGGGTCGCGATGCCGCCTTGGGAGAAGCCCGTGAGGTGGATGCGGTCGGGGTCGACGGTCCAGGTGGCCTGCACGTCGGCGATGATTTGCCGCATCATGCCCACGTCGTCGGCGCAGCTCGTGCCCCACCGGCAGAAGCGCTCCGTCTCCGCGGGCCCACAGTCGGCGAACACGCCGTAGTCCCAGCTCCACCACTCACAGGTGGGGCCGTCGGGGCCGTCGTCGTTGTGCGACGAGATGTCGTTGAACGCGGTAATCCAGTCGTCATCGGGACCGCTGCCCCGCGCCATGGCCTGCGGGAAGACGCCGATGACGCCGTGGTCGTTGAGGAAATCGTGGATTTGGGCGGTGTCGTGCTCGAAGTTCTCGGCGGTGCCCGTGTAGTAATGCAGCCCGATGACCACGGGCCGCGGCGTGCAGTCGTAGCCGCTGGGCAGGTGTACGTTGTAGGTGCGCGTGCGCCCCTCCCATTCGAGCGAAAGCGTGACGTCGTCGCCCAAGATGCCGGGGCCGGGGTCGCAAGGCGCGGGGTCGTCGGTGTCGTCGGGCGGCGCGCCGCTGTCGGTCGGCGTGTCTTCGGACGCCGAAGTGGTGCCGGTGGTGGGGCTCTCCGCGTCCGGGGCCTTGGTGTTTGCGCGCGACGCGCCGTCCGCGCCCGGTTGGCTACACGCCACAAGTCCCATGAACAGACAAAGAAGGAGCGCGCGCATCAGGCCTCCATAGGCGGCGGAAGGGGTGGCGTCGGCCATGGACCGCAAAGTCCGAGCTGTGCGGCCTGCAGGCGCATCACGCGGACGTATGCCTCGGGACCGCGCGACCGGCTGAGGTGCTGCGCGCCGATGAGGGTGCAGCCGAGCACCTCCGCGGCGACCTCGGGGGGGCCGTGGAAGCGGGCCTCGCCCATTGCGCGCGCGGCGCCGAGGCGTGTGGTGTAGAACCCGACAAAGTCTCCGAAGACGGCATTCGCCGCGAACAGGACCGGCGCGGGCAGCGTGGCCGCCTCGGACTGCAGCATACCAAGGGCGCAGGTGCGGCCGTCCATCACCACGAGGTGCCCGAGCGCGATGTAGGCCAAGAGCTGGTCGGCGGGGGACAAGTGGGCCACGGCCTCCACCCACCCGCCGAAGCGCCGCCCATACCGCTCTACCGCGGTGACCACGAGGTCGGGCTTGGTGGGGAAGTGATAGTGTACGGCGGAGGGTTTTACGGACAGCGCGGCGGCGATGTCGCGAAAGCTGAACCCGTGGTAGCCATGCCGCATTAGCTGCCACTCGGTCAGGGCCAGCGCGCGGGCGCGGGTGTCGCTGCGCCTCATCGGCGGCGCCTGCGCACGCCCAAGGCGGCGAGACCGACGAGCAAGGCGCTCGCTGCACCGGGCGCGGTGGCGCAGCCGGAGGACTTGTCCGCGTCGGCGTCGGCGCTTTCGGAAACATCGACCGCGTCGTCGTCCTCGTCGGGCACGACGGGCGCGCTTTCGTCGTCCGTGCTGTCGTCGTCGGTGCTGTCTTCGGCGTCGGGGTCTGGCTCGTCATCTGGGTCGGGCTCTGCGACGGGACCGGGGTCGCCCACACCGAAGACGTCGAGGGGCTCGCCGAGGGTGGTGCCCCCCGCATCCAAAACGTGGGCCACTTGCACCCAAGCGATGCCCGCCAAGTCCGCGGGGAGCGGGAAGGCGAGGCACGCGATGCCGTCGTCGAGGGTGACGCGGCCAAGCTCCACCGCATCGCGCAGGTCGACGGGGCCTACGTCGGTTTCGGTGGTGGCCGGACCGCGACCGGCGAACACGACCACCTCTGTGTCGGGCATGCCGCCGATAGACAAGGAGACGCGGTCGTCGCCGTCCGGGTCGGCGATGGTGATGGGCCGGTGGCTCATCGAGCGATGCGGCGCGGCTGGTGACGGCAGGTCGCACAAAAGCGACTGGTAGTAGCGGTCGTCGCCTTCGCGGGTGGCCAGCAGCAAGTCCGACGACAGCGCGAGCACGAGCGCCCGCTGCTCTGCGTCGCCCATGCTGTCCTCGCCCCACTCGAAGTCGGAGATGGCCTGGTGGCCGGCGCCTTCGAGGTTGAAGTACAAGGAGCGGTCGGCCGCGGACAAGCGCTCATGCCACAGCTCCACCATCGCGGGGGTGGCGGTGGTGTCGTCGGTGCCGGACAACATCATGGCGGTGCCGGTGAAAGACGCGTAAGGACGCCACTGTTCGCCGTCGGGCTCATACGGCATATAGCCCACCACGGTCTGCACCCGCGGCTCTATGCCCACCAGCTCGGCCAGCGCGACGCCGCCCATCGAGTGCGCGCCCACCGCCCAATCCCCGCCGTCCGACATGCCGTAGAGCCAGTGGCCTGGGTCGGCGCTGTTGTCGTCCACCCACCACAACAAGGCCTGCATGCCTTGCGCCATCCGCGTGGTGTTGATGGTGAGGCCCGTCTCGATGTCGAGGTTCACCACCACCGCGCCCATGCTCGCGAGAGTGTTGGCGGCATCGGCGTACATCCAGGCCGAGCCCAAGTACCCGTGCATAAAGCCCACGACGGGGAAGGGACCGTCCGTGTTGTCGGCGTCGGCGCCATAGTCGCTCGACACTGCCGGGTAGCGAATCTCGAAAAAGACCGCGCCCGCAGCGCCGCCATCGACGACGAAGTCCCAACTCGACACCGTGTAGGTGCCGGGGGCAGCGGCGTGGGCAGGCAACGACAAGGCGAGCAGCGCGGCGAGCAGGGGCATGTCCTCTCCGGGGGCCGGTGACGGGGCAGCTATACCTGACCTGGAGGTCAGGAACAAGGGAAAACTGACCTGGAGGTCAGGAATCCGCAAGTGGCAGCAGGGGAGCCTCGCCGAGCGCGTACAGAGAGGGCGCCAAACAACACGTTGGTTTGCAAACGCGACCGCACCGATTGGTTCGAATGCCGTTATATTGCCAACATAGCGGCCAGTCGCTTTCGAACGCTTATGTTTTTGGCTTCCGCGGATGCCTACCCGGAACCCTATGGTGGTCCAAGCGCGCAGGGATACGCGGCACCGTGCGGCGGCAAAAGAGCGGCGGCCGCTTTGTGGGCACGTTGCCGTTTCCCACCACCCGATTGCTCCCGCCCTACTTTGCGGCAGTCAAAAACAACACCAACCGCACCGGCTGGATGTGCTGTGGGAGGGGACCGCCCGCCAGACGACGCGGGCTCGCGGGCGCTCGGCCCACCGTGCCGTGTGTTGCCGCGAACGCACGCACGCTGCAGCCAACAAAGGGGGCGGTCAGTCGCACACGTCCACGCACGAGGCGCACGCTTCGGGACACTCGACCCCGTCTACGCCGCCGGTGTCGCATACCTCGCACACGACCTCCTCTTCTGTGTTGCCTTCCGTCTTGTCTTCTTCTTCCTTTTCACCGCAACCTACGACGGCACCCGCGAACCAAGGCAAGAGCAACAGGGCGAGCCCCCAGCGCGTTCCGACAACCATCAACGACCTCCGCAGCGCCGCTAGAGACAGCGCGGCCGCGAGGGTAGCACACAGGGCGCGAATTTGTCGTAGCATAACGATGGGTGCCCCCGGTCGGGGGGCCGAGACGTCTCGGCAGTATGACCCGAGACCCCGGTCGGGGGGCCGACACGTCTCGGGAGCACAACCCGAGACCCCGGTCGGGGTGCCGAGACGTCTCGGCAGTATGACCCGAGACCCCGGTCGGGGTGCCGAGACGTCTCGGCAGTATGACCCGAGACCCCGGTCGGGGTGCCGAGACGTCTCGGCAGTATGACCCGAGACCCC
>CAZCUX010000015.1:0-106104 GCA_964502005.1 uncultured Enterobacterales bacterium
CGCTCCGCGGAGGGAGGGAAGGGCACCCCCGGCCCGACCATGCGCATCTTCCTTCGGAAGATGCTGCCCGTCGGGAACAACAGGTGCAGGATTCCCTCCCACCGCTACGATACGCTCTGCGGAGGGAGGGAAGGGCACCCCCGGCCCGACCATGCGCATCTCCCTTCGGAAGATGCTGCCCGTCGTGCACAACAGGTGCAGGATTCCCTCCCACCGCTACGCTACGCTCCGCGGAGGGAGGGAAGGGCACCCCCGGCCCGACTCGAACGGGCGACCGACGGCTTAGAAGGCCGTTGCTCTATCCAACTGAGCTACAGGGGCAGGTTGCACCAAGCGAGGCCTCCTACCCACACAACGCTCAACTCGCAAACTGTGCGAAGGCCGCTTCGAGGACTCGTTCATCTGGCGTGTAAAGCTGCGCCACCGCAGCCGAACCCCCCGAGAAGCTATGCAGCGAGGGCCGATTTTCGGTGCGCAAGGTGGAAGGCCCGATGTCGGTGCCCATGCGGGAAACCGATGGACCCGCCAACGTTGCGATACCGCCCGGAATCACAGACGACACCGCGCGACGGGGGGGCCGCACACGCTGCACTTCTGACGCGTCGGCAGTGTCGACCGTCTCCGCGCCGCTGACCGGCAATGGCGCGCTGCCATCTTCAAACGAAGTAGACGAAGCAGCCGCTTCCATCATTGTTTGCGCTTCTTCGGCCTGCCTCCGCGCGAGCATTTGCCGCGCTTGCGACTCCATTCGGGCTGCGCGCGCAGCGACCGCACGGTCTGCGGCGGAGGGGTCTCCAGGCGCCAACGCCGCGCTTCGAATGCGCTGCGCCTTGGCGATGGTTTCTTCGGGCGAACCTTCGGAGGAGGTGTCGATCGACACACTGCCACCAATCGCATAGCGCCGACCGTCGGGGCCGGTTTGGTAGCTAAAGACGGGCGCGCCCGCCAGACCGCCAGCCGACGCCAAGTGCGCGAGTTCGTGTGCGCGAACCTCGGCATCCCGCGCCTTCAGCTCTTCCACCATCGCGAGTTCTTCTTCGGTGAGCTCCGATACCGGCTTCGATTCGGACGCGATTTCGGGCGCGGCAGATTCTTCGGTCGCCTGCGCTTCTTTTTGCGCGGGGCCTTCGTACACCTGGAACACGCCGGGCAGGTCGGCCTCTTCGGCGACTCCAAACAGCTCTACCTCATCCATCGCATCCTGCAGGCCAGCAGGAGCGAGGGGGTTGCCCGAGGTAGGCTTCGGCTTTTCCGACGCATTTTGGAGAAATGCCTCCGCAGCAGCCGAAAGGTGTACGACAACGCCAGGCCGGTTGACCGGCTGCGTAGGGGAATGGAGGCTTCTCGACTCATGACCCGCCCCGCTGGTGCTACCAGAGGGAGACGAGGGGGGGGAAACGGGAGCGCCGCCGAGCGAGCTGGAAAGCTGCATGTCTGCACCTCCGTGGGGTGAGAGTCAAGCCGCGAAGACCCCTCGGGCGTCTACCCCATCGATCAAGTTCGCTGGTGCGCGCCGCGAGGAAAATGGAAGAGGAAGTGCCCTCTGCCAACTCCTATCATAGCCGAAAAATCGGTCATCGCCCACGGTTTCTACGGTTTGGCACGCCCGTGACAATTCATTACCTCAATCCGACTCAAGTCCGATCCGCGACAATTTCGCCAAACAAACATCGTTCCCGCAATGCTGACAAGTTGTCGATAGCATCCTTCCAGTCGTCTTCATGGTCAAATATCCAGCGCCGGTTGTTGTGAACCACCGAAAATCGTCGACCGGACAGAGCGGAAAAAATCACTTCAAACACATGTTTGATGTGGTCATCTTCTATGACTTTTTCTCTGTTTTCCGACGCACGGACAGCCCATGAGATGATCCCCCGATCTTCCATGGCTTCGTTTGCCATCCAGCGCCCGTTGACCCACGCCTTCGAGCCAACATCTGGAAACTCCTGCCACAAGAAGTCGGGCTGCCGCTGTTCGGAGTCTTCATCGTCCAAGGGACACCACGCGATAGGTTCCCCCATTTCATCCTTGCGCACGAGGTACTCGAGGCTAGCGCCGCCAAAACGTGCCACAAGGTCGAAGCGCCAATGCTCCACACGTCGACTTCTATCTTCCCGGAGCTTTTGAGCGTCGATACGCACCACTACGCCATTCCAGACCTCCGCCTTCATATCCGTATCCGCACAGATGTTCTGCCCCGACCGCAGCGCGCGCTGCAACAACGTCTGGAACATCGCGGGGTCGTCGCGCTTTGTTTCCCGGCTAACCGTGAGCGTGATGGGCAGAGCAAGCTGTAGCACGACGTCTTGCTCTGGACGGGCCTGTTCGGTCCACTGGCCGTCCGCGTCGCGTACCGTTTGAAACACACGTCCCTCGACGCGCCCGCTCTGCACATCCAGCCAGACCTTCCATACACTCCGATCCGACAAATCGCGTGTCTGTGCGCCGAGGAAGATGGCTTCCCCGTGATTGTCGCTGCGAAGGTCGATGTCGATGTTCAGGGGTCGCGTTGTGAGGTAGCCCGCAGAGTCGTAAACATCCTCCAATATCGTACACCCAACGCGACACCCCGAAACGTCCAACAAGCTCACGTCACCTTCAATGGTCTTTTCAAACAGAGGGTTTGGCTCGAAGTCGAGACGGTCAGAACAAGGAATCCAACGACCGAATGCTCTGCCAAGTGGTACCACTGCGCCATCTTTTTCGATGCTACGCACCGTCAGGCTGCCCGCACGTTCGGACAGCGGCCAGCGTAGACCTTGGCCCGCCCGCTGTCCCCGAAACTGCAATCGGTCAGGACGGCTGTCGTTGCGTGCACCGCCAAACAACGACTGCCCACGTCGCACACGTTGTGTGCCATCCGCGGTTCGGTAGACGCTGCCAAGCTCCACCACGCTTGCAAGCATCTCAAGCAACAAGTCGCGGGTATATCGGGTGGTCTCTCCTGTGTCGGAGCGGTACTCCAACAGCTGCGGAAGCGGTGCGTCGCCCGTAAGCGTGAGGCCAAGCTGCTCCAGAATCGCCTTGATGTCACAATGGCCGGCCCAGCCCACCCACGAAATCTCGTTGGGAGACAGCCAGCCATTGTTGTCCCAATCCAGGCGAACGCCAGCCCGTAAGTGTGGGTCGTTCGGGGCACGCGCGAACGTGAGCTGCGATGACAAGACGGGCTGCCGTTCGAGCATTTCGTCCGGCACAACAACCCGTGTCCCATCATAGAGACACAAGCCCTGCGCATCGCGCACCACACGCGCGCCCGCATACGCATGCGCAGAGTCCGCAAGAATGGTCAAGCACTCATAGGTCGGTAGCACCGCATGCTGAGAGCCTTCCGTCTCCGAAACGCGTGCGCGAAGATTGCGGTCTATCAAGAAGCCGCCTACACTCCGCTCAATATCGGTTTCAATTACCGAATGATACGCATATTTGTGCCGCATCAGCCAATCAAGGTGTGCTTGACATCCCCTTTTCTGCCGTAATATAGCACTCTTCTGGTCATCTGACAAAAGTTGCCATTCGGCGGAGCCTTCTATTGGAAGCGTGCGAAGCAGTACTTCGAGGTAATGCACGAAAGGTTCGTCGTGACCAAAGCTATGGTAGGTGCCGGTGTCGGCATCGTCAAACGGAATGGCTCCCGCGTATGCCTCGTCTTCCAAACGCCGAACGGCATACAACCAAAGATTTCGCGACGAAGGTTCGACCCCCGCCAAGCCGCGTTCCCGCGCTGCGGCAAAAAAAGCGGCCGTGCGCTGGGTTCGTATGCTGTTCGCGAAGTATCGCTCGCTTCCCGGCGGCCCTGGAACCTGCACAACGTCCGCCAAAAGGGACGGCGCGGTCTCCGCCCATGCGCGCTCTATCCAAGCCTCCCAGGCCGCAATCGAAGACTCCGCGGGTTGGACGGGCAAAACAACCGGCCATTCCCCCATATCGACCGGTGGCATAGACACCGTGAAGCGCGGGTGTGCGCGGCCTTCGTCCTCTCCCGCGGCAAACAACTGCAACCGACAACGCCCACCTGGCTGAAGGACTTCATGCCGGATTGCTTTTACCCGGATGCCCTTCCACCAGGGCGCTTCCGTCGCGGAGTCAAACGCCGCCCGCGCATCGTGCTGTAGTACGTCGTCCATCTTTGCCTCCATGTTCGCGGGGCGTGCCTGCTTCGGGGCTACCGAACCCTTGCCGTGTGCTCGCTGACCGATGTTTGTCTCCCCTCCTAGCCCAGTCGCGCCGAACAAGTCGGACAATTTCTGTCCATCTACGCGAATTTGTCTCGCCGACCTTGGCGTCTGCCTTCTCCTCGGAATCGTCGCCTCCGTGTGGGCTGCGTACATCCATGGATGGGGAAGACTCGAACTTCCCGTCTCGCACACGCGCGGGAGCGACTGGGATGTGCAACTCACATTGCTGGAGGCGATCGCGCGTTCGTATCTCGCGGGTGAGCTCCCCCAGTGGAACCCCTGGACAGCCGGCGGGGTGCCCCTCCTGGCCAATCCCGAAGCGCCGGTTTTTCATCCGATGGCCTTCGCCGCTATCCACGCGCACCCGGCCGCTGTTGCCCGTGTGGTGCTGTTTTCGCATGTCGGGCTGCAAGTCGCAGGAAGCGCCCTCCTGGCCGCAGTCTTGGGGGCGCGCCGGCGGTGGCTTCCTATCGTCGCTGTGGGCCTGTTGACCTGCGACGTCCTCGTATGGAGAATGGCCCATGGACACTTGATGATGGCCCAAGCAGCGTGGATTCCATGGGCTACCGCCGCCCTATTGGGCTTGCGTTCGCCGCTCCGCGCTGCCAGCGTAGCCGCCGTGGTGCTATCCATCGCCGCACACGGTGGCGGGCATTATCCCGCCTGGATGGGACTTTATACCAATGTATTGCTGACCGCTATATTGGCAATGTGGGCAATCGCCCATCGAGACCGGCGCCAAATGTGGGACGCAATACAACGGGGTGTCGGTCTCGCCGTACTGACCGCACTGCTGGTGGCCCCTCGCTGGCTGCCGACAGCGCTCGCGCTCGCCGACACTCCCCGCCTTCGGGGGCCCCAAGCACCCCTGGCCATGGGAGACTTCGGGATCGTCGACGCGCTGTCATTTGTATTCCTCTCGGGCGATTGGTCGGGAATAGCCCATGCTCCCGGCCTCCACGAAGGACTACCCAGTTGGGCGACGCCCTTGTTCTTTGTATTGCCCTGGCCCCTCTTTGTTGTGTTGTGGCGCCAGGGCCGGGGACGGTCCTCGGCGAAGCAATACAAGACGATTGCCGACCCTCGGGTCTTTGCTGTTGTTGTGACGATGGGAATTGCCGTGCTGGCGAGCTTGGGTCACAATCTATGGGTCAATGTCTTCGGTATCCTCCATTTCGTGTCGCCGCTCAACCGTTTTCGCAATCCCGAGCGCTGGGCGCTCGTATGGGTTCCATTGTGGACCGCGCTCGCACCGTTAGGGGTCCAGTCGATGTGGGGAATCGTGCGTCGTCCATTCGTCCGCGGTGTGGCAGGACTGGTACTTGTCTCGGCGCTTTTTGTGCATATACGACTTGCAATACCGGAAACCCAGCGCCATACCCGCATCGACCAAACAACACCGGACTCTTATGCGCGCCTTCCGTTGGGTGTCCCTGTCGCGATACTGGAGCCTACGCTCACCAACTTTGAATCTGCAGGCCAGAACATCGACTGCTTGTCGTGCAGCGACGCCCTGTTGCACGAGGCACCTGCAGCGATGGGCGAGGGGCCCCAAAGCATTCCAACCCCCGCGGTTTTCGACGCATGGTCGATACATTCCCTATCGTTTACCGTGCCGCTCCTCTCAGACGATGCCGCGGCGCGCCTCCGGTCCACCACCGTCGTACTGCCGCAAAGCTATCATTTGGGTTGGGAGGCAAAAGACGACGCCGGGATGCCACTGGCATTGGGCCCGCACCCAGAGGGAGTGACCGTGACGGTGCCGGTTCCCGGACGAAAGGTGTACCTGCGCTTCGTAGCGCCCGGCGTTGTCGAGGGCCTGAGCCTCGGCGTGTTGGGCGTGGTCTTCACGCTCGTCGCAATGTTGTGGGGAGCCCGCAACCCATCGGACATGCCCACTGCGCAGGCATAGAACGCCCCAGAGAGGCGCGCGCTGCCCGATCGAAGCTCCGGAGCACTCCAGGAACCGCCAACCCCAGCGGTCGTCCTTCGACCGGGCGCGTCGCACACTTCACCCTACGGTCCCCGCCCGCACAGCGGTACTGATCTCCGTCACCCTCCTGACGGGATGGCCGCAAAAGCAGCCATTGATGCGGTCTTTTATTGGGCGTGGAAAAAGAATTTCCGACTTCCATACGGATTTGCGGCGCGGGTCCGATTTCCTCTTTGCACTTTCCACAATGGGCGCGAGAGGGTTGTAGAATGCTTGAAGAATCCGGTCACTCCTACAAACACGACGGCGACCCAACCGAGCTCCAGCGGCTTTCGATTCAAGCAGACATCGCGTGGGATCTCGAGCGCGCCCACCTCATCCGCCTCGGCCTACCGGCGAGCAGCGTCGTCGTGGATGTGGGTTGCGGACCGGGTCTGTTGAGCCGTCGCTTGGCCCAACTGTTTCCCAATGGCAAAGTGATTGGGGTCGACGCGGACTCCTCCCTGCTCGACGAGGCGCGCAACGCAACGGAGCAAGCCGGCCTGTCCAACGTGTCGTTCGTACGCGCTTGGGCCAACCAAATGCCCCTCGCCGAAGCCACCGCCGACCTCGCTTATGCGCGCTTTTTGCTACAGCACACCGCCAATCCAGTCGAAATCTTGTCCGAAATGCGCCGGGTCGTTGTGCCTGGAGGCTTGGTCGTCGCAGTCGACACTGACGACGGCGGCATTCTCATGGACCCCCAGCCCGCGCGCCTCGCCGCGTTGTTAGAAGCATCGCGCCAAGGCCAAGCACGCCTCGGTGGCGACCGCCATGTGGGTCGAAAGCTCAACCGATACTTCGCCGAGGCGGGCCTCAGCGATGTGCAAGTGGCGGTGGTGCCGTTCACGACCCACCTCGCCCCGCCAGATACCTGGATGCGCATTTGCCTCGGCTTCAAAACGCGGACGATTCACCCGGCGACAATGGCCCCCGAAGAAGTAGACGCAGCGTTGGATGAAATCCGCGAAACACTGCATCAACCCGGTGCCTTTGCGCAGTCGATGGCGTACCTCGCGATTGGTCGGGTGCCCGAACCGAATACCGACCGCCTCTAAAGGCGCGGCTTTACGGCGATTGGCGACAGGCGATGGTCATGGGGCGGCCTTCCATGACACCGCCACCGACGGCCTTCCAGCCTTTGGGCAGCTTTTGCCCCTCTCGCCCTCCCCCGTCCACATTGGAGGGGTTGAGAATCCACGGGACCGGGAAAGCGGCGCACTCTTGGACTTCCGCAGCGGGGGCGGTATCTCCGGCGACAGCGCT
Source organism: uncultured Enterobacterales bacterium (assembly GCA_964502005.1). Lineage (GTDB taxonomy): Bacteria > Myxococcota_A > UBA796 > UBA796 > UBA2385 > CAJWOS01. Next base: position 7,417 of record CAZCUX010000015.1, read on the forward strand.
GGCCGCGGCGGTAATCGCGGCGCCGAATGCCGCAGCCATCACGGCGGCCAGTACAACAGGACGATGGGGGATAGACATGGGAACACTCCGGGGAACCGCGCACAATGACGCGTCCCACCGGCCCTGTATCCTACCCGGGAGGGTTCGGCAGAGGTCTCCCCCCCCTGCGCGGGCCAGGGGAGGGAAGCCGCCGTTCAGCCGTCCAGGCGACCCAGCGTGAAGTCCGCCATGATGCGCGGTGCCGCTGCATCAAAGCCAACCACGTCCATCATTCCGCGGTCGTCGGGGTCAGCGATGGTAAACCCGTTGGATACCATCCCCGCCACAATCAACCGCGCGTCGATTCCCATCTCCTTTCGATAACGGCGCAACGCTTCGGCCGGATGGACCTTGCCAAACCACGTCTCCGAGTCCGTATAGACCACAAAGGTATCAATCGGAATTCGGTTTTCCAATGCATACAACATCGGAAGCGCGCAGTCGGTCCCACCCATGGGTATCTTTTGGAAGACGCTGAGGATTTGCGGCAACCCTCGGGTCCGCGACAAGTCCACCGGCTGCAACGTATGGCCAAACGCGGTGACGACGGTGTTCGGCTCATTTTGCGCCGTCACCGCGGCCATCGCCGCAGCGCCAATGCGCGGCGTGATCCCCGTCATTCCCGCAATCTCGCTCCAGCTCATCGAGCCGGACACGTCGACCGCCAACAGGTGCCGCTTCCCGGTGACTGGTGCCGCAGCAAAGGAAAGGTCAAAGGCACGGTCAAGCGCCTCCACAATCGCCCGAACGGGCGTCCAACGCAACGAACCCTTGATTCCCTGACCACGCTGGTACGTGTTCATCGCGACCAACACATGCAGCGGATGGACTTGGGCACCGCGCAATGCACTCGAATCTCCCAGCCGCGCGACAACATGTCGGGTTGCGACCGAGCGTTCGGTCAACAATCCAACGGCCGTCATTTTGGCCAGATTACGGAGCATTGCGTTCATCGGCATTCCTTTGCCCATCATCAACAACGCCTCCCATACACGGGTGTTGTTGAGCAGCGAGGTCGGCAGCTCTTCCCGCACCAATCCATACTCTTTGATATAACGAATGGCTTGGTCGGCAGAAGTAGCGTTGGCGGCGGCATCCGCCAGGCCAAGGCGCGCCGGCGCGCCGACGTCCAACTTGCCTTGCGTCACCCAAGCGTAGAGTGCATTGTGCGCGGGGCTGGGCGGGATAGGATGCGCTTTTCGCAACACATCCCGATGCGACCAACCTCCCCGTTGCCGATATTTGCTGACTTGGTACGCCAAGCCATCGACATCGGCACGCTGGTACCAACGCGCGAACGCACGGCGGGTCACGCGGCCCCACCCCCCCATGCTGTCCACCGCTTCCGCGAGCTGAAACAACTGGGTGCCGGTTCGGCAGATTTGCGGGACCGCATCACAAGCGGCTTTTCGCGTCGAGGCATCGCCCGCCTTCAAACACATCGCGAGTGCAAGAATCGTTGCATCGGGTCGGGGAGCGCGGCCCGACTGCACGACGTTCACGAGCGTCTTCACAAGACGGAGGCCGTCGAGGTCCATACACTCGAGCACTGCGTCCGCGTTTTCAATGGTCAACGCGCGGGCCGTGGCGTAAAACGTGCTAGCGCTCGAACCCAAGATAAGGAAGCGCTCCAGGCGCGTCCAAGGGCCGACCGCCCAAACGTAACCTCCGGCGGAGTTTTCCACCTGCGGGGTCGCCACGTCCTTCATCGGCGCGCGTTGTCCCACAGCCAGAAATGACAGCATCTTGTTCAACATGTGCAGCTCCCAACACCGACACACGGTCGATGAAACGGCCCGAAATCGCGGGCAATGACCACCAACATCAACGTGAGTTGGCAGCAAATCCAATACTGTCCAATAAGGACGAAACACAAGTCAGAGTACAGGCGGCCCAGCGTTAGGGCGAATCGTCTGTCTTATGTTTCGATGAAAACAGGAAGTAGCCCCGGCGAGACTCGAACTCGCAACCACGGGTTCCGAAGACCAATAACCATCTACCAACGGCCCATGTTGCCATGGACAAAGGACGGCGATGGCGTTTTTTCGTGCTCTACCAATTGAGCTACGGGGCCACATCTTTGGGGGAGCACCCGCACGGTCGACGTACGACGCGTCCGTTGGGGTGACCGGTGTGTCCAGCGAAGGTTCGTTCGACACGCCAACCTTCAATGCAACCACCGTGCCAACTTTTGGGGTTTCGGAACGCCGACGACAACGTTTGTTGAAAACGCCGGCGCTATGAGCTTTGGCGACAAGCACTCTTGGCATACGCCCCGCCTGGCCTGCAAATAGAATCCGAGGGCTTCTCGCTCAAACGATACAGAAATATCGTTGACGATAAAATCGTATCACCTCATCGCGGCGATGCCTCCGCAACACTTGCGTTCCCGCTGCACGGATTCTGCGAGACGAGGGCGCCCCCCCGTGGGAAAGATGGCGAGCAGAAATAGGAGCGTTTGATGCCATCCCAACGTCGATTTTTGTCGCTTGCTTTGTTCACGGTGCCGCTGTTTGGTTTTGACCTGTGGACCAAAGACGCGGCCGTCTCATGGGTTGACCAGCACGGGCCGCTCTCGCTTGTCGAAGGATGGTTGACAATCGTTCACGCGGAAAATCCGGGCGCCGCGTTCTCTGCTCCCATCCCATTGGGCGTGATTGTCGGAGCCGCGCTGATAGGCGGCGTTGTTGTGGTGCGGTGGCTGCGGGACCAGCCCAAGAGCGCGCGCGGCGCTGTTTTGGCGGCAGCGTTGGTGCTCGCAGGAGCAATGGGCAACCTCGTCGACCGTATCCCCGATGGCACCGTCACCGACTTCCTCTCGGTCTCCGTCGGTGCGCCGACTTGGGCTACTGCGCTGCAACAGCGCTTCGGAACCGCGCACTGGCCCGTCTTCAATGTGGCAGATGTGTGGATTGTCGTAGGTGCCGTTTGGATAGCATTGATGCGCCCAGGACGGTCTTCTGAAATCGCGGGGGGGGACGGGAGCGCGGCTTCGACCGTCAAATGATGCCCGCTACCGTCGACGCAGTGGAAAAACCATGCCATGCTCTCCCAGTCGGGAAGCATCGCGTCGACTCACCCTGTGGTCACCGTAGAGGTCAATATGTTCCATCGCCGTTACCCCATCCCTACCGTGCCGCTTGCGCTCACCACCGCCGGCGTGAGCCTCAGTGGTTGCAGCCTGTTCGGGCAAGGCCTCATGGGGACGTGGAACCTCGTCGACTTCGATATCGAAGGCTACTCGGCAAAAGACCTCCAGGACTACCTGACCGCAGAAGCGGTGCTCGACTTCGACGACAAAGACCCCAACGGCTGGGACGGCGAGCTCGAAGTCACGCTGAAGATTTTTTATACCTACGACTACTACTCGTATGACTACGAGTATTATGGCGGGTACGACAGCGGCTACTACGGCGCAAGGGCCGGTCGGCGGGTGCGCCCTGTGGCCGAAGAGCCCGAGTTTACCGTCAGCTTCAAGACGGATGTTGAGGCCACCGACGAAGGCGGCAACGAGTTCGAGATTGCAGTCGATGGCTACCGCGACCTCCCCGATACCGAGTGGGACTGCGAGCGGGAAGGAAACGAGCTCGTATGCAAGGGCGACGAGGGCATCGACATGGTCTACGAGCGCCAATAGAGCGACGCCGTAAGGCCCAGGCCATTTCCAAAAGGTCCGTGCCCACGCACAAAACGCCGACACACAGCGAACATCGGGCAACAGCCAAACGTTCGTTGTGGTCGGCGTTGGTTGTGTTGGGGATGCACGAAACATCCCCAACACGAGCCGCTTAGATGCCGAACATAAGGGTCACGCCGTCCACCGTGCTGCCCGTGCGGCTGGAGGAGCCGACGGTGCGGTGAATGCCCAGATAGATGGTCTGGTCATTGATGCCCGAAGCATTCTGGGTGTCCGCCTCGTTGCCGTCGATTTGGAAGATGCCGGGGCCGGTGTGCTCAATGAGAGTGCCGGCGGTGTGGCCCGTCCAGCCGAAGTAAGAGTCGCAAAGCACCGCGGTTCCAGTCGACTGACGCGACGGGTCGAGGGCGGTGCCGCTCGCCAGAAGCGTCGTGCCGAAGGTGTCGTTGCTGTACATATACAAGGATTCGGACTGGAAGAACACTTCGGAGTCGTTGGAGGTGTCGCCGCCGTCGCCGCCCCAGCCGTCATTCGACTTCGAGTTGGCCCAGTGCATAATCCAGCTGCTCGGCTTGACGATGGAGGCCTTGGTGACCATCACCTTCCACGACGACATGTCGATGGAGTAAGCGAAGCCGGAGGAGGTGCTGGTTAGCGTGACGGGTCCGGTGGAGCCGTCGTCGCAAAACACTGCGCCCGTCGAGAGCTTCACGTCGCAGGTGAGCAGCTTGGTGGGGACGGTGCAGGAGCCCCAGCAGTCTTCGTCGATGTCGCCGTCGCCGTCGTTGTCGATGAGGTCGAAGCAGTCTTCTTCATCGAAGCAGTCGGCGAGGCCGTCGGAGTCGGAGTCGAAGCCTTCGTCTACCAAGCCGTCGCCGTCATTGTCGATGCCGTCGCACTCTTCTACGTCGAGGCAGTCGGCGATGCCGTCTTCGTCGGAGTCGCCAAAGTCTTCGTCGATGTCGCCGTCACCATCATTGTCGAGGCCGTCGCACTCTTCTTCATCGACGCAGTCGGCGATGCCGTCGCCATCGGTGTCCGGGTAGTCTTCGTCGACGAAGCCGTCGCCGTCGTTGTCGATGCCGTCGCAGTCATCGTCGGCGCAATCTGCGGCGCCGTCGCCATCGCTGTCCATGAAGCCTTCGTCGATGTCTCCGTCACCATCGTCATCTCGGCCATTGCAGACCTCCATGTCCGGGCAAACGAGCAATTCGGCGACGTACCGACCTTCCGGGTACAAGTCTTCGCGGTGGCAATCCTCCTCCCACACCCACTGTGCGCCGGTTCCCGTGAAGTCGGACAGCGCGTTCCAGTTGCAGGTCGCGGGGGTCGCGAGCTGAAGGCCCGTGAGGTCGGTGGACCAGTTGGGGTCGCTGCTGTGGCCAATGGCGCCCATCCAGATGTCGTCGCCCGTGGCGCTGGCGAGCTGACCGTTGACATGGACCGAGGCCCGGAAGCCCACCTGCACGCCGCTCACGTCGCTGACTTCTGCCGCGATGTAGTGGACGCCGCCGGGGACAGTCATGGTCCATTGGTCGACGCTCGACCAACCTACGCTCGAACCCAACACTGCGCCGTCCAAGTAGAACATCGCGGTGTCGTCGCCCGTTCCTGTGATGGTCAGCTCGAACTCGCAGTCTTCGTCGATGAGACCGTCGCCATCGTTGTCTTGGCAGTCGCACTCTTCCATGTCGACACAGTCGGCAATACCATCGCCGTCGGAGTCGGAGAAGTCTTCGTCGATGTCGCCGTCCCCATCGTCATCGATGCCATTGCACATTTCGGTGGCGGGGCACACATCGAAGGTGTTGAGGAACCATGCTTGGGGCGTGATGGTCGGTTGGGAGCAGGCAGCCGGCCAAATCCACTCGGCGCCCGTGCCGGAGAACGGAGCCAAGCCGTACCAAGCGCAAGACTGCGTGGAAACAGCGGACAAGCCGGTGTCGTCGGTGGTCCAGTTGCTCGCCGTGGGGACACCCGCTGCGCCGACCCAAGTGCCGTCACCGGTGGCGGTGATGAGGTCACCATTGATGTCTACTGCGGCCAGGAATCCAACATAACCGCGGGCGAGGTCGCTCACCTCGGCTGCGATGGTGTGCGTATTTCCGTAGACCCCAACCGAAATGACTTGCGTGTCGGTCCAACCGTAGTTTTGACCCACATAAGTGCCGTCGATATAAAACTTGCCTGCGTCGTCGCTGGTCACGGTCAAGGTCAGCTCGTAACCGCAGTCCTCGTCGACTTCGCCGTCGCCGTCGTTGTCGATACAATCGCACTCTTCTACATCGCAGATGTCGGAGACGCCGTCGCCGTCCAGGTCGCCGCTCTCGTCGATTTCGCCGTCGCCGTCATTGTCGATACCGTCGCATTCTTCGACGTCTACGCAGTCGGCGATGCCATCTTCGTCGGTGTCGGGGTGGCCTTCATCGACAAACCCGTTGCCGTTGTTGTCCAACCCATCGCAGTCGTCTGGAATATCGCAATCGGGGATTCCATCGCCATTGATGTCTTCGAAGCCTTCGTCGACTTCGCCGTCACCGTCGTTGTCCAGGCCATCGCACTCTTCGTCGTCCACGCAGTCCGCGATGCCATCTTCGTCGGTGTCTGGGTAGTCTTCATCGACGTCACCATCGCCGTCGTCGTCGATTCCATTGCACAACTCTTTGGTCGCGACGCCGTCATCGCCGGAGTCCTTGATGGAGCCGCCTTCACATCCTGCCAGAAGAACGGCCAGCAAAGCAAAGGCACGGGTACGAACATTCGAACCCATCGACAAGGAAAGGGCTTTTCCAACCAACATGGGGAACTCCATCGAGCAGGGGTAGACACGCGAAGAACCATCGCCCTGCCACCATTGGCAACGCGTCCGTTCTCTTGGGTTGTCCGGGCGACACACAGCGCTCGCTCAGCGCACATGGACTGTACGCTGGCGCACCCCCGTTGCCATCTGTCGCGAATCCGTCGCGCGATGGAGGAGACTTCAGCCCTTTACGATACGAACCGTTCGCACAAGTGTTCCCAGAGCGGCTTGTACTTCTTCGGTGGTTTCTGCGGTAACGATGGCCCAGCCGTCACCTTCGTAGCTCTCTGCTGCCGCTGCGCCGAGCTGGGGAAGCTGCCGGTCGGCCACCAAGTGTCCAACGGCTGCTTGCGCTTCGTCGAGGCCGCGAATTGCAACAATTCGACTTCCCGCACCCTGCGCGCGGAAAAACGCACATCCCGCCGCGCGTCGGCGCGAACCGACCGTCCATTCGCCGAGCACCATCAAGCGGCACCAGGCTCGCACCATGTCGACGCCGTAGCCGAGGCTCATCAGCGGCATGATTTGGACGCCTGGCGGCCGCGCGCCTACCTCACCAATCACGTACCGACCGTCCGCCGTCTCAAACCATTCCATATGCGAAAGACCCGTTTCCAAACCAAGGGCCTTGAGCGCCGCGACGCTGGTGGCCAAGAAGCCGCTCCACGGCTCGCCTTCTTCGCGGGGCAACGTGACGGTGTACTGCATCCACGGGTTTTCCAGAACGGCCAGCGGGGTGGGATGGTAGCGGGTACCGGACCACCAAATCGGCCGGCCGTCCTTCATCACGACTTCGAGCGTGCGCTCAATCCCAACGATAAATTCTTCCGCCTGCACCGCTTGTGCGCGAGTGGGATTGAGCTTGCGCAGGACATCGCGCAGCTCGGCTTCATCATTCACGCGGTAGGTGGAGCGCGCGCCGACGCCTGCGATCGGCTTGAGAATAAGCGGATAGCCGACCTCTGCGACAAAAGCATGGGCAGCTTCCACCGACTCGATGCGCTGATGCCGCGCGACAGGCAAGCCCGCCGCCCGCAACACCTCTTTCATGCGGTCTTTGTCGCGGAAGTTCCGTGCCGCTTCGGCCCCCATTCCCGGAATGCCCATTCGCGTGCGCGCGACGCCAAGGGGAAGCTGAAGCTGCTCTAACATACCGAGCAGCCGCATCGGCCGCCCCGCAGATGCTGGTAGGGCGGCAATTCCCGCGCAAAGCGCATCGGCATCCAACGAGGGATTCACGGGAACCATCGCGACAATACGCTGCGCGACATCCGGCGCGATGCTCGCCAAACGCGCGCGTTCGTCGATTGTCAGGAGGCTGAGTCGAACGCCGGGAATGTCGAGCAGCGCGCGAACATACCGAAGGGTGTTTGGCATGACATACGGGGCAACAAATACGACGTGCATGGGTGCTCCCAGCGTTGGCGTCGGAGACGGTTGGAGGGTCCGCGCTATCCGACCTTCGCCCTGCTTTCCGTTCTTCGCCCCACGCATTCACCGAAGTGTTCCCAAGGGGCAACGAGACCGCTTCTCAGCGACCATTGACGGGCGGCTTGCCGGAAGAGGAGGGCAGGGGAGGCCCGCACCACGCGGCGCCCAACCCACAATCACACCCCGAGTCGACGCCGCCACCGTAGTCGAGCACCCGCCGCACCGAGCACCCCGGCAAATGCTGCACATATGGCCGCAGCCGTTCCCCTCGCTCCGCAAGCTGCAAGAGCCCGCCGACCTGCGCGGCGGTGAGCTTTCGGCGTCCGGGCGGCAGTGCGAGCTCCGAACGGATGCGCCCGAAAAACCGCGCGTTTTCACCCACGGGAACTTTTGGTTCGGACATGATTCCAACCTCCAGTTCAGGTTTTATCCTGCCCTCACCTCCGATCGCCGGACAATAAATGTCCGAATAAGAAAATATTTCCAGATGACATTTGTTTGAGGTCTGTCCGACCAAACCGCCGCTACGGCTCCTATTTTTCCCTGCGCGTAAAATGTCGATGCCGTCGCTTGTTTCAACAAAATCGACGATTTTTTCCAAAAATGGAAGGCAAAGCGTAACGCCACGCGACCCCCACCCTTGAATCTGGATGCAACCGGCCGCTGGCCAAACCCCCGGAGCTGTCCCATGTCGCTCGTCCTTCCGATGCTTCTCGCCCTTGTTGTTCCCACCGCCGACGCAGGCCGCAGCCGCCCCTCCGGCAGCACGACGGCCGACGTGGATGTCTCGGTAAACCTGCCGACCTTTGACGTTGGCGCGGCCCACACCGTGTCGATTGTGGTGAGCAATGGAGGTCGCGCTACCGCTGAGAACGTGGTGGTGGACATCTTTCTTCCCGAGACCCACACGAGCCCTACGACCTACCTCCTCGGCAATGTGACCATCTCCGACAGCCGGTGTGTGGTTCGTGGTGCCGACATCACCTGCAACTTGGGGCGTATGAAGAGCAACACGTCGGCCTCGGTCTCCTTCGACCTCTCGTTGCCTTGGAGCGCCGCGCCCCTCGCGATTGACGCTGCGGTGTCCACCACAACCACCGAGAGCAGCACCAGCAACAACACCGATGGCGACGATGCTGTGGTGGTCTACCCGGACCTGGCAGTCTCTGGCCCGCAGCTTGTCGAAAATCAGCACTGCACCGGCCAAAACCTCACGGCATTCTACGAGTGCACGCTCTTCCCCAGCTCCATCTCCCAGCACGACACCGTGCTGAACGCCGACGGCAGCATCACCTTCCCCGGCTACCCCGACTACTCCGGCCAGTGGTGGCAGAATGCTGATGACCAGCTCGATTTTGTCTATACAGAGCTGGGTGTGGTGGTGGCCGAGTTTTCGGGAAATGCGGTGGACGGGAGCTGCTTTGAAGGACTCACGACCTTCCCCACCTCGCCCCTCTATGTGGCGCCTTACGCGGTCTGTTTGCGCTGAACCCCGCCCCAGGCTGGGCCATTCTGCGCTACATACGAGGCAATGTTCGACCGCGTCCCTTCTGGAATCCGCCTCCTCAATCGTGTGGGCCACTTGGCCCAAACGATGGGCTTGGCGCCCGCTCTCACGCCCGATGCGCTGAAGCGCCAAGCCGAGCGCATCGCCGGTCTCCACGAATGGGGCGGTCGTGACGACGACCGCGATACGTTTGAAGCGGGCCTGTCGATATTGTGCAAGAGCGTTGAAATAACACCTGTTATCAATGCAATGGGCCGGCTGGCGCTGCATCTCCACTTGTTGCGTGCGCTCACAAATCGACTCCTCCGAATCGAGTGGATGCGCCGCCACTCCGATGCGGGGCGCCTCCGACAGCCGGTGTTGGTGGTGGTGGGGCACCCTCGCTCGGGGACCACCTTGCTTCACCGCCACCTCGCCCATGCTGTGGATGCGCGCCCCCTTCGCTTGTGGGAAGTGCAACGGCCCCTCCGCCCCGTCCGCGGCCCCGACCATCGCCGGCAGCAAGCGCGCGTGCAAGTGGACGCCCTCAAACGCATCGCGCCGGACATTGCCGACAAGCACGCGACGGATGTGGATGCGCCCGAGGAGTGTTTTTTCCTGCTCGACGACGCGATGGTCAGCCCGTCGTTTCCGCTGCTGTACCCGGTGGAAGAATACCGGGTGTGGCGGCATACTGCGCCTGTTGCTGGTGCTTATCGTGCCTATCGTGCTTATCTGCTCGCGTTGCAAGCCGAGCAGCCTTCTCGGCGCCTTGTGCTGAAGGCGCCCGGACACGCCGAGCACTTGGCGGCCATCGCCCACGCGATACCCGAGGCAGTATTTGTACAGACGCACCGGCCTGCCTTGCAGACGGTGCCCAGCCGCGCGAGCCTCGTGTATTCCCTTCATCGGCGGTTTTCCGACGAGGTGGACCCGCGCGTGCTTGGCCGTGCTTGTCTCGATGACGCCGTCCACCTGCTGCGGGGGTGTGTGGGGGGCCGGCGTGCGCTGCCGGACGACCGCATCATTGACGTACAGCATGATGTGCTGGTGCGAGACCCCAACGCTGTGGTGGCGCACATTCACGAACGACTCTCACTCCCTCCTTGTGCGCCGCTGCGCCAAGAAGCAGATGTCCACGGGAAGCATCGCTATACGCTCGCGGAGTACGGCCTTGACGCGGAGACCTTGCAGGCGGCATTGGGTGACCTCGAGGCCGCGCTCGCCGCGGACGTTGCGCAGCGGCGGGTACAATCGCGCGAACGCGGATAAATCGGGCGAGAGCCTCGTCCTTGGTCCAGGTCCGTTGTTGGCATGCACCGATGCCGACCCATTTCGTCGCTTCGTGATTTGGGGACTGTGGAGCAGAATGGCTCGGCAACCTGCACCCGCAATCGCCCCAAAGGGCACTCCACCCAAGCTGTCCTTGCACAAAGACTGCCAGGCGGAGCTTCGCAAGATGCGGCCTTCGCTCCCCGGAGCGAGGTGGGAAGCCATGCTACAGGCCAACGACGCGGCGGACACGACCACGAACTCACGGCCGACGTTCACCAGCGACAAGACGCCCGGCTGCAGCGGAGAACTGCAACTTCGCAGAGGGGTAGGAACGCACACCGAAGCGGAAGAACAACCCAAAGGCGGGCACAAGGGGGAGGGCGACCGTGGGGTCAGCCGGACGCACCATCGGAATCCATCGACGGGAAGCCAGCCTTGACCCATGCTTTGGCAGACTCGCGCGAGAGTTTGAACCCAGGCGATGCATCCACCCGCGCAACTTCGTTGCCCACACGGTCCACCGCAATCAACTCCGCGCGAGGCTCCCACTCATCGGCGACCACATCCAACACCACTTGGACTTCATCACCGTTGTCGAGGTAAACCCGAACCGAGCGCCGCAATGCCGCACGCTGTTGTTGCTCTCGCCGACGAAGAACATCTTGCGCGGCCTTGAGCTGCGAGAAGAAATCGGATTCGTTGAGTGGCTTGGGATCCTTTTTGTTGCGGCCCATGACCCACGGAACCACCAAAACAGGCTCTTCGTCGCCATCTCGAGACATGGCTACGGCCCATCCACCGCCATCTTCGTCGTCGACGATTTCGGCAGTCCAGCCCCGCTGTTTCCAGAGACGCGGCGAACGAATTTCTGCATCATCCCGATTGACTTCTTTGGACATCGAACGTTCCACCTACGCTGACCATGAAAGCAGATATTTCCGGTTGGGCGCATTTGGTACACCTCTCACGGACAATATCTGTCTAACTGGAAATCTATGCAGTCGCAAATTTGTTCAATCAAAAGTACAAAGAATCCGCGCTGCTCGTATGTGTGGGATCTCTGTCGGCACGAATTACGCGCCCCTATCGGGAATTGCTCTCAACCATCGTTTCGAACCACTGCCGGCCGCAGGGTCAACCGCGCCGCTTGCCTGGCCAGAATCGTCCGCACACGTCATCGCTCCGCTATTCCCTCCCTGCCCGCCTGCGGTAAGATGCCCAAATGTCCTCTCTACTCCGCATCCTCCCGTTGCTCGTCGGGGCTATTGCGTGTTCTTCCCCCGCTGGAAACGGCGGCGGCAAGCAGCCCATCCCCCATCCGACCGACACCGCTGACGCCGCTACGCCAGACTTTTCGCCAGGCGCGTTTCCGCGTTTGACGGCCACGCAATACGACAACATGCTCGTAGACTTGTTGGGCGATGTGCCCGACGTCACGCTTCCCGACGACACCTACCCTTACCTCTTCGCCACCATTGGCGCCTCCACCGACGCACTGTCGGAAAGCGGCGTGCAAGCCTTTGAAGAAGCTGCCCACACCGCCGCCCACGGCGTTTTCGGCGACGAGACGCTGCGGTTGGAGCGGGTGGGCTGCACCCCCACTGCGCCCGGAGATGCGTGCGTGCGCGGGTTTTTGACGCAGTTTGGGCGGCGGGCGTGGCGTCGTCCCCTCGAAGACTGGGAGCAAGAACGTTGGGTTGGTGTCGCGACCGAACTGGCCGACGGCGACCCCTGGCTCGGCCTCGAAATGGCCGTTGCGGGCATGTTGCAGTCCCCCTGGACCCTCTATCGCGTCGAACGTGGCCACCCCCACGCCACCGACCCACAGCTCCTCGAACTCAACGGCTACGAGGTCGCCACCCGCTTGTCCCTGCTCCTCTGGAACACCATCCCCGATGATACTCTGCTCCATGCAGCCGAACAAGGGGAGCTCGACACCGCAGAAGGCCGGCGCCTCCACGCAGAGCGCCTCCTGGCTGACCCGCGGGCCGACACCGCGATTTTGGAGTTTTTCGCGCAGTACCTCGACCTCGCGCGCCTCGACCGCGCCCATCCTGACCCCGCGACCTACCCCACCTTCACGCCGACCCTGCAAGCAGCCATGCGCACCGAAGTGCTGCTGCTGGTCGACGATATCGTCAACCGGAGTCAGGTCGATGCGCGCACATTGTTCAGCGCGCGCCGCGCATACGTCAACGACGAACTCGCGGCCCACTACGGCCTGCCCACAGAAGGCCTCTCGCCCATTACGTTCGCGCCCGTCGAGCTTCCTGCAAATAGCGAACGCGCTGGCATTTTGGGACTGGGCGCATTCCTCACGATGAATGCCCACGCAGTCGACACCTCCCCCACGTTGCGCGGAAAGTACCTGCTCGAACGCGTGCTGTGCCTCAATATTCCGCCGCCGCCCGGCAGCGTCGACCTCGACCTCTCCGCCGAAGACGGCGAAGCCACCACCCTTCGCGACCGCCTCGAACAACACCGAAGCGACCCTGCATGCGCAGGCTGTCACGCAATTATCGACCCTCCTGGGTACTTGTTCGAGCATTTCGACGCCATCGGCGCATGGCGCGACCTCGACAATGGCGCGCCAGTGGACTCTTCAGGCGAGCTGTTTGGTGAGCCGCTCACGGGAGCGGGAGCCCTTGGCGACCTCCTCGCCGACCACCCGGATGTCGGCCCGTGTATGGTTCGACAGGTCTTTCGCCATGCCCATGCACGACTCGATACCGACGCCGACACCGTCACCCTCGCGCAGCTCTCGGCTTCGTTCGCCGAAGACGGACATCGGTTCCGAGACTTGCTCGTGAACCTTGTCGCACACGAAAGCTTTGTTGTCGTCGCACGTCCCGAAGAAGGAGTGGCCCCATGAAGCGCCTATCTCGTCGCCGTTTGCTGCGCGGTGTGGTCGGCGGGGTTCCCGTGGCGTTGGCCTTGCCCACGCTCGACGCCATGCTCGGCACTTCCGCACACGCCGCCGACGACGACCTGGGCCCCCTGTTCGGAGTGTTCTTCTGGGCAAACGGCCTGCCGTGGCATGCTGGACATGGCGGCAGCCTCGCCGCCGACACCCACACCGACCTTTGGACACCCTCCACGGTAGGCGATGGCTTCGCTCCTTCGCCGCTTTTGGCATTGTTGGGCGACCATCCCTACAGCGTCATCACGGGCCTCACGCCCCACACGGAGGTCCCCTCTACGCCCGACGGCCAAAGCGACGGCCACATGCGTGGTTTTATGGTCGCCCTCACGGGTGACCGTCCTCGCTCGGAGGGATTCGACCATCCGACCCATACGCTGACCGCGCTGCGCCCCACACTCGACCAACTGGTGGCGCGAGAAACAGACTTTTATGCCTCGGGGGTCCCCCAATACCGAAGCCTGGAGCTTGGCGTCAGCACTGCGCGATTTCACGAGTATGGCCACTGGAACGCGATTTCGTACACCGGTCCCGACGCTCTGAATCCGCCAACGACAAACCCCGCCACCCTCTACGACCGCCTCTTTGGCGTCGACCTCGGGAGCGACGCCATCGCGCGTCGAAGCAAGCTATTGGACGCTGTTCTCGATGATGCCGCCGACTTGCGTGCGACCTTGGGTTCGGCGGACCGGGCGCGCATCGAAGCACACATGGAGCACCTTTACGAAGTGCAGCGCCGTCTCGCATTGGGGGCCGCTGCATGCACGGCGCCCAGCCCCCCCGTCGACAGCACCGACCTCCGCACTCGAAGCGCCGCGATGGCCGAACTCTTGGCATCGGCGCTTGCATGTGGGGTCACGCGGGTATTCAGCTACATGCTGACGTCCCCGGCAACCACGCACATCTTCTCCGAGGTCGGCGTGGTCTCCGATATGCATACGGTATGCCATGAAGGCTCGTGGAACTCCATCGCGGCAGTCACCGAGGTGCAGCTTTCTGCGTTCGCCGACCTGCTGGACCAATTCGCGGTCACGATAGACCCCACCGGTCGCAGCTTGCTCGACCGCGCCCTCATTTACGGCGTGTCCGAATACGGCGAAGGCTACCAGCACAGCGTATCCGAGATGCCGATTGTATTGGCAGGACGGGCCAATGGAAGGCTCCGAACGGGAGTACACGCGCGGGAGGCCGGCGGAAACCTCGCGCGGGCACAGCTTACGGCGCTGCAGGCCTTGGGTTTGCCCTTCGATACCTTCGGCTTCCATGGCGCCGAGACCCGCAGTGCCTTTCCGTCGTTGTTGGCATGACACTGAACATCCGTTTACAAACCGAGACGACCCTTCCGAACGAAACTGAATAGCTGTTCATTTTGGCTTGCTGGAACGCTGCCCGGTTCCACCCGGCGTTCTTGCCCTCCGGCATGACGCAAGGACAAACGGGTCGCATCCCGCTGCCCGTTGGCAAACACGCCGAACCACCCCCAGCGGCGTCGTTTTGAGGTCGTATGCTCTTCAACTCCGCCGCATTTCTCGCGTTTTTTGTGGGATTTTATGCCGTCTATTTGATGGTACGGCGTCACAAAACGAAGCGAAACATTTGGTTGCTGGCTGCGTCAGCAGTATTTTACGGCGCGTGGGACTGGCGTTTTTTGAGCTTGCTGGCCATCAGCACGGTGGTCGACTTTTCGATTGGGAGGGCGCTCGCGCGAACCGAAGAGGCACACCTGCGCTTGCGGTGGGTGCGGCTGTCCCTCTTGGTAAACCTTGGAATTCTCGGCTTCTTCAAGTACTTCGGCTTTTTTGCCGATTCGCTCGGCCAGTTGCTCGCTACCGTTGGCTGGACCCTCGACCCCATCACACTTGATGTCGTATTGCCGGTAGGCATTAGTTTTTATACGTTCCAGACCCTCTCTTATACGGTCGATGTGTACCGGCGTCACATTCGGGCGAGCGAAAGCCTGCTCGACTTCGCCGTATTTGTCTCTTTTTTTCCGCAGCTCGTCGCTGGTCCTATCGAACGCGCCGCGCGGTTTTTGCCACAGGTTCAGAGGGTGCTGCCCCTTTCGCCCGCTGATATCGAGCATGGCATCGTGCTATTTGCATGGGGACTCTTCAAAAAGGTGGTGCTCGCGGACCGCGCCGCGTCCATCGCCAACGCCGCCTTCAACGACCCCGCCCAGCATGCGGGAATCAACCTTGCGTTGGGTGCGTTGGCATTTACATTGCAAATCTATGGCGATTTCTCCGGTTATAGCGACATGGCACGGGGCCTCGCACGACTCCTTGGCTTTGACCTCATGGTCAACTTCAAGCTCCCGTATTTCGCACGAAACCCGAGCGACTTTTGGGAGCGCTGGCATATTTCCTTGTCGTCCTGGCTGCGCGACTACCTCTATATTCCCCTCGGCGGCAACCGAGGTTCGCCATCCAATATGTATCGAAACCTACTGTTGACGATGCTTCTCGGTGGGCTTTGGCACGGTGCACGCTGGAACTTCGTTCTTTGGGGCGCATTTCATGGAGTACTGCTTATCGTGTACCGGCTGTGGCCAACATCTCCTGCGCCGCAAGCCGACTCGTTGCGGCATTTTACGGTTCCGCTGCGGCAAACCGCCACGATGTTCGGCTGGACGGTCATCGGCTGGGTACTCTTTCGCGTCGAATCCATCGACCACCTTCAAACCTTTGTACGACATTTGGGGAGCGAAACGACCCCCGAAACCCCCATCTGGCTGCTTAAGCTCATTCTGCTTTGGACCCCGCTCCTCCTCGTACAATGGGCCCAGCACCGGTCGGGCAATTTGATGGTCATGAGCCAAAAAAACGGGCTCTCGAGCGGCCTCTTTGTGGCGGGGTGCGTCGTGGGAGTCCTGTTGTTGGGAGTACACGAACAAGTCGAGTTCCTCTACTTCCAGTTTTGATGTGGTCCCCGCCGTCGGAAACAGTGGTCGTTCCCGGTTGAAGCGCAGGCCGCGGTGGCCCCCGACCCAGATGGCACAAAAACCGGCCTCGACGTACACGGTTTGTCCAGAGATGAAGGAACAGCGGACGCGACTCTCCAGGCGACCCTTGCGCTTCCTCGCGGATACCGAGCGTTGTTGGGGACACGACGGCACGACATTGGGGACATAGCGATCGCACACTGGGACACAGCGCCCCGCAAACACCGTGCGAGGCAGGCCCTACATATTTACAGTATCTACCGATATTGTCACCGCCTTCGTCCCTCGATCCTCACCTGTCATCTATCGAGAAAGCCAGTACTGATAGGACATACCAGATACGGCTCGCTCAAGGAACGCGCCGGAAGACAGTACCCCAATGCGCCAAAGATGAACTGTCGTTTCAAAAATTCGCGTCCAGCTATTTGCACACTGTTTGAACATGGTATGTACCCAGTGCCGATTGGGCGTTTACCCCTGGAGTCCCCGATGCGTATGTCCCTACTTGTTCCTCTCTTCGCAGTTCTCACCGCCTGTTCCGGCAAGGCAGAAGAGGATTCCTCGGCTACCGAAGAAGCCGACGCCGACACCGACACCGATGCAGACACCGACGCCGACACCGACGCCGACACCGATGCGGACACCGACGCCGACACCGACGCCGACACCGATGCCGACGCCGATGCCGACGCACAGATTCGCGTCATTCACTTGTCCCCCGACGCTCCGCCGGTCGATGTCTACGCCAACGGCATGATGGCCGTCGAAAACCTCGCCTTCCCCCAGGCAACGCCCTACCTGACCGTTCCGGCCGGCGACTACGCCGTGCAGGTCACCGCGACCGGCGCTCCCGACGTCGTCGCCATCGACATCCCCTCGTTGATGCTGGAGCCGAACACCTCTTATACCGCCGCCGCGATTGGCTACCTGTCGCCTGGCAGCATGCAGCCCGCCATCACCGCATTGCCCCTCGTCGACGACGCGTCGGGCATCGCTGCGGACAAGGTCCGTGTACAAGTTGTCCACGCTGCACCCGACGTGCCCCCGGTAGACATCTGGGCTATCCCCGATGGTGGTGACGCCATCAAGCTCCTGGACAACGTGCCGTTCGGCGCAGCCGCGCTCCTCCAGCTGGAAGGCGGCGACATTCCCGCCATCCCCTACGTTATCGCCCTCGACATCAACGAAGACGCCAACCCGGACGTACTGTTCAACGCCGACCTCAGCATTGCTGGCGGTTTGAACCTCAACGTGTTCGCCGTCAACGACGCCAGCGGCCCCTTCTTGTTGGCCCAGCTTCCCGATGACGGCTCCGCAGCGACCGTCCTCCGCATCGATCCGATGATGCCGTAATCCACGATTGTGTAGGATTCGGACGCCGCCCCCACGGGCGGCGTTTTGCGTTTGGGCCGACCCATACACAGCTCTTATCTGTCGCCAAAATCAGGTTTTGCCCGATGGGGCAATAAAATGAACTGAAGTAGGAGGGCTCCGCTCCAGACCAGTGTCGGTTGTCGTTCGTCGATACGTCGGTCTGGCGGCTATTTTGACGCAATTGGAGCATCGACCATGGCGAGGCTTGGATACCACCTAATTGGAATGGGTATTGTCTGGTCTTTGGCTATGCCGGGATGGGCGAAGGAGTACAGTACAGGAGGAGCATCTCCAGGGTATGGTACGTTTACGCTCTCGGGTCAGGAGTACCAATACCTTAGGAGCGCCTTGGGAATCAGTGGTCTTGCATCCAAGACGTCACGAGACGACCTGGCAAACGGCGGCTTGATTCAAGGCTTTGCGTATGGATTCACGGGGTCGCTGGACTATATTCTCGACGGTTACGCGTTCGGAATGGCGTTTCCATTGGGTGTAGGGTACGGGATCCAATGGCTGGAGCCGACCAACACAAGCGCGGGCATTCAAGAAGGCTTCGGCGCAAGAGTCATGGTGGAAGGGATACCGACCATGCTCGTGAGCAGCACGTCGGCGTCGTCGGAAGCCGATTGGACGTGGTCGGCGGGCGGCGCCATCACCCTAGAGCAGATGAAGTACAAGGAGAAGATGACCGCCTATACGGGGCTGTTTGCGACAGCACGTCTTGACCCGTTTGGAGAGATTCCCGGTCGGTCCATCGTCTTTGGAATCAACTTCATCGATAGCTCCGATTAGATTGTACGATACTGCGCGAAACCAACACGCCTACAAGCAACATTGTTTTGCTGCCGCAGATTGTCCCAAACTCCAATACATACTCATTGCCACATATGTCATCTGTACGCGATTATCAAGCCGCTGCTTCTATCTCGTCGTGGCCCAACTACGATTCACCAAGACAACGGCGCACGCAATATCCAACCCCGGAGCCAGTGCCAATGTTGCCCCACGCACACCACTTGCATAACGACACTAGATGTAGTATAATCGTATCTATACTCACGCTCGCGTTGCTAGTATTCCCGCTATCCAACGCTTCGGCCCAAAGCTGCGAGGCCACCTGCAAGGCGCAGTTCGACTCCTGCTCCGCCCTTGCCGGGCCAGGGTGCAACCTCGCGGGCGAAGCCGCAGGACGGGCGACCGACCGGCTCCTCGGTGGGGTGCCCGGTGGCGCGTTGATTTCCGCCGCGGCCAAACAGACCGCACAGGCCGCCTGCGAAGAGAAGTTGGCGCCTTGTCGCACCAAGCAGGTGGCGTGTCTCCAAGCGTGTACGGGCCCCACGCCCCAAGGGACCGCACCCGTCGCCGCTGGCGGCAGCGCGCTGGCGACCTTGTTGGTCTATGCATCTGAGCCAGGGGCCGTCATCTATGTCGACCAGCAGCGCGCGGGCGTCATGGGGAGCGACCTCAACAATCCGGTGAGCACACCCCCGCTCTTGGCTGGCAACCACACAGTTCGTGTGGCCGTCGGTAAAGGCGCAAGCGAACGGTATTGGGAGGGGCCGGTCAGCCTGAAGGTAGGCACCATGAACACCATTGAGGTGTCCAACCTGCGCACCCAGTCTGGGTGGCAGCTCCTCCATGCATCCCAGCTCGACCAAGCGGGAGATTCTGACCGGGCCATTGTCGAATATGCGCGCCTATTGGCTTTGCCCCATACTTCCTCCACAGAGCAACAAGAAGGGCAAACCCGCGCAATTCAGTTGCTTGGCGACCGCACCGACCGTTATATTGCGTTTGCTCATGAGAAAGCTATCCAGTTCCCATGGACAACGCAGGCCTGGGGCACGTCCGGTGTCGAAATGCCCCTTGGCCCCGGTGAAGACTCGCGTTTCCGCGCAGCAACGGAACTGGAAGTATTGTGTCAGGCATTGCCGCAACCGAAGGTGCAGTCGTTCTGTGCGGATGAACAGAAGAGAATACTTGAAACGTTCGAGAATGATGCACACGAAGTCTACGCGTCTATTATGACGATGAACAACAATCTTTATCGACAAGCGCACGCGCTCCGCGCATGGCAGGTGGCGTTTGTAGGTGCCGCGGACGCTCCCGCCGTAGAAGAGCGTCTGCTGCAAATCGAGCAGCTCCGCGTGGAGCATGTGGTGCCCCTGCTGTCACAGCAGCAGGAATCCGACAAAGGCTCGCGTGGTTACCAACGAGAGATGGGCGGTCGCGCGGCGAAAGAATACCAAAAGCTGTCGGCGTTTGGTTTGCAAACGTTTCTTGAGGAGGGCATGGTCGCTTCGGGCGTATGGGTACCCGCCGACCAACGTACAACCATGGACCAACTTTGGGCGAGTGAACAACAACGCCGCCTTTCGAGTACGGCGCGTGGGTGGGCCATCGCACTGACCGCCACCAGCGGGCCGATTTACGCGATTGCAGCCGCGGGGGGCAACAGCGACGCAACGCCACTCATTGCGGGGCTCGGCGTCGTGGGACTCACTGCAACCGTGGCCTCTACGCCATTGCAGATGCGTCACTTGCAAACAACGTATGGAGAACTTCTGCCGACGGAGGGCAAACTCAACGACAATATGGCCCCCTACCTCCTTATCGGAATGGAGAACATACTCCTTCACTTCATCATGACCAATGCGGCGACCACGAAAGGACCCAATGGGGTCCAAGCAAGTGACTTTGACTTTGTACGGAACTTTGGCTACGCTTCGTTGGCGTCGGGTGCAGGAATCTTGGTCTATCGTAGCGTCGTTTCTTCATCGCCGGGAACGCAAATGTCCGTTCAGCTCACCCCAACGGGCATTTCGGGTCATTTCTAATATCCATTGCACCATCAACCAACCAAGCCACCCAAAACGGCCGGCCGCCCTCTCACGGAGAGACGCCCCGATTCGTGAGAACGTCCACCAGCCGCCACATCAAACGCGGTTTGGTACGCCTGCGCCTGTCCATCCTCATCGAACCCGAGTACACTGGGCCCGTCTGGAGGCCCGGTGGAAACACCCACAAACCTGATTCGCCAACTCCGCGCCGTCCTGGCACTGTCCCTCGCTTTTTTCTTCCTTTGCGCGGGAACGCCTGGCTTGCGGGGAATGAATGCGAAGGTGTACCTTCAACCCGAAAAACGCCAAAAAATCGAACGGCGCGCGGGGCCTGAGGCGGCCGCGGTCTATTTTGCGATTGCGGAGCTAAACCACCGCTTTCGACAACCTATCGCCGCACGATTCAACAAGCTCCAGTCCTTGTTTCGTATTTCGCAATCCTGGGGCCTATATGGGCAGGGGCCAATGCCCGTGCGCTGGCTTGTGATTGAGGTCGACCAAACACCGATTTACCAAACCAACGAGCCCGCACATGCTTGGCGTGCTCACCAACTCGCGCACCGAAAACTGCGCGCATTGCCCGAAACCCTCGTGGAGAAGCCGCGCGCATACAACTGGACCTCGTTCTCCGAATGGGTGCGAACGGAGGCGCTGCAAGACTTCCCAGATGCGAAGGAGGTGTCGGTGCTGGCCGTGTGGGGAACCCGCGACATTCGCAGCACGCCGACCATCCATCACGGTCGCCGCGCACGCTATCCCGACTGGAATTGGATTGCGCTGGGCGCCAATGGAGAACCGCTTCCCGCCGACCAGCAGTCGATTTCAGAAGAGCAAGACAACGGGGAAGACGAATGAGCATCTGGCAACGCTGGGTCGACCGGTGCAATCGCCCCATTGACGTGCGGCCATTCGCGCTTACCCGAATCCTCTTGCCTCTCGCAATTCTCGTAGACTTTGCCGAGATGGCGATGACGGGTATGGTCGGCACCGTGTTCGAGCTGTCCGAATACGGGGGAATCGCTGGATTCCACCGGGCGCAATATTGGTTCCTCCACATGGGCCCCAATACAGGCGTCTATCTATTTTCTATCGTGATGGTCTCCTTCGCGATGGTTGTCCTTGGGATAAAATCCCGTTTTTTTACGATTGTCGGCGTCCTCGCTTTTGCACAACTCGGTCACCTTTTCCCCGGAGGAGACCGTGCAGTTGACCGTCTTATCCGAACAGGTATGTTGCTGCTTGTCTTTACGGATGCGCACCGCTGCTATTCCCTCGAAAATGTGCTTCGAAAACGGCCCCGCGTCACCCACACCGCCGGCTGGGTCGAAGACATTCTGCGCCTGTTGATGGCGATTCTCTATATGTCCGCTGGCCTCGCGAAGCTCGGTGCGGGCGATTGGTTTGCGCTTCGTGGACCTCCGCAACTCTACCGCGTGATGACAGATCCCATGGCCGCCAAACTCGACCCTCTCAACCCCACCTGGCGTACCTTTTGGCCATTGTTTCGTTTTTCGGGAATGGTCACCGTCGTATGGGAGCTGTTGTCACCCATCCTACTTACCGCACGCGCCCATCAATACCTGATTGTGGGTGTTGTCATGCACCTCGGAATCGCCGTTGCCATGAAGCTCGGCGTGTTTAGCTTTGGAGTCTTGGCATTGTATCCACCCCTCATGGCGCCCTGGTTGCTCCCCCTCCTCGACCGTGTCGAAGGCCGCATCGGCGTTGCCCCCCCACCGCGCACTTAGCGACGCCGCCAAGGACCTTGCGGACGACCTGGCGTGGGCAAGTCGGGGAACGGACAAAACACCATCGCCACCACGTCCCCCACGCACAGCACATTCAGAAGCGTCAGAAAGCCCATCAAAAGGCCCATCACCGCTGCACCAACAAAGCGGGGCGCTTCGACCTGCACGTCCAACCACACCCAAAATCCAGCAAACACCAAAGCATGAAGCAACGACGCATCGCGCGCCATTCGCTTCAACGTGTCCCTCTGCAACCAGTCCTTTCGGCGCTGCACGAGAAAAACCAAGCCAATCGCAGTGCCGAGGGCGATGCCGCCCAATGGCGCGAGCAGGCCGACCGAACCCGTGACCGCAAACGAAAGCCCTCCGAGCCCAAGCTCCCCGGCCAACACCGCGCAGACCAGCAGAACCACGTCCAACATGTGCTTTCCACTACCCGCGGGTGCGATGGGCGTCATCTCCACCTCCAACCAAAAGATAGCCCAATCGCCGGTCGTGTCCTCGGTACACGCACCGTTTTCTTGCGGGGCCCTCCGCGCCCAGAGGGCGCTGCGGGGCGGCGGAGCCAAGGTCTCCGCCGCAGCCGGCGAGCCTAAAGTCTCGCCGGCGATAAGTGCCTTTGCGGCATGCTGACTTGCCTTTCGACAACACGGTAGGATACCCGTCCCACACAAATTCCACTCTCCGCTGGTTGAGGCACGCGATGGCCGAACGCAAAGCACTCTCTTTGACCCACCACTTTGACGCGCCCATCCACGCCGTATGGCATGCATTGACACAGCCCAGCCTGTTGGCCCAATGGTGGGCCGCAGGCGACATCGCGCCGATTGTCGGCCACACCTTTACCGTGGATATGGGGCCTTGGGGACACCCACCTTGCGTTGTCCAAGAAGTCGATGAGCCCAACCGCTTGGTCTACACCTTCGGCCCCGACTGGACCCTCTCGTGGAGCCTCGCATCCGTCGACGAAGGCACCGCGCTCACGCTGGTTCACGCTGGCTTCGACACAACCGATGCCCGCGGTGCCTATGCTTATGAAAACATGGGCAAAGGCTGGAAGGACGTCGTTTTCCATCGCCTCGCCCAGCTCCTCGCGAAGCCCATGTGAGCGCGACGCGCATCGAAGAGCGCCCCCTGTCCACTAGCGGGAAGCGCCTCTGCTTGGTCGTTGGTCTGGCCATTTCGATTCCCGCCGCGCTCAATGCCGCAGCAGCAGCGTGGCTGCCCGACCGCACCCCCAACTGGTCGTACCGAATGGTGCGCGCAAAGCACCAATTGCTGGAGCGCCAAACCAGCCCAACCGATGTGCTCTTTTTGGGCGATTCGAGCTGTGCCCACGGCATCGTGCCCGAAGCGTGGACCGAAGCGACCGGACAAACCGCGCTGAATTTGTGCCTCGTCGCAGGCTTGACGGCATGGTCCGACGCCGTGCTGCTCGACGAGTACATTTCGCGGGTAGGACCACCCGCGATGCTCGTACTGTTGCATACTGTGGACATTTGGCCCCGCACACCCGACCCCGCCTTGCTCGGCAAAGTTCCCCGACCACTTGCGCGCTTGTGGTCCCCCCCAACGGTAGACCTCTCTCTCGCCGCCCTGTGGCGCCTTGGATTGAGCCGATGGGTTCCCCTGACGGGGGAGTCAGGCAGCCTCATCGCGCGCTTGTGGGGCCGCGTGGAGCCTCCAGAGGCACAGTTTCAGATGGACGCACGCGGATGGGTCCGCGGGCGCCCGCACGACAGCCGTCAGCTCGCCGACGACCACGAGAATACGGCAACATTCTTGCGTACCAACCCGCACCTCTCGCTATCCCCGGAGAATCGGCGCGCACTCGAAGCCATTCGAGGTCTGCAAAATACCCACGGATTCGGCATTGTGGTGGTTCGCGCCCCGATGAGTGACGCATACGCGCAGGACGCCGCGCTGCGCAAGGCGCGCCAACAAGAACGTGAACTGCTGCAAGAACAACTTGGACCGCACGCGCACTTCGACGATGGCGAGGACTTCTTCCCCGACAGCGCGCTCGAGGCGTGTGTAGACCACCTCTCCCCCCAAGCCGCGCCGACATACACTCGGGCCTTGGCCGCACGATTGTCGTCGGTACGCGAACCCTGAGGTAGCCCTCGGTGAATCCCTTGGTGTCTTTTGCCATTTCCGATGTGTGTTCCCCGTGGAACATGCCACGGTACAGCCTGTTGGTCTTGTTGGGAATGGCCTGTGACACTACAAAAACGGTAGAAGTGGACTCCAACGCGCCCACCGATTCCGCGCCCGCCCCGGCTGCCGACACCGCGCACCCCACAGGCTGCGCCACGCCCTCCGAAACCACCTGTGCCGGGCGGTGTACCGACACCAACACCGACCCCTATAATTGCGGTGGCTGCGGAATCGTGTGCGTGGTCCCCAACGGCGAAGGCGCCTGCGATGCCGGTGTTTGCGCGCCAGGAACCTGCGACGATGGCTGGGGCGATTGCGACGGACGCGCGGGGAACGGCTGTGAAACCGAAGCCGACTGCGCCGCCGCCACCGAATGCCGCACCGCGTGCGACAGCGTCGGCACGCTCGACTGCGCCGACGTGTGCGCGCCAACCTGCCTGCCGCCGGTAGAAACCTGCAACCACGCCGACGACAACTGCGACGGCGCCTGCGACGAGGGCGCATTGGCCGGGTGTCGGCAAGGTGTACACCGAAGCGTCGGCCCATTGGGGCATATGTATAGCAATGACCTCGGAGAGCTCAACGCGCTCGGACAGACGACCGAAACCGCCAACTATTTTTACCTGTATTCGGCTGAAGTTCCGGGGACCACAGCACTCTACCGGTGTGACAAAGGGGGCGGGCTGCGCTTTTTGACGGTGTCTTCCATTTGCGAAATCGGCATTACCCCGGAGACCCACTTGGGATTCGTGGGCACCGATGCGGCGTGCGGGGGAACCCCGTTGTATCGGCTCTACAACAGCACCCAACAGGACCACTTCTACACGACGAGCGAGGCCGAACGCGACAACGCCGTCGCCGTATATGGATATGTATACGAGTCGATTGCAGGCTATGTCTATACACAGCCATAACAACCGAGTTTAGACGCCTTATACGACGCCCGTAGCATCATTGGCGTCCAGACCTTCTTCTTGGCGAAACGCCGCTGCTGCTGCGGCTGCGCGAGGGTCCATGACCAATACGGGCGGCCAGGACCGCACCGGCTCTCCATTTCGCGCATCCTCGGCGGTCTTGGGCGCACACGCGAAGCCGAGGCGGTTGCGATGCTGCACGCAGTCGCGGTTGGGGTCCATATTCGCCAACCAGTGAAAGAACGGCGAGACGGGGTCGGCGAGATTCGCATCTCGTCCCAAAACCAAAACGAAGGGGAGCCAACCGGCCGGTTCCACCGCCAACACCTGTTCGAGCACAGCAAGGTCACGACCGGCAAACTGCGGCTCGTCGAGTCCCCGGTCTACCCGGACCAGCAGCCAACCGGGGGCATCGGCGCGAATGGTCGCATCCAAGACCTCGGGGAGCTGCCGCACGGTCTCCAAGAGCTGAATTTCATCTGTCTCTGTTGACGGACTTACATCTGGAAGGGGCCTTCCATCTGCATCTACAACTGGCGCCCCACCACATTGCTCCCCGTTCCATTTTCGGGTACAATCGAATCCCAGCTTGCTCCCTGCACCCAGATGCGGAGCGGCGTGGTCGAGCACGTCGAGGGGACCCCGCACCACCGTAACATCGCGGTCGGGTCGACACCGTGCCGCTGCGGCCCGAAACACCGCTGAAGCATCATGCACATCAACATCATCGTCGACGACGAACAGACACTTGGTCCACGCCATCTGGCCGGCCCCCCAAATGCTGTGCATGACCCGCCGAGCTTGCAGTGGGTACTCTTTGTGAATGCGCAAAAACGCGCAGTTGTGGAAGGCGCCAAACATCGGGAGGTCGTAGTCTTCTACATCGTGCACCACGACTTTGAGCAAGGCACCCATGACCCGCTCGGTGGCTTTGCCGAGGTAATAGTCTTCTTGGGGCGGCAGGCCAACGATAGTGGTGGGATAGATTGCGTGGCGCCGGTGGGTGATAGCGGTGACCTGAACCAGCGGGTAGCGGTCGGGCATCGAATAAAAGCCCGTATGGTCGCCGAAGGGGCCCTCGAAGACCGCGCCCTCGCCCAATGGCCCGTCTTCGGGACGGCGGGGGTCCCAGCCGGGGTGGCCCGCGTTTACGTCCACCCAGCCTTCAATCACGATTTCCGCGTTCGCCGGCACCCGCAACGGCACCGTCACGGCGGGTACCAACGGGATGCCGCCTTGATTGAGAAAGCCCGCCATAAGCAACTCACCGATACCCGGCGGCAAGGGGCAGGTGGCAGAGTAGGGCAAAACACTCTCGCCGCCCAGCACAATCGCAACGGGCATACGCTGCCCGGCCCGTTTCCAGCTCCGCCAATGCCGCGCACCATCGTGGTGCATGTGCCAATGCATCGAGAGCGTGCGCTGGCCCTGGAGCTGCACGCGGTACATGCCGATGTTGTGGCTTGCGGGGCGCGGGGACTCCCTATCGTCGTAATGAATGGTGTGAATGCCCGCGAGGGTGATGAAGCGCCCGCGGTATTGGTTGTTCCAGGTGTCGGCGTCGATGGCGGGGTGTCCGAGGCCGGGCACGCCATCGTTCGTCGCGGCGGGGTAGCCAACGGCGGCGAGGTCGCCATCGAGGGGCCAGCACCGCAGAATCGGAAGCCGTGTGAGGTCGACATCGACGTCGCGACGCACCACTTCCTGACATGGCGCAGAGCGAACCGTGCGCGGCAGCACCTTTCGCAAGGGCAAAAACTCGCCCGCCTTTTGCCACAACTCCGCGAGCGACGAAGGCGGCACGGGCCGCGTGAGGCTTGCAATCCTGCGCGCGATAGCCGCGAAACCGCCGGGTACGGGGCCGTCTTCGTCGCAACCGAGGGCCATTTCCATGCGCCGGTAGCTGCCGAAGGCGTTGATGAGCAGCGGAAAGTCACTGCCTTCGACATGCTCGAACAAGAGCGCCCGCCCGCCACGGTCCCAAAACGCGGGGTCTGCTTGCTGGGCGGATTCCGAGGGCGCACGCGGCGCGCGACCGCGGCTCTCTTGGTCGACAATCGCGGCAATGTCCAAGACAGGGGACACCGGACGACGCACCCGGTGAAGCTCACCGGCGTCGTCGAGGGCCCGAAGAAAGTCAGAGAGGGAAGCGTACATGCTTGGCGCGCTAACCCAACCCTGCGCGCGGGGAACGCTGCATCAATCGTGGAAGCAAATCTGGCAGTAACGATTCGTCCACTTGCTCGGCGACACAACAGCCATCGGCGAAGAGCCGCCAACAACATTGTCCTTCATTGGCGGCGATAGCGGTCTGCCACCGTTCAAAGTCGTGAAACGCGGCGAGAACATCTACCACCTTCGAAATGGCGTTGCTGAGGCTCTCTGCGGCATCCAGCATATCGCCAAAGGTGGTGCTTTCTAACGAGCCCGCTTGAAAGGCGGGGCCGCGCGCTTGGTGGAGGGCCTCCAAAGACCGCTCCAACTGGATGTCGAGGTCTTGCCAGCCCCGCATCCGCACTTCGACGGCATGTGCCTCCGCAATCGCCGGCTGGAGGGCTTCCGGGGCACGCAACAGCACACCACACAAATCGCCGCAGACAAGCTGCATCTCCACCGACTCGCGCAGTCGACGCAGACGGTATGCCGCATGCTCCGCCACGCGGGTTTCGAGGTCGGCGCGCTCGGCCAACAAATCGGCCAATGCGGCCCGTGCGTGTGCGGTTCGCTCAGACTCAAGCTCGGCGCGCTGAAGGCCCTTGAGCGCTGAATAATAGGCCTGCGACGCGGCATCAAACGTCTCGTGCCCCACCGAGTCCCGCAACGCGGCCTCCGCGCGTTCTTCCCGCCATCGCGCGAAGGTAATGGCCCGCAAAAACTGCTCGGTCGGCGTATTTGCCCGCGCTTTGTTCTCCGATCGCGCACGAAGCCACTGAAACGCATCGGCGTCAAAGCGCGATAACTCGGTAGAGAAGGACGAGATGCGGTCCAACGCTTGCTGGTGACGACGGTCGAGGGCGTCCGCCCGGTCAGTGGGATTGCGTAGACGTTCGTCCACCGCCACCACGCGAAGACGCGCACGCTCTGCTTCGCCCATTCGCTCGATATCGTCGAATAAGTCGAGCAGTTCCGACGAGCCGAGCACCTCCGCGACTTCCCGCACCCGCTCCGACGAAAACTCGGCCACCAACTCCCGCGCAATCGTGCGGAGGTGAGGAATAAGGCGTGCTTGATCCGCCTCCAACCGCGCGCGAATGGCCGCACGGAGGGAGGCCATCCGCTCGATGACGATGTCCGCGCGCTGCGACAGTTCCACGATGACTCCAACTCGGCTGACGGGTGGGTCGCCCAACCCGGCCGGCCAACGCGGGTGGTCGTATCTCGGCACCACCGTTGGCGGCTACGACAACGGTACGGCACCTTCGCAAAGGGCATACGGGTTGGTAGACCGCTGGTTGGCGGACAAGAACAACGAAACAATCCCCGGACAGGACAGCGAAAGACTGCACAGCATCGAACAATACGACGTGAATCGCGATAGAGCGAATAGATTTATGATTTCTTTATTCTCAACAACGAATTGAGTGGACAGTTTCGCATCAGGCATGGCATGCTCCTGGACGCGGCAGAATTGGGTTGGGGACACCTGCGCAATCGTGCGCAATGCTCACATCCCGTTCGTCATGTCGCCACACTCGCGCACTGTCGCGTGTGTAACTGATAGCTTGGAGTCTATTCATGAAAAACTACGCTTTCATTGTCGCGGCACAAGGAGAACCCCAGCGTGCCTTGAAGGGCCTACACACAGATGTAGCCCAATGGGAAAAATTTGCAGCATATCTCGGCGGCACATCCACAAAGGTATGGACGATGGATGGTTCTTGTAACCACCAACCGTACCTTGACGATTGTATTGCAGATATGTATGACCATATGTCAGCGAAAGACCACCTCCATGTCGTCGTGCTGGGACATGGGAGCACCAACGCAAGCGGCGAGCCGGGCCTTGTCCTCGATTCCGGCGAAGTGCTCTCCCTGCGGACATTGGCAGACCGCCTGCCGCGTTATGTCCAAGTGACGTGGTGGCTCGAACTGTGTGGTGTTCGGGCGCCTTGTCGGCCCGGATATGCACTGCCACCCGATTCCCGTGTGATGAGCGCGTGCGACCTCAACGAGGTGGCCGAGCGACGCGTGATTGACGGAGAGTGGCGGGGCGCCTGGACTTGGGCTGTGCATCGGGCGATGGAGCAGGCACTCGTGACGGACAAGGCCGGTCATTCGGTTGTGTCCATCACGCTTCCGACGCTGCGCGACCGCACGACCGCGTTGCTTCGTGGGCTCGACGTGCAGCAAAGCCCCCAGCTCGCTTGTCACGCCGAAGACGCGGAACTGAATCGCGATTCAGTCGACGAAAATGCCCAAAGCGCCGTGCAAAAGCAAGCAATGGAGTTGGACCCCGGCATCGTGTGGGTCATGACCAAGCCGTCCAACGGCAACGCCTGGGTAAGCGCCAAGGTCAATGCGCTTGGACAGATGAAGCTCATGTTCCGCACCGGCCAATCTGCGTCGGACATGCCCAACACGCTTACGTTGTCCTGGCGGGCACCGTCTTCCCAAGAGCAAAATGAGTTGGGCGGCGCGTCGATTACCTGCGCAACCACCTCGTTCGTCAACTCCGGGCCCCAGCCGCCCAGCAATCTTCGATTGTATTCGTCCAAAGAGCGAAAGTTTGTACTCGGCTTCCATGCAGAGTTTTCGTTGGTGGCGTGGTGGGCCGCTCCCAATCAGGTGAATGGCAACAACCACCTCACCCCCTGGTCGTCGTCCGAACAGTTTGACCACGTCACCTCCATGCCGTCGGCGCCACCGATGGGCTGGGTGTGGACGGTCGACCTCTGACCCCCCAAAGGCCCGTGGGAGCGCGTGCTTCGTATGTGGCGCAGGGCTTCTCCGACACCCCTTGGTGCGAGACGCCTCGCGCACACAAACGAGCGGTCTCCCACGGGTCCTGTTGCCCTGCCACGCAGCCGTCCTCGGCTTTATTCCCAAACAGCAAAGAGACGGAATCCCACCGAAGAATAAGCGGCGCTCGCATGGGCAGCGTATCGCGCAGACACCCGACAGCGGTCCTCCCGCGACACGAAGCTTCCTCCTCGAACGCAAAAGAGCTCAACGGCGGAATCGATTGGCGATACCTTGGTGCTTACCATTTCACCATCGACCAATTTACCAAACTTGACAAATATGTCTCCGCATAGTTCCCTCACCAAACCGGCGGTCCCGCGAACGCCATAAACACTTTCATCGAACTCGTTTGCGTGGACAGTACGCAACATCGGCTTTTCATCGGTCTCGGCGGAATCGCACCATTGACCTTCAAATGTATTCCCCCACGGAAACCAGCGCCCGTCGACACCGCGGGCGGCTTTTTCCCACATTGCTTCTACGGGAAGCTGCCAAGAAATACCCGTTTGCTGGGTCAACCAAGCCGCATACGCACGGGCCCCCGCTTGCGTCACGCCAAACACAGGGCACTGGCCGCTCAACTCGCTAAAGTGAACGTTGTTGCTGTGTCCAAAGTTGATGATACCGTCTACCCGCTGCAACAAGCGGCTCTCGGGGGGGTCTGTGCGTGGAACGTAGGGTGTAGGGTCTTCGTCGGCGTTGTGGAGCGTATCCAAAAAGTCGAAGTAGTCGTCCAATACGACGAGATAGCGCTGCACAACCATTCCAGGCACCCACACCCGAATGCGGGGCAGGGCGTCGGAACTCTGCGGGTCGCCGCCGACAACGGTCCAGCCAGCCGGCACCACCACCACGTCTTCCGGCAGCTCCCCCACCCGCGGCAGGCGAATCGGAAACGGCGCGGTTCCACCGGGCGGCACGCCATCCCAGTGTTCGCCGCGTCCAAGGTGAATCGGGTACCGAATGGTTTCATAGCCCGGCGCAGAAATCTCTAGGCACCACGCTCCGCGGGGCAACACCGCGCCATCGAGGGGCGTCTGGCCCATCTCCACGGGCGCTCCGCACGTCAATCGGTGGTCGACCTCTTCGAGTGGATACGCCACCACGCGCGCGCCCGCAGGTTCGGTCACCAAAGTGACGCGGCCATTGCCGAGCAGAAACTCGGTCGCGCGCGGGTCCGACAAGCGCGCCAGCGACAGCGCCGACGCTTCGGCCAGGAGGTGCTCGCCGCGCCCCTCCGCACTCCGAATGCGCTCCATATACAAGTCAACCAACGCCCGGCGCGCGGCCCGATGGCCGTCCCAAAGCTCCAGGACAGAACGCAAGCGCTGCTCCAAGTCCGTTTCGGCGACCAGCGCCTCTCGCCGCATCGCCACGGCACGGGCCTGAAGGCGCCAAGCGGGCTGTCGCTCGGCCACCGGCCCCCAACGCGGAAGCTGACGCAATATGGCTTGCGCTTCTGCTTCGAGGAGGTCGGCTTGTTGCCACCGGCCGCGCAAGCCGGGAATCTCCGCGACAGCCTCCAGAAAAAGCTCCTCGGCGCGCGCACGGCGAATAGAGCCATCGAGGTACGCCTGGAGACGCAGCGCGACATCTGCGGCGGAGGGACGAATCTC
The DNA here is from genome assembly GCA_964502005.1 of uncultured Enterobacterales bacterium. Lineage (GTDB taxonomy): Bacteria > Myxococcota_A > UBA796 > UBA796 > UBA2385 > CAJWOS01. The sequence continues at coordinate 39,557 of CAZCUX010000015.1, forward strand.
GGGGTCGGTGTGCAGGCAATGGAGAATCAGCTCGGTCAATACGCCCGGCACACCCACAGCACCAAGCTGGTGGTGGGCAAACGCGTAGGCGACCACATCGCCGTCTCGTGGAGCCAAAGCGCCCGTGAGCACCTCGTACAGCGACATTCCCAAGGCGAATACGTCCGCGCGTGCCGAAATTCGACTGGTCTCCCCGCGTAGCTGCTCGGGCGCCATATAAGCGGGTGTGCCCACACGCTGTCCGACGCGGGTTGACGTGGGTATCGACGTTCGAAGATTGTTGGCGCTATTTCCGCTCTCGGTCGTGTGTGCGTCGACTTCGCCCTCCAAGCGCGCGACGCCCCAGTCCATCAACAACACCTCGCCAAACCGCCCCAACATGATGTTGTTGGGCTTGACGTCTCGGTGCACCACGCCGCGAACATGGGCGCTCGCAAGGGCCTGGCTGACGGTCAAGAACACGCTGGTCATGCGTCGAACCCAGGCCTCGACGGCGCTTGGGTCTTCATCCTTGTCAACAAGGGGTCGCTGGGACAACTGCGTTTGCTGGAGGTCTTCTCCCCGCACGAGGTCCATTGTGAACCATGGACGGCCGTCTTCGAGGCGCCCCGTATCCAATACCGACACGATGCCAGGGTGGTCGAGCTGCGCGGTGACGCGAACTTCCTGCAAGAATCGTGCCAACAACGACGCGCGGGCGAAGTGTTGCAGGCGCAAAATCTTGAGCGCGACGGTGCTTCCCAGCCGATGGTCATGGGCTTCCCACACGTCGCCCATCGCGCCGCAGCCGAGGTAATGCTGGAGTTGGTAGCGCCCCCCCGCGATGGTGTCCTCTACGTCAAGGTCTGCCGTTGGGGGGTCGACGGGCGGAGCCAAGGACGATGGCGCGGTAGGGAGTTCCACGCCGTCGGCCAAGGTGCCCAGCGTCGGTGTATCGATGGCGTGGAACGTGTCTCCGGCGGTGGCGGTGCTCCGCCAAACCCAGCCTCCCTCGGCGTCGACGAGAAAGCCGATGTCGCTCGGATGCACGTCCAACCGAGGCGAAGGCTGCAGCCGCAAGGAGGTGTTGCCTGTGCCAGCGACGGCCAAGCGAATGGATTTGAGCAGTTGTGTGTGGGTTCCTTCCCATGCCGCCGCGGGCGCAACGGCGAAGCGCGCGACCTCGATGCAGCCGTTGCTGTCCAGCCCGGCGACAACCGCGATAGGAGTCCGACCCGCACCAATCGAAAACTGCCAGCGAGAACCTTCCTCGAACAGTGGCGCCAGGACGAACTCCTCGAAAGGAGGAGTGACCGCTTCCTGCGCGGCGTCCCATTCGACCTGCAAACCGTCTGCCGACAAGACGTCCTGAAGGCGCTTCATCCATTGCGTCATCGCACGCTCGCATTTCGACCGGAATCCAGGGCGCGAATCCTACTCCACGAGCGCGTGCCGTCCCATCACGGAAGTCCCGCATGTCATCGGCTGGGAACCGGGGGCCCTAGAGGGTGTCCAACACCCCTGTGTGGAGAGCTGATGGCGACACCTTCCGTATTGTGCGCGCTGACCTACGTTTTGCTTGCGGATTCCGCCGGGACGGAGGAGCGTTTTGACGTGTTGACGACCTATGATGTTCCCGAGGACGGTCCCGCGGCATCGCCGACGGCTTGGGAGGGTTTCGCAGAGCCGACGGTGCGCGTGAAGATCGCAGAGGTCAACGTAGAACCGCGTACGGCACAATGGCAGGCAGACCTCCCCGCGCTCACGAAAGCCATCGAACGGCTATTGGTGCAGCGCGTGGAGCACTTTCAGTGGTGTGCCGAACGCCAAACCTCCCTCGACGGCCCGATTGTGAGTCTCACGGTGGGCTTTTCCGCGCAGCCGCCGCGGGTAGAGGCACCCGAACATCCCGCACTCGCCGCCTGCTTGACGCCGTTTGCGGCGGTGTGGCCGGTGCCAGAGCAAGCAGCGGCGACCCACGTTGTTGTGCAGCTTGGCGTTTCCCAAGGAGTAGAACGAAGCGCTGCGCCTTAGGACGGGGTGTCGAGCGCGTCGTCGCCCAAGAGCTGCCGTGCCGCGGACTCGACTTCCTCGACCCTCCGCTGGGCAAACTCCTGGAGGTCGGTCGCCATTCCTGCGAGGCGCGTGGGGTCGTGCTCGGCCCGCACACGGGCAACGACCGCGCGGACTTCTTCGGGCGTAGCGTCGCGGTCGAGGCCGAGGATTTGGTAGGGGTCACGGCGGAGGGCAATGACCTTGCCACGCGGCGCCACAGGACGGTCTGGGGGCGCGCGACGGGGCGCTTCGGCTTTGGGTGGGGGCGGGGGGCGCAGGTCGCCCCGGAGGCGGTCGCGCAGCTGTGGATTTCGGCGCAAGATGTCCCAAATGGCCAATGCCACGACACTTGCTACCAACAGCAACACCAAAATCCGGCTCAACGGGACGCTCCAGGGACGCGTGAAGCCGCGTCACCGTTCCAGGTAACCCGCTGTAGAATGGCGCTCTTCCTCACGCTGCGCGACCGCCGGGGTCGGACAAGCAAAGGATGTGGCGGGTGAGGCGCACTTGGTCGACTGTCCGAATCTCAAGAAAGCGCACGCCTACGACCAAACGACCGACATCGTGGGGGGCGACGTGCCGGAACTCGATGGTCACGGGAATCCCTGTTTCCTCCGGCAAAGAAAGCCAGCCGGATGCAACGAAACCTCCCCGATCTAGCCCCTGCCGCGCATCGACCACCAAGCGTGCGCCCTGGTTGGAGAGGTCGAGCACTTCGGCAGGACGGATATTTTCAGGTTGGGTAAAGACGAAGGAATACGCTTCCCGCCCCACGATACGAAACCGCGGAACGAAGCGCCGCTGCGAGCGCTGAATAGACCGCGGACGGGCCAAGCGGACGCGGTCCTGGGCCGTGCGACCGAGGACGGCAGTCTCGAACTGGTGGAGGTCGTGTCGCCCCAAAAAGTACTCCACCCGCACGTTGCCGCATGGCAAGCCGGTCGCGGGTGCGGAGGTTCGCTGGTCGATGAACGCGATTTCGCCAAATCCATCGGCGAAGTCGAACCGCCCTGGAATGCGGTATCCGTCGGCATGAAGGACGGCGGCAACACCCTCTAGCGCGGCAAACATCAGGTGCGCGTCGATGTCGGATGGTCCCCGCAGGACATCGTCGGTTTCGGAAGAGAACGAAGTCATTTCTGCCTCCCAAAAACGCGCATCGGTCAGAATTCCGCAACCTGAAGCGAACCAGCAGAAAGATTGGCCGCCGGGCGCACCCCGTAAGCGCCGCGTGGATGGGATACAAACGTCCCAGGAGTCGGAGATGGTCGTTCGAACTTTGGTCGGTGTGGCGTTGTTTTGGGCGGGTTGTGCGCAGCCGCGTGTAGACCTTCGACCGATAGCGTCGCCCCAAGAAGGGCTGCGCTCGGAGCAGGCGGAAGAGGGCACATTGGCGCAACGGCTTGCCCTTCCCGACCTCGCCGACCTCGTGCTGCTGTATGGCTCCGACCTCGGCGGCGCGTTGGCGCCATGTGGCTGCCAGACCAACCCGCGGGGGGGGCTTGCGCGCGTCGAGGGCTATACGGTCGCGACGCGGTCAAGGAACCCCCGCATCGACACTTGGTATATAGATGCGGGCGGCTGGCTCGATGGGACGCCCGATGCGAGCGGCGCACCCCGTCCCGATGCACAAGCGGCAAATGCGTGGATGCTTCGCGCTCTGCACACCTTTCGTCCGGTGGCGCTCAACCTCTCCTTGACTGACCTCATCGCACTTCAGGGCTTTCCGGACCCACCTGACGTGCCGATGGTCAGCGCAAACCTCCAAGGACCGGGCATCGTCCCGATGGTAGAGCGAACCAGCCACGACCTGCGTGTGGTGTTCACCGGCATTTCCGCGACCGGTCTCCAGTCTATGTTGCCGCCGGGCTACTCCGCGACGGACCCTTACCAGGCCGCACGTACGCTCCTCGCGGACCCGTCGATTCAAGACGCTGACTTGGTGGTCCTTTTGGCCCACAATGCCACGACCGAGGCAGCGCAACTGGCCCGAGAAGGATGGGTCGACGTGGTCGTCGACGCCCAACAGCATCGGTATCGAGACGCGGCCTTTCGGGAAGGCGACGCCGTTTGGGTGAAGGCCTACCACCAAACCCACCGGCTTGGAGAGCTGCGCCTCGGCATCCAGAACCACCGCGCGGCCTGGGCTTTGGACCGAAAGGTCGACATGGACGAAGAAATCCCCGTCGACCCTCACCTCGACCGCCTCGCAACGCTCGCAGAGCGCGAGGTCGCGACGCTTCGCCACGACCTCTACGGGATGTGAGCAAGCCGAAGAACCAATGACCCTACCGGGTCGGAATGGAGACCCGACGCGGGCCGCGTATGCTCACGATCGTCGCAGACGCAGCAAAGCAGGCCCTTGTAAATAGGGCCTTCTCCGACGGCTTGTTTTTCACCCGAACGTTTCGCGCGATTTCGACGCGCGAATGGGCTCAGGCTTTCGGGCCGTTGTCGCCGATGGCTTCGACCGGACAATTTTCCAAGGCTTCGTAGCATTCCGCCAGCTCAGACTCGCTGTCGGGCTGCTTGAAGCAGATGTCGTGGTCTTCGTCATCGCTCATACGGAAGTTGTTGGGCGCAGCATCGCTACACACGGAGCAAAGGATGCACTCCATGTCGACGAAAAACGACACCCGCTTGCCGTTGATGACGGATTCGCCTTTGACGTTGTCTTTCCAGATTTCATTCGGGTCGGCCATGGGGACCTCCAAGCGCTACAACAGCCCGACGGGCCATTCAAGGAGCCGGGGTCTACCCTCACGAACCTTCTGTCGCAAGGGAAAGGCGACGACCCAGTGCGACCCGATAGGAGGCTATGCAAAGGGCGGCGCGCGCCTCCGCGTCGACCACCGTCTCGCGAAAATTTCACCAGGAAACAGCACTCATGGCCATTCTCAAGATTGCTCGTATGGGCCACCCTGTCCTTCGGCGGGTCGCGACCCCCGTGCCTCCCGAGGAGATTTCGAGTCCTACGATTCAACGATTGATTCGCGACATGCTGCAAACGGTCGATGATTCCAATGGTGCGGGACTCGCTGCGCCCCAGGTTCATGCGTCGGTTCGGATTGTGGTGCTCCAGGTCAAGAAAGAACGTGGAATGGAGGTTTGGATCAATCCGGTGCTCACGCCCACGACGGAAGACACCGCGCAGTCGTTTGAGGGGTGCTTGTCCGTACCGGACCTGCGGGGCTTGGTAGAGCGGCCGGCAGCGGTTCACGTCGAAGCGCTCGATGAAAATGGTGCGCCGATTTCGCTTGATTTGGAGGACTTTCCAGCAATCGTTGCACAACATGAGTGTGACCATCTGGACGGTGTGCTGTACGTGGACAAGGTGGTACCTCAATCGCTCACGTTCTTGGCCGAACACCAGCGATTTGGCCGCCTGCTGTGGTCAGACTCCGACGAGGACGAAGACGAGCCGTCGACCGCTCCCCCTGAAGCCGACACCGAGGAGTCCTAAATGGGCTGGTTCTCTCGTCTTTTTGGTTCTGACCCAACGACACGCATCGAGAAAGCGCGCAAGCTTCTCTCGCGGGGCGAATACAACGACGCGCGCTGGGAGCTAGAAGACCTCGACCACCCCGACGCCGCCGCGCTGCTCGACGAAGCGCGGGCGGGCCTCGTCGTGCTGAACTTGGACGAAGCGCGGGCCAAATTTACAGCCGGCGACCCCGACGGCGCGCGGGAGCACTTGGAGATAGCCCGCGAGTTCGGCGCCACCCCCGACGACCTTCGCGATGCCCGTCGGTATGGCCGCACGTTGCGCGAAGAAGCGGAAGCCGAAAAGCGCGCCAAGGCGATGCAACCCATTGCACCGGAGGGCGACGACCCCTTGTGGGGGCTGCCACCCGACGACCCCCGCCTGCAATACGCGATGCGGCTCGAAACGTGGCCGGAAACGCTTCGGTTTCGCCTCTCGCAGCTCGGCGCGGGGTTTGCGCAAGCGGTCATGGCCATCGACGAAGGCCGCGCCGCCGCCGCCTGGGAGGCCCTCGGGCCGTATGTCGCCCAAGAACCTGCCGCGCGATTCGAGCGGGCCCGTGCCGCCTTAGAAACGGGGCGCTTGCCCCAGGCCGCCGAAGACCTGCACCACTTCGCCGAGCAGGTGGGCCACCAGCGCATCGGAAACCACCACACCGGGGTGCTGCATGCGCAGTTGTTGGCCCGCCTGGGCCGCGCCGATGAAGCCCTCGACATGCTGGCCAAGACCATCCGAAAGGACGATGCGATCGACCTTCGCGGTGCCCGCGCCAGCTTGCTCGAGGTCACAGGCGACCTCGAGAATGCCCGACTCGAAGCGGAATCTCTACTCACCAAGGCCCCGAAAGACCAAGGCCTCTATCGCCTCCTGGCCCGCGTCCGGGAAGGCCTGGGCGACCGAGATGGCGCGGTTTACGCCCTTGAGACGAGCCTCGCGTGTACTTGTGGCAGCCCGGGAAAGTGCGGACAACAGGCCTATGATGTCCATGCCGCGCGGATGCTCGCGCGCCTGTACCTCGAAGACCGCCAAGCGCCCGCACGGGTCGAAGAGCTGCTCACCGAAGTAGCGCGCAACATCGAGAAACCCGAGTGGGACGACCGTTACCTCGAAGCGCTGGTAGCCCGCAACGACGGAAATGCCCGCGTCGACGAAATGGTCCACACGCTGCGTTCCGCGCTCGCCCCGGGCGACCCCCGCGCGGCATGGCTCGACCGCGCGTTTGCGAGCGCAGCCGGATGACCGGCGGGGCAGCTATTCGTCGAGGTCGTCTGGCTCGCTGACGCGCGCTTCGAGGCCGACTTCGAGCGCGGCTTCGCGCGCAATCCACTCGTTGAGGAAGGCTGCCTGCATTTCGTCGGAGAGGTCGCCGCCTCCGACGACTTCTCGTCGACGCTCGGCGAGGCGATACAGCGTACACGTAGCTGCCGCCGAAACATTGAGCGATTCGGTCAGACCCCGCATCGGCACCTGAATGGCGCCATCGGCCAGCGCACGGGCTTCATCCGAGATGCCCACAAGCTCGGAACCAAAGATAACCGCCACCGGGCCATCTACGGGCACGGTGTCCGGTGTGTAGGCGGTCTCGGCGAGGTCGGCGACGTAAATCTTGAAGCCGCGCTCCCGAAGCTCGGCAACGCATGTCTCTATCGAAGAATGGCGCCGCAAATCCAGCCAGCGCTCCGCGCTCCGCGACGCGCCCTTGCTAGAGCGGAAACGGCCCGTCACGAGATGAACTTCGTGCAACCCAAACGACTCACAGCTACGAATGATAGCGCTTGCGTTGTGGCGCCGGTAGATGGCTTCGAGCACTGTCACAACACTGCCCAGCCGCTCCTTGAGCGCTGTTTCGATTCGCGCCTGTCGCAGCGCACCCATACTCATCCGACCTCCTGGGGCGACCGGCTCCAGCCGCACGTTCCGCTATCCAGGTTGGTGACCCGACGCCCGCCGCGCGCTACGCGGTCGACGCAGGAGTTGTGATGGCAAGTTCCCCGTCTATGCCCCCGTCCCCGCCTTCCTCCCGTCCGTCTTGGGTGCAAATTGTGCGCGACTGGGTGTTGGCATTGCTCGTTGCCATCGTCATTTTTGTTGGTTCAAGCGTCATCCTTCAGAAGCTAGCGCCCCAAAACGAAGCCGCCTCGGGCCCGGCGCCTTCGTTCGCCGTTGAAACCTTAGACCACGGCCCCTTCAGCCTGTCATCGGTCAACGGAGACATCGTGGTGCTCAATTTCTGGGCCACTTGGTGCGGTCCTTGTCGCGCCGAAATGCCGGAACTGAGCCGCTTTGCCCGCGACTACCCGACAGTCCACCTTGTCGGCATCGCTGTGGATTCCGGCACACCCGCCGACATCGCGCGCTTTATCCGCCAACTCAACATCCATTGGCCTGTGGCCGTCGCTCCGGACGGCCTGCAAGACGCCTACGACGTGCATGTGTTGCCCACAACCATCGTCATTGACCGCGATGGGCAGCTCTTTCATCGCCATATCGGCCAGCTCTCGTATTCCGACCTCGTCGCGCACCTACCGTAGCTCAATCGCCATCCTGGGGCTCTTGGGCGAAGGGATGAAATCCCGGTGCAAACGACCACGGCCCCAATCTCGGAGGATGGTCCAAGCCGGTGTGGAGGGCGTCGAGAAATTCGGTGCGCGGCATGTCCTCGGCGCCAAATCGCGCCAGGTGCTCGGTGTGAACTTGGCAATCGACAATACCAAACCCCCACTCCGCCAACTGATGCACCAACCATACGAAGGCCACTTTGGACGCATCGGGCGCATGGGCAAACATACTCTCCCCAGCAAACATGCGGCCCATCGCTACACCATACAAACCGCCGACCAGCTCTCCATCCCGCCATGCTTCGACCGAATGCGCGTGGCCCAATCGATGAAGCTGAATATAGGCGCGCTGCATATCCGCGGTAATCCAGGTGCCGTCTTGTCCCGGACGGGGCGTTGTACGACAAGACGCGATGACCTTCGCGAATGCTTGGTCCATCGTGATTGTGTAATCCCCTCGTTTTACACGCTTTCGGATGCTTCGCCCAACATAAAATGAGGGGATACGGATGACGAATCGGGGGTCTGGGGAGAACCACAGAATCGGCATCCTTGGCCCATACCAAGGGAATATTCCCGAAGCATAGGCCAGCAACAAGCGGTCTGGGTGTAAGTCGCCCCCAATCGCAAGAAGGCCATCCGGCTCGGCGTGGTCGGGTGGCGGAAACACATGGCTGTCGGGCAAGCGATAGACCGGCACACAAGCTCCCACAGCCCCCAATCGAAGGGGCTGCATCGACGGTCAGCGAATACGAGCCAGGACGCCCAACACTTCGTCAATATCGGCTTCCGTGTGGGCCGCGTTGATTTGGAATCGAATCGTTTGGTCGCCTTCCGGCACCACCGGGTAGTTGAGACCGACCACCAACACGCCGTTTTCGCCGAACTCTCGCACCATGCGCGTCGTGCGCGCGGTGTCGCGCACCATCAACGGCACAACAGGGTGCACGCCCGGAATAGACTCCATGCCCAGACGGTCAAGGCCCGCCCGGAACTGCGCAATGCGCGCGCGGAGATTTGTGAGGCGCTGACGCCCTTCTTCCGAATCCGCGATGTCCACCGCCACCTTGGCCGCCGCACAGTCGGCCACGCTCAAGGGGTTGGTGTAGATGTAGGTGTCGGCCTTCTGGCGCACCGCTTCGGCAACCGCTTCACTTGCCGCCACAAAGCCGCCATTGACGCCAAACGCCTTTCCAAACGTGCCCACGACGATGTCGACGCCTTCCCCACAGATTTCTTCGGTGCCGCGCCCCGTGAGGCCATATGCGCCGATACCGTGGCTGTCATCGACCACGGTGACCAACCCTTCGGCGAAACGCTCGCGATGGGGCGCCAACACTTCGTTGATGGCGCGAATGGGTGCATGGTCACCCCGCATACTGAAGACACCGTCGAAAATCACCACAACCCGCTCGATACCTTCGGGAATGCCAGTTTCGAGAATCTGCGCCAGTTCAGCCATGTCGTTGTGACGGAAGATGGCTTTGTTGCGGCTCGGCACACGCGCAATTCGCATGGCGCGGATGATGCAGTTGTGGTTCAGCGCATCGCCAATCCAAAAGGTCTTGTCGTTTTGCAGCGACAACGCGAGGCCAAGGTTGGTCGTGTAGGCCGAGTTGAAAATCCGCGCGGCGGGACGACCGCAATACGCCGCGATGCGCTGCTCAAGCTCGATATGGGCAGAGAACGTGCCGTCGATAAACCGAACCGCCCCCGGTCCCGCACCAAACCGATGGGTCGCTTCGTCTGCCGCCGCCAACACCGCCGGATGGTGGGACAGCGAAAGATAGCTGTTGCTGTTCATTCGGATGTTCCAACGGTCGCTGCCCGCCAAACGGTAGCGCGGTCCCCACGGTCCCTCTGGGGGGCGGTAGTCGACAATCACGCGCTCGGGAGCTTTTGCGCGGCCCTCGGCTTGAAGTTGGGCGACTTCACGCTGTAGACCGGCATCGAGTCGAGACAAGGTCATCACATCCTCCGAACAAAAAAAGAGGCCGGCCCGTGGAGCGAGGGACGCCCCACGTCTCGTGCCGAGAAAGCAGAGGGTGCACTTTGCACCCGTGGGTGCGTTTTGCACCCACCCGATTGGGTGCATCTTGCACCCATGTATGACCAAAACACCGTCGGGCCGTGTTGGCACGGGAGGTGCATTGGGTGTTTGTATTCACAGGAGACGTCCCATGTCCACCCCACCCACCGACCATGTGCGCGTGGTCACACGCCCCGACTTGTGGCTCGAAGGCGAGGCCCTCGTGCAGCTTGAGCGGGTGTCCCAGTTTCCCGGCTGCATTCGCGCCGTAGGAATGCCCGACCTCCATCCAGGTCCGGGAATTCCGATTGGGGCCGCCTTCGCCTTCGTCGACCACATTCGACCGCTGCTGGTCGGGGGCGATGCTGGCTGCGGCGTATGCTTGGTCGGCGTGCCCCAGGCGCGCGGCAAGCAAGATGCCCTCGAACGACGTGTAGATGCGGCATTTACGGGACCGGCACTCCCCGAGGCACACCCCCGCGCGCTGCTGCACGCTGTATGGACGCACGGCCCGCGGGGTCTGGCTTCGGTCGACGGCGTGCCCGACAGCCTCGCGCACCTCGCGGAAAGCATAGCCCCCGAGGCAGGAGACGCGCTCCCCGACGGCCTCCCCGACGAGATGGGCGCAGCGCTGGGCACCATCGGCGCGGGCAACCATTTTGCCGAAGTCTCGCGGGTACAAGACGTCGTGTCCCGCCCAGAGGCCGAGCCGCTCGGCCTTCGCCCCGGCGGGCTCGCGGTGGTCGTGCACTCCGGCTCCCGCGGGCTCGGTCGGTGGCTCATTGACCGCTGGGGCGACGTCGATTTGTCACCTGCCGATGCCGTTCCGTACCAGCGCCAGCTCGCAGGTGCCGTGCGCTTTGCCCGCGCCAATCGGCTGGTGTTGGCGTGGCGATTGCTGCAAGCACTGGGTGCGCTGCGCGACGCGCGGCATGGCCCACTGTGGGACATCGTTCACAACACCATCGACACCGAGCACCTCGACGGCCAATGCTGCTTTGTTCATCGAAAAGGCGCCGCACCCGCATATACGAAGCAACCCACCGTGCTCCTCGGCAGTCGGGGCACCCCATCGGTGGTGATGGCGGGTCACGGCAACCCCGAGACCTTGTGGAGCATCGCTCACGGTTGTGGCCGCAAGCTGTCCCGAACCGACGCCATCGCGCGGTTTCGCAGCCGAAACACCCGCGCGTCGCTCGTGCGCACGTCCCTCGGCGGCCGCGTGCTGTGCGACGACAACGACCTCCTGTTTGCAGAACACCCGGACGCCTACAAAGCCCTGGGGCCTGTTCTCGCGGCCACCCTCGAATCGGACGCGGCCCACGCAATCTGCTCCCTCCACCCACTTGTGACCGTCAAACGATGACTACCCTCGAATTCTCCGTTGGGCGCGCGCCCGTCGCCGGCCAAGAAGCGCTCGCAGCGTTTGTTGACGCGGTTCAGACGTGCCTGCATCGGCTGGGCGCCGAAGCCACCCTCATGTCCACAATCCCACACGGCTCCTTACGGCTCGCGGTACATACACACGACCACAGCATCCACCTGGACCGGTTGGTGGGAATTCACTGCCTGCGCGGAATCCGGGCCACTTCCGGCCGCACCCGCTGGACGGTGTCCGTCGCGCACATCGCGGCGCGACCTCCCGCCCATTCACTGCACGACGCCGACCTCATCGTGCGGTTCGACCGTTCCGGTGGACCCGGTGGACAAAATGTCAACACCCGCAGCACCGCGGTGCGCCTCACGCACACCCCATCAGGGATCCAAGTGCGCAGCACCGGTCAGCGCAGCCAAGCCCAGAACCGCGCGCAAGCCCATACGGAGCTTACCCAACGGCTAGTCGCGCACCACCAAGAACGTATAGAAGCACAAAGCAAGGCAGAATGGAAATCCCGCCGCGACCCACGCGGAAAGGCCGCCAATACTATATGGACATTACCGGTAGCCTATGCCGATATCCGGCGTTTTTTGACTACCCCCGCCGACCCTACTTCTTGAGGTACTTCTTGAGGTCGTCGCGCTTCGTAAATGCTTCGCCGTTGCTGTTCCGCAGGCCCTTGTAGTTGTTGTAAACGTAGGAGCTGCCGTTCTTTGCGGTGTTGACGTCTGCAAACTTGCCGTCGGCGCCTTTTTCCAGGCGATGATTCTGGCCTTTGCTGGTGGAGCGGAACATCGCATCGTTGAAAGCGGCGGACTGGCCGTTCTCTTCCTTGGCGACGTCGAGCATGAACTCGCCCGAGAAGAAGGAGGCCATGTCGGAGCCCGGCGCGATGCCCTCCCACATTCCCATGCGCGTGGCTTCAGGGAAGACACCGGACACCCACTCGGGCGTCGAAACATCGTTGCCACCCGCATCTTTCATGCCCAGTTCGTGGGTATTGCATGCGGAGAACATAAAGCTGTCGACCTGGCTGTATGCCTTGGGGAAGACATCCTTCAATGCTTCGATGTCGTGCATGTTCAGCATGTCGCCCACGCGGTCTTCGGTGTCGTACTGGTGACCGGGGAGCTCGCCGAAGAGGTAGTCGCTGCCGTAGTAGTGGTGACCCGAGAGCACCAACGACGAGATTTCGAACTCGCCATTTTCCGCGCGGTTCAACACGGCGATGAGCTGAATCAGCTCGTTGCTCGCACGACCACCCGACTCGGTGAGCTTGGCGTTGCCATCGGCGTCCATCAACAATGCGGCGATAACTTCGCTCGCCTTGTCGTCGGTCAGGCCAACGTGAACGAGCATCGTCCGCCAGTCTTTTTGCATCTTCATCAAAAAGGCGGCGTCATCTCCGTTGCCGTATTCGTGGGCGCCCAAGTCCAGCACCTCGCCATTGAGGCGCGCTTGGCCGCTTTGGAGCTGGTTGTCGTCGTGCCACCAAGTGACGCCCGCCGCTTTGTCTTTGCCAAACGCGTAGTTGTAGGTTTGGTGCCCATTGGCGAAAGGGTCAGAGATTGGAAGCAACGACTTCTTGCCGAGGCCGTCGTTGTCGGCCTTTTGCAATGCAGCCAACGTCTCGGGGATTTCGTCGTTTTGGTGGGTAATGCTGTTTTGCGTAAGGTAGACGACCACCTGCTCCAACGCAGCCTGATTGCCCGCGCCCGGTGCGCCCCCCCCATTTGACCGCCCGGACGTGCTGGTCGAAGTGGAGGAGGTTTGGTTTGCAGGACGCTGCTGATAATCGGGCATAACGACACCTTGAATATACGATTTGCACAGGGTAGCGCGGCGCTACGCCTGCACCCGGTATCAACCCGATTACAAATGCGGCGGATGGGGGCCATCCACAGGCGGGACGTTGCGCACCCCGATTTTCCACGCGCACAAATCGTGTGTCGGAAATTCATAGAGATGGCAGGCGGCGGCAGCGCAGCCACCGATGGGCCAACACGCCAAAATCTACGGTCTTCTCGCCCCAAAGAAACCGGGAGCGGGAGTCGGCTCCGGCGGTGCGTGGGAGGGTCGAGATTTCGGAGCGGCGCGGCGAGGCAATCCGACCGGGTTCATGGGGTCACGGGAGCGGCGACGAGTGCGCCCATACCGGCGGGCAATGTTGCATTTGGCTCGGGAGGCGTTCGCGAAAGCACGGGCGAGGATGCTTCTAGGAGATTGTAGCCAAGAACCGTGGCCAAATCGCCCATTTGGCGATGGAGGTGTTCGCGAACCGACAGCGGCAGGGATTGCAGGTCGCCGATGCGCGCGGGGCCGACGAAGCGCAGGCCGGCGCGGTAGCCGGCGACATGGGCGGGATCGAAGAAGCGGCCGGGCACCCGATCGCGAATCTCCCGCTCTTGCATTGCGCGCATTGCATCGACGCTGCAGGCGGCAATCGCTTGCCGAATGCGCGGCTCGACGACAGGAAGGCCCAGGAACCGAAGCACTCGCGAAAGCTCCGCAATAGGCTCGGCGCGCAGGTCTTCGTAGCGAAGCTCCAAGCGCGGGCCATCGTGGTCCCGCCAAGACCGGGTGTGGTTGTCCCAAGTGTCCACCCCCAATTCCCGGCGCTGGGGTGTAGGCCGCCCCTGCATGACCGTCGACAAAAATAGGCGGGAAAGCTCCTGGATATCCGACTCGCGAATGTCGGTGGGACCACGGCCTTGGCTTTGAACATACCCGTCAAGTTGGGTCATCACAAAGTAGCGCGTGTCGGAGAGGATGACGTCGATCGGATGGCGGACCAAGTGGATGACGCCGACCCCTGCCGGCCACCGCTCCAAGTGCGGCCCACGCGCTTTGTGGGTCAGCACAACACCTCCGCGCGAGACGGCCGCTTGGGGCGGAATGTGGTCGCCGTGAAGACTCGGCAAGAACGCGTCGATGTCTGCGGAGCGGGACGGCGCGCCATGAAACACATGCAGCAACAAAAACCGCAGCCAAGTAGAGCCGGATTTCGGAAAACTTGCCAACCACACTATCGGGCGCGCCATCTTGCACTCCACGGCCCATCACAACGCCGCAGAGAGTGGGTAACCAGTTCTCTGTTGATTCGGTTTGGCGGCCGCGAAGTCCATCGAGGGCCGGGGAAATCCTTTGTGACAGAGCAGGGTGGTCAAAACCTGACCGGCACAATCGAGTCACTCGGGATACCCAGCGCGCCGTCTACCCCAGGAGACCGTCTTGGATTCCGTCACTTTGGAGCTGCGCCGTTCTCGCGCTGTTTCCCTTCTGGTTCCACTGTTTGTACTCAGTGGTGCCACGTCCCTCGTGTACGAGACCCTCTGGGAGCGGCAGCTCCACCTCGTCACGGGCACGAGCCAGCTGGCCGTCATCACCGTTTTGACTGCATTCATGGCGGGTCTCGCGGCGGGTGGGTTCTTGTCCGGGCGCTACGCTGACAAAGTCGAACGGCCGCTGCTCGCATATGCAATGCTCGAGGGCGCAATCGGTGTCTACGCCGTGCTGTTCCCGTTTTTGCTCCAGGCGCTTATCCCGGTTTATACCGGTATCTATGCGGCAATTGGCGGCGATAGCCCCACGGCCTTCGCGGTCATCCAGTTCTTGATGGTCGGCGTATTCTTGTTGCCGCCCACGATTTGTATGGGCGCCACCCTGCCGCTGCTTGCGCGATTTGCCGCTTCGACCCAAGGGGAAGCGGGCACACAAATCGGTCGGCTGTACGGTGCCAACACGATGGGCGCCGTGGTGGGTGTCGCTACGGCAGGCTTCTTCTTGCTGCCATCCTATGGTTTGGCCTCGACCACCTGGATTACCGCGGGGGGAAATGCGGCTCTGTGTGCGATGGCCGCACTGCTGAACACGGGCACGGGGCGGATTATCGGCGCGGAAGCTCCTCCCGCCTCCGACGACCGCTCCGACGGCGGCTGGGCATGGGTGCTTCCGCCGCTCGCGTTGTTGGCGGGCACCGCGACGCTCATCTACGAAGTGTCGTGGTTCCGGGTGCTCGGGCTTATCCTCGGCGGTAGCGCCTATGCGTTTTCGACGATGCTCCTGGCGTTCTTGCTGGGAATCGGAACCGGCGGCTGGGCCGGTGGGCGCCTTGCCGATGCGGCGTGGCGCAAGGGCGGGGTTGTAGGCGGGCTGCTGTTTTTGGCTGGACTACAAGTCGGCGTCGCACTCCTGGCCTACGCCGTCATGTGGCAGTACAACGAGCTTCCGTTCGTCTTTGTCGAGCTGTTCGAGTGGTTCAAGACTTCCGGTGCGGACTATGGCTGGCTGTGGGTCGGCAAGCTCGGCATCTCGATTGCTGTGATGCTTCCGCCCACATTGCTGATGGGCGCTACCTTCCCCGCAATGATTCGCGTCGCGTCCAGCAACACCGCCTTGGGAACCACCACTGGCCGGATTTACGGGTGGAACACCGTTGGATCGATCTTGGGCGCATCGCTCGGCGGCCTTGTGTTGCTGCCTACCTTTCACGTCCGCGGAACGGTGGTGTTGGCCGTCGCCATGAACCTCATGTCGGCGGGCTTTGCGCTGTGGGCCGCCGACCGTGCGCGGGAAAAGCGCGTCGAGCCTGGACTGCGGGTCGTCGTGGGTATTGGTATAGCACTGATGATGGTCGGTGTCAATATCGCTAAAGCGCCGTGGAATCCACTATTGATGACGGCTGGCATGTACAAATATGCAAGCGAGCTTGACCCCGAAGACTTCAATCGAGAAGGCGTATTGAAGTTTGCCGTCGAGCCGTATGAGCTGCTGTATTACCGCGAAGGTCTCAGCTCGGTCGTCACGGTCGCCGCGTCCAAAGACTCCGACAACATCTGGTTGGCAAACAACGGAAAGGTAGACGCCTCCACCAATGTTGACATGCCCACGCAAGTGATGGTGGCACACCTGCCCTTCGCGTTCTCCGACCACCCCGACGACGTGGTGGTCATCGGCCTTGCGAGCGGCATCACCGCTGGCTCCGTCACCTTGCACAGCCGGCCCAAGAGCATCGAGATTGTCGAGCTAGAGCCCGCAGTCGTCGAAGCAAGTCACTACTTCGACGACCACAACTATCGTCCCCTCGAAGATCCTCGTGTGAAGCTCATCGCCAACGATGGGCGCAACCACCTGTTCCTGCAACCCGATGGCCGCTACGATGTCATCATCAGCGAACCACCGAATCCTTGGCTCACCGGTGTGTCCAACTTGTTCACCCGCGAGTTCTGGGCCCTCGGCAAGCGAAAGCTCAAGCCGGGCGGCGTATGGGGCCAGTGGGTGCAGATGTACGGCATGGACCACGAAGACCTGCGCAGCTTGCTTCGTACGTTCACCGAGACCTACGCCCACGTCTTGTTGTTCAGCACCATTGAAGATGCCGACCTTGTGCTCGTCGGAAGCGATAGCCCCCTCGACCTCACCGCCGACCGCATCGGCGCGATGATGAACCGCGACGCGGGCGTGCGCCAAGACCTCGCGGATGTCGACTGCGAGTCCGCCGAAGATGTGTTGACCCACTACCTCGTCGACCAAACGAAGATTCTCGAGTTTGTGAAAGACGCGGAGTACAACACCGACGACAACATGCGCATCGAGTACTCGGCCCCACGGCATCTCCACGAAGACACCGCGGCCCAAAACTTCGCGCGGCTGCTCGAAGCCACATCCGTTCGGGACACCGTGCCGCTGCACACCGTCCCTGATGTACCGAGCATGCTCGACCTCGCCGAAGCCTATGCACGCAGAGACGACTACCTGAAGGCCCTGTTGGTGCTGAAAGCAGCCCGCGAGCTCGAGCCCGAAAACGAAACGGTCTTCGAGCGGTATCCCGAGTACCAGCGAATGCTCCAAGCACAGCTCAACGACGAGGACATCGACGAAGAAGACATCGAAGAAGAAGACACAGAGGACGAACCCGAGGACGGCGAGAACACCGACCCCGGTGGCGGCCCCTTCGCGCCCGTCGCGAACTGAGGTCAAGGGGAGGCGGGCGCGGCCTCCTCTACAGGCATCTCGACGCCGCGCACGCGCAAGGCCACCTCGACCGCTGGTAGAAACGCAGGGTCGAGGAGGGCCATCAGCACCATGCCTTCTCGCGCAGATTCAATCATGTAGCCCGAGGGCGGCGCGCGAAGGTGCTCCAAGGCCCAAAGGCCGCCGATGTCGAGGGGGCCGTCCGCGACGATGTCGTCGCCGGTCTGGAGGGCGCTGAAGTCGCCACGGTCCCAGACCATGCCGACCAACGACGCGTAGGTGCTGGGATTTGTGAGAGGGGCGGCGTGCTCCAGCAAGACGAAGCGACAGGAGCCCATGGCAACACGCTGCTCGTGGGTCAAGTCGCTCATCCATGCGGCGACGCCGATGAGCAACGAGTGGACCCGCGCGCGGTGGCGGGCGCGGGGATTGTCCTCCGCGGCGAGGGAGGCTTGGGCCTCCGCAAGCTCCTTTCCGAGCAACGCCAGCTCGTCGGGGGTGGTAGCGGCGTGGGACAGTGCAGCGGTGATGCGCGCGTAGATAGGGCCGAGCACGGCCATTTCTCGGGCATCGTCGAGCTGTCGTGCAGCGTGGTCGTCGGCCACTTCTCGTTTCGCGCGGATCCCGAGTTGTGCTAGGGCGACCATCTCTTTGTCGGACAAGGGCAAGGTTCGAAGCCACGCGAGCATTCGTACTTGTTGTCCGGCGGCCTGGGCCTGTTCGCCGTATTCACCCACGTAAAGCAGTTGATAAAGACGCGTTTCGTCGGGCGAGGTCCCCGATGGGGCTTCGATGGTGGGCTGCCAGGGACGTTCGAGGACCATAGACCGCTTGAAGTCGTCGGGATCGACTTTACACGCGGACACCGACCAGAGCGCCACGGCACCCGCGGCGAAGGTAGGCGTTTGCCACCTACGTCGATTATGGGTGCGTTTTTGCCGAGAAGGCGGACAAACACGGGAGGATACACGCACGACCCACTCTCATTCCGGCCACCGCAGAAAAGACGGAGCCAAGCTTCGATTCTACGATACGACACATCACCTTTTTTGGTTCCTTCGCCCAATGGTCCCGTGAAACCTTCGTCCCTTCGCCCCCACTGGTTGCCGTTTGCCGCATTTGTTGCGGTTGCGCTATTGTTTTGTGCGCCGGTGCTCTCGGCGCCGACGCGCTTGGCGCTCGGGCATCCGGGCAACGATGTGTGGAACCATGTGTGGGGGTTTTGGTGGGTTGCCGAGGAGCTTGGCTCTCTCCGCGTTCCCGTTCATACCGAGCAGCTCGCTTGGCCGTATGGTGGCAGTCTTTGGTTTATCGATACGCTCGGGGCTGTGCTCACCTTGCCCGTGCAGTGGCTCGCGGGCCCCGTCGCCGCCTACAACGCAGCCATTTTCGGTAACATCGTTTTGTGCGGTGTTGGCGCATATGCGCTCGCATGGAAAGAGACAGAAAGTCGACCAGGAGCACTTCTTGCCGGGCTTGCTTATATGTCTGCCCCACACTTGCTTGGTCAGGCATACAATGGTATTAGCGAGACATGCGCAGCGGGATGGCTCCCCCTCACGCTCGTGGCGGTGCGGCAGACGTTCGACGAGCAGACGCCTCGCAACGCTGCAATCGCCGGTGTTTTGGCGGGGATAAACGCGCTCGCAAGTTGGTACTACGGCCTGTTTGCAGGTTTTTTTGTTGCGGGAATGCTCGGGCAACGCCTGTGGGAGCGCTGGCGTCCACCAACGCGGCGTCGACGACGCAAAGCCGAAAGCTCGCCGGCCCCGCTCCACATGAAAAAGGCCATCTCCCTCGTTGTCGTTGGGGGAATCGCAACCGCCGCGATAGTTGTGGCGCCCTTTTCCGCGTTTATCCACACCATGGGCGCAGCCGACGCGATGGTCACCCGCGACCCCCAGTTTGTGTGGAGCACGCTCATCATGCACAACATGACCGACGTGCTCGCCCTTGTCATGCCGGGTCGGTTTTATTCTCCAGACCTCAAGGCGGTGTTTGGCGAAGACTTGATTGTGGTGGTCGCGATTGGCCACACGCTGTTGTGGCCTGCATTGGTGGGCGTTCTGGCGGACAAAGAAGGGCGCGCGCGGGTGTGGGGCTGGTTGGCCCTCGGCTTTATCGCGCTTTCGCTCGGTCCATTTTTGTATGTGAACGGCGACTACATACACGCGATGGACGGCTGGGTGCCCCTTCCATTTCTGGCGTTCTACAAGCTGTTCCCGATGTTTTCGCGCATCAGCCACGCGTACCGCTTCGTGCAAGGCGCGACCGTTGCTTTGGCGGTTGCCGTGGCCTACCTCGTCCGGGCGGTCGAGCATCGGCGCGGGCCTGCGTTGGCGGTCGCCGTGGTCCTTGGTGCCTTGCGAATCGCCGAGACCACGTTGGCAACGCCCGCGGTCTTTCCGCTCCCCACCAGCACGTTCGCCCCAAATCCGGTGTTTGCGTCGTTGACCGACGGCGCGGTGCTCGACTTGCCCGTAGGCGTGCCGGTGCTCGCGCGGTCGCATTACCTCGCGGGACAACTGGTCCACCA
Source organism: uncultured Enterobacterales bacterium (assembly GCA_964502005.1). GTDB lineage: Bacteria > Myxococcota_A > UBA796 > UBA796 > UBA2385 > CAJWOS01. The sequence goes on from CAZCUX010000015.1 coordinate 59,552, forward strand.
ACAACCGGTGGTCTACGCGCTCAACGACCCAACGCCGCCGATTTTGTACCACAATCGGTTTACCGCATATATTTTGGAAATCGAACGTACTACTACAGCCTCTATGCCTTTGCAAGTACCGTGGCTTGACATTGAAGTAGGCCGTAGGCATATGGTTCAGGAGGGATTGCGGTGGATTGTGGTTCACAAATCGTGGTATCCCGAAGCGCGTTTGGCGATGACGTTCGCGTTTCTTGACCTCACCGCGATGCCGGTCTACGACGACGAAGAGCTCCGCGTTTACGAGTTGGTAGACGCTCCCGCAACGACAACGGAAGCCGCGCCATGACCACGCTCTCGTACATCCGGTGGGTCCACCTGCTGGCAGCCGCAGTCTGGACCGGTGGCCTCGTCACGATGGCTGTGTTGGTGTCGGCGCTGCGGTCGGCGGGCGCGGATCGAACGCTGTTACAAGCTGCTGCGCGACGTTTTGGCCACCTCACTTGGACGGCGATGGCCATTGCGGTGACAACGGGGCTCGCACAAGTCGTGAACCTTCGAATGCCATGGATGTGGGGTCCACTACACCTAAAGCTCGGCCTTGTCGGTGTTGTCATTCTGCTCGCGGCCGTTCACCAATGGACCGCACGAACCGCCACGCCCGCCTCCCGTGGTGTCATCCAAGGACTGATTTTGCTCGTGAGCATGGGCATTTACGGAGCCGCCGTTCACCTCTCCCGCTGCGGTTGAACAGGCCGCGCCCAAGTCCGCCATTCCAGCCGTCGCAGAGTACGATAGGGACTTCGTCCGCCGATTCCTCGGCGCGTTGGCCCCAGGTGGACTGTGTCCTTGCTCCCTCTCACGCGTGCCCAGACACTCCTTGGTCGGGTGGCCATCGGCAATGTCGCCTACAACATCGCGGTGATTTTGTGGGGCGCTTATGTGCGCGCTACGGGTTCGGGCGCGGGTTGCGGCGAGCACTGGCCCACTTGCAACGGTGAAATTGTACCGCGCAATCCGGCCATCGAGACGGTCATCGAGTTTACGCACCGCCTAACGAGCGGTGGCGCGTTGGTATTGGCGCTCGCGGTGTGGATTGCTGCATTTCGGTTGTGGCCGAGGGGTGCCCCGGTGCGTCGGGCGGCCACTTGGACGATGGGCTTTATGGTGGTGGAGAGCCTCGTTGGGGCGGCCATCGTATTGCTGCGTATGACCGGCCAGGACGACTCTATCGGGCGGGCTGCGGTGATGGGCGTTCACCTCATCAATACGCTGTTGCTCGTGGGGGCGATGCTATTGACCGCGTGGACGGCCCAAGGGCGCCCGTGGCCGCGGTGGCGCACCGACCGTGCGACGGCCATGTTGTTGGGAACCGCGATGGCTGCGATGTTGGTATTGGGTGCGAGCGGCGGGATAACGGCCCTGGGCGATACTCTGTTTCCTGCAGACAGCTTGGCGGAAGGGATCGCCCAAGATTTCTCGCCGACGGCACACATCTTGCTGCGCCTACGGGTTCTTCACCCCGTCTTGGCGGTGACGATTGGGGGCGGAACGATTGTCGCAGCCCTAACCACCGCAGTTCGACACGCAGGCGCAGCGCGCGTTCTCGCGCTCTTGCTGGTATCGCTCGTCATTGGCCAACTGGGTGTAGGGGTGGCCAATCTGCTGTTGTTGGCGCCGGTGTGGATGCAGCTTGTGCATCTCCTGATGGCGGAAATGGTGTGGATAGTCTTGGTCATGCTCGCGGTGGTTGCACTGGCGCCGGTGGAGCGGAAAGGTCCATCATCGCAACTTTCTGTGGCCTAACGGCCCCCATTCGCGATGACTGCTGGTTGAAGCTGCGAACAACTCTCCCTACAATCGGCCGCCCAAACGCCGATGATAAGGCGTCGAGGAGCCGATGAGCACTGGTCCCGCCGCCCCCCCGTTTTCTGGGTCGAACACGCCGATGGATATTCTCCGTCGCGCCGATGAGTCGTCTCACACCCATTATTCGCTGACGAGCCTCGAAGGTGTCGCCTGCGCTCTGGGCATGGAACTGCCCGGAATCGCGGTCATACCGGGGAGCATGGAGCGTATGGTCAAGGTCTTGATTCTGCCCAAAGCAGAAGGCGAGACCCTGCGCAGCCGAATTCATGACAACCTGTCCACCTTGTTTGGCTTGAAAAACGGCAACGTAGGTGCGGCGGAGGCCACGGTTACGATTGGTGACCAATGGGGCGTTGTGTTTCCGGCACTCGAAGGCCGGAACCTTGACGACCTCTTGGTCGATGGTCCGATGCCTGCGCGCGCAGCCAGCGAGCTTGTTTTGGAGCTTGCTTGGGGCTTGTCGGCGACCCATTCCGCCGTGCGCCCCGACCAAATTCGTCCGGTATCGATTCCGCACGGCAGCATTGCAGCGGAGTTCGTGCACATCAGCGGAACCGGCGAGGTGGTGTTCATGGACTACAACGTCCACGCCGCCCGGAGCCCCGGTGCCAGCGCCGCCGACGACATCTACCAGTTGGGCGCGCTGTTGTTCCAGGCCATTGACGGCATGCCGCTGCCGCCGCCGGATGGGGATGCAGACTCCATCCGCAAGAACCTCGAGAGCGATATCGGCCAACTCAAAGGCACCTCCGAAGACCTGCAGCAGCTTCTGTTGGAGATGCTCGACCCAACGCCGTCTCATCGGCCCGAGATTCGGTCGATTGCACGTCGCCTTCGCCGAATGATTCCCACCCTTGAGGGCCTCTGGTTGTCCGCATGGGCCGAAAACACCATCGGCTTGCCGGAGCGCCAACGCCCCAACGTTCCGATGCCCACGGCGGCTGTCGTGCGCGAAGATGCAGACAGTGACGAGGGCGCCCCCCGTTCGACCGGCGACGCAAAACGGAAGAACCACAAAAACGTCGACGACGTTCCCCCACTGGTTCGCCAACACCGCCGCCAAGGTGAGGCTAAACTGCTACGCTTTTCTCCCAAAGTCCTTGTTTCCGTGGCTCTTGGCGTCATTGCCGTCGTCGGTGCTTCGGGTCTCGTATTTCAGGAACGAATTACCCGTTGGTGGCTCGACATTCACGGCGAAATGGACATGGCCGACGTTCCGACCGACCAAGCGGGTTCTGACAAGGCGGCCGCCGCCGGTCCCGCCTCGGGTGGCGGGCGCAAAGGCGACAGCAAGGCACCTTCGTCCGCAGGCGAAGGCGGCGCGGTCACGATTATCGAAGCCGAGGCGGGAATTACCGCGCCCGACGATGGAAAGCCCCGTCCCGACCGCGAGCAAGTGGCGGAAGACAAGGCCATCGACACCCAAAAGGACGCAAGCTCGCCGTTTGACAACGGAACCGGGGAGCTGTCATCGCCACCGGCGTCCCCGTTCGCGGGCGGTCCTCCGCCGTGGCCGCGTCCCGAAGGAACGTTGGGCGACTTCGACCTCTTCGTCGAAGTTCCGCTGGCCGAGTCGGTCAAACTGACCTGCAAAAACGGTCTCACGATGACCGGCCCGAGCCCGTTCCGTGCGGCCATCATGAAGAGCCCGGCCACCCAGTGTAGCGTCACCGCAAACCTGCGTGGGGGCCGCTCCGCTACCGCCGCAGTGGACCTCAAGTCCCCGCTCGACCTCATCTGTCGCAATGGATTCAAGGACGAGCTGCGGTGCAGCCCGCGGCCTACCAGCGCCGGCGGCGAGGCGGGCGTCGAGGAACTTCAAGAGGTCACGTCCACCCTCTCTACGTTGCGCGTTCGCATTCCCCTCGCCCGCACGGTCAGCGTCTCGTGCTCGGGTGGTCGTCAAAACAGCGGCACCGACATCGAGTGGCTCGAACTTACCGACATTCCCGCAGGCGGATGTAGCGTTTCGGCCCTGTTGCCGGATGGAAAATACGAAGGCGACTTCCTGCTGGTCAAGAACGCCGAGATGGTCTGCTTGCGCGACTTTGCGAGCCCGGCCAATCCGCAGAATGGAAACCGCCTCCTTCGGTGTGCGCCGGCGTCTACACGGTAAGGAAGTGGGCGGTCTCCCGTCCGCTCCACACAACACGGCCAGCACGAAAACAACGTGCTGGCCTATATTTTTGGTGACATTGCCTTGTCGTCCGGGAGGTAGGCGGACAAACTGAATCACCATTCAGTGCTTCTTGCCGTCCTCCGCTTCGTCTTGACGGAGGCTGTCTTCGAGCTTCATGGTCCATGGCGACTGCGAATCGGCGCGCTCGAAATACAGCATCATCTGCTTTTCTTCGACCTTTCCGCGCGTGAGGTCCTTTGCTTTGACGCGCGTGCGGACCCGTGCGCGGTTTCCCGAAGAGTCGATGTCCACCATGACGACTTCGGCTTCCATAATGTCGAGCAGCTCGGGCTTCAAAAGAAATACGCGCTGCAACAAGAACGGAATGTCGACGGAGTCTTGGAGCTCGGGGGCGTGGTATTGGGCGGCGGCGTCGAAGTCTTTGAACTGGATGTCTTCCCAAAACGAAAGAGACAGCCGCCGCAGCGCGCCTTCGTCCCCCCCAAGAGGCAAGCCCAGAGTAGGGAACGCCGCACCCGAAAGATGGGCGACGAGGAGGTAGACGACGCCGCCGGTCAAGAGGGCCGCGAGTCCGCGAAGTATCCACTTCATCTCAGGTCTCCTGTCGAAACATGAGCGCAATGACCGCGAGGACCGCCAACACACCGACGGTCAAAGGCAACGCCGCAAATCCTTGCGCCACATCGAGCCAGCGGGGCTCTGCTGCCGCATCGGCCTGGAAAATCGAAAATGTCCAGTAGACGGGCATCAGCGAGCGCGCGAAGCCCAACGCCCCGGTGAAATACCGGTCGGGCACCGCAAACTCACTCAACAAAATCTGCGGCAACAACAACAGCGGCACGACCCCAACAGCACGCTCCTGGCGCTTGGCCACCGCCGACACCACCAGACCGAGCGCCGTGCCCGCCAAACAGCCCAACCACAACGCCGCCGTTTCGACAAGGTAGTGCCCGCGCAGCGCAATGTTCCACTCTACGGCCCCCTGAAGCAGCACCACCTGAACCAAACCCACGACAGCGAGCACCACTAACTTCGACGAAACATACGCACTGGGGGCGAGGCCAAACATACGCTCTCGTTCCAACACGGGCCGCTCTTTGACGATTTCGCGGCACGCATTGATACAGCCGAACCACACCGAAGACAAGGCGAGCACAAACCACAAGCTCGGTGTGCCTTCTTCGACGGAACCCCACACTACGGCACACAATGCGCCAATCGCCGGAGCTTGCCCCACGAGCAACAGCAGCGTGGGCCAATCGGCGACGACGATGTCCCGATACCGCGCAACGAGCACGGGAAACTGACCGCGCGCCGAAAGAGGCTGCCTCATGGCGTCGTCCCGCGCTGTGCTTTGAGGGCTGCGAGCTGCTCCGCGGGCGTGGGTCGGGAAGGGGGTCCCTGTCCTTCGGGCGGCGCGTCGTGCAGCACAGGCGCGGCGCGGTTGGTGCTCGGCGCGGCGCGTCCCAAAAACGCCGCTCGTTCGGGGGAGGCCTCCCACGTTCGGGCCCACACCGGTGGCGCGCGACGCGCAATGGCTGGAAACACGCCGTTGAGGTCGAGGGCACCAAACCAACCGGCGCACGCACCCGGCGGCCCGGCATACGCGGTGCGTCCCCCCACAAGTACGACCACCACATCACATTGGTCCATGCTGGCCATCGCATGCGTCGAGACGAGCACCACTCGCCCCTCGTGGGCGAGGTCGCGAAACAGGCCCATGGTGCGGGCTTCCATGCCGGGGTCCAAGCCGCTCGTGGGTTCGTCCAACACGAGAATGGGGGGAGCGGTCAGCAGCTCCATCGCGACGCTGACGCGCTTGCGCTGTCCGCCCGACAAGCGGTCGATGCGCACGTCGAGGCGGTCGTGCAATCCGACACGGGCGACCACGTCGTCCAATCGCGCCTCTCGCTCGGCCAGCGGAACGTCCCAAAGGCGAAGGCGCGCCGCATAAGACAACGCAGCGCGAACCGTCAAAACACCGTGGAGTGCGTCGTCTTGGGGAACGTAGCCAACCGGGGCGTCAGCGCCGACCGCCGCCGTACCGAACTGAACCACACCGGATGACGGCTTCCGAAGCCCGAGAATGGCCTTCATCAGCGTGCTCTTGCCTGCTCCTGAAGGACCGAGCAACGCACACAGCTCGCCGGGATGCAAGACCAAATCGACCCCATCGAGCAGCGTTCGCCCACCGGTCACTACGCTCACCGTCTGAATTCTGAGGGACGACACACGCGCTCCTTGCGGGTTCAGTATACCGTTCCATGCGCCGCAAGGTACGCTCCGCGGCCACCGATACATTTCTGTGTCCATGCGTGATTGTGGCGGACGCAAATCGACATTTTCACAGTCCCAGGCGACGAGAGGTGCGGTCATGGTTTGGTTGTGGGCCATTCTGACGACAGCGTGGGCAGGAGACCCCTGTCCTATTGAAATGCGCGTCTTTTCGTATACGCCTGCGTGGCGCGACGCCGCTGCCGACCTTGCGGCGCTCCAGTCCCACCGCACGATGCTCGGTCTGCAAACCCACACGCGTGACAACGGCGTGCGCATTCGCGGTGTGGTGCCTGGCACCGCCGCAGAGCGCGCGGGGATGGAAGCAGGAGACATCCTGGTCCGCGCAAATGGCGAGGATATCCACCAAATGGCCGATTGGAATCGGGTGGCCGACCAAGGCGGTCCTCTGACCCTCCAAACCACCCGCGCGGGAGTCCTACGGGAGGTGGTGGTGAAGGCGGAGCTGGTCGACCCCCTCGTGTTGTCGATGGTACAAGCCGTCGAAAAGACCGACTGTCGAAATGTTCGAATGGCAGCGCTTTCCACCGAACAAGCCGCGGCCATCGCCCGAGGCGCTTTCGACGCCAACCGTGGCTTTCAGTGCGACAACGCGCACAAATCGCTGAAAGACGACTTCCAAAGCGGAGACGTCGTAGTGATTCGCGGCGGCACACGGGTCATGCTGACGGCGCCTGGCTGGAAGACCCAATGCGTCGCCGTCGCGGACTACGACGGCGACAAGCTCACCGACGCGCGGGTTCTGTCGTTGTTCGAAGGTCTGCTCACCGCGTATGTGGCCGACCGTCACGCCAATCCCTGAGCCGCCGTTCGCCGTCTACCGCTGCACAACCGTCGGTGACGAAGCACGTCCCCAACCGTCGATTTCCGCGCGAATTCGGCCATACAGGATGTCATCGAGGTTGTTGGACGACACCGGCCCCGCGACGCCATGGTCTGCGGCGGCCGCCGTCACAGAACCGTATTCGATGAAAATGAACTGCCCGCGCGTCAACTGCGCAATCTGCCGGAAGGCGAAGCTGCCGGGGTCGTCGAGACCGCTCGCCGCGACCGTATGCACCCGAATGCCCCGCACCATCGCCGCCGCCGCCGCACGCCCATACGTGACGTCCTCCTGGTAGTCCATATGAGGCGGAGCATCGGCAATCAAAAACGCGACCCGCGCAGCGTTTTCCCGCCAGTCCATGCCTGCGACGCCGACCGCCAAACCTTGATTGAGGGACTCGGGGCCGTCGCCGCCACCGCCTGCCTGAATGGTCTGAATCTGTGCGTCGAAGGCCTGGAGGTCGAGGGTGAACGGATGCCGCAATGTGACGTATTCATCGCCAATGTCGCGATACAGCACCGCGCCATAGCGCAGGTCGACGCCCTGGGCCGAGTCGGACCGCAGCTTGCTTGTGACCCGCAGCAAGGTCTCTTTGACCCGCGCGATCTCGTCGCCCATGGACCCGGTGGTGTCAATGATGAAGCACACATCGATTGGAATCGGACCACCCACAGGCTCGCGATTGGCGTTGACGACCACCTTCGCGCTGTCTTCGTTCGCAGGCCAAACCAAGGTGCTGCGCGCGCCGCTCGCTGTCTCCACTTCGACCCGCCAGCCTGCCGCAGAGGGCGTTCCCGGCGGCGCCATCTCGCGGTGGGGCACGACAAGCTGCGGATACACGGGCATACGGCCATCGCCGAAGGTTCGGCCCGCCCACACCACGCGGTCTGCCGTGGGGTCGACGATGCTCACCCGCGCATCGGGCTGGGGGCGCCCCGACGCATCCACAACCTCGACCCACCGTCGCCCGACGACATTGAGAGTATCGGCCCAGCCATTGATTCCGGGGCGCACCTTCCACTCCGCGACATACGCCGTATAGGCGTCGAAATTCGCGTTGTCATCCGTGGTGCCAGCCTTCAGTGCCGCTTGTTCAACAGGGCGCGAAGCAGCCGGCACCGCCTCACCGCGGACGATGGCTTCCTCTTTGCGCGCTGCGGCCTTTCCGCCGGCCGGCGACGTGACCCCCGTGGCGCCAACGCCTTTGCTCGCCACGGCTCCCGAACCGCGCCCATAGCCCGAGGACCCCGCCCCTCCGTATCCGTGGGTGCCCAGGCCACCCAAGCCCTCCGCACCGCCGCCGCCGCCAAAACCCGTTCCACGGGAGCCCAAGCCGCCGTGGCCAATCACGGTACCGCCTTCCATCGCCGGCATATCGCCGAGCGTGCCCAAGCTGCCGCCGGGGGCCGCCTCATGGGTGGTGTTGCGGCGGCGCTCCCAAGGGCCGGCGTCGGCTTTGGTGAGCGTCTCGCCATGGAGCGACTCGGTGACCTCCAATGCGCCAAACTGGTCGTCCCAGGGCATCGGTGTGGGTGCAGCAGGCTCTTCGGTTTCGGCGATGGCCTCGGACTCCCCGCGCCGCCCGATGGGGTCAGACTTTGGACCGCAAGCAAACAACGCGGTCGACAACGAGATGCACACCCACAAACTGCGCGACATCGGAACCTCCACAGACCCAAGCCCTGACCGCGCGTTGTATCGCAGGTTCCCCGTTTCCGTGGCCTTGACAGATTCCAGACGGAAACGCGGGGTGGTCGCTTCCGAGAAGCAGGGGTACTTGAACCAGATGAAAGCACAGTTTTCATCATTTTCAAAAACAAAAAAGGAGACGGAATAACGACCGTCTCCTCTTCGGAATCACTCACGGGACCGGAAATGAAACTCCGATTTCCCAGAATGAATAGCGATTCAGTAGCGAGGCACTTCGCGGTCGACAAACATCGACCACGCATCGATGCCGCCTTGCACGTTGAAGACCTTGCGGAAGCCCTGCTGCACAAAATGTTGCGCCATCCGCTGGCTGCGACCGCCGTGGTGGCAATGGAAAATCAGCATCGTGTCGCGGGGCAAGGCTTCGATTTCCGCGGCTTTGTCGGCATCGAGCAGCTCCGCACGCGGCGACAGCATCGCCATTTGCCGCTCGGGCTCCGTGCGAACGTCGAGCAAGCGGAACGATGCATCGCTGTCGAGCAGCTCTTTGAGCTGGCGAACATCCATCTGCTTGACTTGGCCCGGCTCATTGGGGTTGTCGATGAGCACGCCGCCACCGGGACCGGCCCGGAAGTCGAGCACGATGCCGTCCGCGCGCTTGGCGCTCGACTTGTCGACAATCACCTTGATGCCGTTGCTTTCCACGACAAAGTCACCGGCGCCCGGCGCGTCGATGCCAAGCTGGTACTCGAAGCGGGGCGACACCACCAACCGCGCGCCATCGTTGGGACCGGCGCCTGCGGCGGAGATGGCCTCTTTCATGCTGTCCGTCACGGTAATCGAGGGTGCCTTGGGAGGCTCGAACGTGAGGTTGAGCATCTCGTGAAGCTCGCCGCTGTCGGCCATTTGCTGCACGATGTCGGAGCCGCCCACAAACTCTTCCCGGATGTAGAGCTGGGGAATCGTCGGCCACTGGGAAAAGGACTTGATGCCCTCCCGAATGCCGGCGTCGGCCAACACATTGACGCCATGGAACTTCACGCCGAGTTCGTCGAGAATCCCGGCTGCACGGGCGCTAAAGCCGCACTGGGGGGAGTCAGGCGTTCCCTTCATAAACAACACAATTTCGTGCTGGCGAATGATGTCGCGGATTTGGGTGTGAATGGCTTCAGACATGTTGGCTCCAGAGCGTGGCCCACGAGAGGGAGGCGCCCAGTGTCTATCGTCATTGTGTGGACTGGCGACCCTTGGCGCTCAAAGAACACAACCACCGAGATGCACCCACCAGATTGCGTCGCCTACGCCTTCGGTCAGGCAGGCGTCTGACGTCACCAACATGTCCTGCACGCCATCATTGTCGACATCTACCATCGACCACCCTGGAATATTGGGGCTGCATTCGCGCGGCGCGCCCAGGGCGAAAAAGGTACCAGCGCCGTAAGTGGGCGGCACGAACCAAGGCTCGGCTTCCTCGGAGAATCCCGTGGCGGACGAATGGTAGACGGCCCACTCCGACACACCGAGGGCGCCGTCGCCGCAAGGAGATTGGGTGAGCACCATCTCGGGCCGCCGGTCTCCGTCGACATCGGCGAGCCAGGAACGGGGCTGCTCCGACGCGCAATCGGCCTCGCCCCCGGTGGAGTCGAACGCAAGCGTTCCAAAGCCGGACGGCAGGTTCCAAACGGTAGGTTCCGATGCAAAGCCGGTGGCGCTTCCCCGGTGAACCCACCACGCTTCGGTTCCCACCACACCCGCAGCACAATCGAACGCAGTGATAACGGCGTCCCGCAGGCCATCACCGTCGATGTCGCGCACGGTCCATGCGGGGATATTGTCGGCACACGAGCCGCCGTGGCCCGGTCCCCAGAACGTACCGTCGCCATATCCAGTGGGAAGACTGAACACACGGGCACTTTCAGCAAATCGTGTGCCGTCGTTTTCGTGAACGTTCCACGTGGAACGGCCAAGCTCCCCATCGGCGCAGGGGGAGGACGTGACGATGAGGTCTTCGTCACCATCGCCATCGACATCCATAAGGTCGTGCGCGGCGATGCCCAACGCACAGTCGGCAATCGCAGACCAAGAGCGGTATGCGCCCGTTGGCGCCCCAGAGGGTAGCTGCCAGTCGACGCCCGCGCCAAAACCCGCGCCCGTGTTGGGAAACACACGCCAGTTGGACGTGCCGAGCGTTTCATCCGTGCCGGTGCAGGTTTCCGTAAACACAGCGTCGGGGAGGCCGTCGCCCGTGATGTCTCGCAGCGACCAACGTGGCTTGCCATTGTCGTCGCAGCCACCGGGGTTGCCGGTGACACGCATAGCGCCTTCGGGAAGCTCCGCGGGCAACGACCATTCTACCGCTGGGTCAAAGCCCGATGCGTTGCCGAAATAGACGGTCCACGCCCGAAGGCCCGGCTCTACGTCGCCGCAGGGGCTCCGAACCACCACGATGTCTTGAAATGAATCGCCATTCAGTTCCAAGAGGGACCAACGGGGCCGTTCGGATGCGCAATCACCCGGATGCGAGGTTTCCGCGAAGGTGCGGTCTACATAGCCTCCTGGCAGCGGCCACTCGACGGGTGTCGTCTGAAATCCGCTTCCCACGCAGGTTTCGGGATTGCAGTCGTTGTCGAGGCCATCTCCGGGGACTTCTTCGGCATCGGGATGTACCGCGGGGTTGGTGTCGTCACAATCTACCGAACTATCGTAACCATCATCGTCCTGGTCGTCGCTCTCAACGGCCGAGTCGTCGGTGTCGCTGGTGTCGTCGGGTGGGGTCGTGCCGTCGTCACCCCCATCGGTCGTGCCCGTTGTTCCACTGCTGGTCGTTGTTTTGGAGGACGATTCGGGTGTTCCGCCGCACCCCACCGCGAAGGCAAGGCCCACCATCCATTGTGCCCATCCGTTTGCCATTCGTCCTCCAGACCCGCCTGGGCGGTTCTACTTCCTTCTGCGCTAGGGATAATCGCAATTGGGGGCTGGGGGGGACGGAAAATTGGCGGGCCGGGTGCTACCGTGCCAACGTTCGCCAAAGCACGTCACTTGACAAAGTACACGAATGTAGTATATTACCGATTCGATACACCATCGACTCCGACACACTGACAGCGCGCTTCTCATCGCCCTGAAGCGACGCCGTGTAAGACCACGGGGTCAAAGAAACGGACACCCGCAAGCCGCAGCGAAGGGTACCGCGCGGAATCTATCGAAACGATGACACACAGGCGCTTTACGACGGCCAAGCCGACCAAATCGCCGCCACCGAAATCATCATCCACACCATCACCGCCACCCCAACTTTGGCGATGGTGCCGAGCAAGCGGCCGATTGTCGCTGTAATCGCCGGCTTCACGGCTTCTTTGCGGTCTCGCGCAGCGTCCCCCGTGGTCTCGCCGTAAAACGCACCCGCGAACGTTCCAAGGAGCGCGCCCACGAGTGTGCCGATGACCGGCAACACAAGCGTGCCGACGATTCCGCCCACCATCCCGCCGAAGAACGCTCCCACCGACGCGCGCCGGGAGCCGCCTCCGGCTTTGGTGCCCCAGGTGCCGGACAAAAACTCGATGCCTTCTCCCACCAATGCAAGCAAAAACGCAACCCCCAAAACCGGCCAGCCGATCGATGTGGTGTCGGGGCCAGCCCACCATGCATCGGTGAGCTCGATGCCCACGCCAAGGGCGAGCAGCATCCAGGTGCCCGGAAGGCCGAGCAAGACCGCCAACACACAGCCCAGGCCAATCAAGCAGAGCAGCACGGCAAGCAGAAGAGGGGACACCGGACCTCCCAACACGAAAGAGAAGAGCGGGAGTATCGCGTGGAGGAGGGTCTACGCGGGCCAGCAGGCGGGTATTTCAAGGACAACCGGTCGCAGCGACGAACGGGGCAGAGTTTGCGCCACTTTGCTGCAACGCAACAATGGGTCAGGTTCGGCCCGTATTCGTGGATGCCGCCGCCCCCAGCCTCCATGACCATCGACATGGAAAACACCGACCATACCGTCGTTTATGACGGAGAGAAACGCGCAGATGGGAGCCCTTGGCGTGGACAACCCACAGAATTCCCCGTGCAAACTCCGCCACGGGGGTTCCGATTCCCCTGCGCGCCGTGCTACGGACTCCACGCGGGTCGTCCGTGCCCAAGATCGAATGGCAGGGCTTCGTGTTTGCACGAAACTGTCCGATTGAGGTCGGCCGTGCCCATCGATTCGGCGCAGCCGTCCCTTTGCGCTATGCACCAAGCGTCGCACTTGCGGTAGGGTTCCACGATGGAAAACGAACTCGACACATTGAACCGCGAGCTGGCCGCCCGGCTCGCTGACTTGGAAAAAGCGCGCAAGGCGTTGGCTGAGGCCGAAGCCCGCGAAGCTGAAGCCAACAAAGAGGCCGAGGCGTACGCCAAGGCGATGAAGCAATATGAGACGGAGCTGGCCCGCCTCGAAACCGACCTCGCAGAGGCCCGCGATCTCGTGGCCACACGCGAGGCCGAACATGCCGCCGCCGAAGAAGCCCTCGCGCGGGCCGAGCTTGAGGCCGAGACCCGTCGGGCTGCGGAGGCCAAGCGTGTCGCGGACGAAAAGACCGCGATGGAACGAGAACTCTCGGACATCCAGGCTGAAGAAGCCCGTCTCGACGAACAAATCGCCCAAATCGACGCGGAAATCTCGCGACTAGAAGCGGAAGACCGCGAACTGGCCGATGAAATCGCGAAGATTGAAGCCGAGCTGGCTGCCTTGTCGGCCTGAGGGGCGAATCGATGGCCGCAGAAGCCACGGGTGAAGTGCAGGCGTTTGCCGCGTTTCTGGCCGATGCGTCCGCCGTCGCGCGCACGCGTTCGGTGGTCGAGGCGATTGCCGAAGGCATCGACGCGCCCGCGCCAGCACCGCACGCGTTCGCTGGCCCCTTCGACTCCCCTGGGGCCATCGCGGCGGCATGGCTCGACCGTTCGCCGGCCATCAGCGGGTTCGCGCTATCGAGCCGCACGGCGCTCACGCTCTACGACGCGCACGATGCGTGGTCTGGCGGTATCGAAGACCTCGAAGAAGAAGCCGGCCGCGATTTTGTGGCGCGTATTGCCGCGTTGGCGGCCGTGGCCGCGAGCTTGCACGATGCTCCCGAGCGGGGAGTGGCCCGCTTGCTCGACAGCCCCAACGGGCGCGCGTTGGTGCTTGCAGTCACAACCGTAGAATGGGTGCTGTGCTGGGGCTCTTCGTTTGAGCCAGTGCAGCCCGAGTTTCTCGCGGACTTGTTGGGCACTTGGTCCGACGTTCTCGAAGCAACATTTGCAGCACTTGAGGCCAATGGCGCGCCTTCTCGCTCGCGTGAGGCCTTGCCCGACCTCGTCGCTGCGCTGGTGGACGTCGCCGCCGTCGTTGGCGACCGCATCACGGACGTCGCGGATGCCTTGCGGGCCGCCTTGCCAACAGACCTTGAGGGCCGCGACCAGTGGGCGGACGAAGCACAAAAGGTGCGCCCCTACGCTTTGTTGGCTGCGGGTCTGCTGGCCGAGCAAGCGCGTCGCGGCACCCCGGCGCCACGCGCTACCGCACCCGTCCGCGCGGCGACGCCGTCCCCGAACCGCGCGCCGCTCGAAGCACGCCTCTCCACCCGCTTGTCCCGCCAAGCCGAAGTGCGGCGCTTGCTGGCAGACGCGAGGAAGCGCCGCGCGGATTGTGTGCGCCCGCCCCGCGCCCGTCCAAGCCTCCCTGTGGCCCGTCCGCTCGAACTCCCGGACCTCCGCTGGCTCCAGCAAGACGTGCGAGACACGGCGGACGCGCTCCTCGATGCCAGGGAGCGCCTCGCAAAAGGCCTCCAAGCGGCCCCCAAACGGCCCGTGGCGCCTCCTGGCACCCGCGCCAACCGTTCGGCCGCCCAACAGGCGGTGGCCGCCGCAGAAGCCGCTGTAGCCGAGATACGGAACCGCTCCCAGCGCGCGCAGGCCGCAACAACCGCGCGCACCACCGCGCTTGAAGCCCGCCGAAGCGCACTTCTCGAACGTCGTTCGGCCATTTCGGTGCAACAGCAGGCGTTGTTGGCCAAGCGCCGCACCGCGCCTTCTGTCACGCGTCCTGCGGCGGCGCCCAAGGTCGCACCTGCTCCCATCGTCGACGAGCGGGACTTGTTGCGCCAACGCGCGTTGCTGCGCGGAGAGGTGCTGCGAACCCGCGCGATGGCCGTTGCTGCGCGCTCGGACCTCGCCCGCCGCACCGCGCACAGCTCCGCGCCACAGCGCCCTACTCCGCCAGCGCCGGGGCCCACCGACCTGCCCGCACGGCGCGCCGCGGTCGCGCAGCTCGCCGCCGAAGTCACTCGGCTCAAGGGTCAAGTCGAAGCCGTGAGGGCCGCGAACGCCTCCCGCGCGGAAGTGCTGCGGGCCAAGCTCCTCGCCCATCGCGCCACCCGGCAGGCATTGGCGCCCCAAAAGCAGAGCTTGCAAGGGAGGCGGCGTGTCTTGCAGCGAAACCGCGCGGCCGCCGCGCACGCCCACGCCCAGGCGGCAGGGCGGCCCGAACCGGTGGCCCGTGAGATTGAAGACACCCTGACCCCCGAGCGTCGAGAAGCACTTGAGGATGCTATCTTCGATGCCAATCAGGCCCTTCACAAAGCCCGCTGGACGCTCTCTCGGGCCAACGCGGCACTTGCCGATGAGCGGCCCCACCCGCCCGACGAGCCCGACGTTTCCCATGTGATGCGCCAGCTTGCGGCAGCCAAGCAACGGTGCGCGGCCGCGGAGCGCGCGGTCGCCGACGTCCGGGAACAGCGCAGCGCAGCACTGGGCACCGTGCGGGAGCGCATCGACGCCCTTGTCCGCAGCCGGGGCCGCGTGGCTTCGGAAATCAACCGCGCCAAGCGCGACCGACGAAGCGCCCAGAATCAAAAAGCCGCACGCCGAAGCGCACGCGCAGATGTACACGCACGCCTGGGCAACGTGCGGCCCGCCGATTTGGGCCCCACTCACGCCGACCCCGCGGTTGTCCGCGCCAAAGACACGATTGCGAAGGCCGCACGCGCCCGCAACGACGCCCGCGACCGCCTCGACACCATCGCCGCGCGGGGCGCGAGTTTGCCGCCCTTTCCCGAGGCCCGTCCCCGCATTCTCGTGGGAAACCTATCGGCATTGCGCGCGGCTGCCCGCGCCGCCGCGTCCGCAGTAGAAGCCGCAACGACGCGCCGAGATGCATATCTGGCGCACATTGCCGCGCTTCGTGCGCCCCTCGATGCCGAGCACAAACGCCTGTCCGAACGCCATCGTATTGCGACCGAACAGCGCGCCCGCCTGACATCCGAGCGAACCACCCACCTGCAACGCCGAAGCTGGTGCAACCAGCGCCACGCCGTGCTGGTCGAGACCCTCTCGCTACCTCCGGCGCCAATTGTGGACCCCACGGTGCGCGCCCGCGAGGGCCTCGACGCCGCGACGGCCGCCCTCCAGTTGGTGAGCGGCCGCGTCGCGGAAGCACAAGACCGCCTGGATGCACACCAAGAAACGGCGCCCGTCGCACCGGAAAACCCAGAACCCGCACGCCGCGCCGCTGCGCGTCAACGCGCCGAGCTGTTGCGACTCGAGCGCGACGCGCAAGACATCGACCGTCGCCGCAGCCGCTTCCGCACCCTCCACCACCGGCTCGCTGCGTTGAACCGTGCGCGGGCCAGCCGCGCCGACGCACGCGCTGATGCGGTGGCCCGGCGTGCTGCATTTGCCGACCTTGCGGCCGACCTCAAACCGCGCCGCAGCGCACAACAAGCGCGGATTGCCGCGTTGGCCCAAGGGGACGGGCCTGAAGACCTTGAGCTCGTGCTTTTGCGCGAGGTAGTGCGCGCTTCCGCCGAGGCACTCGCCGAAGCACGCGCGCGCTTGGAGAGCCCCCGCGAGCGCCCCGAACCCCCGACCGCGTGGCCCGACGCGCGCCCTGCTTGTGCCGCCGCCACCCAAAAAGCGCGCACCCGTTTTGCGGCCTTCGAAAAAGCGGCGCGAATCGTCGAAAAGCAGCGAGACAACGCCTATGGCGGTCTGCGTGGCGAGCATCTGACCGCCCTCCGCGATGCGCGCCCCACCCGCCAGCTCCAGCAGCTCGCGCGTCGACGAAATGCGTTGGTGCGCGCCAAAGAGGCCCGCCAGACGCGTCGTGCGGCGTTGGCAGAGGCCATCACCCCCACCGCCAAGGTGGATGGGCGCTTCGCCGAACACGTCGACACCACGACGTCCGCGTTGGCGGAGGCCCGCCAGCGCCTCGGGGAGCGCATTTCCGCGGTCGCCGACGCGCGCAGCCGAATGGCGACCATTCGGTCCAGTCGCCTGAAAGCCGAATCCAAGATGGAGGAAGTGGACGGCGAAGTTGCCAAGTGGACCCGCCGTTCCCGCCGGGCAGAGCAAGCCGTTCGCGAGCTGCAAGCGCGCATCGCTGGCGCCCAACACCCGCCTCCCGTCACCACCGCTGCCGCGCCGCCACCGTGGAACGGTCCCGCGCCCGCCGCAGTTCCCGGCCTGTCGGCCCCAGAACCCGATGCGGGACCACCCGAGGCTCTTCCGGCTACCGCGCTCGTGGCCCTCGAAGCGCCGCCCCGAAGCCGAGGACCCGCGCGGGACGGGGCCTCGTCGGAGCCGCCATCCGTTCCTCCGCCATCCGTGCCGCCTCCGGTGCCGCCTGGAGTGCGGCCCATCGAAGCGCCCGTCGAAGAAAAGTCTTCCGTCGAGTCCCTTTTGGCGCGTATCGCAAAGAAACGACAAGAGCGTGCGCAAAGCGCCAGTCGTTCGGGCAACGCCGCGGCGCCCCCGCCCTTGGTGCCGGGGCTCAAGACCGCCGACGTTCGCGCCGCTCCCAGCGCCGATGAATGGGAAGAACGGCACACCAAGGCACCACCGCCGCCCGCAATGGCGCCGCCGCCGCCCGCAATGGCGCCGCCGCCGCCCGCAATGGCGCCACCGCCCCCTTTGGCCGCGCCTCCGCCTTTGGCGCCTCCGCCTTTCGCGCCCCCGCCTTTGGCAGCGCCCCCGCCTTTGGCAGCGCCCCCGCCTCTGGCAGCGCCCCCACCTCTGGCCGCGCCATTGGCTGCACCCCCGCCTCTGGCCGCACCCCCGCCTTTGGCCGCGCCCCCGCCGCCAGCACCCCTCCCGCCCGCTGCCGCAGCGCCGCCGCCAGCACCCCTCCCGCCCGCTGCCGCTGCGCCGCCGTCCGTCGCGTCGGAGCCGCCGCCAAGGGTCGCGGATGCCGTGCCGTCTCGAAAGCGGGGAGCGCACCTGCCGTCCCTCGACGCCCCTCTGCCGCCGCCTCCCCCCCTCGGCCTCCCGGGCATTCCGAAGAAGAGCGCGCAAGCCGTCGCCCCCATCGAAGGCGCCAAGCCAGGCACCGCGCCCAAAAAGTCCACCGGAAAAGGAGCCTCCGCCAAGGGCGTTCCCGTATTCAAGCCCAACACGAGCGATGCAGTGTTGAACGCGGCGACCGTCATTTTGAGCCGCGAAGCCTTGGTCAACGGACAGTTTGACGACGACGATGACGACGATGAGGACGAAAACTGGCCCGGCGGCGATGGAGCAGCGACCGTGCTGCTCAGCCGCGAAGAACAACTCAAGCGGCGCGATGCGCTGCTCGCAGAAACAGGCGCGGAAAAAAAACGACGGGAAACCTGGAAGCCCCCCGGCAAGTCCTCCTGAGCACCGTCAGCACCACAGCACTTGCGCAACCTGGCGCCGCGCAGCCGCACCTTCGTTGGTACACGGCCCCAGGGGTGGCGCCCCGGCTGATGTTTCTTGGAACACAACCATTGTCCCCACGAAAACTGCCATCATTGCAGCCGTTTCGCGCATGACAGACGTGGAACCACCCAGCACTTCGCCCCATCTCCGACACCCGAAGCGCCGCGCGTTCTCCTCCGTCGCCCCCGTTGCGGCGGTGCAGGCCCCGTGAGACAGCGATAGGCGGGGCGCAACTTTTGCGGGAACGCTCGCCGTCGATCCCCGCCCCATGAGACCTCCTGCCCCGGACCTCCCGATGCTTGACATTCGCATTCTGCGGACTGAACCCGACACCCTCCGCACCATGCTGGCCGCCCGTGGAGGCGACCCCACCGCCGTCGACAACATCCTGGCCCTCGACGAACGCTGGCGCGAAAGCGTCACCGAGCGCGACCGCCTCCGCAGCGAGCGTCGCAGCCGCAGCAAAGAAATCGGCCGCGTCAAAGACGAAGCCGCACGCGCCGCGATGATTGCCGAGGTCGAAGGCATCAAGACGGCCATGCAAGAGGCCGAGCAAGCCGAGCGCGACATCGCCGCCCAGCGCGACCTCGAGCTGGCGTCGCTGCCCAACCTCCTCGATGCGCGCACCCCCGTGGGCAAGTCGGAACACGACAACGTCGTCATGGAGACCTTCGGCAGCCCCCGCACCTTCGACTTCGCGCCCAAGCCCCACTGGGACCTCGGCACCAACCTCGGCCAAATCGACTTCGACCGTGGCGTAAAGCTCGCAGGCAGCCGCTTTTACGTGCTCCGCGACGACATCGCGCGGCTCCAGCGCGGCGTGATTGCGTGGCTCCTCAACTTCCACCGCGCCGGCGGCTACCGCGAGCTGTACTTGCCCTTCGTGGTGCGCGAAGAGGTGCTCTTCGGCGCCGGCCAGCTCCCGAAATTCCGCGACAACATCTACAAAGACGACGACGACGACATGTGGTTGGTGCCCACCGCAGAAATTCCGCTCACGGGATTTCATGGTGGCGAAATCGTGGAAGCAGACAACCTGCCGTTGTCCTACACCGCTTATACCCCATGTTTCCGTCGCGAAAAAATGAGCCACGGGCGCGACGTGCGCGGCATCAAGCGGGGACACCAGTTCGACAAGGTCGAGCTGTATAAGCTGACCCGCCCCGAAGACAGCGCCGCGGCCCTCGAAGAGATGCGCGCCCATGTCTCCCGGCTGTGCGACGCTTTGGGCCTCCACTACCGCGTCGTGCAGCTTTGCTCCGCCGACATCGGCTTCGGCAGCCAAATCACCTACGACTTCGAAGCGTGGGCGCCCGGCTGCCAAGAGTGGCTCGAAATCAGCTCTGTGAGCAACTGCGGTGACTTCCAGGCCCGCCGTGCCAACCTTCGCTACCGCAACCCCGAGACCAACAAGCCCGAGTGGGTCCACACCCTCAACGGCAGTGGCCTCGGCTTGCCGCGCACGATGATTTGCTTGATGGAGAACCACCAGCAGGCCGACGGAACCATTCGGGTGCCCGAATTCCTGCAGCCCTTCGTCGGCACGGAAATCATTCGCCCGATGTGAACCCCTTTGCTACGGCGGGGCCAGATGGGAGGTAAGGATGCTCATTTTGCTGCGTCACGCCGAGCCACGCCGTAGCGAATCCGACCCAGAGCTTACGTCTGCGGGGCATGCGATGGCACGCCAAGCAGCGTCCTGGGCGCTGGGGTTTGTCCGCGGCCCGGCGCCGTTCTTGCTGCACACCGCCACCCGTCGCACCCAACAAACGGCCGACGCCGTGGCGGAGTGCTCCCACTTGCCCCTTCAGCGACGCACGCTCGAAGAGCTGGCGGAAGACTGCATCGGCTTGTGTCGCCTGCACGACCAGACCGTAGGAAAACACCCGGATTTTCCCCAACGGGCCTACGAAGATGTCATCGTCGTCGGGCACCATACGAGCTTCTCGGGCATGATTCCCGACCTCCCCCCCCTGCCGCGCCCCCTCGACCTACGACGGTATTGCATTGGATTGGCGCTGGTTCGCAGTGATTCCGAGGAATCCGGTTGGCGCGTCGAGGCCACCTATGCCGGACACCTGCCGAGTTAGACCGAGGAACAAACCGTAGGCATCCCAGCAGGATACGTTCCCCTCCCAGCGATGGCCCACTTGGAAAAGGCAGACAGTATGAACGAAGTTGACGAGCTGAGCCGAATGTATTTGTTTCGAACGGTGCAGCGAACCGCCCTGAACGACCTCGTTGCGCTGGCCCCCCCCGTTCACTTCAACCGTGGTGACCGGATTTTTGAGGCCGGAGCCAACGCCGATGTTGCGCTGCTGCTGATTTCGGGTCGCTTGGTGGCGACTGTGGGCGACGGCAAAGATTCGCGCACGTTGGGCGACATTCGGCCCGGCGAGATTGTCGGCGAGCAGGGCTTGTTCATCCCCGGTGGACAACGCAGCGCCACCGTAACGGCCGCGGATGTCTCCTCGGCGTTGTTGCTGTCACCGCAAGTGATGGACCACGCCGCGCGCAATCCGGCCATCGTAGCCATCGAGCAGCACTTGCTCGGCACCCTCGCCCGACGAATTCGAAGCACAAACCAAGCCATTCAGCAAGCGTGGAAGGTCGAAGCACCCGTGGGTTCCGCAGCGGAGGCTGCACCGCGAAAGCGCACGCTCCGAGAGCGCTTGGCCTCTTTGTTTGGAGGGGAATGACATGAGCACCACCGACCGCGTCCCCCCGATGATGCTGGACCACGCATACGCACTCTTGGAAAAAAACCCTGCACGCGGCGTGTCCGCAGAAGACCTCGCACGGGTGCTCGCGTCTGCGGAAATGCGCAAGATGAGCCAAGGCGAAGTGCTGTGCAGCGAAGGCGAGCCAGGAGACGCCCTGTTTTTCTTGTTGGACGGCTCGATTCGCGTCACGCGCACCGACCCCCACGGCCGCGAGCGCGAGCTGGCACGCATCGACGCCCCCTCTTTGGTGGGGCACATGGCGCTCATCGACAACAGCCCGCGCAGCGCCACCTGCATCGCCAACGACCGCACCGTTGTCGCGCGGCTCGACCGCAAGATGTGGACGCGGGTGCTGCACGAGCCAAGCGAGCGCGGCACGGCCTTGCGCCGGATTTTGTGCGCCAGCCTCACGCGGCAGTTGGTGGGCGCCAACGAGCAAATCCGCACGATGCTTGCCCCGCGTCCCGCAGCGCCGTCCGCGGTGAGCCGCGACCGCGGGCATGTTCTTCCCACTACGCCCGCCGTGCCCGTCAGCGCCGCGCTCGATGCCGTCGACGACTTTGACGCGAGCGACTCGGAGCTGATGCAGGTCGCCGGCGTCCTCGATGGTTGGAAAATCGACAAGTCGAGCTTGAAGACGGCCAGCAAAGACCTTCACGTCTTCGACGAAGACCAAGTGCGGAACCGCAAAAACCGCTTCTAGGCCGGCTCCGCGCGCCGTCCTCCCCGCGAGAATGTTGGGAGGACGGGCGAAGCAACGGAGGGGCTCCGCCCCAACCCGTCGTCAGAGCTTGCCGACCTCGATGTTCCACGTAAACGTGAGGTCTTCGAGGGAGCCGAGCTTTTTGCGGTCGAAGGTTTGGGTTTCGGCGTTCCAATCGTAGCGCTTGAGCTCGCGCTGCTGGTCGGCCGCGACGTAAAGCTCGACCTTGCCGTCGCCATCGAGGTCGCGGGCGAGCATTGCGTGCTCGAAGCCGCCCGAGTTTTTGTCGAAGAGCTTGGGCTCTTGCCAGGTGATGCTGCCGTCGGCGCCCACGGAGCCGTCAATCAGGTACAGGCCGGTGGTCATCGCCGCAGCCACGAGCTCCTGGAAGCCGTCGCCGTCGAAGTCCGCGGCCACCAAGAAGCGAGTCTGCCGGTCTTGAATCATCGCGACGGACTGGTGTTCGAAGGTGCCATCGGCCTTGGGGATATAGCGGCGGATTTCGACGGGCTTCTTGATGGTCTTGCCGTCTACTTCGGCTTCGAGCACGCTGAAGAACTCGCTCTTGCCGTCGCCGTTGATGTCGGCGGCCAAGATTTCCTTGGCGTGGGTGTGGTCGCCGCCGTCGACGGTGGTGCGCTTGTAGGCGGAGCCGTCCCACTTGTACATGACGATGAGGCCCGCTTGGCTCGCGTTGGCCTTGTTGCGGTCGGAGGGCGTGGCGAAGAACTCGAGCTTGCCGTCGCCTTCGAGGTCGCCGATCTCGATTTCGTGGACGAAGGTGTCGGCCTTGGCGTCCATCTCGACGACGGTGGGCGCACCGCCTTCGACGGGATCGAGCACGGCCACGACGCCGCCATCGTGGGTGGCAATCACGTATTCATCGACGCCGTCGCCATCGACGTCGCCCACCTCAAGGTCGCGCAGGCGGTTGAACTTGCCGCCCCAGCTTTGCTCCCAAAGCTTCTCGCTGGTCCAGGCGCCGTCTTTGTGGGTCCACTTCTTGAAGACGGCCGCTTCGCCCGCGACGGTCAAAATCGAGCCGTCGGCCTGGAGAATCGCCTTGTGGAACACGTTGCTGGACGCATCTTCGAGGCGCGTGGCCTGCCAAGACCCACCGACTTCGCGCCAGATTTGCAGCCGCGCGGGGCCGGGCTTCGATTTGCCCACGGCGTCTTTATAAAACCACGCCTGGGACAACAAAATGGCCGAGGTAGGCGCGCCAACCAAGGGCTCTTGCACGGGGGCTGGCGGACCATCGCTGGCCGCCGCCTTGCCGCCCTTCGCTCCTTTTTCCGCAGACGCGGCCTTTTCCCCCTTCGGCGCCGCATCGGGCTTTTGCCCGCCATCACAGGCAGTCGCCAGGAGGGCGGTCAGCGCGGGGACAAGGAGAGCTGTGGATACGCGGGACATGGACTACCTCAACACAGATGGGGACAAAGAGCGGAAAGTGGAAGCTGCACCGACCGCGGATTGGGGCACCACCGGCGACCCCGCACGAAGGCGTCGCCCATAACCCGCTGTTGCGCGGGAGTCCGCGCGTACCGTCATGAATGGGACTGAATCGTGATTCATTTTCCGTGCTGGCGCTGGGAGAGCCGGGGGAGCCGCTGCCGTTTTCGGGTCGGCGCGCGGCGCGAACCTGAACGGTGCGTGCGTATTTCGAACGGCCGCCGTCAGCAAATGTCCGGCACTCTGCAAATTCTTTGTGGCCGTACTGAATGAACAACGGTATAGGGTGCGTGTTGGGGCGTGCGCCGTCAGCAAATGTCCGGCATGATGCATTTTCGGCGTGGCCGTACTGAATATTTACGGAGCTACCGTGCGCTTTGGGGTCGTAGCTACTGAACAAACCTCGGCGCGGCAGCGTTTTGGGGCGGCGTATGTGCCCAACACGCGCGCGCGCCCGGTGGGGGGTGGTCCCGCTCGTTGGGTAAGAGGAGGGGCTTCCGCGGTTGCCGTTCGGGGAACCCTATGGAGGACACAATGCCCGTGGATGGCGGGAGCGCAGCCCCGGTTCGCGGACCAGCGGCCGCTTCACGCCCACACCGCCGTCTCCCAAACACCCGATTGCCGGCGCCCAACTTTGCGGAAGCCCAAAAAAACAACCACCGCCCCAAACAACACTCTGGCCGGCACACACACGCCACGAGGCGCGCAGAATCTCCACGAGGCGCGGCGCTTCTACGCCTCGTCGAATCCGCACGCATCATCGTCGCAGGTGGTGGCGGCGGGCGCGGGCGCGGCCTTGCGGAGCGCCTGCACGAAAACTTCGGTGGGCTGGGCCCCCGATACGCCGAGCTTGCGGTCAAACACGAAAAACGGCACGCCCGTGATGCCAAACGCCCGCGCTTCGGCCTCGTCGGCGCGCACCGCCTCAGCCCAGGCGGTCGGGTCTTGCAGCACGGAACCGGCTTCATCGGCGGAAAGCCCCGCCTCTACGGCCATCGCGACTAGCGATGCCGGGTCGCGGATGCTGCGTCCTTCACAAAACCAGCCTTGCATGAGGCGTTCTTTGAGCGCCACTTGCGTGGCTTCGCCTTTGCTGCGCGCGAGCTGGAGCAAGCGGTGCGCGTCAAAAGAGCCCGACTCCCGCGGTTGCGCCGCGAACTGGAAGGAGAGCCCCTCCGCCGCGGCGGTTTGCGCGACGTGGTCCATCATGGCTTCGGCGCGCGCCCGTGGCATCCGGTACTTTTGCGCCAATACATCCGCGAAGTCTTTGCCTTCGGGGAGGGGCGTCTGCGCGGGGTCCAGCTCAAACGAGCGGAAGACCAATTCAACGGGTAGGTCGTCGCATTGCGCCAACGCCCGCTCAAAGCGGCGCTTGCCGATAAGACACCACGGACACCGTACATCCGACCAGATTTCCACTTTCATCCGAGACTCCGTGCCGGCGCTCACACCGGACACGGAGCCTTATCCCACTTCGCCGCTCACTCCGCAGCGCATTCGGGGTGCGGTGCGGCGCCGCTGCGGATGCGGTCGCGCAAGGTGTCGCGCAGGGTCGCAAGCTCGCCTTCGGACAGCGCGCCGTCTTCGTCGGCATCGAACTCCATCTCCAAGGGGCCGAAGGGAGGCGCGCCACCGGCGCCCGGCCCGCCTTCGCCGCGGCCTTCGCCGCCTTCTCCGCCTTCTCCGGGTCCACCTTCGCCCCGCGCTTCCGGGGGCGGACCCATCTCATCGCGGCAGGCTTCCACTTCTTCCCGCTCCGCGCGCAGCTTCTCTTCTTGGCCCACCCGCGCGGCGTCTTGTTCTGCTTCGCTCAGCGCGCCGTCCCCATCGGCGTCGTATTCGGCGAGGAGCTGTTCTTGGATGACCTCGCAGCGAACGGTGAAGTCGTCGAAGATTTGCGCCATTTCGCCCTCTTCGAACTCGCGGCTCTGGTCGACATCGTAGACCACGCGCAGCAAGTGCAGGAAGTGCTCGCGGGGGTCGCCTTCGCGCGGTCCTTCGGCGCGGCCTGCGTGTTCGCGCATGACATCTTCGGTCTCTTCGCCGTCCACGAGGCCGCTCTCGTCGGTGTCGTAGGCTTCGACATAGCCCTGGAAGGTGCCTTCGGCGTCGCACATGCGGAACATCGGGGGTGCGGCGGCGCGGTCGCCACCTTGCGGTCCACCGGCGCCGCTGCCGTCGTCTTCCATTCGCGCGCCAGTCTCGCCCGACATGCTGTCTTCGGCACCCGACACGGCGGACAGGAGGAGCTGTTCGGTGGCCGAGAGCTCATCTTTGAGGTCGGCACAACCGAAGGTGAAAACGCTCAGGCCGAGGGTGATGAGTGCGGTGCGCGTCATGGTCTCTCCAGCGTCCCGGTGTGCGAGTCGGTCACCCGATGTGACCGTTGGTTTGTTTCCCGGGACGCTTGGGTTCAATGCATGGACCGTGCCAACTTTTCGATACCCCATCAAACCAGCGTTTTCGTTCCTTGTGCGGACTTTGGATGCCTGTTGTCGGCAGATTCCGCAGTCGGCTGCGCAAACTTCGCAGGCAGCGCGCGCGCAAATCCGCCGCCTGCGCCGGGCTCAGAACGTCGCCGCGCCGACGACGTTGTCTTTGTTGTTGCGGGCGGCGAAGCCATACAGCATCACTTCGTCGGGCGTGCGGCAGAAGGCGTTGTTTTCGCCCATGGCCCACTCTTTGTTGCCAAAGAGGTCTTCGCCGTCGCGCACCATATCCAAGGGGCCGCCCGCCTCCCGAAGCGTCAAGTTGACGATGATACCTTCGACCGCCACTACATTGGCTTCGGTGGCCAAGGAAATATCGGAGGCGTTGCCCCACGAGCCTTTGGTGTACCCGCGGATTTGTCCGCCATAGGTGCCTTCGAGGCTGCCAATCTGGTCGTCGAGAATCGGCAAAAACACGAACGCAAACCGGTTTTCTTTGCTGCACGGCATATCGGCAATCGTGTCGGGCAAGGTGGTGGCCCAGTGCAGGTCGCCGTCATGGAAGAGGCGAATCGGAGCCAGCATCGCCCGGTTCTGGAGGTCGAACGGGATGGCATAGACTTGGTCGAGGTGGCCGCTCACGCCCTCGACTTCATCGATGCCCATGCTCCACACGTCAAACGTGCAGCCCGCGACACCGCTGGTCCAGTCGAGCCACACATCGCTCGCATCGACGGCGGGAACGCTGTCAACAAGCTCCAATACGGCTTCGTCGTAGGTGACGGGCACGGAAGTAAAGCCCGCTTCTTCCCACGTTTCGGCGACGCAGGACTTGTCCTCGCAGCCGGAGAGCGTCAGGAGCGGGAGTGCGAGGAGGGAGACCATGGGGTGGCGCATGTTGGACCTTCCGCGCCTGGCGATGCGCAGGCGGACAGACGGGGCGTTGGACTTCGTGCAACAAAAGACGGAAAAGGGGCGCCAACGCCGGCAAGCGGTGGATTAGCAACCCGTGGGCGTGTGGTAGTGGACCCACATATCCGCGCCGGCGGGCGGTGGGGCCAATGCGTCAAACTGGATGCTATTCGTGCGGGCGTCATAGAGCCAAGCGGCCCATGGTTCGCCGTCTACTTTGACCTCGATGCTGGCCGGGATGGGTATTTGCCGCAAGGTGTGGGTGAGCGGCTCGGATACATCGGCGAGGGCGGCGCGCACGACTTGGCGGATGTCGCCCGGCAGGTCGTCGGCGCAGAGGTCAACCAGCGCGCCGGACGAAAGGTCGGCCAGTTGCGCATAAGACGCACTAAATCGGGTGCCACCACAGCCCACGGAGTCGGTGGGGAGCAGCACATGCACCCGCACAGGGCGGTCGGCGGCGACTTCGAGATTGGCAAGCTGCGTGCGCGGCTGCAGGCTGCTCGCGTCTTCGTCGCCGGCCACCAAGAGCACGTTGAGCAAGCTGTCTTCCCGAACCAGACCCGCGAGACAGCCAAGCTGCTCGGTCTGCATCAACGAGAGCGCCGTGTGGTCGCCCAGTTGGTCGCTTCCGGGTCCGCGCTCGCCGGTGAGGCCCGCTTGGAGTTGGGCGATGCGTGCGCTTCGCTCCACTTCTGCGCCAGCCACGGCCGGCGCTACGGTGGGGCAGGGCGAAACACCCGTGACGACGGCGGTTTGCAGCGAAACACCCGCATCGGCGAAGCTATCGAGCAAGGACGGCACCGCTTCTTGCACGTCGGGAATGCGCAGCTCCATGACGCCGTCGGTGTCGGCCACCACGAGCAAGTCGACCATCGTGAACGGATTGTAGGTGAAGTGCTCGTCTACACCGTCTACTTCGAGAGCCAAGCCGCGCAGGGACACATCCGCGCGGGGACGGATAGGGTCGTCGGTCCACACCGACAGCATCGCCGTTTGTGTGCCGCTGGCATCGATGGCCCATGTTGGCGCAAACGTGACCGGCAGCGACAAGCGCTGGCCAGGCGCGAGGTAAACAGGCGAGGGGTCCACCGCGACAGACCACGACCCCCATGGGTCGTCGAGGGAAAAGCGCTCGACGAACAGGTAATCGCTGCCTTGGTTGAAGACGTCCACCAAGATGGAGGTCTCACACTCCATCGCGACGGAGGCATACGGTGGCTCGTCAATGCCGACGATAGGCGCCGAGCCCCGCCCGACAATGCCCACCCGCACATCCCCGGGTTGGAGGTTGAGCATCGCCTCCCAGCGGCCATCGGTGGGTGGCGCGAAAACAATCGGGAGAGCCAGCCAAGAGCCGGGCGCCAGGGTCAGGGCGTCGTCTGCGGAGACGGTGAATACACGGGCATCTTCGCCATACAGACCGATGAGCTGGTTGTGTCCCGTCACCACCACTTCTTCATCGCCCGTATTGCGCAAGGTGAGGGTCTGCCGGGCTGGCCCATCGTGGACCGCCACCGTGCCAAAGTCGACCGCCCACGGCGTCGCCGCCAGCACACCCGCCGGGGGTGCCGTGTCTTCGGGTGTCTGGAGGCCGACATACGAGCCGAAGGGCTCGCAGGCCGTCACCAACACCATCGACATCATCACCGTTCGACAACCAACCAACCGCACGCTCCTATTAGCGACGGGGCTTGGGAGTCCAGCCCACCGCTACCGAATGGTGCCACATCGGAAGCCGGCTTGTATCGACCAATACCGAGGTTTGTCGGCTGTCGATCCGCACTGTCCACGATTGTTGGCCCAACGTGGGCGTCCACAGCAAGCGAAGCCCGGCAGCGGGCGTCACCTGCGCCTGTCGGTGGGACTGGGGCATCGCTTGGGTGATGTCGCTATAATCTTCATAAATCCGCCAGGGAACCAACAACTCCACCTCGGGACCAAGGCTGAGGTTGCGCCACCTGCCCCCCAAGCTGGCCCCGATTCCCGCACTTCCCGCCGAAACCGGCAGCGCGCCAACATCATCGGCTTGCTCTGCGACCGTGCCCCGCCAGCCCCCGCCGCGCACATGCAGCGCCGCACGAAACGCGGGATGAAAGGACACGGGGTCGAGCCATTGCAGCTCCAGCTCGGGGGAGACCGGGTGAAACCAGGGGCTCGCTTCGCCCGTTTGTGCGACCGCGCCAACCACAAGGCCCAGACGTGACTGCCGGTCGGCGTCGAGGAGGGTCTCGACCGAGAGGTTCTCGCCTGCATCGAGGTAGACCGTCTGCTTGGCGAGCGTGCGGCCATCCCCATCTTGCAGCTCGATGCGGTGTCGCCCAGGGTCGACGGGCGTGAGGCCCGGCATCACACCCCGCGGCTGCCCATCCACCCACAGGCGTGCCTTGGCGAGCACTTCGTCGCAAGCGGTAATGAGCGCCTGTTCGGCGGAGTCGCGACGAGAGGGGTCGCCGGCGAGGTAGATTTCTTCGTGACCGACGATGCGGTATTCCGCCCGTGGCACCTGCATTCCGCCGGTGTGCTGAATGGTGTGGTCACGGGCGTGGTCGTGGGCTTCTGCGACATCGACGAGGCCGTCGCGGTCGAGGTCGGCCTCTGCGCGACCCGTGGTGAGGGCGTCGATGAGGAAGTGGGTGTAGACGCCGTTTTCGAGCGCGGGGTCTTCCATCGCTGGCTGGTGGTATTGGGCGGCGAACAGCCGCGCTTCGCTTTCCGAAACCGCCCGCAAACCACGCGGGGCAGGCGCTTCTCCCCGCAGGCCCGCGAGGAGCTGGGACGTGGGGTCGTTGAGGGCGGAGCGACCCGCCAAGCTGCCGGTATTGCGCCCATTGTGACACGTATCGAGGACCAGCACCCGCCGCCGCGCCGGCTGGCTATTGACGATGGCTTCGAGCTCGGCAATCGCGATGCCCGTGGACTCGGGCGCATCGAGGCGGCTATCGCTGGGCAAAAACCACAAGCGACTGCCTTCCCGCGCATCGAGCGTGAGTGTGCCGTGGCCGGACAGGTAAAGGAAGAAGGTGTCGTCGCGCTGAAGGTCGGCGGTTGCGACGGAAATGGCGTGACGAATGGCATCGGCGGTGGTGGCCGCGGCGCCGGAGACGACGAAGACCTCGTCAAAGCCGCCGATGTTGGGGGCACGGAGGACCGCGCCGAGGTCGGCGGCATCTTTGGCCGGGAACCGCAAGCCTTGGAGCGTGGGGTCAGAATAGTCCTGCACGCCGATGACCACAGCCACGCGACGGGACTCCCACACCGCGTCGCTCGATTCGGTCGCGGGTGCGACGCCCGCCCAAGCAGGCACCGCCACCAACCAAGGCAATACGGCGTTCATCATCGTTTCACCCGCAGCAAGCGCTCGTCGCAGCCAAGGTGTGCGAAGACGGCGCAGACGGACGCTTCTTCGTCCGCGCCCGAAAATGGCTGCACGCGCGAGAGGGAGTCGTCGAGCGCGGCATCGGGCGGTGCCGCAAGCACCACAAACTGCGCGTCGGCATCGTTGGCCTCGATGTTCCACGACAAGGGCGCACTTCCGAGCTGGATATCGTGCTCCCCTTCGGGCAAGGGGTGGGAGACGACGACCGCGGCGCCTGCTGTATCGACCCGCAAGAGCACGACGTTGGCCGGGCGGTCGAGGTCGACGCGGAAGCGAACGGCGGTGCCGGGTGCGTAGGCGGTGTCGCGGCGGTGGCGTTGGAGGCCGTTGCCTTCGTCGACCGCGACCTTGAGGGCGATGTGGGGAGGCGCGAGGTCACTCCCGCGGGCGACCAAGCGCTCGGCCGGCGCGGGTGCGGGCGGTGTGTCGACCCAGACGGCCCACGCAGCGGCCGCGGCGACCACCAACGAGAGCACTGGCGCCCAGCGTCGCTTGGGACGCATCTCGGCGCGCACGGCCGCGAGGGTCTTTTGGGAGAGCGCGGGCGGGACAGCCAATGGCGGCAAGGTCTCGGCGAGACACTGAATGTCATTCAGTGCATCAAATAGCGCCTTGCAATCTTTACACGCCACCATTCCGGCATCGAAGGCGCCGCGGTCACGCGGCTGTGGAGCGTCTCCGGTGAGCACGGCCTGTGTATAGGTGCAATCGTGGGTCATTCGTCGCCTCCGAAGAAGCGACGCAGCCAAGCGCGTCCGCGGCTGACGCGCGCCCGCGCGTTGTCGGGCGTGATTGCGAGGGTTTCGGCGACTTCTTGGTGGTCAAGCCCATGGACCGCGCCAAGGAGAAACGCCTCCCGCAGACTCTCGGGCATCTCGACCAGGCCGCGCTCGAGCATGAGGCGAGCGTCCGTTTGCTCGTTGGTGGGAGCGACGGGGGCGTCCCAGTCTTCGAGCACAACGGCGGTGGGGCGGCGTTGGCGGCGCCGGCCGTGGTCGGCGGCGGCGTTGGCGGCGATGCCAAACAGCCACGGCTTCACCGGGCGGCTGCTGTCCCAGCTGGACCGTGCGCGCCAGACCTTGAGGAAGGTGTCTTGAAACAGCTCGGACGCAGCATCGCGGTCACCGGTGCGACGGACGAGGAAGCTGTATATCGAGCGCTCGTAGCGCCCAAACAGCATCTCAAACGCCTCCGCATTCCCGGCTTGCACGCGCTGCATAAGGGACTCGTCCGAAGGACCCGTCGTTTCGGAATCGGGGAGGTAGCGAGACAGTTCGCGCTCCAACCCGGCGAGGGCACCAGCACCACTCGGCGGGGAGATACGTCGGGAGAGCCAGGATGTGACAAGGACGCGGGAAAAATCAGGCGACGGCCCGGCGCCGCCCTACGACGAGGAGGGTGCCACAGGCGCCGATACATAGCCAGGGAAAGACCCAGCCACCCGCGACATAAATCGTAGGAATGGTCGCCATCCGTACCGGTTCGATGCGGGTGACATCGGTGAATGGCTCGGTCTCGCCGCGGATGTCGCCATGGGGCTCAACTACCCAGCTCACACCCGTATACGCCAACCGAACCATCGGCCGGCCAAACTGCATGGCCTGCACAGTGGTGAGCATCGCGTGTTGGTGGGGGGACGCGGTGTCGCCGAACCACGCGTCGTTGGTGATGACCACAAACAAATCGACGGGTTTGTCTTCGGTGCCTTCATAGAGCCACCACATCGGCGTGGTCAAGATGGCTTCGTAGCAGATGGGCACCGAATACGAATAGGGGAAGCCGTCCGCCGTTTCGCCGTGAAAGACGGTAGGCGCTTCGCCTGCGCGGAAGTTGCCGACCCCTTGAATCTGGTTCGCGAGCCAAGGGAACCACTCCGCGCCGGGGATGTATTCACCGAAGGGCAGCGGGATCATCTTGTCGTAACGGCCGATGAGTTCGCCTTTTCGGTTGTATGCGTAGGCGGAGTTGTAGCTAATGACGGTATGGCTTCCGTCGGGAAGCTCAGTGGGCTCCCACGTTCCGCCGCCAATCAGCAAGTGGAAGTTGTGCTTGATGGTCCAGGCCGAGAAGAACTCTTTGGGCGACAGGTTGCCCAAAAAACGCGCCTTTCGGGTGTCGTCGGGATTGAACGGCAGCGCGCCCTCGGGCCAGATGACGAGGTCGGGGTGGTCGGGCAGCACCGCGCGCGTGGTCTCGACCCACGCGACGAGGGTGGTCGCGGCGTCTTCGTGAAGGCGCTGCTCCATCGACACGTTTTGTTGGAGAATCGCGGTGCGCAAAACGGGCGCTTCGGCCAACGTGGCCTCGATGTCGCCGTGGCGCCAGACACCGAAGGTGACGGTTCCTACGAGCGATAGCCCCACCGCAGCGAAAGAGCGCCAAGGCAATGGTCCGCCCGCTTGTTTTTGGTAGACAAACTCGACCAAAACAGCGTTACACCACCACACCAAAAATGTAAGACTGGTTACACCAAAAACACTTGCCAGCTGCCATGTGTACGGATTTCGATATTGACTGACGCCGTGGTAATATGGGAATAACGACGGCACCATCTCCATGCTGACCCAGAGGAGGGGCACGGCGAGGGTCCACGCCCAGCCAAAGCGGTCACGAAACCAATGTACGAGGCGGCCCAGGACAAGATAGGGCAGCGAAAACAGCGTGGTGAACAATAGGTGGGCGGCGAACGCCAGCACCCAAGGCACGTTGCTGAACCGAATGATGGTCTCGATAAGCCAAAAATAGAGAATAAAAATCGCGAGCCAACCGCCCATCCAGGCGATGACTCCGTTTTTTCGATTCTCGCCGGGACGCAGCGCCCACAGCATCGGTACAAACGAAAACCAATGCATCCACGCGATGTTCGCGGGCGCGGAAATGAAGACCAGCGCCACACCGGACAGCAGGCTGGCCAGAATTCGGATTGCTCCGCCGTTGGCGAGGAGGTCGAGGACCCACGCCTGCAAGCGTTGGCGACGGTTCGGGAGGGACATCGGCAATCCAGGGGCAAACAGAACGCCCCCTTGTATCCTGTCAAGCGTCGAACCTCACCGGTGGACGGGGCTTGGCAAGGCAATCCGGTGCGCAGATTCGCAAATGGGTCCCGCATGGGGCAACGTGTGCGCCGCTGGACCCGCCGCATGTTCGCTACAACGCCCGTCTTGCGACACCCAAAGGGGTTACAGCCACGGCGTTTTCATCGTAGGGCCAAGGTGCGACGGCTTGGTGACCGGAAGCGTGCCGCGGGGTCGCGATGGCCCGCGGAGCTACCGCTTGTGCATCCAGGCAGGCGTGCGATGCTCGGCGGAAGCGGCGAGCGCCTCGACGACCTCACCTGCCAGCAGCGCCTCGACGCCCGCTTCGGTTTCCCGGTGGAGGGCGGGGGCGAGGTCGGCGGGGTCGTCGCGGAGGAGGCGCAGCGACGCTGCAGTGGACACGGGGCCGCCGTGCGCGGCGTCGTGCGCAAAGCGGTGGGCGTGGGTAAGCGCATAGCCGCGGTCGCAGCGTTCTTCCACGAGGCCCCACTGGAGAGCCATTGCGGTATCGATGGTGCGACCGCTCGCAATCAGCCAGGACGCACGCCCCGGACCAACGAGCCGGCGCAAGAGCGTGGTGCCGCCGACATCGGCGACAAATCCCAAGCGAGGCTCTGGCATCGAGAAAATGGCGGAGTCCGAGGCGATGCGCACATCACAATGGAGGGCGATTTCGAGGCCTGCCCCCAAACAATGGCCTTCGATGGCCGCGATGGTTGGAACGCGCGCAGCACGGAGTGGCGCAAGGCAGGCCTTGAGCTCTTGAATAAGCGCACGGAGCCCATCGGCGTCTTGCGCGGCGACGAGCCCGCCAACGCGGGGCAACAAGGGATTGTCGAGCTTGAGGTCCATACCCGCGGAAAACGTTCGTTCCGAACCGGTCACGATAATTGCGCGCGCGTCGGTCGGGGCTGCGAGAACTGCGTCGCGAAATGCCGTCCAGGTGTCGCCAGACAGCGCATTGCGGCGGTCGGGACGGTTGATACGCACCACCCATGCTTCTTCGTGGCGGCTGGTTTCGATTCCGTGGGACATTCGAATCACCTTTCGTGGGTGAGGACACCGTAGCCGGTGTGGAACAGATTGGCGTGTGGTGTGGGTCAGGCGCGCCGCAAGTTCCCAAAGCAGACGCGCCCGCAAAGCCGAAGCTCTGCGGGCGCGCGCAGGGGCGAGCCGAAGCTCACATCATGCCGCCCATGCCGCCCATGCCGCCCATGCCGCCCATGCCGCCCATGTCGTCGCCGCCGCCGCCACCGGCCGAAGGCTTCTCGGGCTTCTGGGCGATGACGGCTTCGGTGGTGAGCAACAAGCCCGCCACGCTGGCCGCGTTCTGGAGAGCGGTGCGCACGACCTTGGTGGGGTCGATGACGCCCATCTCGTAGAGGTCGCCGTAGGTGTCGGTGGCGGCGTTGTAGCCGAACGCACCGGAGCCGCTGCGGACCTTGTTCACCACGAGGCTGCCGTCGACGCCGCCGTTGGCAGCGATTGCACGGATGGGCTCCTGGATGGCATCGCGCACGATTTGTACGCCGAAGGCCACATCGCCGGAGGCCTGCACGCCGTCGAGAGCGGAGAGGCTGCGGACGAGAGCGACACCGCCACCGGGCACCACGCCTTCTTCAATCGCAGCGCGGGTCGCGTTGAGCGCGTCTTCTACGCGAGCCTTCTTTTCCTTCATTTCCACTTCGGTCGCAGCGCCGACATGGATGACGGCCACACCGCCGACGAGCTTGGCGAGGCGCTCTTGGAGCTTCTCACGGTCGTAGTCGGACGTGGTGTCGCGGATTTGCGCGCGGATTTGCTTGACGCGGGCACGCACGCCGTCGCGGGAGCCTTCGCCCTTCACGATGGTGGTGTTGTCCTTCGTGATGACGATGCGGCCGGCCTTGCCGAGGTCGGAGAGCTGGAGGGTGTCCAGCTTGATGCCGAGGTCTTCCATGATGGCGCGACCACCGGTGAGGATGGCGATGTCTTCTAGCATGGCCTTGCGGCGGTCGCCGAAGCCCGGCGCCTTGACGGCCACCACGTTCATGTTGCCGCGAAGCTTGTTGACGACGAGGGTAGCGAGTGCGTCACCATCGACATCTTCGGCGAGGATGAGCAGGGGCTTGCCGGCGCCGTGGACCTTCTCCAGAACGGGGAGGAGGTCTTTCATCGCGGAAATCTTCTTCTCGTGGATGAGCACGAGCGCGTTTTCGAGCACCGCTTCCATACGGTCGGCGTCGGTGACGAAGTACGGCGAGAGGTAGCCGCGGTCGAACTGCATGCCTTCGACGATTTCAAGCTCGGTCTGGAGGCCCTTGGCTTCCTCGACGGTGATGACGCCGTCTTGACCAATCTTTGCCATCGCTTCGGAGAGGATGGAGCCCACTTCTTCATCGCCGTTGGCCGAGATGGTGCCAACGCGCGCGACCGCAGCGGGGTCTTCGTCAATCGAGCGGGACAAGCCGTGAAGGGCGCCGATGACAGCCGACACGCCGAGGTCGATACCGGCCTTGAGGTCCATCGGGTTGGCGCCCGCTGCGACCATCTTGGCGCCATGCTTGTAGATGGCTTCGGCCAAAACGGTAGCGGTGGTGGTGCCATCGCCGGCCACATCGTTGGTCTTGGAAGCGACTTCCTTGACCATCTGCGCGCCGATGTTTTGAATCTTGTTCTTCAACTCGATTTCTTTGGCGACCGTTACACCGTCCTTGGTGATGACGGGGGCGCCGAAGCTCTTGTTGATGACGACGTTACGGCCTTTCGGGCCGAGGGTGACCTTCACCGCGGCGGCGAGGGTGGTGACACCCTTCAGCACGTCTTTGGAAGCGTTCTCGCGAAAGCTGATGTCCTTGGCAGCCATGGTGGCCTCCTGGAGCAAATAATCAGGTTGACAGTATCGTTGGGTTCGACG
This sequence comes from uncultured Enterobacterales bacterium, assembly GCA_964502005.1. GTDB lineage: Bacteria > Myxococcota_A > UBA796 > UBA796 > UBA2385 > CAJWOS01. The sequence continues at coordinate 95,527 of CAZCUX010000015.1, forward strand.
GGGGAGACGGCTCAGCCGCGCTCAACCACCGCAAGGATGTCGGACTCAGAGAGGATGATGTGCTCGACGCCATCCAGCTTCACTTCGTCGCCAGTGTACTTGCCGAAAATCACGCGGTCGCCGGGCTTCACGGAGACTTCGCGGTGGGAGCCGTCGTCCAGCCGCTTGCCATTTCCAACGGCAACGACTTCAGCCTCCAGGGGCTTTTCCTTGGCGGAATCGGGGAGGATGAGGCCGCTGGAGGTGCGCTCCTCGGCCTGGACGCGCTTCACGAGAACCCGGTCATACAGGGGGCGGAACTTCATTTTCCCTCCGGTGGCCCGTGTGGGAGTAACGGGCCGTCGATGGTGTGGGGGAGCCCGTTGGGCGTTCCCCAGAGTGTGCGTTTGCGGGCCGTTTGCGGGCGCCGCAGGTGAGAGCGGGAGAAGGGCAGGAAGCGACTTCGCAGTGGCCTCGGCGGGAGGGGTGCGTGCACCGTCTCCGTGTCCTTCTCCGCGAGCGAGGCACGGATAGGCACGCGCGACCGGGAGTCAACCGCACAGCCCAAACTTTCCCAACTTCACCGCGTGGCGTTTTGTCGAAGCGCGCGTGACGGTGGGCCAAGGGTGTAATGAAACGGCCTGGCGATTCCTGGAGGCGGGGGCAAAGAAGATCTCTGTCGCGTGGTCTCGGCGGGAAGCGAGGCTGCGCCGACGGGGGTGCAGCCACGAATTTGCACGGAATCTCATTCGATGGCTCTCTCCCTCTTGCCCTGGCAAAAGTTGCGATTACCTATGCCGCCGAACGGGGACCCCAGGCTGGGGGTCACACGAAAAGAGCGTCCGCGTGCCTGTTCTCTTTGGTGCGGGCGCACCGGTTCGGGCGAGCCTTATGGGCCGTCCTTCCTACGAACATCCCCACCTGGTCGCAGGACCCACTCGTCCACGCAGACCTGTCAGGAGACCGTCATGGGCAAGATCATCGGTATCGACCTTGGAACCACCAACTCGGTCGTCTCCATCATGGAAGGCGACAAGCCCACTGTCATCGTGAACGAAGAAGGCGGCCGCACCACGCCCTCCGTCATCGGCTTCGCGAAAGATGGTGAACGCCTCGTGGGCGCCGTGGCCAAGCGCCAGGCCATCACCAACCCCACCCGCACTGTGGCCTCCATCAAGCGGTTCATGGGCCGTCGCTACGACGAAGCGGGCTCCGAAGTCAACCGCATGGCATACCACGTCGTTCGCGGCAGCGACGGCCTTCCCCGCGTGAAGGTCGACGACAAGCTCTTCTCGCCTCCCGAAATCTCGGCAATGGTGCTCCAAAAGTTGAAGCGCGAAGCCGAGCGGTATCTCGGCGAAACCGTCACCGAAGCGGTCATCACGGTTCCCGCCTACTTCAACGACGCGCAGCGCCAGGCCACCAAGGATGCCGGCAAGATTGCAGGCCTTGAGGTCAAGCGCATCATCAACGAGCCCACCGCCGCTGCACTTGCGTACGGTCTCGACAAGAAGAACGACGAAGTGGTCGCTGTGTACGACTTCGGCGGCGGCACCTTCGACATCTCGATCCTAGAAGTGGGCGACAGCGTGGTGGAGGTCAAGTCCACCAACGGCGACACCCACCTCGGCGGCGACGACGTCGACCAGGTCCTCATCGACTGGATGACGGCCGAGTTCAAGCGCGAAAACGGCATCGACATCAGCGGCGACAAGATGGTCCTCCAGCGCCTCAAGGATGCCGCCGAGAAGACCAAGATTGAGCTGTCCACCGCACAGAGCTCGGAAGTCAACCTTCCGTACCTCACCGCCGACGCTTCCGGTCCCAAGCACTTGGTCACTTCGTTGTCGCGTGCGCAGTTCGAGCGCATGATTGACCCCGTCATCGAGCGCACCTTGGGTCCGTGCCGGCAGGCCCTCAAGGATGCGGGCCTCAAGCCCTCCGAAGTCGACGAAGTCATTCTGGTCGGCGGCTCCACCCGCATTCCGCTCGTCCAGCAGAAGGTGAAGGCGCTGTTTGGCAAAGAGCCGAACCGCTCCGTCAACCCCGACGAAGTGGTCGCGGTGGGTGCGGCCATCCAAGGCGGCGTGCTCTCCGGCGACGTGAAGGACCTCCTCCTCCTTGACGTCACCCCCTTGTCCCTCGGCATCGAGACCCTCGGCGGCGTGATGACCGTGCTCATCCCCCGCAACACCACCATCCCCACCCGGAAGTCGGAAGTGTTCAGCACGGCCGCCGACAACCAGACGGCGGTGGATGTGCAGGTGCACCAGGGTGAGCGCCCGATGGCCAAGCAGAACCGTGCGCTCGGCACCTTCCGCCTGGACGGTATTCCTGCCGCCCCCCGTGGTGTGCCCCAGGTGGAAGTCACCTTCGACATCGACGCCAACGGCATCTTGAATGTCTCGGCCAAGGACAAGGCCACCGGCAAGGAGCAGAAGATTACCATCACCAGCTCCAGCGGTCTGTCGAAGGACGACGTGGACAAGTTGGTGAAGGAAGCCGAAGCCAACGAAGCCAGCGACCAGGCCCGTCGGCAGATTATCGAGGCCCGCAACAACCTCGACAACCTCGTCTACCAAACCGACAAGATGCTCTCCGAAAACCGCGACAAGTTGCCGGCTTCGGAAGTTGCAGGTGTGGAAGCCGAGCTCAAGGTTGCACGGGACGCGCTCGACTCCGACAACCTCGACTCGCTCAAGTCTGCGTTTGATTCGTTGACCCAGGCCTCTCACAAGCTCGCCGAGGCTGCCTACAAGCCCGGCAACGATGCGGGTGCAGGTGCGGCTCCTGGCGGCGCCAATGCCGGCGGTGCCGACGACGACATCATCGACGTGGACTACGAAGAGGCCTAAGCGGTCCCCTCGTTTCCCGCCCCATCGGCACCGAACGGGAGTTTCACCCGGTCGATGTCGACGGGGCGGTTCGCTGTTTCTGCCTTGACTTGAATGTTTCCCAAGGGCACTTGCCCGAACTTGCCCTGCGGTCCGTCTCCGCCGGGTCCTCCGCCTGGAGCCCCAATGTCCCAACCGCGCGACTACTACGAAGTCCTTGGCGTTCCAAAGGATGCTGACGATGGCACCATCAAGAAGGCCTATCGAAAGCTCGCGCTGCAGTACCATCCCGACCGCAACCCCGACAACGCGGAAGCGGAGGCGCTGTTCAAAGAGGCCAGCGAAGCCTACGCGGTATTGAGCGACGCGCAAAAGCGGCAAACCTATGACCGTTTTGGCCATGCGGGCTTGAAGGGGCAGGGCGTCAACCCAGGCTTCCACGATGCCGAGGAGATTTTCAGCCAGTTCGGCGACCTGTTCGGCGACCTGTTTGGATTCTCAGGCGGTCAAGGCCGTCGAGGTGGTGGGGGCGGTCCGCGGTTGCGGCGCGGCGCAAACCTCCAGATTGCCCTACAGCTCGACTTCTTGGAAGCGGTCCATGGGGTCAAGAAGCAGGTCGACTTGCCGCGCGAAGTCCTGTGCGGTCGCTGCGATGGTGATGGTGCAGAGCCAGGCTCCAAGCCGGCCACCTGTCCGACATGCGGGGGCGCTGGCCAAGTGGTGCAAGCGCAGCTCTTTTTCCGCGTGCAAACCACTTGTCCCCATTGCCATGGGCGGGGGTCGGTCATTCAAGACCCCTGCCGCGATTGCTCGGGCCATGGTCGGGTGCGCGAAGTGGAGTCCATCACGGTGCCGGTGCCTGCGGGCATGAACACCGGCCAAGGCCTGCGGGTGCCGGGCAAGGGGCATGATGGCGACAAAGGAGCGCCCCCCGGAGACCTCATCGTCCACCTTGAGGTAGGCGAGCACGAGTTCTTCATGCGGAATGGCGATGACATCCTGTGTGAAGTGCCCATCAGCTTCCCCCAAGCCTGTTTGGGGGCCGAGCTCACCGTGCCTACGGTAGACGGCAACGCCAAGCTGGTGGTTCCGCCCGGAACGCCCTCGGGTCGCGTCATTTCGCTTCCAGGCCAGGGTGCGCCACGCCCCGGTGGTCGTCGGGGTCGCGGCGACCAGCGCGTGCAGCTCATCGTGCAGGTGCCCACGCGCCTGACCGCCGAAGAAGAGAAGCTGATTCGAAAGCTGGCCGAATTGCAGGACGCTCGAGTTGCAGAAAAAGGCTTCCTGCGCGACTTTTGGGACCGGCTGACCAGTTAGTCCCGCGCCCAGCTCGTGCGCCAGAGAACGCGTGCGTCCTTCGTGGGGGCGGGCCCCGGCTTTGCTCCCCAAACGCACGCGCTCACCGCTGCTCTTGTCTTATCGCCGCAAGCAACATCGCGTGTCCCGCAGGGCCGCGTGTGGAAGACGGCGGAACGTAGCAGCTGTAGACACCGTGGGTGCTGCAGAGGCGAAGCGCCGGTCGTCCGGGAGAAATCTCGACGACGTGTGCTTCGCTGGCAGGCATTCATCCGGTTGGAGGGTGCGGCACAAAACCCCGCCGCGACAAAATCCCGTCGCGACAAAACCCCGTCGCGACAAAACCCCGCCGTAGCAAAGCCCCGCTGCGCAAGTGCGAGCGGGGCGTTGGTACGGCGGTTGTCCAAGCAAACGGGTGAGGATCGGCGAATCAGGTGCGCCGACCGCTCTCAAGCTGTTCGGCTTGGGTTTTGCAGTCGATGCACTGGGTCGCGACGGGCCGCACCAGCAGACGCTTGAACGTGATGTTCTCTCCGCAGGACTCACAGACGCCGTACTCGCCCTCTTCCATGCGTTCAAGGGCATGCTTGAGCTTGTGCAGCATCAACCGTTCACGTCCTGCCAGCCGCAATACGAACTCGCGGTCGGACTCGCTGGACGCAACGTCGATGGCGTCGGCTTCTTGTTCACGGTCTTCGGTGAGGTTTGCGACAGCGTCGCGGCCATTGGCCATCAACGCATTGATTCGTTCCTGCACCACCCCCCAAAGCACGAGAACCTCGTCTTTGGTGAGGTATTCGTCCGGCGGGAGGTCGGTGCTGGGGGTCGAGGAAGGGGAGGTAGGGGTGCTGGAGCCAGCCATGAAAGGTCTCCGTCCGCAATTGAAAGCGCGGGATGCTATGCGCGCCGGTACGGGTGCTGTCAAGCGAAAGATGTTCGAGTGAGTATAAATCTGCACAGAACCGACGGTTGGCGGTCCGTTCTAGGTGGTTACCTCGGGCCGTCGCCTCCTACCCTGCTGGGTGTGCCATCGTGCATCGGTGCATTCTGCACGACGCCCTTGGGTCAACCAGTTCAGGTTGGGGAGCAAGTCGCTGCGTGGCGCTGTGTATCGGCGGACTGCAGCCAGACTTCAGGTCGAAGTGCATTCGACCATCGCCCGCTATCTTACCACATTCGGTGGTATTCCTTACGGCTCACGGAGAATCACGGTGGAACGGCGCCCTTCGATAGCAGACATTGAAGCTCACGTCCGAGACGTTCACCCATTGGTCCAGTCCATTCGGGAGGAAGTCGGGCGGGTGTTGGTGGGGCAGACCCGTATGGTCGACCGCCTGCTCATGGGATTTTTGTGCAACGGTCACGTCCTCCTCGAAGGCGTGCCGGGCTTGGCCAAAACCCTCACAGTGCGAACGCTTGCAGATGCCCTAAACCTGTCGTTTCATCGCATCCAGTTCACACCCGACCTCCTGCCCGCCGACGTCATCGGCACGCAGATTTACAATCCGCGCACCCAAGCGTTCACCACCCACAAAGGGCCCGTATTCGCCAACATCGTGCTGGCGGACGAAATCAATCGTGCGCCCGCCAAGGTGCAGAGTGCGCTGTTGGAGGCCATGCAAGAGCGGCAAGTGACCATCGGCGAAGAAACGCACCTTCTGCCTTCGCCGTTTCTCGTACTCGCCACCCAAAATCCGGTGGAGCAAGAAGGAACCTACACCCTGCCCGAAGCGCAAGCCGACCGCTTTATGTTCAAAGTGGTGCTGGGCTACCCCACACGAAATGAAGAGCGGGAAATCCTAGAGCGTTCCGCGCTTCCTGCGCCGACTGTGCAGCCGAGGGCGGGCGTAGAGGAGCTAGAGACGCTTCGCCGTGTGGTCGACATGGTGCGCATGGAGGGTGTCATCGCTGACTACATCGTAGATGTGGTGCAGGCCACCCGTCCCGGTGGGGAGGGCCGCCTCGGTCGCCTCGTCCAGTTTGGCGCCAGTCCGCGGGCGAGCATCGCGTTGTTCAAAGCAGCGCGGGCACAAGCGTTCCTGCTCGGTCGTGGGTATGTCACACCAGACGACGTGAAGGCCGTTGGTCCCGATGTTTTGCGGCATCGCATCTTGCTGACGTATGAAGCCGAAGCCGATGGAATGTCGGTGGAGGACGTCATCAAAGAAGTCTTCGCGAACGTGCGTACGCCCTGAACCCTTTTGGTCACGAGTGTTGCACATGCTCACCCCCGACGAGCTGGTCCAAATCCGTCGACTCCAAGTGCTGCTCCAGCGCCGCGTAGACAGCCCGTTTGCGGGCGAGTACCGCAGCGCGTTTCGCGGACAAGGCATGGAGTTTGAAGAAGTGCGTCCGTATACGCCGGGCGACGATGTGCGACGGATTGATTGGAACGTAACGGCGCGCACCGGCGAGCCATTCGTCAAACAGTTTCGGGAAGAACGAGAGCTCACCCTGCTTTTGGTATTGGACATCTCCGGCTCGATGCGTTTTGGCGGCGGCGGGCGGGATGGTCGCACCGACAAGCGGCTCCAGTTGGCCCGTGTGGCCGGCGCTCTCGCGTGGGCGGGCATCGCGAATGGAGACCGCGTCGGGATGCTTGCGTTCACCGAGCAAATCGAGCACCACCTGCCCCCGCGTCGCGCCCGCGGCCACGCATGGCAAGTGTTGCGAACAGCGTATGCGCCCCCGCCGACCCGCCGCGGCACAAACCTCGAAACAGCGCTGGAACGGGTCCACCGCACACTCAAGCGGCGCGCCGTCGTCTGCGTATTGTCGGACTTTGTCGCTCGCCCGGAGGCATTTCGGACGATGGGCATCTTGGCCCAGCGGCACCAAGTTCACGGCTTTTTGGTACACGACCCCCTCGAAGCCGCGATTCCCGCGGGAATCGGACTCGTAGAGCTCGAAGATGCGGAAACAGGCCGCCGCCAGCTGGTTGACGCCAGCCGTTTGCGTGCCAAGGAACCGGTGAAGGAGCGGGTCGACCGAATCCGGCGCGCGGGAGTTCGTTGTACGGCGGTCGCAACCGACGAAGACCCGTTCCATCGTTTGCTGGGTCACTTCCGCGAAATGGAGATGGGCCGGTGAGAGCAAGTTTGTTGTTGTTGATGACGGCGTGCTCTGGGCCGCCTTCGTTGCCCCCGTTGGCTGCCCCACCCGTCGATGTAGAGCTATGGGTTGCGGAAACGCACGTCCCAACGGGTTCTCCCGTCGAAGTCGAAGTCCGTGTTTGGCAAACCGACGGCTGGACCCTCGACGTGTCCGCACCCGTAGGCGAAGGCTTGACCGTCCAGCCGGGCGCCATCGATGGACCGTCTCTGGTTGGCACGCGAACCCGCACCGTCGCACGATTCTCGCTCTCTGGCGACGACGGCAGCTACGTCATCGGCATGGCTCCGGTGGTGGCCCATGGTCCGGGCGACCAAGAGCGAACGATAGAGCCGGCGCCTCTTTTCGTTGACATTGGCGTCGACGGACCCAAAACCGGCGAGCTCGCCGACGTAGAAACGCCACCCCCACCGCCTCCCCCCGACCCAACACCCTGGATAATCGGACTTACTTCGGCTGCATTGCTTGCAGGGCTCGCAGGCGCCATCTGGTGGCGCAGCCGACGTCCAGCGCCCCCACCCCCACCCGTGCCTTCCGATGTGGCTGCACGGGCCGCCTGGGCGGCTGCAAGGGCATCCAGCTTGGACGACCACGCGCTCGCGCTCGCCTTGTCCCGCATCCTTCGTGAATATGTCGAGGCGGTCACCGCGTACCCTGCGACGGCGCGCACCACCAACGAGATTCTCGGCTGGATGGAGCAAGAGGGTCTGTTGGCCCCGAGCCTGCGCATTCAGCTCGCGCGGGTATTGGATGCCACCGACCGCCTCAAGTTTGCCCGTGAGGGCGGCGGCACGGGGTTCTTCGACGCACTCGAAGCCGACTTCTTGGCGGTCGTCAACGCGTTGATGCCCGCGTCTGCGCCCGCGTCTGCGCCCGCGTCCTCCGCGGAGGCGTCGGATGTTTGAGTTCTGGGGAATGGAGTTTGGCACGCCCGCCTGGCTGCTGCTCGCGCCGGTCGTGTTTGTGTTGCCGTGGTTGTCCCGTCAGCCGCGCTTGGCGTGGTCGTCGTTTGCGTTGTCGCTCGCGCAACCCACCTTGCGGCAACGTGTCGCGTGGCTACCCGAAGCCTTGTTGTCGCTGGCGCTGGTCGCCTTGGTCGTCGCCTTGGCGCGTCCCCAGCATGTCGACCGGGAGCGCGTAGTAGAGCGAGAAGGCATCGATATTCTGATGGTTCTCGACACCTCTGGCTCGATGGAGGAGGAGGACTACACCATTGGGCGTCGTCGGGTGTCCCGCATCGCCGCAGCGAAGCAAGTCATCGCACAATTTATTGAAGGACGACCCGACGACCGAATCGGGCTCGTGGTCTTCGGAGATGTCGCGTTCACGCAGGTTCCCCTCACCACCGACCACCGCGCCATGAACGCATTTTTGTCTCTGGTCGACATCGGCACGGCGGGCAAATCGACCGCGTTGGGCGACGCCATCGCCGTGGCCTGCAAACACATGAAAGAGCTGGTGGCGCCGTCCAAAGTGGTGATATTGGTGACCGATGGACGCAAAACCGCCGGCCTCGACCCTCTGGACGCCGCAGCCGCCGCCAGCGCCCTCGGAATCAAGGTCTACACCATCGGAATGGGAGCCGCTGGAGGACGTTCTGGACCATTCGGCATGATTTCCCGTGGCTCCGACCTCGACGAACCGACGCTCAAAGAAATCGCCCGCTTGACCGATGCGGCGTACTTCAGGGCCGATGATACAAAGTCGTTGGTCGAAGTGTATGACAAAATCGACGAGTTGGAGAAATCCACCGCCGAGGTCAGCGAGTTCGTCCACCGCGACGAGCGCTACCATGGGCCTCTGCTCGTGGGCATGTTGCTTCTCGTTGTACAACAAGTGCTTGCCCAAACGTGGCTGCGGAGATTGCCATGAGCTGGGGTTGGCCGGCCGGCTTGCAACTTTTGTGGGCCGCTCCCGTGGTGGCGTTGTTGCTGTGGGCGGCGATGCGGCGACGCAAAACCCTGCTCGCGCGCCTGGGTGCGCTCGCTTCCGAGCGGGTGAGCCGCAACGCGCTCTCGATTCATCGCACCCGCCTGTTGCTTTGGTTTGGCGCGATGGTGCTGTGCGTGCTTGCATTGGCCCAACCGCGGTGGGGCTTTCGTTGGCAAGAGTTGAAGCGCGAAGGCTTGGACCTCGTGGTGGTGCTGGATGTCAGCCGTTCCATGAATGCGACCGATGTTTCGCCCAATCGCATGGAACGGGCACAGCGAGAGGTTTTTGACCTCACCGGCTTGCTGTCCGGCGACCGCGTTGGCCTCGTCGTCTTCGCGGGCGGCGCGTATCCCCGCATGCCACTCACCCTCGATTACAGCGTGCTGCGGCACCAAGTCCGCGACAGCAGCGCGGCTACATTGGTGGCCCAAGGCTCCGACATCGGCGCCGCGTTGTCGATGGCTGTCACCCTCCTCGGCCCCCAAGGTGCCGCTGACCGCGCCATCTTGCTCATCTCCGACGGCGAAGACCACGAAGGAAATGCAAGAGAAGCCGCCGAAGCAGCGTGGGAAGCCGGCGTGCACCTCTACACCATCGGCATCGGAACCACCGACGGCGCGCCGATTCCGATGGAGAAAGGCGGCTTCAAAAAGGACCGCTCCGGGAATGTGGTCATGAGCCGTCTCGACGAAGCGCTGTTGCAAGACATCGCCCGCATCGGCCATGGCGCCTACGTGCGCTCCGGTGGTGGAAGCCGGGATATCGAGGGGATTTATGTCGACGAAATCCGTGGGCGCTTGCAGGGCGCGGAGCAGGGCATCCGTCGAGAACGATTGTGGGATGAACGTTTTGCCTGGCCCTTGTCGTTGGCGGTGTTGATGCTGGCGGTTGGCTCCCTGTTGCGTCCTGGTCCTCTTCGACTGCCGGGCGCAATGTTGGCCCTGTTGTGGGTTGCGCTCGCTTCCCCCGCCGCACAGGCCGGCGCGGAGGAAGACGTCGCGCATTGGATTGCCGAACAAGCATCCCACCCCGACGACCTCACCGTGGCCGAGCAGCTTGGCCTCGCGCTGTTGCGCGCAGAACGGGCCGCCGAAGCCCATGACGTGCTCACCGGTGTTGCGGAACGCAGCCTGGACCCCGCCCAACGCCAACGCGCTCGTTACAACGCAGGCCATGCGGCCTATCAAGCCGGGCGCCTCACCCGCGCGGTGGAAGACTGGCGCCGCGTGCTGCAAGACGCCCCCGACCACGCCTCTGCCGAAAAAAACGCCGGATTGGTCGAGCAAGAAATCGCCCGCCGCTTGAACCAACCGCCGCCGGAGCAGCAGCAAGGCGAGCAGCAGCAAGGCGAGCAGCAGCAGGGCGAGCAGCAGCAAGGCGAGCAGCAGCAAGGCGAGCAGCAGCAAGGCGAGCAGCAGCAAGGCGA
>CAZCUX010000015.1:106204-131502 GCA_964502005.1 uncultured Enterobacterales bacterium
AGCAAGGCGAGCAGCAGCAAGGCGAGCAGCAGCAAGGCGAGCAGCAGCAAGGCGAGCAGCAGCAAGGCGAACAACAAGGAGAGGCCCAAGGACCGGACTCCCTCGATGGACGCCGCGATGCGCCTGCAGAAGCCCAAGACACCGGCGCGCCAGGCGAAGACGCGCCAGTACAAGCGGCTGGGGAGCCGGGTTCGCCCGCAGAAGACCCCGCGACAACGACCGGCGCACGCAAAGGCACATCTACAATGTCGGCGGAAGAAGCCGCGCGCATGGTGGATGGCGTAGAAGAAGGCCAGCCACAAGTGGTGGCCGGACAGCGCACAGCAGGCGACAAGGACTGGTAATGCCTCTACTCCTCATGCTCCTCCTGTTGTGCAATCCCGCACTCGCCGCACGCCTCCAAGTGCAGGTCGAGACCGACCAAATGACCGTCGGTCAGTCGGTCTTGCTTGAGGTTCAGGTGGTGGACGGTCAGGCTACGGATGTCCCGAGGATTACCGTGGGCGACGGCCTGCAAGTTCGCTACCGGGGACAAGGGCAATCCACGAGCATCGTGGGCCTCAAAGCCACCCGCGTGGTGCGGTATAGCTTTCAGCTCACCGCCATCCAGAAAGGCGCCTGGACAGTCGGGCCCGTCGAGTTGAACGTCGATGGCGAGCAGCTCAGCAATCCGCCTCTGCGCATCGTCGTGCAGGACCAGCCCGAAGAAGCAAAAGCGCGCGCCGAAGTCGTGGGGCGTTTGTCGGACAGCGAGCCGTTTTTGGGCGAAGTCGTAGTGTTTCAGGCAACATTCCGAAGACGCGAAGAGGCGCTCAATATTCGGTGGACGCCTCCCGAGACACCCGGTTTTGTCGTCGAACCATCGGCGGAAATCGAGCAAAATGACCGCACCAACCTCGTAAATGGCGTAGAGGAGGCCGTCCTCGACTTGTACTTGCCCCTTCGCGCGACAACGCCCGGCGAGCACACCGTCTCCCCGGCGCTCGTGTTGGCGGACATGCCCGCGCCCGCCGACCCTCGCACCGGGCGCCGTCCCGTCGACCTTTTCGGACGCTATCGCACCCGCACGGCCAACTTCGCGACCAATCCGATGCCCGTGCGTGTGCGCCCCTTGCCCGAGGAAGGCCGTCCCGCCGACTTTTCGGGACTCGTCGGCCAATTCTCCATGCGCGCGACCCCGAGCGCCGGACGCGTCGCCCAAGGCGAATCCCTCACGCTCACCGTCGAAATCGACGGGGCCGGCGTATTGTCGGGCTTCCAGCTGCCGCCAGCGCCCGAAGGGCTCGGCTTTCGCGTTTACGACGACGCGCCCACCGTAGAAGCCAAAGCAACCGCCGAAGGCCTTCGAAGCCGCGCCGTGTTCCGACGGGCAATCGTCCCCGAAACCGAAGGTGAGCTCGAAATTCCCGGCATTTCCTTTTCGGTCTTTGACCCCCAAGCCGAGGCCTATGTGCCCCTCCAAACGCCGCCCATCCGCGTACGCGTCACACCGGGGGATGTCGGCGGCGACTTGGAAAGTTTTGCAGGAGGCGCCACCGACCGACGGCGCGACGTCGCCGCATTGGGGGACGACATCCTGCCCGCACCCGGCAGCGCACACGTCGCCAATAGAACCCTCCAAGGCGCAATGCCTTTGTTGGTGGGCATACCCGCCATTCCCGCCCTTGCTTGGCTCGCCTTGCTCGGCCGCGGACTCGCCGACCGTCGCCGCGCTGACCCCTGGAACGCCCTCGCCCAGCGAGCGTTGCCCACCACTCCATCGGAGCGCCTCGCAGCCGCCGAAACACTATTCCGCGACGCAGCAGGATTGGCCCTCGGCTGTCCGCCCCCGTCGGTCGACCGCGAAAAGCTGGCAGTATTGGGAGAAACCGCGGTGGCCATATACCGCGACTTAGAGACCGCTCGCTACGGCGGCGGAGCTGGAGAAGGTCTGGTGGAGCGCGTTACCGCATTTGTCCGGTCGCGAGGTGGCCGATGAAACGAGCCGCGATGTTGCTCCTGCTTTGCCTCGGCAACTCCGCGTTGGCCGACGCGCAAGGAAGCTATGACGCCGGAATCGCCGCCGAACGCGCCGGAGACCCGAGCGCCGCAGCCACCGCGTTCGTACAATCGCTCGAAGACGGCGGCGTCGACCCTGCCGTCTACCACGGCCTCGGCAATGCCTTGTGGCGCCTCGACCGACGAGGTCCGGCGATGGCTGCGTGGTCCCGCGGCCTGCGACTCGCGCCCCGAAACGGCGACATCGCTGCAAACCTCGACCGCGGGCGAAAAGCGAGCGAAGACCGCCTCGACCCGCCCGCCCGTGGCGCCGACCTCTTCTTCTGGCAAGCGATGTTGTCGCCGCGCGACTCTGCGCTCGCTGCGTCGTTTTTGCTCGCCATTGCCCTCGCCGCGCCCCTTGTGCGCCGGTGGCGCTCGGCAGCCACGCGCATCGGGGTCGAGACTCTCGCAAGCGCAGGGTTGGCGCTAGTACTGCTCGTCTCCACCCGCATCGCCGTTGTCGACGATAGCTCCGTGGTGGTGCTGGTTCCCGAAGTTTCCGCACGAAGCGCGCCCGGCGCCGAGGGCGTCGAGCTGTTCCGGCTCCACGAAGGCGCCGAGGTCGCGCTCTTAGAAACCCACGAAGGACACCACCTCGTGCGCCTTCCCGACGAGCGCAAAGGTTGGATTCCGGCGACCACCACATTGTCCACCGACCCCGAGGCCCCATTTCCCCTCGTGGTCGCGCTCGGAACCGTCGTCACCCCTCCCTGATACCACCCCAGGAAATTCACCATGACCACGCCCGACGATGCCACCCGCTTTGCACCCTTCGCACAACGAATGGAGCAAGCCGGAATGCCGGCCCTCGCAACCGAAACCTTCCGTGCGCACTACTTGGCCCTGGTACACGGTGACACCGGCGAAATCCCTGAGTCGTCCATTACCCCCGTCGAGTCGTTGCCCGATTTGGAGTCCCTCCCGGAATCCCTCGCGGCAATTGGTCGCAGTATACTACACAAAGCGGTATTTGTCAAGCTGAACGGCGGGCTGGGCACCAGCATGGGCCTCGACCGCGCCAAGTCGCTGCTGCCCGTTCGCGGAGCCCAAACCTTCCTCGACCTCATCGCACGCCAAGCCCAAGACGCCGGCTGTCCGCTGCTGCTGATGAATAGCTTTAGCACCCGCGAAGACACCCTCGCCGCCCTCGCCGCCTGGCCCGAGCTATCGCAGAATGGCCTACCAATCGACTTTCTCCAGCACCAAGTCCCAAAAGTGAATGCCGATTCATTGGCACCCGCCGAACACACCGACGACAGCCTCACATGGTGTCCTCCCGGCCACGGCGACCTCTTCACCGCATTGGTGACCACCGGCCTCCTGCAACAACTTCGCGCGGCAGGTCGGCGCTACTTGTTCGTCAGCAACAGCGACAACCTCGGCGCCGTGCTCGACACCCGGATTCTCGGTTGGGTGGCGTCAGCGCAGATACCGTTTCTCATGGAGGCCGCCGACCGCACCGAAGCCGACCGCAAAGGCGGACACCTCGCAATTCAAGGAGACCGGTTCATTCTCCGCGAGACCGCGCAATGTCCCAAGGCCGACGAGGGCTATTTTCAAGACCACACACGGCATCGGTACTTCAACACCAACAACCTGTGGATTGACCTCGACGCGCTGGCCGAGCAAATGGCCGACGGACAGCCCATGGTGCTGCCGCTCATCCGAAACCGAAAGACCGTCGACCCACGAGACCCTTCCTCCGCGCCGGTCTACCAACTAGAAACGGCCATGGGCGCCGCCATCTCGGTGTTTCCCGGTGCGCGCGCGCTCCGTGTCCCCCGCAGCCGCTTGGTGCCCGTCAAGACCACCGCCGACCTCCTGCGCACACGCTCCGACGCGGCGCGCTTAGAGCCTGACGGGCGCCTCGTCCCCAACACCGCGCTCCCCGTCGCCATCACCCTCGACGACCGCTTCACCAAAATGGTGCCCGGCCTCGACGCGCACTTCCCCAAAGGTCCGCCGTCGCTGCGGGATTGCCGGTCGCTCACCGTACGCGGCGACGTGGTATTTGGCGAAAACGTCGTGTGTGCCGGCGATGTGCGCATTACCGCACCGGATGGCGTGCAGGTCCACATCCCCGATGGCGCACACCTCACCGGAGACGTTTCGTTTGATGCGTGAAGACGGCCTTCCCACCGCCTTTTACCTGCCTCTCGAAGCGTCTCGCTTCCGCGCGACGGCGCTCACCATCGGCCCTTGGTCCGCAGAAGCGCAGCATGGGGGGCCACCCTGCGCGCTGCTGGCCGGTGCCCTCGACCGCCACGAGAACCCCGGAAACGACGGACACCGCCCCTTCGTCACCACCCGCCTCGGCTTTTCGCTGCTTCGCCCCGTCCCCGTCGGCGACCTCTCCGTACGAACCCAGATGACACGGCCCGGTCGGCAAGTGCAACGCCTCCAAGCACAACTCCTCGATGCGCAGGGCAATATCGTTGTCGAAGCAGACGCCGTGCGGATTCTGCGACGCGAGAGCGCCGCGCACGCCCCCCCTACGTCCGCGTGGCCCCCCATTGCCGCCTGCACGCCGCTCACGTTCCCGTTCTTTACCGTCGACATCGGCTACCACCGCGCCGTAGACCTGCGTGTGGTCCACGGTTCGTGGGGCAGCACCCCCATCTCCATCTGGGGCCAGCTTCGCGTGCCACTCGTCCTCGGCCGCGCCACCTCGCCCCTCGAACACGTCGTCACCCTCGCCGACGCACAGTCGGGCATGGGCGTACCGGCCGACCCCTTCGCCTGGTCCTTCGTCAATCCCGACCTCACCGTGTTGCTCGGACGCGAACCCGCCGCCGGTCCCGTCGGCTTCTTCATTCGCTCTATGACTTCAGGACAGGGAACGGGCCTCGCAGAGAGCGAATTACGCGATGAACACGGCGTCTTTGGTAGGTCCGCGCAGTCCCTTGTCGTGGTGCCCCGACCGATTCCGACACCAAACCGTCAGAAGGGTGACGTAGACCAGTAAGCCGCGACGGGGTACTCCGCGTGGCTCAATCTCCGAGGTCCATGTGAATCCGACTGCCCCTCCCTCCTCTTTTGCTGACCTCGGTCTCGATCCTTCTTTGGTCGATGTGGTCTCCTCCCTTGGCTACGAAGACCCTACGCCCGTCCAAAAAGCCACCATCCCCCTGCTCATCGAAGGACGCGACGTCCTCGGCTTGGCCGCCACCGGCACCGGCAAGACCGCGTCCTTCGCGCTGCCGATGCTGCACCGCTTCGCCCACGCCCCCGGTTCGCGGGCCGTCACCGGCCTCGTGCTCGTGCCCACCCGCGAGTTGGCGCGGCAGGTCGCGCGCGCTGTCCTTCGCTACGGAAAGCCCCTTGGTGTCAAGGTTCTCCCCATCTACGGTGGCGCGCCGATGGAGCCCCAGCTCCGCGCACTCTCCCGCGGCGTCGATGTGGTGGTCGCAACACCCGGCCGCGCGCTCGACCACCTCGACCGCGGCACGTTGAACCTCGGCAGCGTGCGCTTCTTGGTGCTCGACGAAGCGGACGAGATGCTCGATATGGGCTTCCAAGAAGACCTCGAAGTCATCTTGGGCGCCGTCCCCAAAGGATGCCAAAAGGCCCTGTTCAGCGCAACATTGCCCGAGCGCCTCCGCAAGATTGCCGACAACGTGCTCTCGGAGCCCGCGCGCATCGAATTGCGCCCCGAAAAAGGCTCCATCACCGCGCGCCCCGATGTCGTACAGATTGCGCATGTGGTGCGTGGCGAAGACCGCGACGCAGCGTTGGCGCGCATTCTCGACCTCGAAGAGCCCGAAGGTATGCTCGTTTTCTGCCGCACGCGCATCGCGGTGGACGAGCTGGTCGAGTCCTTGATTTCACGCGGCCTGCGCGCAGAGGCCCTCCACGGCGGCATTTCGCAGCCCCAGCGTGAGCGCGTCCTCGCACGCCTCCGCTCCAAAGCCGCCGACCTCATCGTCGCCACCGACGTCGCCGCACGCGGCATCGACATTCCGCATCTAAGCCACGTCGTCAACTACGAGCTGCCCACCAGCCCGGAAGCCTACACGCACCGCATCGGCCGCACCGGCCGCGCCGGGCGTTCGGGCAAGGCCATCACCTTCGTGTCGCGGCGCGAGCGGCAGGTGCTCGTTCGCTTGGAACGCGCCATCGGCCAAAACATCAACATCGTGCCCCTCCCAACGCTCGCCGAGCTGCGCCAAGCCCACCTGCGGCGCCTCCGTGACCGCGTGGTCGAAGTGGCCGGCGCCGGTGACCTCGACGACTTCCGAAAGCTCGCCGCCAAGCTCATCGACGAAGGCGCGCTCGACGCTGTCGAAATCGCCGCCGCCGCGCTCAAGGCCCTCCACGACGAAGTCGCACCCGATGAAAGCGACCTTGAGGTCGCAGTGCCCATCGTGCCCGCCACGCCGCGCGCACGCGACCGCTTCAAAGGCATGGGTCACCCCGAAGGCTTGCCATGGGTGCAGCTCCAGCTCGATGTCGGACGCCGCGATGGCATTCGCCCCGGCGACCTAGTGGGCGCAATCGCCAATGAAGCGGGCCTCACCAGCCGCGACATCGGCGCTATCGAAATCGTAGACCGTTCGAGCTTCATCGAAGTACGCGCCGACGCCGCCGACCACGTGCTCGGCGTCTTGGCCAGCGTATCCATTCGTGGACGAAACGTGCGTGGCCGCCGCGCACTCCCCCGCACCGGCCCCCAAGGCTGAGCCGCTTAGGCGACAATCCAATCGCCGCAGGTGGGGTCAATTTTCAGCGCCACCTGCAACAACAAGGGCGCGTCTTCCTCCGAAGCCTCGCCCTCCGACAGCACCTCGCCAAGAAATTCGAGCAGGCCGTCAAACGCGGTGCGGTGGCCGTCCAGCCGCACCGACGTCGGCGTGATGTAGGCGGCGAGCAGCAGCAACGACGCTTCGGGCGGCATCCCGTGCTGCCGCTCGAGCGCGTGCGCTTCGTCATGATTCAGCGTGACGCGCATGATGGCCACCTTCATTGTATTTGGGGGAGCCCGCGGAGCCCTTCGGTCTCCGCGGGCGCCGGCGAGCCGAAGTCTCGCCGGCAATATATTGGCGCAAGCTGTGTCGCGGGAGGCTGAAGCCCCGATGCCAGACCCAAACGCGGGCACTGAATCGCCATTCCGTTTCGCTCACACCGCTTCGCGATGCTGGCGCTTCCTCACAAAGTACGTGGTCATCGTACCTTTCCCCTTGACCCGCACATGCTCGCGCTGCGTCAGGTGAAAACGCTCCGGCGACAATACGCGCGCGGTCGCTTCCGTCACCTGCACGCGCCCCGCTTCGCCGGTTGACTCCATCCGTGACGCCACATTGACCGCGTCTCCCCAAAGGTCGTAAATAAACTTGCTGCGACCAATCACACCCGCGACGACCGGCCCCGTGTTGATTCCAATACGCAGCGAAAGCGTGTTCCCCTCGACCGGGGGCCAATGCTCCACCGTGTCTTGCAACCACAATGAAAACGACACAATCGCTTCGGCGTGGTCTTCGCGCGGTTCAGGGAGGCCCGCGGCGACCATATAACAATCGCCAATGGTCTTTATTTTTTCCAAACCCCGCCGCGCGGCCTCATCGTCAAATGCCGAGAAGAGCGCATTGAGCTCTTTCACCAACCGTTCGGGAGAAAGCTGGTCGGACATCGCGGTAAAGCCCACAATGTCCGCAAACAAAATCGTCACCTCCGCAAACCCATCGGCAATCGGATGGGAGGTGGCCTTTAGCTTTTCGGCAATGGGCTCGGGGAGGATGTTTTGCAGGAGGTTGTCCGAGCGTTGCAAGGCTGCATCCAAGAGTGCTTGCTGCATCGCTTCTTTTCGACGGCCTCGGTCGGCGACCGCTGCCATCCAGGTCGCCATCGCCGCGCCGGTCGCCAGAGCCAGCCATTCGAGCACGCGATGCCGATGGTCGCCGGGGTGTACGCCCAGCAACGCAGCACCGCCGTGCAGCAGCAGCATCGTCGCCGACAAGCCGCCCACCATACGCCCCGTCAAGGGCAACATGAGCGCCGACAAAGGCGCTATCAATACCAAAAACGGAAATGAGCCCCCAAAATCCCCGCGAAACAGCACCATCCATTCGATATGCAGCACGGCTGCCGTGATGACGACCACGGACAGCCAGCGATACACCCACGGTGGCAGGGTCTTTTTTTGGGCAACGGCCACCGCCATTACGCCCAATCCAAGCAACAAGCCCCGCGTCGGCACCCAAAGGACAGACGTATCTTCGGCAAAAACAAGCTCAAAGAGCGTCACAATCGAAATGACGACGCTCGCGAACCAACCCACAACGCGCATACGCGGCCGCGCCATGGCGTCCATCGCCGCCTGATACCGGCGTTCCGCTTCGTCTGCGGGAAGAGAAGTCATCGTGCGGTTCATCCATTGGGTTGGCGCACAACTTCAATCGTACCCCAAACGCAGAGGCGCAGAAGATAGCGTGCAACCGTGCCCGTTCATCGGACCCCGCACGCACACTTCAAGGGCGGAATCCTTGCCCGTGGCCTGCCCGTCGTGCGCGACAGGGGACGTCCCCGCCACCCCGCGGCCCATGACCTCGTAGCAGCGCGCTCAAGCGGTTCGCCCGGCCCCTCCGTGACGGGACGCAGCCGGCGGCACCGCAGGCCCCCAGGGAATACAGCCCGTCGAACCGTCAAAACCGGGACCGTAGACACAGTCGGCCCATTCGGTGCTGGCAGGGTCGAAGGCGTCGGTACACCAAGCCATCAAGTCCTCGCAACACAAGACCAGCTCTTCGGGCGGCGATATCGTGCAGTCGGGGGCCTCGCTCGTCGTGCCACCATCGTCGCCGGGGCGGGTAGAGGTCGTTTCCGTGGTGCTGACCGTTCCCGTGCTGCCCCCCGTGCCTCCATGGTCGGTCGTGCTGTCGGTCGTGCTGCCGGTGGTCCCATCCGTGGTCTCGCCGGGCGGGTCTGCCGTCGCGCCAAACTCGCCGGCATCGGTAATCGCGCCTGGCTTGTCGTTGCTCTCGACCGGTGCGCGGGCGCACGCGCCAAGGCCCATCGCCAATACAACGGAGCTTGCCGCAACGAGCGCCTTGCGATGAATGTCAGAGGATTCTGTGGAAAACATCATCTTCAACTCCAAATGAATGACGGTTCAGTGTTGGGCGGACAGGGGAGCAGAAAAGTAGTGGGCAGACGCGACGCGGGCCTGCTTCCACGCATGGTCAGCAGAAAGACCCGCGCGTTCGAGGCCGGGCACGATGACCTGCTCGATGGTGTCCACGAAAATGCGACGAGCATCGCCACCATCGCACACTCCCGCGCGCGCCGCCGCAGGGTCGACGGCTCCGAGCACGGGCAGGCGGGGCACCTCGTAGGCGACCTGGTGGGACAGCGCGTCCACAAGATAGGCGGACAGGCGTTGCTTTGCTTCGTCGGACAACCGCGGCGCGCATTGACCGAGCACCCGCCAACCCAAGCGCGCGTGCTGCACTTCGTCGGCCAAAATGCCCGCGAGCACGTCGCCCAAGGCAGAGCCTTCGAGTTCGGCGTGCTCGGCGCGAATCACCGACACCGCCACCGTCTCCGACATACACCCGACGCTCAAGAGATTGCGCAGCACCGCCTCCAGCGGCCCTACGTCGGCATGTTCGGGCACACGCTCGATCGGAGGCAGCGGCGCGACGGGGACGCCGCCCAACGCCCGCACCACAGAAGCACACAACTCGGCGTGCCGCAGCTCGTCCGCGGCGGCGGAAACGATGCCCGAGAGCACGTCCGCAGGCAGCGTCGCCCGCATCGCTTGGCCCACGAGAGACCCCCACACCTGCGCGGAGAGGTGCTCGTTGACCATTCGACCGCGCCATGTGCGCACCGCGATAGCACGCGCTTCGTCCGACAAATCCGGCAAGTCGGGCAACTGGATATCGTGGCGCGCGGCTGCGTCTCGCAAGTCGAGCATCGCGCGGCCGTCCCGGTCGTAAGCAAAGGTCTGGTGCATAGCGGCCTCCATCCAGCGAGAGTGCGGGTGCGCGTTGTTGTCCGCCCCGCCCTCCTACCGTAGCCGCTCTGATTGTCTGAATTCGCGGTATATTCAGAAATATATTGTTCGGAGATTCCGATGAATCTGGACCTGGACTCGCTGCGCTGTTTTGTTGCCGTGGCGCGCACGTTGAAGTTCCGCACCGCCGCCGAGACGCTCGGAATGTCGGTGACGGCTGTGTCGGAGCGCATGGCACGATTGGAGGAGAACCTGGGCGTCGTGTTGTTGGAGCGCACCACCCGCCGCGTGGCGCTCACGGAAGCCGGATTGCGCCTGTTGCCCCATGCGCGGGCGCTGCTCGACCAAGCGGAGAAATGCGGGGTGGTCGCGCGGGGAGACGGTCGGCCATCGCCCTTCTCCCTCACCATCGGCACCCGCTACGAGTTGGGCCTGTCTTGGCTGGTTCCCGCGCTGCGCCCCTTGTCCGAAGCGAGGCCGGAGCGCACGATACACCTCTATATGGGCGACACCGCCGACCTATTGGAGCGCCTGGAGCGGGGCCTCGTCGACGCGTGTGTACTGAGCGCAGGTCCACGGCGCGCCTCGATTCGCCAACGATTGCTGCACGAAGAGCAATACGTGTTGGTCGCCGCGCGGTCCATTTGTCTCAATGCCCAAACGGCGCCCCATCACACCCTCCTCGACGCCACCCCCGACCTGCCGCTCTTCCAATATTTCCGCGACCTGCACCCCGAGGTCGCCGATTGGTCGTTCGGGCGCCACCTCTACCTCGGCGGAATCGGCGCCATTCGCGCGTTGGCCCTCGACCGGCAGGGCATCGCGGTGTTGCCGCTGTACTTCGTGCGGGCCGACCTCGACGCTGGCCGCTTGGTGGCGCTGGCCGACCCTTGCTTTTTGGGACGCGACCACTTCCGCCTGCTGTGGCGCGACGACCATCCCCGCGCCACCGAATTAGACCGCCTCGCCGACGCCTTGCGCGCGTTTCCGCTGCAATAGCGCGAACGGGCGGTCAGCCGGCTGCGACGGCCTGCACTTCAATCTGCAAGTCAACATCGTGCCCCACGAGCACGCCGCCGGCTTCGAGCGCCGCATTCCAGGTGAGGCCAAAGTCACGACGGTCAATCCGGCCGCCGGCTTCGAGCGCCAATCGACGACCGCCCCACGGGTCGGTGGCTTGTCCGAGCACTTCGGCCTTGAGGGTCACCGAACGGGTGACGTCGCGAATGGTGAGGTCGCCCGTGAGCGCAAGCTCGCCGACCTCGGACTCCGAAACCTCCGTCACCACGAACTGAAGGGTGGGCCAGGTGCCCGCATCGAAAAAGTCGGGGCTGCGCAAGTGGTTGTCGCGGTCGGCCACACCCGTCACGAGGCTCGCGACCTGCATCGTCGCGTTGGCGCCTTTCAGCAAGCCGTCGTCGGTCTCGAGCGTGCCCGACACGTCGGTGAACGCGCCCCGTACTTTGGCCAAGCCCAAGTGACGAACGCTGAAGCCCATGCGGGAGTGGGTGGGGTCGATGTTCCAGGTAGTCATTTCAAGCTCCAGTTGGGCGCGCGCCCAGTTGCGTTTGCCCCACCAATATGCGTTGATTCCCATGGATTGAGAATAGGCCATTCTGGAACATCATTCCTTCGTATTTGGAACGAATCATGGCAGACGTTTCCGCGCTTCATGTCTTCACCGCCGTCGTCGAGCACGGCTCGTATGCCGAAGCAGCGCGCCACCTCGACATCACGCCGTCCTACGTCAGCCGCATCATTACGCGACTGGAGGAAGACTTGGGCGTGCGGCTGCTGCACCGCACGACACGCCGGGTGTCCCTCACGGATACGGGTAGCTCCTATTACGAACAAATTCGGCCCGCGCTGGGCATGTTGGACGATGCGCGCCGCGCCGTGCGCAACACGGTCGCCCAGCCCATCGGCCGACTGCGCATGAGCCTCCCGCAAAGCCTGGGCGCCCAAGTGCTGGCGCCGTTGGTGGTCGAGGTGGCCGAGCAATACCCCCGCTTGGAGCTGGAGCTTTCCCTCTCCGACCGCCAAGTCGACGTGGTCGGTGAAGGCTACGACCTCGTGGTGCGTGTCGCAGACCTGCGCGACACGAGCCTGATTGCGCGCCGCCTCTGCTCAACCCGCGCGTATACGCTGGCCAGTCCGTCGTTTTTGGCCCGATTCGGTACCCCCCGTCACCCAATGGACCTCCTGGGCCTCGATTGTTTGCTGTTTGACCACCAAGTCGGCGGCCCCCGCCGTTGGGTGTTTCAACGGGGAGACGAGGCGCACGCGTTGTCGGTTCACGGTCGCTTTCGCGCGGACAGCGGCGACGCGATGCTGCACGCCGCGATAGGGGGCCTGGGTGTTGTGCGCGCACCCGACTTCTTGGCCAATCCGGCGATTGCCAATGGTTCGTTGATTCGTATTTTACCGGACTGGGAGACGGAGACCGGCGTGTGGGCCTTGTTCCCCCACAGCCGCCACCTCGACCCCAAAGTACGCGTAATGGTGGACCATCTCGCAGAAAAGCTGCGATTTCCGCCCTGGACGCTCACGCCGGCGACGCCCCCGGAGGCGGAAGGCCGATAAGGTAGGTCCCGTGAAACGGCGCATCGCCGTGTTGCACGCGCCCGATTTTCCACGTCCAACCCGGCGCGTTGACTTGCGCCACCAGCGCGTGCAGTTCGTCCTCTCCGTAGACTCGCAACCAAGACACGACGCCGTCCCACAATACAAACAGTTGCATCACGGGGAGGAGGTAGGTCCAAATCAACCAGGGCCACCGAAAGGGACGCCAAAAGGGCAATGTCAACGAAACCGTAATGGGTGAGCCAAGCAGCGCGAACAACATCAGCCACTCGCGGCTCACGACCTCAAACACACCGATAGGCTGCCGCTGGTCCACTGCGTTTTGCAGCACCCGCACAGCATCTTCGGGGCAGAAGTGGTGAAACGCGTTGAAGATGGTGCGAAACCCGGTGAGCGACGCGGGCACATCCCGCGCGTCCACCGGCACCGGCTCCACCGATGCGATGCCCTCCGCTCGCTGCACCACTTCGCGCATCGACGGACCATTGGGAAAGAGGTCTGTCAGCACCACCGCGGTCGGATGGCCGTTGGCGGACAACGCGCGCGCCATCGCCACCGCCGGCTCGCCTCCGCCCGAACAAAGGTCCACCAGGCGGTGTTGGCCCGCGGCTTCCATCGCGTCCGCCAGCACCCCGCGAAACGAGCCCGCATGGCCCGACAAGCGCTCGGCGAGCGACAAGAACGCAGTGCCGCCGTCGCGCAGAATTGCGGGAAACCAAGACAAGTCTTCGAGCTCAACCCACTGTCGTCGCTGCATCGCTGCACCTCGACGAAGGCGCTAACCTTGGCCCGACGAACCGGGGAGTGTGCGCGGCAAAATCGGGCCTGCCCACCTGCGCAACCACGCGCGATGCCGACAAGGAGCAGGCGAACCAAGGGGAAGAAGTCCCGCAGAGCAGACCGCCAAAACAAGTATTTGGTCATACGTTTGGACCGGTCTCTCGTCTCCCCACGATGGCTGTCTTTTCATTGAACATGTTCAATGAATGGCCATTCATCCCTCTTGACAAATCGGAAATCAAATGTTGTGATAATGTGTCTCAGCCGCCCTGAAACACAACCCACGCACGCCACGCCGACCAAACGCCCATCGCCAAAAACAATAGAGACGCAACCTTTTTGACCCAGCGCAACGGGAGACGCTCTAACAACGATTGACCGACCACTGACGCCAAAAGGGAAGTGCCGGTGAGCGCAAGGGTGCCTCCCAGCCAAGTACCGAAAGGCGGTTGCACAGCCGCCAATGCGGCCACCGTCAACTGGGTCTTGTCGCCCAACTCGGCGAGACCCAACAATGCAGCCGTCCCCAAAATAGGACCCCAGCGGGAATCCACCGTCACTTCTTCGCTCTCGTCGTCGTCGCCATCGCGCCAAGTGAGGCCGGCGAACACAAAAAACGCAATCGAAGCCGCCAGCAGAACCCATTGCACGGGGACCCACTCGCCCAGCGTCGCGCCCACCACCACCGCCAAGCCATTGAGCACCGAAAACGCGAGAATGGCGCCCAGCACTGTCTTCACCGCTCCCTGCCGTACCGCCAGAAGCATACACACAAGCTGCGATTTGTCCCCCAGCTCCGCCAATGCCACCAACGAAGCCGTCGCGCCGGCGGCGGTCCAATCATCCACCATGGTCTTCTCGCAGTTGTTGTGCCAGGGCGACAGGGTCGGGCCCCATCGCCCGCGCGCCCACCAGGCCCGCTTCGACGGCGCCCCACCAAGCGCCGGGAACATGAATCCACGCCGGATCTCGCTGGGGGTCCACTTGGTCGAGCCGCAGCACGGGGTCGCGAACAACATAGGGCAAACCCGTACCCGCGGCCACAAGGCCCCACGCACGCACGCCCCACACCGCCCGCGCTTGCACCCGCTCCGCCGCTTCGGCCACCGCGCCCGCGAGCCGGTTGACATACGCCGGTCCTTGCGTGGCGATGGCTTCATCGTGCCCTGCCGCATCTTCGGGCACACGCACCGCACACGCCCGAAACCCCACCGCCACCAGCGCGGCTTGGTCTTGCGCGTCACCGCCGGCCACCACCACAACGGGACCGGAACCTTGGCACGAAAGCTCGTGGTGACCATCCCCCTCGCGGGCCGGCGACCAGAACTGGCGCGGCTGAAGGACGTCGTGCAGGGCAAAGACACTGCGTGCGTCCGGTGGGAGCGCGCCCGCATTCACAGGGCGCACAGGCGCAGGGCCAAGGTCGTCGCGCGTGCGAAGGTCGAGGTGACGGGCGAAGAACGTGAGCGCGTGGCCCTGCATTTCGTCGGTGAAGCTGTGGGGACCGGCGGTGGCGATATAGCTGCCGTTGGAGGGCAAGCCCGCGGGAGCCGGGCCGGGACCGTCCCGCAACCACAAGCTCGGCGCGCGCAACGCGGCCGACACAGACGGGTCGGGTCCAGGCCAGCCCGGAAGCTGGTCGCACGGACAGCCCCCCGCCCGCGCTTCCCGTGGCGTCGGCGGAAAGCTCGCCAGGACCACGGCCTGCACCCGCGCGTCGAGGATGCCGAGGTACAACGACTGCACCGCACCCCCGCTCGCCCCCGTGACGCCGAGCCGCTGCGCCCCTTCGTTCTCCAACACATCCAGCCCCCGCCGCAGCAAGGCCAACTGCAAGCCCATCGCGCTCGTGCCTCCGGCTGCCAAGAGCGCGCGGTTGTGGGCACCTTCGTCAAAATGAATCACGCGACCGGGGACTTCCGCTTCTTCGACGCCTGGCGTATCGACGATGAGCACCACAGCACCGCGCTGCACCAAACGCAAGGCAACTTCTTGGGCTTCAGGACTCGACTTTCCTTCGCCAAAGTGGCCTTGGGCGACCAACACGCCAGCACCCGTGGCCGTTTCGGGCCGCAGCAGCACCGCCTGGGCATCAAACCCCGGCACCAGCGAGTACCGAAGCGGAAACAGCGTGCCGCCTTCGACCGGCGCGGGTTCGCCAAGGCGCACATCCAACGGCCCATCGACCGAAGGAAACGCCAAGACCTCCGCCAGCCGTGTGGTGTCGGCGGGGGGCACAGGGGGCGTCGACCGACAGGCCCAGAGCGCAGCAAGCAAGACAAAAGGACGAACCATCGGGCCAGCGTAGCGCGCGGCGCGCACCCCGGGCACCCCGGCTTATGGATTCGGCGAGGGCAACCCGCACGCAAAGAGCGACGGCCCGTCGAGCGGCGAGGCCGTCGCTTGCAATCGGTCCAACGAAAGCCCCCATATCGCCACGCCGGCGGGTCCAGCGGCGACAAACCGCGCACACGCCCGGCCCCACATTCGTTCTGCGACAGCTACGTGTCCGCTATCGGCCTTGAGGGCCGCAGCAGACCACAAAATGAGGCCCTGCACCGCCTCCCGCGCCGATGTTCCCCGTGGAACCTGCCGCCAAACGTCTTCCCACACCTCGTGGGCCTCCCAGTAGTACTGGTTCTCGAAAAGGTCGATGCCATGCAAGTAATGCTCGTTTTCACGCCACCCCAGCAAGGGCGACCACGGCGGCGTTGACCACGGAAGCTGCGCGTTGTGGTTGTGGCCCTGGGGGTCGCGAAACGGGTGGGGCATTCTTCCAGGGACGTACCGGTAGGGCGGCAACGGGAACGACGGCAGCCAGCGCGGACGCACCTCCGCGCGGTTGCGCGCGCCGCTCATCGGCCGCGTGCCGCACGGGCATTGCCCAGGGTTCGCGCAACCAACAACCCGCCAATCCATCCAAACAGGTGGCCCTGCCAAGAGATGCCCGCACCCGCGATAATGGGCACCATGCCCCACAACATTGAGCCAAACAACGCCGTAACCACCATCGACAAAAAAATTGTACCGAACTTGCGCTCCCAGATACCCCGTCCCATCAAGAAGCCCAAAAACCCGAAGACGACGCCACTCGCACCAATATGTACGGAGCCTATACCCCCAAACAGCCACGTCCCTACGCCGCCGACGAGCGTGCTCACGGCCACCACCACCCAAAAGTCTGCAATCCGCCGTGTGGTGGCCAAAAAGCCGAGAACCAGCCAGCCCACGGTGTTCGCCATCAGGTGACCAAATCCGCTGTGCAGGAGGGGCGCAAGCGGAATTCCAAGGAGGCCGCCGGGGCTGAGGGGCCGAATCCCATATGCGTCGAGGCCGCCACGAAACACGAGCTGGTCGACGGTTTCGATGACCCAAAGCCATGCCACCGACCGCGTGACCACCTGAATTCGCCGCCGGGTGCTCACCACAAGTCCGGTGATGCCGCCCTTCTCGACCTGTCGTGTGCGTGCCATCTGTGCGCTCCTCTGCGTACCGCGCCCCAGGGGCGTCGCGCCCCCTTACGCCTGTCCGACACCGAACGTTGCAGCTGGTCCCGACTTTTTGCGAAAAACCGGGGCGAAGGCGTGGCCCAACGACGGGGCAGCGCCCGCGGGTTCGCTTGCAAGAGAACGTAACTCACTTTAGAGTTACGTTCCGCCCTCGGAGTTTGTCATGACCCGTACCCGCGCTTCGAACGTCGTATTGACCGACCACCCGGCCCCCGAGTCTTTGCTCGCGCGCATCCAAGGTCTGGGCCTGTCGCGCAACGAAGCGCTGGCGTACCTTACGCTGCTCGGCGCCGAAGAGGAACAGGGCATCACCGGATACGAAGTGGGCAGTCGCTCTTCGATTCCTCGTTCGGCGGTCTACACGGTGCTTCGAAAGCTCCAAGATGTAGGCGCGGCGTTTTCGGTGGGGGAGAAACCCGAGCGATTTGTGGCTATCGCGCCCGAGCGGTGGTTGGCGCAAGTCCGACAAACCGCCGAGTTGCGCATCGCCGAGGCCCAAGCGGAGCTTCAGCAGGTGCGAAAGCAGCAACGGCCCGAGCCGATTTGGATTCTCAATGGCTACGACGAAGTCCTCAGCCGTATCGACCAGTTGATTCGGAGCGCGCAGCAGTCGGTGTGGCTGTCTTTGTGGCCCCGCGAACTTGCCGTGCTGGCGCCCGCATTGGAGACGGTGGCCAAGCATCGCTTGCACCGCGTCCTCCACTGCCCGAGCGCATTGTCCGAACCGCCCGCCGGTTTCGCGTGCTGGTCGGCGCGGGAACCCGAAGGGGGCGCGCCCGCGGACTGGTCCCACAAGGCGCTGGTGGTCATCGATGGCCGGGAAGCGCTCATTGGCGGCACAGAGCCCTACGCCGACAACCACGCCGTCTACACCACCAATCCATCGCTCGTTGACACGGCGACCAACCACATCATCCTCGACATCACCTTGCTCGCCCGCCAGCGCGGAGAAAACATCGACGCATTGGTGGCTCCGATGATGCGCACCCAATTGTCGCTGCCGACCGATTCTACGGGAGAATCTGCGGGGAGCGCAGGTGACCACACCGCCCAAGTCCAGCGGAATCCATAACATTCCATTGCGTTTGTATGCCCAACACAACGCAAGAGGGCGACGCGTATCCCGCCCCGCGGTTTCCTTCGCCGAGACCGAAGGGCTCGGCGAACCGCTGGAGACGTAGGCTCCAGCGGCCTCTTCTTACTCCAACCTTAGGGCCGCGGCTGTTGTGCGCAGTCGGCGGCAGCGCTCTTGACGGCCTCGACCTCGGCGCGCAGAGCGGCAAGCTCCGCCCGCAGCGCGGCAATTTCTTGCTCGTGGACCTGCGCTGTGGCAACAGCGAGGCTGGTGTACCCATAAACATCGACATGTTCGCCATCTTCGCTGACCGCAGGCGAGCTGGGGAGGTCGTCAATCAGGAAGCCCAATCGCGAACGACGTGTAGGCGCGTCCCAATTGTAGCGCCAATGGGCGAGCTTGAGTTGCATAAGCTCGTCGCGAGAACGCGAGAGCGCGGTGTTGTCCAGGTATTCGATGCCGGTCTTGTGGCGCGCGCGGGAGATCGGACAGCCACCGGGCTGGTCTTTCGGGTCTTCGGCGGCGCAGATGAATACGGCGTTGCAGTCGCTTTCGAAGTCGCAGGTGGCGCCTTCGGTTTCACACGGCGCGCCTTCGGTTTGCCCATCGCACGCGGGCACACCCTCCCAAGGACCGCTGTATCCGCTGCAAACGGGATCGCCGCAGGTTGTAAACCAATACAAGGACGTGCCAGAGCCACCGCTCCCTGCAGAATCGCCGCCAGCCGAATCGCCGCCCGAGCCACCGCCGCCACCGCCCGTGGCATCGCCACCGGACGCTCCCCCCGCATCGGTGAGAATGGCGGAGTCATCCTTATCGCCGCAACCGACAAATACAAGAAAACAGGCCGCCAACCAAGGGATTCGTCGTGCCATGCTTGCCTCCCGCGTGGAACCGATGGGACAGCCGACGCGGCAATCCGGTTCACCGCAGCGCCGTTTCGCAGCGTGCCGTTGCTTGGGCGGACACCGCTGGTGACCGAAGTGTAGCTGACTTTTGGGCAACCCTCAAGTTGGGGGACGGACCCATTCGTCCGATTTGTGTTGGGGACAAGAATACAAATTTCGCCGGATAGGAGGGGACGGAGAGAACACAGACACTTTCGCGGACACCCAAAACCAAAAGAAGGCCCACCGAACCGACAAGGCGACTGAATCGCCATTCATTCCACCAAACCATCGACACATCGGGCGCTATTTCCAACACAAGAACATACGCAGACAGCCCATGAACAAAAACACGCACCTTGGGATGCAACCAACCTGCCATCGAAGCGCGCCACACGCGCGATATACCGCCTCCTGCGGAGGCGCTTATGTTGCGTCGAAAGTCGACTTCGGACCACCTCTCGTCCCCCCACCATGCCCCCGACTTGTCGCTCCCACACGCGGACAGGGCACCGGATTCACCCGCAGTATCGTCCAATACAGAGCGCCAAGGCGCATTGGCGAAGCAGAACGCAAACGGGGCGATGACCCCGGAGACCCCGTGGTGGTCGGGCTCTTTCTCCGAAGATGACGACGTGGAGCAAAGAGAAGCATCGGGGAATCCGACGAACGACACCCAATCCACCGACGCGCCGGACGAAGCTCCTTCCTTTGCACCCGCGTCCGGTCCAACGCACAATGCAGAACTAGACGGCGCACTCACCGAAGCCTTTGGCACTTCGCTCACCGGCTTGTCCGCTTCGTTTGGCGACACGACCACCAACCAAAACCTCGGTGCAGAGGCCCATGCCGAGGGCTCCCACATGTCGTTTGGCGGTGGCATCAAGCCCGACGCGCCCGCGCGAATGCGCCCCGACGACCTCGACACCATCGCCCACGAAATCGCCCACGCGCTGCAAGCCGTTGGCAGCGGAAACGACGGTGTAGACGTGGAAGGCGACGCCGGGGAGACCGCCGCCGACCATGCCGGCGCATCGTTCAGCCAATGGGCCACAGGCGGCTTCGCCGGGCCAGCCCCGTCTTTGCACGCAGCACCCGCAGGCGACGCCGCAATCCACCGCAAGGCCACCGCGGGCAGCACGCGCGTGACCGGCAATCCCGCGCTTCGCACCGGAAGTCGGGGCGGCCCGGTCTCCACCTTACAAACACTGCTCCGGCGCCATGGCATGAAGGTGCAGGTCGATGGCGTGTTCGGCCCCGGCACCGAAGCGGCCGTTCGCGCATTCCAGCAGCGGCAAGGTTTGTCTATCGACGGCGTAGTCGGTCCGGCGACCGCCGCCCGACTGAATGGCGGTTCAGCGCCTTCGAAGCCGAGCGCCGACTTGTCAAAGGCGCTGCCCCTTCGGCAAGGAGCCAAAGGCGCGGTGGTCGTGGCGCTGCAAAAGCGTCTCAACCAACACGGCGCGCGCCTTTCCACAGACGGCCAGTTCGGGCAAGGCACCTACCAAGCCGTCGTGGCCTTTCAAGCCGCCAACGGGCTCACCGCTGACGGCATCGTTGGTCCGGCCACCGCGGCCCGCCTCCAATCTGGCAAGGCCAAGCCGATCGGCGCTGGCGGCGGCGGCGGCGACACCAGCAAGATGCCCGGCCGCTATCTCGGCAAGTTCTCGGCCTATCGAAATGGCCGCTACATCGGCAAGATGGACGTCGTGCAGATGGACGGCAAGAAGCTCGCCCTCAAGGTCGCCCGCGCGTGGGACCGCCTGAAAAAAGCCGCCGCGCGCGACGGTGTGCGCCTCCACCTCAACTCGGGCTTCCGCACGATGGCCGAACAGAAGGTGCTCTACCGAAAATACCTCGACCGCAAAGGCAACCTCGCCGCTGCACCGGGCTGGTCCAACCACCAAAACGGAATTGCCGTCGACATCGACGTTACGTCCCGCGCGTCCTACCGCTGGATGCACCGCCGCGCGCCCTCCTTCGGCTTCCGGCGCACGGTGCCGAGCGAGCCGTGGCACTGGGAGTATTTCGGCCGATAGTGCCAACGGATAGACTCGGCCTCCCCTTGGAGCGCCTATGGACCTGTCCCCCCACACGCGCGTCGTCGCGCGCATCCAGCACGACATCGACGCATCTATCGATGTCCTCGAAGTCGAGACGATTTCCGGCGGTGCGTGCCAGGACAACCTCCGCGTGCGCTGGTCGGTCGCAGGAGGCGCGCCCGAGCAAGTCGTGCTTCGGAGCGACGCGCCATCCGCGCTGCCCGGCAGCATCTCGCGACGGGAAGAAGCCGCGGTGCTCCAGGTCGCCGCCGCAGCAGGCGTGCCCGTGCCCCGCGTTCGCTGGGTGGGCCACGACATCGTGCGCGACGGCGCCACCGCCTGCGTGCTCGACTGGGTAGACGGCGAAACGCTCGGCCGCCGGGTCGTCAGCAGCGCGGCCTTGGCACCCGCACGGCGCCGCTTGCCCGCCCAGGTCGTCGCAGCCTTGGCCGCCATCCATGCGGTCCCACCGCAACCTTCGTTGCCCCTCCGCGGTCTTCACGAAGACCCCGTCCAATTGGCGCTGCAAGAAGTGCGCGACATGGAAGCGGCGGTGCCCGTTCGACGCCCCGCGTTGGCGCTGGCGCTCCGCTGGCTCTCCGAAAATATGCCGCCCACCACCGCAAAAACCCTCGTACATCGCGACTTTCGCACGGGCAACCTGATGGTGTCGCCCGAGCGAGGCTTGGTCGCCGTGCTCGACTGGGAGTTCGCCCGCTACGGCGACCCGATGGAAGATTTGGGTTGGTTTTGTGTGCGGGATTGGAGGTTTGGGCAGATTCACCTCGGGGCCGGCGGCCTGTTCTCCCGTGCCCAGCTCTTGCATTCGTGGAACGAAGCCACCGGTCACAACGTATCCATGGATGTTTTGACATGGTGGGAAGTGCTCGGAAATGTGCGCTGGGCGGCATCGGCGTTGCTGCAAGGACAACGCGCTCGCGCCGGCGGGAAAAATGGGCAAGGAGCAGACGTAGAGCTGCTGGCCATCCCGCGCCGTGCCGCGGAAATGGAATGGGAGGCCCTGCGCCGAATTCGGAGCCTCGGCGCCTTCGCCGCCCCGTCTGCCGACGCCATCCCCGGTCCAGTGGGCGACAGTACTCCTCCTGCCGAGCTTCTCAATGCCGTGACCGATGTCTTGCGCGGCCCGGTCCTCGAAACCTTGTCGAGCCAAGCACCCGACCTCGCGTGGCAGGTCCGCGTGGCGGTCTTTTTGCTCGGTGGAATTTCCAGAGAGATTGACACTCCACAAACGACCGATATCGCCCTCTATCAACAGGTTATTCACACACCCTTGAGGGAAATGCAAGTGCTGCACGATAGGTGTTGTCATCGGCTCGCATATGAGCTCTCGGTCGTGCAGCCCACGTTTTCGCGCGCCGAGGACGCCGCGGAGTGAGTCGGTGGATTCCGGGGGAATGGCGCACCGGCCTCGCCGTGCTGTGGGTCATCATTGTCCCCTTGTTTTTTTTGGACAAACCGCCCCATATTGATGACGCAAATTTCCTGATTCTTGCCAAGGGCGCGTCGATGGATTTTTGGCGACCCCACGCCATTTCCATCAACTGGCAAGGAACAACTGAACGCGCATTCAATGTGTTATCCAATCCTCCTGGCATCGGCTGGTGGTTGGCTCCGCTCGGGGAATCGCGCGACGCCCTTCGGCACGTGTGGATGCTGCCTTGGATGCTCCTCGCGGCGTGGGGCGCGGCGCGGCTCGGAGACCGATTTGGCGGCCAACCGGCGGCGGCCGTCGCCTTGGTGTGTGGTTCTCCGGTGGCGCTCTTGGCCGCCCAAAGCCTCACGCCGGACTTGCCCTTGTTGGCCTGCACCCTCGCCGGGCTCGCGGGAATCGTCGCGCCCCAAGCTCCGGGTGGCCGGCGGTGGCCGTGGGCGGTGCTCGCGGGGAGCGCGGTGCTGTTTCGGTACAGCGGTGTGGCCGTCGTGCCGCTGGTTGCGTTGTGGCCCTTGCTTTCGGGGGACGTTCGGGGTGCGCTGCGAGCGGGCCTCTGGGCGGCGCTGCCATTCGCAGCGTTGCTCCTCCACGACCTTCATGCCTACGGTGAGCTGCACATTCTGGCCATGTCGCAGTTTCAGGCGGTCGCCCATGAACCGTGGGAGTGGTTTCGCAAAGGGGTAGCGGCAATCGCGATGCTCGGTGGCGCGTGTGCTCTGCCGGTGCTGGCGGTCTCTCGGCCGCGAGTGGCTGTAGCCGGGGCGCTGGTGGGCGGCGCGCTCGGCTTTTTGGCAGGGCTCGCTTCGTCGCACGCAGGCCTCGCCCTCGCTTGGACAACCGTCGTCACAGCGGCCGGCGGCGCTACATTTGGAGCAACGCTTCGTGGAGAAACCCGTGAATCGCGATTTTTGACCATTTGGATAGTTGGCGGACTTGTGTTTTTATTGCAGTTGCGGTTCACGGCCACCCGGTATTGGTTGCCCTTCGCCGCCCCCGCGGTGCTCGCGGTATTGCGCAGCGCGGGGCCACGTCTCCGGCGAACCGCGGTGTTGCTGACGGCGGGTTTGTCGTTGGCCTTGTCCGTCGACGACGCCGATTTTGCGCGCCAACAAGCGCGGCTCGCGGCGCAGGCAGACGCCGCGACCACCGACGTGCCGCCAGACCAACGCTGGTTTTCGGGACATTGGGGCTGGCAACATGCGCTCGAAGCGCGCGGCTGGCGTGCGGTCGAAGAAGACCAACCGCTGTCGATGGGCGCCATTTGGGCGACCTCCGCCGCTTCCTGGCCCCAAGACCCCGCCCCAGCCTGTTTTGCGGCGCGGGACACCCTCACGGCGCCGCGCGCGTGGCCGCTTCCCCGCACCCATACACGCGACGGCGTGGGAAACTTCCACGCACACGTCATTTCCGCGCAGCCGCCCTTGGAGGTCTATGCGCCGTTTGGATTTGGCGCCGACCCCATCGACCGCGTGCGAATATGGCAGGTGGTGCCCTGCGGTTCCCAGGCGCCCAGTCTGCCAAAACCCTGACCATCAGCGTCGGTTGCGGCTTCGCCACGCACGGCGCACCTCATGGGAGGTCCCGACGATACACAACAGGTGGTGTACGCCGAGCCACGCCCATCCGCGCAGGCCGAGGTCGGGGCCCCAAACGCAGGTGACCGCGACGGCCACGCCAAACCATGCAAGAGCAACGACCAAGCCCACGTCGAGCCCCCGGCGGGCTTGCCGCGCGCGCACTTCGGTGGACAAATGAACGGGCGGGAGCGGACGAATGCAGCACCTCCATGCTTCGATTCACCCCAGACAGGATAGCGCGTCCCGACACGAGAGCCGACATGACGCCACCACAGAACCGCCCGCACCGAGTCATGACAATTCCCGCAGAGCACGCCGGCTGGCGCCTCGACGCATGGTTGTCCGCCCGTTTTTCGAGTTGGTCCCGCACGGCGGTGCAAAAAGCCATCAAACGGGGCGAAATCGAGTCCGACCGGCGCACCGTCAAGCCCGCAATGCGCTTGGAGGCCGGTGAGTCATTGCGCATTTATACGCCAGGCTACGCACCAGAAACGCCGCCCCCACCGCTTCCGCCCATTCTGTTCGAAGATGAACGGCTATTCATTATCAACAAACCTCCCGGATTGTTGGCCCATCCCGCAGGCGACAAATTTGCCTACGCCGTCATCGGCATCGTCAAAGAAGCGCGTCCCGACCATCGGGTGGATTTGTGCCACCGCCTCGACCGTGACACCAGCGGCGTGATGGTCCTCAGCAAAGACATCGACGCCAACGTGTTTGTCAAAGAACAGCTTCGAGAGCGAAGCGACGGACTCGACAAGACGTACTTGGCGCTCGTGCGCGGCATCGTAGACTGGGACGAAAATGACGTCATCGCGCCCATCGGCGACCGCACCGACACCGAGATTCGCTTGCGCCGGGGCGTCGTGCCCGACGGTTTGTACGCCCACACCACGTTTCGCGTGGTGCAACGCCTCGCGGCACACACGCTCGTCGCATGTACCCTGCACACCGGACGCACCCACCAGATTCGCGTACACCTCGAACATGTCGGCCATCCGATCCTCGGCGACCGCGTTTATGGGCAACCCGACCGCGTCTTCCTCGAATGGAACAACGAAGGCGCAACGGACTTCGTGCGGTCCCAGGCTGGATTTCCCCGGCAATGCTTGCACGCATGGCGCCTGCGGTTGACCCATCCGAATGGTCAAGACCTCGACCTAGAGGCTCCCCTACCGCGCGACATGCAACAGATTGTCGACGGCGCGATTCCCGTATGGAATCCCGAAGACGACGCGGGCGATTGACGCGCACGAATCCACGCTTGGGAGTGCTTCGTGCTTCCGCACCACGAAACCTTCGGATATGCTACGTCAAAGCCCCCGGAGGGTCGATGCCCACTTGGTTCTTCCTTCTGTCAATTGCTGCCGCCACCGAAGCGCCGCTGGTCGCCGAAGCGCC
>CAZCUX010000015.1:131602-175271 GCA_964502005.1 uncultured Enterobacterales bacterium
CCGAAGCGCCGCTGGTCGCCGAAGCGCCCGTCACCGAAGCGCCCGTCACCGAAGCGCCCACAGAAGCCACAGCGTCGGTCGAGACGCCCGTGGCGCAAGCTGTCGCGCCCGCGTTGTCGGCCGAACAAGTGGCCCGCATCCGTGCCTACCGCGCCCAACGCCTCAGCATCGTGCGAGAAACGGAGTTCCGGGGTGGTATGTCCACCATCGCCGGCGTGCGGCCCTTGCCCACCGGCATGGTGCTCGACCCCGACGTAGTCATCGTCGACCCACTCTACACCGTACAAACCTGGGGCATCTACCGCGGCGAATCGCGCCTGTCGCCGGCCGAAGTGCTGCGGGTTTCTGGCGACACCACCCGCGCCGATTCGTTGACCCAAAAAATCGAGCGGGACGACAAAAAAGCCCGCCGTTGGCTTACGGTCGCCGGCGCTGGCGGCGTTGCCTTGGCGGGCGGATTGGTCACCCAAGGACAAGCCAAAGACCTCCCCCATCTGGTCCTCGGACAGCAGCTCACATTGGGCGGCATGACCGTCGCCGTCACCGGCTTGATTGGCGCTTCGATTCCGGCCAGCCGGAGCAGCAACTTGTCCCACTACCCAAGCGCCATCATGGAGCGCGCCGAGGCCGAAGCGTTGGTCGAACGGCACAATCGCGCGCTTCAGGAGTCTCTCGGCCTCACGCCCGAAGACCTCTTGTTCCTCGAAATCGCCAACGGCATGTGAGCACCCGCGGTCAGCGCCAACGCGACCACATCGGCCAGACCTCATCGGGCGCGTGCACCCACAGCCACTCACATGCAGTGCGGTAGAGCACCTCGCCGCGGTCGCGCAGCATGTCCTCCCAGGTCATGCGGTGGTCGTGACGGCGCAGGCGTTGGTATTCGAGGCGGAGGCGCCGCTCCAATACGCGCGTAGACGGCAATGTGGGCAACGGAAGGCCGCACGACAACCACCAGCCGCCCGGATGCTGCACGGCGCGCCCGACGACATACGGGGCATCGGGAACGCCGTCGACCACGCCGACCGGCCGCGAGACCTCCGCCATGGGGAGTAACGGTGTCAAGCCGCCGGCACCGTCGGGTTTCCACAGCATCGCCGGCGCGCGCAACGCGGCAATCAGCCCCGAGCGAATCTCGACGGGAGGCTTCGGCTTGGAGCGGCAGGGACGGCTCATCGCCCGAATCGACGGCCACAGCATCGGCGCGAACGCCATCGCCGCGCCACAGGCCACGCGCACCCGCCGGGGAGGGTCGAGCAAGGCCCATGGCCCCACGATGCGCGGCGGCGCCGACATTCCAATCGACGGCATCCAGTCTTCCGACAAATCGCAAATCGCGAAGTCGGAGAGGGGCTCAATCGCCGGCCGCGCAGGACGGCGGTCGTGCAGCAAAGGGCCGTCGATTGAGAGGCGCTTTGCCGCTTCATCGGTGGCGCCCCAGGGTGCCGTGCCGGCCAGCACCCGAAAATACGCATCGAGGAAGGCGTCGTCGGCTTCCCGAAAGCTCGCTGGGTCGAGCCGGGCGGGCCGCACCCACGCTTTGTAGGTGGCGAAGGTCGCGGGGTCGGCGATGCCTTCGTCGCCGCTGAGGGGGTCGCCGGGCCGAATTTCGTCCGGCATCGCACTCTCAATTTCGCGGGGAGGCCCCCAAGCAGCGGCAAGACGGGTCATCGTCCTCTCCAACTCGACGACTCGGCGCCGCGTGCAGCTTCCATATGGGTACGCTGGATGTGCTCGGTCAGCGAGGCCGGAGACTCGACGAGCACATCAGGCCCAAAACTCAAAATCCAGCCCACCAGCTCGGCCGCCACACCCACTTGCATCGTGAGGCGCACACTTCCATCGGGGAGGGTCTCCATCTGCTGCGATGGGTGCCACTCGCGCTCTTGAATATACGGCGCGACGCGCCGGTGAAAGCGCAACGCAACTTCTTGGGGCTGCCCGCCGATAATACCGAACGCGTTTGCGAAGAGGTCGTTGGGGTCGTAGTCGGCGGGGTACTCAAAATGTTCGCCGCGAGACCGCTGAAAGCTGCGGAAGCGGTCAATCGCGAAGGTTTTGACGACATCCGCTTCGGTGTCCCGCGCAAACAGGTACAAGCCTTGCTTGTAGATGGCGAGTGTGAGGGGAAGAAGGTCGTATCGACGCATCTTCCCGCCCACTTTGGCGTAGTAGGCGACCGCAGGATTCTGGTACACCACCGCGGACAACACTTCGTCAATGAGGTCGGCGTCGCGGGTGTGGTCTTTTCGGTGCTCGGGAACGGCGAGGAACTTGCGGTCGAGGTCGCCGGCAGCTTCGAGGCTCTCCCCGCCCAGCGTAGAGAAGACCTCCAACGCATCGTCCATGTCTTGCGTAAAGCCGGTGCCTTCCAAGAACTTGAACGCGGACCGTCCAAACTTCAAGGAAATCATCTCCAGCAGATTGACCTGGACCCGCTGCCGCCGGTAGCTCGGCGACATCCAAACCTTGCGTTCGGGGCCACGCCCATCGGTCATGACAGGGAGGTTGAGGTCGCGGAGGTCGGAGATGTACCGCCGCAACGTGCGGTCATCGAGGCCAAACCGATTCATCAAGTCATACGCCATCGCCCCGCCCGGTTCCTGGAGCACTTCCAGCAATCGAACGAACTTCTGGGACTTGTTGAGGTCGATGTCAGCGCGAAGCGGGGTAGGTTGGAGGGGGCTGGCCAAGGCGGGGGTCTCCATTGTCTCCACCCACCTAAGCCATCTCGGGGAGATGTGCCGGACGAAATTCGTCCTATTTGGCTCAAATATTGCTACACATTTCGTCCCCTACCGCAAAACACGCTTCGACAAACGCCACAAGCCGGCTAATTGGACCCCCCGGATGTTTGGTGGCTCTTCGGCCCGAGGTACTCCATGCGGTTCTTGCACACGATGATTCGCGTCTACAATGTTGACGCTGCGCTTCATTTCTTCTGCGACCTGCTCGGAATGCGCTTGGTGCGCCGCAACGACTACGCCACGGGTCGCTTTTCGCTGCTCTTCCTCGCGACCCCCGCTGGCGCAGGAGAGGTCGATGGCGTGGTCGACACCGCAGAGTTGGAGCTGACTTACAACTGGGACCAGCCCGAGCCCTACACCGAAGGCCGCAATTTTGGCCACGTCGCGTTCGCCGTAGACAATATCTACGAAGCCTGCGAGCGCCTTCAGGCAGGCGGCGTCACTATCTTGCGGCCGCCGCGCGATGGGCGGATGGCATTTGTGCGGTCGCCCGATGGCATCAGCGTCGAGCTGCTGCAAGCGGGCGGTGCGCTGCCGCTCGCCGAGC
This sequence comes from uncultured Enterobacterales bacterium, assembly GCA_964502005.1. GTDB lineage: Bacteria > Myxococcota_A > UBA796 > UBA796 > UBA2385 > CAJWOS01. The sequence continues at coordinate 134,897 of CAZCUX010000015.1, forward strand.
CATGGGCAAGTATGCCCAACACCGGCACTTGGTAACAACCGTTACCAAACACCCGTTAGCTAACAGATGCTACATTACGGAGATGCGCGCCCACTCGGCATTGGCATCGGCCAGCTCTGCAAATAACGGCGCCAAGGCCGCGGCGCTGGCGCCTCCGTCTCGTGCCCGCTGCACGCTGCTTGCCAAGCGGGTTTGCTCGGATGCGATGAACTGCCGGTATCCGTCGCTCGGCGCCTGTCGCAAAAGCGGCCCATAGCGCACATCGAGGGGTGACCACGCCTCCGCGACGGTGCCCGGTTCCCACACGAGCGTCGTGAAGAAGTGGCCGTCAAGAAACCGCACGTCTTCGTCGACCAAGCGCAGCCCCAGCGCACGCAGACCGCTCCGCACGAAAGGCACGTCGGTATTGGGCTGCACGATGAGGCGGCCAAGCGCCTGCGCCACCGTCACGGCACGCGCGACGACGTCTACAATGCGCCGTCCGCCCATTCCGGCGATGGTGACCGTCGCGACTTCGAACGGCGCCAGCACGGCGAGACCATCGCCTTGGCGCACCATCACGCGGTCGGACCAGCCATGGGCGGAAATTCGCTGCCGCGCGGCCTTCAGGGGAGGCTCGTTGATGTCGCCCGCAATTGCGTTTGGCACGACACCCGTCGCGACCAAGTGCAGGGGCAACCAAGCGTGGTCGGTGCCGATGTCGGCCATTGGCCTGTCTTGTAGCACACGGTCGGCCAACACCGTCAATCGCGGCGACAACGGGCTTTCGGGCAAGCGGCGCACAAGAGCGTCGGTCGTATTTGGTTCCGAGGGACACATAGGCCCTCGTTAGCCTGCTCGGCCTCCGCAGCACACCCATGCACACAACCGCGCCTTCGGTTACCCCAACGGTGTTCTTTTCCACCGAGACTGGGTGCCGAACACCCGCATTGGGCGGTCTGTTCGGTGAAACGGGAAGCCGGAAGCGCCCACACGCGCCCGCCGGCACGGCCCCCGCCACTGTGCTCCCCGTCGATTGGGTGCGAACGCCACTGGGCTGACTGCTCGGGAAGGCGCACTCATTCATCGTTTTCAACGAAACGGGATAGTCAGGAGACCGGCCCTTTGTCTCGAATCCATCGGCCTTCGGAGGGAAGCATGCGATGGAACCCCGCCCGCACCGACAGCTTGGTCTGGGTGCGATTGTGAACGCAGACATCTCCAACGCCGTGGGCCTCGTCCTCGTGCTCGGCTTGGCTATGGTGGGCGCCATGTGGGCCGGAGCGCCGGTGTCGCCCACGGCGCCTACGCCGATAGAAGCGCCGGAGGCGGTTGGCGACGGCCTGCCCGTCGATGCGCGCGGTGTCGCAATCGCGCCAAAGGCGTACCAGCACATCGTCTCGCTGCACACCGTCGCCGACCACCTCCTGCTGCAACTGGTCGAGCGCAAGCGCATCGCCGGAATCACGGCCCACACGCAGTCCACCCACCCCACCGCGTGGAAGTTTGACGGCATCCCGACGGTCGCGTCCTCCGACGACCCCGAGGCCATCTTGGCCCTCCAGCCCGACCTCGTCGTCACCTCCAACTTCGCCGCCGAGGCCACGGTCGCCCGCCTCCGCGATGCCGGGATTCCTGTGTTCGACCTGGGCGAGCTGCGGGGCGTCGACGCGACCTTAGAAGACATCTCCGTTCTCGGCGCGCTGGTCCTAGAGACGCCACGCGCCAAGATGTTGCGCGACACCTTCCAACGAGAATTAGACGCCCTGCGGCACAACGTCGACGCGAGCGACCGCGTTCCCGGCCTTTGGCTCACCCTCTATGGCGACGCGATTTATGGGGGCACCGCCGGGACAAGCTACGCCGATATGCTTCTGTACGGCGGCATACACGACATTGCAGCCGACCACGGCTACACCGCTTGGCCCCGGTATAGCGCCGAAGACGTGCTCGAAATGCGCCCCCAGCTGGTCGTGACCCAAGCGGGCATGGCGCCGTCTATTTGCAGCCACGACGCGCTGCAACACTTGCCTGCATGCGGTCCCGGCGGGCGCGTCATCGAAGCGCCAGCGGGCTGGGAGTCCGACCCTGGCTTGGGCATCGTGCAAGCCGCAGCGGGGCTTTTGGCGGTGCTTCAACCTTCGGCCTCCCCGTGAACGGCGCGTGGCTGTTGGGGTGGGGCATCCTTGGCGCAGCCGAAGACAACCCCTCCACCGGCGACGAGTTCGTCGTCGAAGACAAGCGCGCCACCGAGGTCGACGAGGCATGGAGGTCTCCTGCATCGGCGACCGTCTTTCTGGTCGATGAGCGCCTTCCGCCGTCCAGCACGGTGTCTACGGTCGTCGCCACCGCATCGGGCGCGACGGTCACGTCTTTGGGCGGGCTCGGCGACTGGTCGGGCGTGAGCATTCGGGGCTCCACGCTGCGCCAGGTGCAAATCAGCCTCGATGGCGTGCCGCTCAACCCGGATGGCGCCGATGCGGTCAATCTCGCGGAGCTGCCGCTTTGGGCGTGGCGCAGCATCACGTTGTACCGCGGAAATGCGCCTCCCGAGCTGAGCACGGGTGCCATTGGCGGCGCAATCGACCTGCAAACCGGCGAGCGGCCCGAAGGAGTCGCCGCCGTCGCCGCAGCCGGAAGCTACAATACCGTACGCGCAACCACTTTGGGAATGCAAGAGGGAACGATTGGAAAAACACCGGTTGACGCATTTTTGGTGGCCGACTTTCTGGGAACAAGCGGCGCTTTTTCGTTTTTAGACGACAACGGCACCCGCTATACCACCACGGATGACCGCACGACCTTTCGGGCCAACAACGACAAGCGGCAGCTTTCGACCCACGCGCGGCTTCGCTTGGGCGACAATCGCTTGCGGTGGACGCTCCTCGAAGCCTTCTTGCAGCGAGACGAGGGGCTTCCCGGCCATTCCGGCGCACCCACCGAAACGGTGCGCCTCGACACCCGACGCGCGCTCACGACGTTGGCAGTCGATGGCCGCGGCGACAACACCAGCGCCACCGGTCGGCTGTGGTGGCTGCATCGCGCCGAGACGTACGACGACCGCGCAGGCGAGCTTGGGGTCGGCACGCAATGGAACCAAAACACCTTCGACACGCTGGGCGTTTTGGGCAACGCCCGCTGGGCTTGGCGTCCCACCGTCGTGCCCGCCGTCACGGCCTCCGCGCGCCAGGACCGCTACCTCCCCACGGACCTCTCGACCGGCCAAAGCGGCGTCGGCGCCACACGCTTCGCCACCACCGCCGCTATCTCGGCCACCGCGTACTTCTGGCAAGAACGGCTCACCCTTGCGCCGGTCATGCAGACCTTGTGGTTGACGAGCGCCACCGAGGCCGCGGGTGTCCCCGATGACCAGCGGCTCTCGCTCTTGCCACGCGCGGGTGTGTCCCTTCAGCCGTGGACCTTGCTCGGCTTGCGGGCCAATGTCGCCCGTGGTGTGCGACCACCGGACTTTACCGAGCTGTTTGGCGACCGCGGGGCGGTCATCGGAAACCCCGCCTTGCGTCCCGAAACCGGCGTACAATGGGACTATGGCATTCGTCTGCAGCAGCCGCCCTCGTGGAGCCGCGCGCAGGTTCGCCTGGATGTCGCGCGGTTCCGCAGCCGCACAGAAGACCTTATCGTGATGGTCCAAAACAGCCAACAGACCATGATTCCCGTCAATCTAGACGATGCTTGGGTCGGCGGCTTCGAGACCACCTTGGCCCTCCAGTGGCCCCACCTGACCTCCACAACGAACGTGACGCATACGGTGTCCGCCAACTTGTCGACCGAGCCGCAGTTTTCCAACAACCAGCTCCCGCGGGTGCCCGCGTGGCAAGCCGACCAACAGACCGCGTGGATGTGGGACACATGGGTGCGTGTCGGCCACACCTGGAGCTATACCGCCGGAAATTATTGGGACCGCACAAACTTTTATCTGGCGCCGCCCCGGTCGTTTCACGGTGCATTCGTGATGGCGCGCCCCGCCCCAAAGTGGCCCTCTATCAGCCTCGACGTGCGCAATCTGTTCGACCAGCGCACAGAAGACGTGCCACGAAATCCCCTCCATCCGGTCGCGGGGGAAACCGTCACCCAAGCCATTACGGACTTTGTCGGCTATCCCTTGCCTGGCCGCACGTTTCTCCTCACCGTTCGTTGGGAAACCACCCCGGAGGCCCAATGAGTGCATTGTGTCGTTGTTGGCCGGTTGTGCTGGCAATCGCCTGTGGTCCGCCGCATATCAAAGACCCCAAGGTGGCGAACGCCGGCCCTGGGAGCGCAGGCGACGGAGAGCAAACCCACGCCGTCCTCGCGACGGTCTCTGAAGACTACGCAACGGGTGCGTTGGCGACCATCTCTTTGGACGACTGGTCCATCGTCGACACCATCGTCGATGTCTCGGGGGACCCCGCGGTGGTCGCCGCAGGAGATTATGTATTTCAGCTCAATCGCTATGGACACGACACCGTCCGGGTTTATTCCCCAGGAAGCTGGGAAGTACCGGTGAGCGAAGCAGCACTTCCCGATTTGTCCAATCCGCAATCGGCGGAAATGTGTAGCGAAAAAGTCTTCTATACTCTTTACGGAGAAGATTTCTTGGCGGTGGCCGACCCCGCAACAGGCACCGCGAGAGGCACCGTTGACCTGTCCGCCACGACCGACGCAGACGGCATCCCCGAAGCTGCGACCTTGCTTCGCGTGTCCGATGGCGTTTTGTTGGTCGGGCTGCGCTTTCTCGACCGTCATACGGACTGGCTCCCGGATGGCGGCGCATTGGTTTCTGTCGATTGTGAAAGCCAGGCCGTACAAGAGGTCTGGAACGTCGAGAGCCCCGATGTATACCCGAATCCTGACGCCCCGAACGAGCCATGGGTACACGAATACGGCGTTGGACTTCGCGCCTTCGCCGATGGGCCTGGCGATGTTGTCGTGACCACCGAAGCACTCGGCGGACGCATCGAAGGTTTTGCCGCAGACGGCGGACGCGCGCTCGCTACGGTGGCCGATGCCGACTACAACTACCGCCTCGTGTGCATCGACCTCGACGACGGGACCGTCGAGACGCTAGAAGCCGCGAACACGTTTCTGTTCGCGCTCACGGGCAACGACCGCGGAGAGGCCTTCCTCGCGGCGCGCACCCACTGGGACCACCCCGGCGCACCCACAGGAACCAGAGTCTTCTCCATCGCAGATTGCGTCGAGCGCACCGAAGCGCCCTTGGAGACGTTGCTCGCACCGTACTCCATCACATTTGCGGCCGCGCCTTGATAAAAACGTATCGCACTTGATAAAACTGGATACTTTTCAAGGTGCTCGCTCGCTCAACGCTTGGATGACAAGCGGTCCATGCCGCTCGCGTCTATCGTCGGCATTCGCTCCCAACCGGCGATGGCCCACACGATAGCGCCGATGACGATGCCCGTTGGAATCTCGGTCCACGTCGGAGGACGCAAGGTTTCACTCCCGACATAACAATACCCAAGCTGCACAATGGTCATCCAAAGTACGGCCCAACCGATACCAACCGAGCGCCAGCGCGTTTCGCCTTCTTCATGCTTCCGCCATCCCGAGTAGCCGCTGCGGGACCGATACGTGAACCAAAGCCGAACCGAAGGAAAGCGCAACGCATAATACGAAAAAATAGCCATAGAAACGGCGGAGCAGCCATACATCGGCACGTTCGGCTGTGCCCACGTCAGCGCGTGAACGCCCCAACCGACGGCCACCGCGACGACCAACACGCCCGCGAAGCCAATATGACCGAGCACGTCTTCGACCGTATCGCCGAATCGAAACCAGATGCCCGTGTTGAACACTGCCGGCAAGAGACGGGGGTCGATGACCAAGGACAATAGCGCGGAGCGTCCGCCCTGAAACAGCGGGTCGTCGGCGTAATACCCTGCGTGGTCCCAAGCCGTTGTGTCATGGAACATCGTCCAGATGAGGCCCAGGACCATACACCCGCCCACAGCGTAAGTAACGAAAGGGAAGTTCCGCCGCGCAGGCGCGCCTGCGGCAATCGGAAAGCCAAAGAAGGCCCCCCAAAGAGCCGCGGAGTCGGCATTGGGCGGTCCTTCACTGTCGTCATCCGTTGTGTACCGTATGACCGCTGCTTCTGTCGCCGTAGATGCAGCGCGGGCCGCCGACTCCGCCGCATCGCGCAACCACGGCTCGTCGAGAGCGACCCCCACCGACCCTTCTTCGCCGGTATCGAACCACAATATCTGGCAGCTTCGGCAGTGGTCGAGCACCAGCGAGCCGGTCGCGGTGGGGTGGTCGGATTCGGCCATCTTTCTGCCGCACGACGGACAAGGCACGCCGACATCGGCGCGTTCGGCTTGGATGTGGCCCCACACGAGGCGAAAGCGCTCGGCAGCCATCCGTTGCCGCGCAACCGCCACTGTCAGCGCACGGCCATGCCCTTCGGGGCAAGACCACCAGCGCAGCCCATCCTGGCGTTCAAACTGAAGGGCGGATGGACAGCGGGGACAACGAAACGCAGACATCAGTATCCTTCGGGGGAAGCCAAAACGGGCGTTAGAAGCTGGTCGCCCCATTCACGGTCGATGGCATCGGCGACCACGCGATGCCCAGCCACAGACAAGTGCTGGTCGAGGGCCCAGAACAAGCGGGGAGGCCCTGCGCCATCGGCGGGCGCAAATGGGGGTCGCGAGGCGGAATACAAATCCGGCCAGAGGTCGAGCACGGGCACACCCGCCGCTTCGAGCGCGGCGGTCAACGCGGGCACCAAGTGTCGCCCCGAGAGGCGGTCTTCGGGGGCGAGGTCATGGGAAAGCTCGGCTTCGGCTTCGGGGGAAAGGGGGTGAATGGTCGCGGGGGAAGGGAGCAGCGCGACAAAGAGCGGCGCGCCGATAGCAGCACAACTTTCACGCGCCTGCAACAGCGCGTCGACCGACTTTTCCACAGCCATTTTGGCCGCTAACGGGTCAAAGGCAAAGACAAAGTCTTGGTTGAGCTGCTGGGAAACCAATTGGCCGACACTATCGGTCAGCGCTTCGAGTCGCTCGAAGTGACCGGGACGACGCGCCAACGCGAGGCGACCGGCCCGCTCGTCCACAGCGAGCACGTCCAAAAAGTCGTTGCCATCGAAGACCACGACGATGCACGCCTGGGGTTCGAGGTCGCGCCACACCGCCATTGCGTGGCGATACTCGATGGGCCCCCAGTAGCCGGTGCCGCCGTTGACCACCTCGACGGTGGCCGTGCCGCCGCGCTCTTGGACCCGCGCGGTCCAGCGGGCGGACAGCAATGCCGCAACATTGTCGCGATTGTCCACAACCCCATCGATGTGGCTGTCGCCCACCAGGAGCACCCGCAGCGTGTCCGGCGGGCGGGGCACGGCGATAGGCGCGTCGGCCCGAAACCCGCGGTGCTCGGTGGCCATGACGATGTGGCCGCTCGGGTGCTCCGGGAGCGCCATTTCTCGTCGCGCATCGGGGCGGTGAATATGTCCCAAAACATCGTGATAGACGTAATAGTCAGGCTCTCGCTCGGGGGGAAGTCCAGGAGGTGGAGATTGGCACGCGACAAACACGAGGGCTCCGGCACTCCCGCGCCAGGACCACCTGTTTATCGACCGTTTCGCACAATCCACCACCGCATCTCCCGCAATCGCGACCGCCCCGCAGGCTGCGGGAACCACGCATTGTGACACAAGAGCCCCTGCTATCGGAAGGCCTGCAAAGACAGCCTGGACGGGTGCGCGGCTACACGGACGCGCGGCCAGGAGGTTAGCGGGATCCAACTGCGCGGCTGGGTCCGCCGCTGTGGTTTGCCTCGATGTGGGAGCCTGAATGTCCGTCCCTACCGCGCCGACTGGTGCTCCCTCGACCGACCGCCTGACGGTTCGGGACCTCCAATACAGCCCGCTGTTGAAGACCCTCAACACTTCGGTTCGCTTGCTCCAGTCTGCGGGCATTCTGCCGGGAACCGTGACCGCCGATGGTCTGAAGCGCGCCGCGATGCGCAACACGGGCTTTCGGCAGTTCGGCCCGGACTTTTTCGAAGAGCCGCTCGCCCGCTTGGCCGAGACCCTCCCGAATTGCGACTGGACGCCCCTCGGCAAGTTTTTGTCCCACACAACAATGGCGAAAGCGCTGGGCAATCGCCTGCGCGTCGAGGACTACATCGCCCGCCATCCTGCGGTCACCCAAATTTCCGTTTCGCGGCCCATCTTTGTGTTGGGTTTCCCACGCACGGGCACAACACTGCTCCAAAACTTGCTGGCTCTCGACGACGGCTACCGCACGCTCAAGTTTTGGGAGCTGCAATCTCCCGCGCCCGTTCATCCCAACCGCGAAAAAGACCGCAAAAAGCGCATTCTCGACGCCCACCGCACCCTCCAGATTGCGTATTTGGTGGCGCCGGAGCAGCGCACCATTCACGAAATCCAAGCGGAGAGCCCAGAAGAGTGTTGGCCCCTGTTTTCGTGCTCGTCAGCGGTGCTCAACTACGACCTCGTCAGCGGATTGACCGACTATGGCGCGTGGTTGATGGACTACGACATGACGGAGGCGTATGCGTATTACCGCCGCATCCTCCAAGTATTGTCGCACAATGAGCCAGAGGCGCGCTTTTTGCTCAAGTGTCCCGAGCATTTGTGGTTTATCGACGCGCTCTTGGCCGTCTTTCCCGATGCACGCATCATCTGGACCCACCGCGACCCCGTCGCGAGCGTCGCTTCGTATTGTTCGCTCATTTCTCTTGGCTATCGAATGCTATATGGCCGCATTGACCCTATCGCATTGGGTCGCCATATCGAAGAACGCTTTTTGCAAGGCGTCAATCGGGCGATGGACGCGCGGGACCGTTCGGGGAAAGAAGACCAGTTCTTCGATGTCGACTTTCAGACGTTGGTGCGCGACCCCGCCAAGGTCGTGCGCGATATCAAGGCCTGGGCCGATATGCCCCATGACAACGCCAGTGAAGCCCGCATCGACGCGTGGTTGGAGAGCGAGCGCGCCGACAAACGTGGCGCGCATGTGTACTCCGCCGAGCTTTATGACCTCGACATTGACGCCATTCACCGCGATTATGCGACCTATATCAACCGGTTTTCGATTCCCGTCAAAAAGCGGAAACAAGCGTGACCTCTCTTCGCGCCCTCGACGTTCTTCGCCACGCTTGTCACGGGTGTGGTGCGTGCTGCACCGGACATTCCGTGCGCTTGGTTCACGATGAGCCTGCACGCGTACAGGCTGCCGCCGCCGCTCTCGGCATCGACAACCCCGTCGTCGACACGCCGCGGGGGCCGGTGCTGGGCTTCGTAAATCATCGTTGCCCCTTCCTCGACAACGACCGTCGCTGCCGCATTCACGCCACCTGGGGCGAGGATGCAAAGCCCGCCGTTTGCCAGCAGTACCCCCTGCGCTCGATTGTCGTCGAGGACGGCCAGCGGGTGGCGATTGACCCCGGCTGTGGCAGCAATTGGTTGGTGTGGCAAGACGGGCCGGAAATCGCTTTGGTCGACCTCCTGCCCGCGCCCGAACGATTCCACTCCCCGGACGAAGTGGGCATAGAGCGCGCTTTGCTCGGCTTGCTCGACCCCCAACGCGCGCCCCTCTCTGCCGTGTTGGCGGCCCTCGCCGGGCAAGCCGACACCCCCTCGCTGCGGGACGGCTTTGCCCAGCGAAGCATTGAGCGGGTGCGGGAAATCGACCTATCGACCCTCCTCGCGAACGATGCACCCACCCTCGCTTCGGTGCTCGGCCCCGTTTGCGAGCTCCCGGCCACGGCACGCTGGCCCGATTTGACGCCGGACCAGGGCGCATTTGTGTTGGAGTTGGCCCGCCGGTCTGTTTTTTTGCGAAACGGGACCGTCCGGCCGATGGAAATGGGGCTGGTGCTGGGCACTCTGCTCGGCGCGGTCGTATGCGCCGGAGACGCCCCATCGCCGGAGACGTTTGGCTCCCGATTGACAGCGTGGACCCGCCTCCTCCGTTTGCCCGCCGTGTGGACGGCGCTCTTTCCCGACCCCCGCGCGCTTCGCTGGCTCGCAACCGGATTGTGACGCAGTCCATGATCGCTATGTTGCATTGGCGATAAAAGCGGATTTTCGGCGCCATACACATTTGTATACCGCAAATATTTGTAGTATATTCCAAACGGACCCCCGCCCCGCCCTTCCTGTCGGTCCCCAACCTGTGGGATGATAAAACACGACCTGGAGATGGAATGTTGTCTCGCGTAGTGCCCGCTGTGGCCGGATTGGTTTCGATTGTCGTGTTTGCCGTAGCACCCGCTCATGCCCAGTCACTCCAGCTTGCGGAGTCCTTCCCGGTCGACACCTCGCTCGACCATCCCGATATACCCGATGCGCGCGACCTCTGGGTCGAGATGATTTCGGCTGCCCAAACCAGCATCGACCTCTCCCAGTTTTATGTGAGCCCAAAAGAGGTCGGCAAAAAGGAGCCTCCAGGCCGCCTGCAGGCAGTGCTGGACGCGATTGAGGCCGCAGCAAAGCGCGGCGTGACGGTTCGCTTCCTGATTGACGCCAAGTTCGCCGCAAAGAATCCCGGCACCCTCGACACCCTCGCGCGCCAAAAGAACGTAGAGATTCGCCAACTCGACCTCAGCACGCATACGGGGGGCGTGCAGCACGCGAAGTACTTCATCGTCGACGGAAAGAACGCGTGGCTCGGCAGCCAGAACTTCGACTGGCGCTCCTTGGAGCACATTACAGAGCTGGGGGTGCGGTTTGACCACCCCGCCCTCGTCGCCGACCTCCAGTCGGTGTTTGCGCTGGATTGGGCCCTCGCAGGCGGCGCGAAGAACGGCGTCGCAGCAGGCGCCTCCGAGACGCCGGAAAAAGAGCGCCAAGGCCCGAGCGTCACCCTCTCCCACGGCGGCGCCGACGTCAAGGCGACCCTCGTCGCCAGCCCGGACACCTTGTTGCCGCCGGGCGTCGATTGGGACCTCCCGTACTTGATTCACGCCATCGACAGCGCCCGCCACCGCGTACACGCACAAGTCATGACCTACGCACTTGTAGGCTATGACAAGCAATGGTGGGACGAGCTGGACCGCGCCTTGCGCCGCGCCGCCGCCCGTGGCGTTTCCGTGCAGCTCATCGTGGCCGACTGGTCGCTGCACAAAGAAAAACAAGAGGCCCTGAAATCGCTCCAAGTCATGAGCAACCTCGACGTGCGGGTGGTCTCGATTCCCCAGCGCGAAGGCGAGTTTGTGGAGTATGCCCGCGTCGTCCACGCAAAGTACATGGTGGTCGACTCCAATTGGGCATGGGTCGGTACGTCCAACTGGAGCCGTGACTACTTTTATGGCAGCCGGAATGTAGGCCTAATTGTGGAGGGCGAGTCGTTTGCCAAGCCGCTTGATGCGTGGTTTGATAAGATGTGGACGTCCGAGTATTCGAAGACCATCGACCCGAGCACCGTTTATGAGGCTCCCCGACGGACCAAAGAATAAACCGGGGACCGCGCTATCGGCGGTGTTCGGATGACCGCTTGCGCGGCTTGCTCGGTTTTTTGTCGCCCAGTGTAGCGACAAACTGCGTCGCCTGCGAAACCCAATGGGCGAACTGGGGCGGGTCTTCGACGATAGGCGACGTAAGGTAGACCCAACCGAGCATTGGCCGCCCCGTAAAGTCCATAGGGGCGATGCCGGGAACCGTCATGGCTTCTAAAAATGCGTCCGGCCCGATGCGCGCTACAACTTTGTTTTCGATGACGCCGACACACATATGGCCGCCCACCATGAGCGCGAGGCCCCCAAACATGCGCTTTTCTTCGACGGGTCGGGGGTCATCGGCGAGAATCGCGGCCAACGTGGCGCGCGTTTGGTCGGCGGTGTGGGCATCAAACGGCATTGACGGCGTTCCTGTTTAGTCGCAGGCGTCGCAGACACCCGCCAGTTGAATGCGCACTTTGGAGAGGGCCACGGACTGCGGCACCGCGGCGCCGGTTTGCACCGAAATCGAGACATCATCGAGGCACTGCACGTCGCCGCAGGTGGTGCAGACGAAGTGCGGGTGCATCGCTTCATCGTGGGAGGCTTCGGCTTCGGCCAGAAGCTCGTAACGCCACACTTTGTCGCCCACATCGAGGCGGCGCAGCAAGCCGGCATCGGTAAGGTCGGACAAATTGCGGAAGACCGTCGCGCGGTCCCAGCGGTCGGACGGACCGAGGGCCTCTAGCACCTCTGCATGGCACAGGGGGCGGCCCGCGCTGTCGATGCACGCCAACACAGCCACCCGCGCCGTGGTCGCCCGAAGGCCAACGGCCCGAATGCGGTCGCGAAAGGGGGAAGAGGTGGGCACGATGACGTCGTCCAATCGAAGACCATGGGAGACCCACTGTACCACGCTGGACCGCCAAGCGTGACCCCGGAACGCGCTCGTGCGGTACGATGCTTCACTCCTCCGAACGGTGAGCCCTCGTGAACCCACTGATTTCCCCGCTGCCACCCGGCCCCCTCGACATTATTGGCGACATCCACGGCGAATATGACGCGCTTCTCGCGATTCTCGACCGCCTCGACCAACGCGCGCCAAGCGGGGCAGCGCGACCGCACCTCGTGTTCGTCGGCGACCTCATCGACCGCGGCCCCGATAGCATCGCGGTCTGCAAGCTCGTGTCTTCGCTTGTCGCGCAAGGCCGTGCCACCTGCATTCTCGGAAATCACGAGCTAAACGCGCTGCGGGGCCGGCGCCGCTCGGGAAATGGCTGGTTCTTCGGGGAGGCCCGCGAGACCTGGAACCACAAAGGCGACGGCCACGTCTTGCGCGGCGCGTTCACGAGCACCGTCGCGACGGACGCCGACCGCACACTCTTGCTGTCCTTCTTTGAGACGATGCCCCTGGCCGCCCAACGCGACGACCTGCGCGTCGTCCATGCTGCGTGGTTTCCGTCGGCGATTGCGGCGGTGGGCGACCTCCCGTCTATCGCGGCGGCGCTGGCGCGCTCCGAAGCCGATGCCACCGCCCTCCCGGCTGCGTTGGCCGCTGCCGCAGCCGACGACCTCGCACGCATGGAGGCTGCCGGAATCAACCTCAGTGAAGTGTCCCCCGAGCCGTTTGCGGTGCCCGCTTTCGCAGAGGCAGAGATGATTCGGCAAAACAGCCAGCACGTCGCCGTTCTCACGTCGGGCCCCGAGGAGGTGCGCCCCTCCAAGCCCGAGTGGCGCGGCGGAAAGTGGCGGGTGGTGCGGCGCAGTCGTTGGTGGAACGACGCCGTGGACATGCCCACCCTATTTGGTCACTACTGGCGCTTGCGAACGCCCGCCGCAGACGCTTCGCGGGCGCGCCTGTTTGAAGACGCGGGGCCGACCGACTGGCTCGGGCCTCATCGAAACGCGTATTGCCTTGATTATAGCGTCGGGCGGCGGTATTTCCACCGCGACGACGCCGGGCAGCTCGCACCGGGGCCGTTTCCCGAAGCGCTCGGTGCCCTGCGATGGCGCGGCGCCGACCAGCCGGCGCAGCTTTGGTTTGACGACCGCGACACACCAGTAGAAGTGGCGCCCCCCGGCACGCGATAATGCGCGCCAGGAGGGTTCATACGAGGAGCGACAGCAGCTCTTCGCGGGTAATGCCCCCGGCTTGGCTCGCGTCGCCCAAGGCGGCGTCGGCCAGGGCGCGCTTGCGCTCCTGAAGCTCCAAAATGCGCTCCTCTACGGTGTCTTCGGTGACGAGCCGGTAGACGAACACGGGCTTGTCTTGGCCGATACGGTGGGCGCGGTCGGCAGCTTGCTCTTCGACCGCCGGGTTCCACCAAGGGTCAAGCAAGAAGACGTGGTCGGCGGCGGTGAGGTTGAGACCCGTACCACCCGCCTTGAGCGAGATGAGGAAAACAGGCGGGCCTGCTTCATCTTGGAAGGTGGCAACCACATCGCCGCGATTGCGGGTGCTGCCATCGAGGCGCACGAACGGAATCTTGGCGGCCTTGAGGGCAGGCTCGACGAGGTCAAGCAGGCTGGTCCACTGGCTAAACACGAGCGCCTTGTGCCCTTCGGAGATGGCCTCTTCGAGCGTCTCAACCAATAGCTCCACTTTCGACGACGATGGCGTGCCTTCATTGCCGGGCACGAGGCCGCGATGGCACGCCGCTTGGCGAAGGCGCAGCAGCGCTTCGAGGGCCGCCATGACGTTGCCGGTTTGTCCAAGCTGCTCCGCGACCATTTGTTGTGTGGCGAGGCGGATGGCTTCGTAGGTGTCGCGCTCTTGGCGGTTGAGGGTACACCGCAGCACCATATCTGTACGTTCGGGAAGCTCGGGCGCCACCTGCTCTTTCATACGGCGCATGACGAAGGGCTTGATGCGGCTACGCAAGTGCGCCGCAACGCCGGGTTCGCCCACCGAGATGGGCTTTTCGTAGCGCTCCCGGAAGTCGCGCCGCCCGCCGAGCAAGCCGCGGTTGGTGAAGTGAAGCTGGCTCCACAGCTCTTCGAGGCGATTTTCGACGGGCGTACCGGTGAGCGTGAGGCGGAAGTCGGCTTCCATTCGATAGGCCGCCCGCGCCACTTGGCTCTCGGGGTTCTTGATGGCCTGCGCTTCGTCGAGAATCGCCACGCGCCAAGGAATCTCGCGCAGGATGTCGATGTCGATGCGCATGATTCCGTAGGTGGTAATGATGAGGTCGGCGTCTTCGTCGAGTTGTCGGCCGGGGCCATGGTAGACCGACACCTTGAGGTTGGGCCGGAACCGGCGGGCTTCGACTTGCCAGTTGTGGAGCACGCTGGTGGGACACACAACGAGGGTGCGCCGCTCTACGATACACAAGGCTTGGAGCGTTTTACCAAGGCCCATGTCGTCGGCGAGAATGCCGCCCATGTTGGTGTTTTTGAGGAAATGCAACCAATCGACGCCACGGCGCTGGTATACGCGAAGGTCGGCGTTGAGGTCGGCGGGGAGCGGTGCTTCTTCGATGCCCTCGAAGTCTTCGACGAGAGTTCGCAGGCCTTCGAGCTCCATTGGGGGCGGCTGGTCGAGTTCTTTTGCGAGCCGCGCGAGGTCAAACAATGCGTGCCGGGGGACTGCGCCGCTCGCATCGCGGGCCGCCAGGAGGTCGGCGACGAGGTGGCCGTAGCGTTCGAGCCAATCGTCGGGAAGGGGAGCCCAGCCATCGTTGACGCGCACCAAGCGCTCGCCGGACAGCCACGCATCGAACAACCGCGAGGGGTCGGCTCCACCGAGGTCGAGTTCGAGGTTGGTGCCGTCGATGTTGACCTTGGGCGTAATCGGGGCTGCACGACGGAAGCGGGTCCAGGCGTCGCCGTGCCAGTTGGTCTTGCTGTCTTCGATATGCTCGACGAACCGCACGGCCGCTTCGCCGGAGAACGTGCGCTCGAGCCCGACAGCGAGCCCGAGGGTTTCGCCGGCATCGCGAATCAGGCGGTCTTCGGCGCGTCGGTTTCGAATGGGCACGATGTCGCCGCTCAACACCAACTCGCCGCGCTCCACCCGCGCGGTGGGCGGGTCGCCATAGACCACTTGTGCCGTCACAACGAGGTTGTCACCCTTCTCTTCGTTGAGAATGACCAAACGCGGCTTGTCGTCCAAGGTCTTCGGCAGGCGACGGGTGCGAATGATGACCGGGATTCGCTCTTTGAGGGCGGGCAGCGACTCTGCGACCAGCTTGCGCACTTCGTCGACACGGTAGCAAATGCCGCGGGTGAGGGCGTTTCGTTGGGCCGCCGTGAGGTCACCCCGCCCAATCGGACGCAGCACGTCGCCGCAGCGAACGGCGCCGCTTCCCAATACCTCGGTGATGTTGGGATCGCGGACGATGCGCAACCGGAAACCACCGGGATTGCCGAGGTCGGGGTCGTCGTCGACCAAGCCGTGCGGCACCACCTGTTCGGCCGAAACCCGAATCGGCTCGCCATTGAGCTGGATGTCCGTCGCATCTTGCAGCGCGAGAAACAGCCGTGTGACCATCTCGCGGGGGCAGACCTCCCCCCAGCGCCCGCGATAAATCTCTTCAATCGCGAGGTCCGTTTCCGAGACCAACCAAATGTCGAAGGGCGTTGCCTTGCGCTCGGCGATGTTTTCGCGAAGCGGAGACTCGGCGCCCAATCGGACGAGCACACGCTGAAAGATGAATCCGCGGGGGTCTTTTGTCAGCCGATAGCCGATGGTGGCCGTAGCGCGGGTGGGCGCGGCTTCTGGCTCTGCACCATCGGGCCGCTCCCCGGCATGGGGCAGCGCCGCTGACCCCATACGATTGCGCACATTCGAGAGGGCAATCGCCGCAGCAACCGCATGGGGGCAAGTGTCGTGTTCAATCGCGCAATCGCACGACCAATCGGGCTCGGCGGGCCAGATATAGACGGCGAACGGGACCTTGGCACCTGGCTCGGCCACGCGCAGCAAAACTTCTTCGTCGTCCTGAGTACCGTTGGCGCGAATTCCCTCTACAACGCCCATACGGGCAAGTCGGACCCCACGGGTCCAGTAGGCGGTGGTCGCACGACGCTTGATGTGTTCGATGAGCTGCATGGAATCGTGGGGAATGGTTCGGGGGTCTGGGCACGCGAAAGCGGCCTCTATTGGGAACCCATCGCAGACAGAGTGCGAATCCGGTGCGCAACAAAGGCCAACGTCTCCCGGGACCCCGCCCCTTATCCCACTGGGGCCGACCTCGGGCGAACGAAGGTATTTCGTTTCCAAAGTCTGTCGGGAAGGTCGGTTGGGCACAATCCGAGAGGCGGGAGACGCCAACCGGGGAGACCATCCCGCGCGTGGAAACAAAGCGAAGAGGTCGATAGGACGAGCGCCGTTCCTCGTCCTACCCATCGCGAACGATATGGCGCGCTGGGGCTCCCTTGCTTGCCCGAACCCTGATGTCCGTCAATCGGCATATTGCGCATGGTGCAGATAAACCGTTGCACTACACGCCAAGTATCCCCGAGGAGTACCGATGCTTTCCCCAGACCGCCGCCTCACGTTTGAATATTGGTCCGACCCACTGTGTATTTGGGCTTATGTTGCACAAGCCCGGCTGGACGCCATTCTGGACCGCTATGGCGAGGCGCTTGATGTGCGCTACCATGTGATTCCGGTTTTTGGCAGCGTGCCATGGCGCTTTCGGGAAGGAAGTTGGGCCCAATCGGGGGTCGAAGGGCGCGTGAAGTCGACGGTCGATGTCGCGCGGCGCTTTGGCCACACCGAAGTCACGGGTGAATGCTGGTCCAAGCATTGTCCCGCGTCGTCGTGGGCGCCGGGAATGGCCATCAAGGCCGTATTTCAGCTCGAAGACAACGAAGAGCTCGCGCTCGGCCAAGCTGCCGCCTACCAGTGGGCGCTCCGGCGTGCGTTCTTTGAGGCCAACGAAAACATCGCCCTGCGCAGCGTGCAGCTCGCCGTGGCCGAGGCGCAGTCGATTCCGGTGGCGGCCGTCGAGCGCCTGCTCGATGACGGTACCGCTCTTGCGCTGTTGTGGGAAGACGACCACCGCCGGCAAGAGGACCGCATTCAGGGCTCGCCGACGTATGTGTTCGACGGCGGTCGGGCTCGGTTGTACGGCAACTTCAACGAGCGGGTGCTGAAGTCGACGATTGCCGAGCTTTTGGCTGACCTTGTGGGCGGCGCATCGGCATGTTGAGTGTTGGGGCCCGAAGAAGCCACGGCGGCAGGGTTTTGGGCACAGGTGCGCCTCGTTTGCTCCTGGGGGTCTCCCGCTGCAGAACGCGCACCCAGATCCTAACTTGCAGAAAGTTGGAACAAATTTCAGGACCACTCTCAGGTTGGGCCCCTTCGGTTCCGTCTATAGGAATGTAAGCAACGGGGGATGACGGCCAGCCAGCCACGATGTCCCCACCGTTCTCTACCATTCCTCGAGATCGACGCGCTCCCGCGGCTCCTTATCCAGTCGGTCCCCTCCGACGGCTTCCTCTCCCCTGTGCGAGTAGCCTGCAGGAGGCGCGTCGATCTCCTTGATTTCCCCCACATTCTCGCTTCACGGTCGGCCCCGGTAGCACGTCGTAATTCCGGGTTCGCACACGGTGTCTCCGAAAAAGCATGCACACCGACGTGGCTGCACGCGGCGCCGACCGTCATTTTGGGCGCCCCTGTCCATTGGACCTTGTCCAGTGAATAGGGGCGCCGTTTTTTTTGGGCATGACTCCGAAGCAAACAACGAATAAATCGCAAATTGCTTGTTTTGAAATACGCGAAAAGTGTGCTTTGTTACACTTTTGCGACGCCAAACATCAAGGAGTCGGTAGCTCCGAGGGCACCACAAAGTTCACATCGGAGTACGTCTCGCCGTCGACCACAGTCATCGGATTGGAGGACGCCGGCCCGCTAAAATCAGCGGTGGTGGTGTCGCCATCTCGGTCGACAAACGCGAAGAATGCGATTTGCACCGCTGGGTCGACGCCAATCGTGACCTCGTAGTCCCAATCGCCGCCTGCAAGGTCCGCGCACGCGAACGGCCGCATGTCGAGGTGGGTGTACTCGTCCCGAAGGGGCTGGCCGCTCGTGGGGTCGAGCGCTGCTACGTCCCACGCCGAAATATTGCAGAACGCAGAGCTGGTGGTGTCGGCGTCGAAGGTCACGATGCCCGTGATGGTGACTTGGCCCGCGGTCGTGCCGCCGGTCCCCACGTCGCCGCCCGCTCCTGCGTCTCCTCCTGCGCCAGAGTCCCCGCCTGCGCCGGAGTCTCCTCCTGCGCCAGAGTCCCCGCCTGCGCCAGAGTCCCCGCCTGCGCCAGAGTCCCCGCCTGGGCCAGAGTCCCCGCCGCTTCCATCGTCATCGGTGGTTGTGCTGCCATCATCGCCCATATCGATGGGGTAGCACACACCATCGGATGCCAAGCCTTCTCCCTCGGGACAGGTCTTGGCGGCCTCTCCGCCGCAACCGACGCCAACAGCCACCAACACCGACAACAACGACTTCGTCACGACCGCCTCCAGCACCTTCGCGCCGACCATACAGGAGGAAGGGCGGAAATTCATCCACAGCATGGCAATCTGCCGCTGTCATTTGGGAGGGTCCACCCTCCCGTCGACCCAACCATCGTCTCGGACGCGCCAAACACCGGTAGAGATACGTGTTGGGTCAAACGACGCCACCGCCCCATGGACATGGTCCGCAGACAGGCCCAGAAGCGGCAATAAGCGCCTCCAAACGTCCGCAGCGGACATACCCGCGGCGCGCAATGCACGAATCTCGGTGCTTCCGTGGGACTTCGAGAGCTTGCGCCCATCGGGGCCCACGAGCAACGGAACGTGAAGATAAGTCGGCACAGGAATCGCGAGCAATTGCGCCAGCTGAACCTGGAGCGCGGTGGCGGGCAAAAGGTCGGAGCCGCGCACCACTTCTGTCACGCCATCGCGGTGGTCGTCTTGTACGACCGCCAGCGGATAGGCCGCCTCGCCATCTGGCCGCATGAGGATGGGGTCTTCGTCGGCCACAAAGGACTGTGGGCCGTGGGTGCGGTCATCAAAGGCCACGGCTTCGGCCGCGCCCGCGAACCGCCATGCGCCCGTGGAAAACGCCGCTTCACGACAGCGACAAAGTCCCATCAACCTATTCTTTCGCGAACACACACACCGATAGGTCGGGATTCCCGCGAGGGAGTACGTGCGCGTCGACTGCGGAGGCGTCTCGGAATCCCAATCGAGGCCAAGCCAACGGAGGTCGTCGCGCTGGCCTTGGGCTACTTCTTCGCGGGCGCGTCCTCGGTCGAGGTCTTCCATTCGCAACAACAGGCGTCCGTTTTGGTTCCGCACACTGAGCCACGCTGCGCCGAACGCGAGGGCGTTGCCGAGGTGAAGGTGACCGGATGGGGTGGGCGCCATTCGCCCCACGGGGACTCGCACGGACACAGAAACCTCCGAAGACGACGGCCCCCCTATTCGGTGCTGCCAGACCAGGATAGCGCCTCTCATGCTCAACGTACGCGGTTTCTTCGTTGTCCTCCTCGTATCTTGCGGGCCCGCAGCCACGCCGCCCGTCGACCCACCTGCGCGCCGGGAAGAATGGTTTGCGCAACTTCGGGACACGCTCGGCGACGAATGGAACATGCCCGCGGAGGACGTGTTTCGCGGTGCGGACCTCGCCGACGGGCAGGCCATTTACCAGAAGAGCTGTGGCCCGTGTCATGGTCGAAGCCTTCAGGGAGACGGGCCGCGGGCCGCCGGAATGGTGCCCCGTCCGCAGCCCCTCACAAACCCCGAATTGTATCTTTTGACTCCATCCGCCTATGTTGCTATTGTACGAAATGGATCGCCCAATACAGGTATGCCGCCTTGGTCCCGTGCCTTTAGCGCCGACCAAATCCGCAACGTAACTGCTTGGGTTTGGAGCCAAAGAACGTCCAACAAGGTGGCATCTCCGCCTTGAGGTGGACCGGATCGAGTCCGTAGTACGAGCAGAAGAGAGGAGGCCGACCATGGAGTGCATTCGCTTGGAGCGACCCAACCACGCGCGGTCGTTGGCTGACTTGGTGTATTCCACCTACGGGCTCACGTTTCATCGCGATTGGCTGTACGACGCCGAGAAGATGCTTGAGCTCAACCGCCGCAGCGACATCGTGAGCTTTGTGGCCGTCGAGGGTGACCATGTGGTTGGGCACCTCGCGCTCATTCGCCCGATGTTTGACCAAGTGTCCGCCAATGGCCCGGTGTGCTCCCCCCATATTCGCGAATGTGGCCTGAGCATCGTCCATCCCGATGCGCGGGGCGGGGGGGTGCAAGCGGCCCTTGCGATGGCCATGATGTCGTGGGGGGTCGAGAATGGGGTTCCGGGCGCGCTGATGCGCTGTGTGACCCACCACACCTGGAGCCAACGAAGTGCGCTGGCGATGGGTGGTACGCCGATTGCGATGCTGCTTGGAAGCATTCCCCGATGGGTTTCGTATGACCACGACGACCCCAGCCAGCGCGAGCCCCTTTCTACGCTCATTGCGTGGGTGCCGGGCAATACCAACGGCGCGACCACCCACACGTTGTTGCGTCCGGCGGAGCTGTCTTGGATTGACGAAAGCGTCCAGATGACGGGCGTTATCCGTACTTCCGCGAGCCTATCGCCTACGCTGCCTGCGGAGACGCGCTTGCACACGACTTGGTGCGGTGCGCGGAGACTTGCACAGGTGCATGTGCAGGGAGTGGGCCAGGACTTGGTGCAGCGCCTCTCCGACACCTGCCGGTGGCTTATTGGCGGCCATATCGCCCACATCTCGCTCTTTTTGCCCGCCGACGAACCCTTTGTCATGGAAGTACACGCCGAATTGGTTCGGCTCGGATTGTTTCCGGCCGGCTGGATTCCCGGCTACCTCGCCGGAGACCGAGACGCGCTCGTATACCAAAGCCTCGCATGGACCGACCTCAACCCCGACCGCATCGAGGTTGTGGGCGCCCGTGCATCCGTGATTCGAAGCGCCGTCGTCCGCGCATGGGAGTCGGTGCGCGCCAACGCCGCGGGCCCCGGCCGCAACGAGTCCGTCCCGCGCTTGCAGCAGACCGCATAAATCGCCAGGTTTCCCACCAAGCTACAGGGTTAGGCCGTAGTGTTGGCCAATGCACCGTCCAAAAAGTCTTCGAGGGCGTGAATCTGGTCGGCGCCAAGGCGCTGGCCCACTTGGCTCCCAACATAGAGCGCGACCGCCACGACAATGGCCACAGGCACGACCAATGCAGCTTCTGGGGCGTCGCCGATGGCCCACTGCGACAACCCCCAGGTGGTGCCAATGCACATTGCAAAGATGCACACGGCATAACCAAACATAAACATCGTCCAAACATGGGGATGGGGCCCAAAACGTCCGCGAATTTCGCAGCCATCCGGCGGAATCGCAGGGTCTGGCGGCAGGTCGTCCTCTTGGTGGCTGCGTAGCTCCACGCTCAGCCAAGGCGACCAAAAGTGCCGCTGCTCCTCGCAAATCAACAGCTCGACGTGGCGCCGGGCCATCGTGCCATGGCACGGACACGCGGAACTTTCGAGGTGGTCGCCGATTCGCTTCAACGCAACGTCCGCTGGCATCGGGAGGATTCGCCGAAACGGCGGACGCATAGGGGCAAGAATGCGCAAGGGGGCTCTCCGAGAAGACAGACCCGACGTTACGTCAGGCGTAGTGACAATGCCGCGAGAAACGACGTGCGCGTGATGTACGTCAGGAATGAACCAAGCGGGGCGATGCCCATCGACAAAAAAACCCGCGCTGGGCGGGCTTTTTGGATGGCCTTCGGGGTACCATGCTCTGCATCAGGAATCCGCCAAAAGGGGCGCCTCACCAGGCCAGAATTCCCCAGATCTCTTGCGTTTTGACGGAGCGAGCACCGCTCAGTGGGCGCCGCCGGTATCGCGACCTGCGCGATGGCCCAACTGCTCAATCACCTCGGCAACCGGACGTGCCTCGGGCGATTCGGCGAACACAGCGTCCCATGCAGGGCGGGTTTGCTGCCGGAATGCCGCGCGGTCTTCAGGCGTGAGCGTATACAAGGGGAAGCCCGCTGCGCGCAGCTCTTCTTTGGCCTCAGCGTATCGATCGACAGTGAGCTGCCGCTCAAAACGCGCCGACGACAGCGCCGCCTCTTTCACGATTTGCTGGTCTTCAGGGGACAAGGAATCCCAAGTGGCCTCCCGAATCGTCACGACCGTCGACAACAAAACATGCTGCGTTTCCGTAACTGCTTGCCCAACACCATTATCCCGACGGCCCATTCGACCATCAACCAATCGGTTGACAACATCAGGAAGATTGATTTCTTCTACTTCCGCGTTCTTCAATAGGCCCTGCTCGGCTTCGGCGCCGCAGTTGTGGCCTTGGGCGCCCAACTGACCAAGCGTGAGATTGCGGGTGCTGCTCGGCTCAAAGCAGAAGGTGCGGTCGCTCCACTCCGATGGATGGGCCAACGAGGTGCCCAGGCGGGAGTTCATGAGCAACAAACCACCGCTAAACGTATATGCGAGCCCCCGGGCGCCATCGGTGTCCGCCATCGAAACGAGGAGGTCTTCGCCGGTGCTGCTTTCCAGAAAGCGCTCGATGTGCGCATAGTCGTCGAACGCAAAGGGCAACTCAAAGGCACGGAAGGCAGCGTGGCCACCGTCTACCAAATGGTAGGTGTAAATCTGCGCCATGTCGACTTCGCCATCGAGCATCATCTGCCAGCTGCGCGCGCGCTCGAGGCCCACGATGGTGTCGAACTGAGCTTGGTCGCCCCCCACTTCCGCCGCGAGCTTCTCGCGCAGCAGCGCGCGGCGTTTGCGGCCCAACACGGGCTTCGGCTCTACACCGTCGACGATGAGGTCTCCATCGCCGTCATAGACTTCGACCTGAATGCGGCCTTCGGAGCGCGCCTCGACATCTTTCTCGAACTGGAGGGCCATCCGCACAAAGTAGTCGGAGGGTTGGTGGACCACGCGCCAGCGCAGAGTGGCCTGGGCCGCCGTTGCTTCGGGGGCCGCTTCGTCCGCACACGCAGACATCGCCAGCAAAGACGCCAAACCTGCGAACGGAAACCACTGCGCGCGCATCGAACACTCCGTGAAGGGCAACCAAAACCCTCCTCCTGCAACAATATCGCCAGTAGGTCCAAAAAGTCCATAGCAAGGGCACACTCCTGACAATTCCGCACGCCCCGCCGGAACCCAGGAAACAGGCTCCCCATCGGCCCCGGATGGGGATAGGACACCGGCAGAGACTTGGTTTTGTTGCCACGGAGACCCCCATGCCCCTGCGCGACTACACCTGCAGCGAATGTCAACACCGATTTGAGGCCCTCGAGCGAAGCAAGGCCACGCACCGCACACGTTGTCCTGCATGTGGCAGCTCGCGCATCACCGCCGCGTTTTCGGCCTTCGCGGTCGCCGCGGCCACCTCGATTCCGTCTGTGAGCCCACCGTCGCCGTGCGGATCGTGTGGTCACCCCGATGGTCCAGGGTCGTGCCAGCAGGCCGACTGAACCTGCACATTCGCTGCACGTTTGCGTCCCGCGCGTGCAATCTGCGATGCCCGTCACTTGGACTTGAAACTTCTTTGCGCTAGACCCATCGCTCCCCGTGTGCAACGGAATGCACCGTTGCCGACCCCGGAGTGAACCATGTCGCGCGTCCGTTTTGTCGATACTCTCGCTGGCGCATTTGCGTTTGTATTGCTTACTGCGTGTGTTCCTGCCGATGCAGGCGGGGGAGGAACCCTCGACCCCAACCGAAGCCCCGCGACAAAAGCCGCACCTGCGCCGGGTCCAGGGCAAGCGGTCGCCATCTTCGCAGGTGGTTGTTTTTGGTGTATGGAAAAGCCCTTTGACACCCTCCCCGGCGTCATTTCCACCACCTCTGGCTATACAGGCGGCGTGATTGAAGGGCCGTCCTACAAAGAAGTTGGCTCAGGCGCAACCCAACACATTGAGGCCATCCATGTGTTGTATGACCCAGCAAAAGTAAGCTACGACCGTCTCTTGGAGGTCTTCTGGCACAACGTTGACCCCACCCAATCCGACGGCCAGTTCTGCGACCGTGGTCATCAATACACCACCGCCATCTTCACGCAAAATGCCGATGAAGTCGCGCGTGCCGAGGCAAGCAAGGCCGCCATCGCGACCCAGCTCGGCAAAACCGTGGTCACCGAGGTTCGCCCCGTCACCCCCTTCTGGGTCGCCGAAGAATACCACCAGGACTTCTACAAGAAAGACCCCGACCACTACCAACGCTATCGCACCGGCTGCGGCCGTGACCGGCGCTTGCAAGAGCTATGGGGCGCAAAAGCGGGCCATTGATGGGTCTTCTTCGATTTGGGAGGCGGCGGAGCCCAACGTCTCCGCCGCCGCCGGCGAGCCTGTAGTCTCGCCGGCCAAAAAAGGGGAGAGGGTGAGGGATTCTCGGCTTCTGTATCGCCTGCAAGAAGGCTTCTTGACAGCGACATCTCGTGACACACCCGACAAATACGGTGGACATTGGTGAATCACACCGATTCACAAGTCTTTCGTGCCGAACATACCCGTCCATACGCGACAGCACGAACATCATAAAGACTTCGGAATCGTCGCGATACTCGATCGATCGGTTCACTTTTTCCTCGCGCAACAAACGAAGACGAAAAATTCGCGACGAATTTGTCGGCCAAAGAATCGCCAACAGGTGACGTAGTCCCTATCTATCGCTGTTTTGGATGACACAATCCGAGTATTTCGTAAAATGATATTGAAAGTCACTGAACAATCCTGAAATATCTGCGGGCCCTTCGCACCACCCTGGAGTTCTCCATGTTGTCGCCCAAGCCCGCCCATCTCGCCCTCCTTTCGCTCGGCGTTTCGGCCATCGCATTCGCAGCACCTCCGTTCCCTGGCGCCGTTTTCACCACTACCGAAGACGGAACAGTCGTCAATGAAAACGTGCAGTACGACGCAAAAACCGACGTCTATCTCGATGGCGGGCCAGGTCCGGGCGCACCTGCGCACGCGGCGTCTTTGCCGGAAGGCGACTACTTCTTCCAGGTCACCGACCCCAGCGGCCAAGACCTGCTGTCCACGGACCACATCTCCTGCCGCCGTTTTCATGTAAATGCCGATGGCGTCATCTCCCAGTCCTACTCCGGTACGGATTGGATCAAAGTCAAAGGAGATTGGGCATCCACCCTTTGCCAACATCAAACGGGTGTCGACATCGACCATGCAGAGCTGGGTGCAATCACCGTTCAGCTCTATCCTTTCGATGATACCCCCAATCCGGGCGGCGTCTACAAAGTTTGGGTCACGCCGGTAGACGACTACACCGGCGACGCGACGGCAGGCTGTCCCCTTCGTGGTTCATGCAACGTCAATGGAGAAGGCTGGGTCGCTGGCAATGCACACGGCTTCGTGCCATCGGCGTCTAAGACTGACAACTTCAAGGTGGATTTCAAAGGCAAGCCCTTCGTTGCACCTGAGTTGTCCATTCTCAAGTTTCACGATGCCAACCTAAACGGTGTGTGGGACGATGGCGAAGAGAGTGTCGATGGCTGGGCAGTTGACGTGACAGATCCCATCGGCGTCACCAACACGATTCATACCCCAGGTGTAGTCGTAGCCGCCACGGCCGGCGAATGGACAACCGTCGAGTCCCAGCCCGAGGGCACCGAGCAGAGCGTTGCATTGCTCGATGGCGTCGTGCAGAGCGTATTCCCCGATGCCTCGCCCGTAGTGGCGGTTTCGGTGGCTGGTGTGTCAGGCGAAACGCATGAGGTCGTGTTTGGTAACTACGGGGTTGGCTCGGTCGAAGCCTGCAAGACATACGACCGTGACGCAAATGGTATGCAAGATGCCGATGAGCCTGCGGTTCCCGGATGGCATTTTGTGTTGGTTGGCACCGACGTGACCGGAATGGCCGTAGGCCCCCTCGCTGGCGTCGGCGATGAGACGGGCTGCTATACGTTTGCCGGCCTGTTGCCGGGGACCTATACCGTAACGGAGGCCGACTCCACCGACGCCGGATGGTTCGCCACCAGCGAGACCGCGATGACCGTCGAGGTATACTCGTTGCGCTTGGGTTCCAATATTGTGGGCACCGATGCATTGGTTACATTCACCAATGCATACCTTGGTGTTGCCGACTTCAACACCAAGGGCTTCTGGCACAACCAAAACGGCCTCCAGACAATGACTTCCGCCGACATCGAGGCAGCCAATACATTGGCACCCTATTCGTCTGCGTCGTCCTACTTTGAAGGCGGGGACGAACCTTTTGATGGGCAGTATGCCGATGGCGCATGGGTGGCCGCGGCGCTCGGCGTTTCCGACTCTTTGGCACCCGAAGGCTCGGCGGAGGCTGAAGTGGTGGCCTTCCTCGTGGAATCCAATGGAAGCGGCGACCGCCACGAACAGTTGGCCCAACAGTTGTTGGCGTTTTTCTTCAACACCCGCCACGCAACCAGCTCACCGGACGACGCCATCCAACTTCCCGATGGCTCCTGGGCGTCTGCCAGCGAGCTCGTGCAGGACGCCATTGACGCCTGGTTGTCCGGCTCCGATGCCGACTTGACCACATGGATTGGGTTGCTGGACGGCTTCAACAACAATGACTTCGTCAACTACGTGCCCGAAAATCCGCCTACACCTACCTTCTGATTGATTCTGCCGATCTTGGAACGACTGAATCGCCATTCAGTCGGTCGGGAAACAAGCCAGAGAGGGAAAAGCCATAGGGGAGGCGGCGGAGCCCAAGGTCTCCGCCGCCGCCGGCGAGCCTGTAGTCTCGCCGGCCAAAAAAGGGGCCTGCCGGCGGACATCGCCTGTCAAACGGATAAAGAACCCACGCTGGTGGACCGCCGTTGTCCTTCGTCCCTCTCCATCGGAGCCTTGAACCCCATGAACGTCATCGTCGACCTATGCGTGATTCCCCTTGGCGTCGGTGTGAGCGTGTCGGCCTATGTCGCGGCCTGCCAAAAAGTGCTCGAAGAGGCGGGCCTCTCGCACCAAATGCATGCGTACGGGACCAACATCGAGGGCGAGTGGGACGCCGTGTTCGCCGCCGTCAAGGCCTGCCATGAGGTCGTACATGAAATGGGCGCGCCGCGGGTGTCCACCTCCATGCGCGTCGGAACCCGCACCGACCGCGCGCAGTCGATGCAAGACAAAATCGACAGCGTCGCCCAAAAGCGCGCGGTGTGTACGGACGACTAAGAGCGAAATACAGCGGACACACTGGAGGTTGTGTGTCCCTATCGCCGTTGCCCGTTCAATTGGTCCCGGTTCCCCCGCCTGACGCGCCCGTCCAGCGCAACGCGCGCTGGCCCGCCGAAGGCGAGAAGCCCAACCGGTACCACCTGCCACGGCGCTTGGAGTCCGCGTCGCCGGTGGGTTACCGCACGCGGGTGTCCCTCACCGCAGACGAAGCAAAGGAGGCCGCACAGCTGCTCGTTTTGGAGCCGCCGCGCCAGTTTGCCACGCAAGCCTCGCTGCCCACAGAAGGCGAGCTGTTCGAAGAGGTCAGCCTCGGCGTGCTGTCGAGCCGCCAGTCCACCAACTTTCGCGGATTCCGGCAGGTCACCTTTGGGCCGTCTCAAAGCCGACACATCGCGACGCTGCTCGACCGCCTCACGGGCCGCGAAGGGCCGGTGCTCGACGGCGCGTCCTACACCCACATCGTGCTCGGACAGCCCTACCGCACGCCGTTTACCCTGCTGCTCACATTCGTCGGCCACAAGACGGGCAAGAGCCTCGTGACCGTGCCCCAGCGGGTGTACGACAAATGGAAGCACCACGCCGTCGACATTCCCACCATTGGCTACCTGCCACATCTGCACACGGGCATCCTCGCCGAGTCCATCGAGCGGGCGGCGGTCGTCGCGTCGGGCGGGCGCCGTGCCGCGAATGTCTTTCAAGCGCCGTTCGCCAGCCCGCGCACCCGCGCCGAAAACCGCGCCGTGTTGGCAGAGCTCGAAGACCTGTGCCAGCTCTCGATGGCCGACCGAAAGCGTGGCTGGGGCGTGCAGCTCGTGGCGCAAATCGGTGCTGTCGAAGACCCGCTGCCGTTTCAGCCCACAACCGTCCGAAAGCTCGGCGCAAACTTGCTCTCGCTGCGCAGTGAGCGCATCCAGCCCGGCGTCAACATGGAGGACAAAGCGCCCGCCGAGTGGCAGGTGCGGCAAGACATGGACGTGCCCGAAGCGCTCGCGCAAATGGCCGGACGAGGTGCCTACAACGCCGCGATGCGCTGGCTCGGCGTCGACCGCGAGACAACCAAGCAAATGGTGGTCTTGGAGCGAGTCGACATCCACACCCCCGCCGGCAAGGGGCGTCTTCGGCAGATTCGGGGCGAGCTTTCGGAGATCACCGACTTTGTGGTGCGCGACCTACCCCTATGGGCCGACCTGCCCACAGGCAGGGCACTCTCGCGCAATGCAGCCCGTGGTCGCAAGGCCTTCGCGCTAGCTGGACAGCGAATCTACATCGGCGGGATGGACCGCGCGGTCGTGCAGGCGGCGTCGATTCCGTGGGAGCAAGCGGTGCGCGCAGCCGGCGCCGCAGCGTCCCGAAGCGCCCTGGTCTGCGAGCTTTCGGGGCTGATTGACCTCCCGCCCTCGTGCGACTTGTTGGCCGGGTGCTGCCTCATGGCCGGTCCCGTCAACCAAAACGACATCGGCAAGCAGTATTACGGTCGTCCCGACTTGCTGGCGGGCGCACATCCAGGCGGCGACCCCGTGTCCCTTTTGGTCTGGACTCTCAAAGCCAAGACGATCGCCGACCCCATCGGCAACGAAGAGCAGCTCCTCAACGCGAGCCGAAAAGGCGCCCTCGTCGACCTTCGCGCCGGCCCCCACGAGGTGGTGACCTGGGTGGACGCCAACGGTCGTCATCGTCCGATGCGCCAAGATGGCGGTCGCGTCAACCAAGAGCGCGCGTTTTCCGACCTGGGCAACTTCGTACGCGCCCCCGACGGCACGCCGATTCCCGGCAATGAAGGCGAGCCGTGGGCCGCACGAAACGAGCGTTTGTGGGGCTAAGCATCGTTTTGGTACCGCGAACGGGTGTAAGCAACGAGGACGGTCCCGCGTCGTCGTGCATACGCGCCACACGTTGTCCACCAAAGTCCGTCTTCGGGGCCATCGTTGCGCCATCCCCCCCCTGCTCCCGCCCTTGAAACGGAACCTGCGACTGTTTTGAGGGATTCCCCATCCCGACCGACCACCCCCCACGAGGCGCCGCAATGAAGCACACTCGCCACCGTGTTTTTGGACCGTCGAAAACGGTCCTGTCATCGGTCCCTTGGGGCTGCCCATCACGCCCTCGAGAGGATTCCGGTGTATCTATTGACGCTGGCTCCTTGCTCCTGTGCGTTCAGGCGCGTACCCTACAAGAGCTGCGATGAACTCGGCCGCCTCTTTCCGCGCGTGCGGGATATGTCGGACCGCCAAGTGGCCCAAGGCCACCCCATGATGAGTACTCCTTCTGTGACCTCCGTATCCGTCCATCCCCGCCGCTACGGCGACTACGTGCTGCTCGAGTCCTTGGGACACGGCGGCATGTCCGAAGTCGATTTGGCGCGGCGATCGGTCGATCGCGCGGGGTTCGTACGTTTCCTCGTCATCAAACGCATTCTCCCCAAAAACACGACTGACCCTACGTTTTTGCGAATGTTCGTCGATGAAGCGCGCATCAACGCGGAGCTTCAACACGAAAACATCGCCCAGGTCTACGACTTCGGGGAGCGCCATGGCGAGTGGTACCTCGCGATGGAGTACGTGCCGGGGGTCGACCTTCGCCGGATTCAAAAGAAGGTTGCGGCATCGGGCGATGGCAACGGACTGCTGCCGCCTCGCATCGCATTGCGTATCCTCCACGATGTGCTCGCAGCCTTGCATTACGCGCACAATCGCGTCGATACCTACGGCCAGCCGATGCGCATCGTGCATCGGGATGTCAACCCGCGCAACATCATGGTTTCCATTCGCGGCGAGGTGAAGCTCATCGACTTTGGCGTCGCCAAGGCCGACACCCGTCACGACCAAACCACCGGCCAGACCATCAAGGGCAAGTTTGCTTATATGGCGCCGGAGCAGATTGAGAGTCCGAAGCCCGTCGACGGCCGCGCGGACCTCTTTGCGGTGGGCCTGCTGCTCCAAGAGCTGCTGACGGGCACGCACCCCTTCCGCAACCTCACCGAAATCCAGATTATTCATCGGCTGATGGCGGCCCGCATCGACCCCATGGGCGACCCACCGGGCTATCCCGACCTCGCGCTGGTCCATGAAGTGCGCAACCGGGCGATGGCCCCCAATCCCGACGAACGCTACCCCGACGCGCGCCAGTTCCAGGATGACTTGGTGCGCTTGGCGGCGCCCCTCGGCGGCCTCGCGAGTCGCTCGGAGGTGGCGGGCTTCTTCCGACGCGTCGACCCCGACGGCGCCAATCAGATTTCCGCGCGCTTGACCGCCTGGAAAGACACCGATGCCGCCTCGGGCATTCAGCCTGCCCCCGAAGCGCCGCCCGCGACGCCCCAGACGCCCGAAGAGACGTGGTCTTCGGAGGTCAAGCCGGTGCCATCGGAGCCGGGCACCATCGCCGACTCTGTCGCTGCGTTTCGCGTGGCCGACGCCACCGTCGCCGACACCAACAGCGCGAGCTCGGTGGTGATGCCCCACCCGCCGCCCGCCCGGCAGCTCTCGCTCGTAGGCGCGGTCGCGATTGGCGGCGGCCTCGGCTTGCTTGCCTTGGCCGCATTGGTGGTCGTGGTGCTCGTGGTTTTGCCCGACCGGCAAAGCACGCCCACCGTGTTGGCACCGCAAGTCACGTCGTCTGCCGCGAAGGTGGACGCGCCGCAGGACGACCCCGCGCCGCCGCCTGAAGCCGACACAACGTCCCCCGAGCCGCCTGCCGTTGACAAAACGTCAACCGCAAAGGCCGGCGCTGACAAATCGTCCACAGAAAAAGCGACGACGGACAAATCGTCGGGCACAAAGTCCAGTACAGACAAAACGTCAGCGGCGAAATCTACCAGTAGCGCGCCGCCGCCGACCGCCACGAAAGACCCTCCCGCCACTACGCCGTCCACGGAGCGCACCACGCCGCCTGCTGGCACGTCTGCTGCGCCCGAGAGTCAGGGGTCGACCACCCCCTCCACCACGCCCCCGAGCGAGCCATCGCGGTCGGAAGGCACCTCTACGGCTCCCGAGCCCACGGCGTCCAAAAAAGAAGAGCGCCCGCCTGCGGCCCAGGGCTTTTTGTTTGCGACCTCGCGTCCCAGCGGCCTAGAAGTTTTGGTTGGGGGCAAAAAGCTCGGAAATACGCCCCTGCGCAGCGTTCCGTTGCCTGCCGGTCAACATACCATCGTCTTTCGTGACGCCGTGACCGGCAAGACCAGCACCAAGTCCGTTACGATTGATGCCAATCAATCCGCAGTCATCCAGGCCCAAATCGAATGATGTCCTCGCTTGTCGCTCTGTTGTTGGTGGCCGCTTCTGCCCATGCGAGCGACGCCATCGCGGTGCTGCGCTCCGACACCTTGCCTGCCTACGATGCGCCCATCGCGTCGTTTGCCCAGGCGCTCGGTCGGCCGATTGTCGTACACGACATTCGCGGGGAAAAAGAGCGCGGTTTGCGCATTGCGCAGGACCTCGCCGCCGACCCACCGCCTGCTGTGCTCGCGTTGGGCGCCAAAGCCGCGTGGATTGCCGCCCAAAACCTGCCGCCGACCATCCCCATCGTCTACGCACAGGTGCGCGACCCCGAACGCTATGGCCTCGACGGCATACACCTCACGGGCGTTCGGATGGAGATGCCGCCGTCGGTGGTGCTGGCACAGTTCCAGCTCTTGGCTCCCGATGTGCAGAGCATCGGCATTTTGTTGTCTGCCAGCAACTCCGACCCCGCCGTGTCCGACGCCATCGGCGCCGCCAAAGCGATGGGCTACACGGTGCGCGCCCAACGCATCACGAGCGAGCGAGATGCACGGCGGGCAGCCGCAAATATGGCCCGCAGCGTGGATGCAATTTGGTTGCTTCCCGACCCCCTCGTCCTCACGCCCAACACCTTCAATTTTGTGCGTGGCCAAGCGGTTCGCGCGCGCATTCCGCTGCTCGCATATTCGGAGTCCCTCGTGGATGCCGGCGCGCTGTTGTGCGTCGCGCCCGACCCTTCCGCGATTGGCATTCAGGCTGCGGAGTTGATTCGGAGCGTGACCGAAGAAGGCGTGAGTCCGGGTACGTTGCAGCCGAGCGCGCCCCGCCAAGCCCGTGTCGTGCTCAATGCCGACGTACAAGACGCCATCGGCTTGCGCATCGACCCCATGCTCATGGACTTTATCGACCAAACCGTACGCGCAACGTCCGAGCGCTGAACGGTCTTTGCGTCCGCGCGCCGTCGTCGCAAGCGACGGCCAAACACCGCATCAGAACTTGACTTCGACGCCCACCGTCACCGCGCGGCCTTCCGCGGTGATGTCGTTTGGATACTTGGGCGAGGTGGCACCCGAGAAGTCATCGACTTCCACGGCGTCTGCGTCGTTTCGGTATACAAGGTCTTGGTAGGTGGTGTTCAGCAGGTTGCGAATCGACACATCCGCGCGCATTCGACCGCCCGCCAAGGCGTCGGTGGCGATGCCCGCGTGCAACAGCGAAATGGGCGGCCCATCCTTGAGCTTGGAGTTGGGCGTCCAATCGGCGCGCGGACGGGTTCCGAAGTAGTCCCACAGCAGCGAGAAGCGCAGGCCGGTGACCGGCTCGTAGCCCAGCACGGAGTTGAACATGTGCATCGGCACGCCGTACTGGAGGAGATTGGTTTGGCCATCGACGGCGTGGGTGTAGCTGTAGGTGGTGTCGATTAGCAGCGGGCTTCGCTTCCACGCAATCTGGGCTTCCCCGCCGTACACCGTTGTGTTGCCGGTATTGGAGTAGAAGTGGGTGCCGAGCTTGGGGTCGTTGCCGGTGGTCGAGTTGATTTCCTGGTCGATGTTCGAGAAGAAGCCCGCGCCGCGCAGTGTGAGCCCTTGCACCGGCGTAGCGGTGATTTCCGACTCAACCGTGTCGATGACCTCGGGCTTGAGGTCTGGATTTCCGGCGACAAATTTATTTTCGCCCAGCTCATTCGTGCCGACATCGACCAGTAGCTCGCGGGAGGTTGGCGCGCGGAATGCGCGTCCGTACAGCACTTTCATCACGACGTCGTCGCTTGGCACGAGCAACACACCCAAGCGCGGACTGGCGAAGATACCAAAGAAACTGTGTTTGTCAACACGAGCGCCGCCGGTCAATTCGAGGAAATGACTGACGGTCCAGGTGTGCTGGAGGAAGCCGTAAAGGTCGGAGATGCTGGCGTTGGGATCGCGCACCGCGAAGTCGGACGGCGTGACCGGCGTAGGGCTGAAGTCGTCGAACGCGTTGTCCACCAGGGCATGAATGCGGGTGAACTCGCCGCCGACACCGAGGAGGGTGGTGTGGGCGGCGTTTGGATGCAGCTCGATGTCGACAGACGGGCTGAAGCGGCTGGTGCGCTTTTCCGTCTCGACCAAGCCGCCTTGGAGCGTCGTGGTGGCTTCGCCGGTGGTGGGGTCGACGGTGGTGGCGGGGTCGCTCAACCACGCGTATTGGCCGGGGTCATCGTGCATCTGCCACGCAATTTGCGGGCGGATGTGGCCGATTTCCCCGAGCTTGAGTTCGTAGCGCGCGGACGCGAGCTGGTCGCGGTACGCGAGGTAAAATGCGTTGTCTTGCTGAAAGAGGACCGAAAGGGGGTCGTCTTGCGGCTGCACGAAGTAGGTGTGCCGGTAATCGACGACCGTCCACGAAAGGTCGAGCTGTCCTACCTTTACGCCAAACCGACCATAGATTGCGCGGCTGGGGTTCAAGCCCGAGACATCGCGCAATCCTTCGGGGTTGACATCCATGCCGTCGCCGTCCATTTCGAGGGCGCGGGCGGTGGCACGCACTTCGACGGGAACGCCACCGACGGACACGCGGTCTGCGAGCACGCCCGACGCGCTGCGGCGGCCGAAAGAACCGGCTTCAACACGAGCGAAGCCACCGCGCAAATCATCGGCGCGGTAGGTGACAATGTTGACGACGCCAGCAAATGCGTTGGTGCCGTAGACAGCCGAACCGGGGCCTTTGATGACTTCGACCTGTTTGACGTCAACCAGCGGGATATACGAGTCAATCCAGGCGTGGGTGTAGACACCGTCGAAAAACGGGACACCGTCAATCAAAATCAGGAACTTGTTGTTGTCGGGCGAAGTGACGCCACGAAACCACGCGAGATTCCGACTTTCTTGGGACACGGTGACAAACACGCCCGGCATCGACCGAAGGAGGTCGGAGAGCGTGCGGTAACCACGGTTTCGGATCTCGCGGTCGGTGACCACGGTGACGATAGACGGAGCTTGGGCCACCGTTTGTGCGTAGCGGCTGGCGACCGTGACAACCCTCTCCTCCGCGCGAAATAGCTCCGCTTCGTCCGGTTCGGTGAAGGGATCGACGGGATCGGCTGCGCTGGCGAGGTTCGCGACGCAGGCCCAAAGAAGGAGAGGCAAAGAGGACATGCGCCTCTCTTAGCACGGCCCCCGCTATGGATGCGACCGGAATCCCTCGCCGTCGCTCTCCCCCCCGTGATTTGACGCACCCGTTGCGGCACGCAGCAAGCGGTCGAGGGGAAGGTCGATGCCGGCGCCCGGCTCCCATCCATCGACACGTGCGATGATACGGCTGTTATTGTCCACCACAACCAAGGTAGGCAGCACGCTCACGCCAAATGCATCGGCAGACCAGCCACCCGGGTCAAAAATCGCGTCGGGAATGCCGGTTCGCAGGCCGTCATCGATGACAATAGAGGTATATCCGAGCTCTTCGGCGACCACTGCGCCGTGTGCTGCGGCGTCTCGACAGGTGGGGCAATCGGGTGCTACCCATGTCCAGACCGCCCCACCGGGCACGGCCTGTTGCAGCCAAGCGAGTGCAGGAGGCGCGATGTCGCCTTCCAAGAGGGGCATTGTGGGCGCCAACATCGGGGGTCGCGCCCACACCGGCACCGACACGAGCGAACCCCCCACCGGCAAAAAATCGACCGAATCCCCCCGCGTATGGAGCAGCAAGCGCGCCTCCATCGCCGCCAACGGCTGCGCCTGCGCGCCGTCCACCGCCTCGATGACCATGCCCGCGGCGAGGCGTCCTGCCGCCGGTCCTTCGGGATGGACCGCGAGAATGCGGGCGCCACGGGGGTCGGGGTCGAACGTGAGACCAAACCACGGCAGCTCCGGCGGGGACGCCGACGGCGCGACCGACCACGCGGGCGTTGGCAGCGAAGCGGCGGCGCCCGGCAACGGCGTGGCCTCGCATTGGTGGAGACCATCGACAAATGCGGCGTCTTCGGGAGACAAGGGCAAGTGCCGGGCGGCGACACGGGCGAAATTCCAGCCCATTCGGGCGACGACGGCTTCCGCGACGCTGTGGGCCCAAGCATCGTCGTCGGCGGCCTGGAAGCGTTGCCACAGCGCAGGCCCGATGTTTTGTACACCCGCTTCGGACACGGCGGCGGTGAGGTCGGCTTGCCACGTTTCGGGGGACGTGCCGGTCAGCCACACGTTTTCTTGGAGCTCCGCCGACAACATCGACGCGTGCCACCAATAGGCTTCGGCTGCGTATGCTGCGCGGTCGAGGGCGTGTCCGCGGGCTTCGGACCACTGGCGAAGCTCGGCCATCGAATGCGGACGACGACCGCCGATAAACGCAGCCAGCGCCGAAAGCTGGGCGATGTCCGCTGCGTCCGCGTCGTCGGCCTGAAGAAGGAGCGCATCGACCCGCGCGACGACGGCATCGGGCCCTGCATCGGCGATGAGGCGGTCCCACGCCCACACGTCCGAGGTGGACAGCGGCACATCAGGACCACGGTCGGCAACACGCAGCCAGGCTTGCAGCGATGCGAAATCGGGCGCAACGCCGAGGCCTTCGGCAAATCGAAACGCATGGCCAATCGGCGGGCCATCGCGGTCGGGAAAGCAGCCCGTGGCTTGGCGGTCTTCGGGAACGCTGAATACACCGCACACATCAACGCCGGCCCGTCGCAGTTCCAAGAGGGGGCGCGCGAATGCTCCCGAAAAGCACTGGCTCATGGCGACGACAATTCGCACGCCTTCGGGCACCAAGCGGAGGTCTTCGAGAAGCGCCGGAGGGGGGTAGGACTCGCCCCAGAGCGTGAGCGCGCCGTTCTCTTCGCCGTGGTCCGTGGTGTAGAGCAACAGGGTGTCCCCGGCGTGCAGGTCGGTCGCGCGCAACGCGGCTTGGATTGACGCGCGGGTCGCTGGCGCAACGGGGCCACGGTCCCAAGCGGTGTCCACGACCGTCATCGTCGGCACTTCGCCCGCCGCCGGCCCTTCGGGGGAGAACAAGGCGCCTTCGGAGCGCAGCCAATCGGGAACCCTGCTCGTCTCGGCGGGGGTTTCGAGCACCGTCAAGTCGGGCGTGGGGTCCGCGCCGTCGGACGCGAGGACCTGAATCGCGGTTGCAGGTATTCCGCGTCCCAACAATGCCGAATGCACGGCCACCAAGTGCGCACGGTGGCTCGCGTAGTTGGACGAGGCATCCCCCCCGCCATTGACCAATACGGCCGCCCAGCGAGGCGCTGCGGGCGCAGGAGAGGCACAACCCGTCACGCTCGCGGTGAGGGCAATCGCAATCCCGACGGTACGCAGCAAAAAATGAACGATGGTTCAGTCCTTGAGAACCCGCGACTTGAGGTCGACGATGGTCTGCTGGATGGCCGAAGTTTGGGCCCATTTGACCGCAAACCCCGGCACCATACCACCAATCTTGAGGCGAAGCTCGTATACAAGCTGCACGTGCTCGCCATTCTCCGTGACTTCCCATTTGCCCGAAGTGTCCGGCACTTCCACCGCATCGCCGCGCAAGCCAGACTGGTCCGCGCTCTTGCGCCACAAATATTGGCGACCATTGGCGATAGAAGATTCCGTGTAGTCGACCACTACTTCGCGGTCGCCGATGCCAAGCGCGGCGAAGCGCTGGTAAACCGTAGCCCGCGCCCCTTCTTCACTCAGCACCTTCGCTTCCGCCAAGCCGCCAAACACGCTCGCATGGGACTCTGGACGCGACAACAAGCGGTGCATCTTGCCGGCGTCGACATCCGTCCAGTCGCATTCGACGCGAACCGGGGTGACATCGCCTTCGGTGGTGCCCTTGTAGAAGGTGCAGCCATCGGAGGTGTTGGAGACGGTCCAACCGGCAGTAGCCAGAGCATAAACGAGCGAGGGTGTCATGGGACCGTCCTGCGGGGTGGGGCTGCCAAGTCGGACTTCCGGCCGCGCGACGACCGGCGACGAGGTGCGGGCGCGACCTCGTTCCGCCCCCACAGTACTTCATCGTGTGCAGCAAAGGCGAGTGGTATTTTCGTTGCGAGGAGCGGATTGCGGCCAAGGGCCGTCCAAGACAGCGACACCCAGCGCAAACAAGAACAAGTTCTCGTTTGTGTGAACTTGTGGAGGCCCAACCGTTGAGAGGGTGCGGTTCACGGGCAAGATCGATGGTTCAGTGCGCGGAATGCAGCGGCCCCCGCAAGCGGACCATCTGGCCGTCGTCGGAGCGGGCGACAATCGAATAGCCGCGTCTCTCGAAAAGCTTGATGAGTGGCTCGTTGTGCGATGCCGTATCTGTGACCGCGTGCGAGAGACCCTGGGCGACCATCCAGGCCTCGCCGCAGTCGAGGAGGCGTTGGGCGAGGCCCAAGTGACGGGCGTGCGGCTCGACCCATGTGGTAGAAAACAAGCCGAATGCAGCTCCATCGCTGGCTTCCCGGCGCACGATGGTGTGACCCAAGAACATGCCGGAGCTTGGCGCTTCTACGATCCACACCGCGCCGGTGGACTGGGTGGGGTCGAGGTGGAAGCGCACGCGGTCTTCGAGCGATTCGAGGGAATACAGCGCCGTGCCCGCGTCGACGCCCAGCACCGTTTGTAACGTTCGCCGCATTCGCCGCGCGACTTCGGGAATCCGCTGGTCGTCGGGGTTCACAATGCGGACGATAGGGGCGGAGAGCGCTCTATAATCCACCCAATCAAATGCGACCCCCGCGCGTTCGGTGCCGCGTAAAAGCGCCGTATGGTAAGGCGCCCAGCCGGGGCGGTCGGCGGCCTCCAGAAGCGCTGTGACGCGGGTAATCCCGTTCGTGGAGAGAGATTTGGCGAACCGCGCTGCGACTTCGGCCACTTCGTCAGGAAGCAAGGCGTGGTCGTAGTACGGGATCGGGTCAACGTCGCGCAGCCAGCCATAAACGCCCGAGAAAAAAACGAGGGGATGACCGGCATGGGCCGCCCAGCGTACCGCCACGTCGATGCGGTGGCCCTGGTAGCGACGGGCAGCGGGAATCACACCCGATTCATGGGACTTTTCGGCGGTACAAGTGGTCAAATAGACGTGCACCGGCTCATCCTTGGGACAGCAACGCGTCCCGCTCGCGGGCCCACGAATCCACCGCAGCTGGGTCGAGGGGATAGCGTTTGTGAAGCAGCTCCAGCCGCGCCATTCGCGAGACCAAGGGCGCAAAACGGCCCACCCAGCCCCGCTGCAGGACCGCGCCCATCAAGAACCCCGGCACATCGCGCAACGCACGCGGGTCAAACGAAAAGTGCCGCTGAAGCAGCATTTGGCCTGCGACACCCGGCGCCATCAGGCCGCTTTCAAACAGCTCGCGGAGGGAGTCGGGGTCGAGTTGGCGGGAGAACCGCGCAAATGCCAGCGAACCACAAAACAAGCCGCCCCAGGTGCGGTGCCACGAAACCGCCCAGTCGTGCGGTGTGCCGCCACTGGCCAACGTGTCGGCCAAGGTGTGCGCCGCGACAAGCTGCGCGCCGATGCCCGAACCATGCGCCGCAAACACCTGGCGCGCGGCGTCGCCCACGCGAATGAGGGGACCATCCACCAAGCGGGCCAAAGGCGCGACCAAGGGAATCGCGCGAGAGCCACCCATTCGGCGGGCGCCAATCCACGGATAGCGCGCGACGAAATCCGCCAAGAGCTGCGGCCCTGAAGCGTGCCCATCGCCGGGGATAGACCCTGTGAGAATGGTCATTGCGCCTATCTCTTCGACGAGGCGCACATTCACAATGCTATAGCCACCCGCGATGCCCGTAAAGCAAACGGTCTCGCCCGGCTGCACCCCTTGGTCGACGAAGTACTGGCGCGCTGCGTCCATATCAACGACATCGCGTACTTCTTGGGCGGCGACGCAAAGGTCGGTGCGGTCGACGGCCGGCGGCGGCGCAAACGGCACCCCCGACAAGCCCGATGCATCCACAACGTAGCGCGCCGAGAACGTGCCGTGGCTCGTCCGAATCACCGCCCCGTGGGCATCCGACTCCCACACCCGCGCCTTCTCTTCTCCCCGGAGCCGCGCGCCCGCAGAGTTGGCGTCCGCCTGCAACCGCGCAGTGAGGCGGGTCATATCGACTTCGAGCAATCCATCGGACGGCAGCGTGACCCGGCCCGGTCCAAAGCCGGCGACCATATGAAACACAGAACCATGGCCCACCAGCTCTGCACCTTGGGGCGCAGGCACGTCCGCAGCCGCGAAGGCCCAAGCGGGAACGCCATTGACCCACCGCGCCCCTGCTTCGTCCAAGGGACGGCTGTCAATCGCTTTGACGCTCAACCCACGACGGGCACACGCACGCGCCACCGCAGCACCGGCCGTGCCAGCTCCCACCACTAGAACGTCGACGTCGTGACTCACAGGGCCTCCATCTGTTGGCCGACGGTCTAGTTCACCGGCCGCGACATTACAAGTCGCCCTGCTGGATTGTTGTGCCTGGGCGGTACTTTCATCGTAAGGGGGGCTGAATCGGGATTCAGGGGATTCTTTTTGGTCGTGGCTCTTGGCTTCTTGGTTGCCAGGGCGGGCTCCTGGACCCGAGGGAGGGGGCTCCCTCGGGCTCTCCCCGGTGGGGGTGGTTGTCATGGGCTTTGGGCGTTTGTTTCTTGGACTGAATCGCGATTCAGGGGATTCT
>CAZCUX010000016.1:0-49460 GCA_964502005.1 uncultured Enterobacterales bacterium
TTGCGTACGCAACACCCCCACACCCCCCATTTTCGCTGCATTTTTGGTTGGGGGCGGGTTGCCTTGTGTCTTGGGTTTTGCGTGCTCGGTTGTTTCTTGGACTGAATCGCGATTCATTGGCTCCTTCCGTTATGGGGCTGCCGCCTCTCTGGGGCACTCCCCGGTGGGGGTGGGCTCCCGCTTCGCGTACGCGACACCCCCACGCCCCCCTTTTTCGCTGCATTTTTGGTTGGGGGCGGGTTGCCTTGTGTCTTGGGCTTTAGGCGCTCGGTTGTTTCTTGGACTGAATCGCCATTCAGGGGCTTTTTGCCGGTCGAGGCTCTTGGCTTCTTGGTTGTGAGGACGTCGATCTGCCGCCCAGGCTCCGAGGGCGAGGGCTTTTTCGGGCTCTCCCAGGTTGGGGTGGTCTCCCGCTTCGCGTACGCAACCTCCCTAGAACTCCCCGTTTTCGCTTCATCGTCGCGGCTATGGGATATCTCGGT
This sequence comes from uncultured Enterobacterales bacterium, assembly GCA_964502005.1. Classification (GTDB taxonomy): domain Bacteria; phylum Myxococcota_A; class UBA796; order UBA796; family UBA2385; genus CAJWOS01. Next base: position 483 of record CAZCUX010000016.1, read on the forward strand.
AGGGCCGTCCTCTGATCCACCTCTCGGCCCAACTGCCCGCTATGCCCTCCACTTCGGCCCTCCCGACAACATTGCACGCCTTGCGGGGGCGTCTCCTCCAGGCCGGCGCGGACCTGCTTGCCGCTCATCCGCCCAAGGCCGCCCCCACCGGAGGAGACGCGGCCTTTGTGCTCGGAGTGCTCGGTCTCGCAACCCTGGTGCTCACCGCCAACCGGTATGCGGTGCCTTGGCTCGCCCGCGCCTTGGCCGAGGCTGTCCCCACCGAGACCATCGCCGATCCCCGGCGTGTGTACTGGGCCCTGCTGACGGCTGGGTTTTACATCCTGCCGCCGCTGCTCTTCTGCCAGCGCCTGCTCCCCCACGCCCGTCTGTCCTTGGGGCTCACCGCAACCCACCTTGGGGCCGCATTGCGGCTCTGGCTCGCCTTCGCCCTCTTCGCAGCACCTGTACTGGTGGGACTCAGCCTGCTGCCGTCCTTTCAGGCGGTATACCCCATGGCCCGGGGCAACAGCGCAGACGCCTGCAGCATGACCGCCTTTCTCCTCGCATATGGTCTGCAGTTCGTCGGGGTCGAGCTGTTTTTCAGGGGCTTCCTGCTGCTTGTGCTGCGGCCCGTGCTGGGCCTGTGGGGCGTCGCCGTGATGCTCCTGCCTTACACCATGCTGCACTTTTCCAAGCCCCCGCTGGAGACCCTCGGCTCGATGCTCTTCGGGCTCATGTTGGCTCTGACCGCTCTGCGTTCGCGCTCTATCCTCGACGGAGTCGGCATTCACCTCATCCTGGCCTTTACACTCGAGTTGCTGGGGCTGTGCGAGCTACCCCGTGTCGCGTATGCGCTTTTCTAACCCACCGCGCCCGTCTCTTTGTTTCAAGAGTCAAGGAGGCAAAGAGACCGAACACCCATTCACAATCCCGTCGTCATCGCGCGGTGGCGCAGACGAATCGAGAGCCACAACGCAGCCTCTACGATGCTCGCTCCGCGCGTCTGGAATGCTAACGGGCGAAACGGACTGTGCACGAGATTGTGCGCGGTAAGTTTGTGTGCAAATGTGGTCCAACACAAAGAGCAATCCAACACGGCGCCCCGCCTCTTGCGTTGGACAATGCCAACTGCGGCGACAAACGCCTCGACCGGTAACAACGGGTTGCGAAAAGGAAAGCTGCTGCGCGCGGGCTGCGGGACGCACGTTCGGCGCTGCTCTTTCGAGTGCATTCCAAATGCGCAAGTGCAGGCCGCGAGCGCCCTCGCGCCCTTTCTGCAAATCTCTCCGTTGGAAAAAGACACGCGAGGACGCGCCCAGCGAGCGGCCTTCGAATGGTCGGCAAAGATAGGCGGAACCCGTGGAATACCCGAAGCTCTGTGTTGCAGGACGTCCGCATGCCGCCCGACACCAACTTCAGCAAACGCCGGCTGTGGGCCGGCCTTGTATCTTGAAGATGGGGTATCTTGAAGATGGGGGCGGGCTGTTTGCGGGCTCCGAAGGCGGCGCTGTGGGTTGACGGGGTTTGGCCGAGCGGTCTGCCTCGCGGACAAGCTGCCGTACCTGCCGGCGTTGTGCGCTTTGGCCGTGCGGGCGTATCCGCCCCTCCGCTGGACGGAGCGTCAGGCGGCAAGTCCGTCGTAGGCCGCTATCCGTTCGAGCGGCTTGCCCGCGTTGGTTTTGGCGCACGGGATGGGGTTGTCGAGCATTGGCGGAGCCGTCGCAGCAAGGCGTAGGCTCCCGGCATCAGGGCCTACCCACCGTTCCCTCCCCACCCGCGAACCCGAACCACCCCGGAAACGCCACTGCGCTCGTTCCCCCAGGGCTCCCTCCGGTCCCACCCGCCGCGAGAATTCGAAGCTGGGGCTCGCCAGTCGACTCGAAGATTTGCATCGTGCCCATCACCGTCGGGCCGCTTGTGCCCGGGTAGATGGAGTTCGGGTTGTCATTGTCAAAGCCAGTGAAGGGCTGCGTGCTTGTCGTGGTTCCCAGGTTGGTGGCGCCCGAAATTGTGACGGTCCCCGCTGCGCCGCCCATGCCGCCGTCACCGCCGTCGGCGGAGTACCCGGCGTTTCCTCGACCGCCCATGCCGCCCAAAGGCATCTCGAAAGCAGCAACTGCGGAGAGGTCGCGCATGAACGGGCTCGAGATGACAGAATTGAAGCCCCCGCCGGTCCAGATGTCCACGGCGTCGAAGTGCAGCTTGCCGCCGCCCATCATGAGTATGTTTACGTCTCCGCCCTTGCCGCCCTCGCCGCCCATGCCCCGCAGGTCGGCGCTGGTTCCGGAGTGAATGGAGCGCGGGCCGGCGCCGCCGGAGCTGATAATCCCGCGGCGGGCGAGGTTGTCTTTGGGTTGGATCATGCCGAAGGCGTGGCCGGTGAGGTCGCAGCCTTTGGGCGCCATGGTCTTGCTCTGGGTGGCCAGCACGAACGCCAGCGGCCGAGGCTCGCCCCCGCGGAAGTACACATGGGCGTCCATTGCGGACACGGCCACGTCGCCGCCGTCCCCCCCGCGGATGGTCTCGATGTCTGGATCCCACGCATAGGCGTCGCCGCCCATAGCGAGCAGGGTGGGAACGAAGATTGGTCCCGTCCTGACGCGCAGGGTGAAGTCGCCGCCGTCGCCTCCGGGACCCTCGGCCCCCGTCACGTCGTAGTAGCAGGCAGTCCAGGAGCCCCCGGCGTCGTAGGTACTGTCGTCGGGGATGTAGCCGTCGGGGCCGGAGAGGTCGATGCGGCCGTCAATGAGGACGAGGCCCCCCGCCACGATGGTCAGGTCGTGGCCCGCGCCCTCGATTCGACCGCCCTCGGCGATGAAGAGGGTGCCGAATACCTCGAGGGTGGTGTCGGCGGTGAGGGTGAGGGTGCCCTCGATGATGACGTCGTCGTAGGACTGGGTGCCGTTGCGGGACTCGTTGGTGCCGGACGGGACGATGAGGTCGCGTTGCGTGCGGCCGACGGCGACCGTGATGTCCTCCTCGATGAGGATAGCGCCGGCGTTCCCAGGAGCGAAGTCTCCGTAGGCGTCGCCGCCGCTCACGTCGACCTCGCCGCCGAAATCCCGGGCCAGGGCACGCTCAAAGGCCTCGAAGCGAAATTCACCGCTGGGGTCGAGGTGGGCGTCGCCCTTGCACAACCCGGCGGTTCGGCAGCCGTCCAGCTCCCGGTGGTATACGACTGAGACGGCGTCGTGGGCGTTCCAGGTGTTGTCGACGGCGATGGAGGAAGACCGGGTGTTGATGGGGCGGGGTAAGGTGGGTCGGTCGATACTGAAGCGGTCGAGGTGGTAGTCGATGAGCTGGAGCAGGCTGGCCATCTGGGCGCCCGAGTAGCGCTGTGAGAAATTAGGCTCGGAGTTCTGGAGCTCGATGCCCGAGGTGAACGTGCGGACGCCGAGGCTGGTGGGGTAGGTGGTCGGGCTGCCGTCGGTGCAGTCGACTTTGGCCGCCACGTGGGCGACATCGTAGTCATGTGGGTCCCAGAGGTGCACGATGCGACCGTCTCGGCCAATCATGAACTGGGCGGAGTTGGGTTGACTCGCCATCCAACAGGCGCCGGCTTGGGTGGAGTTGTGCTCAACCTTGCTCGCGGTGCTGTGCACGACGACGGCTTCGACGGTCCCGCTGCGGAGGACACGCTCCCTCGGGGTCCAGATGCAGCGCACATTGTAGGCCTCGAAGCTGATATCGCCCGAGGTGTAGGTGGAGGGGCCGACAAGGGCGTTGGAGGTGCCGGCGATGGCGGTGAAGTGGTTGGTCGGGGCCGACAGGGTCATGGCGTCGCGATCGAGGACTTGGGCGAAGCCGACGTGCTCGTTGTCAGGGTCTTCGGGCATGAGGAGGTACCAGGCGGCGTCGGCCTCATCGTAGTAGCCCAGCAGGGCATCTTCGTCGTCGGCGAGGGGCGCGGTCAGCGGGAGTGTGACGGTGACCGGGGTGGCGAAGGTGGCGCCGTCTGGGCCGAAGTCCCAGAGCCCGGTAACGGTGTAGTCGGCGTCCGGGGCGGCGAGCTCGCTTTCGTCCATGAGACGGATGGTGATGTCGGTGGCTTCGCTGAGGGCGCCCGCGGGGATTTCGACGCTGGCGCCGCCGGGGTGGTCGACGCGGCCGCCAGCAGGGCCTATCTCCATGGTTACGGAGACACCGTCGTTCGCGCTATCGTCGGTGTTGGGGGTGCTGTCGTCGGTGTTGGGGGTGCTGCCGTTGGTGCTGTCGTCGGCGCTGGGCCCCGTGTCGTCGGTCTTGGGGGAGGCGGCTTTGGTGCAGGCAGCGAGCAGGGCGAGCAGGGCGAGCGGCGTGAGCTTCATTGTAGGCCTCCTTCGGGTAGTATACTGCGTGGAGAAGACGGATGGGAGTAGCGCTCCGCGTACCGTAATCTCTGCACCAACCCACCGCGCCCGCCTCTTTGTTTCAAGAGTCAAGGAGGCAAAAAGACCGGACACCCATTCACAATCCCGTCGTCATCGCGCGGTGGCGCAGACGAATCGAGAGCCACAACGCAGCCAAGTCGCCGAACCAGACTTCGGCCGCGCCCAACACATCCGTCACGCATCGTTCGAGTCCGCGCGACGTTGGATTCGGGAGTACGGCCAACCGAAGCCACCCTTGGTCCCAATCAAGGTCGCTCCAACACAAGGGCCGGGCATTTGTGACGAGCTCTTCGAGTGCATTCTATCGACCAAACGACGAATCCGCGTACCCAACCGATTCGACGTGGAAACCCATCGCAGCTACGTGCAACGTTTGGAAGCAATCGGATGGGGCCATTTGCGAAGCTGCCCATCTTTCGAGGAACGGAGCCGTACGGTTATTGATAGTCGCTGAACGGCCTCGCGACGGTGGTCTCCGCGTGCTTGATTCGGAACCCACTTGCGGGAGACAGGTTCGTCTTTTTTATTCGCAACGGAACGGGCCCCTATGCGCTGTATTGGTACCCCGTTGGTGTCTGCTTGGTATTCAAACGGCCCGAATGGGGCCGGCTTCGACTGCCTCCGCTCGATAGCAACGCGCGGGAGCGGTACCCTTCGCCTGCTGCGTTGGGCATTTTGTTCGAAGGAATCGACCTCTCCAAAGCGAAGCGGCTCCCGCGCTGGGTGCCGAAGACACCGCCGTATACTTGACAGTGTATCGATTGCATTTTGTATGTTGTGGGATGGGTTGCATCCAAGGGGATGTCGACCCTTCACCCAAATCTGCCGAACTTGAGCTTCTGCTGCGCGAAGTTCTGGCGTGGTTGCAGCAGGTAGACGAGGACCATCAGCGGTGGGCGGTAGGCAATCGACGCCCCCCGCGCGCACAAGGCAGATTGTGCTCGAATTCGTTGAAGTTCCCCATGATGACCTCGACCTGGCTCTCACGCGTCTCGTATTACCCCACGCGCGGCCAAAACAGCCCTGCAATCCGTCTCATCGGCGGCTTTGTGGGCCCTTGCACGTTTGCATACAGCAACAAAGCGGGGTTTGTCGGTCCTTGAAGCTCTGATAGGGGCAGTATAGAATTCTATACTGGGTCTGCGGCGCTGCAGGGAGGGGTATAGAATTCTATATTGGCCTCTGCACCCCTGCAGGGCCCTTCAACGGCGTTCGCGTCGGTTATGGCTATCTGTTTTATTGTCTTCGGACGTAAAAACGGCCCACTGCGGGGCGTTCCCGCCGTGGGCCGGTGTGGTGTAGGCACGAACGACAGCCGCGCACGCCGCCGCGACGCCGTCCGTGGGGGGAGCGCCGCGGCGTGGGTGTGCGCTACCAACGATAAAAGCCTTGGCCGCTCTTTTTGCCGAGCTTTCCTTCGGCGACCATCTCGCGCATTAGCCCCGGTGGCTCAAAGGCGGGGTTGTCGAGGGTGCGCGCGAGGTATTCGCCGATGTTCAGCCGCACATCGAGTCCTACGAGGTCGGTGAGCTTGAGGGGGCCGATGGGGTGCCGGTAGCCAAGCTCCATTGCCGTGTCGATGTCTTCTGCGCTCGCGACGCCGTCTTGCACCATTCGGATGGCCTCCATACCGAGCGCCACGCCGAGGCGGCTGGTGGCGAAGCCGGGCATGTCGTTGACGAACACGCAGGTCTTGGCGATGGCGGCGCCGTATTGCCGCACGGCGTCGATGACTTCGGGCGCGGTGCCGGGGTGGTGTACGACCTCCAGCAGCTTCATGATGTGTACGGGATTGAAGAAGTGCAGCCCAATCACCCGCGACGCGTCGGGCGCGGCTTCCGCGATGCGCGCGATGCTGATGCTCGATGTGTTCGTGCCATACACCACACCGGGCGCGGTGAGGGGGGCGAGGCGCCGAAAGAGGTCTTGCTTGAGTTCAAGCTTCTCGGGAATCGCCTCCACCACGAGGTCGCAGCCGTCCGCGGCTTCTTCTAGGCGGCTGGTGCCGGACAAGCGCGCGAGGGTGGCCGCCATATCTTCCGCGCTGCTCTTGCCGCGGTCGACGCCGGCCTGCAGGTTCTTACGGATATGGTCGAGGCCGCGCGCGACGGCTTCGTCGGTAATGTCGTATAGGCGAACCGTCATTCCGGCTGCGGCGGAAACTTGTGCGATACCATGACCCATGGTACCAGCACCGATAACGGCGACTTGCGAGAACGGAGAAGTTGTGCTCATATTGGCTCCGTGGGCGTGTTTTGTGCCCGTTGCCGGGGGCGGGGGGGCCGCCCCTGTACCGAGGAAGGGAGTGGGGAAAATCGTTAGGCGTCCAGCCGCTCCACGATGGTCGCGACGCCTTGTCCAACGCCCACACACAAGGTTGCGACGCCAAACCGCGCGTTTCGCCGTTGGAGCGCGTGTACAAGCGTCACCATAATGCGCGTGCCAGAACAACCGAGGGGATGACCGAGGGCGATGGCACCGCCATGCACGTTGACTCGGCTTTCTTCGATGCCAAGCTTCCGAATGACGCCGAGGGATTGCGCTGCGAATGCTTCGTTCAGCTCAAAGAGGTCGATGTCGGAGAGCGAAAGACCGGCGCGCGTTAGTGCCTTTTGGGTGGCGGGCACGGGCCCGTAGCCCATGGTGGTGGGGTCTACACCGGCGGATGCACACGATACAAACCGCGCCACAGGCTTCATTCCAAGTCGACGTGCGGCTCCCGCCGTAGCGACGACAATGGCCGCCGCACCGTCATTGAGCGTGGAGCTATTGCCCGCGGTGACCGAGCCGCCCTTCCGAAATGCGGGCTTGAGCTTTGCCAATGCCGCCAGCGTAGTGTCGGCGCGCGGGCCTTCGTCGGCGGTCACGTTGACCTGCGTGCGGCCGATGGTGAGGTGCACCGGCAGCAGCTCGTCGTCGAATGCGCCTTCGGCCTGCGCCGCGACGGCCTTTTGGTGGCTTTGGTACGCGAACTGGTCTTGGTCTTCGCGGGAGATTCCGAGGTCGTCGACGATGTTCTCGGCGGTGACGCCCATCGCCTCCAGCGGAAACAGCGCCTCCATCTTCGGGTTCGGGTAGCGCCAGCCAAGGCTCGTGTCGTACATCGTGACATTGCCAGCCTTGGGCATTTGCGGCCCACGCGGCAACGAATAGGGTGCGCGGCTCATCGACTCGACGCCCCCGGCGATAAATGCGTCGCCGTCGCCACAACGGGCGGCACGCGCCGCTTGGTTGATGGCTTCTAAGCCGCTCGAACACAGCCGATTGACCGTGACGCCGCCGACCGTCTGGGGGAGTCCCGCGAGCAAAAGCGCCATTCGCGCGACGTTTCGGTTGTCTTCCCCCGCTTGGTTCGCGCAGCCGAAGAAGACGTCTTCGATCTCTGCACCGTCAATCCCCGCGCGCCGCAGCGTCTCCGCGATGACCATCGCGCCGAGGTCGTCGGGCCGAACATCGGACAAGCCGCCCTGGAAGCGGCCAATCGGCGTGCGAACAGGCGCTGCGAGTACAATCTCGTGGTCTGCCAAGGAATCAAACGAACGAATGGCCATCTCAGGCTCCCGGATGAGGGTTCGGGCCGTCGGTCTAACGGGCCGCAGCACCGTTTGGTCGCCCGCGCACCCGTTTCGTTTGCCGTTTGCTGTCCTTGCTACGCCCCCGTCACGGTCCATCGGCGCGCGTTTTGGTCCTTCGTTGGGCGCACAGGGGGCGTCCGCTCTCGGTGGACGCGTCTACGATGCAACAGGTTGTTGTATTGTATTGTGCGCAAGCAATGCGTCGAGCAAGCGTTCATCGGTGCAACGCCGAAGGTAAGCCTGAGCGACCTCGACCATACTGGCGCCCATGACGCCAATGGTGAACCACCCGTCTGGGTCGTCGCTCGCGGTATGCTGTGCGATGCGCATGACGCCCGGTTGTTGGCTTGGAATCACAAATAGGTTGTGTGTGGGGATGTCGTCGTGGAGGCGCGCGAGCCGGTACGCCGCTTGCTTGACGATATCGTGCGATGGTGGCAGCTTCTCGGCTTGGTAGTCCTTCGCGTCGATGCACAAGCGTTGGCCGTCGCGCTCGACCCAAAGGTCGGGGCGGAGGTTCATCCCGGGTTTGCAGGGGCCGCTCGTATAGGCGTACTCTCCGCGAATGGGCGTAGACCGCTCCCGGTTGTGTCCCAACGCAACACCCAACATTCGCTCCCACACCATCGCCGGTCGTAACACCACCATCCCCGCGACTGGCTTGCTATCGCTGCCTCCCCGCGTGCGTCGCCGCAGCCAGGTTTGGATGTGCCGGGCCAAGGTGCGGGGCCGGTCTGCAAAGAGGCGCCCGCTGGCGTTTTGCAAGGCCCACTGTTGCTCGCTTGGGGTAAGGCGCTGGGAGACCGGGAGTCGGGGAGGCTGCCCCAGCAGCTCTTGTACCTCGGACAGCACCGTTTGATGCAGGCGCGCAAACGGGTGGTGGGGATAAACGTGGGTGCGTTGGCGAATAAAGCGCAAAAAGCGGGTGCCGTTTGTGTCGGTAATCGGGTGACCTTGCCGCTCCGTGCGCGACCAATGGACCTGTCCCGGTTGGTCGATGTGCCGTTGCCGCTCGGTGAGCCAGAGGTCACCGTGCGCGTGGTGGTCTGCGAGCAGGGCGAGGCCCGCTTCCCATGCCGCTATCGTTTGGGTGCCCGCGCCGACGGTGAGCAGCACAGGCTCCTCATCGACCGACTTTTGGTTTGGTTCATTGCTGTATTGGGACAGGATCCCCAATACAAGAAGCATAGAGGCGGCGGGTGTGGCAGTGGGGGCGTGGGGCCATGCGCGTGGTACGACGAACAAGAGGGTGTGCGGAAGCTGCACGATGCCCCAACCAGCAAACGCGAAGCGGCGCGTGCTCCCGTTCCAACGAAGTGCCCGCGCAAAATCAGAGTGTTGGATGGCTTGTGCGACGTCTGGCTCTAAGTCGTCGCCTTGCCGTAGAATGAGATTCATCCGCTATTCCAAGAACTCGTCGCGGAATACGTCTTTGCCTTCTTGGAATCGTTGATACAAGTGGTCGAAAGACTTGATTTCGTCGCGGAACAAAAGATGCGGCGAGTCACGGAAGACGTCGCTCCAAAGGTAAAACAAGACCTTGGATTGAAACTCTATCGGGTCGGCCGCGTCATTCCGACCGGTTGTGGTAATGAACCAAGCGCCCAACCGCTTGTCGTCGACGTGGGTGTACTCTACGATTTTGTCGTTGATCTTGTTTCGTAGGTTGACCCAATGCAAGGCGCGGGGCGCTCTTGCGTGGCGGGGCACGCGGATGTCGTTTTCGCGGTGTTGGCTCGAAATGGGTAGGTACGACATCGACCAGCGCCGTCGAAATGCAGTGTCCATGGGGAACAACGCTTGGTCCGATGTGTTCATCGTGGCATATAAGAAAAGGTTGGGAGGCAAGCGCAGTCGGCGGTCTTGGTATACGCCCGTGTTGCCGCAGTGTTGTTGTAGCCACTGTGCCCAAGCGGATTCTGGCACAATGGGGTACTTGCTCCAGTGGCGGTGCTCCGCCGGCGCGTCCTGGTTGCGGTCCAAGAGTTGGAACACGTCGCCGAAGATTGCGGCGACATTGCCGCGGTTGATTTCTTCGATGATGAGGGCGACGTTTTGGGTTGGATTGGATGCGGCGACGTGAAGGGCCAACGACAACGGCCCCGGCTCGAAGGCATAGTAGGTGACAGGCTGCTGATGCGCTACTTTGGTGCCATCGGCCTTTTGGAAGGTGCCTTGGGAACCGGTCCAACCGACGGCGGGCCGAAAGCTGCCTACGAAGTCGAAATAGGTGGTTTCCGGGTGAAAGGTGATGCGGAAAACGCGCTCGGGTTCGTGCTTGAGGTCGAGGTGCTCGTCGACCATTTCTTGGGCGCGGTGGCTCTTTCCGGTGCCCGGCGCACCGAAGAAGATGACATTGCGTTGGTCGGTCCAGGCGTCGCTTTCGTCGGACTCGCCGTCTTCGTCCTCCGCTGGGTCTTCAGAGAAGAAACCCACATCGTTCGGTGCAATCTCCGCGTCGTCCAAGGGCGTCGAGACCGGCTCTGCAGCGTCGTCGTCATCGGGAGCGGTATCGGCGGTGCTTTCGAGCGGTGCGATGCCCAAGGTGCGACGCAGTGTCGAAAGGTCGATGGGTCGGCCCTTTCCGGTGGTTTCGGTGGGGGCTTGTGCTTCCGCCTCTGAAGACACATCTGTGTCGGATGCTGCGGCGGGCCACAATAACAAGCCAAGGTCGCGAATGCGCATTGCGCCGATGGGGGCGGATTCTCGGGCGGTCTGGGTTTGCTCTGGCGTCAACAAGTTTTGGAGGTCGTCGAGGCGGACAAAGCAGGTATATACATCGAGCTCGACCGTGGACCGCTCCTTGTCGCTTGGAACCCGGATTCCCGTGCTGTAGGTATTGAGGGGAATCGTGCGCCCGACGCGGTCGCGAATCCGTGCGGCGGCAGATTGCCAGCGCAGAAACGCCGCGGGGTCGAGCTTGGAGCGTAGCGCATTTACGTCGAGCGCATCCAACTGCCTGAGCACGGTGTCGTCCACCGTCACATGCAGCTTGTTCGCAATCAGACGCACCGGTATGGTCGGCCCGTCTGGGCTCCAAAACGAGACCGGGAAGCGCACATCTTGCCCATGCTGCTGGGCCTCTTGGCGGAATGTAGTGAACAGGCGGGTGCGCCAGTCTTGGGCCATTGCTTCTGTACTCCTCACCCAACCAACGACAACCTTGCGTTTGGGTGTCCTCCGTTGGGCCTATCGATACAACGCTCAGTCCGCAAACACATCCGTCTTGAATGACGGCAAGTTCGCCCGGTACACCGACCAATCGAACAAGACCACGCCGTCTGCGCCCTCATCCCGGGCGGCGCGGACGCAGTCGATGGCTTGGGAGTAGGTGACGGTGTTTCCAAACCCCGCGAACACCTTGCCGCCAGCGCTGCGGGCCTGGAGGTGGTCGCGGACGAGGGTGCGAAAGTCGAGGCGGTCGCCTTCGGTGGCCGTGACGGGCCAATATATCATCGGGATGATGGCGTCGACCAAGCCGCGTTGCAACATCGCGCGGCTGTCTTGGAAGTAGTCAATGTTGCCTTGGCTTGTGCCCCAACCCCACTTGTCCTCGTAGATGCCCCAAACTGCGGCAGACAAGGGGAGGGTGGTGTTGGCGCGCGCCTCGGCCACCGTTTCGAGGACTTGCTCCCGGCGCCAGTCGTCCCAACTGAGGCCGCGGGTGTCGGCGGCGAAGGCGGCGAGGCTGGCGGGGTCGGAGCTATATTGCGTGCCCGGATAGCGGATATAATCGAGGTGAATGCCATCGACGTCGTAGTGGGACGAAATGTCGGCCACCACCCTTCCTATATGTGCCCGAACGTCTGCATTGCCGGGGGTCGCGTATACATAGCTGCTATTGAGGGCCATCGGCGTGCCCGATGCGTCGTGCACCACCCACTCGGGATGGGTGGTATACGCGTGGGCGGGGCTTGCGCTGCTGGGCGGTGTGGTGCCGGACCAAAAGGGAAATGTATTGATATAAGCGTGAATCTTCAATCCGCGCGCATGGCCTTCGTCGACGGCGGTCTGGAGCGGGTCCCAACCGGGGTTCTGCCCGAGGGTGCCGCTGAGTTGTTTGGCCCACGGTTCTACGCTAGAGTTGTAATAGGCGTCGAAGTTTCCGCGAACTTGGAAGAAGACGTGCTCGAAGCCCGCCGCCGCGATTTCGTCCAGGATGGTCTCGACATCGCCCGCCGAACCATACGACCAGCGGGTGACCCAAATGCCGCGCAGCTCTTCGTCGCCGAAGGGGTCGGGGGGCGTCTCGGCGGTGTCGGCGGTGTCTTCGGAGGTGCCGTCTCCGCCGCCGGTCCCGTCGCCCGTTCCGCTGCCGCTGCCTTCGCCGCTTCCGCCGCCTTCGCCGCTTCCGCCGCCATCGGTGGGGTCAGGCTGCGTGGTGGTGTCGCCGCCAGCTTCGCCTTTGCGCACGCTGCCGGTGTCTGTGGGGGTGCATGCGCTGGCCCAGAGGGCGAGCAGGCCGAAACGGAGGACGTTCATGGATTTCTGCGCTCCAGTCCGCCCAATACGGCGAACGCGGTGCTGCCTCCTCGCCACAACGTGACCACGCGGCTGCGGTGGCCGTCGACGAGGGTTTGAAATTGGGTGGGGGAATCGATGGGGGTGCCGGCGACGGCGGTGAGCAAATCGCCGGGCAACACGCCGGCGGCGGCGGCGGGACTAGCGGGTGCGACAGCCAATACCAAGAAGCCCTGGCCATGAAGCTCCTCGGGGATGATGCTGCGGTATTCGATGACGCGCGCCGGGGTGGGGGGCGCGAGCACCAGCCCGGCCCAGTCGATGGCGTCGTCGGGCATTGGGTGGGTGTGCAGGGTGCTGTCGCGGGCGGCGCGGGTGCGTGCGTGGGTGGTCAGCGCCGCGCCGTTTCGCTCCATCTGCACCGTCAGTACGGTGTCAACGCCGCGTGCGAGCACCAGGGCCCGCAGTTCGACCTCGGTCGCCACGGGCTCGCTGTCGACCGCAACGATGACGTCGTTGGGTCGAATGCCGGCGAGGTCGGCGGGTCCGCCGGGCTTCACGCGCAGCACGCGCGCGCCAGGCCGTGGATTGTCGGCGGTGGGCGGTCGGTCGGTGGCGTCGAGGCCGAGGCTGGCGCGGGGCACCCTCCCGTTCTCTTGCAAAGAGCGTGCCACCCGCAGCGCCATATTCGAAGGGATTGCGAATGCGATGCCTGCGTTCTGCGCCATCTCCGCTGGATTGAAAATGGCGGTGTTGATGCCCACCAGCTCGCCGTCGACATTGAACAGCGGGCCGCCCGATGAACCGGGATTCACCGCTGCGTCGGTTTGGAGGTAGTCCTGAATCTCGTCGCGGGAGAGGTCGCGGCGGCCCTTCGCGCTCAAAATACCCACCGACACGCTAAAGTGGAAGTCGAAGGGATGCCCGACGGCCACGACCCACTCGCCGACCCGCAGCTGGTCAGAGTTGCCCACACGCGCGGCCGGCAAGGGGACGTCTTGGGGGCGGACGTGAAGTTGGAGGACGGCAACATCGGTGCGTGCATCGGCGCCGATGACGCTGGCTTCGAATTGTCGCTTGTCGGAGAGGGTGACGGTGACCGTGCGTGCGCTGCCGACGACATGCTCATTTGTGAGCACAATGCCGGAGGCGTCGATGAGCACGCCGCTTCCGGTGGACTGGGGCCCTTCTTCTGCTTCGGCAAGGAACGGATGGTCGGCGGGAAAGCCGTAGTCGCGGGCCAACTGCTGCAGTCCGTGCGCGCTGCTGCCCCGGTGCCGGGAGGTGATGAGCACCGTCGTTGGACCTACTTGCGCGGCGACATCGGCAAAGCCAGCGTGCCAAGCCCCTGCGGTCGAGCGGCTCGGTGCGCTGGCCCCTGTTCCGGCGAGGGCGGCCATGAGGAGGGCAATCTTCAACATACGCGCAGTCTATCGAAACAAGCGCCGCCTTGCTGCCGCAAACCGGGTGAAATCACGGTGGGTCCGATTCTGCAATCGCGGGGGGCGGGGTCGTGCGCCAAGGTGGGCGATGGCTGGTCCGCGCGCCGCGCCCTCACCCGAAGGACCGCGACTGGCGTTGCGGCAGTCCCCCAAAGAGGCCGCAGATGCCGCTTTCTCACCGACCGGCCAGACTCCAGTTGGGGTCCCACCGATGTTGCATCTGCACCTGCTTCGCGTGTTCGCGGACGCATCGTTCGAGGGCGATGGGGTCGTTGTGGTAGACTTGTGCGGTCAGCAGGCCGTCTTGTATGCGTCGCGCGGCGAGGCAGGCGTGGTTTTCGGTGGTCGCGAGCCATCGGTCGAGGTCGGCGCGTGCCTCGGGGCTGTCGGGCACGGTGAGGTCGGCGAGCTGGTCGAAGGTGGGGAACAGCCAGCGGCGCGCGCGGGGCAGAATCTCGGTGTCGGCGCCCATCTGCGCGAATGGACGCGGCGCGGGGTCGCCTTGGGCGATGCGCAAGTGTACGCGGCGGCGCAGCCCATCGAGGTCCCACACGATGGGGTCGGGCGGGAGTTGGCTTTGGGCGCGAAGTGGCACGGGAGAGGGGGTGATGGTGCGCAGCCAACTCGCTAGGTCGGACTCGCCAAGGGCCGCGTCGACCAGCAAAAATGCAATTTGCCAACGCTGTCGACGATTGGTATGAGCGAGGACAGGGTGGTATATCCACACGTCCATTCGGTGCCCGTATTGGTCGTCGAATACGGCGACTTCTACATCTCGACCCACAACTTCGTGTGCGCCAACCTGCAGGGTGAGGTCATTGGCGGGCCCTTCGGCGGCCGGGCGTGTGTCGTGGAACTCCCAGTCGGCATGCTCGGCTGCGGCGGCCTTCCAGCGTGCCGTGAGGGTGCGCAGGCCGCTGACTCCATCGGGAGACACGGTGAGCGCGTTCTTTCGATGAACTCCGGGGCCGATTTCCCATGCGAGGTCGCGGTGGATAGCTTGGAGGTGGTCGAGGAGGCCATGCAAAAACGACTCGGTCAATGGCTCGTTTTCGATGTCCGTGAGGGTGTCGACTTGCGTGCTCCACCACGCCCAAAACGCGGTGATAGCGGGCGCGGGATCTGCGGGGACGGGGCGACTGGGCCGGCGCAGGGCGGGGGTCCAGCCGAGGTCGCGGCGAGAGGTGTCGTCGGCGGTGGGACCCGCGAGGCGTCGGAGCAACGATTCAAACACAGACATTGGGCCCTCGGCGTTACGTCCCCCGTGTGTCCCCAAATAGGCGGACGTGCAAGCGGTCAGTGACCCGAAATCCGCGCGCGATGGCGTGGGGCACAATTCGCGAGAGGTGCCGGTCGAGGGTGGCGATATCGCGCCCTCGTGGCATCAGCAGCACGTTGTGGGGGGCTACGGGGCGGCCGAGGTGCTGGGCGACATCGGCGAGGAACTGGTCAATGGGCGCGAAGTCGGTGTCGTCGCCGACCACGAATTTGAGTTGGTGGGTGTGGTCTCGCACCATTCGCGCGACGACGGCGGGGTTGAGGCGGGTGCGGTCGTGCCGCGCCGCCCAGGCCGCGGGTTCGGTGGGGGTCGAGTCGGCGAGCTTGGGGCTTATGCTGAACAGGTCGGCGTGTACGGCTGCATCGACGGTGCCGGCGGTTTCGATGGTGATGTGGCAGCCGGCTTCGGCGAGGCGTTGGGTGAGGGGGACGACGCCCGGTTGGATGAGCGGCTCGCCGCCGGTGATGACGACGTGGGAGATCCCTTCATGCAAGATTTGTGCCACAAGCGCGTCGAGGGCGTGGTGCTCTCCCTCCGGCTCCCAGCTCGCGTACGGGGTATCGCACCACACACACCGCAAGTTGCAGCCGGACAGGCGTACAAATACGGATGGCACTCCCGTGAGGCCGCCCTCGCCTTGGACCGACGAAAACACTTCGGAGACGTAGAGGCGTTCCATCGTTCAGCCGATGCTGAGGGTGATGCCTTCGCGTGCGGCGAAGATGGTGAGGTCGTTTGCGCCCAAGATGTTGGCGCGTTCGCGACAATCCGCGATCTTTTCTTCGACGTCCGCGTCGGACTGCATCGGGTCGTGGTGGAAAATCGCGACTTGCTTTACACCGGCGGCCACTGCGAGGTCGATAACGGTCGTCGCGCGGCTATGTCCCCAATGCCTCCGCATGGGGTACTCCGCGTCGGTGTATTGACCGTCTGCAATCAACAGGTCGGTGTTGCGCACAAACGCGACCAAGCTCTCGGGAATGCGCCGCAGTTCATCGGGCGGTGCGTCGGGGTTTTCGATGAGGAGGTCGAGCTCGTTGTCGGTGGAATAGACGACGCTATGGTCGCCCCGTTGAAACCGATACGACAGGCTCCCGCCGGGGTGGCAGACGGGGAGCACGCTTACTTCGGTATCGGCGACCCTTCGCGTGCCGCCGCCGAGGTGGTCGGCGACGATATTTCCGGCGAGGTCGGAGAACTGCACAGGGAAATACGAGGAGTCCATCTGTCCCGACAGCAAGCGATGGAAGCGGTCGTCGCCATCGTCCATTCCATAGACGCGCAAGGTGGTGGACGGATTGTAGACGGGGGCGAAGAAGGGGAAGCCTTGAATATGGTCCCAGTGGGAGTGGCTCAACAGCAGGTGCGCGCAAATGGGCTTGCCGCACGCTTCTCGGGCCATGCGGATTCCCAGTTCACGAATCCCAGTTCCGGCATCACAAATAAAGTGACCCTCGGGGGTTCGGATATCGACGCAGGACGTGTTGCCGCCGTACCGACGGGTGGCGGGGCCCGGCGTCGGGATGGAGCCGCGTACGCCCCAAAACGTAGTAAAGATGGGCATGTTTGGGGAACCACCTGTGTGGGTGGGGCGTCAGTGGCCGCGATGGAAAATAAAGAGGGCGTCGCCGACTTGGAGGGTGTCCCCTTCCCGCAACGATGCAGCGTGGACCCGCAGATTGTTGAGCCACAGGCCGTTTCGGCTTCCGAGGTCTTTGCAGATGATGTCGCCCATATCGCGCACAATCTGGACGTGAAGCCGGGATACATGCTCGCTGTCGAGGACAAAGTCGGCTTCGGCGTCGCGGCCAATGGTGGTCCGCTCGGCATCGACGGGCAGCGTTCGCGGCGCTCCCGGACCGTCGACTTGCTCCAGGCGGTCGGGCAAGCGCCACATCAACGCGGGGGGCAATGGCCGAAACTCGCGTGTGGTGCCCGATTCGAAGGCGACGTGGGCTTCGCTTTGGGGGCGGCGAAAGTCGGTGGAACGCGGGGTTGGGGCGTCAGTCGTCGATTTTCGTGGGGGTGCGGCCATAGCTCGGTCTCCCTTGCGCGGCGGCGGCCCGCTGCGATCCAAACACGTGACCAATTTTCTGCGTATCCGTTCCATCGGCTCGTGACGGGGCGACGATGAGGTTTGAACCGTGCAATCGCAAAGATATGGCACAAGTGTCGGTCCCAGGTGACAAAATGCTGCGCGTACGAGGCCGAAGGAGCGTGTATGGACGGTCGATTGGGAATTCCGCTGCGGGCAGCAGCGGTGCTACTCAGCCTCGCCGCGTGCAGCCGGGAAGCGGAAAACGCAGGGAAGGCCGAAGGGCCGGTGCCCGAAACCACCGATGCTGGCACCTCCTCCGATGACGCTACGCCTGCGCCGTGGGGCCCCCTCCCTGCGGCGGCGCGCCGGTTGACCGATGCGCGCTGGCGGGCTGCCGTCGAAGACCTCACGGGCGTCGCGTATACGGGCGCCTTGCCCCTCGATTACGACCTGCACGGCTATGTGACGGTGGGTGCGGCGGGCGTCACCGTGTCGCCCTACGACCTTGAACTCTACGAGTCGGCGGTGTGGTCGGTGGTCGCGGAGCGGCTGCCTGACCGCTCTGCGCGGGATGCGTGGTTTGGGTGCGCGGTGGTGTCGGGGCCTATCGACGGCGGGGCGGTCGATGAGGTGTGTGTGCGCGGGCACACGGTCTCGCTGCTGTCCGAGGCGTGGCGTCGGCCACCATTGGTCGATGAAGTCGACGCCATGGTCGAGTTGTTCATCACGTTGTCGGACGAAGTGGGGCCGACCATTGCCGCGCAAGGTTTGTTGGCGGCGGCGTTGTTGTCCCCGCATTTTACCTACATCGTCGAGGTCGGCGTGACCGACCCCGAACACCCCGATGAGCGCCTCCTCACGTCGTGGGAGCTTGCAGCGCGGCTGTCGTTCTTCTTGACCGACGCGCCGCCGGATGCGTTGTTGCGTGCCGACGCGGACACGGGCGCGCTGCTCGACGCAGGTGTGCTGGCCGAACACGCGCGGCGCTTACAGGCCACCGACCGGGGCCGCGCGGCCCTTACTCGCTTTTTCTCCGAGACCTTGGACCTCGCGCGCCTTGCGAGCGTCGACAAGGACGCTGCCTTGTTTCCCGAAGACTCCCCGGAGCTTCGGGTGGCGATGGTCGCGGAGCTAGAGGCGCTGTGGCAGCGGATTGCGATAGAAGAAGACGCTGACCTGCGCTTGCTGTTGACGTCCGAGTCGGCGTGGGTCGACCCAAGCCTGGCCGCGGTGTACGGCATTCCCGATGTTTCGGCCCCGTCTTGGGTCACGTTGCCGCCGGACCAAGCCCGCGGAGGCTTGCTCGGTCGCGCGGGCTTGTTGGCGTTGAATGCGACGGCCGTGCGCACGTCTCCTACGTTTCGGGGCAAGTTTATTCGAATGCGGTTGTTGTGCGAGGACATCCCACCGCCGCCCGAAGGCGTCATTCCGAGCTTAGAGGGGCTTGATGACGCGGGCACGTTGCGGGACCACCTCGAACAGCACATGGCCGACCCCGCGTGCGCGCCGTGCCATGTGCTGATGGACCCCCTTGGCTTTGGCCTCGAAAATCTTGACGCCCTGGGACGTTGGCGTTCCGATGACAATGGCCTGCCTGTCAATTCTTCGGGCAACCTCGATGGGGTGCCCTTCTCCGACGCGCGGGGCCTGGGCGCCGCCTTGGCCGAAGACCCCCGGTATTCGCAGTGCTTGGCACGCCAACTGCAAAGGCACGCGCTGGGCGGCCTGGAAGGGGAGCGACAGGAAGCGGACGTAGAGGCCTTGGCCGATGCCTTGGTGGGCGGAGGACATCGCTTGAGCGCGCTCGTGGCCGCCTTGGTGGACAGTGACGGCTTTCGACGCTTTGGTTCGCCCACGGAAGAAACTGCGTGCGCGCGAGACGGCGCCACGCGGCCCTGCGAGACGGCGTGTGGCGAAGGCGTCGAAACCTGCGTGGGCGAGATTTGGCAGGGCTGTACGGCCATTTCGGCGCCCTTTGAGGCGTGTGATGGTGTCGATGCAGACTGCGATGGCCTGGTTGACGGCTTGATGGGTTCCTGCGAAGACGGCGCAGGGCCGGGCTTTCAGACCTGCTTCGCCGGAAGCTGGGACGCTTGCGCGGGTCCGTATACGGTCGAAACTTGTGATGGAATCGATAACGATGGCGACGGAATCGTTGATGGCGACGTTGTAGAGAGCGTGCTTTCGGTTGACGTGCGGACTGCTGCGATCAGTGATATTGTAGTGTCTCACGGCGATTGCGACCCCACCGGGGACATCACGACCGGGCCGTGTGGGGCCGCCCACCATCGCTTGTGCGCCGCTGCGGGTTGCTCCTTGGAGACCGGATTTGGGCCGGTGGCGATAGACGAAAGCGAAGGCACCGCCTCGTATGTGTGTCTGGGTGACGATGCAGTAGAGCTGGTCTGGTCAACGTTCGCGGAATTGGCGTCGTACCATGGCGGTTGCTCGATTTCCGACCCCATGAGCCCCAACTGCAATGCGAGCATCAGTCGCTTGTGCAGCGCAAAGGGGCTCGGCACGGGTTTTGGTCCGCTCGAACATGGCGCCGACATCGTATTGGTGGGATGTACGCCCACGGCGTCGGTGTTTCAGGTGTCCTACGCGGACCTGACGGCCCTCGATGCGGGCTGTGCTTGGCCTTCGGATGTCTTCAACGGGGCGTGCCGGGGGGCAATGCACCATTGGTGCGAAGCCCAGGGCTTTGCGACCGGACACGGACCCCTCGAAAACTGGAATGGGGATGCTTGGATTGCGTGCATTCCCCGTGCGGAGGTGCCCTAATGGCGTGGACCCCCTTGCCCGCGTTGTCGCGGCGAACGTTGCTGCGGGGGGCTGTGCGGGGCGCGGCGGTCGCCGTCGCCTTGCCACCCTTGGAGGCCATGCTCGGACCTTCGGGGACCGCTTTGGCCGACGGTACCGCGCTGCCGACGCGCTTTGGCGTGTGGTTTTGGGGAAACGGCGTCAAGACCGACCGCTGGGTGCCCTCGACCACCGGCGCCAACTGGGAGCCCAACGTAGAGACGGAGCCGTTGCGCGCGTTGCGGCCGTATGTGAGCGTCGTGTCGGGGTGTGAAATCAAGACGGCCACGCACCCCCATCACAGCGGCATGACCGGCATTATGACGGGCATGAAGTATTACCAGCTGGGGACCGTGCGCGACACCATCATGACCACCTTCGCCGGGCCTTCGGTCGACCAAATCGCGGCCGATGCGATGGACGGGCAAGCACCGTTCCGAAGCTTAGAGCTGGGCATCACCAAGTTTCGCGGTACGGATGAAGGGTCTACATTCCAGCATCTGTCCCACAATGGCCCCAACAACTTCAATGCGAGCGAGTATTCCCCCCGTCGGGTTTATGAGCGCTTGTTTGGCGTGCCGGCGGACCCCCAGCTCAACCTTGTGCGGGCGAGCGTACTCGATGCCGTCGGCCAGCAAGTGACCGGCTTGTCGCGTCGCCTCGGCGCCGCGGACAAACAGCGCCTCGAACAGCACCTCGACAGCATTCGCACTTTAGAGACCCGCCTGGGCTCCGACGTTGGCGCGTGTACCTTCCTCGACCCTGTCTCCGATGTGGCTGACGTAGGGGGACTAGAGCAAATCGCCGAAAAGAATGCCGTGATGAGCCAACTGCTCACGTTGGCCTTGGCGTGCGACCTCACGCGCGTATTTTCGGTTCAGTTCAGTACGTGCGGTTCCGGTGTGATTTTCTGGGAAGCGGGCGCCAGCGAGGGTCTTCATAGTGTGTGCCACACGGAGGCCAATCCGCAGCCGGTGGTCCACGGTGCGACGACACTGACGATGGGCTACTTCGCCGACTTCTTGCAAGGGTTGGCGGACACCCCCGAAGGCGACGGCAACTTGCTCGACCGGTGCAGCATCTTGGCGACGACGGAGTTGACCGACGGCTACACCCACGCCAATTCCAACTTCCCAATCCTCATCGCCGGAAGAGGGAATGGGCGGTTGCGTGGTAATGTTCATTACCGCTCGTCAACTGCGGAGAACACGTCCCATGCGGTATTGACGGCCCTGCGGGGCGCCGGGGTCGACGCGGCAAGTTTTGGCGCGGACGCCGGGTATGTCACCACGGGCTTGTCCGACTTGGAGGCGTGATGGAACGTCCTATCGTTGGTTTTCGTGTGGACCCCGAAGAGGGGTCGATGGTCGCGCGCCTGTCGTGCGGTCATGGGCGTCATATGCGGCATACACCGCCCCATGTGGACCGCGCATGGGTCACGACCGAAGCGGGGCGCGCTTCGCGGCTGGGCATGATGGTCGACTGCCTGAAGTGCGACCGAATGGAGCTTCCCGACGACGTGGTCCCGTACCGTACCACCAAGGTGTTTACGGAGCAGTCGGTGCCGGCGGGGCTCCTGGCCGACCACCGCACGAAAGCGGGCGTTTGGGCGCGTATTGAGGTGCTTTCGGGCGGCCTCGATTATGTCGCGGAAGACCCCGCGCCGGTTCACCAGCGGTTGATTCCCGGCGTGGTTGGGGTCGTCGTGCCGGAGCACCCGCACAAAGTCGTGATGGACGGCCCGGTGACCTTCCAAGTGGTATTTCTGGCCGCTCCCGGGGAAAGCGCACCCGCGAACCCCCACGCAGAAGGTCCGGGCCCCGGCTGAGGAGCCCGGCCTGGTCGGTGCTCAGAGGCCCTCGGCGTCGTCTTTCGCGGAGCTGCACTCGGTATCGTGGCTGTCCACGGTGCCGTCGACGTCATTGTCGATGCCGTCGTTGCATTCGGTGAACCCGCCGTAGCCGTCATCTTCGGTCAACACGGACAATGACGTGCAGATGGGGTCTGCGCTGTCAATCCAGCCGTCGCCGTCGTTGTCGATGCCGTCGCCGCACTCGGAGGTGGGGTCGGTCTCGTCCGTGTCGGCGGCGTTGGCGCACCCGATGTCGCTGGCGTCGATGTGGCCGTCGAGGTCGTTGTCGGCGCCATCGTTGCAGGCGGCGCCGCCCGCGAAGCCATCGTCTTCGGTGAGGGTGGTGGCGCTGGTGCAGCCGGGGTCTTCGGTGTCGGTCCAGCCGTCTGCGTCGTTGTCGATGCCGTCGGCACATTCGGGGGTGTGGGACTCGTCTCCGTCGAGGGCGCTAGCGCAGCCAGGGTCGTCGGCGTCGATGAGGGTGTCGCCGTCGTCGTCGCTGCCGTTGTTGCAGACCCAGGTGGTGTCAAAGCCGGCTTCGTCGTCGCCATCGATACAATCGGGGTCGCGGGCGTCGGTCCAGCCGTCGGCGTCTTCGTCGGTGCCGTCGAGGCAGCCGATGTCCGTGGGACCATATTCGTCGTTGTCCCAGGCCGAATCGCAATCGACATCTTGGGCGTCGGGGTTGCCGTCGCCGTCGTTGTCGATGCCGTCGTTGCAGGCGGTGTCTTTGGTGCCCGCTTCGGCGGTGGCCAATACACAATCGGGGTCTTCGTCGTCGGTCCAGCCGTCGCCGTCGTTGTCGGCGGAGTCGAAGCAGACAGACACGGGGTCGGTCTCGATGGGGTCGAGGGCGTCTGCGCAGCCGAGGTCGGCTTCGTCGATGTCGCCGTCGAAGTCGTCGTCTTTGCCGTTGTTGCACGGCGACGATGTAAACCCGATTTCTCGTGCGCTGCGGACGCAGTCGGGGTCGTCCATATCGACCCAGCCGTCGCCGTCGTCGTCGAGGCCATCGGCGCAGTTGCCGGTGGACGGGGCTTCGTCGTCGTCGAAGCCGTTGTCGCAGTCGGAGTCGGCAAAGTCGATGTCGCCATCGGTGTCGTTGTCGATGCCGTCGTTGCAAGCAAAGTCGCCCAAGCCTTGCTCGGGAGCGCCGTCGAAGCAATCGGGGTCGTCTTGGTCGGTCCAGCCGTCGCCGTCGTTGTCGGACCCGTCGGCGCAGTCGGCGTTGTCGGTTTCTTCGTCAAAATCGAATGCGGAGTCGCAGTCGACGTCATCGTGGTCCACGGCGCCGTCGAGGTCGTTGTCTTCGCCGTCGTTGCACGCGATGGTGGAAAAGCCGACCTCACGGCCCCAAATCGCGCAGTCGGGGTCGTCGCTGTCGGTCCAGCCGTCGAGGTCGTCGTCGTCGCCGTCATTGCACGAAGGGTCGTCTCCGCCCTCGCTGTCGTCGAAGCTCTTGCGGCAATCGGTGTCGTCGGCGTCGGTGTCGCCGTCTCCGTCGTTGTCGACTTCGTCGTTGCAGGCGTAGGCCGAAAAGCCCAGCTCGTCGCCGCTTTCGAGGCAGTCGTGGTCGTCGCTGTCAATCCAGCCGTCGCCGTCGTCGTCGGAGTCGTTGGCGCAGTCGTCCGCGAGGTCGTTCTCGACGCCATCGTCGGCGGTGGCGCAGCCGCTATCGGCAGCGTCAATGAGGAGGTCGCGGTCGTTGTCGATGCCGTCGTTGCAGCGGGCGGTGCCGTAGCCTACTTCGGTATCGCCGGTGGCGCAGTCGGGGTCGTCGTCGTCGGTCCAGCCGTCGGCGTCGCCGTCGAGGCCGTCTTCGCAGTCGGTGGGCGCTTCGCTCGTGTCGGTGGCGCTGTCGCACTGCGCATCGTCGGCGTCGATGTCGCCGTCGGAGTCGTTGTCGACGCCGTCATTGCAGGCGGTCGCGCCGGTGACGCCCGCTTCGTCGTGGGAAACGCTGCACTCGGGGTCTTCGTCGTCGGTCCAGCCGTCGCCATCGTCGTCTTCGCCGTTGTCGCAGTCGTCCGCGAAGTCGAACTCGTTGTCGTCTGTGCCAGACGCGCAGCCGGCGTCGTCGGCGTCGATGTCGCCGTCGGAGTCGTTGTCGACGCCGTCGTTGCACTCGAACGATGAGGTGGTGTCAGACTCGGCGGTGCCGTCGTCTTCGCAGTCGGGGTCGTCGCCGTCGGTCCAGCCGTCGCCGTCGTTGTCGGAGCCGTCGCTGCAACCCGTGGTTTCGTTGTTGTCCGAACCGGAGCTACAGCCGGGGTCATTGGCGTCGATGTTGCCGTCGCCGTCGTTGTCGGCGCCATCGTTGCATTGGGTGGAGCTGGAAGACGGGAACTCGGTGCTTTCGGTGGGGTCGCTGTCGCAGCTTGGGTCGTCGGTGTCTACCCAGCCATCGCCGTCGTTGTCGACGCCATCGGCGCACGCGTAGTTTTCTTCGTACTCGTCGTCGGGCGACAAGCAGTCGGGGTCGGCGCCGTCGGTGTAGCCGTCGGAGTCGTTGTCGGCGCCATCGCTACATTCGGCGACACCGGCCGCCGAAGACTCGGTGCCGGGGCACTCGGTGTCGTCGTCGTCGATCCAGCCGTCGCCGTCGTTGTCGATGCCGTCTTCGCAATCGTCGATTTCGGTGGTGTCGGTGGCGGCGGCGCAGGCGGCGTCTTGGGCGTCAATGGCGCCGTCGCCGTCGTTGTCGCGACCGTCGTTGCACGCGGTGCTGGTGAACGCCGACTCCAAGCCGAGGGTGGCGCAATCGGGGTCGTCGCTGTCGGTCCAGCCGTCTTCGTCGTTGTCTTCGCCGTCGGTGCAAAGGTCGGTTTCGACCGAGAAGGCGGTCAAGCAGCCGGAGTCGGAGGCGTCGATGGCGCCGTCGCTGTCGTTGTCGCGGAGGTCGTTGCATTCGCCCGAACCATAGCCGCGCTCTTCGGTGTCGCCCGCGCAATCGGGGTCGTCGTCGTCGGTCCAGCCATCGCCGTCGTTGTCGACCTCGTCTTCGCAGCCAGCGGCTTCGGCGTCGTCTACGGCGGATACGCAGTCGGGGTCGCCGCGGTCGACGAAGCCGTCGCCGTCGTTGTCGAGGCTGTCATTGCATTCGGTGGACGAGAAGCCGCCTTCGTCGTCGTCGAGGGGGCTGACGCACTCGGGGTCGTCGGCGTCGGTCCATCCGTCGCCGTCGTTGTCGCGGCCATCGTCGCAAGCATTGGCTTCGGTGGTGTCGTTGCCATCGGCGCAGCCCGAGTCTTCGGCGTCAATGTCGCCATCAGCGTCATTGTCGGTGCCGTCGTTGCATTGGGTGCTGCCGAGTCCGATCTCGTTGTCGCCAAATGTACAATCGGGGTCGTCGCCGTCGACCCAGCCGTCGCCGTCGTTGTCGGTGTCGTCCGCGCAAGGCGGCGCGCTTTCGTCATCGTCGAGGGCGTCTTCGCAATGAACGTCGTCGGAGTCGGTGTTGCCATCCCCGTCGTTGTCGGTGTTGTCGTTGCATTGGGTGGAGCCAAAGCCGACTTCGTCGGTGCCCGTCGCACAATCGGGGTCTTCGCTGTCGGTCCAGCCATCGTTGTCGTCGTCGCGGCCGTTTTCGCAGCCGGGCGCTTCAGAGTCGTCGGTCGCGTCGTCGCAGTCTGCGTCGTCGCTGTCGATGTTGCCGTCGCCGTCGTTGTCCCGCCCGTCATTGCATTCGACGCTGCTGGTGCCGGTTTCTTCGGTGCCGCCGTCACAATCGGGGTCTTCGCTGTCGGTCCAGCCATCCGCGTCGTTGTCGGCGCCGTCGTTGCATTGGGACAATGGCTCGTCGAGGAGGCCGACCACCAACTCGTAGGTGTCGACCTTGTCTTTGGCGAAGGAGATGGGTCCTTCGGTGGACGAGCGGGCCATCTGCACCGTTCCACGCATGCCATACGCGGTAATCGAGAACGGGCTGTCGTTGGAGCCGGGCTGCAACTCAACCAACGGCAGGTCACCCGACGTGCCGGGGTACACCTCGAGTGCCAGCTCCATATCGGCGTCGTCGGGGTTCCAGTCCACAAACGCCAGGCTCGAAGAGACTTCGCCTGCCGAAACGGGCTCTCCCCCGTCCAACCATGGGGACTGGGGGTCGACGACAAGTACGAATCGGTCGATGTTTTCCCGCAGCGTGGCGGCGTCGCCCGAAAGTTGAATCTGGATGCCGGTGCGCAGCTCGGACGAGCCGCAACCGATGGTCGCCAACAGGGTGGTGAGGGCGACGAGACGGGACGTACCCATAGTGCCTCCGGTCGGTGAGACGCGGTATCGACGGGAGTTCATGGAAGAGAGACCGTGATGTCGCCGGTGGGAATCGGCTCGGGGCGAAGCGCATGGGCAATCAGCACCGCCGAGGTCACGCCGACGGCGACGGTGCCGCCGGCGATGGTCCAAGTGGTCCACCGTGCGTACCACGGCGGCATTTCGACCAGCTCGCTTCGTGCGCGCTCGCCTTCGGCGACCCAATCGACCTTGTAGACCGCGCGCATGCCTTCATCGACCGCGATGCGGCCCGTCGCGGGACGGTAGCCGGGCGCGGTGATTTCGACGGGGTAGCGACCGCGGGAGACATCTGCAAAAGTCCAGGACTTTCCTTCTGCGACACGCACGCCAGACATTGTGATAACGGCGTCTGCCTGCCCCGTTCGGATGACGGTGGTTCCGCCTTCAAGGGGCACTTGACCAGTGACCGAAAGTTTGGAACCATCGGAGGTGTCGGCCGCGCGCACAATCCGGGGACGGTCTTCGAACTCGACCTCAAGCAGGTGGGGTCCCGGGGGCACGTTGTCGGCGCGGTAGGGTCCGGGGCCCAAGTTTTGGCCATCGAGGCGAACGAGCGTGGCGGTGGGGACCGTGTCGACCACGAGGAGACCCGCGCTGCGCTCTAACTCCGCGACGATGTAGAGGTTCTTCCCCTGTTGAAACGAAAATCGTCCGCTGACGGGCTCATAGCCAGGCGCTGCGAGGGTATAGCCATAGTCGCCCGGCTGAATCGTAGAGATACGAACCGGCAGCGCGGATTCGGTGTTTCCGTCGATGCGGACGGTGCCGTTGGCAGCGTTGACCTTGAACTCGACGGTGCCGGCGCCAGGAAAGAGGCGCGCTTGCACCGCTTCGGTGGCGCCCGCCTTCACTTCGACTTCGGCGACAAAGGGGTTGAAATTGTCGGCGGCGACGCGGACCTGGTATTTGCCCGGCGGCACCTTGCGCACCAGGGGCGCGGTTCCGGCGGGCTCGTCGTTGAGCCAGACGGTGGCACCCATTTGGTCGGCGCCGACGCGCAGAGTACCTTCGGCAGCCGCGACGGCTTCGGTCGACGGCGCGGCGTCTTCGGCCCACGCAGGGGGTGCGCCGAAGAGGGCAGACAGCAGAAACACCGCGGAGCGGAGCCGGGGTGCGGGGCGGTTCGGCGGGTTCATCGATCGTCCTGTGCGGGGGTTCGCCGTGGTACGTCTGCGGTCGGACCCAGCGGGCGAAATAGGGTAGCAGAAAGGAAACGGAATGTGGGCACGGGTTCAGGAACGCCGGGTGCGTACGTCTCCGTTTCGCAAGGTCACGCGGTTGTCATCGAGCCACTCCAAGAGCGGGATGGCGTGCTTGCGGCTCAGTCCAAAGAGGTCTTTGAAGTCCGTGGGCGACAACGATTCGTTGTGCGCAAAAAAGTCGCGGACGGTGCCCGTAATGTGCTCCATGACCGCGGGCGTCGACACGCGGTCGGAAAATCGGAGCAGCTCCCCGCGCGACAACAGCAGCGACACGAGGTCGGGGGCGCGGGCCAAGATATCGGTGAACTTGGGCGCTGCGGCGCCGTTGTCGTTGACTTCGCGCAAGATGGCGTTGAGCAGCGCTTGTTGTTGGGACGTGAACTGCACTTGGAAAGAGGCGAGGCGAATGCGCGGACCATCGAGGACCACATCGCCCTTGTCCGCGAGTCGCTGCACGACGGCGTCAAAGAGTGTCGCCGGGAGGTGGTGCAACGCGACGCCGTGAA
This sequence comes from uncultured Enterobacterales bacterium, assembly GCA_964502005.1. Classification (GTDB taxonomy): domain Bacteria; phylum Myxococcota_A; class UBA796; order UBA796; family UBA2385; genus CAJWOS01. The sequence continues at coordinate 28,285 of CAZCUX010000016.1, forward strand.
GCTCGCGGCGGGGGGCTCCATCGGCCAACGGATGCTGTTGGTGCCAGGCATCGAGGGCGGTCAACAAGCGATGTTCGAGGCGTTCCACGCGCTGCGGCGCCAAATGCCGCTCTCCAAGCCGTATTCCCGGCGATGTTCCACGCACGCGCACGCCTGCCGCGTCGAGGCCGAGGTCACCGGCGCGGTCCAAGCGCACATCTACGTCGCCTCCTTGCAGCGCGCGGAGGGCGTGGCTGTGGGCGGCGCGGTCGCGGGCGCGGCATCTGGGAGCCCAAGGGTCGAGCACAACGCCGCCACCCAAGGTGGTGACCGGCGATTCGCGGCGCAGAATCACACGGTCCCCTGGCAGCACGACGACGGGGGCATCGGTGCGGAGCTGAATGAGGCCCGTGGTGTGTCCGTCCCATTCTTCTTGTGTGTCTTCGTCGGGATGGTCGGTGTCGCGGCAAAGGAGGGTCACGACCGCGAGCGTTTCGGCGGTGCCGGCCAGGAGCCGCACGCGCGCCCCTGTCTTCATGGGGGGACAATCGGGCAGCAGCGTGACATGAAGGTCGAGAATCTGCGCGACCTGCAGTTCCCCAGGGCGACATACGACGTGGCCGCGGGGGAGGTCGTCGCGCTCGATGCCGGTGAGATTGAGGGCCGTGCGCCGCCCGGCGCTGCTCGTCGCGCACGACGCGCCGTGTACTTGAATGCCCCGCACGCGGGTGCGTTGGCCGCCGGGGAGCACCTCGACCTCGTCGCCGTCGTGGATATCGCCGCCGCGGACGGTGCCGGTGACCACGGTGCCAAAGCCTTTTTGCACAAATGCGCGGTCGACGGGGAGGCGAAAGGGCGATTGGGATACGGGCGTGGCCGTAGGAGGAAGTCGGTCGATTTCGGCGAGGAGCGCGTCGATGCCGTGGGGCGTGGGCCCCGCCGCGGTGCGCAGGATGGGCGCACCTTCGAGAAACGTTCCCGCTACGGTCTCTTCGACGTCGAGCTCGGCCAGCTCCGCGAGCTCCTCGTCCACCAAATCGGTCATCGTGAGGGCGATGATGCCGCGCTCAAGGCCCAAGAGCTGGAGGATAGAGACATGCTCACGGGTTTGGGGCATGACTCCCTCTACCGCCGAGACGCACAATATGACGGCGTCAAGGCCCGTTGCGCCCGCAATCATGGTGCGAACGAGCTTTTCGTGGCCGGGCACATCGACCAAGCTCGCGACGCGCCCGGACGGGAGCTGCAAGTGCGTAAATCCCAGCGCGATGGTGATTCCGCGCGCCCGCTCTTCGGGGAGGCGGTCGAGGTCGACACCCGTGAGCGCACGAACCAAGGAGGTCTTGCCGTGGTCGATGTGGCCGGCGGTGCCGATGACAAGCAGGTCGTTGGCGCGCACGTCGGGTGGTGTCATGGGGGGCCTTGGTTCAGCGGGAAGGGGGTGTAACCAGCCGCTACGGTGTTCGGGGTGTCTGCCGAGGGCCAGAGACGGCGCGCGGGGGTTTCGATGGGCCTGTTCTGCGGGACGGATGGTCACCAACAGGTTTTTGCGCTACTTTTCTCTTATGCGTCTATCAGCCCTTCTGTTGTCCTCCGTTCTTGCTCGCCCTGTGTATGCGGGGCCGTCGCCGTCGTTTGCTGCGCCATCGCAGTGGATTTTGGACGTGCCGGGAGATCCGGCCACCGCTACGCTCTCGCCCTTGGTGTTCGCGGAGGCGCTCGAAGCGGCAGCCGGCCAGTCCCCGGCAACTGCAGAGTCGGTGGTGCTGATGGCGCGGCTCTCGGATGGTTCCTTGGTTCCGGCGGAGACGTTGCTTCCGGTCGAGCGGCCCCTTCCCCCCGACCCCGACCTCTCGTGGGAGCCGCCCCCCCCGCCATCGGGCCCAGGGGTAGACCATCCTGGCCCCGGCCAAGGCGCGCTTTCGGGGAAGACCATTTATATCAGCCAATGCCACGGCTGGATTTGGTACGAGTCCCTCGGTCGGTTTTCGACCCAACGCGGTGAACTGTTCGACACCGTGGAAGACTTTCACAATCCCGAAGGCGCCGACGCTTACCTCGTCCGCTACTTGGAAAACGCCGGCGCGATGGTCGTGACCGCCCGCGAACGCGACCACAACCCCGAGATGGTCATCGTTGACGACGGCGACCCCGACTATGTAGAAGACGGCGCTGGTTTCGCCGATGGTCCCGCGGGATTTGGCCCTGCGACCTCGTATCCCTATGGCTCCAATCCCTTTGCGCTCGGAAGCACCCGCCGTTTTCCCGATGGCACGGGCGCCAGCGTGACATGGAGCCTATCGGTGCCCACCGACGGCGAGTACGCCATCTACGTCAGCTATGATGCTGCGTCCGACCAAAGCCGCGAGGCCCATTATCGCATCACCCACCCCGGCGGCGTGATTGACCGACACGTCGACCAGCGGGTTCACGGCAGCACTTGGGTCTATTTGGAGCAAATGTGGCTGCCAGCGGGCTCCGACACCCTCACTGTCGAACTTTTGGGCGATGGAGCCGCGGGCGAATACCTTTCCGCCGACGCCGTGCGAATCGGCGGCGGAATGGGCGATGTCACGCGCTTTTCGACCAACACTGGGCGTCCGCGATGGGAAGAAGGCGCGCTCCTCGCGACCCAATGGTATGGCGCGCCCACCAGCGCGTATGACGCCTATGGCGACGGCATCGGCTACGACCCCAGCGCCCGCTCGCGGTATGCCGCGTGGCGCAGCCCGGCGGGCGAAGATGCGGTCTACTTGTCGTGGCACAGCAACGCAGGCGGCGGCACGGGAACGTCCACCTACACCTACGAAGGCTCGTCGGGGCCGGCGGTTGTTGGCTCCACCGACTTCGCGGAGCTGGTCCAAGGAGAGCTGGTCTCTTCGATTCGCGCGCTGTGGGACTCCGGCTGGAGTGACCGCGGCACCCGCACCGCCGCATTCGCCGAGACCAGCCCCTATAGCAATCCTGATATGCCGGCGATTCTCGTAGAGTTGGCCTTTCACGACCATGAAGTCGATGTCGAGCTGCTCAAGCACCCGCGCTTCCGCAAAGACGCGTCGCGGGCGATGTTGCGTGGTATTGTGCGGTACTTTGCCGAACGCGACGGCACGAGCGCTGCGTTTTTGCCGGAGCCGCCGGAAGGTTTGTCGGTTCGAAATGACGGCGAAGGCAACTTGGTCGCCACGTGGACCGATGGCGCCTCGGGCGCGCCTTATGGGGATGCCCCGACGGCTTGGCGGGTGTATACGTCCGCAGATGGCCGTAGTTGGGACAATGGCACGGATGTGTCAACGCGCGAATATGTGGTGCCGGGGGACCCAGGCGAGGCGGTGTATGTACGCGTGACGGCGACCAATACAGGGGGCGAGAGCTTTCCGACGGAGGTGATGGGCGCGCGCCGAATGCCCGCCGACCTTCCCCCCGTGCTCGTGGTGGCCGCGTTTGACCGGCTCGATGTCAACCTTTTGCCTTGGGAATACGATGTTCCGGCGCTGGGCGACCTCAAGCGCATGAATATTCAAAGTCGCACCAATCCGTTCGATGGGGTTGGACGCCACGGTCGCGCGATTGTCAGCGCGGGTTGGTACTTCGACGCCATCGCCGATGAGCGCCTCCCCGACGTGGACCTCAGCAAATACCGCGCGGTGGTTTGGATTACCGGCGAGGAGTCCACCTTCGATGAGAGCTTTAGCACCGCCCAGCAGGCGACCCTGCGCGCGTACGTAGAAGGCGGCGGGACGATGTGGGTCAGCGGGGCCGAGATTTTGTGGGACCTCGACTACCTCGGCACCTCCGATGACCAGGCCTTCGCCGCCGACATCCTCGGCGCCGGGATGGAAGAAGACGACGCGGACGTCTATACGGCGGTTGGCACGGGCATTCTCGACGGTTTGACCATGAACTTTGACGAAGCGTCGGGTGCGCAGTACGACGTAGAGTGGCCCGACGTATTGTCCTCGTCGCGGGAGGTCATCGCGACGTATACCAGCGGCGGCGCTGCGGCTGTGTTGGGCGATGGCGTCGCGATGTTCGGCTTTCCGGTCGAGACCATCGGCGACGAAGACGTGCGCGCTTCTGTCGCGGGCGCTGTCCTCGCGGCCTTGGTGCCGGATTGGGAGCCGCCCGATTTGTCTACGCCCAGCGACGATGGCGGAGGGACGGGAGGGGCCGACGGCTCCGGCGACGACGGCGGCACGGCCGATGGCGGCGGTGGCGCAGGCGGCGCGGGCACCGAACCCGCGTGGGCCGACGGAGAAGCGCCGGGCAGCACCGAAGACCTCAGCAAGCTGGGCGGGTGCGGATGTGCCGCGGGGACCAACGACCGCGCGCGCGGCTGGTGGGGCGCGCTATTGCTGGGTGGCTTGGTTGCACTTCGGCGTCGGCGCCAAACGAAATAAAACCGTAACTCCAAAGAGAGTTACGGTCCCAGAACGTCGGTAGCGTGGGCGTTGCCGACGGGCACTCAGCCAGCGAGTTCGAGGGTTCGGTGGCCGTAAGTGAGGGGCGCGCGAACGGCGGACTCGGTGCCCATACGCGCCGCCAACAGCTCGCCGGACTTGATGGCCGCGGTGAGGCACTTTCGGCCGGTTGCGTCGTCGATGGCGAAGAGCTGCGCTGCATCGGACGAAGTGACAGCCCATGTGCGTGTGGCGGTGCTGCGCAGCTCGCTCGCGAGCTGGTCGGCGACCATCCAGCCGAAGGCGACGGCATCCGGGCGACCGCGCTGCAAGCGGGTAGGGGCGGTGCTGGGGCCTTCGCGGTCGACCACGCCGAGGTTCTGGAACACGCCGGTGATGGTGCTGCGCGTCTTGCGCCGGGACGCTTCGCTCGCGGAGTCCTCGATGAAGCGGGAGACGAACGCGTCCCATTCTTCGATGCTGATTTCGGCCTGCTCGGCGTTGCGTGCCAAGCGGGGCAAAATCAAGCGGCGGGACGCGAGCAAGCACCATGGATGGGCGAGGGCGTACCGCGCGCAGAACAAATGCCGGCGGCGGGTTTCATCGCCGCTGCGAATGAGCTCCAAGAACGGCGTGCCGAGAATCGTCTCATCGTCGAGCTCCAAGAACATACGACGAATGAGGCGCAGCAAGGTTTGGCGGTAGGAGGGGTCCGCATGGGGCAGCAGGGCGTCGGCCTTGTCGCGCCAAACGGCGTAGTCCATTCCCGGCTCCACCGCGAGCAGAAGGTCGATGCCCTCGGACAACGGCACAGTGCGTGTCCAGGACTTCAGCGGCAGGGCCATGTCGATGATGTCCCATTCCTGCATGTCGTCTCCTCCCGCGCGGGGGATGGTGGTTCGCTGTCAGTTCGGTGGGTTTCTCAGAACAGGTCGGGGGTGGGGCCGTTCGTGCTTCGGTCGCGGTCACACTCCCGCTTGTGCCATGAGGCACCGGCAGTTCGGGTTGCTTATCCCGAACGGCTCGATTGGGAACGGGTGGTTTTGTTGCGCGTGCGGGGACGGTGCGTCCTTGCTTGGGTACGTATATATACAAGGGGTGCGCCGGAGGCCCCGTGCGTTTTCGTCGAAGACGTGCACCCGTGCGGCACCCAAAAGCGACTCCTGCACGTCCTGCTGTGGCCCGAACTGCCGCGAACACGCAGAGTGGCTGGCCCGGATGCGCGGGCGTCGAAGGGGCGAACGCCTGCACGGGGAACGCCGGATAGACGATGTGCCAATGGCTGATTGCAAGCAAGTCGAGAGCGTTTTCATCGCGTCGCCACACAGAAGGGCGCAAGTTGTCTCAATTCGATCGCCGACCTGTCCGATGTACCAGCTTCGGAGGTGTCGGTATGGGTGATTTCATCCGCGGCGAAGGGGCATCACCAATGACCCCCGTGGTCGTGGTGGGACAAGACCGCGACTTGGTCATTCAGGTCGGGGCAGCGTTTGGCGAGAGCCCAGAGATTGAGGTGGTGGCTTGTATTGCCCCGCTGTCTGCGGCGGTCGCTTATGTTTCCGAGAACCCACCGGAAGTGGTTGTGGTTGCGACCAGCTCGGATGACCCCCGGATTTGGCGCGGCGTCATGACGATGGCACGCCCTCCGCTACAGCTTCCGATTCTGTTGGTCGGCCCCGATGCGGTGCAAACGTCGGGCTTCCTCACCGGTGCCGAGGACTGGATTGCGCTAGACGAGCTCACGCCGTTGCGTGCAGGGCGCACGGTCGCCAACGCGTTGATTCGTCGGCGGGTCGCGGGTGGCTTGCCCACCCAAGGCCACCTCCATGGCCTCGTCACGGGCCTTGCCCACGAAGTCAACAATCCGCTGACCGTCATCAACGCCGACTTGGAAGAGGCGGTCGAGCGCATCGAAGAGCTGCTGCCCGACCTCGACTCCGATGCCGCAGACGAGCTCGCAGACATCGGCCAGATGCTCAAAGACGACCTTGAGGCCGCGCAGCGGATTGGCACCCTCACGCGTGCCTTGCAAAACATGGCCCGCATGGCGGACACCGTGCCCTCGGCCCTTCACGCGGGGCCTGCGCTGCGTCGGGTGCTCGAACGCGTCGCCGCGCGCTATCCGCGTGCCTTGGCAACCGAAATCGTAGGAGACGTCGAGGTCGCGGTCCATGCCTCTGTGCATGGCTTTGAGGAGGCGCTTTACCACGTCATCCTCAATGGCATGCAGGCCCAAGATGGCGCGCCCGTGTCGATTGAGATTGTGACAGCGCACCACCAGGTCGACTTTCACGTCCGCGACCGTGGCTGTGGCGTCCCCGCCGACATCGTGGGCCGCGAGGTCAAGCCGTTTGTCACCGGTCGTCCGGCTGGCGAAGGCCTGGGCTTGGGCCTCACCCTCGCGGCGGTGGCCCTGCGGCGCGCCGGGGGCGATGTCATCATTCAGCCGCGCGAGGGAGGGGGCACCGAGGTGTGCCTGATGTTTGTGCCTGCGCGCGCCCGGATGCCCTTGCTCGACGATGAAGACGACGACGTGTAGCACGTTTTCGTTGTTTTCGCCGCACACAACAAAGCCCCCATCGCGGGGGCTTTGCTCCGGTGGACGAAACGTGCGGTCAGCCGTGCTTTCCGCCGCCCATACAGGCGGGCGTGGTGTGGTCGACTGTGCCCCCTTGGGCGGCGAACTCGTCGGGGGTCAGGGGCACCACGGAGAACGCATGCACGCCTCTCTCCATCGCATCGCCCAGCGCGGCGTAGACGGAGCGGTGGCGTGCGACGGAGCGCTTGCCTTCGAATGCGGCGCTGACAACGACACAGCGCCAATGGGTGCCCGCATCGGGGCCCGCGCTGTGTTTGTAGGACTCGTCTTCTAGTTCGAGATGCAAGGGTGCCAAGGTCTCGGTGATACGGGCGCTGAGCAGCGAATGAACGGCGGGTCCGGGTCGGTCCGACATCGTGTCTCCAATGGGTTGAATGACGGTGGTCTATCGCAACCGATTGGATTGTTTCACGGATTCCGGTGGTTCCCGCAAATCCCACACGAGGCCTACCTTTTCGAGCAGCTTGAGGCCGAGGTAGGTCAAGTCGAGCTGCCACCACTCAAATCCTTGGCGGGTGGACCGCATGTAGTGGTGGTGGTTGTTGTGCCAGCCTTCGCCGAAGGTGATGAGCGCCAGCAAGAAGTTGTTGCGGCTGGAGTCGAAGGTGTCGTAGGTGCGACTGCCCCAGACGTGGGTGAGGCTATTGATGGTGAAGGTGCCGTGGTGCAGCAGAATCATGGCGAAGAAGAAGCCGGTGAACAGCGCCTCCCACCCACCGACCAGCCAATATGCAAACCCGGTGACGACGGGCGGAACCAGCCAGTGCTTGTCGAGCCAGACCAGCGCGGGCTCTCGTTCGAGGTCGGAGACGGTCTTGCCGTTGGGGTGGTCTTCGTCGTCGAATAGCCAGCCGACGTGGGCGTACCAAAATCCGCGCTGGACGGGCGAATGGAGGTCGGCGGGGGTGTCGCTGGTCCGGTGGTGGTGGCGGTGGTTGCGTGCCCACCAAATGACGCCCTTTTGTGCGGTCAGCTCGGCCATCCACGCAAGCACCAAAGCGAAGCGCGGGCCCGTCTTGTAGGACCGGTGGGAAAAGTAGCGGTGGTAGCCTGCGGTCACGCCGAACATGCCAATACAGTAGGTTAGCACAGCCAAGCCAAGGGACCAAGCAGACACACCGGCGATGAGAGGCCCGACCAATCCAAGCATATGAATGATGGTGTATCGAACAATATAGTTATTTCGACGGCGGCGACGATGTTCGGACGATGCGGTCACGGTTTCGGTCGCGGTCGGAATTCGCTGTGCAGCGGGGCGTGTGCGTTGGAAATCCGTGGGGTGTACGGCTTCCGGGGCGGGCACAATCTGGTCTTCGTTGGGGGTGGGCAACCGGGCCTCCTGTGGGGGCAGGTGTAGGCCGATTCGCTGGCTGCTACCATCACCATCGTGTTGTCTCCGGTCACCATTCCGTCAACGGCCGACCCAGATCAGGAAACGGGGCCGCGCTACTCGGGCTCGGGGTTGCCGGCGGGGAGGAAGCGGTAACCGGCGCCGCGCACCGAGAGAAAGTAGACGGGGTTGGTGGGGTCGTCTTCAAAGTGGCGGCGCAATCGCAACATGAAATTGTCGACGGTGCGGGTATTGGGGTAGTTGGGAAGCTTCCATACCCGTTCGAGGAGTTCGTCGCGGGAAATCACCCGTTCGGGGTTGGCCGCGAGATACCGCAGCAGCTCAAGCTCCAGATTGGTGAGCTTGACCGTCTCACCATTGACCGTGACCTCGTGGCGGTCAAAGTCGATGTGCGCGTTTCCAAAGCGCAGACCGGGGCTCTCAATCGCGCCGCCGCCTGCGGCATCCCATTTGCGGCGACGAAGCTGGGAGCGGACGCGGGCGAGCAGCTCTTCGAGTTCAAAGGGCTTGCCGATGTAGTCGTCGGCGCCTGCTTCGAGCCCCGTCACGCGGTCGTCGGCGCGGGTGCGCGCGGTCAGCATGATGACCGGCGTATAGTTGCCCGAGGCGCGAATCCGGCGACAGAGGGTGAAGCCGTCGGTGTCGGGGAGCGAGACATCGAGCAAAATCGCGGCGTAGGGCTGGGGACGGGCCAGCAATGCTGCCGCTTCGCGGGCCGTACCCGCGATGTCTACGTCGAAGCCTTCAAACTCGAAGTTGAGCTTGAGGCCTGCGGCGAGGTGGCGTTCATCTTCGACCACAAGCAGGCGGGGTGCGGTCATGACGGGCGTTCCTCTCGGTTGGCGGGACCGGGAAGGTCGAAGCGCATGGTGGTTCCCGTATTCTTTCCAGCAGAGGCCACTTGAAGGCGACCCCCGAGGTTTCGGACGATGCTTGCCGCGACGTATAGCCCGAGGCCCGTGCCCCGGCGCGCGGCGACATCTTCGGTGGGAACGCGGTAAAATCGATCAAACACGCGGGAGAGGTGTTCGGCGGGAATGCCGATGCCGTGGTCGACCACCTCAAAGGTGACCCGACCTTGGGGGCTACAGCGAACCGTCAGGCGGACCCGTGCGGGGCGGTCGCTGTATTTTACGGCGTTGTCGAGGAGGTTGCGCAGCACGACTTCGAGGCTGGTGCCCTCGGTGACCAAGACGAGGTCCGGGGGATCGAGAACGATCGTGAGTTCACCCTCTTCGAGCTTGTGGCGGGTCTCTACGTGGCGGGTGGCCCGCGTCACAATTTCTTCGAGCCCGATGGTGCGCACGGCGAGGTCGCCGCGGCCGTGGCGAATGCGGCTGGCTTCGAGGATGTCGTCGATAAACGCGCTCAAACGGTCGATGTCGTCGAGCATCATGCGCAGCATCTCGCGTTGGCGGTCGCGCTCCAAGTCTCGCAGCGCGAGCGTTTCGACGCACAACCGAACCGAGGCGAGGGGACTCTTCAGTTCGTGGGTCACGGAGTCGATGAAGCGCACCTGCCGTTGGCTTTCTTGTATTTCTCGAACCAGAAACACACTGAATAGGACCAATACCGCCATAATCACGGCGAAGCTGACTACCCCGCCGGCCATCAGCCAAGAGTTTGCCCACACACGCTGGGTAAGCTCCAAGTTGCGTATGATGACGAGGATCCAGCCCACCAACAATGCGATGCTCAACGCGACGGTCACTACGCCCATGACAATGGGCACCGTGATGCTGCGGGAGGGGTCGAATGCCATGGGGGGTGCTCCGAGGGGTCATTTCGTCGCGACGGCCTTTCGGCGTTTGCGTTCGCCAGTCGTGCACGAAGATTCCGCGACATTCCGGGCGCCATGATAGCCCGTATCCGCCCATTCGCCCTCTCCAGGAGTTCGCCCATGACCCCCTCGACCGCGCGGCCCGGTCAACTCCGTAGCCGGGGTGGGACGCCCATTTTGCGTTGGGGATGCGTGTTCTTGTTGATGTTCCCGTTTATTGTCGGGCTCGTCATCATCGCGCTCACCACCGCGTTGACCTTTACAAATGGGCCGTGGGTGTTTTTGCTGGCGACATTGTTGGCGTCGGCGACCACCATTCCTTACGGCTTGATGCTGCTGTGGCTCGACCGCAACGAGCCGGAGCCTCTGTATCTCGTGGTGGCGGCCTTTGTTTGGGGGGCTGTGTTTGCGACGGGGTATTCGCTCGTGTTCAACACGACGTTTGGCCTCGCAGCAAGCTCTGTGGTGCAAGACTCGTTCTTGGCGGGCCAGCTTACTGCATCATTTTCGGCGCCATTTATTGAAGAACTAACGAAGGGAATGGCGGTCCTTATTATATTTTTGCTGTTCAAGCATGAGTTTGACAATGTGCTTGATGGTATGTTATATGGGGCCTTGGTGGGCTTGGGCTTCGCGTGGCTCGAAAACATTCTGTATTATGTCAACGCCGGTGACCAGGGCGGCGTCACCGATATGGTCAAGCTCGCTTATTTGCGCGGCCTGTTGAATGGGGTTTCTAGCCATGTCTCCTATACGGGATTGACCGGTATGGGCTTTGGCTTGGTGCGGGTCATGCGAAAGGGCATATTGCGCTGGTTCTTCATCCCCTTATTTTGGGGAATGGCGATGTTTGCCCACTTTTTGTGGAATACGTTTGTGTCCCCGGTGGTCTACCTCACGGGTGGGACCAACGAAACCATGGCTTTGTTGGTGAGTTTGCCGATTGCGGTCGTGATTTTGCAGAGCCCGTTCATGTTGATTTTGTTGGTGACGGGCTTGGTGAGCTGGGTGCAGGAGGCGCGCGTGATTCGGCGCTACTTAGAGAGCGAGCCGGCGCATATTCTGCAGTCTGGTGACATCGCGCATCTCTTGCCCGCCCGGCGGCGCATTTGGATGGGACTGCGACGGTTTTTTACGCGTGGACCTTTGGTCTGGTATTGGGGGGTGCAGCTCGATCGAGCGCTGGTGCGCCTCGCGTTTTCGAAGTGGCACCATGACCTCGACCCCGGCATCGATTGGCCCCTCGAACAAGATGCCGAGGTCGCGGAGCTTCGCGCGCAAATCCTACGCATTCGTCGGCGGATGTAGGCCCGCGCCGCCAGTGGCGCTGCATTTCGCGGTAGGCTTTGGGCGCGCAGCTTTTTCGGAGAGCGTCGGCTGCGCGCACCTTGGAATTGTTGGGATTGCCGTGCAGCAGTCCAAAAAGACCCGCTCGCCGGGCCCCACGGGGTTGTGAACGGCGGGCGCTTCTACAGTTTCTGGGTTCGTTGGACAAAAGCGGGTGTTTTCCACTTTTCTTTTGTCTGTGCGTTCCTATATTTTGGTTTCTGTGTCTCGTTCCCCCCTTGGGATTTTGCGCATCGTCAAACGGGCCATGCGGTATCGTGTCGATGGCAGAATTCGCCTGACGAGGTTTTGATGTTGTCTTCTCTCGACCGTGAAGAACGTCTTCAGTTGATGAAGTTTGTCTGTTCGTTTGCGTGGGCCGACCTTGAGGTCAACGATGCGGAGCGCACGTTTGTCCACGAGCTCATTGAGCGGATGGAGCTCGACCCCGAGGAAGCAAACGCCGTAGAAGCGTGGTTGGCCAGTCCCCCCAACCCCGAAGACATCGACCCACAGGACATTCCCGTGGAGCATCGGGAAATCTTCCTGCAAACATTGCTTGCGCTCATCGGCAGCGATGGCGAGCTGACGGAAGCGGAAACCGAGTCGTTCAATCTCTTGTCGCAACTCGTACGCTGACCTCCTGACCCACCGGCGGTCGCGTCCTGCTGGCCGCCTGACCTTGGCCTTTGTTTCTGGGCACACCCGCTGGCGCAGTCGTGCCGCGGACGTGTAGAAACCGGGCCTTTTGGGGTGGCTACGGGCAACGTTGGCCCAGCGCCGCCGCCGCTTTGGAGTGAAAATCGTGTCCCAGTCTCTCGTTTCGCCTGTTGTGGTCGCTGTTCCTGTTCGCACGTCGCGCGATGCGGCATGTGTCGCTGCGGGCTTCGTGGTTCCCAAGGGAATGGACCTCCAGCTGCACATTCTCGACTGTTCCCCCGAAGGAACCGTCGATGCACCTGCGGGCACCGTACGGATTCGGGGCGCCTCGGCATCGGTGGGGAGCGCCTTGCGCGCATTGGTGGCTGTCACCGGCGACCTCCCTGTTGTCGTGCGTCATGAGGCCGCGCGCTACGACTCCGCACAGCTCGCGAGGGTAGCTGCGGCGTTTGCGGAACATCCAGAAGCCGATTTCATTACCTGCAACTATGGGCTCGAAGGTGCGGCCGGCGTGGTCCATGTCGTCGACCCTTCCCAGGATGGCGACCGTCCGCCTCCGTTGTGGGAAGTGGGCTTGGCGATTCGGGCCAGCGCCATCGCGACGCTGTCCGAGTACTTGTGGTTCCCGGCGCTGCTGCAGGCTTACCGCTTTGCGCTGAATACCGGCCGATGCTTCCACTTGAGCGAGGCGTTCGCATCCGTCAGCCATGACTCCTTCGCGACCTCGCGTTTCTCCCATGGCGCTGACCTTCACCTTCTGCATACCCATGAAGAGCCCTATGGGCTCCACATTCCGTGGGTGTCGGTGGTGATGCCTTGCCGTCGTACCTTCTCGGAGTTTGCACCGGCGTTGGAGTCCGTGGCGCGGCAAGTGCTCCCGCCGGGCACCTTCGAGATGGTGGTGGTGGACCACGGCGACGGCCAGCTCTCGTCGGCCATGGCTGACGTCTCTTTTTCGGCGCCGCATACGGTCGTCCCTGTATGGGGCGGCTCGTTGGGCGCCGCTCTGCAAGGGGGCTTGGTCGCAGCCCGCGGACAGCTCGTAGTGGTTTTGGCCGACGACGCCGTCGCGTTCCCTGATTTGGTTGAGCAGCACATTCGGTCCCATCGTGACCGCACAGGCCAGCTCTTGGTCGCGGTGGGAAGCCAAGAGATGCCCCTCGAAATCCTCGATGTGCCCTTGCGGCGGGCCCTCGCGGCGCGGCATCCGGCGGCATGGGTGGTGGACCCCGAAGGCGCTGCGTATCATCCGGCCCACCGGTTGCTCGGGGGCAACTTTAGTGCGTCGCGCGATGCATTGATGGCCACCGGCGGCTTTCCCGCAGACCGCGATGCCGCCTTCGACAGCGACCTTGGATGGCGTCTGCACGAGCAGGGGTACGAAGTGCTCGTGGCCCCCGAAGCGCGCGTGCGGGTCCTGGCGGACTTTTCGGTGGACGCCTACCTTCGCGGTGTCGAAGCGCGGGCGAAGGACCTCGTCGCGGTCCACGCCGCGTATCCCGGCGCGTTTGACGCGGCTGGCCTCAGCGACGTTTCGGTAGAGGGTCTCGACGCGCTCCTCGACAGCCACGGAGAAGGCGAAGACATGGTGAAGGCGGCTGCCGAGTCTCTCGCGAGCGGCCCCAATCTCTTCGCGCTCGAACGGCTCGGAGGCGACTGGGGGGCATTGGCGACGACGCTGGAGTCGCGGGCCGCACAGCTCCTCACGCACCTTCAGCGCCTTGCAGAAGCGCGGGGGCGCCGTGCGGGTCTCCAAGCACTCGGGCGCGCGTCTTACCATGACCTCTTGTCCCAGCAGGCGCTGCCTTTGTATGCCGCCCGCAGCGTCCGCTACTTGCTGCGGCCTTGCTCCGACGATGAGCTCGGCTGGATTGGCGTGCTGGCGCGCTTCTTGACGGGTTTTGGTCCCAACGACGACGTCTCCTTGCTGGTCTATTGCGACCCCGACCGCGGGGGCGTGTCCGCCGATGTGGTGCGCAATGCGGTGCTGGAGCTCACCCGCCGCATCGAGCCGGGGCCTTCGGGCGGCTGGGCCGATGTGCAGGTGGCGGAATCGAATGGCACCGAAACGGAGCTGGTGCGCTTGGTCGCGTCTGTGCAAGGCTGGGCGCCGGCAGGCAACGAACAAGACGCCATTGTGGAGGCCCTCGCCACACGCGCGGGTATTTCAGCTGTCGACACCTCGGAGTGGCTGCTCCAAGCCTCCGGCGGTATCGAGCCGTGGCCCGTAGCGACGCGCGCGCGGTTCCGGTTGTTCGCTTGGCCAGATTGGAGCAATCGAGCTGATTTCGTGCAGCTATTCAACGAATTCGCGCGGCCCCTCCTCAATCGCGAGGACGCCGCCTTGGTGCTTCGGTACGACCTTGACCAAGATGGCGACCCCGACGTCAACCTCCAGATGTTCGCCGATACCTTCCGCGACGTCATCGGAGACGACGGCACCTTGGAGGTAGTGCTGATGGATGATTCCACAGATGACCCCGACTTCGTGGAGCGCTTGCGTGCAGCGATTCAGTGTGTTGCTGTACTGCCGTCGTCCAACACCGGTCACCGTGCATCGTTGTTGTCCCCGCTGGATGCGCCGAAGGTCACGGACGCAATGTCCGTCACCACCCAAATCTTCTCGATGCCGCCGCTGCCATTGGGTCCGCTGTACGTGCCAACCATCGCGCTCGTGTGACAACCGTGGCCGAGGACGGCGCGCATCGTTCGGAGCCGGCTGCGTGGGAAGATGCCCTCGCAGCGGGGCTGTTGGACGATGCGCTCGAAAACCTCGTCCGCCAGTTTGCGCGTCCTCTCGACTGCTTGCGGGAGTTGGTGCAAAACAGCATGGATGCGGGGTCGCCAAGGGTCGACATTACGGTCCATTGGCGTCCGCTCGACACAGAGGGTGTGTTGGAAGTGCGGGTGGTCGACTACGGCGAGGGCATGGATGAGTACATCCTCGACCATGAGCTGACCCAGATGTTTGCGTCGGCCAAAGCCGGCGACCTCACGAAAATTGGCCGCTTCGGCATTGGGTTTACGTCTGTCTTTGCTTTGCTGCCCGAGCAAGTGGTGGTGCGTACGGGGCGGTATGGCATGGGCTGGGAGCTCGTCTTTTCGGCGGACCGCAGCTTCGACAAAGTGGCGTTGTCTACGCCCGTGACGGGTACGCGGGTTTCGATATTCAAGCGGATTCCGGTCGCCGACAAAGACCATTGGGTCGATGAAGTCCGCCGCGCGCTCGTGTTTTGGTGCGAACACGCGGAAGTGCCCATTCGGTTTGACGACCAAACCGAGGGCAACGTGGCCTCCGTCGCGCCGTCTGCCCTGGCCGACCCGTTTGAGGCGTTTCACGCGCCGCTCGCGGAACCGACCGTCATCCAGCGACCATTTTTGCTCACGGGTGCGCCTTGGGTGGTCCACCATGAGGCTGATGGCGTCGAAGTGTGGGCGGCGGCCGGGGTGCCACCCCAGTTCGCTTGGTACAATGGGGGCCTGACCCTATTGTCCACCACAGACCCGCAGTGCTTGGGGTCCCACGCCGCTGTGTTGCAGCACTGTCAGCTCAAAATCAAGTACCGGCGTTTGGAGCACACGCTCACCCGCGACAACGTTTTGCAGGATGCGGCGTGGTCCCATGCCCTCACGGTGGCCTGCGAAGCCGTTCGATTGCTCCACCAAAAGGTCCTCTTGGACGCCACTGTCGCGGAGGATAAGTCGCGAGGGAATATGGCGGCGATGCAGGTGTTCGCCGATGCCTTCTCGACCGGGGCAACGCCGTTGGGTGCGTCGGAAATTCGAAAACACCTGCACCTGCCCGTATGGAACGGGCCCGCGGTGCCGCTTTCTTTGGTGGGGCGTCTCGGGGAGCGGCACCAAGGGCGCCTCCGTTTGCCGACTTCGGCCACCGCGTCGGCGCTGGTTGCTGCCATGGCGGCGGCGGGTCGGCGGGTTCTGGTGGACCATCCCGCCGTGCGCCAGTTGGTAGAAGCGACCTATCCATCTGTCGTTTGGGTGGCCCCAACCGAGGTCTTTTTGCTCGTTGAGCCAGCAGAAGACGCGCCAATGTGGACCACCCTGCTCGACGCGGCGGCGAAGCGGGTCGATGCCGCCGGGGGACCGTCCGTTTCCTTGGCGCTGTGTCGGATTCGTGGGGACGGTGCGCCGCCCGTGGTTTGTGCGCCGCCCCAGCCGCATCCGATGGCCATCGCGCGGGCGTTGCCGACCTGGTTGGACCGGCTGCGGGGGCCCCGCCGTGTGTGGGTCAATGTCGCGCATCCCAACGTGCTGCTCGCCGCCCAAACCGCGCAGCTTTCGCCCCATGTGGGTTCCCTGGCGCTCCTTCAGCTCGTGCTCGCCACGTATGGCGCGATTCCCGGGCGCTTGTGGGGACGCTTTTGCCGGAGCGTTCCCGCATGACCACCCTCGACGACATCTTGCGGGAAGCGCGGTCGCCGGGCGCGTTTGTCGAGCGACGGCGCTTTTCGTTGCGGCGGGACCAAGCCGTCGAGACCTTGCGTGCGTTCACGCTGCGTCGGCCGGGGCAAGCGGTCTTGGAGCTCATTCAGGGCGCCGTGATGGCGGGCGCCTCGTACATTGCCGTCGAGACCACACGCGACCAGCTCGTTGTCGCGTGGGTGGGCGCAGAGCCTTTGCAAGAAGAGGAACTGGCGCACCTGTTTGACTACTTGTTTGTCGACCGCGGCAATCGCGCGCGGCGTCCACTGGTCCAGCTGGCGGTTGCGATCAACGCGCTGCTCCGAACATCGCCCGCGTCGATTCGGATAACGTCTGGCACGGGTGTTCCTGGCCAAACCATCGACATGGAAGTGCAGCCCGACGGTACGGGAAAGCTCGGGAGTCCATCCCACGAGCTCGCGGGAACCTTTGTATCCGTGCGCCATTCGCGCAAGTGGCGGTGGTGGGGCGGGCAGACGTTTACCGAAGAGCACGTCCTCGTCGAAGAGCAATGCCGCCACACCCCGGTCCCGATTCTGCTCAATGGGGCGGCTCCGTTTGGGTATCGCGCGAACCGAGCGATTCGCCTTTTTGCCCAAAGTGACGATGTTGTCTTTGATGAAGGCCCCGGTGGGCGGCGCGGTGCGCTGTATTTGGTGCCTGGGGAGAGCTTCGTCGACATCGTCATTGGCGGCGTTCGTATCACGACGCTCTCGCTGGTAGACGTCGGCGTCATCGGCGGCGCCCAGCTTGCGACGCCGGGGGCGCTCGGCGTCTGCGGTGTGGTGTGTGACGACGACCTGCGCAAGACGGCGGACCAAAGCGATATCGTGCGCGACGAACGCTTTGCGGCCATGGTGGAAGCCTTGGTGCCCCATGTGGAGCGCCTGGCGCGGCGCTTGGGACGACCCCTCGTGCGCGGCGCCGGTACGGTGAAGCGGGACGCCGATGGCGCTGCCTCCGTGGCGGAGGAGGTGCGGCAGGTCGCGCCACGGGGACGCCTCATGGTGCCGGACCTCGCGCGCTTGGGGGCAGAGGTCCCGCTCGTCTGCGTGTCTCCCGCCGCCGCTGTGTCCCCGGCCTTGGTGCGCGCCCTCGACCCCGTTCGGTATCCGTATCCGGTGCTCGTGCTGACACCGGATGCCCGCGCGGCGGTCGCACGGCGCATCGGTCGCGCTCTCTCGGCGCTAACGGATGTGGGGGATGTCGCGCACGCGGTGCAACGTGCAGGTGGCGGCAACATCCTGGGCCGCGCGGTGGTGTCGGCGTCGCTTCCGAACGGCCAACGTATTCATGCGGGGCAGCTTCCGCCGGGGCAGGGCGGCGGCCTTGTGTCGCCCGGCGCGGTGCCTGTCTTTTGGTGGGATGGGCAGCAGACTACGGCCGTGACCGCCTTGCACCTGCCCTTGCCCGACGTGTGGGTGCAAGTATGGGGGGCACAAAGTGACGAAGCGCTCGATGTCGACGCGTTCTTGCGGGCCGTGGGTCCTGCGTGGGTGAAGTCCCCCGCACTTTCGCTTGCGCTTCGCGTGCGCGTGTTGGCGACGGTCTTGCGGATGCCGGCGGTGGGTGGACCACTCGCGATAGAAACGCCCGCGAATTGGCAGATGGACGACCTTCCCGTCGCGCCGTCTGCGATGCTGCGGGCCGTGAGCGAAGGGGACAGCATTCCGGTGTCGCGCGAAAATGCGACGGCTTTGGCGCCCATCGAGCAGGTCGTGGGGGCCGGTGCGCTGCATGTCGAGGGGCGGGAGCGCCTCGTCGTGAGTGTGGTCCTCGTCGACGGACGTTGGATTCCGGGGCCGTCCGCGGTGTCGTTGCCGCTGGTTCCGACGCTCGGGCCCGCGCCTTTGCTCGGCTTGGTGACTTCGACGCGGGTGGATGCTGCCCCGATGTTCGCAGACATGCCGTTTCTCGTGCGACGGGGGCCGGAGCCCGCCAGCGCCGCGTTTGGGCACGATGGCCTGGACGCGCTGCTGGTGTGCTTGCGGGCCGCGGAACCGGTCGACTGGCGAGAGCGGGAGCTGTGTGCGCGGGCGGTCGCTTGGGTGTCCCGTGTATTGGGCACAGCAGGCAGCCCAGGACGCCGTAGGCTCGCTTGTGGGCCGGTGCCCGTAGGGGGTGGCGGCTCGGTTCGCTCGTGGGCGATGGCGGGCGCAGAAGGGCACCGGGAGGCGCTCCAGGCGCCTGCGTGGGTAGCGTCGCCGCCGCCGGATGCGCTTTGGGGCGGGGAAAGCCAAGGGCGCGGCTGGTCGGCATGGGCAGGCCTCCCTTCCGTCGAGGAGGCATCGAATGCGGTGCCTTCTGTGTTTTGGGGCGACGGCCTGCGCTGGCGCACCTTCGCGCCGCCGGCGGCCTTGCCGTGTATCGCGGTGATTCGCGGCGAAGGGGTAGACGAGCAGGTGGTCGCATCGGTGGCCTTGGACGTCTGGATGCGCGCCCTGCACGCCCCGGATGCGGGGCGGGGACATCCGTGGATTGCGCGGGTGACCCGCCCGGACCTGCCTTCTATTTTGTTTCGCGCGAAGGTGTGTGCCGCCTTTGGTCGCGGAGGCCCCTCCGTGGCGGCCGAAGAACAAGAAGCCCTCCGCGCGTTGGTCGCGATTTCCCCGCCCGTCGATGGGGACATGGCCCCCTTGGCCACAGCCCAGGAGTTGGTGCTGCGACGGTGTCTGGGCCGCTGATGTCCGTACTCTTGCGGCTGCTTGGTAGACAGTCGATGGGCAGGCGGCGCCGCTGCGTGCAATACAAACGCGCCTACGCCCATTCGCCGCGAACTGGGCTATGGAGGCGGGCAAGCGTGGGAACGCGGGCGAAGTACCTCGGAGGACGATGTGCGGCTCATTGTGACGGGTGGCTCGAGCTTTCTCGGCGCTTGGTTTTGTCGCGTAGCGGCGCGTGCCCACGAGGTCCACGCGCTCTACCATTCGACCCCATTGGCGCTCAACGGCGTACACGCCCATCGTGTGGACTTGTGCCGGCCATTGGATGTCGCGCGGGTCGCCCGCCTGCATGCGGATGTCGTGGTGCATCTCGCCTGCCAAATCCGTGCGCGGCCGAGGGGGGCGGAGGCGCCCAGTGAAGCGGCGGTTCGGGTCAACCGGCAGATGATGGACGCGGTCCTTTCGTTTGGACTTCCGACGGTGTATGCGTCGAGCACGGTCGTTTCGTGGCAGACCGACACACCGTATGGCCGCTCGCGGCGGGACGACGAAGCACGATTGGCGGCGAGCGGCTTGCCGTGGGCCGTCTTGCGTCCATCGGCGCCCTATGGACCGGCGCTGCTGGAGCACCATCCGGGGCACCGGGAGAGCTTTCATTCCCTCGCCGCGTGGGTGGCGCGCGCGCCGATTGTGCCGGTGCTCGGCAGCGGTCACCAGCGGCGGCAGCCGGTTCATGTCGAAGACTTTGCCCAATTTGTTTTGGGCCTCCTCTATCGGGGGCTCCCCAACCGGGCGTTTGAAGCCGGGGGGGCCGATGCGCTGTCGATGCGCGAAATTGTTCGAACCATGGGGGCTTCGATTGGCCGTTCGCCGCGTGTGATGCCGATTCCCGTCGAGGCCGTCGCACAAGTCGCCCGGTGGATGCCCGATATGGAGCCGTCATTGGTGCGGGCGGCGGTCGAGGATGAGTGTGCCGACCCCCAAGCCATTATCGAAGCATCGGGCCATCATCCGCGCCCATTCGCCGAAGGAGCGGCGGATGTGTTTCGGTCTGGATTCCGTCCGCGAAATCGGAAATGAAAGGCGTGCGTGATGCGTCTTGGGCGTGTGCCGCAAACCAACCGGCACGAGGAGTCCCCCTGTGTCCGTGACCCAAGCCGATTTTCGTGACCGTCTGTCCACGCGTGACCCGCAATTGTTGCGCGCGGTGTTGGAGGCCAGCGAGGTTTCTTGGTCGGAGACCGACGACACAGAGCGCCTGGCCAAGCGGTTGACCGATGCCTTGTGGTGGCGCTCGCATACTCCCGCGGGTCAAGTGCTGATGGCCGACTCTCTCGATGCGTTGGTGGACCGCACGGCGCGCCAACTCGATGTTTCGTTGCCGAGTGGCGATGTTTGGGCGCGCTTGTCCGCGCTCACCGCTGCGTTGTTGCCGCCAGAAGGCCAACCGCTTGTGTTGGAGGACATCGACCCCAACATTCGGGCGCGCCTGCGCCGTCCGGTTTGGGGACGGCTGGCAGGGGCCACAGGTGCCGGAGGGGCCTTCGGCGCCCGCTTTTTGGCGGCGCGGGTCCTCCAGTGGACGGTAGGCCCGCTGTGGATGGTCCTCGCGCGCTTGCCGTGGGTGGGGCCTGCGGTGGTCGCGGTGCGCACGGGAGCGGGCACCGTTCTCGGCGTGGCCGGGCCTATCGGCATCGGGCTCGCGCTGTTGACGCTCAATAGCGCCTTGGGGCCCCGCTACGACCGTGCGCTGCCATTGTTGGTGGGGGCGGGCTTGGTGCTGCGGGAGCTGCCGGCTGAAGCGGAGTGAAGGGGTTTCTCGGGCCGTCCGCGCAAAGTTGACCCCAGAAGGAGGGTCGGGTGCGGCGATGGGTTGGACAAGACTTTGCGTCGTCCGACCCGAGAAAAGCGTGGTAGATGGGTGTTTCTCGGGCCGTCCGCGCAAAGTTGACCCCAGAAGGAGGGTCGGGTGCGGCGA
>CAZCUX010000016.1:49560-90273 GCA_964502005.1 uncultured Enterobacterales bacterium
GTTTCTCGGGCCGTCCGCGCAAAGTTGACCCCAGAAGGAGGGTCGGGTGCGGCGATGGGTTGGACAAGACTTCGCGTCGTCCGACCCGAGAAAAGCGTGATAAAGGTTGGTTTCCGGTTTTATGTTGGATGGTTCCCAATCGAAGGGGGCCATCGGTACCGGGGAACGAAGCGGCCCTCGGTCACCAAGGAGGGGGGAGGGCCGGACGGTTGGCCCGAGGGGCGTTTCCGTCTCACACTCCAGGATACGGATCGACGGTCGGGGAAGGTGAGGGGGGCCGCGACAATTGTTTCGATTTTTTGTTTTGGCCCAATAGCGCGGGGTTCGTGCGGCGATGTGTCCTGGCTGGATCACGGAATCGCCTGCTCCTTTTGTCTCCCTATGGCCGTGGACGGCGCGTGTCGGCCGGCCTCTGCGCCGATTGCCGCCTCCGGAGACGGTAGGATACGGTACCTCGGAAGCGGAGACCCGATGTCCGAAAAACCCGAAAGCTCAGACAAGCGCGAGGCCGCACGCAGAAAACGCAACCAACGGGGTTGGGGTATGCGCGGAAATGCGTCGCCGTCGCTCGATGGAACGCTCGAAGGGCTGGGCATCGCCGAACCTTCTGCCGCCGAGGCCGAGAGCGCCGCTGTCCCGGCTCCCGCCGTTCCGCAGATCGACCGCCCTGCGTCGCGGTCGGTGTTTGAGCGGTTGCCGCCGCCGCTGCGCTGGACGGGAATGGTCGTGACGGCGGGCATCGTCGGAGTGATGGTCGGTGCAAACCACTCCGTTCAGCTCGGCATGATGTCTGGACTGGCGTTTTTGCTGGCCGGGGCTGCGTTTTTGGCGGCCTACCTGCCGCCGCCGCCCCGCAAGCGTCCGGGAGACAGCACCGCCGTTGGATTTGGGCAAGCGACCGGTCACGAACGAGACGAGCCGCAGTCTGTCGGCAATACGTCTCCCAACCGCGCCGCCCGACGGCGTTTGAAGAAGGACAAGTCCCTCGAATGAGCCCCCGAACGCAGTCTATTTGGCTTGCCGAGGCGCCACCCCGCGCTCCGGCTCCTTCGTTGTCCTCCGATATTTCGGCCGATGTCGTGGTGATTGGCGGCGGTGTGTGTGGCACATCGGCCGCGTTGGCTCTGGCGCGGGCGGGGGTGTCGGTGGCGTGGGTCGAGGCCGGGGAGGTCGCGGGCGAGGCCACCGGGCGCAACGCAGGCTTTATTCTCCAGGGCACGGCCGAACGCTACGACCGGGCGGTCGCGTTGTTGGGGCGGGAGCGGGCGCGGTCGGTCCACATTGTTTCGGTGGAAAATCACCGAAGAATGGCCGCTACAATTCGAGAATTTGGAATTGACTGCGGTTGGCGCCGACTCGGCAGCCTTCAGCTGGCCGGCACGCCCCACGAAGAAGACGAACTGCGCACCTCTGCGGCGTGGCTGCGAGACGACGGCTTTGCGGCCGACACCTGGGCACCCGAGGCGCTGCCGGCGGCCTTGCGCACAGGTGGCTACCGAATGGCCGTGTATTTGCCCGAAGACGGCGAGCTTGACCCCGTGCGGTTTGTACGGGGAGCCGCGGACGCGGCGGTTCGCCTCGGCGTGCGGTTGTTTGAAAACACGCCTGTCACCCACCTCGACGCGGGCTCGCCCGGCGATGTGCGGGTGCAAACTCCCACGGGCTCGATTCGGGCCGAGGTCGCGGTCGTTTGCACCAACGCACGCGCGGCGGGCTTGATTCCGTTTGCCGATGGCGTGGTCGACCCCGTCCGCGGGCAGATGCTCGCCACCGACCCTGTGCCGCCGTTGTTTCCGATGCCTATCTATGCCGACCACGGATACGATTATTGGCGGCAGCTCCCCGATGGGCGCGTGGTGTTGGGCGGCTGGCGCAACCTCGACCCTAGCGCGGAAGTCGGCCACGATGACGTCCTCCACGACGGCATTCAGGACCGCATGACCGCCTTCCTCGCGCGGTTTCCGGGATTGGAGAGCGTACGCATTCCGTACCGCTGGTCGGGCACGATGGGATTTTCTCGTGACGGCTTGCCGCTCGTGGGCGCCGTTCCGGGCCTTCCAGGGGCCGTTATGGGCGCAGGCTTTACGGGCCACGGCTTTGGGTTCGCGTGGGTGTCGGGGGAGGCCCTGGCCGGCTTGGTGGTCGATGGCAGCCATCCTGTCGTGGACCTCTTTCGTCCGGGACGATTGCTGCGGAGCTAGGGTCTGGGATCGGCGGGCGTCCGTCTCGCGGCGGCACGGCGGCGCCAGCGGGATAAGGCAAGGAGCCCGCCCCCCTCGGAGCCAAAATGGGTCTCGACTACCGCGTCAAATGTTGTCCCGATGGACTCGTCACCGACCGCCGCCGTCGCATCAAGGTGCTGGACTGCACCATTCGAGACGGCGGCTTGTGCAATGCGTGGCAGTTCGACCACGCGCTGGTGCAGCGGGTGTTTCGGTCCTTGGCGGCTTCAGGCATCGACTATATGGAGGTCGGGTATCGGTCAGCGCCGGGTACCTATGACCGCAATGAGGTCGGTCCTTGGCGGTTTTGTGACGAAGAAGACCTCGCCCAAGCCGTCGAGCCCGGCCGCTTGAAGCTGTCGACGATGGTGGACGTAGGCCGGTTTGAGCCGAAAGACCTCCCGCACAGCCGCGACACTGTCATCGATGTGGTGCGCATCGCGACGTACGCGCACCAAATGGACGACGCCCGAAGGCTGTTGGACGATGCCTTGGCCAAGGGCTACGAGACCTTCGTAAACGTCATGGCCATCAGCACCCTCGCGCCCGACGACGTCGACCGGTTCTTGCTCAAGCTCGCGGGTTCGGGCGTGCACAACGTCGCGATTGTCGACAGCTTCGGCGCCTTGTACCCCTACCATGTGCGGTACTTGGTCCACAAATACATGAACTACTTGGGCGAAGATGTAAAGGTCGGCGTCCACTTCCACAACAACCAGCAGCAGGCATTTGCGAACTCGGTGGTCGCTATCGACGAAGGGGTCGACTTTGTAGACGCGACGGTCACCGGCATTGGCCGTGGCGCTGGCAACTGCCCGCTCGAGCTGCTGTTGTTTTACCTCGACAACCCGCGCTACGACGTCGCGCCGGTCCTCGACCTCGTCGAAACCTTCGCGGAGCTCAACGAAGAGCTGCGCTGGGGCTACCACTTGCCGTATGCCATCACCGGCTACTACAACCTGCACCCCCAGTCGGCGATTGACCGTATGTCGCGGTCCGACCGCTACCAGGTGCGGGATATGTACGAGGCGCTGGCCGGGCGCATTCCGGCCACCCAGGTTCCGATGGGCCAAATGCGGGCGGTGGGCAAGTCGTGAGCCGGTTGGGGTTCAAGACCCATTGAGCCAGCGCAGGAGGGTGTTTCGGCCAATGCCGAGGCGGCGGGCGGCCTCACTGCGGTTGCCATCGCATTGCGCGACCGCCCACTGCACATACGCCGCCGTGAGGTCGTGGAGGGGCACGAGCGGGGTGGAGAAGCCCGAGGCGTCGGCGTTGTCGGGGACTGGCGGCGCGGGGCTGTCGAGGCCCAAGTCGGGGGTGTCGATGTCGCCGCCGGGCGCGAGGATCAGGGCCGACTCCAGGCGGTGTTGCAGCTCTCGTACGTTGCCGGGCCAGTTGTGGGCGTGGAGGCGGGCGCGGGCTTCGTCGGTGAGGCGCACCGCAAGGCGGCCGTGGCGGCGGCGAAACGCGAACAAGAAGTGGTCGATGAGACGGTCGAGGTCGCCGTGTCCGCGCGCACGCAGAGGCGGCACTTTTACCTCTACGACGCGAATTCGGTAGTAGAGGTCCTCTCGAAACGCGCCGCGGGCGACCATCGCCTCCAAGTCGCGGTGGGTGGCACACACAAAACGGACATCTACCTCCAGAGAGCGATTTCCACCGACGGGAAAGACCGAGCGGGACTGGAGGAGCCGCAGCAGCTTGGCTTGTATCGGCAGGGGCAATTCGCCGATTTCGTCCAAAAACAGCGTGCCGCCGTGGGCCATCGCTGCACGCCCCCGCGCGTCGCGCACAGCGCCGGTAAACGCGCCGCGCACATGTCCAAACAGCTCGCTCTCAATCAGCTCCGGCGGGAGCGCGGCGAGGTCGACGACGACAAAAGGGCCGCTGCGGCGGTCGGAGTTGTCGTGAACAGCCCGTGCGAGGAGCTCTTTCCCCGTTCCCGACTCGCCGCGCAGCAGCACGGTCGCGTCGGTGCGGGCCGCGCGCAACACGTGGCCGTTGACCTCGCGCATCGCCGCGCTGTCCCCGACGATGTGGTTGAAGCCAAAGCTGAGTGGGTGACTGGGAACCGTCGAGAGCTGGCTTGCGAG
Organism: uncultured Enterobacterales bacterium; assembly: GCA_964502005.1. GTDB lineage: Bacteria > Myxococcota_A > UBA796 > UBA796 > UBA2385 > CAJWOS01. Next base: position 53,876 of record CAZCUX010000016.1, read on the forward strand.
GCTGCTCACGGCCAAGAGGCGCCCGACGCCGTCGGCCAACGCGTGCAGCGCCGTAATATCGTCGGGGTCGAAGTCGCCGCTGGACTTGTTGAGCACTTGGAGCACGCCAACAATTGAGCGGGCCCGGCCGACGCGCGGCGTGTCTGCGTGGTCGAGAACGGGCACCGCCAGCTGGGAGCGCGTGCGGTAGCCCGTTTGGGTGTCGATACGGGGGGAAAAACGGGGGTCTGTGGAGTTGTGCGGGACGTGAATGGTCTCCCCGGTCGCCGCGACCCACCCTGCGACGCCTTCGCCCATACGAAGCCGAATCTCGGTGATTTCCGGCAGCAACGCCACCCGGCTTACGAGCTCGCCGCGGACGCGGTCCACCAAATACAAGGTGCCCCGGTCGGCGCCCATTCGGCCGACCGCTTCATCGACGACCCGCGCCAGAACATCGTCCAGGTCGAGCTTGCGGTCGACGAGCTGCGAGTGGAGATGGTCCAGTGTGTCCGCCACGGCGTCTCGGGTCCGCCCTTGTTGGGGAGCAGGCGGGCGCGCTTCGTAAGCTGCTGGGGCGGGTTTTGCACCTGTGCTGTTCACAGCGGCACATTCACGCCCTCTCGGGCGGCAAATGCTCCCGAAAACCGCGCCTGGGCTTGGGCTTCGATGTCCGCGACGCCTGCGTCGACGCGCCGGGGGTCGTGGTGAAACAGCGCGAGGCGCTGGGCATCGGCGGCGCGTGCACATTCGACGGCTTCGGCGTCGGTGCTGTGTCCCCAGCCGCGGCGGGGCGGGCCTTGCGTTCCGTTGTATTCGGCGTCCGTGTACTGGGCGTCGTGTATCAGGAGGTCCGTGCCCGCCGAGAGCGCGATGAGGCGACGGTCGATGCGGCCGGCGTGCTCGATGTCGGTCGCGTAGACGAGGCTTCGTCCTCCGGCTTCGATGCGCCACGCGAGAACGCCGTCGGGATGGTCCAAATCGATGGGGGTGAGGCGAAACGGACCCACCTCGAATGCCCGGCCCGGCTGGGCAGACGCGAAGTCCATTTGGGCCGAAAAGGCGTCGAGGCCGATGGGCCATTGGGGCGGGCGCAGTTGGTGAACCAGGGCGTCCCGCACCGAACCGGACGGGCGGTTGGCGCCGATGAGGGTGAGGCGCGAGCCGGGATGAAACGCGGGCCCAAAGAACGGAAAGCCCTGAATGTGGTCCCAATGGACGTGGCTGAACAGGATGGTCAGCTTGTGGGGGCCGAAGCCAAGGTGGTCGCCGAGGGCACGAATCCCGGTGCCTGCATCGAGGATGAGACGCTCTCCGTCGTGTTCTACTTCGACACAAGACGTGTTTCCGCCGGTCGTATGGTATGGATCGCCACTGACGGCGATAGACCCCCGCACACCCCAGAATCGAACGTTCATGGTACCTCCGCATGCGTCCCCATTCGAGGGACAACGACCGTCAATGCAAGTTGCGTTCCAGTTTGGAAAACATCGGCGCGCAGGGCGCACGTTTGCGGCAGACGAGGGACGAAGAGTGGAGGAAAGCACCGTGATTGACGCTTTGTTGGGTGACTCGGGAAGAGAGGGGCAGGCGCGCGGGTCCGCTTCTGCAGGTGGGGGGCTGCTGGGTGCCGTGTCCGGCGGAGTGCAGCGATGATCGATTCCCGAACACCTAACCGTTCCATTTTGGAACAGGTGATCCAAAATGGATCAGTTGGTGCGCGACCTGTGCGCGCGGCGGGCGGTCTGGGCGCTGAAGCGGGCGCGACACCGCTTGTGGAGGTTGAGGACCGCGCCGCAGTGGTGCGGGTCGACGTTGGACGGGCAATAGCGGAGGGCGCCTGGACGCCCGATGCAGCTCCGTCGCCCCCGATGGCCGAGGCGCCGACCGACCGCGCGCCGAATCCCGACGAAGGCGGACCCGTGGCGGCATTGCCTCCGGTCGCCGAAGGTCCACCGGTGCCCGCCGAAGCGCCGTCGATAGCAGGGGAGCCCCCCGCGGCGGCGTGGGCAGACATCCTGGCGGCGTGGGCCCGCTTTTTTCGTCCGCCGCCCTCCCCGGCCCCGAAAGCCCCGATGCCGCGTTCGGCGTCGGCCGTAGGACAAGCGCCATTGGGGGCCTTGTCGGAAGGCCGGCTCTTGGTGGCCGAGTCCGAGGCACGCTCGCTTCGTGGCCTCGTGCGACCCCTTCTGGGGACCTTGGCGTTTGTGGCCGAGGCCCGGCGGGCGCTCGGTCATGGGGCCCAAGCGGTCGACCCCCAGCAGCACGCGGCATGGCACGCCGAGGCGCGCGCGTGGACGGAGCGGGCTGTGCGCTCGGCGCGTGCGTTGTTGCGGGAGGCGCCGGCGACGGATGCGCGATTGCGACCGCTGTTGTCCGAGGTTCGGGCGGCGGTTGGTGTGCTGTTGGCGTCGGAGAACCCGTCGCTGCGTCAACTCGCGGAGGTCGAGACCGTCGGCCTTGCGCTCGCGCGCGCACTCGGCGTGGATGTGGATGCGTGGCGCAGTGTCGACCACTTGCCCGTGGGACGCGCCGCGCCCCCGCGGCAGACCCGCGCCGTCATGTGGGCGGTTGCCGCGGTGGTGCTGGGCCTTGGCCTTGTGTGGGCGTGGCGGCTGCGCGGTTGAGCGAAGGCGGGGCTATCTCGCGGCGGCTGCGGTCTCTTTTCCAATCGCCGCTCGGCCTTGGGCGGTCAGCGTGGCCTCTCCGCGCGCGTGGTCGAAGAGGATGAGGTCGTCGTCGAGCAGGCTTTCCATGAGGTCACTGAACTTTTTGTGGGCGATAAAATAGCGGCGCTCGCTATAGTCGTGCATCTCGGCAAGACCGGCCTTTCCGCCCTTTTCGTCGATAAACCGCAGCACCGCCAAGCGCGTGCGGGCGAGGTGGCGTGCCGCCTTGGCGGCGACGTCGTCGGCGGAGGGTTCGGACGGGGGGGACGCCGCTGCCACGGGCGCTGGGCGCAGCGGCGCTTCGGGCGCAGGGGGAGCGGGAGGTTCTTGGGGACGGGCCGGCGGGGGGACCGCAGCGGCAGCGGGGGGGGGAGCGGTCGAAGGAGCCACAGATCCGGCCGCGCGGGCAGAGGGCGGCGTTTTCCCCGCGGGTGCAGAGAGAGGACGAAAGAATGTCTTGATGCGGGATTTGACGCGTTGGCGGAGTCCCATGATGTTTTCCCGTTGCACCGGATTCCGGTCGTCGTGGTGCCCGATGCGCTATCCTCGTGGTGACGCCATGCCAGCGCGGCGGGAGGTGAACATGCAACCGCGAGCCGTTCGGCGCCGGGATGGACCCCCCATCGACCGGGCTGCACACCCGCCCCTTGCGCGCGACGTGGTCGTGCTGGTGCTGGATTCTTGCCGGTTTGACTCGTTTGTGGCTGCGGCGCCGCGGTCGTTGCGGCGATTGGGAGAAACGGAGCGGCGATTCAGTTATGCAAGCTGGACGGCGCCCTCGCATTACAACCTGCTGATGGGCTTGTTGCCCCATGCGAGCCCCACACACGTCGTCGCGAGCACGGCGTACTCCCGAGACATCGCGCGGTGGTCGGAGCGCCTCGGCGTGCCCGATGTGGGCTTCTCGTCGATGTTGCCGCGCATGTGGCTTCCCGCTTTTTTGCAGTCCATCGGCTATTTGACACGCGCGATGGTCAGCATGCCGTCTCTCAATCCGCAGACGCCGCTCGCCGTCGATTTCGATACCTTCGAACAAATGGCCACCCACAACGACTTGGGTGCCATGCTCGACCGATTGACCTTCGACGACCACCGCCCAACGTTTTGGCTGCTCAACGCGGGCGAGACCCACTATCCGTACGCCCCCGCGCACGAACCGGCTTCGGATTGGCCGCGTATTCACGGGCTTCATGGCGTGTTTCGGCGCTTGGCCGCAGGGGAGCCGGTGTCGGTAGAATCTGCGGCGCGCGTGTTGGATGCGGCGAGTCTAAACGCTCTCCAACAGCGGCAAGTGGCGGTGGTTCAACACTTGGACGCGCTGTTTGAGCGACTGCTGCAATCGGTGCCGCCAGGGACGTGGGTCATCGTCACGGCAGACCACGGCGAGCTGTTTGGCGAGGGCGGCTACTTTGGTCACGGTCCTATTCTGCATGAAAAAGTGCTGGAGGTGCCGTTTGTCGAGGGCTTGGTCTAACGCCATGGCGGCGCCGCACCAGCCCGACGCAAAAGAGAGGCAATAGCCAGGTGCCGGCGGTGGATGCCGTGGCGCACCCGCAGCCTTCTTTTCCGTCTGCTTCGTCAAAGCCTGTGTCGGCGTCGGGCAGGCGCACCCACAGGTGGCTCGTGATGGTGCGCGGGAGTCCGTCGCGGCTCAATAGCGCCCGCACCCGTGTTTCTCCGGTCGGCGGCGCGCTGACCGTCCAGGTTTGGGTCCAGGGGTCGGCGTCCACAAACCAGCTTTGGTCGTTTTCGCCGTTTGTCCACACCGACAAGGTCCCGCCTTCGCCGCCAGCAACGGTGACCGAGAGCGTTGCGGAGGTGGCGAACACGGTGTCGCCCATCCGGCCGTCGCTGTCGAGGATGACCATCGGGTCGTCGGGTCCGCCGAGCTTGACGACGGTGCGCCCATTGCGGATTCCGGTGAGAATGGCGTCAACACTGAGGTTTTCGGCTTCAACGAGAGTGGTCGGATGTCCCAAGGGGCTCGACAACACGCCGTCTTCGGTGCCGCCGTTGTGGTCGTCGCTCCCGCCGAGTGCCGCTGCGTGGACGCCTGCCGCGCAGGTCGCATCCCAGAGCAATACGCCGGCGTCAAACAGCAGGGTGCCGACGGTGTCGACGCTGAGGGTCTGCACCTCGACGCCGTCGAGCAGCGTGGGCGCTACGGTGTGCTCCCAGCCGCAGCCAAGGCATACGTCGCCAAGTTGCAGGCCGGGGTGGGCCGGTGCGAACAGGGCGTCTTGGTCGTGTGCTGCTATGATGGCGTCTTCGGCGGTCAAGCCGTCGACGCCCACCCAAAACGGGATGGTGTCGGTGGCGCCAATCGCGAGCGCGTGGCCTTGGTGCGTCGTCCATTCGATGCCAGGCAGCAGCAGCACGTCGGGGTGGCGCGCTTGAACGGCGGACAGCAGCGTGAGGTGGGAGACGGTGTTGTGCTCACTCAACAGGACAAAGTCGAGCCCTTGCGCGACCGCCGCGTCGGCGACTTCATCCAGGGTGGGCCACGCATCGCCGGATTGGCGGGAGTGGACGTGAAAGTCGCCGGCATACCAGCGGGCAGTGCTTTCGAGGGGAGCAGGCGGCACAAAATCGCCGCGGTCGGGGTCGGGCGCAAGGCTTGGTAGGTCCCGAAACCACACGTCGAGGATGACGTTGTAGGGGACATCTTGGCTGCCTGGTAGGCCCACGAGCACCTTCCATGTGCCCGCGGAAATCGGCCCCGGGAGGTAGCTGCGGCTGGCGTTTTCCGTGCCAATGACGATGTTTTCCGCGTTGCCGCCGCCCCAGCCGCGCAGAGCACCCGTGGGGTCCAGCAGGCCCCAGTCGGTAATCGACGAGGTGGATGTGGAACGGTGGGCGATTTCTAGCTCGGCGACGCCTTCGGGGACCACAATGTCGACGGTCGTGAAGCCGCCGGATGGAACAGGTGACGGAATCGTCTGTTCGACGGTGAGGTCTTGGGCCATGGCCACCGATACAACGCTGGGTATCCACCACATTGGCGTCTCCAACAAGCAGAGTCTTCCGGCGAGATAACGCGTCTATCGGCTGTCTTGGTGCAATCGGGTGCCTTGCTTCCAAAAACCGCCCAAGAAAAATTCGAGGGAAGTCATCGGAACGAAGGGCGAAGGGTTTCCAGTTGCGGATTGCTTGGGCTATCTTTCGGCGACTCATTGAAAGGGAGAGTCAATGTCAACTGCACGCTGGATGATGGTTTTCTTGGTTTCTTTGTCGGCTTGTTCTGGCAAGTCGTCGGATTCCCAGGAGACGACGGGTGGAACGACCGAGGCCGACGCCGATACGGACACCGACGCCGACACCGACACCGACACCGACACCGACGCGGACACCGATACCGACGCGGATACGGACGCGGACACCGACGCTGACACCGACGCCGACACCGACGCCGACACCGACGCGGACACCGACGCCGATATTTCCCATGCCGCCGACATCCAGCCCATTTGGAATGGTGCCTGCAACGGCTGCCATATCGGGGGAGGCGCTTCGGGTGGCATCGCACTGGATGATGGTTACGCCGCGATGGTCAATGTTTCCGCGGGTCGCTTGACGATGAACTATGTCGAGCCGGGGGATTCGAGCGCGAGCTACCTCATGCACAAGCTCGATGGCACCCAAGCCTCGGTGGGGGGCGGTGGCGGACGAATGCCCCAAGGCGGCTCGCTTTCCGCGTCCGACCTCCAGCTCATTCGCGACTGGATTGACGGCGGCGCGCTCCCCTAAGCGGTTCGCGCGTTCAACGCGCCGCTGGCGGGGATTGTCACACTTGGTATGTCTCCTTAGCCGGCGGCGGGCGGTGCGTCTCTAGAGCCCCGCGTCGTTTGTGAATGCCCCGGGGTGTCGTCCTGGACCGTCGCGTCGCCGTCTATGTTGTCCGCCTGCGGTATTCTGCATTGGTTTGGACAAACTGACGCTTTGGGGTGGCGCGTCGGGAAGGAGCCACGTACCTTTCCGAAAACGTTTCCTCGGTCGAACCGGGAGCAACCGATTTTCGCCGCATGTTGGTCCACCTTCCGTCGTTTGGGGTGGCTGTCCCTGGTCTTAGGGGTGGCCCTGTCGATGGGTTGCGTGCGCTCGTACCAGCCGTTGCGCGGGCTTCACGACCCTTTGGCGGTCGACCCAACGCTGCCCAACTTTTCCGGCGTAGCGCTCGATATTGCGTGCGTCGAAGGCCCGGACCTCCCGCGCGCCGACGCCGCCCAGCTCTGCGCGCGTGTCGGCAACTTGTTTGAAAACCAGGGCGCCGATGTTCGTACATCTACCGGCGACCCACGGGTCCGCGACGAAACGCCAGGTGCCGAAAGTGAGCGTCCCGCCGACCTGCAGCTCGAAATCCGATCTCGCACCCTCACGCGCGGCCGGTATCCGTGGTCGTGGGCCTTGTGCTCGATTTCGTTTACCATTGTGCCGGCTGTCCGCGATTTCTCGTTTTCCCAAGAGCTGATTGTCCGCGACCCAAGAGGCTTTGTCTTGGCCCAAAAAACGCTCGAAGGACGCATTGTGGAGTCATGGGGCGCAGGGATCTGGGTCGGCAACAAAGTGCTCGACTGGACCACCCGCGACAAAGCGGAGCGTATGATTACGGACTCCTTCGGCGCCGAAATGTCCGCCGATATGTACGGGCAGCTCACCCAGCTGGTGTTCAACTCCTTGGCGCGGTCGCGGGTCACTATCGGTGGCCAAGCCCCGCGGGGAGGCTGACGCATGCCCATTTCGCGGTTTTTGCCCACGATTTTGTGGCCGTTTGTCGCGCCGGGCGCCCCTGCGCCGGGGCTCGCCCAAACCCGCGCGGAGACCCGTCGTTTGGTGTGTGAGACGATGGATGCCACCGAAGCTCACACGCGGGCGCCGTACGCGGTGCGCGCCCGTGGACCGCGGGAGACCGAGCGAAACGAAGCGTATGTCATTTGCCACGAGCGCTTGCTGCCCGAGGGCGCCCGCAGTCCTGCAGATGCGGCGCTCTTGGACCATTTGTACGCCCAAACGGAGGCCATCGCCCGCTTGGCCATTCACCCGTCCCTCGCTGGCCGCCAATATTGGGTGGAGGCCCATGTGCCGTCGCCGGTGGTGGCGGGAAAGGTGCGGTTCGCGACGCAAAACGCGCTGATGGCCAAGGGTGTCGCCGTTTCTGACCGCACGCCTGTTTTGGGGCCCGTCGATATCGAATCGCTCTCGCGCTTGCCGCCCGCGTCCGCTTGGCCCGAAGCCTGCGCGCGCTACGCCTCTGTCGGCGCGCTCTCGGAAGGCGATGTGCTCTTGGCGACAATGGTCGTCGACCCCCGCGAGTCGACGCTCCACGCCGGCCTGTGCGCCGACGGCGTCTGGACCTGGCTCCGATGATAGCGCGCGCGATGGGGCTTTGGTGCGCGTTGGCGAGCGGCGCCGCGTGGGCCGATGACGCCGCGCTCGCGCGTGCGCAAGCCGCCGAGTTGGACCGTGCGCGCGCCGAAGTCGCCGGTCAGATGCAGCTTCTCGCGTATGACCTCATCGACGAGATGGTGTATCGCTGGTCCCAGTCGCCGGTGGTCGCCGCCGAGACGCCCGTGGTGCTCGTGGGCGTCACGGTGCCCGCTGGCCTTGGCTCCGGCATGGCCTCGTTGTTGGAGAACCACCTCTCCGAGCTCATGTTGCGGCATCCCGAGACCGGGCTGTCGCTGGTCCATTGTCCGGTGTGTACCGCGATGGTGGTGCACTCGGGGCCAGAAGGCACCCGCATCGCCCGCGGCATCGACGACCCCACGGTGTTGGCGCAGCTCGGCCAGGACACCGAACGGTTGGCTTTGTTTGTCGACATTGAGGCGGAAGGGGCGGCCTTGGTGCTTCGGGCGCGCCTCACGCGCCTCACGCCCACATTGCCGATTGTGTGGAGCCACACGCTGTCTTCCGAGGTGGGCGTGGCGGCATTGTTGCGCTCGCCTACCCGTCTCCAATCGGCCGAAGAGGCCCGCCAGGAATACGTCGATATGTTGGAAGACGGCGGGCGCTTCCTCATCCCCTTGCGAATGGGCGTTCGCTCGTTTGAGCGCTCCTCCGACGGGTTTTCGTTGGGTGCCCCGCCGTTTTTGTGGTTTCAGTCGGGGATAGAGCTGTCCCCCACCACCGCCCGTGTGTGGACCTCTAGCTTTTTGGTGGGGTACAGCGTGGTCCCCCAAGCCTACCAAGGCATCATGGGGCAAGTGCGCCAATCCCGCTTGCTCACCGGACGCAGCCGGTCGCTGACCCACCCCGACCTCTATGGATTTATCGGCGGCGCGGTGATGACGGTGTGGGGGCCATCGGCGGCGTCGTTTCGCATTCAGCCGCTCACCGTGGACGAAGTCTTGGGGGATACGGCCAAGCAAGACCCCCGCGCCACCTTTGCGACGCTCCAGTTCGGCGCGGACCTTCGATTGGGCAACCGCGTGGGCTTGTCCTCGTTTTTTGAGACAATTCCATCGCTGCGAACCTCGGATAATCTTGCCGACTATTTTTACTTTTTGGGCCTTCCGTGGTCCACTTGGGGCACGGAGGTGACGTTTTGGTTTTAGCGTTCCTCTGTGCTATATTGCTGTGGGTCACGCCGGCGCACGCCGACCCCACGGCCACCCGCGATGCCCTCGACCGCCTCCAAGAAGTGTTGGAAGTGCAAGCGGAAGCAGGTGCGTTTGGAGCGGCGGGCAGCCAGCCAGTGATTTTGGTGCGGGCCGAGCCGCGCTATATCGAGTCCGAGGCGTGGTTTCAGACCCGCGTTGTTGAAGTGCTGGTGCCGGTGTTCGCCGATGGGGGCTTGCGTGTATGCGAAGCATGTTCGGCGTCGCGGGCCCAGGTGGGCGATGGGGCGATGGTCGTGCAATCGGGCCCCGTCACCTTGGACGAGGTCCGCGCGCTCGACGATGCCGCGCGGGGCACGGCGCCTGTCGCGGGGCTGGCCGTTTGGGTGGACGAGACCATCTCGGGTGTGTCGGTGCGCGTCGTCGACCTGTCCAATGGGCGCGTTGTGCTGGCGCGCAATGTCGACCCCAACCTCGCCGAGAGTCGCCGTTCGCGGCGCACCTACACCCAAGCCGAAGAGCTCGCGCGGCGGGCGCGGGGCGATGGGCTGACCCAATCGTTTGTCGATGTGGCCGTGTTTCCCGGACAGCACGTCTCGATTGACTGGACGGACCAATGGGGACCGGACAATCGGCGGCTATCGGGCGTGACGGTGTCGCTGTTTGACCCCGTCCTCGGCGTAGGCGCGTGCCATCACCGCGCCACCCGCCTGTTCGACACGACGGTGGGCGCGCAGGTGTTGATGAGCGTACCGACCGCGTTGGTCAACAGTTTTGGAACCGATGTCGGCGACGTCATCGACCCGATGCTCACGGCTGCGGGCGTCATCCGTGTGCCGTTTGGCCGAAAAAACTACGGAATCAATCTAATTGCGTCCACCAATAGCCGCGTAGGCGTGGGTATTTCATTGCTAAACGCCACTCTCTTGCCGGTATTGCCATGATTGAGTATTGTGCTGATTTTTCGCGCCGTCTGCGGCTGGTTGCGCTCGTGGCGGTGGGGGCGCTTGGTTGCGCATCGCACAACTACACGCATTACCTCATCGAACCCGCGCCCGCCGTCGACCCTTTGCTGCTCGAAGAAGAGGGCAGCCAGGTGCGTCCGATGGGGTTTGGGTCCACGACGGCCATGACCGTGCGGTGGAACGACGGAAACCTCATCACCGAGGTGCAGATTCCGCTCCTGGCGAGCGGGCAGCGCATCGTCGTCGAGCACGGCACCGGGGGGACCGGCCTGCAAACCATCCCCGCCAGCCGCCTCGTACCGCCCGCGCCCGGTCCCGCCGACCAAACCCTCGACGCCGCCTATCGAGAGCGTGGCCTGCGGGTCAACACTGATGCGCCAGAAGTGAGCCTCACCGGCGCACGCGTGCGTATGCAAGAAGCGTTGTCTTCCGGCAACTATTCGTTGGCCCTTGAATGGTGCGAGCTCGTGTTGGCGCGCTACCCGTCCCATCCTGAATCCTTGCGGGCCAAAGGCTCGATTTTGTTTTTGCTGGGCGAGCGCGAAAAAGCCGTCGAGGTGTACGAAGCTGCGGAGGCAGTGGAGTCGGACCCGGCGGTACGCGCGCGTTTGGAAGAACTTCAGCAACGTTGACGTCTGACGCGCCCGGCGACGGGCCGTCTCGGGCAAGCCGCGGGCCACACCGTTGCAGCCCATCTGGAGACCGTGTGCAGCTCATTGGATTGGCCTTGTTGGTGTTCGTGGTGTGGTTCGGCTTCGGCGACCGCGCCGACGCGACGATTTCCGCATTCGACACCCATGCCCTCACGATGGTGTTGGGGGGCTCATTGGCGGCGGTGCTGATCTCGTCGAGCGCCATCACGACGCTGCGCACATTTGTATTGTTGCGCGAGATGGTGCCCGGCCTCGGGCGCTTCACCCGTGACACCGACGCCCTGGAGCGCCAACGGGCGCAAATGGTGGACCTCTGGCGCGAAGGGCGGCGGGCCCAGGCGGTAGAGCTGGCCCAATCGAGCCAAGACCCGGCGATTTCTCGGATGTTGGCCCTCGTGTTGGCCCGTGCGCCCGCGGAGGCCGTGCACGCAACCTACACAGAGCTGCGCCACGCCGAGCTCACCCGCTGGCAGCCCGCGGTCGGAAACTGGGAGGTCTTGGCCAAGCTGGCGCCTTCGTTTGGCATGGTGGGCACCATCACGGGCATGATTCAAATGTTTCAAAACATGGGCGACGACACCACCAATATGGGCGCGGCAATCTCTCTCGCGCTCGTCGCGACGCTCTACGGCGTGGCGTTTGGTGCAGGAATCGCGGGCCCCGTGGGGCACTACTTGCGTGGCTTGCTCGACGAGCGCATCGGCGCCCTCGAGCGCTGTGAGCAAAGTGTCGGCGAGCTGGTTGCCCTCGGCAGCCGCGGCGCGGGAGGGTGAGCTTTGCAACGGCGTTCTTACTCCAATGATGAAGGCTGGCTATTGTCTTATGCCGACCTCATCACCAACTTGCTCATCTTCTTCGCGATGCTGCTCGCCGCCGCCCAAATCAGTCGCACGCGGATGCAGCGTATTGTCCGTGATATTTCGGGCATTGAACAGCCCGAGAGCCTCGCGAGCATTCAAGAAGACATCGACGCGCGGATTGCCGCGGAGGGGCTTGAGGAATTGGTCCATACCGACCTCACCGATGATGGCCTCAAGCTCTCGCTCAACTCCGGCTTGGTGTTTGACTCGGGAAGTGCTGTCATCCGTACTGACCTGTCGGGCACCCTCGACCGTATGTTGCAAACATTGGTTCCGTATGGTGCCCAATACAACTTTGCGGTAGAGGGACACACCGACGGTACGCCGATTGTCGGGGGTGGTCCTTATGCGTCCAACTGGGAGCTCTCGACCGGCCGGGCCAACGCCGTGCGCGGACGATTGGAGACCGTGGGCGTCGAGAAGGGGCGCATTCGCGTAGAAGGCTATGCCGACACCGTGCCGCTTCCCGAAGAACAACTCGAAGGGCTGTCCGATGAAGAGCGATTGGCCCGTCACCGCCGTGTTGTGCTGAGGATTTACTGATGTCCGTCCTATTGCTTATGGCCGTCGTCGGAACCTCCGCCCACGCGCGGGGAACTACGCTCCCACGACGAGAAATACCAGCCCCCGTATTGGCCGAAGTCGCCGACTTAGACGCGCGCTTCGAAGAGGCGCTGGCCATCGATTGTGAGCCGTCACGCTGCTTTTCGACGGGCTGTGTCTATAGCGACCACGCCGTCGCCGACCGCCCACGGGCCAGCTCGCTGCCCGGTCTCGGCGAGACCGCGGGGCCCGGCTCCGTCCCTACCCAAGCGTGGCTGACCGCCGCCACTTGCGGGTATGTGCACGAGCCGGCCGCCGACCCCAAAGATGTCCAAGCCTTGACCCGCCGCTTGGTCGCCCGCGTTTCGTCGCCTTGGACCGATGTGTCGGTCAGCGCCAAGGCCCTCGACCCCTTGCCCGCGTATTTTCGCGACACCCCCGCCGACGAGACCGCCGAAGCCCCGGCCGAGGCGCCGCCGCCCGCTCCGCCGACCCTCTCGTCGACCTCTGCCTTGCAAGATGTCTGGACGGCGCTGTTGCCGCACTTCTTCTGGATGGTGGGCATCGGCCTCGTCACCGTCGCCGCTTCTGTGCTCGTGTGGGCCGGTCGCCGGTTGGGACAGCCGACGCTCGACGAGCGCCTCCTGTTGGCCAGCCTTCAGCAGCCGCCGCCCCCCGCGGAAGTCGAGCCGGAGGCGCCGCCCGAGGCGCCCGGTCCAAACGTAACGCAACAAAGAGTTACGTGGCTCTTGCGGCTCCAGGCGCTCGATCCCGATGGCATCGACCCCGTAGTGCAAGCGCTCTTGCGCGCCCGCTTGCGCGCGGGAGACGTTCCCTTTTTGGCCCGCGCGATGCTGACCTTTCCCGACCACCTGCCCCGCATGATGCCGTCGGGTGGGGATGTGGCCGAAACCAAGCTGCGGGTCGCGCGCTTTATCGAACAGGCTGATGCCTCGCAGCTTCCCGACGAGGCGACCTTCTTCGCCGCCCTCGACCGGCACGTCGCCGCCGCGGCCATTTCCTCCCAAGCCGACGCGGAGGTCGTGCGAAGCCTGCGCGAAGACTACGGCACCGCGGGCGTTTGCGCGCTGATGGAAAAGCTTGGCCCCCGGATGGCTGGCCTCGTGTTTGCGCTCGCGCCTCCACTGACCCGCGCTGAATCCGCACAGCGCCTTTCTCCACGTCAACTGAGCGGCATGGCCAGCGCGTTGTTGGAATCCAATCGTATGACGCCCGACGAAACGGACCAGTTGTTCGCTGCCGTGCGAGGCAACCCGGCGCCCTTCCGGTCGATTGCCCACCGCGAAGACCACGGCCCGGAGGTCGATGCCGCAGGGGCGCTCTCGGTGCTGCTGACCTACCTTTCGCCCGACGACCGCCAAGGGGTGCTCCGGCACGCCCTCGCGAAAGTGGGGGGCACTGCGCCCGCCTGGATGCGCCGGGTGCTCTTCGCTGACATGGTAGAGGTGCTGGACAACGAAGCGCGAGCGGACCTTTTGCTCGGCGTGCCGGTAGAGGGGCTGGCCGCGTGGCTGTCGGTGTTGCCGGCCGAAGTGCGGGGGCGCCTCCAAGGGAGCTTGCCCGAGGCCTTGCGCACGTCGTTGGTCGCGATGTCGCGGTTTTCGTCCCGGTCCACCCAGCTCGCCCGCGCAGACGAAGGCCGCGTCGCGATTTCCGAAGGGCTGGGCGAGGCGCTCGCGCGTGCGGGCATTCCTTTCGAAGCGGCGCTGCTCGGAGCGGGTGAATGACGCGCTGGCTGCTCCTTCTGGGGATTGGAGCGGTGTCTTGCTCCAAGGTGCCCCTGTTGGATGTCAACGCGGGCTTCAGCCGCGCGGATATGGCGTGGTTTGAAGAAGAAAACACGCTGTTTGTGTTTTACGAAGTGTCGGCGGAGCAAGGCATCACCGAGCACAGCGTCGTCGAGGTCACTTATGCCACCGACGACGGCGTGGTCGATTGGACGCCCGTTTCCGCATTCTCGACCGTACACCCCCATGTTCCCGTGGACTGTGGGGTGAACGCATTGTGCGGCAGCACCAGCATCGCGGTCGACAAGCCCCCCCGTGAAGTGGGGATGCGGCTGCGCTACCATCCCGACGGGGAGCTGGCCCTCGACGCCCGCGCCGTCTTCAATCGCGTGGGGCGGGGCGCGCCCCATTCGAGCCGCAGCCTCGTCGTTTATGGGGTGTTTGACGAGTTCAATCGGCAAGTGCAATGGCGGTCCCGAAACCAGTTCCCCACGGTGCGAAACGAAGAGGCGACCGAGCTTGGCTTGCGGCGAAACCTGACCATCTCCGACATGGCGTCCGGCTTCCTCGCGGCCGTCGCTTCGGACAACCCCTATGCCTACGGCGTGCCGTGCTCCGGCTCCTTCCAAGACCTCGGCCTGGGCGTTGTCTCCACCAATGCGCGCGCGGTCTTTCACCCGGACGACGTGCCGCCGTTGGCCTCGGCCGCCTCGGCCATTTGCGCCGATGCGACCGTCGAAGACGCAACCGGAACCTTCACCACCACAGCGTATGCCCGGAAAAACCCCGAAGTCCGACCTGCATTTCCGCTGCTGCGTAGCCCCGTTGACCAAGCCACCCAGATTTCGTTTTTTTTGCAGCCGTGCCTGCGCACCATCAATCGGGACCACGAAGAGATGCAGCGCCAACGGCTGCAAATGGAGGATGTACGCGCGACTTGCATCGACGACTGGACCGACCCATCCTTCGAGAACCGTCTCGTGGCGCTGTTTTCCGATGCCATCGAAGCGGAGCGGGTGAGGGGAGACGATATGGTCCTCGCTATCGCCATTCACCACGACGATAGCCGCGTCACGGACCTTGTAGAAGGCGCGCTGGCGCGTATTTTGCCCGACGAGCGCCACCGCAGCACCCCCCGCGTCGCCGGCGGGTTCGTGTTTGATAGCGAGGCGCGGGAGCTCGATGACCCCGACCTTTCCGCCTACATTTTGTGGTGCCCGAGCATTCTCGACCCCTCCTCCGTCACCGTTTCGAGCGCCGCGTTGGCGACGTGCGCCATCGCCCCGGACATCCCCGGCCTCGACCTCGGGCCCCTCAGTTTTGGAATGCTTCCCGTGCTCGCGCCCCGCGAGGATTACCTCAAATTCATCCGGGATTATAGCAAGCGGCAGGCTGGCTCGGTGCTCGACCTCGAGTGGTTGGCGCCCCGCTTCGCCACCACCACCGACCACGTTGACCTCGGCGCGTTTGGCGTCGTCACCTTCCTCAATGATGAGCGGATATCGGCGGAGTTTGATGATGCGTACTCGTACTGCGCGCCCAAGAATCCGCTGCCTGTCGCCTTTCGCTCTGACTTCATGGCCTCGGATGCGTTTTCGGAGTTGATTGCCGAAGTGTGTCGCCAGGGCGACATCCAAGACGACTACTGCGCTACCCTCGAAGCGGGCGTGCTCCCCCTCGAAATGCTCCCCGAATGGCATGTGTTGATGCACGAATCGGGCTACGAACTGGGCGTGTACTGGGATTTCCCGTACCTCCTGCGCATGGAGTACGAAGCGGTGGTGGCCGGCAGCATCAGCGCCGTTGGCCTCACGGTGCCCTTCGGCTTCGCCCGCGATGGCGAGACCTACTACGGCTCGGAGGTTTGGCGCAGCGACTCGTTTGCATTGGACGAGGTCCTCACCCAATGCGACCGCTTCTGCGACTTTCCTACTTTTGACAGTGCGGGCGTTTACCAGGTCCACACGCCCTTTTCGCCGGTCTACCAATCGAATTGTTATGTGCCAACCTTCCCAACGCCCGCAGATGGAGGGTTTCCTCTTGACCCTTGACCTGCGCGTTTTGGCGTTTATCGGAGTCGCGCTGTCTGCGCCTGCGTGGGCAGACGACGCCGAAGACCCCTTGTCGCCGTACCGCACGCCGTTTCCGGTGCTGACCGAGCGTGTGCTGGGCACGACCTCGCGTCCCGTGGAGTTTGATTGGCGGCGCGGAAAGGTGCAAGTGGGCGGCGGCGTGCGCCAGTTGGCCGAACTCAACAACTTCAATAGCCTCGGGGCGGGGTTTGTCGCGCGGTTTCCGACCAACGGAATGGTATTCGAAACCACCGTAGAGTGGGTCGAGGTGTGGGATACGCCATCCTCCGAGCTTTTGGCGCTTACGCCGTATCGACAGCCGGGCCGACCCGCGCGCGTGGACCTCGACTTTGCCCTTGGGATTCCGGTCGCTGAGGGCATCGTAACAGCGGCGCGGCGATGGTTTCCGCCGATGCAGTTGGTGTTCCTTGGATATGTTGGCCTGCGCTATTCGGTGTTCCCGGGTGCCTTCGAAGGCATGCGATTTGGCGAGGCGACGGCAGCGCTCTTGTCGCCGGTCGTTGGACCCACCGAACTGGAAAATCTGGATAGCAAACGCCTCGATGCAATGCAGGTAGATACTGCTCGATACGGTCCTATGATTGGTATCGGAAATGATTTTTATTTTGCGCAAGGTGTGTTTGTATCGCCTCGCGCCAACCTCGCGGTTCCATTGTTTGTGCTGGCCACCCAATCGAACTTGCGTTGGTGGTCGGACGTGACCCTCAGGGCAGGGGTGGTGTTTTGACACCCCTCGCGCTGCTGTTTTCGACCGCGGTTGCCGCGGCGACGCCTTCGGATGCAACGGTGGTCTACTACAATGCCCGCATGGCCTTGCGGGAAGACCAGCCCGATGAAGCCGTGCGCTTGTGGTTGCTGCGAAACGCTCTGGAGTCCCAGCAGCACCGGGTCTCCCCTGAAGACGCAGACTTTCGCAGCGTCACCTGGGTGGCGCTTGGCGACCTCGGCCTGTGCACCGATGGTCTGCGTCCCGACGACGATGGCGTGGGGATTTGGCCGCTCGCGGTCTACAATCTGGTGGTGCAGACGTTTGGGCGTCGCCCACGGCCGCGCACAGGGGAGCCGTTTCAGGCGTTTGCGGTCGGACGGCAGCAGCGCCCTGTGGCGATTGGGGATGTGCTCGACCAGGAGGAGCTTCTGGCCGTGCAGCTTTCCCGTGGCCGCTGCCTCCGGCCCTATCTCGAACAGCTTCACGCCCGCCAAACCTGGCGTCCCCACCCCAAAGACCGGCAAGTGGGCGGGTGGATGCTGCGCCACCTGCTCGTAAAGGCCTTAGAAACCGTCGACCGCGTGCGCGTGCGGGGCGTATCGGTGTTGGACGCGCGGTTGTTTGACGTCGACCTACAACTGACCGCCTTGGCCAATCGGGCGGCGCGGCGCGAGGCCCAAGAGCGGTCGCGAAAAGGGCGGGCAATGGGCTTGTCTGTGGCCTCTTTGCGCTTGATGCTAGAGCAAGCCCGCAAAACGACGCTGCCCCCCGAATCGGACGCGATACGGATTTTGAATGCCTGTCCAACGTGGCCCGTCGAAGAGTGGATGGCCCTCACCGACGACCGGCGCCGCTTTTTGTTTGACCACGCACGCGCTGTCGCCGCTGACTCGGCGCCCCTCGAACAGGTGGCCTTGGGCATCGTCGACGCGGAGATTCGTGCGGGCAATGGCGCGGCGGTGATGGCGTGGATTTCTCGCGTGAATGACCGCGCCGCCGTCGCGATGGGTGAACGCGGTGCCCGTTTGCTGGGCCTAGACGCGTCGTCTGGCTTCACCGAGGCTTCGGTGGTGGCCCTTTGGCGCGCGACCCATTTCGTCGCGTCGGGTGACCTCGCGGCGGCCATGCAGTCCTTCGCATTTGCGGTGGCCCACGCACACGAATCGGTCGTGGCCGCGGAGGTCTCGGCCTTGTCGCGGCGCTGGTTGTCGTATGTGACCGGCCAATTCGTGCTAGATGCGTCGTTGATACAAACGCTGCAGGCCTTGCTGCCCAAACGTGAACGCGCGCATGTTTTCGAAGACCTCGCGTGGCAAGCGGCTGCACACCGCGATGCGGTCTCGTTTGCGCACGCGGTCGAGGCCTTGTCTGCGGGGGCTGCCGCGCGGCTCGACCTCGTGCAGCCCCTCGCGGCGGGAGATGTCGGTGGGTTTCAGCGGCGCTTGCGAGAGGGCATGAACACGTCCCCCACCACCTCCTTGCGGGACATCGACCTCCTGCTGACCATTCTCGAACGGGACAGCGCCGAGGTGCGCCGCGACCATTCTACGACGCTCGACGTCGTCGTCGCCTCCGTGCAACCGCTCGCCGAAGAGGGCGACCTGGGGGGACGAAACGCGCGCACGGCGGCGGCCGTCATCGAGCGGGTACGGGCGATGCAAGAAGGCTTGCAGGCGTTGGACGCGGCCGCAGCCGACATTCGCACGCGGGCGCTGTCCCCGGAGAGTGGCGTGTTTGTGGGCAGTGTCAAGCTTGCGCCGACCGACGCGCTGCCGTGGCCCTTCGTCGATGGGACCCCAACGCCGCCGTCGGTCTTTGAGCCGCTGTCTATTGAGCCCGTCGAGTGGCGGGACGCGCGCGGGGAGTGGGTCTTTGGGTGGAGTATTCGCGGGTGAAGCGAACATCCGCCAACGACCCAGACCGCGTGAAGGCCGCCGCCCGCGACCGCTTGACCACGCTGCGCGCGCGATACCAAGAGCGTGCGCCCCGCGAGCGCGAAGCTTATGCCGCGCGGTTGGCGCGCCACAAGCAGGATTTGGCCGAACGACGCGCCGCCAGCAAGCGCACCCCCCAAGCCGACCGCCGGCGGTGGCTCGTGGTCGCGGTGCTGGTGCTGCTGGTGTTGCTATTGGGCCGCTCTTGCTCGTGCGCGACCGAGCTTCCCGCGCCGATGGAGCCAACGCCGGTGGATGGTTCGGCGGTCGGCGGCCACGGAGGCGCGCTCGATGCGCCCCCCCACCCGAGGCCAAAGGGCGTAGGCCGGCCTGCTTTTGTTGCGCCTGCGGCCGTTGCGGTCACCTGGACCACCTTGCTTCACCAACAGGTCGCCGCGCGCGGTCCTGCGCTGGCGGCATGTGTCGAGGGGGCGGACACGCCGTCGGCGGTGCGGTGGTCCTTCGCTTTAGAACCCCGCGAAGGACGTGTATCCGCGGCATCGTTGGAGCCGCTGCTGGGCGAGGTCGCGCTCACCTCCAGCCAAGAGGCATGTGTGCTCGGGGTTTTGGCCGAGCCGCCCTATCGGCTGGGAGACGTCGACCAAAGCGCGATTCCCCGCCGGGTGACCCTCGTGGTGGAGTTGTAGGCCCGTCGCGCGTGTCAAGGCCACCAAAGGCGCGAAAATCTGGGTGCGAAACTGCAAAATGAATGGCCGTTCATTTGTCGACAATGTCCGGCATACGCTGATGTTCAACCGTCTCCGTTCGGCGGGCGCGGTTTTCGCGGGACCTTGGGTTCGCAGGGTACCAAAACCGGATACAGGGTCGTTTGGGAGGAGGATGTGTTGTCCAACCATCATATCGACGTATTGATTGCCGAAGACCGCATCGCCGCGCGGGTGGACGAGCTGGCCCAAGAAGTCGCCTCGGCGCTCGGCCGAACGGCCCGGTCGGAGGCGCTCGTGGTGGTCGGGCCCCTCAAGGGTGCCACCCTCTTGGTCGCCGACCTCATCCGGGCGCTGTACCGGGCCGGCGTCGCGACGGAAATCGACTTCCTCGGCTTGTCCAGCTACGGCGCCAGCACGGTGTCGTCGGGCACCGTGACCCTCACGAGCGACCTCTCGATGGACATCGCCGGGCGCCATGTGCTGCTGGTGGACGACATCATCGACACCGGGCGCACGCTCCGCTTTGCCCAAGACCATCTGCTCCAGCGCAAGCCGGCGTCCTTGCGCACGTTGGTCCTGCTCGACAAGCCTGACCGACGCGTGGTGCATGCAGATGTCGAGCACGTCGGCTTTGTCATCCCCGACTTGTTCGTGATTGGCTACGGCACCGACCTCAACCAGCGGTACCGCGAATTGCCGTTTGTGGGCGTGCTCACCCAGGACGTCTAACGAGCCGGCAACGCGCCCCTTTGGGTGCTCCCGGAATCGGCGCGTGCTGGGGAAAGGGAGGGGGACGGAGGCCTCGCCGCTGGTTTGACCGATTTGCGCCATAGGGGTCAGGATTGGAGGGCATCGATCCGTTGACCCAATCAGGTCACGATTGGGTGGTCAATGGGTGGATTTTCGCCAGCGACCCGTTGGGCGAGAGGTAGGCGTGTCAGCACCGCGAGCCGTAGAGTGGTCGGGAGCCTCGGGCGTTTGGTCGCCCGATCGAGGTGATTCCGTGCCTGACCCGTCCTTGTCCCCTTTGCAACGGTCCCCCGAAGCGGGGCGCGACCCCCGTTTGGGTGTCATTGTCGATGGTCGGTACCGGATTGAGGCTGTGCTTTCGACGGGCCGGCTGGGCGTGATTTTCCGCGCCGCGCAGCTCCCGCTTGAGCGTCGGGTTGTCATCAAGGTGATGGACCTCGCGCTGCCCTCCGAAGGCACGGCGGAAAATGCTGCATATCAGCAACGGTTTTTGAATGAGGCAAGTGCGCTGTCGAAGCTGCAAAGTCCATTCACAGTGCGTCTTTTCGACTTTGGATTTTGGAATGGTTCGCCATATTTGGTGATGGAGTATCTGCAAGGCGAGACGCTGCACAGCCTCATTCGGCGGTCTGGACCCCTCTCTCCGCGGCTCGCTGTGCGCATTGCCGAGCAGGTGTGCCGGAGCTTGCATGAAGCGCATGATGTAGGTGTGGTACACCGCGACTTGCAGCCCAACAACATCTTCCTCGTCGATGACCCGTCGGGGGGCGGGCGAATGGTCAAGGTGCTCGACTTTGGGCTGGTCAAGGAATTGGGCGACGACTCGGAAATCACCGGTGCTACGCAGTGGATGGGCTCGCACCACCATTCCGCGCCCGAGCAACTCGAAGTGGACGTCCGGTTGGACGGTCGCGCGGACCAGTACGCTTTGGGTGTCGTCCTGTTTGAGATGATTACGGGGCGGCTGCCGTTTTTGTCGGAAAACGTCTTTGACGTGATGACGGCCAAGCTCAACAAGGCCGCGCCGCGTATCGAGGAGGTTGCTCCCGACGAAGAGTTCCCTGGCTGCCTCTCCTTTACGGTGGACGTGGCGCTCGCGAGGCGACCCCAAGAACGCTTTGCGAACATGATGGAGTTTCGGCGCGCGCTGCAAGCGTGTTCGCGCGCGGTGGTTCACGACGACTGGTTTTCCGTCGTTTTGACCCGCACGCCCGAAGGACGCATCGAAGGTCCACGGGAGCTGTGGGCGTCGAGCCGCTCCTTGTCGGAGTCGATGTCGATGTCGATTTCCCATGTGCCCGTGGCGCGTCCGATTGAGCTGCCACCCGTCATCACGCCCTTCCAGCCGATGTCGCTGTCCCCATCTGGCCCGCCAGAGCCAGCGCCGGCCCATGTTTTGCGCTCCTGGTCCTTGGTGGTGGCGGCGGTGGGCTTGGTCCTCGTATTGTTGGCCGTGTGGGGCTTGGTGGTCGACCGCGATGGCTGGGCCCCCGTCTCCCGCGCGGGGCAGCGGCCTGCGGTCAGTGTGGACGCCCTATCTTCGCAAAGCGGCCAACCATCGGGGCTATCCGCGTCGTCCGAAGGGGAGGCGGATGTCGCCTTGCCCAATGATGCGTTGCCCGCGATTCCGGGGCAGAAACACGGACCCGTGACGCTCCACGCCGCCGACGTTCGGGGGACCGAGGGCCCCCCTGCCACCTTGCCGGCGGAAGGCAGCGGCGATGCGCCCGCGCCACCAACTCCCGCCAACGCAGGAGCCCCGTCCGCGGCGGATTCGTCCGAGATGAAGCTCGACGACGAAATCAAGAACCCGTTTTAGCGCTGGGGTGTCAAGTCCAGGGTACGGGATGGCCGTAGGGGCGGGTGTAGACGTCCACGGCGAAGCAAAGAGCCGCCTCGGTTCCCCCCGAAGCGGGCACACCCACCGGGGGGGAGACCAAGCCCTCCGCGTCAGGCGCGCGATTGCGGCGCCATCGGCAAGTCGGCGATGGGGTGCGAAGGGCGAAGGCAATCGGCGTCGCAGGGAACGAATGATTCGCTTGGGGCGCAGGTGCGGTTCGGGGTGCCCGTAGGAACGGGCAGCGCACACGAGGCAGGGGTAGCCCATCATTGGGTCAGCCGTCCTAGCGCGGCAGCGGGCACCACCCCGGCTGGATTGGGTCAGGCGTTCCCGCTGTGTAGCGGCGCGCACGCTCCGGGGGCGCTCCGATTGGCCTGGGTGATACGTGTATCAAAAAAGATACGCGGCGGGGCCAAGTGTGTCCGCGTTGAACCAGCGAAAACAGGCGAAAATGTCCAAATTTCGTTGGCATGATTTCTGCATGGAGGGTTTGCAGCCAATCGGAGAGAACCATGAACCCCACCACCGCCTCCACCGCCGTCCATCCAGAATCCAACGCCGGGCAGACTATGGTGCTGCAGCACCTCGGCCAGATTCGAGCCATCGCGCGGCGGCTGGCCTCGCGGCTCCCTCCTTCGGTTGAGGTTGAGGAGCTTGTGAATATCGGTGTTTTGGGGCTTCTCGACGCCGCCGATCGCTTTGACTCGTCGAAAGGTGTGCCGTTCCGTGCGTATGCGGAGATGCGGATTCGGGGCCAGATGATTGACGCCCTCCGCGCCGACGACCTCGTGCCCCGCTCCGTGCGCCGCAAGCACAACCGCCTGGAGCAAGAGCGCAACGCATTGAGCAATCGCCTGGGCCGTGTGCCCACCCGCGACGAGCTGCGCGACCAGTTGGACATGGACGACGACACCTTCGATGCATTTGTGAGCGACGCACGGGTCGCGACCATCGCCAGCCTCGACGCGCCCGTCGGCGAAGACGGCAGCACTACGTTGGTCGAAACCTTGTGCAACGAGCTGGGCACGTCTGAAGACTGCTTCGCCGACAAAGAGATGCGACTGGCTGTGGCTACCGCTGTGCGCAATCTCCCGGAGCGCGAGCGCGTGGTTGTGACCTCGTATTACCTCCACCGCTTGACCTTGCAGGAGATTGGCCAGCGCTTGGGCGTCACCGAGTCGCGCGCGTGCCAACTGCGGGGCCAGGGCGTCAAGCGCCTCCAATACCGGCTCCGCAACCTTCGGGGCTAACGGCCACGCGCGCGGATTCAGCCGTTGACGTCGGCGGCGCTGTGGCGCTCCCGGACTTGGGTGGTGGGGTCTCCCCAGGTTTTGTTGATGCGGCAACCGCGCTGCACGGCAGGGCGGGCGGCGAGGTCGCGGGCCCATCGTTGCACATGCGTGTATTGGTCGACCTCCAAGAAGGTCGCAGCGCCGTAAAGCTCGCCCAGGACCAACGCGCCGTACCACGGCCAGATGGCAATGTCGGCGATAGAGTAGGTGTCGCCGGCGATGAAGGCGCGGTCGGCGAGGTTGCGGTCCAAGACATCGAGCTGGCGCTTGGCTTCCATCGCGAAACGGTCGATGGCGTATTCAATCTTGATGGGCGCGTAGGCGTAGAAGTGGCCAAATCCGCCGCCCAAATACGGCGCAGAGCCCATTTGCCAGAACAGCCAGTTGAGGGTCTCGGTTTGCGCGGGTGGGTCGTCGGGCAAAAACGCGCCAAACTTTCGCGCGAGGTAGAGCAGAATCGCGCCGGACTCAAACACCCGCTGGGGTGGATTGACGGAGTGGTCCATCAATACGGGAATCTTCGAGTTGGGATTGGCGGCGACAAAGCCCGAGCCAAACTGGTCGCCCGACAAAATATCGACCACCCAGGCGTCGTACTCGGCGCCGGAGAAGCCCCGCGCGACGAGCTCTTCGAGCATGATGGTAATCTTGACTCCATTGGGCGTGGCCAAGGAGTAGAGCTGGAGTGGGTGCGCGCCGACGGGGAGGTCGTGGGCGTGCGTGGGCCCGGCAATGGGTCGGTTGACGCTCCCGAAACGGCCGCCATTGGCTTGTTTCCATGTCCAGACAGTCGGCGGGGTGTAGTCTGGCGGAAATGAAGTGGACATGGTGGACAGCTCTCGATGGGACAGGAGTTCGGGGCTTGCGCAAGCCAAGGGCACGTTGCGCTTTGTTCACGCGTTATATCCAAGCGTAGCCCAGCCACGGCGCCGGGCCGGGATTTCTCGCGCTCGTCCGCGCCTTTTTGCAGGGGCGGGTGTCGGGACGAAAAAATACAATATAACATATATTGTATAAAAATGAAAACGCACCAAAATGCAGTATTATGGACTGTTTTGGCGCGTTTGGTGTGTTGATTTTTTGTGATGACCGGACGCCAGCCCCCGCTGCACCTTACTCCGGTGGGGAGACGTCCGTGTCGAAGCTCCACGGAATGTCGAAGTCGCCGACTTGGAGGATGATGTCGGCGGGCGCTCCCCCGTGCATGTCGTTCCATGCTGCTTGGAGGGGCGAGAGGTCGAAGGTGCGGCTGTCCATGGCCCAGGCTTCGCACCTGTCGGGTACGCCGGTGTGCAGCACTTCGAGACCGACCAACTCCGGGACACTCCCGGTCAGCGCCCCCGCTGGCCAGCACAGCTCGAAGAAGTGGTCCTCGCAGCCGCCGCCGTACTCAAGCGTGAGGTAGAGGGTGTCGCCCTCGGCTTCGGCGGACGAAATCATGGTGGTGTGGCCTTCCGCGGCGCTGCACGCCCGCAAACCGTCGACACCGCCCGTGCCCCCATCGGTGCCGCTGGCGTCGCTTCCCCCATCGCCGCCGCCACCGCCGTCGCCGCCGCTGGTGGTGCCATCAGGTCCGTGGTCGTAGATATCGGTCGCCGTGGTGGTGCTGTCGTCTTCGGACTTTTCAAAACAGCCGACAACACCCACCAGTGCGACGACAGGGGACCATCGATATCGCATGCTCGCCTCCCAACCTGCGGGGCACCCGAAGCCCGCGTGTGCACGAGTGTAGCGGGCCGGGAAGGCGCTTGGGGCACCAATATGGTGACGGGCCTCAGGCCAGCCGCTCGTCGATGCGAGAGCTCACGCGGTCGCCGAGCGCGGGGGTGTTCAAGGTGCGGGGACGCCGCTCGCCCAGCGCGACGCGCGCGAGCAGCTCGTCGACGCACTGCAAGGTGGTCTCGTTCGATTGGGGCGTCCACGAACGCAGATTCTCGGCGAAGGTATCGAGCTGTTCGAGGAAGCCGTGGACTGTGGCTTCAGAGAGGCGCTCGACCCACATTCCGTAGCCCAAACGCTCCAGATACCGCGCATTGAGCTCTTGTTCGAATTGGTCGCCGAGCGGGACCGCCAGCAGAGGGACGTGCAGGTGAACGCACTCGCTCATCAGCGAAAAGCCGCCCCCGGCAATCGCGCCGCGCGCGGTGCGGAGGTCGTCGACGAAGCCGGTCTGGGAAAAGGGCCGGAAGGTGAGGTGCGGGAACGCGCTCTCTCGCTCGCCCAAGCCGTACACCACGAAATTCATGTGGATAAGGCGCTCCAGGACGGGCAACAGGGCTTCGAGCGCTTCTTTGTGATGGTAGACCAGCACATGCTCGCCGGGTTCGCGCTTGGCGGCGAGAATCTCGGGCCGCAGAATCGGCGGGACCAGCGTGGTGCGGTCCTTGCGAACGGGCGGCGTAAAAAACGTCGTGACGAGGTAATGGTACGCGCCCGGGAGCTTCGCTTTGGCGGCGTAACGAGCCAGCCAGAAGTTCCAGCTTCGGGTGCCTTGAATCCAGTCACCGTGCGAGCAGCGGTGCAACACCTGGATGTTGTCGATGCTAATGACGGGAATGTCGTGTGCGCGGGCGTAAAAGAAGGCCCAAGACTCGAAGTCGGAAATCACGACTTCGGCGGAAAACCGCGACGCGACATCGACGAACTGCGCGAGGTTGTGGCGCAAGGATTCGGGCGCGCCGGCGAGATTCGACCACAATGATGCGCTGCGGTCGATGCCTTCATCGTCTTGTACGAGGTGGAGGCCGACGATCTCCGTCAGGGAGACATGGGGTCGGCCAGCGAAGGAGCGCGCCAAGAAATCGTGTGCATTTCCAGAAACGACGATGTGAACGTCGTGTCCTTGGGCCAAGAGGTGCTCAATCACCACCCGGCTTCGGGTGGCGTGTCCCATTCCTTCGCCCACCACGCCGTAAAGAATCCGCATGTACTTCTCCTGTTCTTTGTTTTGACCTTCTCTATGCCGGTTCGGCGGCCACGGCGCGGCAAGTGGGGTAGATGCGAACAATCAGCCCCAGAGGTTTCGGATGCTATATATCGGTTTGGTGGTTCTTCACGTCATTTTCGGCGCGATGTGGTTCGGTGCTCCGTTGGTCGCGGGTTCGACCATCAAGTCGGCGCTGGCCGCAGGGGCGCCCGTCTATGCCCACGCCGCAGGCGTGGTCGCGAAGATGGCCCGCTTGGGCGCGATTGGTGTAGGCGGCGGCCTCGTCACTGGTGTCGGCTTGATTTTTGTGCGCTATGGCGGCATGGCGGGCACGCCCGTTCGCTTTCATATCGCGCTTGGCTTGGGGCTTGTCGCCACGGGCGTCGCGTTTGGTCTGCTGCTCCCTACGGCGCGCAAGCTCGCGGATGCTTCGGGCGACGCCGCGGCGGCCCTCGCCAAGCGGGTGAGCATGGCGGTGGGAATTCACCACTTGTTGTGGTTGATTTGCTTGGTGCTGATGTTCGCGGCCTGAGCCGCAGCGCTCGTGCCCTCGGCTGCGCACGCGTCGAGAAGCGCCTGTAGCTCCCGTTCGTCGCCAAACACTGCCGTGATGGCCGCGACGCCAACGGCGCCAGCACGCCGGCACGCGCCTACGGCTTCGGGCGTGATGCCGCCGAGAGCGATGACGGGGATGTGGCTCTGGGCGACGAGCGCCGCGAGCCCTTGGGGCCCCAACGCGGCGGCGGTGCTTTCTTTGGAGCGGGGGACTGCCCAAGGAGACACCAAGACCGCGTCGGGGAGCGGCGGATTGCGATGTCGCTCGGCCATTTCATGGGCATCGTGGGCGACGGCGCTGCAAAATAGGTGCGGGCCGGGGGACCGCGCGCCAGTGGGCAAGTGCACACCGCCGTGCCACTGCGGTGGCGGCGTTTCCGTGCGCAACAGCACCCGATGGGGGCTGACACCGTCCTCCAACAACGCTTGGCCGAGGGCGAGTTGCGCGGACAGCGAAAGTCGTCTCTCGCGCAAAATGACGCGGCGCACGCCCAAGGAGAGCACACGGTTGACTTCTTCGCGGGTGCGCGCCGGGGACCAAGTGTCCGGTGTGATGCCCCAAACCTCCATCGGAGGGCGTGGTGCCATCGCGCTATCGACGCCCAAGATTGACGATGGTGTTGAAGTGCTCCTCCGTGACGGGCATGACGCTCAGGCGTTGGCCGCGCCGGGTGACCAGCAGGCCCTCCAAGGCGGGGTCGGCTTTGAGTTGGTCGAGGGTGACTTGGGCGGAGAAGGTCTCTTCCCAAGCGATGCTCACCATGACCCAAATGGGATCTTCGGGTGTGGCCTTGGGGTCGAAGTATTTGTGGTCGGACACCATCGCGAAGGTGTCCGGCTCCGCTTCACAGCAAATGGTCGCGAGTCCGACGACGCCCGGCGGCTTGGCGTTGGAGTGGTAAAACAGCACCTTGTCGCCTATTTTCATGTCGTCGCGCATCATGTTGCGGGCTTGGTAGTTCCGAATCCCTTCCCAGGTGGTGCGACCGTCTCGCGCGAGGTCATGGATGCTGTACGTTTCGGGCTCGGACTTGACCAACCAGTAGTTCATTCGTTTCTCCAAACAACTTCGAGCGGGGACGAAGCCGCGACCGACAATCCATCGACCGTTGGCATCTGCACGCCCATACGAATGGGATAACCCGGACGCACCGGAGGTCACGGGCGGTGTCGGTTCGTGCGGGTCCTGCGGCCAGTCAACTGCTCGGAGCGGTCGTGCCCGTTTTAGACCACCTTGGACCCACCTCCACGGGCCTTTTGCGCCGCGCCGAGCGCGATGTGAGCATGGGCGCGCGGCGATTGGCGCGTCGGTTTCGGCGGGGCGTAGACGTCACTTCGGTGTCGTTGGTCTCTACTGCGGGCTACCGCTTGGCGGGAAAGGTATGGCGCCCATCGGCCTTGAGCGGGCGTCTTCCGGGCCTGGTGCTCGTAGCAGACGGCGACGCGGGCATCGCGGCGGCGGAGAATGTGTTGTCGCCGGTGACTGCGGAGGAGCTGGCCGCCCAAGGCAGGGTGGTCCTCGCGGTAGACCTCGCCGGTCGGGGCCAGAGCACCGGCGAAGACGACCACGGCGGCCCCGAGCACCACGACGACGTGCTGTGCGCGGTGCAGGCCTTGGTCGCGCGCGACGATGTTGACCCCGCGCGGGTGGTGTTGCTGGGCTTGGGGCGGGGCGCGCCGATTGCGATTGGCGCGGCGGCTCGCGGTGCGCCTGTGCGGGCGGTGGTCGATTGGGAAGGCCCCGTCGACCGAGAGACGTTGCTGTCCGGCTGGCCCGACGCGCCGCTCGGAGAAGACGACGTCACGTGGTGGTCCGACCGCGACACACTGGCCCATCTCGCCGCGATGCGGTGCGGTTGGGTGCGGCTCCAGTCCGAAGACGACCACGCCAACCCCCAAGAACTACGACATGCGATTCGTGCATTGGCTGTCGCACAACAGTGCAAGCAGCCAGGGTTTTGGTTTCAAATCAACGACCACCCCCAAAACATCGTCCCAGAACGGCCGCTGTGGCTTTTTCCGGGCCAGCACGCAGCCCGGCAGGCCATTTTGCAGAAATTGGCTGTCTTGCTGCGGTGAGGCTTCTCCGTGGCTGCAATGGGGTCTGTCTCCAGCGAAGAAAGGCGGACCCAAGCCGACCCGGGCGTTCGTATTCCACGGCGAATGTGCGTCGGCCGCGTCCGAGCAGGGCGCGTCCCCCGAAACACGGATAGGGCCAGGCGACGGTTCCGTTTGGGAAAGGGAGCGCCAATGAAGCATCTGGGTCGTTGGATTTGGCTCGTGGGCGTGGGCTGTGATGACAGCCTGTTTGCCGGCAATCCCCAGCCGAGCGGTGTGGTGCTCGCAGATGTCACGGACATCATCGACCGCAACTGCATTTCTTGCCATTCGGGCCTCACCGCGCCCGCCGGCTTGGACTTGTCCACCGACTTCTGTGGAACCGTCCTCGATGGGCGCATCGTCGCGGCAGGCAATCCCGAAGCGAGCTTGCTGTATTTGCGCATGCGCTCGACCTCCGACCCGATGCCGCCAACCGGGCGTTTGTCTGAAGACGCTGTCGAGACGGTCTGGAACTGGATCTCCGAAGGCGCCGAATGTGAGGGCGTAGAGCCGGGAGTGCTCGTCGACACGGGCGATACGCTCTACCCTGGCGCGTCGGTCTACGCGATTTCGTGCGCGGGCTGCCACGGCCAGAGCGGTGGTGGAGGAAGCGGCCCCGCCATGACGAGTGTGGTCCCAGGGCGCACGGCCCAAGACATCGCAGACGTCGCGCTGATGGGGGCAGGCACGATGCCGCGCATCTTGGCCGACGAGCAAGAAGCGCTCGACGTGGGCACTTTCGCGGTGGCTACGTGGGGAGATGGTGCGCGCTGAGAGCGATGGCGTGCAACATATCGAGCAGTTGCCGTGTCTCGCGAACGTCATGGACCCGAAATACCGTGGCCCCGCCGGCGTAGGCCGCGGCGACGGCCGCCAAGGAGCCCACCAAGCGGTCGTTCGGGTCGGGCAGCGAAAGCGTCTGCCCGATGAAGCTCTTGCGGGAGGCGCCAACATAGACCGGCCAGCCAAGGGCCGCGAGTCGCGGGGTCGCCTGCAGCAAGGTGAGGCTCTGCGCGGCCGTCTTCGCGAATCCGATGCCAGGGTCGATGTAGATGTGGGGCGACCGCGCGCGTGCGGCGGCGGCAGCCAGAAACGCGCATACGTCGTCGACGACACTGTCGTATTGCGTGTGTTGGCCCATGGTGCGGGGGGTGCCGCGGGTGTGCATGACGACGGTGGCTTCGAACGCGGCGCTCACATCGGCGAGGCGGGGGTCGGTCAAGCCGTTGACATCGTTGAGCCAAGTGGCGCCTGCCTCCGCCGCGCGTTCGGCGACGATGGGCTTTGTGGTGTCGATGCTCAAGGGTACGACGTCGCGTAGGGCGGCCAGTACGGGCAGCACGCGCCGGCATTCTTCTTCGGCGTCCACGGGCGCGGCGCCGGGTCGTGTGGACTCTCCGCCAACATCGAGCACGTCGGCGCCGTCTTGTATCATTTGGTGGGCGGCGGCCAACTGTGCGTCGAATGCGGTGTAGCGCCCGCCGTCAAAAAAAGAATCGGGCGTGCAGTTGAGGATGCCCACCACCAAAGGACGCGGTGTCATGGGACCCTCACGCCGACTGGGGTACGGGGTACACCGGGTTGAGGCCCTGCACAATCTCTTCGAAGCGGCGCCCTTCGACGGTTTCGGTTTCGAGCAGCTCGGAGGCCAAGCGCTCGAGGATTTGCGGGTTCTGGCGCAAGATGCTCCGTGCGAGGTTGTCGGCTTCGGTGAGCATTCGCTTGACCTCGTCGTCGATGCGCTTGGCGGTGGACTCGCTGATGGCGCGGGTGCGGCCAAGGTCGCGGCCGAGGAAGACTTCGCCTTCTTCGTTGAGGCTCATGGGGCCGATGCTCTCGCTCATGCCGTACTCGGTGACCATCGCCCGGGCGATGCGGGTGGCTTGCTTGAGGTCATTGGCGGCGCCGGTGCTGATTTCTCCGAACTTGAGCAGCTCTGCGGCGCGACCGCCCATAAACATCGCCAAACGGCTGGCGAGCTCGTTGGCGGTGGCGCCCAGTTTGTCTTCGTCGGGCAAGATTTGGGTAACACCGAGGGCGCGGCCACGCGGGACGATGGTGACCTTGTGGACGGTGTCGGAGTCGGGGAGCAACCGGGCCACAATCGCATGTCCGGCTTCGTGGTACGCGGTGCGGCGCCGCTCTTTGGCAGACACCACGAGGCTGCGCCGCTCGACGCCCATCGACACCTTGTCCTTGGCGCGCTCGAACTCGGCCATCGAGAGATGCTCTTTGTCATCACGGGCGGCGATGAGCGCCGCTTCATTGACCAAGTTCTCTAGGTCTGCCCCGCTAAAGCCCGGCGTTGCTTTTGCGAGAATCGCCAAGTCGACATCTTCGTTGAGCGGTGTCTTCTTGGTGTGAACGGCCAGGATTCCTTCGCGCCCTTTGACGTCGGGGTTGGAGACCACCACGCGGCGGTCGAAGCGGCCAGGCCGGAGGAGGGCGGGGTCCAATACGTCGGGCCGGTTCGTCGCCGCCATCAAAATGACGCCTTCGTTGCTCTCAAATCCGTCCATCTCGACGAGCATCTGGTTGAGCGTCTGCTCCCGCTCGTCGTGTCCGCCACCCATTCCCGCGCCGCGGTGCCGGCCAACGGCGTCGATTTCGTCGACGAAGATAATACACGGCGCTTGGCGCTTGGCTTGCTCGAACAGGTCGCGCACGCGGCTTGCGCCGACGCCGACAAACATCTCGACGAAGTCCGAACCAGAAATACTAAAAAACGCCACGCCCGCTTCTCCGGCGACCGCCCGCGCGAGGAGCGTCTTTCCGGTTCCGGGCGGACCCATCAACAAGACCCCTTTCGGAATACGCCCCCCCAAACGGGTGAACTTTCGGGGGTCTCGCAAGAACTGAATGACCTCCTCGAGCTCTTCTTTGGCTTCGTCGTTTCCGGCGACATCGGTGAACGTGACCTTGCGCCCGGACTCATTGAGCAATCGTGCGCGGGACTTTCCAAAGCTCATCGCTTTGCCGCCGCTCGCTTGGAGCTGCCGCATGAAGAAGAAGAACAGCACGACAATCAAAACGACCGGAACACCGGTGGTGATGAGCGTGTCGGCGCTGATTTCCGGCTCGGCCTCGAAGCGGTGTTGAATTCCTTGCTCGCTCAACAGCTGCAAGAACCAATCGTTGTAGGCGGGGCCGATGCTCTTGATGCGCGCTTTGTCGTTGCGCACGCCGGTGATTTCGAAGCCCCGCACTTCGAGGTCGTCGACCTTTCGTTCTTTGACGAGCTGCACCAACTCCGAAAACGGGATGACCTCTTCACGTCCGGAGCCGGACTCGCTCACCATCGCAAATGCGGCCATTAGGACCAGGACCAGGAAGACCCAGAGGAACAGTCCTCGGTTGTAGCTCTTCATGGTGACTTCTCTCGGGCGGGGGGACGATACAAGTTTACGTTCGACGACACGTCATAGCCCCGGCAAGCGTTGGGGGCGAACGGGGAAACAACAGACCGGTTATGTGGATGTCTTTGGTGGGCAGCGCCGCCTCGACGAAGCGCTGCACCCGGAGGACAAGATGGGCAACACCCCGAGCGGTGCACCGCGCACCATCGCAATGGCCGGCGGCGGCACCGGCGGACATGTGTATCCGGCCTTGGCCATGGCCGATGCCATCGCACAACGCGGCCACAACATCGTGTATATCGGTGACCCCGAGCGTTTGGAAGGGCGTGTGGTGCCGGAGCGGGGAATTCCCTTTCATCCGGCGCCCGCGCTCCAGTTTCCCCGCAGTGGGCTTGTGGCCAAAGTGCGGTTTGCATTTGGGCTGCTGTCCTCGGTGTGGGCTGCGCGCGGGTTGCTGCGTCGGTTGGGGGTTGACATGGTGGTGGGCGTAGGCGGATATATATCTGCCCCCCCGGTTCTTGCGGCGTGGACACTTGGCATCCCCACCGCCATCCATGAAGCCAATGTAACGCCTGGCTTGGCCAACCGGCTGTGCGCGCGGGTTACCAAGCAGGTCTTCTTGACCTACGAGGCCACCCGCAACCGCTTGCCCGGAAACGCGCCACGCACAGTGGTCGGCTGCCCTGTGCAGCCGCGGGTCACGCAAGGGGACGCCGACGCCGCGCGCAGCCGCTACGGCTTGTCCGCAGACCGGCCGGTGGTATTGGTGGTGGGCGGCTCCCTTGGCGCACAAGCAATCAATGACCTCGGTATTGCTCTCGCACGCCATCCCGGACGTACATTTCAGGTATTGCATGTCACGGGTCCGAAGTACATCGACGCCGTGAAGGCCGCGCTGGGCGAGCCCCCCGAAGGCGTGGTGCTGGTTGGCTACGAAGACCGCATGCCCGACAGCTACGCCGCCGCCGACCTCGTGGTGGCCCGGGCGGGCTCGTCTACGCTCGCTGAGCTGACGGTCGTGGGCCTGCCTTCCGTGCTCGTGCCGTCGCCCAACGTCACCGACAACCACCAGGAGGGCAACGCGCGCGGACTCGAAGGGGTCGGCGCGGCCATGGTGGTCATTGAGCGCGACCTGGATGTCGCCCGGGCCGCCGCCGACATCGCGGCGCTCGTGTCCGATGCCGACCGCCTGGCCGCGATGGCTGCGGCCGCAACCTCCCAAGGCCGCCCCGACACCGCCGCGCGCGTCGCCGAAATCGTGGACGCCCTCGTCCGCGCATGAACCCGCGCGTCGTTGCGGTGGTGCCGACGCGCAACGAGGCGTTGGTCATTGGGCCGCTGGTGACGGCGTTGTCGCGCGAGGTCGATGAAGTGCGCGTGGTGGACGGCGGGAGCACCGACCACACGCGCGACATCGCCGCAGACGCCGGGGCGGTGGTGCTGCGGTCGCCCCCCGGACGTGGCGTGCAGATGAACGCGGGTGCGGCCGGCGTGACTTCGGGCCGCCTCTGGTTTGTCCACGCGGACACCCGCATTCCCGCTGGCGCGGGGACCGCGCTCCGGGCGGCTCCGGGGCCGTGGGGCTGCTTTCAGGTGCGGTTTGCGCCCGCCGACCGCCGGCTCCGGGTGACCGCCGCGTGGATGAACGCGCGGGCCCGCGCCACGGGTTCTTGTACGGGAGACATGGGCCAGTGGGCCGACGCGGCGTTCTTTTGGCGTGTGGGCGGCTTCCCGCCGTGGCCTCTCATGGAGGACCTTGGCTGGTGCCAGCGCGCCTTGTGCCATTCGCCCGGGCGGGTGCTGCCCTGTACGCTCGGGACATCTGCGCGGAGGTGGCAGCGCGGCGGCTTTTGGGCGACCACGGCGCGTATGTGGACCTTGCGGACGGCGTGGCACTTGGGGGTGTCGCCGGAACGGCTGGCGCGCGCTTATGCGATGGACGTGCGATAGCGTCTTATCTTTTGCGCTTTATTTTATAGGGTGGACAGCGTCACTGTTAGATTTGGAGTGCAAGTGTAGCGGTTGCGGACTTGTGTTTTTATATTGTGTTGGGTATAATGCTGTTTTTATGGACATAAACAGGCTATCTTGTGTTCAGGTGGGTGACGCGAAATGGTGCATCAATCCGGCTGAACGCATCGTCGTTGCTCCGAAATCGTCCTGTAAAACGGTGGATTATGGGGGGTCTTCAATCGTTGTACGTCCACGCTCGTTCGCGAAACGGGTTGGCGTGGTGACCAAAGTTGGCGCGTTGGGCGGGCGCTCGCTAGCCAGGTTCGGCGACCTTCCCTTGCTCCCCATCGTTGTCGCGAATTGTGTGCGGCACGGAAATCAGCGCTGGGTCTTCGTCGTCCGGGGTGCGTTGGGTGGGTGGAGGCGCGGGAGGGGCGAAGGGCGGTAGGACCAACCGGGGAGGCTCCGGTCGGGGTGCCGTGAAGGGCCGTTGTGTGGGGTGTTGCGACCCCGCGGGCCCGCAGTGAAACACCGCTCGCGCGCAGGGAGGGCGTTTCCGAGGAATTTTTCGGTGACAATATTGGACTGGGTTGACAGTCCGTTGACATTATCGTAGTGTTGCTTGGCAGGCTTCGACATCTTACGAAGAAGAAACGAGCAGGAGTTCTTCATGCGTACCCCACCCAATGGGCAAGCTTCGCTTTCTTGACCACCCCGTTGCTGGTTGCCGCGCCGGCGTGTGAAGTCGCGAAGGAGGTCCCCTGTGGCATTCGCATCTGTCATTCTTCTAGCGACACGGGCGGGGCCGTCGGCTCCGACACGCCGAGTGACCCGTCTAAAGAAGATGACAGCACCGCTACGGACACCGTTCGCGAGCCGAAATGCCTCATGGGCGGCAAAGCGTCCCCACCCGCCGATGATTTCGGCGAACCTGCCTGCCTCTGCTCGTTTGGCGTGGAGCTTCCCGCAGGAGAGGTCAAGGTGGTCATCAACGGCTGGCCTTCCACCCCTCCAGATGGCGACGAGGACAACTGGGAGTATTCCCCTGCGGACTTGGCAGCGGCAAAGGCTGACGTTCCGAAAGGCGGGGTGCTCTACCAGCCGACATCGAGCGGCTACGCCAACCATGGTGGCTCCGTGAATTTCCCGGTGGAACCCCAAGATATCGAACGCCAGAGGCGGGGAGCCTGGCGGTTCGTTCCCGACCCATTCGGAGGCGCCGACAGGGCAGGCACCGTGGACCTCTACCTGAGCGACGAGACCCACGCGGGGACCGAGGTGGGTGGGTGCGGTGACTACGCCTTCAACGAGGGACCCATCATGTACTACGGCCCCCCAACCTCCGATGAGTGGTCCATCCGGTCCCTTCCCGCTATCGTCAGCGTCCTCGGAACCGAGACCGCGCAGGCTTGCTCTGGCACGTCCTCCGGTTCGCTGGATGCCCGCGTGGTGCCCTTCCCCGGCTGGTCTCACCGTATCCTCCTCAAAGACGGCGGGCCTGGAAAGCTGCGGGGAGCCACGTTCTCGCGGGTAGAGGTCCTCGACTTCGCGGGAGCCAGCGAAATCGTTTTTGGACTCCTCGGACAAGAGTTTGTGCTGACACCCGCCCAGCCCGAGCTCGACCTGCCGGTTGCGATGGATGTCGGCATCAACCGATGGACGGTCACCGGTGGGACCTCTGCGCAGTTCCCGCGCGTCCGCCTCACGACAGCCTGCAGCGGCCCGCCGGATGCTATCCCCGGTCCTGTGGGCTACGGCGTGAGCGTCGCGGACCTCACCGCTACTGCGAGCGCGCTGGTGGGAGCGGGCAACCTGGGCGAGTTCATGTCCATCACCAGCAACGACGCGCGCAAGACCCTCGCCGCTCGTATTGTCAATGAAGAAACAAATCCCGTCCTCCGCCTGGAGGTGCTTGGTCGAGCAACCCACCTGGATGTGCCGCTCACCCGCACAGGGCCGAGCTCCTGGTCGTGGCACCTCGTTGGCTACGGGGTAGACGCGACAGGCACTCTGGCACGGGGAGCACAACACTTGACCGCCTCGGTCTCTGGGGGCACCGTGGACCTGGGTTCGGGCCCCATCGGATTGTCTGCCGCGTCCCTCACGGTCACACCGCTCGCCGTGGAGTAGTCGTTGATGTCGCCCCGCCATCCATCTTTGTGCTTGGTGCTGCTGTTGTCGCTGGGCTGCCGTCCCCCCGACGACACCCCGCCCCTCCCGATGGGCATCGACGACGGCTGGCTAGAGCGCG
>CAZCUX010000016.1:90373-152923 GCA_964502005.1 uncultured Enterobacterales bacterium
TCAACGAGGAGTACCTTCTCCACCAAGGGGAGGGGGAGTGATGGGGAAGACGCCCTGCAGCGGGAGCATGTCGCCCCGCCATCCATCTTTGTGCTTGGTGCGGGTGTCGGAGGTCGGGCGCCCTCGTCGGGGTGCCGTTGACCGCGCGGATGTCGCGTTGGACGAGTCTCCCACCGAATGATGGGAAGCCAGCGCGGATGCCTCATGGGTTTTTTTGACGGAACGGGGACCGCCTCCAAATCTACGAAATGGGAGGGATAGAGAATGGCGATTGCGGGTGGTCGTTGAAGACCGCGCGCGGAGAATCGCTGCCTGTTTTCCGGTCTCGCGTTTGGGTATTCGTTCTCCTATGCGACAAGCGCCCGAATGACCGCAATAAGTCGTTCCGGGTCGTCCCGAATGCCGCTAGCTTCGCGAACAAGGGCCGCGTCGTCCACCCGCCCAGCCTGCCTTCGCGGATGTTGGCACCGTAGGAAGTCGCGTTGTCCGGCGTTTTCGTGCGTTTTGAATGCCAGCAAGCCCAAATGCGCGGCAGGAGCGTTGATGATTCGCTCCGGCTTGTGCGACCCGTCTATGTGTTTTTTCTTGCGGGTGTTTGGGGGGGAAAGTCAGGCTCTCAGCGCACGGCAATCAGTGCGACAGCTCAAAAGTGCCGCGCACCCGTCCATACTGGTAGACGTCTCCCGACATTTGCCCCCCCCGCAT
Organism: uncultured Enterobacterales bacterium; assembly: GCA_964502005.1. Taxonomy (GTDB): domain Bacteria; phylum Myxococcota_A; class UBA796; order UBA796; family UBA2385; genus CAJWOS01. The sequence continues at coordinate 91,079 of CAZCUX010000016.1, forward strand.
TTTGCCCGTCCACGCGGCGCGCTCGGTGTCGAGGGAGATGCTGACCGTCGCCGAGCCATCGTTGTTGATTTCATAGCGCCCGCGAATCGGGTGCTGCTCCACCCGCGTGCCCACCTTGATGTCGGCGGTGCCGGAGAGGGTGCCGTCGGGGCGCGACACGATGGTGATGTCGGTGGGGCGACCATGCACGATGCCGCTCCAACGGCCGTCGAGGGGCGTAGAAGCCTCTCCCGCAGGCGGCGGAGCAGGGGACCTCGGGGGAGTCGGCGCGGGAGCCGTCGCGGGCGGGGCCTCCGCAGAACCGCCTTGGCGTTCGGCGGGCGGCGGCACCGGCGCAGACGTACGCGGGGCAGGCGCGGAGCCAACCTCGGCCGACGCCGTGCCGGTGGGCTCTGTCGGCGGCGGTGCAACGGGGACTGCGGGTGCCGGCGCCGGTACGACTTCCGTGGGTGCAACCTCGGGCTCTGGTTCGGGTTCCGTGGGAGCAACGGGTTCCGTGGGAACAACCGGTTCCGCGGGGACCTCCGGCGGCGGCGCGGCGACCAAGGGAGCGGCGGCTGGGGTCACCGTAACCATCGGCGTCTGGGCTTCTGTGCCCACGCCCGACAGTCCGACGCCGACACCCACAACACCGAGGAGCACCGCTGCGGCGGCGCCAGCAATCCACGGCAGAGGAATCGACGGGCGGGTGGAAGCATGGGGCGCGTCGAGCACCACAGGCGCAGGCGCAAGGCCATGCAAGCCTTCGATGACTTCCTTCATATTCTGGGGCCGCGAGCGGGGGTCCCGGTCAATCATGCGGCGGAGGAGCGACTTTTGGGGCTCTTTCAGCGCAAGCTCGCCCTTGACGCTCAATGCGGGGCCCGGTCGCTCGTCGGCCCAGCTTGACCGCGAGGCCTCGCGGGGGTTGCGACCGGTAACCAATGCCCAAAAGACCAAGCCCAAACCGAAGACGTCGGTGCGGGAATCGGCGGGCACGCCACGCATGACCTCCGGCGCAGACCCTTGAATCCAAGGCCCGACGCCAATTGGCGGTAGCTCCACGAATACGGCCTGGGGTCCATCAACATCGTGAATAATCGCGACCGTGTCGATGCAGACATTGCCGTGAATGACGCCGTTTGTATTGAGTATCGCGAGCCCTTCCGCCAAGTCCTTCACCATGTCGACCACGATGTCGCCGGTGAACTGACCCAATTGGGTTGATAGGCGCGGAGCTTGAATTCGGCGATCGATCCGATACGGACGGCCGCGATGGCGACCTGTACACATCGGCGACAAGATGGTATGATGACGCGCATTGGTCAGAGAGCGGCCGCGTCGCTCGAAGGCCGCAAACAAGCCGGGGTCATTGACCATGGACATCACGCCCACCGTCGCTGCCTCCGCCCCCTCGACATGGGACTGCACGCGGCTGCGCAACACGGGGCCGATGGCCTTGAGGCTGGCTTCAATCTGCCATTCGTCGGCGTCGTCGATGGGCGTGGCGCCTTTCACCATGATGCGGGTCCAGCCGGCAGCGGGCTGCTCGGTGCCGCAGGTGGCGCAAGAAGGCTCTTCCGGCAGGCGGTCTGAGCCGCATGCCGCACAGCAGCGCGCTTCCGATTGTTCAGATTGGACCAGCGCGAGGTGACTGGTTTGTGGGGGGGTGGTTTTGGACATTCCGACTCCAGACTGCAGGAATCGTAGCACGTCCATGCGAATTATCCGACACACACGATAGGGAATCTGTGCGCATCGGGTGGGAATTCGGCAGATTGCGGGCTTGTGTTACTGCGAATCGTTCGACAGATAGCCACAGCGATCGTGCTTTATGCGAATGAAAAGGGCGCGTCCAGAAAAACGTGTTCGTTTTGTGTGTGCGGTGAAATCGGTAAAACTGCGTGCTTTCCGGCGGCGGGCCCAGGCGACGCAAACGCCCCATATCGTCCATAGGCCCGGCATCGTGGGGGGGAGACTGCCGCACTGGCTCTTGGTGTCCGGTTCCGGGTTGCGGATGCTGACGGTTGCACCTGTGAGAATACGCGTGCCGACGTCGACTTCGATGGTTTGGTCGCCGAGGGGTGCGTCGTGGGTGACGGTGAGCGTAGCGTGGACCGTCTGGTCGTCGATGCGCGAAATGCGCTCCACAATCACGCCTGCGCCGGTCACGAGGCGGGTGTCGTCGGGGAGGCTGACGTTGGTGCGCACTTGTACGTTGGCTTGGGCGCCGCGCAGCAAGCTGGGTGGGTCGACCGCAAGCACTTGGGGACGCGAGTCGCCGCTGCGAATGGTGAAGGCTTGCTCTGCCTGGACGGTGATGTCGCCGGTGCGTAGGAGGGCGTCGATGGTTGCGGGTTGTGCGTCATCGGAGACGACGATCCGGGCACTGAGCGTGTCTACGTTGACCACATCGATGTCTTCGATGGTGATGTCGCCGCCGAGCGAGAGCGACACATCGCCGTCTTGCAGCAGCAGATAGCGCCCCTGAAGCTCCACGCGGACGGTGTCTCCCGGCCATGCCGATGCCGGCGCGATGCGCAAAATGGCGGGGGGATAGCCGTCGACCGCGACCGCATTGCTGGGGTCCCCTTCGAACAGGCCGCCGTCGGTGGCAAACATCGCGGACACCGTAAACACGTTGTTGCCCATGCCCAAAGGCGCTTCGACGCTCGGTCGGGTGCTCGTAGCGACGAGGCGGGTGTCGCGAAACACTTGGTAGTGGTCGACGGGCCAAATGCTATCGGGAGGCGTCCACGTCAAGGGGACATGGGTGTCGACAATGCGGCCATCGGGGGCGGAGAGCGCGGTGGGGGCGGGGAGGTAGACCCGAAAGGTCGGGCCGGGGGCAAAGCCCAGGTTTCCGGTTGCGTCGGTGGCTTCGACCCACCACACCATCGCCGTCCCGGGGTCTGCGCCGGGGAGCGCGCCGTCATAGGTGTCGTCACCGTTCCGGGAGAGGGGAAGGGACGTGCGGGCACCATCGCCGGCGTACCACACGAGGTTGACGGCGCTTACGGTGTCGTCGTCGGTGGCTGTGACGCGCACGGGGTAGGGTCCGACGATGTCTTGGGTATCGGTCGGGGCGGTTAGCAGCACGACACGCGGGGGAACGGGGTCGCCATCGACGACACGGAGACCGCCAACGGTCCAGCCGTCGCGTGCGCCGCGTGTGTCTGCGAAGAAGCGCAGTCGAACGTGGTGGAGATTGGGCGTTCCGCTGAGGTCGAAGTAGTCGGTGCGCCAGCCGTCGCTGCTTCCTTCGACCCAAAACGGGCCATCTACCGCGTCGATGGGGGTCCAGGCGTTGCCGTCCCATCCTTCGAGCTGCCCGCTATCGCCGCCGCCGGGCTCTAAGTCGTACCAATGCTCCATGACGAGCACGAGATGTGCGGTGGGGTCGAGTTCGAGGCTCGGAAGGGTGAGGGTGTCGTCGGAGTCGTTCATGTGGACGTCGCCGAGGCGGGTGGTCCACGCGGACGCGCCGGTCCAGCCGCTCTCGGGGCCGGTGGTGATAGCGCCCCACTCCCACTGGCCGGGGTCGCCGCCGGACACCAAGCCCGAAGGGTCGGAGCCGAGGTCGGGAGCCCACACCGGTACAGCGGCGTGCGCCGCGAAAACGAAGAGCCACGCGGTCATCATGGGCTCGCCGCAGCGACGGTGTAGCGGACCGCGATTTCGGCGCCCGGCGGCGGGGCGGTGTCGAGGACAATCGCGGGAGGGCGCCACACAATGCGCCAACCGTCGTCTTGGCGAACATCGTCAATCTGCACCCGCACGCTGTCTTCGACGGGCGTGGCTTGCAATGGGAAACGGCGTGCGCCTTCTTGTACGTCGGTGCTGAGGTCTGCGAGCACCGACACGAGGTCGGCGTCGCAAATGCTCGCGACGACCCCCCCGCTTGCGATGGCCGTCTGTGCGTAAATGTCCCCAGGAAGCGCATTCCCCCACGGCCCCGTGCAGCCGTAGCCCGGCGCGCCCACCACCACGGACAGGCGCGCGGCGTGGCCATGTTCGTCGGCCTGGTCTTGCAGCAACCCGAGGAACGCATCGGCAGGGTCCACACCGAGCACACCGCTGCTCATGTCGTCGGAGTCCGAGAGCACGACGACGAGCAGCGCCGCATCTGGACGTCGAAAGCCGGCGTTGGCCGTCGACCGCAAAGGCTCCGTGAGGGCCAAGGTGGCCGCGCCGAGGCCGCCGCTTGGCGCACGTCCATCGGGGACGGCCAATGCACGGGCGAGGGCGGTCGCGCCGTCGGGCGTCGCGGGGGTCAAAATCCAAGGGTCGCCGAACAATTCGCCCCGCGCTTCGGTGGTGATGTCGGTGGCGGTCACACCGACCTGCCAGGCGATTTCGCTCTCGGCGAGGGCGTCGAGGAGGTCGTCGCTCGATTGGGCCAACACTTCGCGCACGGTGGTCATCGAGGGGGTGTCGTCGACCACAAGCAGGAGGTCGAGGCGCGTTTGGGCGGTCTGCACAAATGTTTCCGTGACCACCACCGCTTCGGGGAGGGACGGGTCTGCGCCGCGAATGACCAGCTCCGAACACCCGGCCGACACCACGAAAACGCCCAACCTTACGACGAGGTCGAAGAGTGACGTGGTGGGGGGAGCGCGGTTCACCATCGGTTCGGTGGCCTCGTCAGCGTCGTTGAATGTGTTCGCCAGGTATGAAGTGCCACAATTCTACTTCGGTCACCAGCTCATTGTTGCGCGATTGGCGTTTCATTCGAATGCGTCGAAATCCACGTTCGTGATTGAGCCGGTATTCTCGGTGGGTGAGGATGGTCTCGCCAACTTGGGGCGGCAAACCGACAACCCGCAACACATCGGCCCTGCGCATGGGTTCGGGGAGCGGAAGACGAATCATGTAGATCCGGTCGTCCACCACCCGCAACGCGCCGCGTTCGAGCACCAACTCTTCTCCTTGACCCGCAGGCAAGGTGGACGATTCGGTGAGTCGGCCGAGCTGGTCGAGCACCTCACCACGAATGGTGGTGAGGGGGTGGCTGCACAAGTATTGAACATCCACCAGAACACCTGCGGGGCGCTCGTAGGCCTCCGGCTCGGTGGGCGCCGCGGTGGGCTCTTGCGCCTGCAGACGCGGTGTCACGACGCCCGGCAGCACAGGTTCGTCGGACCCACACGCCACGAGGAGGCCAACGACGAAGCACAAGGGGAGTCGGGTCGAACGCATGCCATCATGATATCCGACTTTGGGTGGGGTGCGCCGCGTCGTGCGCGCGTGCCCTCGCCACTTTTGGGAGCCACAATGCGCGAATCATCGGACTCCATCGCAGTTGACGTGTGCGTATTCGCCGGTCTTCGGGAACGCCTCGGCACGGGGCGCCTGACGGTAACGGTCCCTGTGGGCTCCACCGCTTCCGACGTTTTTGCGCGCTTGTTTCCGGCGGAAGCTGCCCAGCACTTCCGGGTGATGTACGCCGTAGGACAAACGTATGTCTCCCCGCAGCATGTCCTGGCGGCGGGCGACGAAGTGGCCCTCGTGCCCCCGTTGGGTGGCGGCTGAACGGCTGGAGGTCGGTGTGTTTGAACTGTTCGATGGACCGCTCGATGCTGCACGGGTGGAAGCCGCGGTGGCCCATGCGGGCGCCGGGGCCATCTTGGTGTTCCATGGGGTCACCCGAAACACCTTCGGCGGGCGAACCGTGCTTCGGCTCGATTATGAGGCGTATGCGGGCATGGCCGAGGCCGAAATGGCGGCGATTGGCGACCAAGTGACGGCCCAGTGGCCCGGCGCGCGGGTTGCGATGCTGCATCGGACGGGCACCGTGCCTGTAGGCGAGGCCAGCATCATCATTGCGGTATCGGCGCCCCACCGTGGGGAGTGCTATGAGGCGAGTCGGTTTGCCATCGACGCGTTGAAGGCGCGTGTCCCGATTTGGAAAAAAGAAATCTACGAAGACGGCTCCGAATGGCGTGAAAACGCCGAGTCTGGCCAAGGTGTGCTGGACGGGGCTGCCACAAGGAACCAGCCATGACGTCTCGCGGTCGCCATGATGTCCCGTTTCGAAGCACTATCCACGGCAACGGACAAAATCCGGAAATCAACCCGTACCTCGAGCTGCACGCATCGTTCGGGCGTCCGGTGCTCACGGCGGTAGAAGCGCCGGAGTGGAAAGGACGCTGGAACGAATATTTTGACCGCGACGCCCCGCTGCACCTCGAAGTGGGGTGCGGAAACGGCTTTTTCTTGTCGGGGATGGCCGCGCGTCACCCTGAATGGAACTGGGTGGGCATCGAAATCCGGTACAAGCGGGTGGTGTTGACGGCCAAAAAGCTGCGCGCCAAGGGCATTTCCCATGCATGCATCGCCCGCTACGATGCATGGTGGCTCGAAGACCTCTTCTTGCCGGGCAGCTTGAGCGGCATTTACGTCAACCACCCCGACCCTTGGATGAAAGACCGCCACTCCGGCAAGCGCTTGATGGGGCGCTACTTCGCGAGCTTCGCGGCGTGGGCCTTGCGTCCGGGGGCGCGCCTTCGCTTGAAGAGCGACCACGCGCCCAACCTCGACCTCCTCGCCGCGGGTGCCGAGGGACTGCCCCTCGATGTCGTGGGCCGCTCCGACGATGTGCGCAAAGTCGGCGCGCCGTGGGGCGATGACGACGTCACCACCAACTACCAGTCCAAGTTCGACAAGCGCGACTTGCCCGTCTACGCCTTGTGGATGGTGCGCGGTGAAGGCGCGGTCGACCGTGTAGAGGGCCTCGACCCCGCGTTCCGCGAGCCGCTGCCCGATATTGAGTGACGGTATTGAATGACGGTTCACTGAATCGCCATTCACTGAATCGCCATTCACTGAATCGCCGTTCATTTTGACGCGGGAGGTTCCCAGCCTGCTGCGCGGAGGTGGCGGCTGGCTTCAGACCGGGTCAAGCCCGAAAGCGCGTCCCAGTGGGCGGTGAGGAAGTCTTGAACGGCCACCGGGTCGGTCTTTGCATATTCCCTTAGCGTCCACCCCATGCCTTTCCGCACGAACCAGTCGCGGTCGCTCGCGAGGGTGCGGCAGGCCGCGAACAAGCGGGGGGTGTCCGTCGCGGCTTTGTGGCGCAGCACGCCGATGAGGGACGTGCGGCGAATCCAGGGGTCCGGGTCGGTGACCCACGCGTCCGCGAGGCGGGTGACCTCGGCGGGATGGGCGCTCCAGACCGCGCCCACGAGGTGAACGGCGATGGGGTCGACGAGGTCCCACCAGGCGCCGTCGCGGACCATTTGGAGGTAAATCGGCAAGTAGTCGCGTTGAATCCACCGTTTGTGAAACAGGAGCAGCTCGATGCCGAGGTATTGCTCTTCGCGGTGGGTGCCCCGGTAGAGGTCGCGGGCAATCGCGATAGCGGTGTCCCCATTCGGGATCGCGATTGGTTTCAGTTCCCGAAAGATGACTGTGAGGGCCGGCTTTTTGACGCCGTAGAACGGTTGCGTGGTCTTCAAGTAGGCCGCCATCGGGCCCACATGGGCGGGATTGGCGGCTTCGGCCAACAGCTGGCGCGCGCGGGCGGTGTAGGCCTGCACAACGGCCTCGTCGGTGAGGGGGAGGGGCGGGTGGTCAGACGCGGGATTCATGGGGCCTCGGCGGGCGGGGGAGGGGGACGGGACAACGAGCCTGCCGGAAAGGGCAAATAGACGATGTTGTCGAGGGGCTGGGGTGTTGTCCCGGCGGCGACGACCAGGAGGTCGATGGTCGCTTGCGACAATCGGTCGGGGTAGAGCAAGATGCCCGTGTAGCCGATGTCTTGGAGAGACGCGATAGCCGACTTCGCGCGCGCGGGGGCGTCCGGGGGGGTGGTCTGGGTGAGGTGGACAAGCGTACGAAGCCCCGCAGGGAGGGGGCTCCCGCCTTCGATGCCCTCGTCGGTGGCCGAGGTTGGCTGTTGGTGGACCATCTGGACGAGCAGGTTGTGGTCGGCGAGAAAGCCCGCTTGGCCGATGGGATGAATCGGAGGCAGGTCGACGACCGGGCCTCCGAGCGTCGACCACGTTGGGTTGGAGGGGACGGGCACCCACGGGACGGGAAAGGGCACGGGCGCGCCCCATCGCGCGTCGAGCAACACACACATCGCAGCGACGGTCGCGGCACGTCTTCCGGTTATCGCCCGCGCGGCCAAGGGCGCGAGCAGCAAGACGGCGACGGCCCCCGCGCGGTACCACCGGGACAAGCGGTTGAGACCCGGCACCCACTCGAGCAACGCGGCGGGAGGACGCAGCTCCGCCGTGCCGACCTGCACGACCTCACCGGCGACCGTGAGAAATGGCCCGAGGGCGACAAGTACCGCCACAAGCGCGCCGACGCCGAACCACAGCGTGCGCCGGGAGCTGCGCCAAACGGTGACCACGCCGACCAAGGCGAGGCCCAGCGTGACGACGCCTACATACGCAGTGGTCGGGGCCGCCGCCGCGTGGCCGGTGAGGCCCACGGGCAAGAATACATCGAGGATGTCGGCCCCATCACGCCACGCGCCGCGCCAGTCGGCGACAAGCGGGGGACGGTCGGGAGCGGTGCGCCCTCCACTTCCCGGTTGCAGGTGGCGAAGGTGGACGGCCGCGTACAGCACCGGCGCGGACAGCACTACACCGGTCGCGCCCGCCACGACGCGGGAGAAGGACGGCGCGCGGAGAAGCACCGGAAGGTCCACCAACAGCGCGAATATCGCATTGTAGGGGCCGGTCCACGCGGTCAATGCGAGGGAGAGGGCCCACAAGGCCGGCCACCGCTTTTGGGGCGAATGAAGCGTCGCCAGCAGCAACGCGAGCTGCACGGCCACCCAGCCAAGCCCGAGGCCCTCGGTGATGCCGTCCACCGCGGCGCCCACGAGCGTAGGGGCCGACACGCCGATAGCGGCGGCGAGCCAGCGTCCCGGTCGCCCCGCGCCGTCCACCGCTGCGAGGCCCCAGGCGCCCGCTGCGCCCACCGTCAAGCCGAGGAGCTGTACCACCGCGAGCCCCCCCGCAGGACCTCCCCACGGCCAGCCCAGGGCCCTTGCCCACAGCGCATGGAAGGGGTCCACGCCATGCAGGGCGAAGCCGGTGGGGAAGTTCGCCAATGACGTCGTGGCGCCCCAGGGTTGTCCCGCCTCGGTGAGCGCCCACCAGCGCCAAACATGATCCACCCCTTCGCCGGTCGGCGCGGTGACCAAAGCGTCGGAGAGATGCAATGGCAGGGGCCACAGCAAGCACGCGGCGACCACCACGGCGCAGGCGCACACCCACGCGAGCTCGCGGGCGGACGGCGGACAATCGGGCGGGGCGGCGGACATACGGCGGTCTACCGGACCCATCGAAACCGCGCACCTCCGGTGGGGCGGAGAAAAACGGAATACACGAAAGGGGTCGGTGCCTGCTGCGTCGGAGGCGAGAGTGGCCCAGGCTTTGCGCGTGGTGGTGTCGTGTTGTGAGCCTTCGGGCGACCGTCTGGCTGCGGAGCTATTGGCTGCGATAGCGGAGCTTCCTGTGTTGATGGACGTCCGCGGCTGCGTTGGACCGGCCTTGCGACGCGAGGGTGTGGCAGAGGTCGTGCCAATGGAGACGCTGGCCGTGATGGGGCTCGCCGAGGTGCTCCCGCGCCTGCCCGACGTGTGGGCGGCCCGCCGCGCGATGGCGGCTACGCTCCAGACTGATGTGGACATCGCGATTTTTGTAGACGGGCCGTCGTTTCATTTGCCCCTTGCTCAACGGGCCCGCGAGGACGGCGTGTTGACGGTGGGGCTCGTCGCGCCCCAAGTTTGGGCCTGGAAGCCGGAGCGGGTGGCCGATGTCGCCCGTGCTTACGACCTATTGTTGTGCTTGTTCGACTTCGAGCCGCCCCTGTTTGCCGCCGCGATGCGGGCCCACGGCGGAAACGCTGTACACATGGGACATCCCGTGGTCGACCGCCTCTCGGGCGTTCCGCGGAGCCCCAAAGCGCCGCGGTTTGCGTTGCTGCCGGGCTCGCGGGACCAAGAACGCAAGCGCCATGTGCCGTTGTTTCGGGCTGTCGCAAACGTCGTGCGGGAGCGGCTTCCGGGCGCGAAATTCGCGTGGGTGGGCGAAGGGCTGGTCGCCGAGAACGATGACGAGGACGTGGTGTCGTCTGTGGTTGAGATTGCCGACTGTCAGGCCGCCCTCACCAAGAGTGGCACCGTGACCCTCGAACTGGCCTGCTTGGGGGTGCCGATGGTCGTCGCCCACGATGTGCCGTGGCTGACCTATGCCGCGGGGCGTCTATTGGTCCGCCATGTCGACCACATCGCGCTCCCGAACATTTTGGCGCGCAGGGAGGTGGTGCCCGAGGTCGTGGCACGCCGCGACCCGCGGGCGCTGGCGGACCTGCTCTTGTCGCTGCCACAGCAACAAAAAGTGCCTCTGCACGCTCTGGGGGCACCCGGAGCGGCCATGCGCGGCGCGGAGCGGATTCTGGCGGCGCTGGCTTCCCGCGTGTGAGGCGCGCCTACTCCGGGTCTGCCGCGGGCACAAATGCCATTGTTTGCGGCCTCCACCGCACCGTTGCCATGTCCACACGGCCATTTTGCACGTCGACACCGTCTTCCGTCAACAACTGACATTGGAGAGCGCCGCGCCCCACTGCACCTTGGAACGCGACGCTGCCATCCGTGCGCAACACGCGCCACCAGGGGACAATCGCGGCCCGTTCTGCGTCTAAGGCGGCGAGGGCGTAGCCGACTTGGCGTGCGGCGCGTGGCTTGCCCAAGAGCGCGGCTACGTCGCCATAAGAGAGCACACAAGATGCGGGAATCTGTGCGACGACTTGATAGACGGCCTCGCGCCACCCGATAGCGCCACGGGTGTATGCCACGAAGATGTCGTCGTGAAGGGACGGTTCAAGGGGCAAGAGGTCGCTCCAAATGCACCACCCGATGCGCGCGGGCGAGGGTGCTCTCGCGGTGGGACACAAGCAAGACGGCGCGCCCTTCGCACAACCGGTCGAGGGCGGCTTGTACCCGCGCTTCGGAGGCGGGGTCGAGGGCGCTGGTTGGTTCGTCGAGGACGAGTATCGGGGCGTTTTGGAGGAACGCGCGCGCGATGCACAAGCGCTGTCGCTCGCCGCCCGAGAGGGGGCTGCCTCCCTCGGACAAGCGCGTGTGAATGCCCTCCGGGAGCGCCGTCACGAAGGTCCAAGCGTCGGCGGCCTGGAGCGCGCGGGCGACGTCGTCAAGGGAGGCGGTGGGACAGGTCAAGCGTACGTTCCAGAGGACCGTCTCGTCGAAGAGCATCGGCGTCTGTCCCACCACGGCGACGGCGTGGCGCAGGGCGGGGAGCGTGAGGTCGCGCACGTCGGCGCCGCGGACCCGCACCGTCCCGGCGTAGGGGTCGTGCAAACGCGGGAGCAAGCGCGCAAGGCTCGTCTTCCCGACGCCCGAAGGGCCTGCCAATGCGACAACTTCACCTGCTTCAATGTCCATTGAAAACATTGAAACAATCGGACCCGCGCCATAGTCGATGGTCACCTTGTCGAAAGACACGAGGGGGAGACCGTTTTCCGACGGAAAAGGCTGCGTGCCCCCGACAATCGCGGGCGCGCGGTCGAGCAACGCAAACGCCGCGGAAGCGCCCGCAGCCGCCCGTTGGCCCAAGGTGACGACCTCGGCCAGACCCTTGAGGGGGTCGTTGAGCAGTCCAATCGCGAGCAAGAATGCAACGAGGGCGCCGGGCTCCAAGGTCCCGGCGACCACCTGTCCTCCCCCCACCACGATGACGGCGGCGACGCCCAACGAAGCGGCGGTCTCCACCACGGGCGAGGGCAGCAGACGCGCCGCGAAGCTGCGCAGCGCGGCATCGTGCAGCCGGCGATTGTGGGCGACGAAGCCCGCCAGACGGTGAGACTCCGCGCCCGCAGCTTGAATGGCCTCGATAGAGCGAAACGACTCGGTGGTGAACCCCGCGAGGTGGGCGCGCTGGTCGAGGCCAACGGCGGCGTGTTCTCGCAAGCGATGCCCGAGCCAACGCACCGGGAGCACGACGGCGGGGGCCACCACCAACGCGGTCGCGGTGAGCGCGGGGCTCATCTGGAGGGCGGCCAGCACCAAAAAGAGCAGTGTGAGCGGCTTTTGTACGGCGGTCACGATGGCCGACACGCCGTATTGCAGGTCGTCGACATCGGTGAGCACGCGGGAGGTGAGGGCGCCCGAGGTCCGTGTCGCGAAAAAGGCTGGCTCTTGGCGCAGCAGCGCGGAGAATACGTCGCTTCGCAGGGTCGTGATGACGTCCCAGGCGACCGTTCGGGTGAGCATGCCGCGCACGAAGCCGAGCAGGCCGTTGAGGGTATACAGGACGGTCACGCCGATAGCGACAGGCCACAGTTGCGCTTCGTTTCGCCGCACCAGCACGTCATCGAGGACCACTTTTACCAGTAGGACCAGGAGGCCGGGAACCGCGGAATGGGCCGCGACGAGGACGAGGGCGAGGGCCAAGGAGCGGCGGTGGGGCCAGAAGCGGCCGAGCAAGCGGCGGACGGTGGGGTCGGTGGTCGGTGCGCTCACGGGGTCGATGGGGGGCGCGTCCAAATCGAGAGAGACCACGCTGCGGCGGGTTTATCGGGACTTCCGGGCGTCGTCGGCAAGGACGCGACGATAGCGTGGGGGCCGTCCCGCCGGTGGTCCCACCCCAAGAACAAAGGGAGGTCGGGGTCGGCGGATTGGGGCAGCACGAGCGCGATTTGGTCGGGGAGGTCCAAGGGGTGAACGGGCGGAGGCGTCGTGGCCGCGACGCCGTGCCAACGCAGCCGCGCGATGTCGGACGGCTTGACGGCGTAGACGTGGGGGATGTTCCAGGACCGCACGGTGTCGGCGAGCACGGTCGTATCGACGAAGCGGGTGCGGGGGTCGAGGGGCAAGGGCGAGAGCGGAAACACCAGTGAGCCGGCAATCATGACCGACATGACGGCGTTGACGCCCACCGACGGCCAGGCGGCCCGCGACAAGGAGCCGCCTTCGGGCGCCAACGCGAGAATGGCGGCGGCGAGGGGGCCGGCCAGCAGCGGGGCCGGTGCTCCCGAGACCACGACCATCACAACGCCCATGATTGCGGCCATGGCGTAGGGCTGGCCTGGACCGCGCCGCGCGACGACGGGGAGGGTGGCCAGGGCGAGCATCGGGCCGCCCAACGCGACGACGGCGACCGCGAGGCCCGTGGGCGAAAGCTCGCCGGTAAGGGGCGCTTCGGTCGTGAGCGGGCCCGCGACAAAGGGGACAGAGGCGGCGGCGGCCAAGGCCAGGATGGTCACCGGGCGGTGACTGCGCACGGCGGCTGGCAGCGCGACGAAGGCCGCGAGGGGGTGCAGAGATGCGCCGATTCCCGCCAGGATTCCCGACCACACAGGCGCGCGTGTGGCCAAGCGGAGGCTCGAAAGCCAGATGACGGCGGTGGGGGCGGCGATGGTCGCGAGGCCGCCCGGTACCGCGAGCACGGGAAGGCCGGCGGCGAGGGCGATAGCGGCGGGGCTTCGTCCGACCAGCAGCACCGGAAGCGCGGCCAGAATCGCGAAGGGCGCCCGCAAGGCCCACGCCTCGGTGCCAAAGACGGCGATGAAGGGCGCGAGCGGCGCGAGCACGCCGAAGGGTGCCGGGTACGGTGCGGTGAAGCGCAGCGAGGCCCATGCAAGAAGCTCGCCATCGGCGGGTCCAAACTGCCCACCCCACACCAAGTGCAGCAAGACGAGGCCCAGGAAAACGGGCCAGCGAGGGGAGGCGGGTGCGTGGGAGTCGACTGCGGACGCGGACATGCGCTCCGGGTAGCCGGCCGGCGGTCGTTAGCCCACCCCAAACCGCGGAATCGCGGCGCGGCCGGGCCGTTGTGGGGGCAGCGGTCTCAGACGTTCATAGCGGCGACGCGGGCGGCGATAGCGGGCGTCGCCACGACCTCTCCGTCTTGCAGCGCCAGTCGAATGGGGAGGTCCGGGCGGACGAGGGCGAGGCGGCAGACACGGAGGGCGGCGCGGAGGTCTTCGGCGGACCGAAATCGGTCGGCGGGGCGCTTTTCGAGGCAGCGCATGACCGTCCATTCGAGGACAGGGGGAAACGTCACGTCGGCGCGTACGCGCGCGAATGGGGGAGGCGGCTCGTTGATTTGCGCGACCAACGCTTGGGTGCCGCGGTGGTTCTGAAATGGCGCGCGGCCGAGCAACATCCAGTACAGCAAGGAGCCGAGGCTATAGAGGTCGGTGGCGGGCGTGACCGGCTCGCCCAGTGCTTGCTCGGGAGCCATAAAGCGCGGCGTTCCGACGATCATATCGGGTCGGGTGATGCAGTTCTGATCCAAGTCATCTTTGATGATGCCAAAGTCCACCAATCGGACGATGAGCTCTCCCGCGACGTCGCGTTCGACAAATACGTTGCTGTGCTTGATGTCGCGGTGGATGATGCGGTGGGTGTGCAGCTCCGTCAGCGCGCGACAAAGTTGGATGGCGACTTCGATGGCGGTGACGGTGTTGATGCCCTCGGCGCGGGCCATTTGCCACAATGTTTGCGCTTCGATGTACTCCATCACCAAGAACGTGTGGTTGTTGGCGGTGAAATGGTCGATGAGGCCCACGACATTGGGGTGGTGGATGCGTGCGAGAGCCCGTGCTTCCCGTTGAAAGCGCAGCACCGACATCTGGCCTTCGGTCGACGTAGACGGCAAAAGAACCTTCACCGCGACTTGTCGCTCAAGCGCATGCTGCTCGGCGACATACACCGCGCTCATGGCGCTGCGGGCGATTCTCTTGACGAGGGTGTATCGGTCCAGAAGGGTGGTCCCAACCGTGATTTCTTGCTGGTGGAACTGGGAAGTGGTGGTCCCTTTCGCTGGATTCGCGGGCACGTCGGGCCCGGTCGGGGCGAGGGATTCTGAATTGGTCATGGAAGAATCCTCGATACGTTTTCAATGTATACCAGAGAAAGGACCCCCGGAACGGTGTCCCGCCCCCCCATGGTGAAGGCGCCGCGAACGAAATAAGGAATCGCATGGACATCTTCGGTCCCCATCCGGGTCAAACCCCGCACGATGCTCGGCGAATTCCTGCGACGGTAGCCGCAGATGAGCGCGCGGTGGGGGCGGTGGGCCAGGGGGGTATGGAGGAATTCGTACGGGTCTCGGTACACGGGGTCGGTGCCGAAGTGATGGTCCGCGCCGCAGGTGGGATCATGGTCGGCTTGTTCGGGCCATCGCGTTGGTCCACCGTGCTGCCGTCCGTTCTGCGCGTTGCGCGGGAGACAATGGCCCAAGAGCTTGCGTGCCTGCCTGCGGCGTCGGGCGCCGACCATCTGTTGGAGGTCGCCCGTCGCCTCGACCTCGCGATTCGGGTCACCCACCCGTCTGCGGAAACCGGCTGCGACGGCGCGTTGTTGTTGGCGTCGATTCGCGATGGCGGCATTGTGGTCGCGGGCACGATGGGCGCGCGGGCGCTGCTGCTGGTCGATGGTGCGATGCAAGAGGTCTTTGCCTTGGGCGAAGAGAGCGATGCAGACCCCACGGTGGGCGGGGGCTTGTGCCAAGGGCTGCCCGACATCGTGCTCGATTCGGTGGCTTTGCCCCCGTTGGCTGCAGGTGCGGGCCTCCTCCTCACCACACAGCCCGTGGATGCATGCTTCTCGGATGGCCTCGTGGGAGAAATGGTCGCGACGGAAGCGGCGGAGTGGGTGCCGGAGAAGGTTACGGCCCTCGCCGCGGTGCATGGCCTCGAAGGCGTGGGCGCGGCGTGGGTGGTCGGGCCAGAGGACGGGTTGGAGGACGTTTCCGCAGATTCTGGGCATGACCAGTTTGGAGGCCTATTCGCCGACCTTGCGGAGATTATTCCCGACTTGGTCGCCGACGAACAATCGGAGTTGCAGCTCGATGCCATCGAAGAGCCGGCCTTCGAAGAGCCGTCTGACGACCTCGACACCGACGTCGCCGCGGATTCGTCGCCAACGTTGGGCGTGGCATTGGGGCGTCTGCAATCGAACCTCGACCCTTGGTTGGACGTCGTTCATTTGGCCGGTGGCGTCCCGAAAGTTGCGTTCTTGGGCGCACACGGCATTCTCAACGTCGACTCGTCGGTGGGCACCATCCCCTTCGATGTGAGCGAGCAGCCGACCACGCTCGCGAGCCTGCATTTGGTTTCGCCATCTTTCGCCGATGGAACCGAAGTCTTGAGCGCCCTTCTCGATGGTCGTCCGCGCACACCGCTCGTCCCGGATAGCGGCGACCCAACGCCCGCGCCGGCGGTCCCGGTGACAGTGCCCGAAACGACGTGGCCTCGGTGGTTTTGGCTGTCGATGGGGGTGAGCGGCGCAGCGTTGGTGTTGGCCATCGTGAGCTGGTGGCTCCGTCAACCCAACTGAAGATTTCAGCCCACCACCAACATCTGGCTGACGAGCAGGTGTTCGTCGATGTGGGGGTCGGTCACGAGTTCTCCGGCTTGGAGTTGGTAGGACGTGACCCGGTCGGGGCGGAGGAGGGCCAAGCGACACAACGCGAGGGCGCGCCGCAACGCGAGGGCGCTGGCAAACCGCGCATTCGGCGCTTTCGACAAGCACGCGCGAACGGTCCACTCGATGACGGGGGGCAAATCCAACTTGGGCGCCACCTCGGCGAATGTCGGCGGCTCGTTGCGGACATGGGCCACCAGGACCGAAGCGCCGGAGAGGTGCGAAAAGGGCGTGCGACCGGTGAGCAAACGATACAGCAGCACGCCGAGGAGGTAGATGTCGGTGCGCGCGTCGACGGTGTTGCGCAAGATTTGCTCCGGCGCCATATACCAAGGCGTCGTGCGGACAGGCCCGTCGTCCGCCGAGAGGCTCTGGGCGTCTTCGGCGACACCAAAGTCCACCAACCGAACCACGAGGTCTGCAGCGGCGTCGCGGTGAACGTATACGCTCGCCGGACGCAGGCCGCGGTGGATGATGTTGGCGGCATGGGTCACGGCCAATGCGCGACACACTTCGTCGGCGATGTCGATTGCGAGCGCGGGTGAGATGACCGTTTGGCGGAGGTGGTGCTGCAAGGAGGCGCCGCGAATCAACTCGCAGACGATATACGGGGCGCCGTTGACCTCACCGCGATGGTAAATGCGTAGGACAATTGGGTGCGCCAAACGGGCAAGTGCTGCCGCTTCTCGCAAAAACCCCGCCTTGGCCGACGCGATGTCGGGACCGGTTTGTCCGGCAATGTCGAGCACCCGCACGGACACGAGGCGACCAAGGCCAAGCTGTTCAGCGACAAAGGTGCGCACCATCCCCGTCGACTCGATTTCTTCGCGCAATGCGAAGCGGCCGTCGAGCGTTTGGCCGATCCAACCGGCGGACGTAGCGGGGGCGGTAAGCGGCGCAGGCACAGGCACGGGGGACATGGTCTTCTCGTCACGACAAGAGAGGGTTGCGGTGGGTCTATCGGGTGCCGGCGCGCCGTGGGGACGCGCGGGGCCGAACGCTGTTTCAGGTCAGAATCGGAACCACATCGGCCAGGCCCACGCGGGACGTACACCACGCCGACAGCGGAGCTACGGCGTGGGGGGACACCGCGAAGCGTCGGGCGCGGTAGTGCCCCAGCGCGGGCGGCAAATCCGGCGCTTGGGTGGGGGGCGCGAGGGGGTCGTGCTGGGCGTTCGCGCGCACGTCTTCGCCGATGACATGGGTGGTGAGGTGCAAGACCAGCGCGTTTTCGGTGCCTTCGACAGCGGGTGCGGGAGCCGGTCCCCCGGGAAACCAAAATGGGCCTACGGTGGTCCGGGAGAGGCGCTGGACCGATAGGCCGAACGTGCCGGTCAGCAGGAGATAGATGGCGGACAGGGGCGAAAAGGCGTGGCGTCCGAGCCAGTCCGCGAATCCGGGCAATACGTCGACGGTTTCGCCACGCGCACGGAGCGACGACGATGCCTGCGCGGCGTGGCGAATATCGAGGCGCAGGCGGGTCCATCCGGCGCCCGCTCGGCGTCGGTCGACGGAAACGCGCACTGTATCGACCGATTGGCCACTTCGCCGCACGATGACACCGCGAACCCGCAGCTCGGGCATCAGCGGCGCTTGGGACAGCCAGCGCGCGAGGCGCTGCCGCGCAAACCACCGCTCCGCGAGCGCGGGGTCGGCGGCGGCGACGCGTTCGATGCGCGCGGGGGATGGCATGTCGATGGTGGGCAGTACGACCTGCTCGGCGCGCGCGCGGTCGAGCCACTCCAACGCCGGCAAGCCCGTATGTTCGTCGAGGCGCGCGGGGAGCAGGACGGGGCCGCTGAGGTGCGGGTCGAGGGCGGCGAGGTGGTGGTCGGCCTCTGCGACAGGAAATGCGTCGGCGTCCGGGGCAAGAGCCCGCAACGCGGCACGGAGGGCGCGGAGGTAAGGACCGATGCGGGCATCGGGCAAGGACGGGGGGGTCAACCGATTCCCAAGCGCTCAACTTCGGCGAGCGCAGCGGCCTTGAGTTGCTCGTCGGAGGCGCGAGACTGGCGCACTTCGCCGATGGCCGCGAGGCCCACTTCGAGGTCGTGTGCAGCGCGCACGCCGTGGGACCGGACGTGGTCCGAAAGCTCGGGCAGCACGCGGGTGAGGAGGTCGTGGGCTTGTTCGAGGTAGGCCTCGGTGGCTGACATCGCCGCGTCGAGCTGTTCGAGGCCGGCTTGCAGCTCGGAAATCACGAGGGGTGCGTCTGCGGCCAAGCCCAATGCTTGAATGCGGCGCCCGGAGCTGTCGACCGATGTGCTGGCTGCCAGTACATAATGCGCCATCTCTTGGTGCAGCCGCTGCACGGTGTCGCGGAGGGCGCGCGCGGGTTCGACTTCGTGGGCGCACAAGCGTGCTTTGGCGTCAAACAGCGCGGCAGCGGTGCGGGTGTCGGCGAGTTCGAAGCGAAGGCGGTCGTGGGTGCGGTGGTGCGTCACATCTGCGTGCACATCGAGTGACGCCAACTCTGCTTCGATTTCGGAGATTCGCGCTTCGGCCTCTACGGCGGCTGCAAGGCTATCTTCGACTTCGGTGTGCAGGCGGTCGACTTCTTGGGCCAGCTCGACGGCACACAATCGAAGCTCGTCGGCAAAAACGCTGGCGCGGCGCAGGTTTTCGTGGACAACGCCGTATTGCGCTTGCAAACGATTCGCGACGCTTTGGCGTTCGAGCATGCGGCTGCGGCGCCCGAATGCGCGTGTGAGGCTCGCGAGGAGTCCGCTTCGTTCGATGTCGGTGCGTTCGAGGGTTTGCAGGTTGTCCCCCTCCTTGTGAAGGACGACAAGATCCGTCGCGATGCCGCTGGTTACTTCTTTTTGTTGCTCGATGAGGCCGCCGACCCGCTGGAGTGTTTCCGTCTGCCACTGGTCGAGTGACGCACGAATCCGCGTCAGGTCTTGGACGCGGGGCACCGGTCGTGGATTCAATGTTTTTTGTTCCACGGGAAGCGACTCCGGGTACGCGTGCGCCATGGGGCGCGGTGTTTCGAGCAGTCCTATGTCATATCCCATGGAAATCGTTGTCGCGCGGTGCATTGACGCCAGGGCAGCCACGGGAAACCTTGCGCGGTTGAGTCCCACTTGCCCGAGGCTTGTTGTCTATGTCTGTTTCATCGGAACGATTTTCCGTCATCGACCCCGCAACCGGCTTGGTGTTGTTGGAGCGTTCGTTTGCGTCTGACACTGAGATCGAGACGGCCCTTGTCGCGGCTGCGAGTGCCAAGCGCGCATGGGCGGCCACGCCGCTGTCCGAGCGAATCGCTGCGGTCACCGCGTTTGTGGATGCCTTCGTCGCCGACCGCGATGGCGCCGCCGAGGACATCACGGCCCAGATTGGCCGCCCGAGCAAGTGGGCGCCGGGCGAAGTGGGGGGCTTTGAGGCGCGCGCCCGCTATATGCTGTCCATTGCCGAAACCTCGCTGGCGGACGTCGTTCCCGACCCCATCGATGGCTTCGAGCGGCGGATTCGTCGCGCCCCGCTGGGCACCGTGCTGGTGTTGTCGCCTTGGAACTACCCCCTGCTTACGGCGGTCAATGCCGTCGTTCCTGCGCTGATTGCAGGCAACGTGGTCATTCTCAAGCACTCTGACCAAACGCCTCTGTGCGCGGAGCGGTTTACGGCGGCCGGTATTGCGGCAGGTCTGCCGTATGGCGTGCTGCAGCACGTCCACGCGAGCCACCCGGATGTGGGGCGAATGGTCGCCGACGAACGTGTTGACCACGTGTGCTTCACGGGGAGCGTGGGCGGCGGCTTGGCCGTGCAGCAAGCCGCTTCGTCGCGGTTTATCGGTGTGGGGCTCGAGCTCGGTGGAAAGGACGCCGCGTATATCCGTCCTGACGCGGACCTCGCCTTCACCTGTCCCAACATCGTCGAAGGCGCGATGTTCAACAGCGGCCAATCGTGCTGCGGCCTCGAACGTCTCTATGTGCATACAGATGTCTATGATGCGGTCCTCGAAGGGTTGGCCGCAAATATGGCGGACTGGAACGCAGGCGACCCGCGCAATCCGAACGTGTGGATGGGGCCGGTCGTTCGCACGCGCAACGCCGCCGACATTCGCGCCCAGGTCGACGCTGCCCTCGCCGCTGGCGCCCGCGATTTGGTGGCCCCCGGTCCCGAAGACCGGTCGACGGCATTCGTGCAACCGCGTATCCTTCTCGATGTCGACCACTCGATGGCCGTCATGCGCGACGAAACCTTCGGCCCCGTGCTGGGCGTCATGCGTGTTTCGGGAGATGCAGAAGCCATCGCCCGCATCAATGACAGCGCGTTTGGCCTCACCGCCTCGATTTGGTCGGCGGACGACGCCGCCGCCGCAGCCATTGCGCCTGCCCTCGATGTCGGCACCGTCTTCCTCAATCGGTGTGACTACCTCGACCCCGCATTGTCGTGGGTGGGGGTCAAAGCGTCGGGACGCGGCGTCACGTTGTCCTCGCTTGGCTTCCACGCGCTCACCCGTCCCCAGTCTCTCCACTTCCGCATTCGCCGCTGAACCCTCGCGTTCGGAGTCATTATGTCTTCTTCTTCTTCTCTCGAGAATCCGTCTCCCGTTGGCAAATGGAACTATCCGACCGCGGTTCGATTTGGACCCGGCCGTCGGCGGGAAATCCCCGATGCCTGCCGCGAGCTGGGCATCACGCGGCCGTTGTTGGTCACCGACCCTGGCTTGGTTGACCTCGACATCACGAAAGACACCGTCGCAATCTTGGCTGCGGCGGGCCTCGAAACCGCCGTGTTCTCCGACATGCGGCCCAACCCCGTCGGGCGCGATGTCGAAGCGGGGGTCGCTGCCTTCAAGGCCGCGCAATCCGACGGCGTCATCGCATTCGGCGGTGGCAGCGGGCTCGACGTCGCGAAGGCCGTCGCGATGATGGTCGGCCAGACGCGCCCGTTGTTTGACTTTGAAGACCGCGCCGATTGGTGGACCCGCATCGACCCCGCCGGCATGGTCCCCGTGGTCGCTGTTCCTACTACATCGGGCACGGGTTCCGAAGTAGGTCGAGCCAGCGTCATCACCGATATAACCGACCATACGAAGAAGATTATTTTCCATCCAGGCATGTTGCCGGGCCGCGTGGTGGCCGACCCCGAGTTGACCACCGCCCTCCCGGCACGCCTGACCGCATGGACGGGCATGGACGCCTTGTCCCACTGTCTCGAAGCCTATTGCGCTCCTGGCTTTCATCCGATGGCCGACGGCGTCGCGATGGAAGGCATGCGCCTCGTTCACGGCGCCTTGGTTCGGGCCACCCAAGACGGCGCTGACATCGAAGCCCGTAGCTGGATGATGGCCGCGTCGATGATGGGCGCTACGGCCTTCCAGAAGGGCTTGGGCGGCATGCATGCGCTCGCCCACCCGATTGGCGCGCGGTACGACACCCACCACGGCCTCACCAATGCCGTTGTGATGCCCTACGTGCTCGACTTCAACCGGGCCGCCGTGGCACCCCGTCTCGGTCGCTTGGCGCGGCTTCTGGGCCTTCCGGGGGGCGACTTCGACGCCTTCTTGACCTGGATTCTCGACCTCCGCAGCACGCTTGGCATTCCGAGCACCCTCCGCGAGATTGGCGTACCCAACTCGGATCTTGATGGCGTGGCCGCGGCCGCTGCCGAAGACCCCAGCGCGGGCGGCAACCCGATTTTGTTCGATGCAGAAGCGGCGCGAACCGTTCTCGCGAGTGCTATCGGCTAATCTCGGCACTTTAGCGAAAGGTTCAACATCTCCGACCGATTGAGCGCGAACGGTAATCGGTTCGGAGGGTTGGCGAATGAGCCATGTTGCGGTCAGCAACGAAAATCTTCCATCGTTCCCCGTGTCGTTGGCACGGGGCGATGGCATTGCCTCACGCGGCACGCTATCGCTCGACGCAGGAGAGGTGGTGTTTGTGATGGAGGCCGGCCCAACGCGCTTGGCGGGCGCGCGTCGAGTGTCGCGTCCGCGCGCGGAGCTGCAAGGCTACGTCCGGGTGGGCGTCGATGGCCCCTTGCTGCTGCGCTTCGCCGACGAAGTGTGGTCCGTGCAAGGGGAGCACCGCGACGAAATCGCCGCGCGCTTGGATGACTCTGCGGCGGCGACCCTGTTGCTCGAAGGCCCCGTGCGCATCACGTTGGGCGACCACGCGCCGGTTGCCGGGCAGTTGGTGCTGACCTCGCGCCGCTTGTGCTTTCGCGCAGAAGGTGCGTCAGCAGATATTCTCCATGTGGATTGGGCGGAGGTCAAAACTCCCCGGCTGATGGGCTTGTGGCAGGTGTTGTCGGCCGAGGTCGCCGGGACATCCTTGCGCGTGGAAGGCGCGATTGCTGCAGATGTGGCTGCGTGGCTCACGGCATTGCAGGTGTCCGCGCGCTTGTCGACGACCCATCGCTGGTCCCCCGGCGACCTTGTGCGCTGGCCCGCCCGTCGGCGCTATGGTGCGGTTTCGGTACGGGGGAGTTTGTGGATGGGGCCCCACCACCTCCAGTTTGTGCCGGGAGGCATTCTGGAGTCGACGTTTGGCATTCGGCCCACCGAGATCCCGTTCGTCGACATCGAGCGGGTGGTCTGCCGTGGACGCGGCGACGGGCGCTGGGTCATCGCGACGGCAACGGATCGAATCCCATTCGAGCTGGATCAAGCGGAGCAACGCTTCTCCCTTTTGCTGGACCGCTTTCACCAGCTCCACCAGCGCTTCACCGACGACCGCGCGCGCAGTCGGCGTGCCGTCGAGGTCGTGCTCAACCGTTGGCGCTCGGTGCTCCCGGCGGCGCAATTCGACGGCGTGGTCGAGGCCCAGCATTCCCTCCAAATTGTTGGTAGAAACGACGTATCCGTGGGTGTCTTGACCCAGTGCGCCGACCGCGTTTCGTTCTTTCCGGCCAGCGGTCCGACCGGTGCCACCCGCGCCGAGTCGTTTGCGGCGTCGGAGATGGTGCGGCGCTTTTCCGGGGGAGACGCGGCAGAGTCCCAGGTGCAGTTTGAGGTGCGCCAACAGTCCTTTGCGTATCTACCGGCAGGTGGAGCCGCCTTTGTCTCGCGGTTTTGGGACCGCTGTCGGGCGCCGTCCCGCATCTTTCGCCTGGATGACCCCTCGTCGCGGGCGCTGCGGCGGATGTTGGGGCCGAGTCCGCACATTCGCATGCGCACCGCCGAATCTTGTATGGGTACGGTTGCGCATTTGCGGGTGGAAGGACGCACGTGGCTGGCGACTCTGGGCGAAAGCGCCACGCTGCCGGAGCCCGGCCAGCGCGTGACGGTCGACATCGCGCACCCCGAGGGCGTGTACCGCTTTGATGCAGAAGCGGTCGACGTAAACCCCGAGGCGGCGGTGGTTTCCCTCGCGCGCCCCGAGGTGGTGCGGGTCTACAATCAGCGCCGCGCTTTTCGTGTGGCGGTGGATGTTGCGGCACAAGCCCGTGTGGCGGGGGGCCTTGCGGGCGGCCACGCCGTCGTGTCGGACGACAGCGTGCGGGCGCCGGTCGCGCTTGCGCAGCCCGTCGCACAGCCGCCAGGTGCCGTCGCTTTGAAAGTATTTGACTTGTCCCTTGGCGGTTGTGCAGCGGTTGGCGCCGGCCACCTGCCGCTGGGCGCCGATGTCGAGCTTGAGTTGGCGCTCGACGCCTCCACGCCGCTTCGGGTTTCTGGGCGGGTGTTGCGCGTGGACGCAGACGACGCGGGCGTCTTACGGCGTTTT
The DNA here is from genome assembly GCA_964502005.1 of uncultured Enterobacterales bacterium. Classification (GTDB taxonomy): domain Bacteria; phylum Myxococcota_A; class UBA796; order UBA796; family UBA2385; genus CAJWOS01. Next base: position 115,142 of record CAZCUX010000016.1, read on the forward strand.
GGCTTCCAGTTCGCCGACCTCCAAGGCGCTGCAGAGGACAAGCTCCAGCGCCATGTGCTGTCGGCGCAGCGGCGGGAGCTTCACGGCGATTTTGTGGCGGCGCCCTAAGGACGGGGTGCGGACCGCGCCGAGGGGGTTGGATCGCTGGGCAGGTAGGGGTGCCGCGGCGCACGACTGGCGCGGCCCTGCCTGCGGCGGCGCGCGCGCAGGGTGGATGACACAGGGTCGCCGACTACCAGAATGACGGCAAGAAGGGCTTTCTGGTTGTTTTGGGGAGGCGAATGGCGTCCACGGTGGCAGGCGCAGGCGCGGGGGGGCCCGCGGACGCACGGCGGGATTGGGCCGCGTGGGCCAACAACGGTTACGGGGCGTCTTCTCGCTTGACCCGGCCCGGTACCGTCAAGGACCGGGGGCAACGGATGCTGTCTGCTTTTTTCCCTCGTACCGAATCTCGGAGAACGTCCATGCGCTGGAACGTGACCCTACTCGCCGCTTTGTTTGTCCCTTTGTTTGCTTGCGGCGACAACGACGCTGAAACCCCCGCCGATACAAAAGCACCCACCGCCGACCCTGCATCTGCCGACGATTGGCAGAAGGCCCCCGCCGATGTCGCAGCACCGCCCGCCGACGCCCAAAAGACCGCCAGTGGGCTCGCCTACAAGGTCATCAAGGCGGGCGGCGGGTCCGACAAGCCGAGCAGCGACAAGTCCAAGGTCACGGTGCACTACACCGGCTGGACCACCGACGGCAATATGTTCGATTCGTCGAAAAAGCGCGGCAAGCCGGCGACTTTCCCGCTCAATGGCGTCATCAAGGGCTGGACTGAAGGTCTGCAGTTGATGGCCAAGGGCGACACCGTTCGTTTCTGGATTCCCGAAAACCTCGCGTATATGGGCCGTCCGGGCAAGCCTGCGGGCATGTTGGTCTTCGACGTAGAGCTCATCGAGTTCGAGAACCCCACGCCGCCGCCGCCCGCCCCGGCCGATGTCGCAGCACCTCCCGCCGATGCGACGACCACCGCTTCGGGCTTGGCCTACAAGTTGTTGTCGAAGGGCGAAAACACCGAAAAGCCCACGGCAGAGAGCGTTGTTTCTGTGCATTACACCGGCTGGACCACCGACGGCGAGAGCTTCGACTCCTCCGTCGCGCGCGGCAAGCCGGCGTCGTTCCCCCTCAATGGCGTCATCGCCGGCTGGACCGAAGGCTTGCAATTGATGTCCATTGGCGACAAAGCGCGCCTCTGGATTCCCGAGGCCTTGGCCTACCAGGGCAAGCCGGGCCGTCCGGCGGGTATGTTGGTGTTTGATGTCGAGCTGCTCGAAATCAAGAACCCGCCCAAGGCCCCGGAAGATGTCGCGGCGCCCCCGAAAGACGCCACCAAGACCGCATCTGGCTTGGCGTACAAGGTGTTGGAAAAGGGCACAGGCACGGCACACCCGACCACCACCAACCGCGTGTCTGTGCATTACTCCGGCTGGACCACCGACGGCAAGATGTTCGACTCTTCGGTGATGCGCGGCACGCCCGCTACCTTCGCGGTTACCGGCGTCATCAAGGGCTGGACCGAAGGCTTGCAGTTGATGGTGCAGGGCGAAAAGACCCGCTTCTGGATTCCCGCCGACCTCGCGTACGGCGAGTCGGGGCCTCCGGGCGCACCGAAGGGAATGCTCGTGTTTGACGTCGAGCTGCTGTCGATTCAGTAGGTTCATTTGTCGGGTGGTCTTTTCGAGGCCATCCGGCAGGTGTCGTAGAATCCGTGTACTGTATGTCCCGCTTTGCCCCGTCGTACCTTCGCCCAAGGTACAGGAGACGTTTGATGAACCGCACCGCGTGCTTGCTTTTGTTGCTGTCGTCGTGGATTCCCGTGGCGCTCACTGGCTGTGATGGCGGCATCGCCAAGTCCGTTGGCGACGACGACTCCGGCGACACCGACCTCGACGGTGACGGGTTCACGGGGGAAGACGACTGCAACGAAGAAGACCCGGACATCTATGTGGGTGCGCCGGAAATCTGCGACGGCAAAGACAACGACTGCGACGCCGCGGTCGATGGCTCTGACCCCGACCTCGCCGATGGCGTGGCCTTCTACCCCGATGTCGACCTGGACTCGTATGGCGACAGCGTGGGCGAAGTCATCGCGTGCGAAGCCCCCGATGGCTACGTGGAGGTGGGCGGTGACTGCGACGACCAAAACGACGCGGTACACCCCGATGGCACCGAGCAGTGCGGAACGGCTGCCGACGACGACTGCGATGGCAGCATCAATGATGCCGACGCCGTCGGCTGTACCACCTGGTATGCCGACGCCGATGGCGATGGCTTCGGCGCAGACGAAGGCGCTTCGGCGTGCTTGTGCTTTGGCGACGACGACTTCCCGGCATCGGTGCTCGGCGACTGTGATGACACAAACGACGGCATCCACCCCGACGCCGAAGAAATTTGTAGCGACGGCATCGACCAAGACTGCGATGGGGATTGGGAAGAGTGCCGGGTGTTCACGCCGATGCCCGTCACCGACGCCGGATTCGCGATTCGGGGTGTGCGCGATGAATCGGCCGTTGGCCTCGTGGTCACCGCCGGTCCCGACTTCGACGGCGACGGCACCGGCGACTTGTTCATGGCCGGCGGCGGCGCACAGGGCACCTATGGCTATGTCTTCCTCAATGGCGTGACCGTCGATTCCACCGTCGCAAGCGCCGACGTGTCGGTCATTGCGGCCAGCTCGGGCACCATTTCGCTCCCGCGCTTGGTGCACGACCTCGACGGCGACGGTCAAGGCGAGCTGGTCGCGCTCCCCACCGACCCCTTCACCGCAGAGGTCACGCTCGCCCGTTGGTCCGGGCCGGCGACGGGCAACCTCACCTTGAGCGACGCGAGCCTCTCGCTTTCCGGCTTTCCCGGTACCCGCGCCTGGTCCGACGCCCAGTCCCTCACGATTGACGGCGTAGGGTCGGTCCTCCTCCTCCTCGAACCGGGCGTCTCCGCCGTCGCGTTGAACCTCCAAGGCGCAGGAAGCACGGCCTACCTGAGCGCGATTCGCGCGGAGGTGCTCACGCCCAACGTCGAAGGCATGGCCATCCTCCCCGACGTAGACGGCGATGGCTTCGACGAAGTGGCGGCGATGATTCCGAATGTTGGCGCCGGGAGCGTGCGGGTGTTGTTGTCCGGCGATGTCGCGACCACTATCAGCACCGAAAACGAGTCCTTCCGCGTGGCGGGGGAAGTCGATGGCGACGATGCGGGCGCGGCCGTTTCGGGTGCCGGTGACCTCAACAATGATGGCTACGGCGACTTCTTGATTGGGGCGCCCCGCCACAACGACACTGCCAGCAACTCGGGCACGGTCTACATTTTCTACGGGGAGGCCGTGGTTCCCGGCGCGCGCACGGGCGCTGAAGCCGACGCCGAGCTCGCGGGCGAGCTGCGCAACGACTACGCCGGAACGTCCGTCGCGGAGGGCGGCGACCTCGATGGCGACGGCAATCTCGACATCTTGATTGGCGCCATCGGCTTCGACGCGGGCGGAAACGACAATCCCGGCGCGGCTTATGCCGTCTACGGACCCATCTCCGGTTTCGCGACCCTCAACGACCACAAAGGCCGCGTGGCGGGGACCAGCACGGGCTCGGCCCTCGGCACCGCGCTCGCAGGGCCCGTTGACCTCGATGGCGACGGCTACAACGAGTTCATCGTCGGCGAGCCTTACCACGACACCGCAGGCGACACCAACGCTGGCGCGGTGTGGGTGGTGCCGGGCGCCGGATTGTAAGGTCGTCGACCTTCGCGCGAACGGCGGTCGGTGGCTTGTTTAGGGCCACCGGCCGTTCTCTTTGGCCCAAGCGACTGCGTCCTCCATCCCCACGGCAATCGGGCGCGGGGCGTAGCCAAGCTCGCTACGTGCGCGGTCGCTGCGGAACATACGGTTTTGCACTGAGACGCGGGCCAATGCGCGGGTGAGAGGGGGCTCGGCTTTGATCATGGTCGCGCGCAGCTCTTGGAGCGCACCGACGATGTTGAGCAGCGCCGGGCCCGCGACGCGAGACGGGGGCGCTACGCCCACGACCTTCGCCGCGGTCGCAAAGAGCTCGCGGTAGGGGCCCGTCCAGCCGCCCAAAATATACGCGCGGCCCGCGACGCCCCGCGCGAGGGCGGCGAGGTGCCCATCTACTACGTCGGCCAACGTCGCGGCGGTCGTAGCGCCCGAAGGCGCGGCGCTGAGGGCGCCTTGGGCGACTTGGCGCAGAATCCGCAAGCCGTTGTCGGCGATGTCTCCCGGTCCAAACACGATGCCCGGCAAGACGGCGATGCCTTCGAGGCGGTCGTCTTGGAGCACGAGGTCCTGGGCGGCCTTTTTGGTTTCCATATAGGGCAAGTTCATGCCCTGCCAGTTGAAGGGGGTCTCTTCGTCGCCCATTCCGTCGCCGCTTACATAGCCAAGGGCGGCGATAGAGCTCGTGAGCACAAAGCGGCGGACGCCCGCGCGGGCGGCTGCATCCAGCAAATCGCGGGTGCCCTCGACATTGACGCGACGCTGCTCTTCCGCGCGGGGCGCCCAATACGAGACGACGCCTGCCGCGTGAATCACCGCGTCTTGGCCTTCGACGGCCCGCGCGAGCGTCTCGGGTGCGCAGACGTCGCCTTGCACGAGGTGGGCGCCGATGGCCGTGAGGTGGGCAGCGCGTTCGGGCGCGCGAACCATGCAGCGGACCTCGAAGCCCCGTCGACACAACACCGCGGCGGTTGCGCCGCCAATCTGTCCGGTGGCTCCGGTTACCAATACCCGCATCCTGACCTCCAAGACTGCGGCTGTATCGTCCTCGCCCCGAAACGGCACGGCGCTGTCATGGTGCGGGGGGCTTCAGCGCAGCCGCCTCTGCGACGGGCACTTCTTTTTTCCGCACGGACCACATAAAGCCGTCGTACCAAAAGTGCAGAATCGCAACTGTATTGAGGATGACCATTGCGACGTATGCGCCGTCGATATGGTTTACATTGGGGCTGTGGTGATTGGTGTACCATACCAAACCAAACCCGTAACTGCAACCGAAGCCAAGGAGGAGCAATGCGGTAATAAAACCCGCTCCTGGGAACTTTGTCAAGTGCAGTCTTTCTTGAATCCGCTTGTTTTCCGACCACCACACGATAGCGAAATATTGCACGGCATGAAAGAAGTTCATCACGAAGAATGCATAGATAGGCGGCAAAAATCCCCATGCCAACACGGAGGTAAGCGACGTGATGGTATAGAGCGCAATTTTTTGCGGAGGGGCCGGATTTCCTGCTGCGGAAATGCGACGTTGCGCCACGATATAGTATGCGGAAAAGAGCACCACTGCGGCAATGGCGACGTATGTGAGCGGGCGGGCGATTCCTTGGGCGTGCAGCGGCACCGACGACAGCGCGGCGGAGCCAACCGCTCCGAAATCTTGGAAGTTCTGGACATGCTCGGCGAAGTTGACGCCGCCGAGGATTGGTCCAATATACAATACAAGATTGAACAGGTAGTCGAGCCTACGTCCCACCAATACGTTGTTCCCGGCTTTGGCTTCGTAGATGCGCCCCAATCCGAACGTTTGTAGCCCAGAGTGGTAGACGTCCCACCAAACAGCCAATACCGACACACCAATCGCAGCCCATGGAGATGCAAGCTGAATGGCAATCAACACAATCGGACCCAAGATAAAGCGCGCGCGATAGGCTTGAAACACTTGGGGATTGAGGTTGCTGCGGACGAACGCGACCACCAAATGCGCGTGGACAAACCCGGCCAAGAAGGTGGTGAGGAGGAAGGTCGCGGCGTTTGCGACGGCAGGATGACCGTTTTGTACGGCCCAATTTCCCATGGACCATGCCAACAACGCAAGCGCCAACGAAATGACCGGGATGTAGACAAAACACAAGCGGTCGAAGGTGGGACCGACGATGTAGCCGGTGGCGGGCGACGGAGCTGGCATAGGGTCCGCGGGAGAGGATGGGGAGACAAGAGTGCTGCGGGGGGCAGATGTACCACGCCGCGCTCGATTCCCCAATGGCGGCCCAGCGCCCGTGTCGATTCGTTGGGAAATTATATAGCGGAAATGCACAAACAAAGGCAGAAATGCCCGATGGAACGTGCAAATCCGCCGTTGTGGGCGCGGCGATTCTATGGCACGTTGTGGGTGTGCAGAGGGCGCGCGCTCTCGCAGTTCCCGCCCTCTCCACCCCCTTTGGCGGGTGGGGTCCTCCGGCATTGTACTCTGCACCCGACACCCATCGGACGTACCTTCTCGGTTGTCGAGAGGGTGCGTTCCGACGGAGGACCCCGTCCGTCCCCCTCGTTGTCAGATTCCGTTGCTGCGGGCGGCCCGCATCAACTCCGGGTATCGCTTGTCGGCGGTTTGGGTGATGTGGCGCAGCACGGCGTCAAATGTCCGAAAACCGAGTCCGTCGTCCACCTGCACCTCGACAGACAAGCTGATGTCGCCGGTGCGCGGGTTGAGCTGGAACTTTCCAAGCAGCAGGTCGAAGTTCAGCACCGCCAATTGCGAGAGCAGCAGCACCATCGCTTGCGAAGACGAGGCCTCTTCAATGGTGAGGTAGTCGTGGACCACGAAATACACGACCTTCTCCCGCTCAAATAGCTGCACCGACACCTGAAAATCGGTGTTGGCGCCATGAATTCCCAATGTATACAGCGGGCCCGGGCCGGGAGTGAGGCCAGGATAGCCGGCGCGGGAGAGGTAAGCGCCGAGGGACGCAAGGTCGACATTGGCAACATAATCGTCGGGCGGGGCGGCCGCTTTTGCAGCAGCCAGCTCCGCTTGCAGCGTCGCGACCTCGGCCCGTAGCTGCGCTGTCTCAAGCCGCAACGTGCGACTGTGGGCGCATCCTGTCGCGGTTGCGGCCCACAACGATGCGGCGAGGGCGAGCCTCATTCGCCGAAGTCCACCTCAGTCGACACGCGGTCAAGTTCCATGCCGCCATTGATGGTGAGGAAGCCGCTGAAGTCCGTGGTCCACTCCGCCGTGATGACCGCGTCTTCGAGGGTGCCCGTCACGCCAAAATCGAGCTGGAAGAACGAGAGGTCGAGGCTGACGTCACCTTCGACGGCGTTGTCGGTCACCATGAAGTCGAAGACATGCTTTGCTTCGGTCGAAAAGCCGAGGAGGCCGATGACGCAAGTGCTGTCGCCGGTTGCGGTCTCGCCGTAGGCATCGACATAGACCACCGCGGCGCCGATGCACGAGGCGGTGATGGGCGTGCCGTTGTATTCGCCGGTCAAATCGACGATGAGGTTGCCGACGTAGGTGCCGGCATCGGGGTGCTGGACCTTCACGCCGCCGACGGTGTTGCGCAGGCGGGTTCCGTCGGGAAGGTCGGCCAACACGGAAATGGCGTGCATTCCCACATCGAGGTCGTCGACGTCGAGGGTGGCGCCTTCGCCGGTCCAGCCGCCGACATCGGACGACCATGCGAGGTCCGTGAAGTCGGTCTCTTCCCCCGACGCATCGACCACGATCGCGGAGAACTCCGAGGTCTCGCCGTACGGGAGCACCTCGCCCGGACGGGGCGACAGCACGACCAACGAGGAGCCGGTCCAGTCGCCGGTCAGCTCTTCGCTGTTTTCATCGGTGGCGCCACCGGTGCCGTCGCCGGTGTTGCCGCTGCCATCGGTGGAGTCGTAGCCAGAGCTGTCGAGAGAGTCTGACTTGATAGGGACGATGCCACTGTTGGAGCCGCAGGCGGTGGCCCACGCTGCAATGACAGGTGCGACGAGGGCGAGAACGTTTCGAGAGGTGGGGGCGCGCATTGAATCCTCCGTATGTGGACGATCGCACGGCGAAGTTGAAGCCGCAAGGGAGCGGATGTCAACGGCGTGCCAGGGAGTTTATCCGGGCACTCGAATCGGCTTCGCCGGGTCCGAGTGGCGTGAGGTGATAATAAGAGGTTGTGGTTGCGTAGCCGAACTCCCACGGGAGTCTTCTGCGTGGTGTTTGTGGGGTGGGCGCCCGTGGCGCGCACTTCAAACTTGAGCTTGGATCGTGGAGTGTGTCGGAATGTCCGGTCTCTTGTTCGTGCTTCTCTCGGGGCTCGCGACAGCCCAAGATTGTGACGTAAAGGCCCTCACCAAAGAAACGGCCGAAGCTTCGCCCGTTGCTGCGGCCCGCGCGTATGTCCAGTTGGGCACCTGTGATTCGGCATCTGCCAAGAAGGTCGCGGGTACGGCGCTTCCACGCTTGATTGCCGGTGATGAGTCCAATCAAGCGGCGCTGGTCGCGATTCGGGTGGGCGCACCGGAAGCCGTGGTGCAGTGGATGGACTCCTTGCAGCCCGACGAGCGGGCGCGCGCGATTTCCGCCTTGGGGGAAGCGTGCGATACGAGCGCCGAAGTGCAAACGTTCTTCGTCGATCGCGCGCAAAAGCTGGGCGCGCAGTTTTGGTCCGACCGGTGGTACCGCGCGTTGGCCTCCTGCCACCAACCTGCCGTCCAAGGCATCTTGTCGTCGGAGCTGGACAAGGGCCTGGGTGCCGACCGCTCGCGCTTCTTCGCAATCTTGGAGACCTACTCCCGCAGCGCCGGCGCCGCGGCGGTTCCCCGTCTTGAAGAGCTCGCCGGCAAGGTGGACGACGGGGAAGCAGAGGTCAATATCGTCGCAGCCTTCGGGGATGCCGCCCGCGTGGGCACGCCGGATGGCGCAGACGCGGCGGCAGCCAGCGCGTCGGCGGAGGCCATCAAGCGCGTCGCGTCGAGCTTGACCAGCAAAGGCATCGAGCAGGCCCGCATGACCCTCCTCGCGTTGGGCGACGAAGAAGGCAGCGACTCCTTGGCGGCCGTGCGCTTTGCCGATTCGGCTTTGGGCGATGGCACGTTTCTTTGGGGCGCGATTGCCCAAGAAAAGGCCACCTGCAAGAACGGAAAAGTGTCGCAGCGGGTTCACGTCGCTGGCGTCAAAGAGCGTGGAAATACATGGCCCGACCAGCTCAAGGGCAAGGTCGAAGCGGCAGCCCAGGTCAACTGGGCGCTCGACCTGGCCGAGAAGTGCAAGGGCACCGGCGAGACCACCTGGACGCTCTCCGAGCTGCCCTTCAAGGACGAAGCGGCGCTCAAAACCTGGGCCGATGCGCAGGTCGAGTCGATGAAGGACCCCGAGGCGAAGTTCATCCGCCTCGACCCCCAAGCCTTGCAAATCTGAATCGCCATTCATTTTTGCGAGAATTGGCGTTAGGCCGTTCTTTTGCTCCTGGATCAAAACTCGTTTTCATGCGTGCATCACGCGCGCGTGTAGACGAGTTTTTTTGTTGGCGGGCGCACCCTTCCGCGTCGCCTCCCGCGGCGTGTCATTCCAGAACCGCGGCGCGGACGGAGTCGTTGCTGGGCGCAGCAGGCGTTCGCGAGCGGGGGCCGGCGCCCGCGTTGCACACAATGTGCAATTTCTCCCCCCGTGCAACGTTTTTGGGTGACAGGGCTTGCCTGGCGACGATTGGGGTGAAGGAAGGCCATCGTCTTCCGAACGTCGAGGTGGCCGATGGTTACACGTCCCGCTGATACTTCGTTGCTTCGCAGTCTGTCTGCCGGAACGTTGGGCCCCGCCCTTGGGGTCTTCCTTGGCTTGGTGCCGATGGGAGATTGGGCGCCGCCGGTTGAAAATGCCCTGGAAGAGAGGGATGCAGCCGAGGTTGCGGTAGGTCGCCTGCGCGTCGGTGCGGTGCAGTTGTTGGACACGATGGGACTGCGCGGCGAAGTCACGGCGCGGGTGAAGTCGGCGGAGAGCCTCGCGGCAAAGGCGCTCCGCAAGGGCATCTCGGAAGACCAGGTGGAAGACCGCATGGGCGTGCGCCTCATCGTCGACTCCGAGCCGGATTGCTACGCGGTGATGGCCGCCCTGCAAACCCAATACCCCGTGCTCCCCGGCAGCTTCGACGACTACATCCGTCACCCGAAGGCAAATGGCTACCAAAGCCTCCAGGCGGCCTTGTTTACGCCCGATGGCTTGGCGGAGTTTCAGGTGCGCACCCACGAAATGCACCAGTTTGCGGAAACCGGCCCTGCGGCCCATGGGCAATACAAAGCCAACCAGCGGCTGCTCGCCGATGCGGTGATGATGTCCGCGCTCGGCTGAACCGTCGTGGGTGCTCCTCCTTGTGAACTCTGCCGAGAACAGCTATGAGACGAGGAGGGAGGCGAACAACGGCGCCATGAAGCGACTTGTTTTGGGGATGCTCGTGGGCGCGACGTTGATGGTCGTTGCGTTTTGGGGTGTCCCCGTGGGGGCGGTGGCGCGGTCGTTGTTGGCGGTAAAGCCGTTGGGGCTGGTCGTCTTCACCCTCCTCGTCGGTCTTCAGATGCTCTTGCAGGCTGTGCGGCAGCGGGTGCTGTTGTCCGACGCAGCGCCCCCGTTGGGCCTCGGAGACAGCCTGGGCCTCATTTGGGTCGGCAGCTTCGCCATTCAGACGTTTCCGGTGCGGCTCGGCGAGCTTGCGCGGCCCTGGATGCTAAGTCGGTATCACCAGGTCCCGATGGGCACGGGGGTCGCGGTGGTGGCCATCGAGCGGGCGTTTGACCTCGTGGCGCTCTTGTTGATGCTCGCGGGTGTGCTGCTGACCGTCGCGCTCCCGGCGCGTTCCGTCGATGTGTGGGGCGCGTCTATCGACATCGTATCGTGGGGCTGGGGCTTGGCCCGCGTTGTGGTGCCCTTGGTGACGCTGGGCGTTGTGGCCGTCGTGGTGGCTGGTCCCCACGGGCTCTTGCGATTGCAGCCTTGGGTGGACCGCTGGGCGGAGCGCTTGGGGGTCGCGCCGATGTCCGCGCGATTGTTCGCGTTCTTGGGTCCATTTGTGGCGTGTTTTCGCGCGTTGCACCAACCCCGACGCTTGCTGCTTGTCACCGTCCTTTCGGCGATGCTGTGGGTCGAAATCGCTGCGATGTATACGGTCCTCGGCGAAGCCTTCGGCCTCGACCTCACGTTCGGCCACGGCGCGGGGGTCATGTCCATCACGGCCTTGGGTTCGTTGTTGCCCGCGCCACCAGCGATGGCGGGAGTGCAGGAGGCGTTTGGTCGCGGCGCGCTCGTGTTGCTCGGTGTATCCAGCCCGGGAGGCGATGCGGTGGCCTTGGGCTACGCCGTCGCGGCGCATTGGTGGCAGTATGCGCTGACGGCAGGGGGCGCTCTTGCCGTCGCAGCTTGGAAAGGCGTCGCGCTCGGGGAGGTCTTGGCAACCGCCCGAGCAACCGAACATGCCAAATCGGCAGAGAATCCGTGACATCTTCAGCGGGTCCGGCGTATTACTATCGCTTCGCGCAGCTGTACGAGTTTCATTTCTCCGTGCCGCCGTTCTCGGCGTGGGCGGACAACAACCACGCGTCGGTGCTCCATGCGCTCCCTGCGCGGTTGCGCGGTCGTATTTTGGACGTCGGCGGCGGAATCGGCCGCTTGAGCCGGGTGCTGGCAGAGCGCTTTCCCGAGAGCGACGTGTTGAGCATCGACTCGTCGGCGGCGATGACGGAGCGCGCCCAAGAAGAGGGGCCGGTCGCCAACTTGCGCTTCGAGACGCGCTCTTTTTGGGACATGACCGGCCAATACGACCTCATCGTGTGTGCGGGTTGCTGGGAGTTTTTTCAGTTGGGACCGAGCGTGGCGCACTTGGCGCGTTTGATGGCGCCCGGCGGGGTCGCGGTGCTCAACACCTTGGGGCCATCGGCATTCGGGAGGGTGCGGGAGACCGTGTTTCGGCACGCATGGCGCACGCACTTGTGGCTGCACCCGCCGGAGACCTTGGCGCACCGGCTCTCTTTGTATGGGACGGACGTGACCTGGACGCCCGTCAACCGTTGGGAGGGGTCCTATACGTTGGTGGCGCGCCGTCAAGGTTGACCAACACCGCGTTCTCATTCGTTTTCGGGCGAACGTTCCCGGCGCGGGCGCACGAGAGAGGCGGGGTCGACGCCATACGGGGACGCGGTGGGCGCGAGGCTCGCTGGACGTTCGAGGATGACGTGCGTGTCAGTGGAGTGGCGAATGGGCCAGTCGACGGCGGCGCTGCGGAGCGGGTCGTCGTGGCGGAGAATCAGCACGTCGACGGCAGACAAGGGCACGGGCCAGTCGCCCACCCAGCCGCGCGGTCGCTCATTTTCGGCCATTCGAAGCTGGGCGGTGTTCCACAACACCGCGCGTCCCGAGAGGCGGTGAATGGTGTCGTAGTCGGCGGCCACACGCTCGGTCGGCCCGACCTTGTCTTCGACAACCATCAAGTCCATTGGCCCCGTGCGCAGGCCGGGCCACGGCAGGCTCACCGCGTTGGCGACGGCGACCACGCCCAGCAGGACCCGTCCACCCCGCCGTTGGGCCGCCGTGAGCCAGGCGGCGATGACAAACGGCAGCCAAAACGCGGCGTAATGGGCGGCAGGACCGACGACGGGGCCCCATTCGCGGCCCGTTTCGAGCATTTCGCGGGCGACGGGAAGGAGGGGCAGCAAGGGCATCGGCGACAGCAGACCCACCACCGCGCCCGATTGGGCCAACTGTCCCAAAAACGACAGCCGGTCGGCCAAATGGTCGGGGCTCAGTGTCGCGGGGTCGGGACGGCGCAAGGGGTCAAAGTGGTAGAACATCGCGGGTTTGACGGCGAGAAACCACAGCAGCGCGCCCACGGCGATGGTGCCCACGATGGCCCCTTCACGCACACAAAACCGACGGCGCCACGGCCCCTTGTCCGCCCAAGGCGTGCACACCAGCATGACCGCGACGCCGCCGAGCAAATACACCGCTTCCTGGCGGCCCAGCAGCGCGACGAGGCTCCAGCACACGACCGCCGCGGGGCGACGCTCCCGCGCGCTCACGAGCACGCCGAGAATCCCCGGCAAGAAGAGGGCGGACGGTCGAAAATCTGCCATCGCCAAGCCCTGAAATGGCCCGAAGAGCATCACCGACAGGGTCGCCAGTACCCCGCCTGCGGTCCCGTGGACACGTTCGCCCAGGCGCCACGCAGGCCACAATGCGAGGCTCGCGAAGGCGGCCTGAAATCCGAGCAAGACCTCTTGGCGGGGCACCAGCGCGTAGACTCCCACCACCAGTGGCAGTACGAGGTGCATATGCACCATGTCGAAGAAGCCGCGTGGTTCCAACAGCAAGGGCGTCGACCAAGGCCCTCCGGTGGCGGCGCTGTGAATCAACTGGTGGAAAAACGCGAGGTCTTGGCCCCAGCAGGGCGCCATTCGGGCGGAGTTGGCGGCGCTGAGGCTGGCGAATATGGCTGTGCCAACGACGACCATCGTTGCGGGGCCGATTATGGAGCGGCGAACCGTCATGCGTCTCGGTACCACGGATGCAGGTGGATGGCCGCCTGGGAGCCACAGATGTCGTCGTCGCTGCTCACGATTCGCCAACAGTTGGCGGCTTCTCGCCCGCATGTTTCGATGAAAGTGGCCACCCGCACGTTGCTTCAGCAGCTTCGTGCAGACCACCGGGCCCACGCCACCGTGCGGCACCCCCTCGCGGACCGCGCCGCCTTAGAGCGCCTCCTCGACCGTGTCCTCGCGGTGCCGACCGATCGATTGGTGGACGCCAAGACCGCGCTGGCCGACATGGTGGCCGCAGACGACCCAAGCACCCAAGTGCGCTGCGCCCGGCTCGCAGCCGATGTGCTCTGGGGGATAGGACCGGCCGTATTGGACGAAAACGCGCAAGTGACGGTGCGCTTGGTCGGTGGTCCTCCGCAGTTTGGCGCCGCGGTCGCCCACCAACTCCTCGGAGACAGCGACGGCACGATGACCGCGCGTGCGGCGGCCTTGGCCGTCCACCGCCTCGACGGCACGAATGTCGGCGGCGCGCGCCTCGCAGTGCAGGTGGACATCCCCGAGGGCAGCGTGCTGCCGACGGTCCCACGCGACCAACGCGCAGACCGGGGCCGCTGGGGCCGGGGCCCTGCGTGGTTGCCGTTCCTCGATGACGTAGGCCAGCGCTCGCTGACCCCCGAAGGACTCGCGCGCGCGATGGCCGCAGATGCCGTCGTCCCTGCAGCAGGGGTGGTGGATGCGTGCTGCGGATGTGGCGGGAACGCGGTCGCGTTTGGGTGGATGGGCGCGACCGTCATCGGCATCGAGCGCGACGCCCCCCGCGCCCTCCTCGCACAGCAAAATGTCGCAAGTACCGGCGTCGGAAATCGCGTGCGCATCGTGCGAGGCGACGTAGAGTCCGCGCTCCACCAGCATTGGACCCCCGACCAGCTGTTGTTCGTCGACCCGCCGTGGGAGCCGACCGAAGATGGGCGCGCGGTGGACTTTGGCGACATGTTCGCCGCCCTCCCGACTCTTGCGGCGGCCATCGCGGAGGCGCCGTATGTCATGCTGAAGCTGCCGCGCACCTTCGCGGTTCATTCCTTGCCGGGGGGCGCCGATTCGTGGGCGCTCTCGTATCGAACAGGCACGGAAGAAACGGGCGACGCGCGGGTTGTGCGCTTGATCACAGCCAGTCGCCCCGCACGCGAAAATCCCGACGCGCGCGCCCACAATCCGCTACATTACCGGGTGTGACTGGGGAACGATTCGCGGACAGACGTATGGGAGCCACAATGCCTTCACACCCCCCTCCAACGCTTCTTCGCGGCAAATCCGTCGCGCGTTTGGCGTGTTTGGTCATGGGACTCGTACCGTTGCTCGCACACGCCGCGTCGCGGGTGCAGTTTGAGCTGGCCGACCCCAACGTCACCGTGGTGGTCGACCAAAACCAGCTCATCGCCGTCGGCCCGCCCAACAAGCGCACCGCGAATCATTTGACGCCCGGTCCCCACCAAGTCGTCATCTTGCGGGGGGCCACCGAGCTTTCGCGCACGCGCCTCGATGTGCCCGATGGCGCGAGCGTGATGGTGCGGGTGGATGCGGCGGGGGGCCTGTCGGTCACCGGCGCCACCGCTTCGGCGAGCACCGCAGGGGGCGGAAAAGCAACCGGCGGCGTCACCCACGCCCCGCCTCCTGCTGCGGAAGCGTCGGCAGAGGCGCCCAAAGGTGCGGGTGGCTCCGCGCTGACCGCCGCCGAGCAGTCCGATTCCTTGCAGCCAGAGGCCACGAACTCGTTGGATATGAATGAAGGCGGTGGAGGGGGCATTTCCGGGCCAGATGCCGGTCCCGCTGGCGATTATTCTTCGTGGTCGCGCACGGTCGGAACGGCGGGGCGGGTCGCAGGCGGCGTCGTCGCGCCGGGCATTGGCGGCAGCGTTGTGGGAACCGTCGCGCCCGCGGCGGCCTATGGTGCGGCGTCGGTGGTGCGAAATGCCGAAGCGGGCGGCCTCAGCGCGCTCCAAGGGGGCAGCACCTTCCAGCAAGGTCGGCCGATTCCTAAAAAAGCCGACACCGGCATGGTCGCGTTTCAGTGTCCCAGCGGCGACCCCATCGTCGTCTACCTCGACGGATTCGTCATCGCCCAAGTTGGTCCCCAAGCGCCCAAGTCCAAGGCAAAGCTCGAAGTGGGTCGCCACAAGCTTGAATTTATGGACGCCGAAACGGGCCAATATATTTACCGGGGCGTCGTGCAGATAGAAAAAGACGAGACCATTACCCTCGAAATCGGGGATGCCGCGCCTCCGCGGGCCTTGGACCACGCGTGGGACTGGTCGGCCCGCTGACGCCCGCTCCTACATCCGTCGAAAGTCGGCTGTGGACGGTGTTTGCGGTGCTCGTGGGCCTGAGCTTGGTGGTCCTCGGGCCGCTGCGCCACATCTCCGCGCCGCCGTCTATTTTGGTGCTGGCGTTGATGGCGTCGCCGGTGTGGACGCTGCTGGTCGCGCTCTACGGGTTGGTCCTCATCTTTCGGCAGCCTTCGTTTGCGCGACTTTGGCTTCTATTGGCCGTCGAGATGGGGCTTTGGTGCCTCATTTGGGGGCGAGCGTGGGTGGCCCATCCAGCGGAGCACACAGGCGACACGGTGCGCGTATTGAGCTGGAACGTACAACGGCTGGGCTTTGAGGACAAAACGGAGGGCCCGCGCATCGCGTGTGTGGCCGCCGCAGTGGAGCAAACGGCGCCGGACCTCATCGCGTTTTTGGAGGTCACGGAGCGCGACGTCACACGCTTGGAGGCACGCTTGGGCCTCCAGTGTACGCAAATTGACTATCGGGGGACCGGCGCCGACGACCGCGGTGGGCTTGCGGCGTGCGCGCGGTCCCCCCACTGGCGCGTGGGACGGGAAGGGCCACGTCGATTTGTTGACGATAGCGATTGGTACTTTGTTTTTGCGGAGATGGTGCGCACGGACGGACGACAGGTGGTCAACCTCATTTCTGTGCACTTACAGCCCAACGCGCTGCACTTGGTGGGTCCATCCTCGCCCGGCGCTATCGCCGAGACCCACCTCGCCGAAGCCGACGCACTCTTGACGCGTATGGCCTCGTTGCAAGACCCAACGATTGTGGCGGGCGACTTCAACAGCACGCGGGAAACGCCGCTCCATGGGGCCATTCGAAAGCACTTGGTCGATGTTTTTGAGCAGGCGGCCTGGGGGCCGGGCGTAACGGTCCACGCAGCGGACGTCTTGCCTTTGCGCGTCGACTACATTTACGCAACGCCGGACCTCCCCGCCGTGCAAGCGTGGATTCCCGCGGTCGACTGCTCCGACCATCAACCCGTCGTCGCCGACATCGGCTTGCCGCCGCCGTGGCCGCGGGTGGCGCCCGAGGTCAGCGGTCCGTGATGCCCACACCGCGGTAGGTTGCGGCGCGCTCGACCACTTCGTCTTGGTCGATGAGCAGAAGGTCGTCGAAGCGGTCGAGCGTGGGGCCGACGTTTTCGGGCCGAAACACGACCGGCGCGCCGAGCGCGGGCGCGGCGCCTGCAAAGCGCAAGGCGGTCTGCGTGGACCGAAACTGCTCCGTCGGCAACGTGCGCAAGCCGCTTGGGTACACCGGAAGCATCGTCTCTGCGCCCCCTCCCACGCCATGTACGACAATGTGTTCGGCGTCGGGCACGCGGCATACGCGCGCGGCCACAAAGAGGGCAGGTGTGAGCTGCAACGAGAGCGCAGAGCAGCGCGTCGGATGGAGAAATGCTCCGCCGACCGTGATTTCCGTGACGGAGCCGTCGACAGCGGTGACGGGCAACGTCGCGCTGCTCCCGCCATTTACTATCGAAATTGCGTGTCCATCGGCCTTCAGTGACTCAACGACAGCGACCCTGCGGTCAGCGGCCAGCGCCGATGAACGGGCATTCATCCAGCCGTGGAATGGGCCTTTCCACCAACGGCGGGCTTCGGGGCGCCAAGCATCGGCGACTTGGGACTCCCATGCAGACACGCCCACGACGCGCACGCCGGGTGTACCGGCGATGGCTTGGCCGAGCTCCCGCGCAGCGTGAACGTCGCTCAACGAGCTGCGGAAGCGGCCAAAGCGCACATCGGCGGCGGGGTGCCAGCTCACGTCAACGTCGATGCACACGCCGATTTCGGTGCCAGCTTCTGCCGCCGCCCGCGACAACAAGGCCACATGCTCCCGGCAATCGACCGTCGGGATAAGGTAGGCGCCGCCGGCGACTTTTTCCGCGACCCGCGCGGCGTCTTCGGCGGTGACAATGGGCGCTGGCAGGAGAATGTCGTCGAAGCCGAGGTCGAGCAATGCCAACGCTTCGGATACGCTATCGCAAGCCACGCCCTGCAGGACCGCGCGTCCCCGTGGGTTGTGGGCGGGTGCCATCAGCAAGTGGCGCAACAACGCGGTGCTTCGGATGGCGCGGGTGGCCAAGCGAACGCGGATGGGACGGTCTCCCAGCGCCGAAATGACGGCTTCGCGATTGCGTCGCAATGCGCCAAGGTCGACCACCGGAAGGGGCAGCTGCTCGTGTTCAAGCACCGTTGCCCAATCGGGGGTGGGGTGGGAGGCGAGGAGTCTCCCTGCGGCGTCCATCGGAGTATCCGTGGGCGGGTTGTTCTTCGGTGGTAGCGCGGCCATACCTACGTCTTTCGCGAACGATGACAATCTGTGACATCTTTCCGGGCAGTCTACGCCATCGCCCTGGAAAATCAACGGTCCGTGGATACGTTGGAAACAGGTGTGTGCCGAATCGCACCAAAAGTGGCACAGACTGGCTATGAAGGCGAGATGTCAAACTTCGAGGCAACGGCCGCCATGAGCCCCATCCCTTCCGCTTCTGTGGGCCTTCGGGTTGATCTCGCAGCGCATACGGCGACTGCGCTCGATTGGTCTGTAATTTTGCAAGCGTTGGCGGGCTGCGCAGCCACGACCCTCGGTCGTGACGCGGCGCGGGCGATGCGGGTGCCCACCGATGAAGCTGTCATACGCCAATTACACGCCGAGGTCGATGACGTGCGGCGCCTCGCCGAGCGCGCCGAAGTCATGCCGTTTGGCGGCATCGTGGCGCTCTCGCCGCTGGCCGAGCGCGCGGCACGCGATGCGGTGCTCGAACTGGAGGACATTCACGAGCTGGTGGGCGGGGTGCTGGGCATTCATCGCCTCCACCAGTGGCTCGCCAAACGCGCCGACGATGTGCCGACGCTCGCGAACGTCGGCGCGCCGCTGTGCTTGTCCGAGGATTTTGTCGACCTGTGCAGCGAAGCCCTCGACGAGTTCGGCGAGCTTTCGGCGGTGCGCTGGCCCGAGCTGGGTCGACTGCGCACCACCATTCGGGACATGGGCCGCGCCATTCGCGCGCGTATGGAAGAGCTGATTCGGGGCGACGAGCTCGCCGACCACCTGCAGGACCGCTTTGTCACCGAGCGAGACGGCCGCTTCGTCGTGCCGCTCAAGGCCAGCTCTCCCCGCAACCTGGGCATCGTCCACGCCACCAGCAACACCGGCGAGACGGTCTTCGTAGAGCCAGGCGAGATTGTGGCGCGGTCCAACCGGCTGCGGGAGTCCCAAGCGGAGCTCGAGCGCCTCGAACGGCGGGTGCTCGCCGAAATCTCCACGGTGGTCGCACGGGAAGCCACCGCCATCGCAGAGGCCGAGGCGGCGACCGTCCACCTGGATTTGCTGCATGCACGGCAACGGCTGGGCGAGCGATTGCACGGGCGACTTCCCGAGGTCGGCAGTGGGGGCGTGCTGCGGCTCCGTGCGGCGCGGCACCCTGCGCTGGTCTTGCGCGGTGTCAACGTCGTCCCCAACGACCTCTCCCTCGACTCCCAGCACCCTTGTCTATTGCTCACCGGCCCCAACACCGGCGGAAAGACCGTCGCGCTCAAGACCTTGGGCCTCGCGGCCTTGTTCTGTCGCTGCGCCATCCCATTCCCCGCCGAGGACGGCACCCGCATCGACATTTTCCCGAGCGTCGTGGCCGACATTGGCGACATCCAGACCGTACAAGGCGACCTCTCGACCTTCTCGGGCCACATCTCGATTCTCAAGGCCACGCTCGCCGCCGCGCGCCCCCAAACGCTCGTGCTCCTCGACGAAGTGGGTGTCGGCACCGACCCCTCCCAAGGCGCGCCCCTCGCGCGGGCCATCGTCGAAGCCTTGGTCGATACCGGCGCGCGGGTCTGCGTGACCACCCACTACGCCGAAGTGAAGGCCCTCTCCGCCGCTGACGCCCGCTTCGCGATTGCCGCGATGCAATACGCCCACGGCCGCCCCACCTACCGCGTGGCCCCCGGACATGCCGGGCAGTCCCATGCGTTCGCGATTGCGCGCAGCCTCGACCTCCCCGAAGCCATCGTCGAGCGCGCGCGCGGGCTCATGGACCAAGGCGCGCGGCAGCTCTCGGAGCTGATGGAAGAGCTCGAAGCACAGCAAGCCGAAGTGCGCCTGCTGCGCGAGGCTCTCGACGAGCGGGACCGCGTGGTGAGCGAGCGGGAGCGAAAGCTCGAAGCCCGGCGCCAGTCCCTCGAAGCGCGAAAGGTGCGCCTCGAACAAGAAATCGCCGAACGCTTCACCCGGCGGCTGCGCGACCGCGAAGACGAAGTGAAGGGCCTCGTGGCGGCGCTGCAGCAAGCGCCCGACCTCGACCTCGCCGGGCGCACCCTCAAGCAGATTCGCGACATTCGCGAAGAAGTGGCCAAAAAAGCGGCCCCGCGCGTGCCCAACCTGCCGCCGCCGCCCAAGGCGCTGGCCGTGGGCGACCCCGTGCTGGTGCGCTCCTTGGCCCAGCGCGGCGTGGTGACCGAGGTGTTGGGCAACGACCGCTTTGCCGTGCGCGTGGGCGTGCTGCCCATGAAGCTCAAGCGCGCCGAGCTTGCGCGCATCGACGCCCGTGGCCAAGTCGTCGCCGACGACGCGCCCGCGCCCGCGCCGCGCCCTGCACCCCCCGTCGCCGCGCCGCCCCCCGCCGTCGCCCCTACCAAGGTCGCCGCCGTCGACCGCGCCGACCTCGCGGGCTTGCGCCTCGACTCCAACACCCTCGACCTACGCGGCGTGCGCCTCCACGACGCCATGGACCAAATCCCGCTGTTCCTCGACCGCATGACCGTCGAAGGGCGCTCCGTCGCGTTCGTGCTGCACGGGCACGGCACCGGCGCGCTCAAAAAGGCCGTGCGCGACTACTTGCCCACCTGCGGCTACATCACCGGCTGGCGGCCGTGCGACCCCGGCGAAGGCGGCGACGCCTACACGATTGTGGGCTTGCGGTAGCGCTTCGAAACAAAAACGCCCGCCCGGAGCGTTTCCTCGGGCGGGCGGCCAACAAACAACCTCAGTCCGCGTGACGGGCCATCGCTTCGGCGGCTTGGCGAGCGCACGCGCGGACGTGGTCGGTGAGCAAGGCGTCGAGCTGTGCGGGCTTGAGGTCCGAGAGATACTGCATCGCCAGCAAGTCACCGATTCCCGCCACGTCGACCGAGGTGTCGAGCGATTGCAGCGGCGTCACGCAGGTGCGGTGCGCGCGGTACACGCGCTCCTTTTCGCGCTTGTGGGTCAGCTCGAGGTCGATTTCGGATGCGACCGCCGGCTGGCCGTCCGACACCACGAAGCCGTAGTCGGTGATGGTGATGCGCAGCGGGTGACGGCCATCTTCGCGCACTTCAAACGGGAGGACCGACGCATCGACGCCGCGGTTGAAGCCGACGATTGCCGCTTGGGTCAGCTCATCGGAGTCGACGGCTTTGAGCAGCTTCTTGCTCACTTGCGCCTGCTCGCGGGCGGTGGCGATGCCGGTGCCCAGCTCGACGGCCGCTTCGACCGCTGCGACCTTTTCGTTTTCCGGCGTGGTGGAGGACCAACCGGGGGCCACCGACACCGACGGGCGGCCCGCGACCGTAACAATTGGGCGAACCGAACCCAAGCTCTCGGCAACGCGGCGGAACTTTCCGTGGCAACCCGAAGCAAGAACGACGACGAGAAGGGCGGAAAGGGTTCGTGCAGCGGTCATTTTCTGGTTCCTCCGTTGTGGGGTATCGCCGCCGACGCCGAGGAACGCCGTCTATTTGGCACGCCCCGTCCCGGATACCGTTCTGCGACAGTTGGCGGCTATTCGCCCGGCCCAAAGTCGTCGCAGCGAATGCCCGATTGCCGCGGTACGCGCAGGTTGTGGCGCAAATCCCGAAGCGCCGTGCGTATTCCCTCCTCGACAACGGGGTGGTAAAACGGCATGTCGAGGGCCTGAGACACCGTCAAGCCTTGCTGGATGGCCCACGCGAGAAGGTGCGCGGTGTGCTCGACATCGGGGCCGAGCATCTCGGCGCCGAGCAAGCGCCCGGTGCCCGACTCGCCGTAAATGCGGACATGGCCCTTGTTTCGGTCCATGACCCGCGCGCGGCCTTGGTTGCGGTACGACACCTCGCCGACGCGGTGCTGGCTGCACGTCAAAGAGCGCCACGGCTCGCCGACCGTCGCCATCTGCGGGTCGCTGAACACCACGCCCATCGGCGTGCGGCGCGCGCGGGTCACGACGTCGGGGAAGCGCGCGGCGTTGCTGCCCGCAATGCGCCCTTCGTCGCTGGCTTCGTGCAGCAAGGGGCGGTCGCTGTTGGCGTCGCCTGCGACAAATACGTAGGAGTCGCCTACTTGCAGGGTCAGCGGGTCGTAGTTGACCCGGCCACCCGGGAGAATGGCCACGCCGGCGTGCTCGAGACCGATGCCCATGACATTGGGGCGACGGCCAGCGGTCACGAGCACGCGGTCGGCGGTGAAGCTGTGCTGGCTGCCATCGGGGTCCACAAAGCGCACGACGGCTTCATTTCCCTTTCGCTCGACCTGCAAGTCGTGAATGTCGGGGTGGACCGGGAACTCCTCGCGGAAGGTCGCGACGGCGTGCTCCCGCATCTTCGGGTCTTGGAAGGGGCCGATGAGGCCGTCAATCCCAATCAAACACACCTGCGAGCCGAGGCGGTGCAAGGCTTGTCCCAGCTCCAAGCCAATCACGCCCGGCCCGACCACGAGGGTGCGGGCGGGGATGTCGGGAAGCTCGAACACGCCTTCGTTGTCCATCAAGAGGTCGCCCAGGGGCCGGTAGGGCGGGGGAACCACGGGCGTCGAGCCGGTGGCAACGACGAGCGCCTGAAAGTGGACCTCCGCGATGGCATCGCCGTTTTCGTCGGTCACGACGAGGGTGTGCGGGCCGGTGAGCGTGCCGCGACCGCGCAATAGGTGGCCGTGGGTGAGGTGCGCGTCGATGTCTTCGAGCACAAAGCCGACGAAGCGGTCGCGCTCCCGGCGCACGCGCTCCATCACCGCGGGGCCATCTACTGTCACCTCGGCGGAAAAGCCGAAGACATGGCCCTTGTGGGCAGTGTGCACTGCGTCTGCGGCGGCGATGAGCAGCTTGCTCGGCATACAGCCCACCCGCGCGCAGGTGGTGCCATACGGGCCGGGGTCAATCATGAGCGCGGTGCGGCCTTCGTGAATTACGGCCCGGCGTGCGTTGAGGCCAGCGGTTCCAGCGCCGAGAATGGCCACGTCGATATGGTGTACTTGCATATTCGTCTCCAAGCGGGGGCGACGGGCGACCCGCGTGATTGCACGGGGATTGGGTGCCAGCGCTGCCCATTGGTTTCACCACGGATTATTCTGGTTCGACAAAACGTGCGGGGCGGTTGTGGGGAATAGACGTCCAAGCGACCGGGAGCAGCCATGAGCCGACCAGTCATGCGTGATTACCAGCGCGAAGCCATCGCTGCCGTGCTGCAAACCCGGCGGGCGGGGATTCGGCGGATGGTGGTGGTCTTGCCGACCGGCGCAGGCAAGACCGTCATCTTTAGCGAGCTGGTGCGCCTCGCGCGGCGACCGGTGCTGGTGCTCGCACACCGAAGCGAGCTGGTCGAGCAAGCGGCCGACAAGATTCGGTGGGCCTTGGGCGACGACCCCCGCGCTGCCAAGGTCGCCGTCGAGCAAGCCGACCGACGCGCGCCGGAAGATGCTCTCGTTATCGTGGCGTCGATTCGGTCGTTGCGCGACAATCGGCTGTCCCGTCTATTGCAGGATAGACAATTCGGCTTGATTGTCTACGATGAATGCCACCACGCGACGGCAGAAGACAACCAGCGGGTGCTCCGCCAGCTGGGCGCCTTCGACCCCCAATGGGAGGGCACGCTGCTCGGCTTCACCGCGACGCCCCAACGCGCCGACGGACAAGGCCTTGACCTCGTCTTTGAGCGCATCGCGTACAGCCGCACCTTGCCCGACCTCATCCGCGCTGGGTTTTTGGTGCCGCTCCGGGGGTTTCGCGTGGAGACCGCCGCCGACCTCTCCGACGTACAAACCACCCAAAGCGACCTCGACGAAGCCAGCCTCGAAGAGGCCATCGACATCGAAGACCGAAACGCGCTGGTCGCGCGGTCGATTCAAGAGCTGGCACGCGGACGGCGCACCCTCGCATTTTGCGTGACGGTGCGGCACGCGCGCAATCTCATGCGCGCCTTGAACGCGGTGGGCGTGCCGGCGGGCATGGTGTGGGGCGACATGAAGGCCGACGACCGTGCGGCGGTGCTGGCGGCGTTTCGCGAAGGGCGCTTGCACGCCGTCACCAACGTGGGCGTGCTCACCGAAGGCTTCGATGACCCTGGCGTGGCCTGTGTGGCGATGGCGCGGCCCACCCGCTCCGAGGGCCTCTACGCGCAGTGTGTCGGGCGCGGGACCCGCTTGTTTGACGGCAAGACCGACTGCTTGGTCCTCGATTTCGTCGACCTCTCGGCCCTTGAGTTGGTCTCTTTGCCGTCGCTTTTGGGTGCGCCTCGCAACCTCGACCTAGAAGGCGAAGACGCGCTTGAGGCCGCCGATGCCGTGCGCGCTATCCTCGGCGGCGTGCCGGGATTCGAGGTGCCGCCGGGCTCGATTACCTTGCAAGACATCAAAGACCGCGCGGCGGCCTTCGACCCCCTCGACCAGCGCGTTGACATCGAAGTGCGGGCCATTTCGGGCAATGGCTGGGCCTCCCTTGGCCGGCGGGGCCTCGTGCTGCACATCGCGCGGGGCCAACGGATGTCGGAAATCCGCGTGCTCGATGTGGGCAAAAAGGGGCGCAAGGACCGCTGGCAGGTGTGGTGGGACGGCAAAAAGGTCGCAGCGTTCAGCACCGTCGAAGCGGCCGTCGACGCGGCGGACTTTGAAATCGCAAAGCGCGGACCTGCGTGGATAGAGGCGGCCAGCGAATACGCGGCGTGGCGGAGGGGGCCGGTGCCACCGGGGCTTGCAGAGGCCGTGCGCACGTTGCCCGGTGACGCGCGCACCCACGGGCAAGCCTTGCAGCTCCTCAGCTTCTCCGAAGCCTGGCGCTAAACAAACCCGCTACCAAGCGGTGTTGCCCACCATGCGCACCGTGGGCCACGAGCCGAGGGTGTCGAGGTCGGTGCGTTGGGTTTCGGTGTAGCCCGCAGCGGTCCCCCAATAAATCGCGGTGTCGGGGATGCTTGCCCACGAGCCAGAGTAGTAGTTGTTGAACACAAGCTCGGGGAAGCCGTCGCGGTCGAGGTCGCCGATGGTGACGCGGCTGGCGCCGGTTGTCGAAAGGAGGGTGGCGTAGGTCGAAAAGCCGGACGCGGAGCCGTAGTACACCGAGGACACGGACGCATGGCCGGTGGGCGAGTTGTAGGTGGGTATCACGAGGTCATCGTAGCCGTCGTTGTTGAGGTCGGCGGCTTCGATGTCGTAGCTCGCGAAGTGGGGCAAGGTGTCTTTGGCGGTGGTCGAGAAGCCCGTGGCGCTGTTGTAGTACACCGAGGCGTTGGTCGACGTAGAGGTGCCGGTCGTGAGGCTCGCGAACGCGACATCTTGCGTGCCGTCCCCATCAAAGTCGCCCGTCGCCACCGAAGACGCGCCGACCGTCGGGAAGGTTTCGGTGTTGGTGGTCGAAAAGCCGGTAGACGCGCCGTAATACACGATGCTGGTGGTGCTGTACCCCACGCCGCTGCGGTAGTGGTTGGCGAACAGGATGTCGTCCCAGCCGTCGCCGTCGAGGTCGGTGACCTCCAAGTCGAGGCAGCCGGTTGTGGGCAAGTCGGCGCGGCGGGTGGTCGAGATGCCCGTCGCGGTGCCGTAATAGACAAAGGAGTTGACGTTGTAGCTGCCGTCGCTGCGGTGGTTGCAAAACACCACGTCGAGGTAGCCGTCTTGGTCGAAGTCGGCGGTGTCTACGTCATAAGCGCCGTAGGTCGTGAGGCTCGTGCGGCTGGTGGTCGAATACGTGCCCGCGGCGTTTCCGTAGTACACCCAGGACGACGTGTTGTAGGTGTACGCGTAGTGGTTGGCGGTCACAATGTCG
The DNA here is from genome assembly GCA_964502005.1 of uncultured Enterobacterales bacterium. Lineage (GTDB taxonomy): Bacteria > Myxococcota_A > UBA796 > UBA796 > UBA2385 > CAJWOS01. The sequence continues at coordinate 140,745 of CAZCUX010000016.1, forward strand.
GTGTAGCCGTCGCCATTGAGGTCGGCGACCGCGCCGCGCACCGTGCCGTAGGTCGGAAATGTCGACACAGACGCTGCAGAATGGCCGGCGGCGCTGCCCCAGTAGACATAGCTGGTTGATGAATACCCGGATGGCCCGTAGTAGTCAAATACGATGATGTCGATATAGCCGTCGCCGTTTATGTCGGTTGTAATGGAGTCGTAGGCACCCGTTGCGCTTACGGTCGCGTCGGCGGTCGCGGAAAAATCGCTGCCGTCCCCATAAAAGAGCTGCTGGTTCGCGGTATAAGACGAGCCGCTATAATGGTTGGGCACAAAAATGTCGGGGATACCGTCGCAGTTGAGGTCGGTGCAGGCGTCGATGCCGTCGCAGTCTTGGTCGATGCCATCGAAGGGGACTTCTGTGGCGGTGGAGCCCACAAAGGCGGTGGCGTTGGTGTCGTCGCAATCGGAGGTGTCGGTGGTGGTGCCCGATGGTTGGGCGCACGCGACCACCGGGGCGGCGATGTCACCGAAGCCGTCAGCGTCGGCGTCGGTGTACCAAGTGGGCGCGTCGAGGGCGTCGTCTTCGTCGGTGGTGCCGTCGCAGTCGTTGTCTGCGCCATCGCACCACTCGTCGGCGCCGGGGAAGTTCTCGGACGAAAAGTCGTCGCAGTCGGTGCTGTCGGACACATAGCCCGCAGGCGGCTCGCATTGGCGCAGCACGTACGTCGACGTGCCGAAGCCGTCGCTGTCCGCGTCGATGTACCAGGTGGGCGCGTCGATGGCGTTTTCGTCGACATCGGTGTCGCAGTCATCGTCGAGGGCGTTGCAGGTCTCCGGCGCGCCAGGGTAGGCGTCGGCGCGGGTGTCGTCGCAGTCGGTGGGGATGTCCGACCAGCCCGCCGGAATCGTGCAGCTCGACTGCACCACAGAGGGGTTGCCGAAGCCATCGGCGTCGGTGTCTTCAAAGACGTCCTGGCTGTCAATGGCGTCGCCGTCGATGTCGCCGTCGCAGTCGTTGTCGAGGTTGTCGCAGATTTCGATTGCGTCAGGGTACGCGCGGGCCGAAGCATCGTTGCAGTCGGTGTTGTCGGCCACGAAGCCAGACGGGGGGTCGCAGGACTCCGCGGTGACCAACGGGTCGCCGTAGCCGTCGCCGTCGGTGTCCGAATACCAGACCGCGCGCACGTCATCGTCGACGGTGCCGTTGCAGTCATTGTCTTTGTCGTCGCAGCGCTCGGGGGCGCCCACATAGATGCTGGCGTCGTCGTCGTCGCAGTCGGTGTTGTTGGAGACGGTGCCCAGCGGCGGCTCGCACGCATCGACGGGGCGCGTGGGGTCGCCGAATCCATCGCCGTCGGCGTCGGCGAAAAACGAGATGTTGACGCCTTCGTCTACGATGCCGTCGCAATCGTCGTCGATGCCATTGCAGACCTCTGCTGCCCCTGGGTACACGCCCGGCGCGGTGTCGTCGCAGTCTTGGTCGGCGGTGACCCCGTCATTGTCGGCATCGACCGTCGAGACGATGCCGTCTTTGCTATCGAGGGACGCGACGGTGCCGGTGCGACAGGCCCACAAGTGTCCGACGACAAAAATACAGAGGGGGAATCGCATGGTCTCTCCGAGGTTCGTTAGTCTACCGGAAAGACGCGAGGCAAGGGCGGCTCCCTCCTTGCCGGTGGCGCGACGTTGGCGCGCTGAATGGCCATTCATTTTCCGGCAAGCGCCGTAGCGGAGGACCAAATGACCGATGAACCCACCCTCGCGTCGCCGGTAGACGGGACAAGCCCGTTGGGACAGCTCCCGAGCCGCGACCACCAAGACGAAGAGCGCTTTTTGGCGGCGTGGCGTGCCGCCGGTGCAGAGTCCCAAGAGTTGCTTGTCGATGTCATCACCGCGGCGATGGATACGCGGCGGCCGTTGCTCGCGGCGCGCCTCGTCGGCTTGCTCGACGACGAAGCGGAGAGCGACGCGCCCGCCGTCGCACGCGCACGGGCCGCCGCCGGGCTGCTGCTGAAGTCCGCCGAGTCTATCGATCCCGTGCTCTTGGAGGACTTTATGGACGCATGGCGGCGCTCGCGGGCGGACTACATGGCGCGCGCACGAAAGCGACAACGCGCGCGTGCAGGGCAAGAACGGCCCCGACAGCCCCGTCGGCGCTAACAGGCGTACAGAACAAGTTCTCGCCAAACGTGCGCGCTCTCGAAACGGATGGGGTACACGGTGGCGCACGGAGGCGGCGCACACTTTCCGTACAAACTTCCGCGCGGCGGTATGGGTTTTGTCTGGATTGTGTCGCCGGCCAGACGATTTCCGCGAGAGTCGTTAGCAGACAACCGCTGGGGTCCGGTGGGCGGACCAGCGATGGGTTTGGGAGGTTCGGTGACGCGACCGCGAACACACAAAACGCACTGGGCACGCCTCATGGGGCTGTCGTTGGTCCTCGCGGTTGGTTGTGCGCCCAAGCGGGTCCCCAAGAGCGACGCGGTGCGGGTGGTCGAAGAAGTGCGCGAGCGCAGTATGCCGCGCGCGCTCCAGGCGCGGTTTCAAATCAAGGTCGGCACGGGAATGACCGCCGGCAGCACCACCGGCGCCATCGTCACGCATATGCCCAACCGCTTTCGGCTGGAGATTCTGACGCCCCTCGGCACGCCGATGTATACGGTGGCGTCCAACGGCACGGCGATTCACGCGTGGTCCCAGCAAAAGGCCACGTTTTACCAAGGCACCGATGCGATGCGGGTGCTCACCGAGCTGACCGGCGGCGTGGTCGGAATGGCCGATGTGCTGCAGCTCCTCACCGGCGGCTTGCCCTTGTCCGATGCGCCGATGCTCGCCTCGGAAGTACAAGACGACGGCGTGCTCGTGGTGCTCGAAGCGCCCGAAAACATCCGCGTGCGCGCGCTCATCGACCCACGGCGCAGCTGGGTGCGGCGCGTAGAAATCGGGCGCACCACCGACGACGCACCCACCGAACTCAAAGAAGTGCTGGCGGTGTTCAACGTCACCGACCACATGCACAGCCCCGGGGGCTGGTATCCCGAAGAGATGCTCATCGAGCTGCCCCCCGTCGGCTGGACCCTCGCGCTGAGCTTCCACACCTGGGACGAGCTTGGCGTCATCCCCGATGTGTTCGACATTCAAGCACCACCGGGCGCCAAGGTCGAAGACCTCGAAGCCTCCTTGCGGGCCGCCGCCAGCCGACGCGCCGGCGACGCCGCAGGGCAGGTGGCCTTGCCCGAGCCCTCCGGCAGCAGCGGCGCGGGCGTCGCGCCTGCAGGCGACTGACCCCGCAGGCGCGCAGCGGTCTTTGTTGGGCGAGCCCTGCGGGCCGGGTGCGGCGGTGGGGTCGCCCCCCGAGACGGGCCGAGCCTCCCTGCGGGAGTCTCCGCCCTGGGGGCTCCGTGCCCGTTGGGCACCGGCTGCGCCGCCCACCTTGCCCCCTCTCGCGGGCCTGGATGGTTCGGGGCTGGGGGACCACCGGACCTGACGGGATGCGCGGGTGTACGGGTTTGGCGGCGAAACGCAGCGGCGCAAGCGCACCGGCCGCGGCGGCGGCTACGACAGAGTCTTCGCGAAGGGGCGGATGAACCTGCGCTCGTTCGACCAATCGGCAATCGCGAACACCGCTTCGGCGAACACACCCGCGTGGGCTTTGAGGGCCGTGTGGAAGCTGTGCGCGATGGCGGTGGGGTCGTTGTGGAAGGCACCGCAGCCCCACGCGCCCAACACCAAGTGCGTTGCGCCCGCGGCGGCGGCCACATCCAACACACGGTGAATGCGCTCGTGCATCAACGCCGCGCCTTTTGCGGGGCTGACGTGCGTTTTGGAGTAGTAGTTGGTGCTATTGCACACGGGCGCTGCGCCCGTGATGACGTCCATCTCCCACGGCGCGTCGAGCAGGGTGTGGTGGTCGTCGCGAATGACGGTGGCTGTCGACACAATCAAGTGCGCCGACGAGTCATACGTCGTCCGCTGGCGGTGGATGTCATACATGCGGTCGCCCACAAGCGAGGCATAGAGCGTCGAAGCGAAGCACAAGCTCTCCTCTTGCGCGCGCGCGCCATTCAAGAATCCGCCCCCCGGCGTCGCGCCATTGGCGAAGTTGAGCACCAGCGGGCGGTGGCCCATCAACGCGATGCGGTGCGCGGCCATCAGCGTGGTCTCGTTGGCAATCCACACCTTCGTGGTGGCTGCCGGTGCCGGTGCCGCGCCCTGCGCAAACTGCGCCTTGACCGCGTCGAGGGGGTCGTGGGGCGCGAGGCTGACTTTGTTGGCGCGCTCGCGCTGCAACGCGGCGCGAAGGTCAACGTGCGTGCCATTGGGTGCGGTGTAGCCTTGCTGTTCGAGAATCGCCATCGTCGAAGCCGCGACCTCGCGTGCAGTGTGGCGCGGGATGTCGAGCACCGCCTTGACGTGGGCGGCATGTGCGGGGGAGTCGATGGTGGGGAGGTATTGGATGGGCATTCGAGGCTCCGACATAGAAGGGACCAACGCGCACCTGCAAACCGAACCAATCGAAGTTCGCGACTTGCGCCTCTCTATCGGTGTGTATGGGTGCAGGGACGTGGCCCTTACGGTTTGCGCGTAAGAAGTATTTCCGGTCTTTTGTACGGAATCTGCCGAAGGCGCTTCGGGGGACAGGCTGTTTGCCGTGTGCCGCAATCGCTTGCGATGCGGTTGTTGCGCGCGGCAAGGTGCAGGTCGACAAACCGACGCCGCGGCGCGTCGCGCGACCGCCCGCGCGGAGGGGGCCGGCGGTGACCGAGGGCCCGCATCGAACCCCGCGTTTGGCAAAACGAACGCCGCGTGGTCGCGGCATCCCATCGGCACGCGCGCTGGCTGGTCGGTGCGCGCGCGATTGAATCCCCGCGGCGATTGGGGTTACGCTGCGTTCATGCGCACTGTACCCCCCGCACATGACCCGCCCGCGAATGCCACAGATTCTGAAGCCACGCTGTTGGCCACGTTTCACATCCACGCAGGCGATGGGTCGATGCAAGGGCACGTCGAGTTCCACCCGAAGAAGACCATCTTGGTGGGCCGAAACGCTGCGGGAAAGTCCTGGATACTCGAAGGTTTGCGCGATGGGTGCCGATTGGGCACCGTCGGCGTGAGCGAGCAGGAACGAGCCGCAAAGTCGTTCCAGTTCACGTTTCAGACGAAAGATGGGAGCGTGAATGCGTTGTTTGAAACTGCGCAAAGCCAAGCTCCGGCGCAACATAGCGACACAGCCCAACGGTCGTTTGGCCTCCGCGAGCGTGTCCAAACGGGTGACGGTTTGACGCTTTTGGCGGCCGCCGAAGGGAAAGGCAGCATCGGTGGCATGACGGTCTTGCTCGGAGACCAACGACGCTCCCTCCTCGGTGCAGACATCGAGCTTCCCGAAAACCTCGCGTGGTTGCGAACGTTTTTTCGTAGCTTTCGATTTATCCGGCCCGGCGTGCCGCGGCGCGAGGAACGGGAGACCGTCTATTTGGAGCTCGACCCTATCCAGCGCGTGTGGAGGTCTTCCAAGTGGGTCCCGGAGCGAATCGGAAAGCTCGCGGCTACGATTGCAAATTGGTCGGAAACAGACCCAACCCAGTTTCAGCGATTTGCGGAGACGACGCGGAAGGTGGGCCTCGCATCGCATCTGCAGCTCCGCGCGATGGAGATTGAGCCGGGGAAAAAGACGATTGGCGTTGTCCTTGCGGACAATGTAGAGCTGGGGCACCTATCGGATGGTACCTTGAGAATCATGGAAGTGCTTGTCCCCTTGGTGGACCCCGCCGCGGCGCTCGTGGTCATTGAGGAGCCGGAGACCTCCATTCATCCTGCGTTGCTCCAAAAGCTACTCAACGAAATCGAATCGTTGGGGTACGGAAAGCAAATCATCCTGTCGACCCATTCCCCGCAGGTTGTATCGGCTGCGCGGCCTGAAGAGCTTCGCATGGTGCGTTGGACGCCGACCGGCCCTGTGGTTTCTCGCATGACCGACGCCCAGGTGGCAGACCTTCTCCAGTTTTTGGAGGACGAAGGTTCATTTGGAGATTTTGTCTTCGAAGGTGGACTTGAAGGCGAGGAATAGACAATGCCCGCAGTCGGAGTCATCGCCGAGGACAATACGGACGTCGAGACGATACGTGTCATCATCCGGCGCGTATTGGGCACGCATTGGGGTGTGAAGGGCAAGTCTGGCAAAGGTTGCGCGAGGGCGCGCAAGAAAGCAACGGCGTGGCTCAAACAGTTTGGCACCAACGGCGTACACAACGTAATTATCCTCCACGACCTTGACCTGAACCCTGCCAATGGCGCACCGAATGACCTTGACGCGCTGCGCGTTCGCTTGGAGGCCTTCGAGGTGCCCCGTGCGATGCAACGGTACGTCTGCATACCCGTGGAGGAGCTGGAGGCGTGGTTCTGGGCCTGTTCGACGACGCTCGAAGGCATTGCCAAAAAGCCCCAGCGCGCCGTCGCACACCCCGAAACCATACGGCAGCCGAAAGAAAAGCTGATTGCGCTTTCACGCCGTGACGGCCGCGTGGCAACGTACTCCACCAATGACAACCCAAGGCTCGCTGAACACCTCAACATCGATGAGTGCGCGAAGAGGTGTCCTTCGTTTGCGGGATTGCTCGCCTTTTTGCAACGCATCGAAAGCACCGAATAAATGCATCGGAGCGTGGGTAAGGAGACGTGGGGCGCGTATCGGGCATTGGCGGGTCAGCGGCGGGGGCGAATATGGCCTGCGGGGAGTATCGCGCGCGTCGTGGTGTGTTTTTTTGGCTTCCGCGGATGCCATCCCGGAACCCTATGGAGGACCGGGCGGAGTGGGTGCCCGGTTGGTGCGTGGGCTTTGGGTGAGGGCACAGGTGCCACCTTGTGTCCGCAATGCCGTTTCCCACCACCCGATTGCTATCGGCCAACTTTGCGGCAGTCATAAAAAGAGAGCTTGCGGGTAAAAGAAGGGCGGGGAGGGCGGGGCAGGGGCGAGGAGGGTTGACCTTGCTCCCTTTTGACGCACCGCTCTTGGTGGATTGGACCGCGACGCGGCCGGGTGGTGGTCCGCAAACGCCACGGGGCTGAGATGGTAGACGGGGGCGTCGTCGCCTTGGTGGATGCCCGCATGGATGGCCTCCCTTGCAGCGCGAGGGGCCGCCCTTGGGCTCTCCGGCACGCGCTCCTGCGGGGGGGCGCGCCAACGGGGGACGTATCGACGGCGTCGTGGCGAGGCGCGCGTACCGACCGCCGCGCGGGCAATCGCCAGCCCGGCGGCCGCCCGCTCGCAGTCACGGCCCTTACTCTGCGGGAGACCGCGCGCTGCGCCCCGCCGCAAGCGGACGCAATTCCCCGCACCCCTCCGACGACGTATGGCTGTCTTCCCGGCCATGGGGTCCGTGCCGTCGCTCCCGCCCATCCGAGCGCCCCACGGGTGGAGGCGCATTGTTGACACCAACCCGACCCAGCACAGACATCGCCCCGTGTCTGCGCGTCCTTTGGGCCCTACGCCACGACGGGGACTCCGCCGGCGTGCGCGGAGGGGGCTCGGGGAGGCAGCCTCGCCGGGGCCGCGGCGCCAGCACGACCCTCCTCCGCCTCCGCTCCGCTCACATCCGCACACAAGTAAAGGAAGCCCCGAATGCAACGCTACGCCCGTCTTCTTTTGGTCCTCGCAGTTTCGGGCTGCGCGCCCAACACCAAGGACAGTGCGCCCTCCGTCGACGTTGACGCCGACGGAGACGGCGTACCCCAAGGAGACGACTGCGACGACACCGACATCGAACGGGGCGACATCCGCGACGATGCCGACTGCGATGGCGCGCGCACCGAGGTCGACTGTGACCCCGATGACCCCGCCGTGGGAGACATCACCGATGACGCCGACTGCGACGGCGCGTTCACCGCCACCGACTGCGACGACAGCGACACATCGCTTGGCTCTCGCCTCGAAGACGCGGACTGTGACGGCATCCTCACGGCCGAAGACTGCGATGACACAGACGAACGGATGCCGAGATTGGATGCCGACTGCGATGGCCTCTTGATGGCCGATGACTGCGACGACACGGACCCTACCGCGCACGCGCGCAGTGAAGACGCTGATTGTGACGGGGTTCTTGCCGCCGATGACTGTTACGACAACGACCGATGGAGCACCACCGTCGCGGAAGACCAGGACTGCGATGGCGTAGAGACGGCCGATGATTGCGACGACACCGACCCCACCTCACACACCCGCGCCGAGGACGCCGACTGCGACGGCTACAATAGAGCCGATGACTGTGACGACGGGTCCACCGCCGTCCATCCGGGAATGGCCGAGGTTTGCGGCGATGACGTGGATGAGAACTGCGATGGCGTCGCGGAACCCTGTCTGTCTTACGACGCAGCGCCTTGCCCGTCGTTTCTCCCGCTGGACTCCGGGGCGCCGATTGCGACCTCGGGGTGGGGATACAGAGAGACCAACGATTGGGGGTCCAGCTATGCGGGCTTTGCCTGGCGAGTGGGTGAAGTCCACGATGTCCACCCCGGATTCTACGATGCCCCAGCACCGGGCTTTGATGCCGCATCCTGGCTTCCCGCCTCGGATTCCTTTGGGGGGTCCCAGTGGGCCATCCTCTCGTTGAACACCAGCAGCGGATGGCATGAGAATCCCGCGTATGGATACGACGGCTATGACTTTGACGACGTGCAGGCGCTCTCGGTTGCGTGCACCACCGCGGGGGTGGTGGTCGCTCGCTCCCGGACCGTGGGTGCGGCGCAGAGCGACATTCACTCGGGCTGGATTGGCGCGTACGCGATGGACGTCTACCCCTCCCTGCCGCTGCTTCTGCCGGCTTCGGTCGAGGAGGGCGTGACCTGGCGGACCGAAGGTTTGTCTCTGCCGTTTCGCTCCACGTCCTATACGGCCGGCTTTGGTGCAAGCGCGAGCGGCACGACCCACGTCGTCGTGTCGTGCGGTCTCGAGACCATCGTGGGCGAAGCGCGCAACGTGTGTCACATCGACAGTGTGACCGATGCGGGCGATACCTACGCGTGGGCGGTGGGAGAAGGCGTGTGGCACGTCGAGGACCAACGCGGGACCATCGCGGGCATCACTGCGTTGTGAGGACGAACCGACGCGAAGCATCGAACCCTGTTCCCCCCGGCAAGCGCCTCACGGGGGCCTACGGCGACTTCGCCGTCGAAGCCCGCCACGCCAAGCCCTGCCTCGCGCCATCCGCCTGTGGCGCGACAGCGCGAACCTCTCTCCTTGCACCTTGAAGGCTTCCGGAATGCAACGCTTCTTTGCTTGTCTCCTTTTCCTCAGCGGTCTCGCGCTTTCGGGCTGCCAACCCAGCACCAAAGGCAACGCCTCCACCGCCGACGCCGCCGGCAATGGGATGACTCCCGAAGGCGACGCGGACGGGGATGGCGTCCTGCAAGCATACGACTGTGACGACCATGACGCAGAGGTCGGCGACATTCGCCACGATGCCGACTGCGATGGTGTGCGAAACGAACTTGACTGCAACCCCGATGACCCGCGCCTCGGCGACTACACCGAAGACACAGATTGTGACGGCGTGGCGGCCGCAACCGACTGCGACGACAGCGACGCATCCCTGGGCTCTCGCCTGGAAGACGCGGACTGTGACGGCATCCTCACGGACGACGACTGCAAGGACGCCGATGCGTCGCTGGGCGCTCGCTCGGAAGACGCCGACTGTGATGGCATCCTCACGGACGACGACTGCGACGACACCGACGTCGCCTCCCTCACGCGTGCCGAAGATGGTGACTGCGATGGCGTACCGACTGCCGATGACTGTGACGACACCGACGCCGCCTCCCTTACGCGCGCCGAAGACGGAGACTGCGACGGATTCCCTACTGCCGAAGACTGTGACGACACGAACCCATTGCGACCCATCGCCGCGGAGGACGAAGACTGCGATGGTGTGGACGCGGAGAATGACTGCGACGACGAAAACCCATTGGCCTACCCTGGGGCACCCGAGCGGCTGCTCGGAACTGACCTCGCTTGCGACGGAAACGGCGGCAGTCTGGCCAACGCCGACCTTGCGTTCGTCGGCCAACGCCAAGAAGACAAAGCGGGCACCAGCGTGAGCGCCGCCGGCGATGTGGACGGTGACGGCCTCGATGACCTCCTCGTGGGGGCACCTGGAAGCGACCTCGGCGGAAGCGCCGCCGGAAAGGTCTACCTCTTCCTCGGCAGCAGCTTGGCCGCCAGCGCCTCGTCCGCCATCGCCCTGGGCGACGCCGACTTCGCTTTCATTGGCGAGAACGGTGGCGACCAAGTAGGCACCAGCGTGAGCGCCGCTGGCGATGTGGACGGTGACGGCCTCGATGACCTCCTTGTGGGGTCCTCCACCAACGACGATAGCGGAAGCGACGCCGGCAAGGCCTACCTCCTCCTTGGCAGCAGCATCGCCGCGAGCCTGTCCTCCACCATCGACCTCAGCCAAGCCGACTTCGCCTTCATGGGCGAGAACAGCGACGACTACGCTGGCAGGAGCGTGAGCGCCGCCGGCGACGTGGACGGCGACGGCCGCGATGACCTCCTCGTGGGGGCCTATAAAAACGACGACGGTGGGCGCGACGCCGGCGCGGCCTACCTCATCCTCGGCAGCAGCCTCGCCGCGAGCCTGTCCTCCACCATCGACCTCAGCCAAGCCGACTTCGCCTTTACCGGAGAGAACGCGAGTGACCACGCCGGCGGAAGCGTGTGCGCTGCTGGTGATGTAGACGGCGACGGCCGCGGCGACCTCCTCGTGGGGGCCCCCAACAGCGACGACGGCGGAAGGTTCGCCGGCAAGGCGTACCTCATCCTCGGCAGCAGCCTGGCCGCCAGCCTGTCCACCACCATCGACCTCAGCCAAGCCGACTTCGCGTTCATCGGCGAGAACGAGGACGACCGCGCTGGCGAACGCGTGAGCCCCGCCGGCGATGTGGACGGCGACGGCCTCGATGACCTCCTCGTGGGGGCACCCAACAATGACGACGGCGGAAGCGGCGCCGGAAAGGTCTACCTCCTCCTCGGCAGCACCTTGGCCGCCAGCGCCTCGTCCACCATCGACTTGCGCAACGCCGACTTCGCCTTCATCGGCGAGAACAGCCTAGACTTCGCGGGCGATAGCGTGAGCCCCGCCGGCGATGTGGACGGCGATGGCCTTGATGACCTCGTTGTGGGGGTCTCCCTGAACGACAACGGCGGAACCGACGCCGGCACGGCGTACCTCCTCCTGGGCAGCACCCTGGCCGCCAGCCTGTCCGGCACCATCGACCTGGGCGACGCCGACTTCGTCTTCATCGGCGAGAACAGGCAAGACCACGCCGGCACGAGCGTGAGCGCCGCCGGCGATGTGGACGGCGACGGCCGCGATGACCTCGTTGTGGGGGCATACGGAAACGACGACCGCGGAAGCGCCGCCGGCAAGGCGTACCTCATCCGCGGCGGCCTGTAGGCCCACCCCCTCCCTCCTTGCGTACTGCTACAGCAAGAGCGCACGCCGCGCGCTCCGCATCCACACCCGCCCCGGCAAGAAGCGCGCCTCCTGGAACCCTTTGCGGAGCGCTGCGCGGGACGCCGACCCGCAGATGGTGACCCACTGCCATCTCGGTACGGGCGGGAACACTTGGCACAACGCGTGCGGGAAGCGCGCTGCATCCACGCGAATGTCGCGGCAGTGGACTTACGCGAGGTCGAGCTGTCGCGCCCCGCCTGGGGGGCTTGCGCCGAGAACACGGTTTTGTCCGTTTCGTTGGTATCGCGCCACCGTTTGCCCGTTGGCGATAGGCTCCGCAGCTGTACCGGTTCGCGGCGGTCTGTGGGTTCCGCTGCGATGCCCATGAGCAGGGGCTTGCTCTCGTGTTCGGGCGCGTCGGTCAGCAGCTGCGGCGCGCGCCCCGTCGCCGGGGTCGAAGGGGTCCTCCCGGGTACGCCACGTCCGCGGCGCCTTCAGCTCGGACGGAGGTTTACCGTGGCAACGGACTTTCGAGCAGTCTGTGGGAAGGCAGGGGCGGAGGTCAAAGGTCGCTTGGCTTTTTGGGTGCGCTCATGCAGAGAGGTCGAAGCTCGTTCGACTTTCTGAGATAGCGAAGCCACGGAGGTCAAAGGTCGTTCGACCTTGTTGGGATAGCTAAGCCACGGAGGTCAAAGGTCGTTCGACCTTGTTGGGATAGCTAAGCCACGGAGGTCAAAGGTCGTTCGAC
>CAZCUX010000017.1:0-17804 GCA_964502005.1 uncultured Enterobacterales bacterium
AAAAAGCGTAACGCAAAACGGAGTTACGCCATGAGAACCTTGATGCCCACGCGCTGCTGCGCCGCTTCGGGTATCTTGACGTGCGGTTCGGCGATGGATGTCCCTGCGCCGGACAGCGGCTCGACCCATACGACGAGGTCTTCGGCGAGTCCGTCCAGAACGCGCAGGTCCGGTAGGTCCTCGACAACGACCACCACGGGCAACGTAGGCTCTACCCACCGGCTCGCGATGCCTGCAATCAGCGCGTCGCGGGGGGAATCGGCGATGTGCAGGTCCATCGGCGTGCGCACCACCAGCGCGCGCACGGCGGGGTGCTCGGGCGTGATGAAGCGGGCGCCGCGTGGCAGTCGCTCTTGCACGTCGCCTAGGCGTTGTGCGGATGCGGGCGGTGGGTCGTGGGGCTCCTCGGGTGTCGGTGGGCCGTGCGCGGCGCGATGCCAAGCCCGTCGGGTGGCGGTGGTCTCGCCAAAGGCGGCGACCCGCAGCGCGTCGAGGGTCTCCATCGTTGGCCCTACGAGGTCGGCGGTTGTTGTGGGGTGCGGGTGGACCCGTATGCACGTCGTTGCGTCGGGCAGCGCCGTCTCCCAGCCGACAGCGAGCAGGAGGTCGCAGCGCTCTCGCAGCGCTTCGGGTGGACCACTTGGGTGTTTGCCTGCAAAGGACGCGGCCTCTTCGTCGGCCAACCCGGCGGCGGCGGGGTGCGCGACAACAACCGCACCCGCGACCTCCGCAAGCCGCCGTATGCCGTTGGCGGCTGCGATAGAACGGTCGGCGGGCCCAATGAGGAGGAGGGGGCGCTTGGCTGCGCGTAGCAGGCGTGCGGCGTGGGACACATCGGGCACGCGGGGTAGCAAGCGCGCGAAACCGTCGGGCACGCCGCGAACTTCCGCGTCGAGGACTTCGGGAGCCCCCGTTAGTACGATGGGGCCCGGTGTTTGTCGCTCATTGGCCACAAAGGCGGTCAAGAGCTGCATCCCGCACACTTCGGGCGCCAGCGAAACCCACCGCCGGCTCACCGCTTGGATTCGCGCGGCCTCCGCACGCGCGCCGGTGACGAGCACCAGCAGTGGGCGTGCGAGGCGCTTGGCATCCGCGAGCGATGGTGCGATGGCGTCGATGTCTTCGGGGCTGTGGACCAGCAAAACGGCGGTTTGTTGCGTCCATTGGCTGAGCGCGATGGCCATCGCCCCGGCCAGCGCCGGCGCGACCACGGGCGTTCGCACCTTTGCAGCCCGCAAGCGCGCGGCGAGGGGGGTATCGGCGGCCGTGGGCGTGCAGACCGCCAGTCCGATGCGGCGCGCCCGAAGGGCTCCTGCCAAAAACGCCGCCCACTGTGGCTCTGGGCTCATCCCACCCGCCGAAAAACACCGACGTGGCAAAGTGCTTCGTCGAGGCCAATCAGGCCGCCTGCGTTTTGCTGAAGACCGACGCGCACGGGGCGTTCGACTTGAAGGTCGCCGGCTTCCCCACGAAGTTGCCGTGCGAGCTCGTCGATTTGTCCCAAACCGGTAGCAGCGAGGGGATGCCCTTTGCTGACGAGCCCGCCCGATGCGTTGATGGGCAGCGCGCCATCGCGTCGGCTTTCCCCTCGTTCGGCCCACACGCCGCCGCCTCCGCGCGGGCAAAAGCCCAGCAGTTCGGTGGCTTGTAGCTCGCAAAAGGCGGTGGCGTCGTGTACTTCGGCGATGTCGATGTCGCGCGGCGTGAGACCGGTGCGCTTCCAAATTTTGGCCGCTGCGTGCGCGATGACGTTGTCTTCATCGAGGGTTCGCCATGTGCCGCCGACAAGCACGCTCCCAACGACTTCGAGAGCCCGTTCTCGTTGGGTTGGTGCGCGCGTATGGAGAAACCGCTCACTGACGACCACAACGGCGGCGGCGCCGTCGGATACGGGGCAACACATTGCGCGTGTGAAGGGGTCGATGACCGCTTTGTCCGCCAGAATGTCTTCGGTGGACATTTGAAACCGGAGCTGTGCGCGTGGGTTTCGCACGGCGTTTTCGTGGTTCTTTTGGGCGATGACGGCAAGCTGTCTGGAGGTAGAGCAGAACCGCGCCTGGTGATGCCGCGCTTGGAGTGCGTGTACGTCCAAAAAGAGTACACGATGAGGATGTGGCGCGAATCCGAGCCCAGATTGCTTTCCGGCCTCATCGAAAAATTGCGACCACTCTTCTTTGTGGAGTTGGTCGATACCACCTTGGAAGAGCTGGAAGGTTTTGATGGGGTCGTTGGGGACCAGCGTTTTTTCGACGCCAACCGCCAATGCGACGTCTACATCGCCACTTCGCACTGCTTGAATGGCGGCGTGCAGCGCCGCGGAACCTGTCGCGCAGCCTGCTTCGACGTTGACGATGGGCACCCGCGCAGGGAGGCGCCCGTCGCGCATCATCGCCGTCAGCGCAACTTGTCCGCGAATGTTGTCCTGCCCATGTACGCCCATCGCGCAGTTGCCGAAGACGACGTGCTCAACGTTGCTTCCGTCAAGCTGTGCGTCGCGCAGTGCGTCCTCGATAGCGGCTTCGGCGAGGTCGCGAAACCCGCGCGTGAGGTGTTTGTCGAAGGAAGTGCTCGCGGTGCCAAGTAAGAACGCCGTTGTCATCATGCTCTCTCGATGGTCGAGAGGGTCTAACCCCCCGTCGGCCAAGAGAAACCCCTTTGCCCAACGGCTGTGTCGGCGTTTACCGACCGGTCAGCCATGCTTGCGCCTCCGTGCGCCCTTCGCTTGCAGCTGTGAGCACACCATCGTTTGTTGCGGTGAGCGCCGCTTCGAATGCGCTGTAGCTCGACAAATTGGACTGCGGGGCCGTCTCTGCGGCGGCACCACTCGCGACGAGTGCCAACAAGGCCTCGGCCCGTGCGGCGAGGTTGGTCTCCGACAACACGGTCTCCGTGAGGTCCAACACCTGCGCGGCGTACCGGTCATTGAGCGAGGGTACGTCGAGCACCGCACGAATCAGCGGCCAATCGCTGCCCGCTTCGTCCAGGGGGACATCGAGGGGGGCGCGGGTGCCGTGCCGCATGAAGGACTCGTTGAAGTCCCACGGAATGTAGGACAAGCGCCCGGCGTCGTCTTCGCGGAGGTAGTAGTTGTGGGTCATCTCGCCGTAGCTGTCCCAGTTTCCAATCAGCGCGTTGACGGCCAGTGCGCGCAGAAGGCCGTCTACATCGATGTGTTGCTCTAGTGTGGCCACCCACTCGGTCTCGTTGCTCACCGGCGTCGCCAGATGGTCCACCAGCGCTTGAATGGCGGTCCAGTCTTCGGTGTCGCCGTCTTTGACTTCGAAGTCTGCCTCGGCCACGTCGGTCAAGTTGGCTGTGGTGCCGTCGGCCTTGAAGCAGCGCGCGCCCGCGCTTCCCCAAAATGCCGCGGGCATCTCGTCGCAAGGGTCTTCAAAGAGGGTGTAGATGCCCCAGTAGACGGGGCCTTCGCCGACATCCACCCACACCTCCGCGAATCGTCCGCGGGCGACGGGTACACCGGCCGCCGCGAAGACGTCGGCGGCGAGGTGGTCACGGATGAGCGAGTTGTCGAGGTAGGCGCTCGAAGCCTTGATATCGGAAAATCCGAAGAATCGTTGGTTTTCTGTCTCCAAAACCGAGTCTTCATACCGGTCGAAGTCGATGCGGAAGGGGAGCTTGGTGCTTCCATCGGCGAGGGCCCGCGCAAGCGAAGAGTTGCCCTTGTAGCGCATTCCCACCCAGGGCCAGGTTTGACCGCCAAGGGCCACTTCTGCAGGAACATAGATGGGGTCGTCGTCTGCGGCGGGTGGGGGGCCGCCGTCGCCAGGACCGCCGCCGCCACCGCGAAAGTTTTCGAGGTCTGCTTGCATCCGCTCCCAGTCGTCAGCGCAGATACGGATGTCGAGGCGAAGGGGACCAGTCTCGTCGAAAATGCGCGCGTAGTCGGGGTCGGCGCCTTTTGCGTGGCTCGCTTCCGTCCAACCCTCCGCGGTGGTGGACAAGCAGCTTCCTTCACCTTCTACGGCCGTGTCGGTCCCTTCGCCGCCGTCGGTCGTGCCGCTTTCCTCGGTGGTGTCGTTGTTGGTGGTTGTTTCGCTGGTCTCCGATTTTTCAAGCGAATTCGAGGTGCAGCCGAGGGTCGTCAAGAGGAGCAGCGCGGGCCAGTGGTTCATGGTGGTTTCCGAATGGTCGTTGTGGACCCGGTGCGGGTGGAGAGGCGGAGGCGAACCTGTGGCCGTAGCCACGGTGACGCGAATTCTCATGCAATAATCATGCCATTGTAGCGCCTGGTGGAAAGCGGGCCAAACACGCACGAGCTGCGGTGTGCGGCATCGAGACCGGCGGAATCCGCCGACCGACCTCGGCAGAATCTGCAGTCGGGGCCGAAACGGTCTCAGGCCGCGGCGAGCGCGTTTTGCGCCTCTTTGCGAACAGACGGCCACAAGCCCGCATGCGTCGCGGCGACCCTTAGCAACCTGCGCGCTTGGGGGTCATCGTGTTGCCGCAATCGAATTACGGCCGCGGTGACGCGGGTTGCAGCGGCGCGCGGCGCGAGGCGTGCGGCGAGGGCTGCGGCAACAGCGGCGCCGTCGATATCGCCGGCATTGAGCATCGCTTGTGCCCGTTGCTCGTGGACCCACCAGTGTTCGGGCAAGGTGAGCGCGGCCTCTTCGAGACCAGGCAATGGGTCTTCGCCGTCCAAGCGCGCGGCAACGGCATACAATAAGGCCGCGAGGCCGGGCTTCGTGTTTCCATTGACCAACCCGCGCAGCGGTTCGGCGCGGCCAGTTTCGGCCCACAAGCGCGCCAGCTCGATGATTTGCTCGTCTTCAAGCTGGGGTTGTGCCTGCAAGCGAACGAGCAACGGCTCTGCTTCGCCGATTTGCTCGGATGCGATGTAAAGCTCGGCCAATGCCGACAACAAGCGGGGGTCTTCCCAGCGTGGCACCGCCTGCACCAAGGACGCGACTTGGCGCGCACCATCGGCGGGGCGTCCGGCCACCAGGAACAAGCGTGCGAGCGCGACCACAGGCTCGCTGGCCAAAGGTGCCGCGACGCAGGCTTGTTGCAGGCGGTTGGCCGCTGCGGCGAGGTCGCCTTGGGAGAGCGCCAGCTCGCCATGACCCAAAATGGCCGAGGGGTGGGAGGGCGCGATGCCCAATACCGCGCGGTACTCGGCGTCGGCTTCTTTCCACAAGCCAGCACGGGACCACGCTTTCGCCCGCGCGACGCGAATATCGAGGTCGTCGGGCGCCCGTTGCAGGCGCTGGTTCGCAGTGTGCTCGGCGAGGTCGAGTCGGCCGACTTCGACCAGCGCCCGGGTAATTGCGAGGGACACCAAGCCATCCAATGCGCCCGGCACATTGGTGACACCGTCCAGAAGCTCGAGCACCAGGGCCCAGGCGCCGCGGTCGGCGGCCAATATCGCCTGCCCCACCCGCGCGAGGTTGGGGCTCATGTCGTCGAGTGCCCCCTGCAGCACTTCCACTCGTCCCGTGGCGGCGGCGGCGCGGAGTGCTTGGATTTGTTGCATGGGTGCGGGGTTGTCTGCCATCGGTGCTCCCGGGGCGCATCCCCAACGCTACCAGAGGTGGCGCCGCTCCGTGGGTACGATTCGTGACGATAGGCTCCTCATTGGGTTTGTCGCCGTTGTATTATTAGATCCCTACCAGGCGCAGGTCCGCGCCGCGTCAGCGCACGCCAAGCTGGTCGAGGGCAAGCATCGCCTCCCGCGCCGTCTCGTCATCGGGCTCCAAAGACGCAACGCGACGGAGATGCTGCCACGCCAAAGGACCCTGCCCGGCACGCAAACGCGCCAAACCAAGCGCCAAATGAATTCGCGCTTGGTCGCGGGGCGCCAAACGACGGGCCAGTCCCCTACGCAAGAGCGCCTCCGCTGCGACTTCGTAGCCCGCCGACTCCAACCAGTCCGCCAGCACAACGATTTGGTCTGCACGGATTTGTTCCAACTCGGCGCGGGGCGTGCGCGCCAACAAAGAGACGGCGCGTTTTCGGTCTCCTTGTCGTACCGCCCGCGCGAGGTCTTCGGCGTTGGGAATCGGGCCGTCGACCACCGTGCGACGGGGCAATACGGCGGCAGACCAGGGCCACCGCCATCGCCGTCTTTCCCCCCAAAATGCGAGGCCCACACCTCCCATAAATCCCCCAATGTGGGCGCCATAAGCGACGCCTCCGCCCGCTCCAACGACAAGGGGAATTACATTGTCGAGCAATAGAAACGCACCCAATACAATATAAGCCGGGACCAATACCGTGCGCATCAAGATAGGAAACAAGAAGAAGAACACCTTCACCTTGTTTCCAGGAAACATCAGCGCGTACATGCCCAACACGCCGGAGATAGCCCCAGATGCACCGACCAGCGGCACAGGACTGCTCCCCGCGAGCGCGGCGTACACCGCGGTCGAAAACACACCCAAGCCGAGGTACGCGGCCAAATAGCCGAGGCGTCCGAGTCGGTGCTCTACATTGTCTCCATAAATCCACAAAAACAACATATTGCCGGCCAAGTGAAAGAAGCCAGCGTGCATAAACATCGCGGTGAAGATGTCGACAAGTTCGGGACTCGACGACCGAAACCCATGCGCAAAAATTTGGAGGTCCCACTCGGTGAGCACCGACAGGCTCTGGCTTGCCTCTCGCGATGTCATCCCAGCATCGGTAAGAACACGTAGCCATTCGAGGGTTCGGGGGTCGTTGGCCGCCGCATGCACAAACGATTGCGGCAGCGCAAACAAGAGGTACACCCCAATGTTCACCGCCATCAGCGCCCAGGTGACCCATGCGCGGAAGCGAAGCGGATTGGGGGTGTCGCCAATGGGTAGGAACATCGACTGGGGGTCTCTCGTCGGCCCCGTATACTATCCGGCTCCTGTCGGTTGTGGAACACGCTTTGTTCGCCGGTAAATAACAACGCTTATATGGGAAAGTGGGTGGCGAAAAGTTGAGCCGCGCTATTCGTCATTTGTTCGATGAATAAATGAAAGAGGTGACACGCCGCGTCCTGCGACTGGACTTGTTCTACGTGGAAACAGGCTCGAAACTTATATTCATCTGTAGACAGGTGGCACATTCGAAGGGCGGGTTAGCCCTCCCGCCACAACCCCTGCAACGGAGTGGCAATGTCCCTCGCCCGCAATATTCTTGGGCAACCTTTGGTGCCGTGTTCGTTTGCACCCTTGACCGGCTGGTTCCGGGACGGTTGCTGCAAAACAGACGAAAACGACCGTGGACAGCACGTTGTCTGCGCAATTGTAACAGCGGACTTCTTGGCCTTCAGCCGCGCGGCGGGGAACGATTTGACCCGTGCTGTTCCGGCTGCGCAGTTTCCCGGCTTGGTGCCCGGCGACCGCTGGTGTCTGTGCGCAGCGCGCTGGCTAGAAGCTGCGGAGGCGGGCCATGCGCCCAAGGTGGTGTTGGCGGCCACCCACGAGCGCGCGCTCCAGATTGTGCCGTTGGAGCTTCTTTTGGCCCACGCGGCCGACGCTATCGAGGCGTAGTTCATAATTCACGAACCTGCAGAATCCCACCAGGCACTTCGCGGGCCGGTGGCAGGTTTGGAACAAAAATGCCGTAGAAAAGCACGTTTTGGGCGCGTCTCGGGGCATCGCCCCCGCGTACAGCGCACTGTCTTCGATGGGTCGTTTTTTGCGCGCGGGAGACCTATCGCGGGCGGCGCCGTCGCCACATCCATACGAGCCCCAGCAGCCAAGCCCAGCGCCCGCCGGACGCGACGCTGCAGCCGCTTGGCGGGGCCTCCGGGCGTGGCAATGGCACGGCGAGGGATGTGCACTCGGCGGCCGACGGAAACCAACGCAGGTCGTCGGCGGTGCGTGCGAGCACCGTTCCTCGTCCACGGTTGACCATCGCCTTATAAAAGCGGTCTGCGTCCTCGGGTGTGCGTGCCGCCAACCATAGGCCGGCCTCGCACAAATAGGCGGGAATTCGCGGGTCACCGTCGGGGAGGTCGGCGGTGGCATCCCATACAAGCTGCGCTGCGACGTGTCGGTAATGCAGCCAGCGGTCGGGCGTAGGCGTGGTGCTCGCGATGCGCGCCTTTTCGCTGTCAGTTGCCGCGAGCAGGCCGTCGCGCGCTGTTTCGCGCTGAAAGCCGTACCCATACAGGCCGTCGGACCATGCGAAGTCGGGCGAAAGCTCCGTTCCGATGAGGTTCATGCCGTGTTCGCGCAATATACGTGCGGCGTTCATTCGTTCGTCGGGGGACGCGCTCGTTTTGCCCGCGACATACTGCCGGGCCAACGCGGCAAATGGCGGGGAAAACAGTGCGATTGCGCCTTCCCAGTCTCCTTCGCGGGCCAAGCGCCGGGCGACGAGGTTGCGGAAGGACTGCACGAGGCTGGGGTCCATCGCGGAGGCCGCGGTATTGGTTGTGAAATCAATCAGTTCACTGGTTGTCAATACGCGCTCGGCAATGTGCGCAATATCGAACCAATGGCCACCCTTCGCGAACTCGACCATTGCTTCAGTGGGTTTTTCTTGGGCCATAAGGAGGGCGCCCGTTTCGGAGTGAACCTCTCCTTGGGGACGGACGACCACTTCTATGGGGTCTGCGTCGGCGCGGCTGTACCAGCTACAGTCCCATCGGGTGTCGGCGGGCCAAGTGACGGATTGCAGCAAGGTGACCGCGGTGTTGGTATCTCCCGACAAAATCGCCAGACGCGCCTGGAGCCATCGACGGAGGGGACCGTCTTTGGCGGTTTCGAGCAGCGCGCGGGTGCGGGGAATGTCGCGCAACAGCCATGCAACCCATGCGAGGTCGGCTTGGGGCGCGCGCGGGGAGAGGTCGAGCCACGCCTTCATTTCGGCGTCGGTGCCTTGTCCTGCGGTGAGAAACGCGGTGACCAGCTCTGCGGTCGTGGGGTCTTGTGCCAATGCGGCGAGGGCGTGCGGGTGTGGGTCTGCACCGAGGTGGTCAGGCTCTTCTAACGTCGCGGGCGGGTCGGCAGACGCCAGCGCACGACCCAAGAGAAGGCGAATCGAAGACAGTGCAGATGGGTCGCCGCTCGCGTATTGTCCCAGGTACAGCGATATCGCACTTGCGTAGTGTTGGTTTTCCCACTGTTCGAGGGCCATCCAACCATACGACGCGCCAGACAAGCCCAAGGGGTCGGGTTCGCCTTCTGCGACCAAGCGCAGCACCGTTGCGAACGGCGCTGAATCGCCATTCAGTGCGCCGAGCGAGTACAATGCCCACAATCGGCGACTCCCGGCGGAAGGGTCGGTGGACAACTGCTGGAAACGTTCCTCTGCTGTTGCGACGTCGCCTTTTTCTTTTGCCAGGACTCCTTCGTAATAAAGTTGGTAGGCGGGAGGCAAGCCCTCCGGCACCTCGGGAAAGGGGTCTTGGGAGTAATAGCGGCCCCGCAGGTCTTCGCGGAAACGTTGGATAGCGCCCAATGCGGGGTGGTCGGGGCCCAACTCACGACGTGCTTCCGCGAGGTCGGCTTCGGCGCGGAGCACTGTCGAACCGTAGACGTTTTTGGGAGGAGTGCCCGCGAGGCGCACCACGGCTGCGTTGAAGTCGCCGTATGGACCGGCGAGGAGCACGCTCGATGACGAAGCCAGCATCGAATGGGGGAAATAAGGACCGCACGCTTCGGCAGGCCGCGAGGTTCCAAATGCGAGCACCCAAGGCAAGAGCCAATACAACATTGTGAAACGCTCCGAGAGTCACCGCTGCAAGCGGGTCCTGTTCACGCCGGGCATTGGGCCGGTGGTGCGCGAAGGAAGACAGAACTTGGGTTTAGGAGAGGGAGCCGCAATAGGCCAATAGTGCGAGAATGAGGACCACTTGTTCGGTGGCTTCCGCTTCGTCGATTCGCTTTGTGTGTGCCGCAAACAAAGGTGCGCGACATTCTTCGCCGAGGGGCCCGAGCTTGTCGAGACCGCCGTGCAGCAGCGAAATGCCATGCAGAAAGGTCGGCAGCGCGGTGTCTTCGAGGCGTGTGACGAGCTGTTCCGCCAGCCCGACCCCGCCGAGGTTGTCGTCGGCGAGCACCAATGCCGCCGGTAGCTCCGCCAACGCATGGTCAAGGGGGGGGCCTGCTCGGGCGGCGTCGGCCTCGGCCAAGGCCATCGCGGCTTCTTGCGCCAGCAACGCGGCGCCTTCGCCGGCAGGCAGCGCCATGACGCAGCGCGCGAGCAATGCCGCGCGGTTCCCCGCTGCCGGCACAATACGGGCGAGTGTGATGCCGAGGTCGGCGCGCCCACCGGCCAAGATGGCGTCGAGCGCGAGGCTGTCCCAGGCGACAGGGCCCGCAGAGCCGTCCAACGCCATCGTATCGTCGGGGCGTTCGAGAATGGCGGTCAATAGGTCGTTCCAGGCATCGTCGGCGGCACCGGCGCGGGCGCGCAACAAGCCGGACAGCAGCAAGGACTCGTGGTCCTCGTCATGGCGCCGCGCGGCTTCGGCCAGCACCTCGGCCACCTTGAGCGCGCGGTCGGGACGCTCGGCGACGATATGAAGCAGCCCCAAAATATAGGCCCAAGGGCCGGGAACGGCGGGCTGCCGCGCGATGACGCGTGCCAAGGGGACGGAGAATGCGGCGCTGGTGCGTCCGAGGCGCAGAAGGTCCGCCCAATCGCCGACCGTGGGTGGGTCGGGAGGCAAAGGCGCGTCGGGCAAGCGCTCGAGGGCGACGTGGAAGGTGACCCCCGCGGGTCGCGGGCCCACGCGTTCGAGCTGCAGGCGCGCGATGTCGCACAAAATCGTGATGGCGCCGACGCAACCGGGGGTGGTTTGCCCAATCAGTTGGCTCGCGCGCCCCCATGCTTCGACGGCTGCGGTGAGCGCGGGCGCATCGAGGAAGGCTTGGGCCAAAACGGCGGCCACCCGCGCTCCGGCGAGGTACGCACGGTTTTCGGCTTCGGGAATCGGTGTGCCCACCACGGCGTCGATGAGCGCCATCGCCGCCTCGGTATCGGGAACCAAGCGGGGACGGGGCACGTCCGGTTGCAACAATGCGATAGCGGCGCGGGCGCGCTCGTCGACGCTTCGAATCGCGGCAATCGCCTCGTTCACCATGCCCCACGCTTCCGCGGGCGCGAGATGTCGGCCAAGGGTTGCGACCGTGCGCACATGCTCGCGTGTGGCGCGGGGAATCGGCGCCGCGACAGCCGCTGCTGCGCGTTCGTCGGAAAGGCGCGCGAGGAGGTCGCTGAGGTCGGCGCGCGCGCTGCTCGGGCTCACCCAGTCGGGCAGCACGGGGCGCCAAGGGTCGGCGTGTTCGACGGCTTCTACGGCCAAGCGCACGTCGTCGCGGGCGGCATCCACGCTGCCCCAACGGTCCAAGCGGCGACCGCGAATCCAACGGACATGTGCCTCGTGCGCCGCGCTCCCCAACTCGCCGAGCATGGCCTCCGCGACATCGTCTTGCTCATATCGAATCGCGCATAATGCGATCTCATGGCAAGCGAGGATGCGGGCCTCGGAGTCGTCGGGCAAGGACAAGGCAATGTCCATGGCCCTCTGGAACAAAATACGTTGGTCGGGGCGTCGAAGCACGGGCGACCTCACGTGGGTGGGAGCCGTCATCCCCCGATAACGGGCTGGCGGGCCAGTTGGCGTGTACAACCTGCGCCTCCCCCGAAGTCCTGGCGTTCGCGTTAGGGCCGTGCTGTGCAGTGCCCCCGACCCGTCGCGTCGGGGCCGCGCCGCGCGTGGAGCCCCAATGTCCGATTCGCCGACCGAACCGTCGCCTGCCGCACCCACTGAATCGCGATTCAGTTCGAGGGAGCGGCCGCCCGTTCGGTCCTTCACCACGGAATTGCCGCCCATTCGCGGTGCTGCTGCCGTCGCGCGTTGGCTCCCTTGGACGGCTGTAGACGGTGCGCCTCATCCGTGGTCGTTGTGGAGACGCGCCATTCGGCGCAATTGGGACAACGTGGTGGACGGCTGGGCGGTATGGCAGCATGGTGTGTGCGACGTCTCGCCGTTGTGCGAAGCGGGTCAATACGACGACGTTCCCGGCGGCACTGCCTTGTCGCCGGAACGCATCGAACGGATGGTGCGCCACACGTTGCCGTATTGTCCGCCTGCCGACTTGCTGGATGTTGCGCGCCTGCGCCGGCTTTCGGTGGACGACCTGCTGGCCCTCGGTCGCTTGTCGCGTCCCTACCTTCATCGGGCCGGCGAACGGGGTTTTGGACAAGTTTCGTGGGACGAAGCCTGGGCTGCCATTTCCGCGGCGCGTGGCGAAAGCGGCGATGTCGCGGTGGATGTGCAACTGGCGGGCTTGTGCAACGAGCGTGCGTGGGCCGTGGCGGACGGCGTACGGCGCTTGGGGGCCCGCGCGGTCCACGGGCATGGCCGCCTGGGCCACGTCGCGATGCGCGCGATTTCGGCGGGGCTCGGGACGGCGGGATCTGCGGGGTCGCTCATCGACATCCCCGACGCGGAATTGGTGCTTGTCGTCGGCTCTTCGGGACCGGCCGCCCATCCCCGCCTGGCGCGCTTGTTGGTAGACGCCAAGCGACGCGGCGCGCGTGTGGTGCAGGTCAATGTGACGCGGGAGCCGTCGTTGTCGACGGTGTTTGACGGCGGCGATATTCGCTCGGCTGCCCTCGGTTGGCGTGTGGCCGACGACGCGCTGCTGGTCAAGCCCGGCGGCGACGCGGCCTTGTTTTTGGGTGTGCTCAAGGTGGTGTGCGAGCGCGACGGCGTAGACGCGCCCTTTCTCCGCGACCGGGTGGATAGCGACGGTTGGGCAGAGGTCCGCCGGTCGGTGGAGGAGATGTCCTGGGAGACGATTCTGGGCGCCGCTGGCTGCGCGCGCACCGATGTGGAGTGGCTCGCGGAGCTCGTTGTTCGTGCGGACAATGCCGTCACTTTGGTTGGGACAGGCGTGCTGGGGACGGCAACCGAAGAACATGTCCTGAATGGGATTCAGTGGTTGCATCTGTGCCGCGGCTGGCTCGACCGACCCGGCAACGCGGTGCTGCCGTTGGCGGCCAACTCCGGCGTCGTCGCGGCGGAGTGGGTGGGCCTCGCGGACGTGGGCGCGGCCGATGACGCTGCGGCGATGCATGTCGTGGTGGGGGGCTGCCCGGGCGTGTCTCGCCGGGGGGCATCCGCGGTGCGCGTCCACTTCGACACCCACTTGCGCCCGGAGATGTTGGACGAAGCGGCGGGCCTGACGGTGTTGCTCCCGGTCACGAGCGCGCTCGAACACAGCGGTGGCACGACGTTCTCGTCTATCGACCGACGCACGGTAGCGAGCCCACAAACCTTGTCCGGCGTGGGCCGTGCGCGCGACTTGTCCGATGTGTGGGCGGCGCTGGCCGGCATGCCCGACGAGGCGCCTTGCGACAGCGATGCGATTCGGGTGCAGCTGCAAGCGGTGCCCCATTGGCTCGGCATTGACCGGCTCGCCGTTGCCGGGGATTTTGTGCAAGCAGGGGGACGAACCGGTTTTGCCGGACGTGCGCCGACCCGATTTTCACCCGCGGTGCCTCGCTTGCCGGAAAGCACGGCAGGACTGCGATTGTCGTTTCGCATGTCTTCGTTGCGATTGTCCACCGACCGGCAGGGCGTTGGCCTGTCCCGCGACCAACTGCGGCAGCGGGGTTGGCAGGTGGGCGATATCGTGCGCGTGACGGGGCCTGGCGGCCAGTGGACGGGCCCCGCGGTAGAGGTCGAGGGGCCATCGGAGCAGGTTCAAGTGTGCTGGCCCGAAGCCGCGATATTGGCCTTACCGGGGCAGCCGGTGGGCGAGGTGACGGTCGAGAGGCGCGCGTGAGGCGCCCGCACACGCCGGTGGCGGTCCAGCGCTTTTCGCTTGGGGAAACGCCGACGGATTGGGAAATCGACGAGCTGGCCGTAGAAGAGCCGCTCGAAATCCGCGTGCAAGGGCAGCCTGTGGCGGTCACGATGCGCACGCCGGGCCACGATCTCGACCTCGCGGTGGGCTTTTTGCGCACCGAGGGCGTCGTCGACGATTGGGACGACATTCACGCCATCGCGCACGTCGACGACCCCCAATCGCCCCGCGGAAACACGGTCGATTGTGTGCTGGCGCCGGGCGTTCCCGCGGCGCGTGCGCGGTCTGCAGACCGGGCATTGTTTGCCAGCTCGAGTTGCGGAATTTGTGGAAAAGCAACGGTAGAGCGGGTGTTTCAGCACTTTACGCCCCGAACGGTGCGCGTGCCGGTGGTGGCGGCGCATTTGTTTGCGCTGCCCGACCTCCTGCGCACCGCCCAAGAAGCCTTCGCGCGGACAGGCGGCCTGCACGCGGCCGCCTTGGTCGATCGCGACGGCAAGTTGTGTGTGGTGCGCGAAGACGTTGGACGCCACAATGCCGTGGACAAGGTGATTGGCGCGGCGTTGCGGGCAGACATCAACCTCTCGGAGATGGCGTTGTTCGTGTCGAGCCGTGCTGGCTTTGAGCTGGTGCAAAAGGCGTGCGTGGCGGGCATTCCGTTGCTTGCCGCGATGGGCGCGCCCACGTCATTGGCGGCGGAGCTTGCACATCAAGGGGGCCTGCAGCTGGTGGGGTTTTTGCGTGACGGTCGCTTCAATGTCTACGGAGCGCCCGCCGACGGGGCGCCGCACGGGCGGTAGGACGCCCGCCCCGCGGTTTCCTCGGGGGAGACCTTAGGCTCCCCCGATGCCGCGCAGACCCCGGCTGCGCGGCCCGACGGAGCCTTTGGCTCCGGCGGCTTGTCAAAAGAATATGGACCGAATTTCCGGCCAAGGGTGTTTGGATTGAATAGCCTGCGAACGATGGCGTTTTTTTCCTTGCCCACCAATACGCCGCAATCGCGGAAAGGAAGACCGGATGATGAGTTTGCGTGCGGGCCTCTTGCTGCTCACCGGGAGTTTTGTGCTCTTCGGTTGTGAGCCGGAAAGCAAGAAAAATGCTCGAAATACCGGTGATTGTGTCGACCGCGATGGTCTGCAAACGTGTCGCTACACCGAGACGTCCAATGATGGCTATGTGCCGGTGTATGTCAACGTAAATGGTGGCGCTGGCAGCTTTCTCGTGACTGCGCGGGGGCCAGACGACACCTACCTCGCGACCGAGACCATCACGAACCCCGATGGTGATGTTTCGCTTTCGTGGGAGGATTGGTACTACGGTGAGAATAACCTGACCGCGGGCATTTTGCCGTTGTATGCAGAGATGCAGACCAACTGGCCGGTGCGCGCCGAAGACGAAGCCTTGTCGGCCGGTTTGTGGGAAGTGGGCGTGGTGGTCATCGATTACGAAGGCTACTACCTCGATGGGCAGGACATCGAGCTGGTCACGCAAGTCAAGCAGGACGACGCATTCTCCGATGGCAACGTCAACGTGCGCATTGTGTATGTAGAGGGCCTGGATGGCGATGCCGACGTCGTTGCGGCGACGGAAGCCGCGGTGGATTTGTGGCGCGTGATTTGGGGCGCATATGGGGTCACTTTGACCGTCGTGTACGACGCCGAGGCCGACATCAGCGCCAGCCTGCCCGCCATGAGCGAAGGCAGCGCCGATATCGAGGCCATCTCCGCAGGCGGCACCGACAGCGATGTCACCGTGGTCATCGGCGAATCCGTCGGCGGCGCGTTCAATATTTACGGCGAATCGGGCGGCATCCCCGGCACGTTGGTGGCCAACGAGCACAGCGCCGTCGGAATTTCGTGGATTACAAACGCAGGCGGCGACGGCGTTTTCAGCGACGATGACATTCGGGTGTACGGCGAAACGCTGGCACACGAGGTCGGGCACTACATGGGCCTTTTCCATCCGGTGGATTACGACAATCGCTCCAACCCCTACGCGTGGGATGCGTTGTCGGACACCGAAGAGTGCGGCAGTCAGTCCGTTTGCGACGATGCGCTCGGCGAAAACAACATGTATCCGTTCCCGGTTTGTCCCGACTTCAACTTCTGCTACGACCAGCAAACCCTCACCGGCGGCCAATCCGGTGTGGTCCACCGACACACGGGCGCCCTCTGAGGCGAAAGAGAGTCGACCATGAGCTTGTTTTTGATGTTGACGGTGGGATTGGGCATCGCAGCCGACGGCGCGCCGACGCCCAACGATACGCAGCTTGCGCTGTACAAAGCCCTGTCCGTGCGGCATTTTGAGCAGGGTTGCGCCTCGCTTGACAGCTTGTCGCCTACGGTTGCCAGCGACCTCGTGTGGTTGGCGGAAAACGCGACGCAGCCGAGCTGGGTGGCGGTGCGCGCGGCCGATTGTGTGCTTGAGCGGCACGCGGCGGCCTCGTTGGACAGCGTGCGGCGTTGGATGCAGACGCCCGAGACCAAGGGGCTGGCCCTCGTGACGGTGCAGCATCTCGACCGAATGGACGTGGCGCAAGCGAGCGGTTTGGTCGATGCGGCCCTCGCCGGACCCATGGCGGACGCGTTGCGGCCACGCCTCGCGAAGCTCGAACGGCCGGAGCTGCGCGCGCGGGTCGTTTCGCCGTGAAGCCCCTTTTGGCGGTCATTTTGGGGCTATTGGCGGGCGGCTGCAAGCGGTCGATGGCCGCACCCCCTGCGGACGCCGCGCCGGCCGTCGCGGAGACCGTGGCCACCCCCGCCGCGCCCCCGCCCAGCGAAAGCCAGATGCGCCTCTACGACGCGCTGAAGGTGCGGGATGGCGTGCCCCCCTGCGACGCGCTCGGGTCGCTGTCCGCGAGCCTCGCCACGGACCTCGTATGGCTCGCCGAGAACGTGCAGCAGCCCGCGTATGTGGGCGTGCGCGCAGCGGGTTGCGTGGTGGCCGCGCACAGCGAAGCGGCTGCCGACGCCTTGCGCCGCTGGGTGGTGCAGCCGGAGACCCGCGGCTTCGGATACCTCGTGCTCGACGGCATTGACGCAATCCCCGAGGCGCTGGCCGTCGAACTCAGCACGCTTGCGCTCACGCAAGGCCCCGACGCCGATGGCGCGCGACAACGCATCGAAAAGAGCGGCCGGCCGGCCGTGCGCGCCGTCATCCCAGACACGCCCCGCGCCGAATAGCGGACGACTTCGCGAGCAGGCGCGCCGTGAGAGCGGGAGCGCAGAAGCGCCGTGGTCAGGGGATTGAAGGCGAATTTTTGGGACGGGCGAGAAATTTTGGGTTTGGGGGGCTTGCGGGTGGGGAGAAGTTGGATAGAAGGGGGGCGCTGATGCCGACATAGCTCAGTTGGTAGAGCAAGCGGCTGTTAACCGCTGGGTCACAGGTTCGAGTCCTGTTGTCGGCGCCACACACTCAAAGCCCCAAGTTTCACGACTTGGGGTTTTGTCGTTCTTGCGTTGGCGTTTGGGCTGCGTGGCTGATGGCGGTGACGCGCGCGCGACGCGACCGGTGGGTGGGGTGGTGGTGGCTCGCGCGGGTTTCTGGCAGCCAAGCGGTCCCAGAGCGCCTTTTTTGGGTCGCACGAGCGGCCGCTGGGCGCCGAAGGGAGCGCGTCCGGTAGCGCGGAAAGCTGCGCGCGGTGCTCCTCTCGCGCCAGCGCGTCGTCGTCCTCGGCGGCCAGCGTCTCGGGCTCCGTTCTGCTTCGCCTCCAGCGCGTCGTTGTGCTGCGTGCGGGCGACCGGGTCGAGGTCGCCGATGGCGCAAAGGAGCTGTGCATGGGGCGTGGCACTCCTGGCCCCGACGCTCCCGCGCGCGCCGGCCGTGCGTCGGAAACGGGATGGTGCCGATGCGTCATTCGTTCGCGTTGGTTTGGGTTTCGCGCGTGGGGGAGGGGTCGAAGACACGTTATATTGCGAGTCTGATAGCGCAGGTGGGGGTCAAAAACACGTTATATTGCGATACCCGTAGCGCAGGTGGGGGTCGAAAACACGTTATATTGCAATACCGATAGCGCAGGTGGGGGTCAGAAACACGTTATATTGC
>CAZCUX010000017.1:17904-122436 GCA_964502005.1 uncultured Enterobacterales bacterium
ACGTTATATTGCAATACCGATAGCGCAGGTGGGGGTCAGAAACACGTTATATTGCAATACCGATAGCGCAGGTGGGGGTCAGAAACACGTTATATTGCCAACTCGCGGACCCGATGGGTGCCGCAGGACAGCACTTCGCAAGGTTCCCCGCGCCCAACTTGGGTGATGTGCGTTTTTTTTGGCTTCCGCGGATGCCCGTTGGGGAACCCTATGGTCTACCGGGGGCGCTGGGGTCGCGGGGGCGGTTGTGCGCGACCGACGTTGTGGCAGCCAACGGAGCCGGGAATCATCGCGGCGGAGCAAAGGACCGAGCTGCGGATGGACTCGGGCTGGGCCTCGCGCGCCGCTGTCATCGACCTCTTCAGCAGGAAGGTCGTCGGCTGGGCCATGGAGGACCACATGGAAGCGAACCTCTTTGTCGATCCGCTCCGCTGGGCGCCGGCTGTTCGGCAGCCTCGACCCTCACCATCCTCGCTTATCAGGCGCTACTGGACCCGCACCAAGCCGTCGTTGGAATGGGCCGGCGGGGCATCTGTTGGGGCAACGCCGTCGCTGCGTCCTCCATCTGGACCTTCATGCAGGAGCTGCAACAGAACCAACGCCACAGCAGCGTCGCCCACGCACAGGCCGAGGTCGGCGACTCCATCCTCTCGCTCTGCAACCCCGTTCTGCCGCACAGCGCCAATGGCCGTCGCGGTCCGGTCCAGGCCGAAGAGGTGTTCCACGGGCTGATGTCCGCCCGACCCTCTGGTCCGTAAAAGAAGGGGCAAGGTCAGAGATGCTTCTCCCCACCCCGTCAGAACCATGCTAATGTTGCACCCATTGGTGGAGGCTCGTATGTCTGCATGGCAAATCTTGGCAGGCGCCGCAGTCGGTGCTGGGTGTGGCGTCGCGGCGATGGTCGCCGCTCCCGTCTTGGCCCCCGTTGGGGTGCTCACGTTGGCCGGTGCTGGAATCGGCGTCGCAGCGGGTGGAGCCCTCGGGGCTGCCGGGGGCAAGGCGGCCGCCGACGCCGCAAACGCGGCGGAGCGAGAGGCCTACAACCGCGGGAAGGCAGAGGAAAAGGCCCGTCAAGAAGCCAAGTTCAACGGACTTCTCGGCAAGCTGGATCGGCTCAAGCAGCAACATCAGGACATACAGGCGTTCGAGAAGCGAATGGTCGCGCTGTTCGCGGTGGGCTTCTCGGCGGCCGCCTGCGATGGAGCGGTTTCGAGAGAGGAACAAGAACTGATCGAGTCTTTCGTCGGCGGCGCCGCTTTCAAGTGGCAGAGCACCTCCCTCCGCGCGAAGGTCGCCAAGCTGGCCAAGGCCCCCCCCAGCTTCGGGGACGCGATGGTTCTCCTGGATGAGGTGGCGGACCCATCTCTCGACGAGCTCATCGATGACCTCCTGGAGCTGACCATCATGGCTGATGGTGCCGAAGCTGCCGCAGAGACTGCCTTCCGTGCGGCTTGGAGACGCCACAAGGCGCGGCGGCGCGGCCGAGGTGTCGCATGAGCGAGGACCTCGATGCGTTCCGGCGGCGGACGGCTCTGCTCGCACGGCAAAGACGTCGCACACACTTGGTTCCCGTCGCAGACCCCGCGTTGGTGGAGGCGCTGGAATCGTCCTCCACCAGCGAAGGCACAGAGGCGCTGCAGAAGCTCGTCATGGAAGACGACTTCGTGGACGAGCAGGCCGCCGACCGTGAGGCGCGAGTGTTCCTGGAAGAGCTCCAGCGAACCGTTCACGCAGGCCGCATCAACGACGTGGTCCTGGCCAGCAGAAGGGCGGTGCTGGATGCGGTTGTCCGGCCGTTCGGGTTGGGGCGACTCGTCGCACGAGCAGATCGCCGGGGAGGGGCGGTCCTCACGCTTCACAACGCGGAGACGGCTCGCGCGGAGGGATGGGCGACTGCCTCCGAATTCGCAGACCCCAACAAGATGGCAGCGTTTCGGGAACGGATGGAGGCGCCATTCGACAGGGGCACCTACGAGGTCGACCCTGGCCGCAAGGCTGCGATTCGGGCTGCAACCGGCGAAGACGCCTACACGGGCCGGCCCCTGGGCGACCGCGTGAACATTGACCACGTTGTCTCGGCGCGCGAGCTGCATGGAACGGGAGACCCCGACAATGGGGTTCGTGAACGCCCGGATCTCGCCTTCCATATGCGTGAACAGCAGGTAGTGGCCTTCGCGACCTCCGACGCGAACCTGGCAGCGACCGATGAGGGCCTGAACAAGAGCAAAAAGGCCCAACCATTGGCGGAGTGGATGGACAAGGAGAGGCCCGACGGTTCAACGAACGCCGAACGATACGGGGTCGACCGAGACAAGGCGATTGCCCGAGATGCCGAAGCACGCAGTGAGCTGCATCGACAGAAGCAAGCAGCCGCAGCGAAGTACTACGCCAGTGGTATCGTGAAGACCGGAGCGCAAGAGGCTGCGCGAATGGGGTTCCAGCAGGCGCTCGGGCTGATGCTCGTGGAGCTAATCGAAGCCTTGTTCGACGAAGCGGCCGTCTATCTCCGCGACCGGCCGGGACTGGATGGCACGCTCATTCCAAGACTGCGCGCTTCGTTAGAGACAATCGCCCGCCGAGTCGTCTCGAAGTGGCGAGAGGCGGTGGCAGCGTTTCGGGACGGCGCAATCAGTGGGTTCCTCTCGAACCTCGTGACCGTACTGCTGAACATGATTGTGACCACGTCGAAGCGAGTCGTTCGCGTTCTTCGGGAGGGTGTGTTCTCCTTGGGGCGGGCTGTGAAGCTCATCGTCGCCCCGCCAGACCACCTCACCCCCGCACAGGCTATGCACGAGGCCTCCAAGCTGGTTGCGGCGGGCTCAATGGTTGCGGCTGGCGTGATTGCAGAGGAGTTCGTAGAGAAGGCCATCGCGAGTGTCCCGCTGCTGGTGCCGGTCGCAGAGCCACTCACCATCATCATTGTCGGAACCGGGACTGGTCTCGCGACAGTGATGCTTGCCTACCTTATCGATGAAGTCGACGTTTTCGGTGTTCGGCGGGATGAGGAGGCGAGCAGGAGCCACACCTTGCTGGATGAGCGCCTTGACCTCGCCGCGTCTCGCCTTGAGCGGGAGCTCAGCGACCCTATGTTTGCGGGACTCACCTAAGGCGCCCTCCGGGCATGGCCTTCAGCCGCCCTTGCTCGAGCGCTCGCGACCGTCGTAGGCGTGCTCATCGAAGTCCCGGTGATGCTCTCGCTCGTCGCCTTCGCCAACCGCACCAAGAGCTGGTTCCCGGCCGCGTCCTCCAGCTGAACCAACGCGGCGCGCGCCCCGATGACCGCACGCGTGCCGCGCAGTTCAACGCCGCCTCCTGCGCGCCCATCGAGACGGGGATTGGGCGAGCGAGAGCGTGGGCGAGCGCGTGACCCTGTCCGCCTACCGTGGGGGCGAGGTTGCGTTCGTCCTGTCCAACGCCACAGCGACCGAGAGCGGCCTCGCCGCAGGAGATTCAACCGGCGCGAAGAGCAACTGTGTGGTTCGCGCAACTTGGGACAATATGTCCCGTTTTTCCGACGCCCCACCGCACCCCGCGGAGGCCGTATGCATAGACCAGTCCAGCAACGACGCGCACGGATGGTATGCCGGATGCTACCTTGGGTCATCGCACGCTATCCCCTCACGGCGTTGCTGCTGGGTTGTGTGGCGCCAGCGTCAACGGAAGCGTCTGGTGAGGGTGGCGATGGAGAAGGCGAGCAGAGGTGTCCGGTCTCGGCAGGCGCGTTGCACGCCGAGACTCCGGTGCCAGGATGGCCGGGATCTGTGGTGGACATGCTTGCGGATTTGTCGGGAGCGGTAGATTGCGCGTGGTCTGGGTCCCATGGCGCCACGGAAGCGAATCACGCTGTTTTGGAGATGGTCCACGGGGGGGCGAGGTCTCTTTTGGAGAGTACGGGGGAGAGGCCGGGCCGCAAGGGTATTGCAGTGCCAGTGTGAGCTTTCGGTCGGACTTCTCGATAACGAGTGACGCGGTTTCTCTGAGCTTTTCCACGGGGGCGAGCATTCACAGGGATACCCGCGGGGCCTTCACGTTTTCGTCGACGGACAATGACCTCGCGGCGGACCTCCTGTCCGTGGAATCCTCGTTCACCGGCAACCAAGAAGTGGTGACAGCATGGCAAGAAGTGTCGTTCACGGGGGCGCTGGACCCGGCCACGGGAAGCTGGCAGTTGTATCTGGAGGGGACGCTGGCATCGGGACAGGCTTGGCACCTCCGGGGGGATTGCGAGGACTGACCCGTCAACGCGGGACATGAACCTGCGGAGACTCTGTGGCGCGGATTGCGCAAGGGACTTGCATCGCGTCCGGGGTGGTCCAAGACCACCCCACCCCCCGATAGAATCGCGTCCGGGCTGGTCCAAGACCACCGGGACCCCCGGTAGAATCGCGTCCGGGCTGGTCCAAGACCACCGGGACCCCCGGTAGAATCGCGTCCGGGGTGGTCCAAGACCACCCCACCCCCCGGTCGCATCGCGTCCGGGCTGGTCCAAGACCACCCCACCCCCCGGTAGAATCGCGTCCGGGGTGGTCCAAGACCACCCCATCCCCCGATTCGATGTGGTAGTGGTGCGGTTTTTGGGGGTCGGGTGCGTGGCGGGAGGTGTTTGGGTGGGCGCGCGCGGTCCTCGGGGCACCGGACCCGCGGGCGCCTCGGGGCGCGAGGGGCACGCTGCGGCGTAACGCGCGCGTTGTAGGCCTTGGAGACGTCTGCCAGGCCCGCAGTCCCGCCGAAGCCGCGGCACCATGCCTGCCCGCAGGCGGCGGACGCGGTGGCGGAATGGGTCGAGGTGGGCACTCGTGGCTACGCTGCCGCCATCGACCACGATTGGATGTTGCGGTTGTTGGTGTACCGGCGCGACGGTTTGGACCTGTGGGTACACCAAGGGAGGAAACGACGGTCGCGCCGCGTTGTCAACAGCGTATGCGCGTGCGCCTTGACAAATGTATATGCATCATATTTCGCGCGACGTTGGCGCTTCGTTTGTTTGTCCTCCTTGGACAATGTTGCAGATTAGCTGCGCGTTGCGGCCATGATGGCGCGCAAAAGAAAGCCGAGACCGAGCAATGCAAGCCCCGCGAGCCATACCTGCCACTCGATAAAGAAGGCGAGACCGAAGCAAGCGATGAGCCCCGCCAAGGCCACCCATCGCGGGAAGCGACGTGCCTCGTCGGGAAGTTGCAGCGCGCAAAGGTTCGTTAGCCCATAATAAACCAGCACCGTAAACGCGCTAAATGACCATGTGGTGTGGATGTCACCGAGGAGCACCAGCATGGCGGTGACCGCGCCGACAACCCATACGGCCCGTGTCGGGCTGCGCGTCGCGTCGTCGATGTAGTCGAGCGCTGCGGGCATCTCGCGTCGCCGCGCCATCGCGAGGAGCACGCGGCTCAAGCCCAACAACAGGTTGAGCAGCACCCCCGCCATGGCCGTGACCGCGCCGCCCGCGACCAGCCAAGCGACCTCGGGGTGCCGAAATGTCCGCGCGACCACCTCTAAGGGCGCTGCGGCCGCGCGGGTCGCCGCTGCGAAGGTTTCGGGGCCCACGACCGCCACCGCGGTAGCCGCGACCGCCAGGTAGAGGAACATCGACAGGAACAGCGTCGTGATGATGGCGCGCGGGATAGTACGCGCCGGCTCGCGCACCTCTTCCCCCAATGTGGCGATGCGCCCGTAGCCTGTATAGGCGACGAACATCAGCGCCGTTGCGTGCAAGAGCGTGTCTGTGGGACGGAGCGCGCTCATCCACGGACCCGCGCCGATTCGCGCGGCCAGCAGCTCCGTGTCGACGCTCCACCAGCCGAAACCGACGAACGCGCCGAGCGCCGTCAGGGTGAGGCTCACGACCGCGACATTGGCTTGGTTGGACCGTTGGAGGCCGCTCGCGACCAGCGCGGTGAGGACCAGCACGATGGCAAGCGCCACCCCGACGCGGTTTTCGACGGCATTGGCCACGCCGAGCGTATGGAGCAAGTAACCGGCGCAGCCGAGTGCGGCGGTCGCAGCCGACGCGCTCTTGGCGGCGAGGAACATCCAGCCCGCGGCGTACCCTGCGACGGGATGTACGAACTTGTGCCCGTACTCGTAGGTTCCCCCGCTGACCGGGTGCGCCGCGGCGAGCTGTGCGCTCGACAGGCCGTTGGCTGTGGCGACGAGCGCTGCGAGCACGACTGCGCCGACGACCCCCGCGCCGACGAGTCCGGTGGCGATGCCGAGGCTGACGAATACGCCCGTGCCGAGGATAGAGCCGAGGCCCATCCACACGGCGCCCCACAGCCCGACGACGCGTGCAAGGGAGGCTGGTTTGCCCGAATCTGGCGTGCTCACGGCCACCTCCGCCGCTGTTGCGCTGCATCAAGGGCATTCATTCCGCTCTATTTATCCGTTTGGTGCGCTACGCCAAGGGTCCCTGTGTAGGGCTTGTGTCCTTCGCACAGTATTGCACAGCGGCGCGTGTTTCCAATGGTAGTGCTGCAAGGCCAGCAAACCAAGGAGCTGTCATGTCTGTACACGTCCGTTGTGGTTGGAGCTGCGTTGCCCTTCGTGCAGGGCTCGGTGTATTTCGCAATTCCCTGATGGTTGGGCTTGTCTGTGGGTTCGCCTTGAACGGCTGTGGGCCGGGGCCGCATGCCGAGGGGAAAGCGCTGGCGAATGATGCTTGTGTTGCATCCAAGAGCGCGGACGACCCTGTCAAGCTCGCGGCGTCGCTGACAGAACACAAAGAGAAGGCGACGAAGCTCGCGGAGAAATATGTTTCAAATCCGGACAACCTGGCCTTGTTCCAGCAAGGGTACGCCGAAGGCACGGCAGAGTGCTTGAAAGCGGTCATTGGACCAAAATAGAGTAGATACGTCCGCGACAACAGCGACCCTTACGGCACCACCGGAACGCACCCCGCATCGTCAAGGTCGGGGTCGGCCGGGCAAAATGGGGTCTGTAAATAAGGGCGCGCGTTGGCTCCCGCGTCGGTCAGTGCGGACAGAAAAGCGAGCATTTGCTCCTTTTCGGTCTCCGAGAGCGCGAAGCCGGTGATGCGTGGGTCTTTGTATGGGCTTTGCGCGCCGTCTCCGGGCCAGGGGCCGCCGACGAGCAAGCGCCCACCACGCGCGTAGGCGTCGAGAATGTCGCCCAACGCATGAAAGGAGCCGTCGTGGCCCCACGGGCCGGTCTCCGCGACGCCACGGAGGCTCGGCACACGGAATCGGCCCATGTCTGCGGGGTCGCCGGTGAGCGCGTAGAGGCCTGTCTCTTCCGGGGGCAGACCGCCTCGCCCGTCGATGTTGTACATGCCGATGTTGACATATTCCGGTGTGTCGGCGAGCGGTTCGCCTGTCGCGTCGGCGGGCAGGTTGAAGAACAAGCCACCGTGGCAGCCGCCGCAGCCCAAGCGTTCGGAGTAAAAGAGCGCTCTCCCGGCCAACGCGTCGCCGCCAAGGGCGCTTTCGTCCCCCAGGAGGTAGCGGTCATAGGGCGTGTCGCCAGCGACAATCAAGATTTCATACGCGACAATCGCGGCTTGTAGGTTTTCGAGGGTGATGGGGGTTTCGTGGTCGGGGTATGCTGCTGCGAAAAGGGGCGGGTATAGGGGGATTTCGGCGATACGTCGCGCGACGGTGTCGGGGTCTGCGCCCATCTCGATGGGGTGCGTGCCAAAGAGGGGCGTGTCCATTTGCTCGGTGAGGTCGGTGAGCGAGGGGGCGCGCCATGTGAGGGGACCGCGCCACGCGAGGTTGAGCAACGAGAGGGTATTTCGGGTGTGGACCTCGTTTGTGGCGCCGACCGCCGTTACAAAACCGTCGGTGTAGCCCTTTTTGCCCTCGTGGCAGATACCGCAGGAACGTTTGCCATTCTCCGAGAGGCGAAAGTCATGAAACAAAAAGCGGCCCAAGTCGGCTTGCGCTTGTGTGGGCAATGGCGTTGGGAGCGGGGGGAAGTGTGGGGGCAGCGAAACGTCGACGGGTGCTGGGCGGTCGTTTGCCGAGTCTTGGTGCAGCTTCTCGGGGCTGCACGCGACGGAGATGATGAGTGGGATTGCGCGCAGTCGCAAATGAGTGGTCTTGGCTCGCGACTTCATCGGTGTCCACCCGACCTGCTTCGCCGGTCATATGGGAATGTAGCTGTGTCTCGGTATCGTACGCCCACATTCATGCGTCGCGCATTCTTGGGAATACGCAACGTTGGAGGGCGTAGCGGTGTGCAACGTAGGAGCCGAGGTCGCGCTCACTCTTCTTTGACGACGGTGAACCACACTTCGGCGGGCGCACCTTCGGCCACGCGAATGGTGTAGGCGCCCCAGTCGTGGAAGGCCCAGCGCTGGTCAGAAATGCCGGCGTCGGGACACGCGGCGTTTTTGAGGACGGGGGAAAACGCTTCGCCGCCAAAAATCTCGATTTCGACGCCCTCATCGGCAAAGAACCGCACAACGGTCATCCAGTCGGGCACTTCGACGGTCATCCAGCCGTCGCCGGTGGGGGGCATCTGGAGCATCCAGCTGGCGCCTTCTGCGGGGAGCACGATGGCTGTATTGGCTTCGGCTTCGCTTGCCCCCAATACAAGTGGGGTGGGCGCGCTGCCTCGCAGTGCGCAGCCAGCAGCGGCATAGGTATCGTTTGCGCCGTATTCGCTGTCGTCGGTCGTGTTTTCCTCGCCGGTGTCATCGTCGGTGGTGCCGTCGGTGGTCCCTTCGCCTGTGGTTCCATCCGTGCTACTATCGGTCGTATCGTTCGGTATTGTCTCGCTGTTGGTCCCCTGGGTCTCGCCCGATTTTTCGGGTTCGCTGCACGCGCAGAGAGTGAGGAGAGTGAAGGCGGTGAGGCGGTGCATGGCGTGCTCCCAGGTTGTATGGCGTTGGTGGTTTAGGGGATGGCGGTAGGTAGTACGTCGGTGAGCGCGAGCACTTGGTCTTGCCCGGAGCGGCAGGTGACAATGCGCATCTCCGCGTCCAACAAGCAGACGCCCGGCAAGGTATGCCCATCGTAAGGGAGCCGTTGAAGGGCTTCTTGGGCGGTGTCGGCAAACACGGGAACGGGGCCGGCGTCGATTTCTGCGGCGTACGCGATGGCGTCGGCGGCGGCGGGGGGGCCGGCGGTGCGGCTCTCGAACAGCACAATCATGGGCTGGATGTCGACGCTGTACTCGCTTGCGAGCACCGTGACGTCGTTTTCGAGGTTGGCCGCCTCGGCCTTGCAGTTGGGACACCACGCCGCGGTCAGGAACATGACGATGGGCTGCCCTTGGAAGTCCCACAACGACACGGTCTCTTCGCAGGGGTCCGCGAACTGGAGGTTTGCGACGACGTCACCTTCTTCGGCGCCCGATGCTGCGAGGGTGCCGTCATCGCCGTGGGGCCAACCGCATGCGTAGCAGACCTCAGCGGGGTCGTTGGGATTGCTCACACAGAGCACTTCTTCGTTGTCGGTGAGTCCGTCGCCATCGGTGTCGGCGAGGGATGGGTCGGTGCCCATTTCGACTTCGGTGCAGTCGTCGAGGCCGTCATTGTCGGAATCTGCCGACGATTCGCAGCCTGTATCGGTGGTGTTGGTGGACTTGGTCGTGTCGGCCGCGGGCTCGGAAGCGCACCCGGCGGCGAGGAACAGGAATCCGAAAACGTGGCGCTTCATCGGGAGTCCAATCGGGCGTTTTTTACACGTTGCAGGTTTGGCTACGCCGTTGGTATACCCGATGAAGCGGTGGTTGGGCCGTGAGATTTCAGAGAATTTGTTGTCGCGTGAGGGATTCGGGAAGGGACGATTTAGACGTCCAATCCGTTGCAGTCCTCGTCGATTCCGTTGCCGGGCACGTCATAGGCATAGGGATTGATGGTGGGGTCTTCGTCGTTGCAGTCAAAATACCGATTATAGCCATCACCATCGCCATCGACCTCACATACTGGGGAACCATAGCAGCCGTTGTCGCGGCAATCGATGGAGTCATTGTTGTCATTGTCGATGTAATCGTGGCACTCGGCGCCTGTCACGCCCTCGCTCGTGACCGAGAAGGTTGTCGTCCGTTCGCTTGGATTGGGAAATAGTTGCTCGATGGTCTCTACGGCGGGTTCCGTTGGGTTGGTTTCGACGCACGATACGCCGCCTGGCGGGGGCGGGCCGAGCAGTCGGTCTCCGCAAAGGCTCGCAGCCATGTTGTTGCATTGTTTGGTTACAATACTCTCGGTGGTCTGTACAAACTGTTCATAACTGGTTTCCGCCACATACTCGGTCGCGTTTTTTGTGTGTAGCACGAGGTGTGCGACAGCGACCACGAGCACGATGGCGACAATCTCTAGTCCCGTGAGTGCGCGTACCGTACCTCCGACATCGGGACTTGGCAACAAACCGCTGCTGCTGCGTACGATGTCCGGTGACACCGTGCGCCAGGCGTCACCCAAGCCGGCGGCGGCGAGGGCGGTGCGCGCTTGGGTCGTGGCCTGTGCGAAGGCGGTCGCGTGGGTGTTGTCCAACTGCTGCGGGCTCCCGTTGCGGAGCAGCGGCTGAATTGGATGTTCCGCGGCGACGGCGAAGAGCTCGGCAATCGCTTGCAATCGGACTCCAATCTCTCGCCCTTGAGGGTCGCTCGGGTCGACCCACGCTGCCGCTTGGGCGGCCCCCCAGTCGCGCAATTCGGTGGCCGCGTCGCTGACGGCCACGCTTGCGGGCAACAGCGTGCCGTCTACCTCCGCGAGCACGGCGCCGCCGGTGCCCAATATGCGGTAGGTGACGGGGCCTGTCGTGACGGTGCTTGTGTTGGCCAATAGGGGAGCCCACACAACCCATTGTCCATCGTATTGCAGGAGGGGAATGGGCCAGCCCTCGCCTTCCCCGGTGGTGCGCACGGTCGCGATTGCGGCGCCTGCGGGTATTGGTAGGCCCGTACACACAAACCCACCTGGAGGCGCCTCCAGACGGGTGCCCTCGCACACCGGTAGATTGGGGAGCGCGTCAATGTTCGTGAAGCCACCTGTATCCGGCGGGTCGTCGGTGTCTTCCGTGGCGGAGTCTCCTGGGTTTGGTCCGCTGTCGCCGCCTTGTTCGTTGGGGAGCGATGTGTCTGCTGTGTGGGTATCCAATGCAGACTTGGCGGGAGGGCTCGTGCAGGCGGCCAGCCACACAATCGAAGGCAATACTGAATAGCGATTCATTTATCGGTTCCGTCGACCAATAGGTCGTTTTTGTGATTCGGGTCTACGAGGGCCCGAAGGTTGGCCCACGCCTGCGCCGCCGCCCCCAGCCGGCACCCC
Source organism: uncultured Enterobacterales bacterium (assembly GCA_964502005.1). Classification (GTDB taxonomy): domain Bacteria; phylum Myxococcota_A; class UBA796; order UBA796; family UBA2385; genus CAJWOS01. Next base: position 29,135 of record CAZCUX010000017.1, read on the forward strand.
TGTGGGATGCCCGCGCCCCGTTCTAAAACATGACACCGTGGTGCATGGGAAACACCGCGGGCGCTCTCGGTGGGGTCAGTGGAATGTTGAGCGCGCGCTCCAGCTGTTCTTGGGTAAAGCCTTCCCACGCGACCCATGTCGCCGCGGGCCCATCAAAGGGGTCAAACAGCAGGCGGGATGGCCCTTGGGGCAGCCGTTCTCGGAAGTCGGGAAACGCCACTTGGGAATACACCTCGATTTCGCGGCCATCGGCGTCGAAGGACGCGTGAAAGCCGTGGCCGGTGCCTGCCTGGCCGAAGAGGCGGATGGCGCGCGCGCAGCAGCCCTGGAGGACTTGCAGCTCGAAGCGGTGCTCGTAAGTCGAACGGGGCATCGTGACTCCCAGGGCAGGGGGGGTGCGCTCCGTCTTGCCCGACTTCTGGCGGCGTTTCTATCGGGAAATCCCTGGTTTTCTGCTGGTCTTTCGCGCTGGCGCTGCCCACCGAAACGCGGTGGGGTGGGGGGGGGCGCGCAGTTTTCTTATACGGTCTAAAACTGAAAATAGAAAAACGGCGCGGCCAAACCGGAAAACAAACTCAGCACGCCGCCGACGCCCAATACAATCAACGCCAAAATGGGTGCGGGAAGTCCGGCGAATCGGTCTTGTAGGCGCCGTTTCCAGCGCTGGGGGGTCCAATGGAGCGCGACCGCCGCTGCGAACGCCAGCAAGCCCCAACCTTCGATAACACCGGACCAGGGCGCTGTGGGGTTGAGCAATGTCGAGAACACGATGGTGGCCTCGTGAAAGCTGCGTGCGTGGAGGAAGACGAGGCCGAGACAGATGGCGTTGAATGTCAAGAAGGTCTGCAACGCCGCGCGGAGGGGATTCTTGGCGTCGCGTGGGCCAAACCTGCGCCAGACCACCAATAGCAGGCCGTTATACAGTCCCCAAACCACAAAGGTCCAGCCGGCGCCGTGCCACAGGCCGCCGATGAGAAAGGTGAGCACGAGGTTGATGTCGGTGCGCAATGGCCCCTTTCGCGAGCCGCCGAGGGGGATATAGAGGTAGTCTTTGAGCCAAGACGACAGGCTGATATGCCACCGTCGCCAGTGCTCCATGGGCGATTGGGACCAAAACGGCCGGTCAAAGTTGAGGGGGAGGGTATAGCCAAACAACAATGCCGCGCCCGTGGCGACGTCGGTGTAGCCGCTAAAGTCACAGTAGACCTGGAAGTTGGCGACCCACACGACATAGAGCACTTCCCATGCGTTCCGTCCAAACGGCACCTCGAAAAACGGGAAGACGACGAGCTGGTGTAAGCTGTCGGCAATCACCATCTTCTTGGTCAGTCCGGCGAGGATGAGGAACGTGCCCTCGCCGATGGCTTTCCAGTCCAGTCGTGGCCGTTGGTCGAGCTGTGGCAAGAACTCGGCAGCGCGCACAATCGGTCCCGCCACGAGCTGCGGAAAGAAGAACACATAAACGGCGAAATCCAGCAAACTTTTGCGTGGCTGTATCCGCTTTTGGTGTATATCTATAATGTAAGATAAGGTTTGAAATGTATAAAAGCTGATTCCAACGGGTAGCTCCGTCGGGAGGCGGAGGGTGCCGGGGTGTACGTCCATCCCGGCCCACGCGAGCAAGGTCTCGCCCGTCTCGACGATGAAGTTTCCGTACTTGAAGGTGCCAAGGAGCGCCACATCGCTCACGATGCCGGCCAGCAAGTAATTGCGCCGTGTGCCAGGGTCCTCGCTGGCTGCAATCTTCGAGCCCACAACATATTGGATGAGGGTGCTCGCCGCGATGAGCGTAAGGTACCACGGCTTCCAGCATCCATAAAAGAAAGCCGAAATCGCCAACAACCATACCAAACGGGGGACCCGTCGTTGTTGTAATGCGCGATAAATGGGCCAAGAGACGGCAAGGAAGACAACAAAGTCGAAGGAATTGAACAGCATCGCTCACCGCCCTCCTTCGGTTTTTTCTTCCTGCAGAAGTGGCAAGAGGACCTCGCGGCAGAGCGTGCGACTCAGCTCGATGCTCGCGACATGGCCGAGGTGGTCAGGGTCCACCCATGCGCGGCGGCTGTCGACCCATTTGTCGGCGTTGGGTCGATAAAAGGTAAGTTGGTGCGCATCGGCGATGCCCTGCACATGGGCGTTGTAGGCCGAGCGAACATACGGGGGAACGACTTCTGAGAATAGCCGGTGCATCGGAAGGTCCACCAGGACGACTTTTACGCCTTGCGCACGGGTGACTTCGAGGAGCTCCACAAATGCGTCGTGTACCCTCCCGGTTCCGACCTCATAGGTGCTGAAGTGGGTCTCGGCCATGTTGGGCAATACATTGCGCGTCGCTTGGTCCCACCGTCGCTCCATGATTTGTTCCAACGCAAAGTTCTGGTTGGTGCATTCGCTGGTTCCGCTGCACCATTGGCCACCCCCATGCCGCGTCATTATCCAATGTAACCGCTCTTCCTCTCGGTGCCGCCCGGCGAGGAGGAACGGGAGCGTCTCTGCCCCGCGTGCGATGGGACGCAATGCAGCGGTAACGTGTGATAGGCTGCGCGAAGCCGCAACCTCGCGGGGAACGTCGGTGGCGCCGATGCTCGCGGCGATGCTGGGGCCGAGCATGGGGTTCGATTCGTCTACGGCCTCGGGCGCCATCGCGATAACCAGCACTTTGGGCGGCGAATCTTCGAGGAGGTCGCGATATAGCGTGCGCATGGTGTGCGTAGTGGCGTACACGCGCGCGAGGTTGACTGTTTGGGTGTCCCGTTGAAGGCTGCTCGTCAAACAACTGTCGATGGCCGACGGCGTGAAGTCAAAGCTCGCGCGGCTGGAGCCGAGAATTGCGACGTCCAGCGCGACCGGGCGGTCCCATAGGCCAAACGCATGCAGGTCGGTGGGCCAGATGATGCCTTGCACGTACTTGAGGCCCATGCCATCGACCATTGCGGTGATAGCGAGCCCGAATCCGATGAGCGACACCAAAAACGTCCACCCGTGGCGGGTGGTCTTGCGGTCGCGCTGTGGGTCGATGGTTTCGCTCAATGCCAGTACCCCTGGTCGCGCAGCATCTCTCGAAATGCTTGGTCGCCCATTCGGTCTGCCGCGGAGGTGGCCGTTCGTTGCTGGTCCCAGCCGCGCAGTGTGGTGTAAAGTGCGGCCTGCACAGAATCGTCGGCCATTTGCTCACTTCGTTGGGTCAGCACCGCTTCGCTGGGTGCGGCGGCGGGTAGCGGAAGCTCCGGCACAACGAGGCGGTGGTGTTTGGTCACAATCGCGACAGCGCCCGGCTTTTGGGGAAAGACGGCGACGGGGGCTGCCGCGGGGCCTTGGGTCGAGACAGCGTGGAGGTCGATGCCGGCAGCGTCCGACGGCACCACCGCGCCTGCCGCGGCGAGCAAGGTTGGCAACACATCCACCGCACTTGCAAGTGCATCGTGCGCGCCGGGCGTAAAGCCGCTGCCGGCGAACCACAACGTCGCGGGGCTCTCGATTTGCCAGTCGGCGTTTGGCGCAGCGCCGAGACTCACAACGGCCAACACGCGCGGGTGCGTGTTCTCGGCATGAAGCCAACTGGTTAGGGCTTCGATGGTATTGGGTTGCCCACACGGGTCTGGACCCACGACGACGAAGGTCGCGAGGTCCGGCGGCTGGGGCTGCATCTCGCTGGCTGCCGCGATTTGCGCGGGCAGGCACGCGTCCGCGGACCAAGGAGGCGTCTCTAGGCCATCCTTCCAATCGGTCGTGGGTAGCCTACCAACTGGTAGGTAGCCGTAGAGTCGTAGGACGCCGTGCAGAGTGTTGGGCGCGGTGGTGGACGCCGTGCCGGGCCAGCGACCCGTCCAAACGGCCTGCAATGCTTCGATGGGGTCGGTGTGGACCGCTTGTGCGTCTCCCAACTGAAACAGGTCGGATGCAAGCGAAGCGGGCGCTTGGATGGGCGTGTCCAGCAGCACGAGCAAGATGTCGGGCGGCGCGTTGGACACGCGCGGGGGCGTTGTGCGGCACCCTACACACATGAGCGCAGCCCAACCAAGGCGCCTCATCGTGGGGTTCCTGGCGGCGGTCCCTTGCTGTGCGGGGGGCGGTGCCCGTCATCAAATGGAAACCCGTACTTTTGGTGGACCAACTGGCGCCCAATATCTTGCACGTCGGCGGGGTTGGTGGTGAGGAACGCCGCTTCTAGCTCGGCGGCGTCGAGCAGACCATCGTTGTTCTGGTCGAGGGGAGCGAAGCCTTCACCGGGAAGTGCCAGCTGTGCGTATTCTGCTTGGTCGACGCTGCCGTTGTGGTTGAGGTCGGCGCGCGCCAGAATCTGCATACCGACCAGGGGGTGCTCGGTTTGGGGCGCACACGCGGCGCACACCAGGAACAGCAAGGGGGCTCTCATGGCTGACCTCGGGCGGCGCGGGCCGTTTTTGCGCCGTCCACCAATCGTTGGAGCAGCGTGGGGTCCACCGACAACAAGGCCAGCTCTTTTTCTGTGCCCGGTGCGCCCGATGCGTCGTGCACATGGGCGAAGGTGGGGTGCAGGCTGTCGAGGCGGCGGTCCATCGCTTCGCTGTGGGCGGGCGCGCCTTCGACGGTGAGGCGCAGCACGCCATCGGTGACGCTGATGGTTTCGAGGACGGCCTCGCTGACGGCGGTGCCGGGGGTGTTGCACCGGCCGCCATCGAGGCAATGCTGCAGGTTGACGCCTTGGAGGGTGGCCGGCGCCTCTACGTCTGCCAATCCAAGGATGGTGGGCGCGACATCGAGCAGCCGCGTGACCTCTTTTTGTCGCACACCGCGTGCCGTTGCGTCGGGACGCCACACCACAAATGGCACTTGGGTGGTGGCGTCCTGTAGGTTGTCGCGGTGGGTGAAAAAGCCGTGGTCGAGCAGCCCTTCGCCGTGGTCGGAGACAATGACGAGCGTGGTGGTCTCCCGCATTCCCATTCGGTCGAGGTCGTCGAGCAGCACTTGGAGCCAGAGGTCCGCGTAGCTCACCGCGGAGCCGTACAATCCCTTGAGGAACGCTTGGTCCTCGGCGCCGAGCGTAATGCGCGGAACATCGGGCTGGCGCGCATACCGGGCGAGGCGCCCATGAATCTCCGGTGTGAGCACCCGGCTGCCTTTGCTGTTTTGGAGCTGGGAAAGGGGCAGCTCGGGATAATACGCGCTGTTGAAGATGCGCTCGTAAGTGAGGGAGTCGTGGACGCGGTCGAGCAGCGGACCTTCGTAGTTGGGCGTCGCCAATCGACCGAATACGCCGGGCTTTGTGTAGGGTGCATGGCAATCGTAGCTATGCAAAAACAAAAAGAACGGTTGGTCGCTTTCTTTGGCGTCGGCCAGCCAGCGGGTGGCCATAGGAAGCGTCTCTTGAAACGAGCCCCAGCGGCGTCCTTCGAAGTAGGTCGAAAAGCCGTCATCGAGACCAAACACGCGCGCAAGGTGACCCCCGGCGACGATTGCGCCTGTTCGCCACCCTGCCGCGGACAAGGCGCTCGCGAGGGTGGGCGTGCCATCGGGAATGGTGAGGTCGTAGTTGAGCTCGCCCAAGTCGCTTGGCAGCTGGGACGTAAACAGGCTCGCGTGGCTCGGCAGCGTCTCGTTGGCCTGGGAGTAGGTGCGCTCGAAGACGGTGCCCTCGGCGGCCAGGCGGGCCAAGGTCGGCGTCGCGGTGCCGCTGGCGCCATAGGGCGTAGTGTGGTCGGCCCGCAAGGTGTCGATGGAGATGAGGATGATGCCGCGGGGGGCAGGGCGCGTGTTGCAAGCCGCGAGGCTCACGGCCAAGACAGCGCCTTGCACAACGGAGAAGGGCCGCCGGTTCATGGGGTGGGTCCGGGTGCGGGGTGGCCGGGCGGGAGGGGCCCTGCGACGTGTACGGCTTCGAGTGCGGGCGCGGTGCCGCCAGGGTCGAGGGCGCGCCGGTCGATGCCGCCAGGGTAGCGAGGCGGGGGCGCGGGGGCTTCGGTGGTGGCGTACCGCTGTAGCCTCTCGGAGATGACCTCGTTGTTGCGTACCCATGCTGCTGCGCCGAGAGCGAATGCCCAAAGCGCAACGACGCCCACACCCACGCCGAGGGTTTGGCGGGGGGAGAGCAGGCGGTCATCCGGGGGTTCGAGGAGGTGAAGGTCAGGCATTTCAGGGGGATTCCATCCGGGCCTTTTTGTGACGATGCCCGCAGCGAAACGGATGCACGTTTGGGGTCCCGAGGGGCGGCGTGGCCGGGGACGATACGCGTGTTGCCATTGACGAAAATACTGTGAGAAGAATCACTTTCGTCGGGAGACGGTAGGCCCTTGTCCCCGAGGGGGAGCGGGTTTGCTGTCTCGCCAACGCAGAAATGGAAAACAGAACGGGGCGTATCATAGTCGATGAGGGGGGTGCGTGTGGCCATCGGTTGGGGCACGGTAGGTCAAATAGATCGAACGCGCCCTGTTGCGCCGTGCAACTCGTTCATATGGACGTCTTTTGGCTCAACTGGGTAGGAATCGGTGCCGTTAGGGCGGTATTGGATGGAAGCGATGACCAATCCGAGTGTGCTCATCATCGAAGACGACCCCGCACTCCGTGCTCTCGAGAGCCGGCTGGCGGAGCGTGCGGGATTCGTGGTCCGCACGGCGCAAGATGGGCCATCGGGGTTGCTGTCTGCAAAGACCGACCCACCCGATGTTGTCGTGTCAGATTTTCATATGCCGGGGATGCTCGGGCCCGAGCTGCTGCGTCGCTTGCGCGCGATTCCCGCCGTGCAAAACTGTCCAATCGTCGTCGTGACGGGCGACCAAAGCGAGTATGCACGCAAGCATTTGGTCGATGCGGGCGCCGATGACATCATCATCAAGCCCTTTCTCCCCGCCGATTTTCGCAGTGTTTTGGTGGGGGCTGCGACCTCCCGCGGCCTGTCTCCTACGCCCCCGCGCGCGCGGCCGGGGCGTTCCAAGCGCGACGAAGAAGTGCGGGCGACCTCCATCCCTGCGGTGGTTCCGCACTCCGATGCCTTGGTTACCTTGCTCGCCGCAACCGCCGAGCGACCCGCGATTGCCGACACCATTCGGGTGCGCAATCATATTGAGCGCGTGCGCGAGGTCGCTGCGGTCGTCGCCAAGTCCACGGGCGCGCCCGATGGGGTGGTTGCCCAGCTCCGTGCTTATGCCGGACTCCATGATGTTGGTAAATCGGGTCTTCCCGACCATATCCTGCGTTGTGTAGAACCCTACTCTGCGTTTGAACGGCAAGAAATGGAGACCCACACGCTGATTGGCGCAGACATGCTGCGCGATGCCGGGATGCCCGAGATGGCCATCCAGATTGCGCTTCATCACCATGAGCGTTGGGACGGCACTGGCTATCCGCAACGTCTGGCGGGGGACAACATCCCGTTCCCGGCCCGTGTGGTGGCGGTCGCCGACCTTTTTGACGCCTTGCGCACCACCCGCGCGTACCGCCCCGACATTCCCCGCTCGGCGCTTTCCTCCACGCTCCAGGCCCAAGCAGGCACTGCCCTCGACCCCCGTCTTGTGGCGATTTTGCTGTCATTGGGCGAAGAAATCGAGGCGATTTACGAGCGCTACGCGGACCCTTCGAGCGAGCCAGATCCCGAGGTTTGGGCATGAGCTTGCTCCTCCCCCCAAATCGGACGTGGTCCGTACGGCAGTTGGCATGACCCCAGCACCGGGCATTGGTGACCGTTTTGGCGACTGGGTCTTGGAAGCTCCTTTGGGAGCCGGCGCATTCGGCACCACCTTTCGCGCCCGTGACAACATCGGTCGTATTGCAGCCATCAAGTTCCTCGCCGCTCCTCCCGGCGATGAGCTCCGCGCGCTCGCGCGCTTGTCCCATCCTGCAATCCCCACCATGTTCGAGGCCGCGGGCAGTCCGCGTCCGTACATCGCGATGGAGCTGGCCGGCGGGCGGCCGCTGCGGCGGATGTTGCGCCATGGACGTGCGCCCGAAAGCGCGGCCTTGCAAATCGTCGCGGTTCTGGCCGACGCCTTGGCGGAGGTTCATCGCGCCGGCTTGTTTCACGGCGACCTCAAGCCCGAAAACGTACACGTAGAACGCATTGGCGAGCTGGGCATCTGGATTGTGGACTTCGGCGCCGCGGGCGATGGTCGCGCGGGAACGCTGCATTACGCGGCGCCTGAGCGTCTTCAGGACAATATCGCCACGGCGGCGGTAGATGTCTACGCGCTCGGCTTGATGCTGTTTGAGCTGCTGCACGGTCATTTGCCCGGCTTTGACGGAGATGTGTCCACCGCGCTGCAACGACGACGCACGGAGCGCCCCGCGATTCGGTTCGCAACCCCTTGGGCCGCAGACCTCATCGGCACGATGCTCGAACCCAACCCCGCGCTGCGCCCTACCGCTTCGGAAGTCGCAGACACGCTCGAAGCCCACGGCTATCGCTTGCCTGCACCTACGGGCGCAATGCTGCGGCGTCGCGCGCGTGTGGTCAGCGTGCCAGGGCCGGGCCTGGACGAATTTGTCGCGCGCTGGATACAAGACGGAGGATGCGCAGGCATCATCGGGGAACACGGAACCGGGCGAAGCCACGCCCTCCGCAACGCTGCGACCGAAGTGCAGGCGCAGGGCTTGTTGTGGTTGCGTTTGGGCGCATCCGCGATTCCGTGGCAGGTAGCGCGAGACGCCCTGGGCGACCCCCGCCTCCCCGGAGCGCCCGTATCGCTGCCGATGGAGCCAGATTCGGGGTTGCGGGCGCGGTTGGCGGCGGAAGCAATCGCGGAACGGGCGGGTGGGCCGCTTTATGTGCTGGTGGACGACCTCGACCAAGCAGACCCCACGGCCATCGATACCCTCGCGAGTTTGTCGCGCCTGCCTGGCGTTCATGTGCTGTGCACATCCGTCGCGCCATTGCCGTTTGCCACGCGCTGCCACACTCTCGCGGCGATGGGGGAACCGCAGCTCGGGCAGCTGGTTGCAGATGTCTTGGGTGACCCTTCGCCGGTCGCAGACATCGTCGCGCCGTTGTTGGCCACGGTTGGCGGCTGTCCTGGACGGGTGATTGATTGCTTGGCTGAAGCGTGTGACCAAGGACTTTTACAGCGAAGAGCCCGCCGTTGGCACCTCAGCGCGCGCGCATTCGAAGACTTGCTTGCGAACCAATGCCGGGGCGATGTCGCGCGCATTCGAATGTCGAGCCAAGAGGTCACCAACCTCGGTGCATTGATTGCGATTTTTGGCGGGCCTGTCCCCAAAGAGCAACTCGCCGCCCTCGCGCCACTGCCGCGCGTTCGGTTTGGGGTCGCGCTGCAAGAACTCGTCGAGCACAACTTGGTCTGCGTGAATGGCGCGATGGTGCAGGTCACCGGACCACGAAGCGCCGCGGCGCTCGAAGCGGCCGCGAGCAATACACGCGACCTCCACGCGCGGGTGTTGTCGGTCGCCGATACGTTGCAGTTTGCGCCGCTGCGGGTGGTCCACCACCTGGTCCATGCGCAGGACCCCGAACTTACCGAAGCGCGTGCCGAACAAGCTCTTGCGGACGGAATGCTGCAAGACCCCGAGTACGCCGCGCGTCTCGCATTGCAGCTTTGGCGGGCGACTCCCGTGGTGCGTGTGGGTGGCGCTGTGCTCGAAGCCTTGTTGGCGGGCGAGTCCCCGGCGGCTGTCCAAGAAATTGGCGACTCCTTGCTGTCGCACCCCCATCCACCCCGCGCGGCTTGGCTTGCGATGGCGCGCTATTACGTGCATGTCGCGGAACGGCCCGCCGATGCGCTCCCGCTCCTCGACTGCGTGGCTGCGCACGACGGCGCGTTGGTGCAGTTGGATGCGTCGCTGTTGCGCGCGCAGGCGTACTTTCAGATGGGTTGCCACGAGGACGCGATAACGGTCGCCCGTAGTGCCTGCGAAGTCCTGCCGGGCCCTTCGCCGCGGGAACAAGACGCGTGGGTGACTCTTCATGGCACTTGGGCACAGGCCACGCATTCGCTCGGCGATGTCACGGCGGCCATCGCGATTATCGAGGCGATGCCCGAAGGGGTTGCGGCTGGTCGGCCCTGTCATGCGGTGCTCAAGGGCATTCTCGGTCGTTTGTTTTGGTATGCCAACCGGGTTCGGGAAGCGGCAGAAACCTTAGATGCCGGCGCAAGCGACCCCCTCCTGCCAACCCTTCAACGCGCGCGAATGCTCAACAATGCGGGGGTCGCGTCGTATTCTTGTGGCGACCGCAAGGCCGCGCTCGAGCGTTGGGAGCGCACCTTGGTGCTGTTTGAGCGCCTGGGCGCGAGCCTAGAGCTGATTCGAATTCGCAACAACCTTTGTGTGGGCTACACCGAGGCAGGGCGCTGGGAACGGGCCCGCGCGGCGGGAATGGCGGGCTACGAAGAAGCCGTTGCACGCAACAACCACCTCTATTCCGCGATGTGCGCCGGCAATCTGGGCGACCTCTTCGCCGCCCAAGACGACCTCGCCACCGCGCGAAGTTGGTACCGCACCGCGCAGACGTTGGCCGATGCGCATGACCTCGCGAGCGAGCGGGTAGAGCTGGCTCGTCGACAAGCCGACGTCGCCGTGCGCGAGGCCGCCGCCGATGCGTTCGAGCGGGCCCAAGCGGCGAAAGAGCTCGCAGAGGCCGCGGGGGAGGAGGTCGAAGCGCTGCGTGCGTCTTTGTTGATGCTTGTGTGTGAAGCACGCCAAGCGCCTTCAGCGCAGGTTGGAGAGCAAATTGAAGCGGTGCTCGATGCGTTTCGAGACAAAGGACTGAGCGGGCATCTTGCGGAAGCGCGCGCGTGGGCGGCAGAAGCCTTCTTGGAGCTTGGGGAAGCGCGGAGTGCGCTCAAGCGGATTGACGCCGTGGCGACGTACGCCGTAGAGCACGGCCACGGCCCGCTGCGGCGCCGTGCAGAGGCGCTGCGGGACCGGGCCCAAGCGTTGGTGCAGACCGACCCCCAGAGTGGCCACTTCGAGCGTATGTTGGAGTTGGCCACCGGTGTCGCGCGCGAACAAGACCCCGAGCGCTTGCTCGACGCGATTGCGGCTGCGGGCTTGGAGCTGCTCGACGGCGACCGCTGCTTCGTGCTGCTCACAGAGGGCAAGAATGTGCGCGTGGTGCGCGCGGTGTGCCGTCCCGGCCTCTCTGTGCAGGTTGACGCACAGCCGAGTCGCTCGATTGTCGAGCAAGTCATCGCACAGCGTCGGCCCGTGATTGCCAACGACCTCATGGAGCGCAACGACCTTCGTGAAGCGCGTTCGGTGGCCCTGTTGGCGCTGCGCTCGGCAATGTGTGTGCCGATGACCGACGGCGACACCCTCCTCGGCCTGCTTTATGTCGACAGCAAGCGGGCAAGTGAGCAAGAGCTCGGTGCAGTCGCCCACTTGATGCGCGCCCTCGCGTCCCATGCCGCGGTTGCCATCGGGCACGCGCGCCATACAGAAGCCCTCGAGCGCCGCGCTGCGCACGCTGCCGAACTTGTCCACGACCTCCGAAGCCCCCTGGCGGCCGCGGTCTCCCTCCTCGAAGAGATGCGCGACGACGCCGTGGGTCTCCGGGAGGACACCGCGCGGCACGAAGAAGCCATCGCGCTCATGCGGAAGACGATGTCGTTGGCCGAGCAGGTGCTCAAAGGCGACGACCAAGGCACCGAAATTCCGCTAGAGGTCGGCACCCGGCTGCAAGAGCTCGGACAAGCCCTCGACCGTCTCGCCCAGCGGAGTGGAAAGTCGGTCGACCTTCGCGTGCAAACCACCGCACGAATCGTCGCCAACCCCGATGCCTTCGACCGCGTGGTCACCAACCTCGTGTCCAACGCGCTTCGTTTTATTCCGAGCGGCGGCACGGTAGAAATCGGTGCGGGCCTCACGGCAAATGGCGTCCAAATCGAAATTTCCGACAATGGCTCCGGCATCCCCGCCCATCTCCTCGGCACACTTTTTGAGCGCGGCGTCAAAGACTCCGGTGCGCGTGGAGGGCACGGCCTCGGCCTCGCGATTGTGGCGCGCTTGGTGCGGGAAATGGGCGGGGTGGTTCGTGCCTCCAACAATCCCGACCGGGGCGCGCGGTTCACCATCATCGTTCCCGCCTTGGCGGGGCGCGTCGTGGGCGCGAAGACCGGCTGATACCTACGGATGCGCGTCCGAATTTCGACGCGCGCGGCGCCACAAGCGCACCATCAACTGCCCGTATGCGCCCTGCCCAAACGAGCGGCGTGTGGCCAAGGCGGTGGTGGTGGGCGCGACCGCAAAGCCAGGCCGGTTGCACGAAAGGTCGAGGGTGTCGAGCAAGGCATCAAGCTCCGCCCGTCCACCGAGCGAAGAAAACGGCATGCCGCCGGACACAAACGCGCGGCAGACCACTTGTCCGACTACGCGGCTGAGGCGGCCACCCATCAAAAACCAGCTCTGCTCTACCGAACCATTGGCAAATGCCGCGCGGCTCCATTCATACAAGAACTGCACGGGCGGGGGCCGCTTGACATCCGGCTGGAGCACAAACAGCAAGGGTGCGCCGAGATGCTGGGACACCGCCGCGAAAGCCTCGACTGCTGGCTGAATATAATCGAGGCCAGGAGTGTAGGTGGTGGTGAGTCGAATGACCCGGCTGTGGGGGCGGTCGCGGACGTAGGTGTCGGGGCCTACGCGAAACAACGGTCCTTCGACGGCATCTTTGTCAATCCAGCTCCACTCCATCGTGACTCCCCGTTCGTTTGTCCAAAATGCGCAAACTCTCCATCGGAGAGAATAACGCAATTGTCAAAACGGTTTGGAGAAATTGTGAAGGGCGATGAATGGGTGGAGACAGCCTCGGGAAGACGAGCAAAAAAACGGACGCCAAAACGCTTGCGTCCGTGCTAATATTACGCGGCTTTACATGCTTTTCGTCTTGTTGCGAGTACGGTTGACAAATGAACAAGAAACTGATGCATTTCTGCCTTGTTGGCAATCACGCGAACGGTAGACTGGCCGTTTTCTCCCGTCGGCGGCGCTGTCGCGAGGCCGAACGAATCGATGCGTACAGTTCCCGATAACTCGCTCAGCGCCACTAGCTCATCCATCACGGCCGTGCGCAGCTCCGCGACGGTGCTCGGCAGTGCATCGCCGACTTTTCCGTCGACTTCGGATGCGATGCGCGCGTGCAGGTCCTTCATCGCAATACGGGCCTTGCCGGAACGCCACATATCGGTGACGGTGCGAGACATAAGGTTGCCGGCCAAATTCAAGGCAACGGTGTTGATGTAGGCCATGATTTCACCTCGGGGTCATGGGGTGCTTCGGACCTTTGGCCGGCGGCCTGATGGTTTTTTGGATGCAATCGACGGAAGACCCGAACCTGAATCCAACAGCGGCGAACTCGTCTGGTTGGAATTGGGGGACCGGCGTCCCGTGCGTGGAAGGAGAATGGGCATGAATGGTCGTTGTGTTGCGCTGGTGGTCGTTCTGCTGGGGGCTGCTTGCACGGCACCCAAGGGCCCTGACGTCCGCGCCGGCAGTGCGGCCGCAGACCCCTCTACGCATGTCGTCGTGATTGGCGCGGGTATCGCGGGCGTGACCGCGGCGCGTATGCTCATGGAGGTGGGCGTTTCGGTCGAAGTGGTCGAAGCGCGCGACCGCATCGGCGGCCGGTTGTGGACCGAGTCCGTCGCGGGCACCCCCCTCGACCTCGGCGGCGCGTGGATTCATGGCGACCGGGGGAGCCCTCTGATGGACCTCGCCGACGACGCCAACATCGATGTCATCGTCGACAACAGCAAGGAAAACGCGGGCTACGACGAAGCGCGTGCCGCGACCATCTCTGATGCGCAATGGGCGGCGATGGGGCGGGCCTACAACCGCTTCCCCGACTTTTTGTCTGATGCGCGCAGCGATTTGGGCGCGTCTGCTTCGCTGGCCGACGCCGCCGATTGGTGGGTCGACGCTGAAGGCCTCTCCGGCGCCGAAGCGCGGGGCGCGCGGTTCGCGCTCAACCACTGGTATGGCACCACCGACTACGCCAGCGCCCCCGAAGACCTCTCCTTGCGCTGGTTTTGGGAAGAAGGCGGCTTCGCGGGGGGCGACCACCTCCCGATTGGCGGCTACGGGCAGATGGTGGACCACCTCGCCGATGGCCTGACCATCCACACCGGCGCGGTCGTGTCCTCGGTAACCGTCGATGCTGACGGCGTTGTGGTCGAAACCTCCCAAGGCTCCTTCTCCGGCACCCACGTCATCTGCACGCTGCCACTGGGCGTGCTGAAGGCAGGCACCGTCGCGTTTTCGCCATCGTTGTCCAGCGACCGCTTGGCCGCGATTCGTCGCTTGGACATGGGCAATCTCGAAAAGGTGGTGCTGCGCTTTGATGACACCTGGTTCCGTCCCGAAGGAGGCGGCACCTGGCTCGCGGCCGATGAAGGCGGCGCGTGGGCCTCGGTCGTCGACCTCACCGACGCAGCGGGCGCGCCGACCCTCGGCGTCATCACCGGGGGCACCTTCTCGCGCGTCGAGCGCGAAGCCATGACCGATACCCAGCTCGTCGACGCCGTCCTGGATATGCTCCCGCTGCTGTACGACCGCCGCGTGCCCGACCCCATCGCCACCGCCGTTACCCGCTGGGGCAGCGACCCCTTCGCGCGGGGAAGCTATAGCTTCGTACCGGTCGGCGCGTCGTTAGACGACCTCGACCTCTTGGGTACACCCGAAGGCGAGCGGCTGCTCTTCGCGGGGGAAGCCACCACTGGCCGGTATCCCAGCACCGTCCATGGCGCTCTGTGGACGGGCTTGCGTGAAGCCCATCGATTGGGTGTGCGACAGTTTTATGCCGGTGGCTTGGGCGACTGGGCCGACACCTTTTAGTGTCCGCGCGCCCGCGCTTACCGGATGAGCTGTCCAAAGTTGCCCGACACACCGAGCGACGCCGATGGCCCGCCCGTCTCAAAATCCCAGCCAAGGGCCATGTCCGCGGTGAGGTTTGTCGTCGGGCGCCAGCGGGCCCCGCCTACCACCAGCGGCGCGTCTCCAACGCCGCCCGCGTAAAGGGTGGTGCTGCCGTCCACAAACGCCGACCACCGCTTGTTGAGCGCCCATCCAGCGAGGCCGGAGAAGGGCATGCCGGCGGTATTGAGCGACCCGCCGCCGACCAGTGCGAGGGCGAGGTCGGTGCGGACCTCCAGGCCGTTTTTGTTGTAAAACGTGAACAGGGCGCCCACTTCGCCGGTCCAAATCTCGCCGCCCATCGGGATGGCCGACAGCGCTTGGGCCGCGAACTGGACCTTGCGGTCCTGCACAATCCCGATCTTCCCGCCTACGTCCATCACCGGCGCGCCGCTGCCCATCGACGCGAGGTCCACCGTCACGCGCGGTTCCAAGCGGCCGTTGGACCACTTCACGCGCAACGGCACCACCACGCCTTCTTCGTCAAATGTGGCGCCAAGCTCGCCTTCGAGCGTGTTCGTCGCGATGAGCTTGCCGCTGCGGGAATGCGTGGGCCGGTCGGGTACGGGCGTGGACGCTTGTGCCGTGCTTGCCACCAAAATGAGCAAGGCAGGGCCGAACGGTGCGAACTTCATGTTGTCTCTGGGGCGGTGGTTGACACGTCCATCCTATACCAACGCGCGCCGCCGATGGGAAACGTCTCCTTCATCCCCCCCCCTACCGCGTCGGCGCTTCGCCCAACCACTCCGCGACCTGCTGCACCACGCCGGGGTCTCGAAGAATACGGCGGTGACCGAGGCCGTGGGTCAGCAGGGTCGCCGACGGGCGCCACACGTTGGTCAGGCGCGGCAGACGGTCGATGGGAATCTCGTTGTCGTCGTGGTCGTGAATCAGGAACAACGGCTCGCTGCGTCCGGCATACAAGCGCTCGGCCATGAGGTCGTGCCAGCGGGTGCCGGTGCGCAAGGCCTGGCGACCCATCACGCGCCGCATGGTGCGTTGGTCGATGCCCAGGGCGTTCTGAATGGTACGGGGCGTGTCTTCCGTCCAAATCCCAGGCCCAATCAGCACCGCGCGGTCGACCGACCAGCCGCGCTGAAGGGCCGCCGCTGCGGCCATCGCACCGAAGCTGTGGGCCACAACCGCGTGCACCGGACCCAGGCGGTCGGCCACCTCGCGCAAGGCGGTCACAAAACTGGGCAAGCTGGCGCCGATGTTCGCGGAGTCTCCGTGCCCCGGAGCGTCAAAGGCCAGAACACGCCAGCCCCGCGCGACCAAAGCAGGTGCGAGCGCGGCGAGCTGGCTGCCTCTGCCCTCCCAGCCGTGGACCAACAGCACCGTTGGCATCGGTACTTCCGCGCATCCCGGCGGCCCCAGCACATCGGCCCACCACTCCACCGCAGCGATATGGCCAGCACCCGTTGGCAAGCGCGTTGGCCACGCCGTTTGCAGCAGCGCCTTCTCCCATGCAGGCCGTCGATAGCGGGTCGGGCGCGACATCAAGTGGTCGGCCAAGCGCACCGCGGACAACGGCGCCACCCGCGACAGCGCGCCCATGCCCAGACGAAAGGCGGGCGGCGGCACGCGGCTGGAATCTGTACGAACGGTCGTGCTTTTTTGTTTGCGGAAGTCGGGAAGGGTCATCGAGGCTCCTCTCCAAAAAAGGGTGCCGGGGGGCGAAATCGGGAAACGCGGGCGCTTCCCAGCGAGCAGGGTCTACGCGCGGATGCTGTCGAACACACGCTCGATGGCGCGGTCGCAGAGGGCTTGCGCATCGGCGCGGTCGAGCAGGCGACGGTACAAGTGGAGCCCCAAGAGTGCGCCGTACAGCTCAAACGCGACTTGCTCGGGGTTGGTGCGGTGGGAGAAGTGGCCTTCTTCGACACCGAGGCGCACGGCGCGGGTGAGCGTCGCGACCCAATCGGCTTGGCTGCGGGCGAGGGCCTCGCGCAACGGACCCGGCCTGTCGTCTAGCTCGGTCGCCGCGGCAACGAACACGCAGCCACCGGGGGGGCCGTCGCCCAATGCCCAGCGCGTCCAGCGGTAGACCATCGCGCGCACCCGCGGCTCGCCACGCGGCGCGAGCAGCGCGGGCCGCACCACAGCCTCGATGAACTGCTGCTCTCCCGCTTCAAGCACCTGGAGCTGCAACATCTCTTTGCTCTTGAAGTGCGCGAAGAGGCCCGACTTCGACAACGAGAGCGCGCGGGCCAAGGCGCCCATGCTCAAGCCATCGAAGCCTTCGGTAGACGCCATTCGCAGCGCATGGTCGAGGATATGCCGGCGGGTGCGCTCGCCTTTGGCCAATCGCGCATCGTATGCGTCATTTGTATCGAGCGCGCCGTCACCATGGGAGTCGTGCGCGGGCGCCGCTTGTGTTTGCGTCGCGTCGTCGTCGGTTCGTTCCACTCGCCACCTCGTCTGCGGTCAACATGCCCGCTTCGGTGTTCGGTGTCACGAAAAAAAAGTCCGACCGTTCGTTTTATTTTTCCGTTTCGAGGGGGCGAGGGAGACGCCCGTGCACACCTCTGCACAGCCCGGCGCGAGAACGGGGGCATTCTGCTGGTTCATTTCGCGCCGGAGCCAACATGGCCAAGACTTCCAAACGAGACCTGCTCATTTTGGGCGCTTTGCTCGGTATTTTCACGTTCTGCTGCGGACTGCCCACGGCCTTCCTCGAAGTAGCGAATGAGAAGAAAGAGCGGGCCAAGGCCCAAGAAGAAGAAGCAAACGTCGCCCAGCTCAAGGCCGCAGCGGGCTGCGAGGGTCTCAGCGAGAAGAAGTGCAAGTGGGCCATTTGGGCGATGCAAGGCGCCAAGTGCTTGCCTGGAAAGTGGGTTGGCGGCCAGTTTGACGAGTTTGGCGTCGAGATTCATGCCGACGGCAAGCTCGACTTCTGGCTCAAAAAAGAAGGCGAGTTCGAGCGGTGGGACGAAGCCGGGGGCACTTGGACGACCGAAGTGGCCTATTACACGGACTCCCAGGAGCCGTATGTGGCCGTGCGAGTGGACGGCGGCGCGTTCGACAAAAATCGGGGTGGGAAAGGCCTCCTGGAGTTCGATGTCGAAGGAGACTACACGGTTGAATGTGACGAAATCCTCTTCGAGACCATCAGCCGAAAAGAGCTGTCTGTGCGTCGCACGAAATCGTTTGACTGACAGAGCAGAAAACTGACCGACCGTTCGTACTTTATTTTCCGGTGCGCGCGCCGCGCTGGACCAAGTGGGCGATGGCCTGCTGTCCTACCTTCTCATTGGGGACGAGCAATCCCGCCTTTCGGCCCCGCGCGTCGTGCATCATCACGCTCCAGAAGACCATCGCGCGGCGGCGCACTTGCATCAGCTCCATACGCTGCACCAAGCTCGGGTCGTCGAGAAAGGAGCCGAGGCGCGCCAAGAAGAACTTGAGCCACGCGCCGATACCGATGCCGCCAAACAGCATCATCACCGACATGATGGCGATGCCGATGACGGCGTTTTTGTCGGCTTGGGTCTTTGCGGGTACCACCAGCATGAGGCCGAACATCACAAACGCGCACAAGATACTCGCGACGGCCGTTCCGCCCAACAGGAGCTTTTGGGTGCGGGTGGAGCCTTCGTACAAACGTTGGAGAAATTCGTCACGCGACATCGTGTCTCCCAAGAGAATGTGTCTGTTTCGCAGAGAATCAAGGCGCACGTCAACGGTTCATTACGCCCAACCTTGCTTTTTCGGGGAGTTTTTTGGCGAGCAAACCCGAAGGCGGGGCGGAGGGCGCCCGAGAGACGTGTGGGTATGTCGGGCTAAAGGGGGCCACCTGGAGTAAAACATGCCCCCCGACTCCCCCATCGTTGCACCGTCTGCCGCGGGACAAGCCGCCCTCGACGCCCTTCTGGAACTTTTTGAGATGGAGCGCATCGACCCCACCTTGTTTCGGGGGCGCAGCCGCGACCTCGGCTGGGGCCGCGTCTATGGCGGCCAAGTGCTGGGACAGGCCATCTTGGCTGCGGGTCGCACGGTTCCCGAAGACCGGCCGATGCACTCGATGCATGCGTACTTTCTGCGGCCAGGCGACCCCCGCGAGGCGGTGGTGTACTTGGTTGACCCCATTCGCGATGGCGGCAGTTTTGCGACCCGGCGCATCGTCGCGCGCCAAAAGGGCGTGCCCATCTTCACGATGGCGGCTTCGTTTCACGGCGTGGAAGAGGGGCTGGACCACCAAGCCGCGCCGCCCGACGTCGCCGGGCCTTCGGGGCTGATGACCGATGACGCCCGCTGGCAGCAGATGGCGCACCGCTTGCCGGCGGCCCTCGGCGCGATGGTGGGGCGGGTCGGACCCCTCGAAGTGCGCGCCGTGGGCGAACACGACCCCATCGCGCCCCCGCCGTCGGCCCCCAAGCGCGCGGTTTGGATTCGTGCGCGGGGCACGATGCCCCCGGACCCCACGATTCACCGCGCGGTGTTGGCTTATGCGTCAGACTCGCACTTTTTGGTGACGGCCTTGCAGCCCCATGGCGCCGGTTGGCTCACTCCGGGCATTCAAATGGCAAGCCTCGACCATGCGCTGTGGTTTCACCGGCCGTTTTTGGCGGACGACTGGCTGCTCTATGAAGTGGAGAGCGACTCGCTCTCGGGCTCTCGTGGCCATGTGCGCGGTCGGTTCTTCCAGAACGGGCAGCTCGTCGCGACGGCTGTGCAAGAGGGCCTGATCCGCACGCGCCCGGTCGGCAGCGCGCCGCCGTGATTTCGGGAGCGCGCGCCAACCAATCCCCGCGAAGGGGAGGGAATCGTGCGTCAACCGCCGGGTGGACGCCACATTTTGCAATTGGCCCCGCTGGGCGTCGGGCGGCGCGACCCTCAAATCACCATATAAATGAAGGGCGCGACGTATTGTACGGCTTGCAGCACGAGCATGATGCCGGCCAACGACACCAACACCAAAATCAGCGGCAACATCCACCAACGACCGCCACGAACCACCAGAGCGAGCAGCTCACCGACCGTTCCGAGCCCCTGCAAGAAGGTTTCGAGCCGACCGGGTGTCCAATCTTCGGCGGCGGGTGGCGAGGGGTTTTCTTTGGCCATTGGCGCTCCCACGGGCGGGTCGTTGACGCGCTCCTCGTGTGGGCTGTAACGCAAAATCAGGCCGTCGCGGGTGCGGGATGTTTGCCGGCTGCGCGGTGTCAGGCGCCCGCGAGAGGCGGATCGTTCGGCGCTGCGTGGGCAATCGTGTTTTGCGACGGCGTGATGAACGCTGGTGCGGAGCATGACACGGGCTGTTCCCGTATTCTTTGGGGCGAGGTCGATGGTGCTGCCCCAAAATCGGGTAGAGGTGCGGAGTGGACGGCGTGGAGGTCGTTCGCTGTGGTTGTGTTCGCAAAATGACGTATTTATTGTTCTGATATCTTCGTTACGAATGATGCAATCAGCATAATGGTAATAATGTCCTATACTTGCTGAATGAGAGCGTGAGTAGCATGTCTCGCCGGCGACGCAGAAATCCGCGCCCCTTTCGGTATGGAACCACGGCACCCCTGGGTGTGGGAGATGTGCTCCAAGTGGTGCTGTATACCTTGCTGGGGCTAATTTTGGCGTCGACTGTCGGCACGCGCTTTCATATGCCCGCGCCCGTCAATCGCGATGCGTGGCAGGTGGTGTCGCCCGGCCTCGACGAGTCGATTCGCGACCCTTCATTGGGACGGGGCGTCTACATCGAAGACGGCGCCCTCACGCTGCGGCAACATGCGTTTCACCGCACCGAAATTCTGTCGCCGCGGACCAACAAGGTAGTGCGTCGGGTGGCGCTGACCGTCGAGAGTGGCGTCATTCGCCTCAACATTCGCGGCCCCCACGGCTCGACGTTCGCGAACTTGGGCGCGGACCAGGCTACCGTCTCCGCGGGAGAGGGCGCGGTGATTTCCCAGCCACCCGGTACGCCCTGGGTGGTCGAAGTGGGGCCAACGGAGGCCGTTCTCGTGACGGAAGCGGGTCGGTTTCCCATCGGCGCAGTCACCCCGGACACCGCGGAAATCAGCGCATATAGCGATGAAGCGCGGGTCCGTCGTGCGGTGTACGAAGACGCGGACGGCAAGGTGATCCTCGACGCAAACTTCGCCGACACGGAAAACCCCCGCTGGCTGCTGGTTGTGGGCGCGGTGCTCGGCGCATTGTTTGGCTTCGTCTCGCGGCTCGCGACCCGTGAGCGCCGGTTCGAAGTGGCGATGGCCGAGACGCTGCTGCTCACCGTGCCCATCTTGTCGGTGTGTGCGGTGGGCGGCGACACGTGGCTGTTCTGGGTAGAGCGCGCGTACCTCGCCCGTACGCCGGCTTGGGGCTTGGCCCAGTTCGCGCTGGCGGTCGCCGCTGCGCCCGCGTTGGTGCTGGCTGTGCTGCGGTTGGGGGTGCTGCGGCCTGCCGATATTCCCGAGCGGGTGCCGGGTGTCGCGGCGTGGGTCGCCGTCGCGGCGATTGCGACCCTCACGGGCGCGTTGCACGGTGGCTTTGGGTTAGAGGACATGCTCATCGGCCCGCTCGTGTTCGGCTTTTTGGTGATGCCGTTGCGCTGGGTGCGCAGGGCCGCGTTGCCGGTGCTGGGCGCACTTCGCGCAGACTTGCCGGCATTCTTGGCGGTGGCGGTGTTGGGGATGGGCTGGGGCCTCCTGTTTGCGCTATTGTGGCGCTTTTTGGGGATTTGGGTCGCGGCGGGGGAGGGGGTGCTTCGAAGTGCCCCACGCCCGGTCACCGACCAGCTCTTTGTGATGCTCTTGCTCGTTCCGCTGGGGCTCGAAGGGGCCGTACGGTCGAGCTATCTCGATGAAGCGTGGGACATCTCGCGCTTGTCGGGCGACCTCGCGCCCAACCTTGGCTGGGAGGACCCTTCGCCGTTTTGGGCGGGCGCTTGCGGGCGAAGCGCGCCGGAGTCTTCGGCACGTCGGATTTTGTGGATGGGCGGCTCGTCGACCGGCGGTGCGTACCAGTTTCGCGACGAGATGACGGCGTTTTACCCCTCGCAGGTCCACCAGCGCTTGTGCGACGCACAAAATGGCACCGTGCGCCTTCGTAGCGAAAACTACGGGGACGGTGGGAGAGATACGTACACGATCAGCCGCTCGCTTCGTGCTATCGCGGACAGGGAGCCTGTGTCGCTCGTCGTGCTTTATGTCGGTGTAAACGACATCCTCACGATGAGCGGCCCAAAGACCCGCGCGCAACGGGAAGCCGACCGCGCCGCGCGTGACGCCGCGACGTCGGGACTCGCCGCGTGGGGCGCGCGTTCCCGCTTGATGACCGGCCTCGGCTTGTGGGTGCGCCCCCTGCATACGTTGGACGAAGTGACCGTCCCCGAGGTGCCATTGCCGGACGCCGAAGCCAACCTTCGTATGGTTGCCAAGATTGCGGAAGAACACGGCGCCTCGGTGCTCCTGCTCTCAGAGTTGGTGCGCGGTGACGCTGTGCCGATTTTGGCCCCTTACGCGAAAATGCAGGCCCGCTTGGCCGACGCGCTCGCCAACGTCGCTTATGTGGACATTCGGTCCCACGTCGAAGCACTCGGACCTTGGAGCGACCAAGATATGCTGGTCGACCAAAACCACCTCTCTCGTGCAGGAAGCGCGCGGGTTGCTGCGGCCCTCGCGCCCGAAGTGGCCCGTCTGTTGTCGATTTCCGCGCCCGCAGAGCCCGACCTCACGCTTCTTCCCGCGCACCGCATCTCGACGGCTACGCCGCCGGTCTCGGAGTCCGCCCCATGAGTCCACGTCGCCGCCACGCGCGCCCGCAGCGGTCCTTTCCGTGGCCTGTGCGCTTGTTGCTCGGGCTTGTGGTCGCGTTTACCGTGCTCTCGCTGGCGGAGGGCGCCGCGCGCTTGTCCGGCATCGCGACCGCCTACCAGCCCGACCGCATTGGTGGCTGGCGAATGCTTCCGGCCCAGCAAAATGCCGTCATCAACGGTCAAGAAGGGCACTCCTTCCGCATGTCTACCAACGCCGACGGCCTCCGCACGGCGCTCGGGCGTGCGCGTACCCCCGGAAAGCGGCGGGTGGCGATTCTCGGAGACTCCATCGCGTTCGGCTGGGGCGCCAATGATGGTGGTACACTTGCAGACGGAATGCAAGAAGGGTTCCGAGAGCTTGGTTTGTCGGATGTAGAGGTTCTAAACGCGGCACAGCCTGGATATTCAACTTCGCAAATTGCGCGATTTGCTGAACAGATTGTGCAGCTCTATTCGCCCGACCTCGCGATTGTGTTTTTGCCGATGCACGACCACAACCTCGTCTTGGTGTCGGACCGCGAGCACCTGCGCGGTGCAGACGGCCCGTTTGCCGCCGTGCGTGTGGCCTTGGCGAAGCGCAGCAGTCTCTACGAGATGATGCGCAGAGCCTTGTTTCCGATGGCTGACCAAGCGTTCGTGGTGGCACGTCCCGACCAAGCGCCGCCCGCCGAGCCGCGCGTTCCCCGCGTGTCCGAGCGCGAGCGCGCCCAAAACATTTCCGAGATTCAGGCCGCGTTGGGGGCATCGGGCGGTCGAGTCGCCCTCGGCCATATGCCCTTCGAAAGCGACCTCACGTCCTCGGACCCCATGCCTCGGTTGGGCGACGTGTGGGCCGAGACCTACGCCAACGAGCACGGCTTGCCGCTCATCGACTTGCGGCCTTGCTGCGGCCCCAACGGCGGCAACCTCGTGTTCCCGTATGACCGCGGCCACCTCACGGCGGAGGGCAATCGCAAGGCGGGGCGCTACGCCGCGACGTTGGTGGCGAAGGTGCTCGAATCGAATCCGGGCGCGTCGCCTGACTGAATGGCGATTCATTGTTGACGCGGGAAGACGGGGGCGCGGCGCCTGACTGAATGGCGATTCATTTTGGGGACGACGCCCCAGACCTGCACCCGCACGCGGTATTCAACGGGCCGAGACCTCTTGTTGCAAGCGTTCGCCCACATGCCAGCCGGACCACACGACCGCAGACAAGCTCCCGTCAAAGCCGCCCGCGCCGCCGATTCCCGGAAATGCCATGCCCGCAACTTCGCCGACCGCGTGAAGTCCGGGAACCACGACGCTTCGTGCGTCAACCACGCGCCCATCTGCGTCTACGTCGATGCCGCCAAAGTTTTTGGTGGCAACATGACCCGGAGAAAAGCTGCACAATGTGTCGGTCTCGCGCAGCGCAGGCAGGTCGTCGCGCCCGTAGGTGTCAGCGGTTTCGCCGCGACGGACGCGCTCGATTGTGACGAGCGTTTCGCGGAGACCATCGGCGTCGACTCCGAGGGCGAGGGCGAGGGCGGCGGAGCCGGCGCGGCAGACAATCCGGGTGTCGTCGGCGATGTGGGCGTCGAGGGCGGCGAGATTTGCTTCGGACACCGACTGGCGCAAGGTCTCGACCTCGGCGATGGCAAATGCGAGGTCGCGGCGGCCAAGCTCTGTGGCGAGGGTCACGGACTCGACGTGGCTCTCATCGGCAAAGCGACGCCCTTCGCTGTCGACGAAAATCCAGGGGACATCGCCGAGGAGCGGCAAGGGCTTGCCAGATTCGTCGGGAACGCCGATGCTGCGCATCATCCAGCCAATCGAATCGGCGGAAGCGACGCCCCAGCCTTGGTCCAAGGCCCAGCGGAGGCCGTCGCCGGTGGTGGAGCCGGGCTCGGAGGTGTTCCACTGGCCGTCTTCGAGGTCGACCACGGGGGCGAGCAGGTCGGTGTTGCTCGCAAATCCGCCCGTCGCGAGGACGACGTGCGTTGCCCGAATCCACTCGCCGTCTACCATCACGCCGCGCACGCCGGTGTCGTCGATGACGACCGACGAGACGTAGGTGCCTGTCCACACGTCGACCCCGGTGGGCAAAGCGTCGACAAAAGCGTTTACAAGCTCGCTTCCGTCAAGTTGTGCGAGGTGTTGGCGGGGGGTGACGCCATCGCGCCACTCCGGTGCGAGCCGGAAGTCGATGCCCATGTCGACGAGGCGGTCGTGAACTTCTGGGGTGTCGTCGAGGTATCGCTCGGTCAGGCGATGGGGAGGCGCGCCGGTGAGGTGGTCCCATTCGTCGAGGGCGTCGGCGGTGGAGTCGTCGATGCCCGCCGCGTCTTGGGTGGGTGTGCCGGCAAAAAAGAAGCTGCGCACGCCTGGCGCTCCGGCGCGACCGCCCAACACAGCACCGCTCTCGATGAGCAGGGCGCGGTCGAGGCCGGCGGCCACGGAGAGCCCCGCGAGTCCTCCCCCTACAATGACGACGTCCCATTCCCGGTCGGCTTGAATCGACGATGGGGCGGCTTGCTCAACGGAGCTGGGGCCCGCATGGCTGTGTCCGCTTGTGGAGCTGCGCGCAGAGAAGTCGCTGGCCACCGGCAGTGTTGCGGTTTCCGTGCAGGCAATGCCGACGACGGGGACGAGGAAGAAGGAGATTCGGAACATGTCTAGAGTATGTCAGAAGCGCCGTGACATTTGAAGACAATTTCGCGACATTTCGTGACATGCGTAGAGATTTTCTGACAATTGATCTTGTCGATTGCCTCCACGAAGTCATTCGCGTTCTATGTATAGTCCCGAATGTATAATCACTCCTTCGTGGTTGTCGGTATCAATTTTGGTCGGCAAGCGAAACAACCGAGAACGACCAGCGTGCAGGCCCTCGGCAGCGCTTCCAGCTTCGTTCGACTTGGGAGGCCACCGAGCGACTCGGGAAGGGGCCGAGCACCCGCGCGATGCGCCACGGACGGCCTGCGTGGGTGGACCGCGCGCCGCCGGGCTGTTCGCCATTGTGCTGTGCGAGGCGGCGGTCGAGGTCGAGGGTGATGCCGATATATGTGCGGTTTCGGGTCTCCGACGCGAGCAGGTAGACCCACCAGGTAGCGGCTGGTTTAGTCGTCACGGAGCCACTCTGCGCAAACGGCGTGGGTGTCGGCGCCGAGCGCGGCGGGTCCGCTGCGGGCCACGGGGCGGGTGCCGTCGACGAGGATGGGAATCGGCAAAGAGTAGACGGGCGCGCCGGTTGTGGGGTGCGGGTGGGCGACGGTTTCTGCGTCGGCGAGGGCTTCGGGAACCGTGGCCATGGGACCGGCAGGAATGCCTGCGGCGGTGAGGAGGTCTAGCCAATATCGCAGGGGTTGGGTGGACAAGTGCGCGTGGAGCCATTCATCGAGCGCGGCGCGTGCGGCGACCCGCTGCCGGTTTTGTGCGTAGCGGGGATCGGCGCCGCGGGTGGGTTCTCCGACCGCGACGCAGAACTGGCGCCATAGGCTGTCATTGCCGATGCACAAACAGATGTGGCCATCGGCGGTGGGGTAGACGCCGAATGGGTAGATAGATGGGTGGTGATTGCCGTATCGGCGGGGCTCTTGGCCTGCATTGAGGTAGGCGCCGGCGTGGTAGCTCAGTAGGCTTCGTTGGGCGTCCATGAGGGGCACGACGAGGCTCGCGCCGTGGCCGGTGCGCTCGCGGCGAAACAGTGCGGCGCAAATGGCCTGTACGGCGTGCATGCCGCTCGCCATGTCGGCGATAGATGCGCCACATTTGTAGGGCGCGCCATCCACGGGGCCGGTCAAGCTCGGAATACCGGACAAGCCTTGCATCATGAGGTCGTAGCCGGGGCGGGGATCGTCGGGGTCCGCGAATGCGCGGATGGAGCAGTAGATGAGGGACGGTTTCTCTGCGCGCAATTGCGCTGCATCGAGTCCGCATCGGGCCATGACACCAGGACGGAAATTCTCGATGACTACGTCGGCCGCGAGGGCGAGGCGGCGGGCGATGTCGCGTTTGTCGTGCTGTTTCAAGTCGAGGGCGATGGAGCGCTTGCCGCGGTTCACGCTCATAAAGTACGTGCTGAAGCCATCTTTGAAGGGTGGGCCATAAGACCGCGTGTCGTCGCCCTGGTCTGGATGCTCGACTTTGACGACATCCGCGCCGAGGTCTGCGAGGTGCATACTTGCGTATGGGCCAGCCAATACCCTTGTGAAGTCAAGAATGCGCACGCCAGACAGGAGCGCGCGCTCGTCGAAAGTATCGTTGGTCACGTTGTTATCCTTATGATGGAGGCATGACCCAGGCTTGCTTGGGAAGATTTCTGTATGACGTGATCGCGTCAGACAGATCAGAACCAAAACCAGACAGACCTGTCTTCAACGCCCGAATTCGGTCGGTCGAATGGCCGTTTTCAACTTTGTCGTAGATGCTACAACAGGCTGCTACACGAAATTTTCCACTCGTTTTTTTTTGCGATGGGGGGGATTTTTTTTGGCCGGACCGCACATTTCGAACGACACGGCTGACCCGAACGTGCTAAGTTATTGGTAACAGGGGCGACGGTCCCCGGACAATTGCTGCCCGGTCTGGGCAAGGGCGCGCTGGGTGGTGTGCGACTTGTTCAAGGCCGGGCGTATCTCCGCAGGCGGAATGTTCAGCAGAGCATTCCGCCTGCTTCGTTCTTGGCTGCGCGAACGCAGCCGGATGAGCGAAAGCGTAACTCTATTCTGCGTTACGTCTGGGGGGAAGCCACACGCACGCTCGGCGTTGCGCCACAGGGCGTGCAGGAGGCCATGGGGTCCCGATAGCGGTGGCGGCGTCATGGTGCGCACCTTGCGGTGGGTGCAGAGCGAGGGGCGCGCACGCGGTCCGGGAGCATGGTCTACTGCGGTGCTGGCGTTGTTTTGTGTGGACCTTTGTTGGAGCCGCCGATGTCTGATGTCCCCACCCCTTCCTCGGGTCCGCGCGTGCCGCATGTGATGGCGCTTCTCACGCTTGTAATTGGCGTGATGAGCCTGCTCTCGTGGGTGGTGCCTTCGGGGATGTACCAGCGCGAAACGGTACAAGTCGGCACGATGACGAAGAACCTGGTGGTGCCCGGCTCGTATACGGCGCTTGAGAAGGTGCGCACGCTCGGTGGACTGGCCGTTTCGCCCACGGAGCTGCTGGACACACAAGCCGCGCCTGTCAGCCTGCTCGGCTTTTTGTCTGCGATTCCCCGAGGGCTCGAGCAGTCTGCCGACATCATCTTTTTCATCTTCATGATGGGCGGCGTGTTTGGCATTTTGCAGGCCACAGGGGCCATTACTGCGGCCTTGGGGCGCCTCACGGAGATGTTCAAGGAACGGGTCGGTGTGTTGGTCGTGCTGCTGGGCATGTTGATGGGGGCCGGCGGGAGCACCCTGGGTATGGGCGAGGAGTTCATCCCCTTGGTTCCGCTGTTCTTATTGCTCTCGGAGCGCCTGGGGTATGACCGGGTGTTTGGCCTGTCTATCGTCGTCTTGGCTCCGGGCATCGGCTTTGCTGCTGCCACCACCAACCCGTTTACCGTCAACATTGCCCAGAGAATCGCGGAGCTTCCGCTGAACAGCGGATGGCCGCTGCGGGTGGTGTTTTTCCTCGTTTGTATGTCGATTACGCTGGCGTGGATTTTGCGGTACGGCGCGACGATTCGGCGCGACCCCAACCTCTCTGTGGTGGCGGGCATTCCGGGGCCGGAGACCCTGGTGGAGACAGAGCTTCCGGCCCTCACAGGGCGCCATGTCACGATTCTCGGAATGGCCTTGCTTGTCTTTGCGGGCGTGATGGTGGCGGTGCAGACCGAAGGGTGGTGGCTCAATGAGATGGCCGGTGGCTTCTTCCTGATGGGCATTCTGGCGGCGGTGATTGGGGGCTTGTCTCTCGACCGCGCGACCCGTGCGTTTACCCATGGAATGTCCGAGATGGTGATAGCGGCGCTGGTGGTTGGCTTTGCGCGTGGAATCGTCGTTGTCATGGAGGACGCAAAGATTCTCGACACGGTGGTGCATGGCGCTGCGAGCGTGCTGGATGGCGCGTCGCCCCATTTGGCGGTGCAGGGCATGTTGGTGTTTCAGACCGTCCTCAACTTTTTTATACCATCCGGCTCCGGACAAGCTGCGGTCACGATGCCGTTGATGGCGCCGTTGTCGGACCTTTTGGGCGTCACGCGGCAAACGGCGGTGTTTGCCTACCAATGCGGGGATGGTTTCTCCAATATGGTCATCCCCACGTCGGGTACGCTCATGGCGATGCTGCTCATGGCGGGCGTTCCTTATGACCGGTGGCTGCGCTTTGCGGCGCCCTTGGTGGGCATCTTGCTTGTGGTGGCCGCGCTGTTTCTCGTGGGTGCCGTGGCTATTGGCTACACGGGCTGATGCCCGAAGACTTCGTGGAATAGGGGAGAATCTGGTACCAGCAGGTTAGGAATTCGAGCGTCGGTGGATCTCCTGCCGCCGGCGCTACGGAGTTCTACGGTGCTGCTGACCCTCCTCGCCTTGTTTGGTGTGCTCGGCTTCGTGGCCTCCGTGGTTTCGCTGCTCGTGGATGTGGTCGTTCGTGCTTGCGGGATACGCGCGAAGGTTCTCGCCAATGGCATTCGCGTCCTCATTCGGCGCTCTCCCGGCATTTGGGACGAAAACGCTGTCAACGAGGCCATACAGCGACAGGTGGAGGTCAACCCTTGGTGGGTTCGCGCGTATGCGCGTCTTCTCCGCTTGCCGCACCGAAACCAAACGGGGCTGACCGAACGGGTGTTGGCGGCGGTCTGGCTCGATGAAACGGTCAATCCCGGACAGCAGCTGACCTTGTCTTCTTTGGACGACACCCAAGAAGCGGCCCTGCGTGTGGCGCTGTTGGGGCTGATGAAGCAGGACCAAGCGCCCGCGTGGGCGAAGGACTCCGCGGGCGATGGGCAACCTGCGTGGAACGCCACTTGGCAAGCCCTCGAACGTTCGATGATAGGGAACTTTCGGCTGTCTACCTTCCTCCTTTCGGTGGCGATTGGCACCGTGGGGAGTGGGCTGCTCCATTTTGACCTCCCGTCCCTCTTGGGCGTGCTCTCTTCGGATGCGGCCACCACCATCATTTTCGCGAACCTTGTGCCGCAAACCGACGCCACCACCGCGCCATCTCCGGCCACCCTCGACAACATGCGGAGACAAGCCTATTTTCGCGGGTGGGGTGAAGCGTGGCGCACCACCTCGGATGGCGTCGAGACCGAGCGATTCGCGACCGTGCGGGAACACGCCGCCTGGGACAAGCTCTCGGGCGCGTCCCTCGAACGTGCGACGGCATTGTGGGGCCAAGCGGCTCCCGGCATCGGCTGCTTGCCGCCTGCGGTCGCGGTGAAGGTCCGGCGCGCCGCGCTTGGCGCCGTTGTCGCCGAGGCGCCGTGTGCGGTGTCGGCGGAAGGCTCCACCGAGGACTGCGGTGCGCGCGTCAAGAATGCCTTCTACACGGCATTCACACACAATGCCCAGACCTTGTGCGAGGCAGACGCGGGGTGTCAAGCAAAGTGGGCGGACTTGTGGCCCGCCAACGTTTGCGTGCAACTCGAAGCCGACGACCTTTGGGCCAAAGTCTCCAACGGAGGCCCAGACGCCGCCCGCACCACCGCGTTTGGATTGCTGCAAGACGGCGCAGGCCCGGCCTTGGTCGCCGCGCGGGAAGCGGGCTTAGAAGCGGTGCAAAACGTGAGCCAGGACCTCTCCCTCACGTTGCCGTTGCCGTCGCGGAGCAATGGGTCGCTCCCCTGGTTGCTGTGGCACCTGTTGACGGGGGGCTTGTTGTCGGCGGGCGCGCCGTATTGGTTTGACTTGGCGCGTAAAGTACAAGACCGGCTTCGTGTATCCAAAGGCGCCAACTGAATCGCGATTCAGCGCACCAACAACATCAACGCGCTGACCGCCAACAACAAATAGACGCCCTGCCGAAAGCGCAGGGGGGGCACCCGATGGTGCAGTTGCTCGCCGAGCGCCATCCCGAACGGCAAGGCCAAGAACATCGCGCCAAGCTGCACGCCTTGCGCTTGGGAGTAGCGACCGGTCATGGCGAAGGTGGCGATGAGCACCACGTTCAGCACCAACCAGACCGCGGACAGCGTGGCCCGAAACTGGCTGCGGTCGAGGGCCTCGCGACTGAGCGAATAGACCAACAGCGGGCCGCCGGTGCCAAACAAACCGTGGGTAATGCCCGCGCCGAGCATCGCGACCCGGCTCTGGTGGACGCTCAACTGGGGGCTGGCCAAGCCCCGTGCCGCACGACTCCATTCGATTGTCGCCAAAAGGAGCACCAGTACGGCAAAGACGGTGCGAAGGAGCGGGTTCGGCCCCAGCACGCGGAGGATGACCAAGCCAATGCCCGCGCCGACTCCCATCCACGGGAGGATGCGTCCCCACAACAAGCGCCGGTCAATCGCCGCGCGGTCGCGCAACGCCACCCACGCGGTCTGCACGAGCGAAAGGGGCACCGCGAGCGCCACCAGCTCGGGCAACGGGAGCAAGTGCGCGCCGAGAGTCACGAGCAGGAGCGAGCTACCGAAGCCGGTCGCGGTCTGTACGGTGTAGGCGAGGACCGTGAGGACGACGAGCCACTGTACGGGCGCTAGGCCTTCCATGGTTCAGAGGCCCCAAATCGCACACACGACAGGGCGGTGGTCGAAGTAGGCCGGAGAATAGACGGGGTGCGGCGCATCGGGTTGCAGCAAAATGTCGTCGCAGTCGCCATTTCCGACATCGGACAGCACATGGTCGATGTCGGCGAGGCCGCCGTAGCTGCCCGGGGCGTCGGCGCCCACAGGACTTATCCAGCGCAAGCCCGATGGGGACGCGGTTGTGGGGTCGAGGGGCACCCGCGCCACCCATTCCGCCGCGCTGCGGTCGAAGCCGGCGAAGCGGCCGGGGTCTGTGTTGAAGTCGCCGAGCACGAGGTCTGGCGAAGCGGGGGAGATGGCGGATTGCCCGTCTATGAGTACGTCGAACACTTGGCCGATTTGGGCGATGCGGCAGTCTTGGTCTTCGGTGGTGACGCCCGAAGAGCCGTGAATGCTCGTGACCTGAATCAGCGGCTCGCCGTCGCTATCGACCACAATGCCGCGTCCGACCCGCGCGCCGTTGCCGCAGCCGGGAATCGGTGCGCCCGCGAGTCCGTCGAGGCAGACGGCGTCGGCACACCCTTGGAAGGTGCCGCGCTTGCGATGGACGGCGGCACATTTGTCGGGATGGTCGAGGTGGCACGCGATTTGGTAGTCGGGGCCGAGCACTTGCTCGGGCACAGTCGGCTGGGTGTCGTCCCAACCTTCGCAGACAAAGCCGGCGCGGGCGTCTTCGGGAATACCGGCGCAGTCGCCGGTCCAGAATATCTCTTGGAAGACGACGATGTCTGGCGAAAAGGCGTCAAACCACGCGCGGGTGGCGGTGATGGCGGGACGCCAGGCGAGTCCGTTTCCATACCAGCGGTCGGAGAGGTTGGCTTGGTCGGACCCATAGCCGTCTTCCCCTTCGACCGTACGAACGAGCTCGGATGCCGTGCCGGTGTTGAAGGTGACGACGATGAGCGGTGCTTCGCGTGGGGTGCCGGAATCGGCGCTGTGGAGGGCGCTCTTGGGGACACGCACACAAGCGAGCGAAAAACACGTCACCAAGGGCATCCACACAACGTGGCGCAGCAGAGCGGTCGCGCTGCGCGGGCGGAAGGGCACCGTACGCAGAGGGGTCAACGCCCTTCGACTTCGAGGCGGGTGAGGGCGCGCAAATAGGTGCCGGTGCCCAAGCGCAAGAGGTCGCCGGGCAACAAGCGAAACTCCTGCAAGCCGACCGCGCGCTCCAATCCGGTACGTTCGAGGGTTCCGCGCCGCCGCAGCTCGATGCGGCCCGGACCCAGCCAAGTGAGGTGCCGGCGGGACAAGCGGCGGTCCACGAGCGCTGTTTCGGCGTAGAGTCCGACGTCGGGCGCTTCTTCGGGGGCATCGCGGCCGATGGTCTGGCCCGGCTCCGGCAACAAATAGCGTCCGTCTTCAGGGCCGCCCACCACTTCGAGGCCGATGACATCGCCGCCGCTGCGAACCATGGCGCCGGAGGGGAGGCGGTCGAGGCCGAGCACTGCGGCGAGGCCGCCTTGGTCGAGCAAGCGGCTTGCAAACACCTCAAAGTCGATGGTGTAGCCGGGGCCTTGCAGCGCCCGCAGCAGGCGGGGCGTGACAATCAAGGCTGCGTCGGGCATATCGACGGGAGACAGCTCGGGTATCGCGAAGCGCGAGCGGTAGGCGCTGAGATTGCTCGAAACCCACAACGTCGAGGGGCCGGCGGCGGAGCGCTCGCGGGCCAAGGCGTCGATGAGGTGCTCGACGCCGATGTGGGTGTGGTGCAGCGCGACGGAGATGTCTTCCATACGCCCGCACAAGTTTTGGGTCCAGCGGTCGGGGCGGTCGCTGCCAGCGGGCCACCAGACGGGCAGCACGGGGGAGTCGCGGTGGGCGTCGCGGGTGTAAATGGTCGAGACGGGGCTCGCGCGGTGAACGGTTCCGGCGACCACGCGCAGACTGCCGCCATATTTGGACTCCAGCACACGCGAATTGCGGGGGTCGTCGCCCAACTTTTTGCGCAGTCGCCGAATGCAGTTGGAGATCGCACGGGTTTCGGTGACGGCCCGATAGCCCCATACTTCGCGCAGCAGCACTTCTTTGGCCACAAACTCGCCCGCGCGTGCGCCGAGGTAGCACAGCAGCTCTGTTTCCCGCTGTGTGAGCGCGATGCACTCGCCTTCGCGCATGGCTTCGCGATTTCGGGCGTCGATTGTCCACCCTTCGGTAAGTTCCACTGAGACGATGTCGTCCACTTTTTCTCCTTGCGCGCAGTCTATCGCAAGAGCACGGCCATGGGGGAGGGATAGCCGTGGACGCACGGGGCGGCCGAGCCTTCACGGCAATGCCCCGAACCCCTCGAACGTTCTGCTATGTGTACCATTCGCGGTGCGTAGGGGCGATTCCCTCGCGATACAACCGTTGACGGTTCGACGGAGCGCCGGTGACCACCCAACCTATATCTGCCGCTGACCACGATTATGCGCAGTACCGGATGTTGCGGACAGAGCTCGCAGACCACATCGCGGAAGTGGCTTCTGTGGCGCATCAACTGGGCCTGCACGCACGGTCGCAGCACCTCTTGGACGTGCAGCAACGCCTCCTCGACAGTCGCTTTCGGCTCATGGTCCTCGGTGAGTTCAAGCGCGGCAAGAGCACGCTGGTCAACGCGCTCTTGGGTGAGGCGGTGCTGCCGATGAAGGTCGCGCCCTGCACGGGTCGAATTACGGAAATCCGCTACGGCGATCCTGCGAGTGCATGGCGTTGGTCGGGCGCGCCGGGTGAATCTCCGAAGCCACTGGCGCTGTCCGAGATTCGGGACCACATCACCATCGGCTCCGGTGCCTCCGCCGAGACGCCGCCCGGAGATGGTCCGACGCCTCGCATCGAGTTGCGGTACCCGCTTCCGCTCTTGGCCGATGGCATAGAACTTGTCGACTCACCGGGTCTCAATGAGCACGCGGTACGCACCGCGTTGGCCCTCGAAGACTTGCCCAGGGCCGATGCCGTCCTGTTGGTTCTTTCTTGCGAACAGCAGCTCGGCCATACCGAGCGAATGTTCCTTGAGCAGCACCTTCCCGTTGGTCATGATGGTAGACTTGCAAATGTGTTCTTTTTGTGGAATAGATTTGATGCCATTGCCGATGACCCCGTCGAAGTGGAAGCGCTCACGCAGCTCTCCGATGCGGTCTTGCAACCGCGGGTCTCTGGTGGCGCGCGGATTTTTTGCGTGTCGGCGCGCGATGCTTTGGTCGGGCGGGTGCGGGGCGAGCACGCGCGGATAGAGGCGTCGCGCTTTTTGGCGTTTGAGGCCGAGCTGGCGCGCTTTCTCACCGTAGAGCGGGGGCGGGTCAAGCTGGTCGGCCCCCTGCACGCCGCGCGTGGGGCGGTGGAAGACTTGCGGGCGACGGTGCTGCCTGAACGCGAGCGGCTCTTGCGGGCGCCGGTCGAGGCTCTCGAAGCCCGCATCGAAGACTTGGGACCGCGGTTGGCGGGCGTTCGCCAGCAGCGCGCGGAGCTGGTTCGCTTGCTTGGTGTGCGAAGAACAGCACTGGCACGCCGGTTGCGAGTGTTGCTGGGAATGTTTGGGCGGTCGATTCACGACCAACTCCCCGCGACCATTGACCGGGTCCATGTGCAATGGGCGGGCGCCACTTGGAACCGAAACGCGGTGGTGACGGCCTTGGGGGAGTGGCTCCAGGCTTGGTTGGCTGAAGAAGCCGCGACCTTTGAACGCACGCACTTGCGGCCGCTTCTGGAACAAGAGGCCCAAGAGCTCGACCGCTTGCTCGAAGACCGCCTCACGGACTTGCTGGCGGAACTCGATGCCCTCCGCGCAGGCTTCATGCCCCAAGTAGAAGGGGCCGCACCTTCCCTTGCGCCCGAACTCTCGGCGACCGAGCGCGTATTGAGCGCCGTCGGGGGCTTCGTGATGGGGGGACCGGGCGGGGCTGTCGAAGGGGCCACCTTTGGCTGGCGCAACGTCGTGGGGGGCCTGCCGGTCTACCTCTCCGTTGGCCTCGTCCTCGCATTGACCGGCGCGAGCTTGCCGGTCGCATTGGGTGTCGTCACGGGCTTGGGGGTATTTCGGACTTGGCTTGGCGGAAAAGGGGCGGCAGAGCGCCTTCGCGACGAAGTGCATGCGGGTTTTTCCGAGGCCTTTGACAAAGAGCTGGGCCGCATGGCCGAACGGGTAGAGGGCGAGGTGTCGAACCGCTACCAGCACCTCATCGACACTGTGGACGAAGCCACGCGTATGGTCATCGTCGAGCTCGAAGAAGAGCTGTCGGCGGTACAAACGCGGCACGCGGAGGGCGCGCGGGTGTTGGCGGAAGGGCTCGCCGCGCTTGCCGCCAACGCACAGACGCTCGAACGACTCACCGACGCGCTCGGGGCAATTTCGCGGCGGATAGCGGCGCCGTGACCCCGCGGCGATGGACTGGAGGAGGGCGCTGGAGCGCTCCAAACGGGCCGGCGTCCGTGTGGGTGGTGCTGGCCGGCGACAGCAAAGCGGGCCGAAGCACTTGGCTCAATGCTCGCTTGCGGCGCCCGTTGCTGCGGGTAGGCGTGCGCGCCTGCACGCGGGCGGCGGTGGCCGTGCGACGGGGCGGGGTATGGTGGGTGGAGGTGCCGCCGGGCGTGCGTTGGCGGGGCCCTGTGCACGCCTGGGTGGCCGTTGTGGATGTGCGGCAGCCATTGCCGCAGTCCTCGCCGTTTGTGGGCGCAGAGGCTCCGTGGGCCGTCTGGTTGACCAAGCTCGACCGCGCGGCCGAAGACGCCCTGTTTGCCGAAAATCCGGCGGACGAGGTGGCCGAAGCGGTCGAGGTGGCCACGGCGCGCGCGCAGGACCGATTTGGAGATGCGGTGCAGGTGGTCGCGGTCGACCCTCGACGCACGGGGGCCCGTCCCCCGGAGGTACCGGCGCTCGTGCAAGCAGCGCGGGCGGTTGCCGCGGCGCGCCGCCCACGCCAGGCACCGGGCGGGTGTGTGGCCTCGACGGTCGCGTCTCCGCCGGACCCGTGGCCGCCGCCCTTTCCGGCCGCGGAGTGGTCCGCGCGGGTGTGTCATGCCGGTGCGGAACTGTCCCAGGAAACGCTATTGGCCGAGCTTTTGGTCCTCCGGGGTCTGCTTGTGCAGGCGCCCGACGTCGCCGCGCTCGAAGCGGCGGTGGTTTCCGCTGCAGATGCGGTGCGCGAGGTGCTTCGACGGGCTCTCGACACCCTCACCCGTGCGCGGGAAGCGGCGTGGCAAGCGGTGGTTCACGAGATGGATGTGCTCGAAACAACACTCGCTCGAAGGGTGGAAACGGTGTCTCCGCCGGTGCGCGTGGTGCCGCCTGCGCCGGCTGTGGCGGTCGTTTTTCCCTTCGAGGCGCGAATCGCTGCCTTGCGGGCCCTGCTCTCGCCGCCTCCTTCGCCGTGGGCGGGCGTGCGGCAGGTCACCGCGCGTTGGACACCGTTGCCGGTGCGGCGCCATGCGGCTCTCGCAACATGGGACCGCGTCGTGGCGCCGCTCGCTGTCGAAATTGCGGAGGCAGTTCTGGGCGACTACCCGTATATTGAGCGTGCAATAAAGCAAATTTGGCAGGATAGAATCGACTTGCTTATTGCCTTGCATGGTGATATGATTCTATCCGGGCGCCCTCGGCCAGAAGCGGCGGTGGTGGTTTGGCGTGCAGACGATTCGCGCGAACAGGTGCCTTCTTCGGACAACAGGGCGAACCCACCTCCGGCGCACGTGCGCCGAATCCTGTAACGTACGTGGGTATGAGCAAACGTTTTTGGTGGGCGCTCGCCTTCGTAGGGTCGATGGGTTGTGCGGTTCCTTCGGAGCTGGTTCTGCCGGTGTCCGTGCATGGCCCCACGACCACTGAAAACCTCGTGCCAACCGTTTGTGTCACCGAAGGGGGACAAGAGCGCTGTCTCGCGCTCCGGCCTGCCGAGGCCGGCGGTTATCGAGGCGAACTGCGCTTGTCTCCCCGCCGCGTGCTCCCTTTGCGGGTGTTTGTGACCGAAGGAGGTGTCGAGCGCACCGTCTATTCGTCGATTGAAGTCCTTCACTTGGACGAAGAGCTCCATTATGCGTTTGACCCCGAGCACGGGCAGACGCTTCGGCGCGTGCCTTTCGCCGGAACGGTCGCCGAGAATGTGACGCGCTTAGAAGCCAACCATGCCGGCCACCTGTTTTGGTTTTTGGGTGCGCTGTTGGTTGTGGCGATGTTGGTGCGCGACCGGGGCGCAAGAGACGAAGCACGCTGGTGGAAACCTGCATGGGACGGGGCCTTTTGGGCGGCGATGGGGGTGATTCTCACCTGGCCCGCCGTTTTGGCGGGGCCCGAGCGAATGGTGGGGCGGCACTTTGACTTGCCCGGCACCATTTGGGCGTTGTCCGCGGTGCCGCGCTTGCTTTCCGGCTTTCGCGACCCGCTGACGGGCTTTCCTGCCGGCGTTGATTACGGCGCCTTCGATAGCTTCACATTGCTCGCGCCCGGCTTGCTTTCCGGTGTGGTTGACCCTGCGCGTTTGCACGGGGGCTTGCAGGTGGTGGGGGTCGCGGTGAGTGGCTGGGCGGCCACTTCGGCGGCGCGAACCTTTGGGGCACGCGGAGGCAGCGCGCTCATCGCGGGGCTTACGTTCGCGGCATCGGGGCTCGCGGCCACGGCCTTGGTCGAGGGGCACGTCTACCATTTGTTGGACCCTTGGCTCCCGCTGTTTGCGGCTGCGTGGTGGCGAGCCACGCGACCCGATGGAACGACAAAAGATGCGGTGAGAGCTGGCTTTTGGTTGTCTGCGGCGCTGTTGACGACCGGGTATTTGGCGGCGGCGGGCGGCGTGCTCGCGGTGGGCCTCGCGTTGCCTGCACTCTTGCAACATGGCGTGCCATGGCGGCGTGTAGGGGTGACGGTGCTCACGGTTCTGCCGACGGTCGGCGGCGTCGCTCTTTCGGTGTTTGGACATGCGGGCGTAGAGACGCGAAACTTGGCGTCGGTCCACCAGAGCTCGGCGACGTTGGCGAACTTGGTGGGCGTGACAGCGGACATGGACCTGCTGGAGCATGGCTTGAGCGCCGCGCCTTTGCCCGTGGCGCTCGCGCTCGCGGCGATGGCGCCGTTTGTGCTGCATCGGTCGACGGAGTGGCGAGTGTGGGCTGGCACGGGCTTGCTGGCGTTTGGGCTCGCGATGGGGCCGATGGTATTTGCCGGGCCGTTGTCACCTTTGGGGCCGTCGCCGCTGGGCTGGCTTTGGTCGTTGCCGGGCGCATTTGTGCTGCGGTTTCCGGTGCGGGTTGCGTGGGCGGGTGTGCTGTGCTTGGGCGTGCTTGCAGCGCGGGTGGCCAGCGACCTTGCGGTGGGCAAGCGGGTGTGGATGCTCGTGTTGATGCTCGTTATCGACGTGGGCGTGGTGGTGGGGCTCCCGTGGCGGCAATCGAGCATGCTGCGTGGACCGATTCCTGCCCTCGCGGCGGGCACAGGGCCGATGCTTGAGCTGTTGCCTGTGTCTTCCCATGAAAGCGGCGACCTGGATGCATGGCTTGCGGCCTTGGCATGTGAGGCCCAGACGCATCACCAGCAGCCCATTGCCGACGACTGTGTAACGGTGCCTGTCTACCAAAATCCCCGGTTTCGGCAGAGCGAAAGGGTGGTGTCGGCGCTGTTGGCGGGTCGCGCGAACGCCGTCGCGCGGTTGTTGCGGCAGCAGGGGTATTCGTTTGTTGTGCTCCACGCTGACTTGTTTTCGGCGCCGACCCGTGCGCGCTTGTTGGCATCGTTGGGGCAATTTCCGCAGGAGCCCGAAATCATCTATTGGGCTGGCGAGCAGGTGTGGGTGTTTGGGGTGCCTACCGAGGAGGGCCGGGAGGTGTCCGATGTGGTGGCCTTTCAGGGAGACCCCGCGGGCGTGTTGGAGTCGCTGGAGGTTCACCTGTTTGTGCCACGGCGGGCAGAGCCGCCCAGCTATCTCCAGGCACGCTTGCGGTCGGCGACGGGGGAGGAGGCGCGCACCCTTTCGGCGCGGTCCGATGAAAGTGGCGATTGGCAGGGTGACTCCGCATGGGTGACACGCTGGCAGGTCGAGGAACCCGGCCCCTATTCGCTGTCGATTTGGGAGCCGGGGGCCCCCGCGCCCGTGTGGGAAGGGACGGTGCTTCCGGTGGTGGCCGACGACCGCATCGAGCTGCGCTTGGCGCGGTCGGCGGACGGCGACCTCGAAATCGAGACCGCAGGACTCGGGCCGTCGATCCAGAGCCGCGCGTTTCATCGGGGACGGGGGGTTTGGTCGTTGTTTGGCGCGTTTTGTTGGCTGTTGGGCTTGGTGGGGGTGGGAGGTGTGTTGACCCAGCGCCGGGTGTCTTCGCGGGGCTTGCGCGGCGTGGTCATGCCCGTACGAACGGATGGCAGTGTGCCGCGCTGAATGGTCATTCATTCGCGAAAACAACGGATATAAGGGTGTGTTGGGCAGAAAACTGAATCGTGATTCAGGGGGCTTGGATGGGGTCGGGGATGCCGGTTTTGGGTGTACTGTTTTTTTGTTGAGGTTTTTTGTCCCCAAAAATACACATTACGACCAAAAAAACGGCATCACTGCGCGTACCCGATTCTACCGCGTTGCCCGGATGATAGGGCCAACCTACTATCAGAGCGCGGCACCATCGAAGGTCTGGACCTCAAGGGCGCCCAAGTCAATCCCATCGACACAGCGAAGGTTGACGGCTACCCACTCACTGCCGTCGTGGCCGGGGCCTTGGCTAAACGCGCGCACGCCACAGGTGCGGCAGAAGGTGTGGTGCAAGGAGTGTTTGCCGAATTGGTAATCCGAGAGGGCGTCTGGATTGGATTCGAGCGTGAACGCGGCCTTGGGTTGGAACGTGAGCAACCAGCCGGCGCGGCGGCAAATCGAGCAGTTGCAGGCCATCCCGGAAGTGGGCGTGGGCATCGTGACCGAGAACTGAACAGCCCCGCAATGGCAGCTTCCGTGATACGTTGGGTTCGACATGGGTACCTCCGATTTGTTCAGGTAGCGTAGCATGAACAAATATCCAGGTCAAGGTTCCGGCCAGCATCTCGCCAAACGAAACCCAAGACTCTCGCGACGATGCTCAAGACGCCGTCCTGTTCGGAAACCACACGTTCCGACATCGCCTTCGTAGTTCCAGGCCCCTCCGCGTACGGTGGCCTCTTCCGTTGGTCCCGCGGCGCGGAACACGGGACGGTCGTTGGCAATCCGCGGCCCGGCGGGATCGTAGGCGTCGAGGCACCAATCTTGCACGTTGCCCGCCATTCCGCGGACTCCGTAGGGGCTTTGGTCGAGGGGGTGTGCGAGAATGCCCGCGGGGAGCACGCGTCCGGGGGTGCCGCCGCGTACACATGCCCAAGAGAGGTCGAGGGTGTCTCCCCATGGCCACGTCCGCCCATCGACGCCGCGTGCTGCTTTCTCCCACTCGAGTTCCCATGGGAGACGCCAAGGAAGGCCGGTGCGGCGCGCCTCCCACTGCGCGAAGGCTTCGGCGGCGAAGCGGTCGATGAGAAATACGGGCCAGTCGGGTTCCCAGATGTCGCCGTCGGGGTCGGGGAGCAGCCGGTGGCGTCCGTCGGCCCCTCGTCCGACCACAGGAACGCCATCTTCGCCGGATGCTCCCTGCCAGCGGGGGATACAGGCGTTTGCCAACTCTGTGCGTCCCTCAGACACGAGCGCATCGAGAAACTCGAGATAGCGGGCATTGGTGACGGGATGGCGCTCGATGATGAAGCCGTCGACCCACACCCGCCGCCGGGGACCAGAAGCGGACCACTGGCGGTCGCCACCGACCACGCACCAGCCAGGGGGCACGTACACGTCGTTTCGGCCCAGGGCGGTGCCGGTTGGCAACGGAATGGGGCAGTCGAAGGGCGCCCCTGGAGGTGCGGAGCCGGTGCGCTGGTTGCGCTCGACGAAAATGGGGTAACGAACGAGATTTCGATTGGGAGCGGAAAGCTCGATGACCCAGCTTCCTTGTCCCAAGCGAAGGTCAATGAGCGGCGTTCGACCGAGGTCGGCCTCGAAGTGGTCGACGATGCGGCGGTCTTCGGTCACACACCGGTACAACAGCGCCCGTGCGGAAGGGGCGGTAAACAACGTGACCAATCCGTCGCTTTGCTCCCATGCGGTGAAGCGTTCGGGGTGAACGGCGCGGAGCAATGCGCCCCAACGTGCGGCATCGGCGAGGTTTCGTTGGTTCTCCGCGGAGGCGAGCTGGCCTTCGTAGCGGTCGGCGAGCGCGTGGCGCGCTTCGGCCAGCTCAGGTGCTTCGGCCAGCGCGGCGCGTAGCTGCTCGATGCCTTGCACCTCTGCTACTTCGACCTCCAAAGCCAGCGCGCGTGCGTGGTCTTCGGCGGTCCATGCCTTTCGCTTGATCTCGATATCGGACCACGGCTTGAGGGGACGTTGGAGTGCGATTGCGCGTAGGCGTGCATCTTCAGACTGTTTTCGCAACTGGTCAGCCACCACGAGCTGCTCGCGCGCGGTCGAAACATACGCCAGCGCGCGTTCACGGCGCCGTGCACCTTCCTGGAATACGCGCACCCGCGCGACGACGGCGCCTGCATCCGCGGGACGCAGCGCGGGTTCTCGCGCGGTGCAGGCAGCACACAACTCGAGCAGCTCTCCGGGCACGGGGCGGTTCAGTTCCCGCAAGGCCGGTACGCCTTCGCGCGCGCGGGCGACGAGCTCCGGTATCGGCGCGTCGTCCCAAAAAGGGGGTTGACCCGTCAACAGCTCTCTTAGAAGTAACCCGAGGCTATACACATCCGACCGTGCATCGAGTCCCGCGAAGCCACCATCGGCTTGTTCTGGTGACATATACTGCGGTGTACCAGCGATTGGCCCGCGGCGAACCCGACGGGGCGGCGGGCCAACCCGCGCGAGCCCCCAGTCCATGACCAGCGCTTCGCCCCACGGACCGACCATAATGTTTGCAGGCTTCAAGTCGCGGTGCACCACCTCGGAGGCGTGGGCAAACGCGAGCGTTTCCGCGACGTGGCGCCAAATGTCAACCGCGCGCTGAAGAGTCCATCCATCGCTGGTTTGCCCCCATTCGTCGGGCGGTGAAGCGCGATGAAGCGCGTCGATGAGGTCTGCCCAGGTTTGTCCCCGCACTTCACGCATCGTAAAAAAGACACGACCATCGGGCGTCCGGCCAAGCTCATGCACGGGCACCACGCCGGGATGGTCCAAACGACCTGTGACTTTGGCTTCGGCCAGAAAACGGCTTTCCGCGCCCGGTGACCCTGCGAGGTGGGGGTGGATGAGCTTCATGGCGACCGCGCGCTCTAGCTCGGTATCGTAGACGCGACGGACTTCTGCCATTCCGCCCGCTGCGAGAAACGCGAGGTCTTGGTAGCGCGGCGGCAGAAGCAATGCGGGCGTGGTCGGCGCGCCGGTCGTGTCCCATGGAACGAGGGTCTCTTGGCTTCCGGGCGGACGGTCGGCGGACATGTATGGCGTGCTCGTTGCGCAGGGGAGGGGAGTCTACCTCTTGTGGAGGACGTTGGGCCAATCGAAGGTGGGGGCGCCTCGCTTCCGCGCGTTGACGCGGGAGTTTGGGGGCGCTGGGACGGACGATTGGGGAGCGCATTCGACGGCGAGGGGCCGCCGCGGGTGCGCGTGCAGCGGCATCGCACATCGAGAGCCGGGTGCGTTGGGTGGGCGGGTGCGCGGGCGATGGGGAACCAGAACGGTAGGGGCGCGTCGTTTGGGCGCGGAGCAGCGCGGGCACCCCGATGAAGCCACATTAGTTCGGGGACGCGGGAGGTCCTTCTTGGAGCGCGAGACGGTCGCGAAAACGGTTGACAATCTGGTCGAAGTCGGGGCGTCGAATCGGCTTGGTGATGAACTCATCCATTCCCGACCGGAGGGACTCTTCGCGGGCCTCGGGGCGGACATCGGCGGACAGACCCACCACCAGCACCCTATGGTTGGCCGGTTCCCGCAGTCGGATGCGGCGCGTGGCCTCGAAGCCATCGACTTCGGGCATTTGGCAGTCCATCAAAATGAGGTCCCACTGTTGGGACAGCGCGAGCGAGGCGGCGTTGGCTCCCGACTCTTCCGTCCGAACGTGGTGTCCCCAGCTTTCGAGGAGCAGCCCTTGTACTTTTCGATTGACCGGATTGTCGTCCACCACCAGGATTCGTAGGTTTTTTGGGTGAAATGTCTTCTCCTCTGTGCTCTCTTGCTGTCGTTCGCCGATGTCGCACGGCAATCGAAGCGTAAATTCGGAGCCACGTCCGGGCGTAGAGGCCACCCCAATCGTGCCGCCCATGCCCTCGGTGAGCTGCCGCACAATCGTGAGGCCGAGCCCGCTCCCCCCAAATCGGCGGGTGGTGCTAGATTCAAGCTGGGAGAACGGCTGGAAGAGATTGCCGATGTT
This sequence comes from uncultured Enterobacterales bacterium, assembly GCA_964502005.1. Lineage (GTDB taxonomy): Bacteria > Myxococcota_A > UBA796 > UBA796 > UBA2385 > CAJWOS01. The sequence continues at coordinate 72,676 of CAZCUX010000017.1, forward strand.
CTCGGGGAGGATGCCGATGCCGGTGTCAGAGACGACCATTACGAGGTGATTGTCTTTGTAGTCGGCGTGAACTCCTACGGTTCCTCGTTCCGTGAACTTCACCGCATTTCCGAGGAGGTTGACCACCAACTGGCCGATGCGCGTGGGGTCGCCGACGAGGACGGCGGGCACGGAGTCTGCAACGGAAAGCTCGAACCGAAGGGCCCGCTCGGAGGCGAGCAACGCGAGGCCGCGGGTCCAGCGTTGGAGCGCCGGTCGCACTTCGAAGGGCACGCTTTGAAATTGCATGGCTCCTTGTTCGAGACGTGCGTGGTCGAGGATGTCGTTGATAAGCGTGAGCAGTCCTTCGGCGCTGTCGACGAGGGTTGTGACGAGCTCTTTTTGTTCCTCTTTTGTCTTTGATTCCTCAATGAGACGTGCGGCGCAAATCACGCCATTGAGGGGAGTGCGCAGCTCGTGGCTCATCGTGGCCAAAAAGCGGCCTTGGGTTTCCGCCGAGATGCGGGCCGCTTGCTCGGCTTGAATGTGCTCTTGGTTTTCTTTGTCCAGTTGGCGAATCTTGAGAATCAGGCGTTGAAGGGCGTCATGATGCAGACGTAAAAACGCCGTGGTGGTCGTGATAATGACGACTTGAAAGGTGATGAGGGTTGGAATTCGTGCGCTGTATTCGGCGAGGTTGCCGCGCATGTCTGCAATCCAGCCTCGCGCATGACCGTAGGCGACAATCGCGGTTGCGAGGGGCGAAAGCGTGGACCAGACCCAAATGCCCCGCGGGCCGCCGAACAGACCCCCGAGCAGCGGCAGAATCATCACGAACAAAATCGCCGTTCCGTACACGCCGGGTCCACTGATAGAAGCCCACAACGATGCAACATAAAGCGCAGTGAGGATGGTGTTGCTCGCGGCGACGGCGCGACCGCTGCGAATCAACCAAACAATGACCGGCGAAAAAGAAAGTGCGAGAAGTTCGGCGCGAACGGCGTGGTTGTGGCCCAGAGTCCAGGATCGAATGAGCAGCACAGTACCCGCGATGACGCAGACCGCGAAAAGAACGCGTGCACCAAGTAGGCGAAAGTGTTGGTCGTCGACCGTCAGGGCGCGTTCGCGTTCAGTGGGCACAAAAGAATCCGCGTGTGGGCTGCGAGACCCGTTGCTAGAATTCGGGATATCGGATTTTGAGGGGCCGCATGTAGCGGTTCCTGTCGTTTCGTGCACACGCGCGTTGGTGACCTTGTTTTGCACTTTTGGGACCGGTGGATGAACGCACAACCCAGCCATCCAACCCTCGTCCCTGTGTGGATTCTTGCCTTGGTGTGGGGGGTGTTGCCTGCGGTTCCTTCGCTGCTCGAAGGGCAGCTATTGGGGCAGCCATATACCGACCTCTACCCCTCCGTCTGGGGAACATGGGTGGCGGCCGAGGCGGCTCCGGCGGTGGTGACGTCCACTACCCTACTGGCGTGGCCCGAGGGCATGGGGTTCTACTTTTCGTCTCCCATCAAAGGGCTCTTGGCGGCATTGTTGCTGCCATGGCTCGGGCTTCCTGCAACGTGGAATGTGTTGGTTATCGCTGCCCGCGTTGCGACGGTCGGCTTGGCGGGGCACGCAGCGCGGGCGTGGGGCCTGCAGACCGCTGGCGCATTGACCGTCGCCGGTGCTTGGGGCTGCTCGGCAGTGTTTCAAGGGTACGCCGTAGAAGGAATTGTCGAAGGAACGGATGGCTGGCCATTGGCGTTGTGGGCCTGGGCCGTTGCGAAGGACAAGCGGTGGGTAGCGGTTCTCTCGCTTGCATTGTGTGTTGGCGCGTCGTGGTACTTGGGGGCGGTGGCCTGCCTCCTGGCTGTGTTTGCCGGACTTCGGCATCGAGCGGGTTGGTGGAGCCTCGCAGGCATCGGACTCGCTCTGCCCGCGGTGTTGGCGTTTGCCGGTGCGTTTGGGGGCGGACCTCCGCTCGATGCGTCCGTGCGTGCCGCGATGGGAGCCCATTTGCGCATCCCGACGCCCGGTGTAACAGAAGGTCTAAACCCATTTGCAATTACGGCATACTTTGGGTTTATTCTGATGGCAATGTCCGTGTTTGCGAGACAGAGGTGGGCGTTGCTTGCCCTCATCCCAGCGGTGTTGAGCCTGGGAGAAGGCCCATGGTACGCGCTCCCTGTGCTGTCCGCGCTTCGTTTTCCGTATCGGTGGCATTTGGCGACCCTTGCTGTCGCAAGTTTGGCCGCAGGCACGTGGGCGGACCGATTTGCGGGCAAGCGGGGTTGGTTGTTTGGTCCTTTGATTGTTATTGAAGTTGTGTTATTATCGCCGATTGAGCCCTTGATTCCGGGTGCGGAAGCGCGCGTTCCCGCCCTCTACGACAAGGTGACTGGCGTCGTGGTAGACGTGCCAGGGCCGGTTGCTTTGCCTCCGGGAGAGGTCAACTTGTCGCGGCCGCGGGCGCGTTGGTTTCAGTATGCACAAACCGTTCACGGCCAGCCAACGATTTGGGTGTTGGACTTCAACAGCGTTGGCGCCCATGGCGCACCCAATCCAATACGGGAGTCTGTCTTCGCGGACTTGCGTCGGTACGACCGCGTTGCCGGTGGAACAGGCGAAGGGGACGTGCCGAGCGACCTCGTGGTCCGTTTGCGGTCATTGGACGTGACGCACCTCGTGCTACACCGAAAGATTCCGGGCGCGGTTGGAATCGCGAGACTTCGTGCTGGTTTGGAAGCCCAAGGTGCCGTGATAGAGGACGATGATGGCGAGCGTTGGTTGATGCGGCTCCCGTGATTGTGCGCGTGCCCCGGCGCGTGGCCTTGATAGAAGTGGTAGGTGCCCATGAGGGTAAAGGGACCGGTGCGATGTGCCGTAGTGACGTTGCCCGTTTTGGTCTTCTTTCGATTTGTGAGCCGATAATGATGAGCGAGCCCGTAGTTCACCTCCAATGGACGCCGTTTCACCGCCTTTCCGTGGTGGAGCTGTATGCGCTGCTTCGTTTGCGGCAGGAGGTTTTTGTGGTCGAGCAGACGTGCGTGTTTTTGGATGCCGACGGTGAAGACGAGCATTGTATGCATCTTTTGGCTTGGGACGGCGACCAACTGCTGGGATATTTGCGCGTGTTTCCGCCCGGATCGCGTGGGGCGGCGGAGGGGGTGATTGGTCGGGTCGTGGTCGCACCGATAGCGCGGGGCAAGGGGCTGGCGCGGCGAATGATGCACGAGGCCCATGCCCGTGTCTTTACGTCCTATGGAGATGTACCCATATTTTTGTCGGCGCAGTCCCATTTGGCGCCATTTTATGGCTCACTTGGGTATCTGGTATGTGGTGAAGGGTATGACGAAGATGGAATCCCGCACCTGCCCATGCGTCGTCCACAGTCGATGGGGGAACAGTAAGCGGTAAGGGTGCATAGATGTCGATACAGTGGATATTATCGTCATCCACGGTACGAGTGGTTTGTGGGCTTTGTGTGTGTTAGAAATATATCGCATACGAATTTTGCGCGACCGCACCAGCAAATATACCATAGTCGTTTTGGCCCAATGCGTGCCGTCTTTTGGGGATCCTAGCGTATGAAGTAAGCGTAGATTTTCCCTCGCTTGCCCTCATTCTTTTTGTGGCCTTTTGTGTCGCACTTGCCGCCCACTCCGCAGCGTTTGTTCGTGTCCTCATCGGACGGTGGGCAGCATTTGGCCTGGGAGAACCAGGGCGCGTCGATTGCGCACGAACGCCTGGTCGTTTGGTTGGGCGGCCTGCTGTTCGCGCTTCATGGTTTTCCGGCTGCGGCTGTTATCTATACAACGGCGTCTATTCCGAATTGGGTCGTGGGTGTTGCGGGTCTTGGTCTCGTAGCGGCGGCCTTGTTGCGGGGGCGGGTCGTTACGGGGATAACCGCTCGGGTGACGCTCGTTTCTGTCGTTGGCATTTCGTTGTATGTGCAGGCGGCGGCGCTCGGGCGGGTTCCGTCTATGGTCGCCGGTACGGTTCTCCTGCTGGTTTTGACGGGGCTTCTCCTCGGGCGTCGCGCGCTGTATGTGTTGGTGGTCCTTCATTTTGTCGTTTGGATGAGCATTGCGTATGGGCTGCAGGCGGGCCAATGGGAGTTTGATTCTCGTTGGCTCTTGGATGGGCCATTTTCTGGCTGGGGCATCGCGACGGTATCCTTTGGTTTTGTCGCAGCAGCGATTGTTGCTGTGGTGCGGGTAGCGGTGGACCATTTGGAGTTTCGTCGGCGTCGAATCGCGCGGCGAAGGCTCGCGATGGAACGCTTGCGCCGCGAGATTGGCGATGTGCGGGACGCTCGCTTGCAGTTGGAGCGGGAGCTACGAGGAACACAGCGATTGCAGGTGGTTTCTCGTTTGGCCGACGGGCTCAGTGGGATGTTCCGGCGCGCGATTGTGCTGTCTCGTCGCGAGCTTCGACGTGCGCGCAGCAACCGAACCGTCGAAGGGCGGCGGCAGTTTGTCCACGCGGTCCAAGGCGCATTTCAGCCGGCGCTCCAAGCCTGCCGGGACCTCATGGTGCTCAGTCGGGATGATACGCCAGACGCCCAAGAAAATGTAGACATCGACGAAGCGGTTCGGTTTGCCTGCGATACGGTCAAGATGACGCTGGGCGAAGGCGTAGAGGTATGCTGCCACGGGACAGCGGGCGTCCCGGTTCGTATTGGTACGGACGCATTCCTCCAAGTCCTCGTCAATCTCGTGGTCAATGGCGTGGAGGCGTGCCCGGAAGGCGGGCGGGTCCAGATTACGTCTGCGTTGATGCCGACCGCTGAGACGATGTATACCCACGCGGTAGTGGTGGTCGAAGATTGTGGCACGGGAATGTCTGTGGAGACAATGCAGGTGGCTGCAGACCCGTTCTTTTCGACCCGTTCAAAGCGCCTGGGGATGGGGTTGACAGCGGCCCAAGCGTTGGTATTACAGGCTGGTGGAGGGTTGGAGTTAGAGAGCGAGTTGGGGAAGGGAACGCGGGTGTGGGTACGCCTGCCGCTGCAAACGCCGGTCCCCGTCGATTCGACGACAAACGCACAACCTTTGGCCTGGGATGACTTGCTTCATGGTCATTTGGGCGCATCGCTCGACATGAAAGGGCTGGACGAAGAAGATTTGGCGGAGGAGCCTGTCGTTGTGCCGCTGCGGAACGATGCCGTCCGTGCGATGGCCTACTGGACCGTCCTTGTCATTGTTTTCGCCTTGACAATACAGACTATTTTTGGTTCATTACTGCATTGGTTTGTGTACTTGGTGTTGATATCTCATGCTGCCGTGTTGCTGGCAGTCGGCGTGGGACGCGTTTCAGCGCGACGTTTGGGGCCCGCGGTATTGGTGGGCGGTAACCTAGTCGTTTGCTACACCATCTTGGCCTTTGGTTCGATTTTTTCGAGCGTTTCGCTGGGTGTGTTGGCGGCGACGTTCGCATGGGTCGCCGTGTTTGCAACGAAGAGGGCGACGTGGCTTGGTTTTGCGACGGGAATGCTGGGTCTGGCTATCGTTGGCGCCCTTCACGCCCTTGATGTTTTCCCGGATGGTGCGTCCTTACGCAGCCCGAACGATGGCATGATTTGGGTGCGGATGGGCATACAGATGATTTTGGTGGGCGTCATCGTAGAGCGAACCATCGTGCATGTGTTGCGCCTACACCGGCGTTCTGCCGTCTCGGAATTGCATGCATTGGCGCGCACGGAGGAGCTTCGGCGGCTGGAGGCCCAAGAAGGGAGCCGCCTCTTGTTGCTCGAGTCTCGCGCGGCGTACAGCCGTCGGCTGGCGTTGACGGGGCAGATGGTAGGAACGGTGGTCCACGACCTTCGCAATGCGGTGCAGGGCATTGTCAATGTCGATATTCTGGAAGACGATGGTCTGACGGACGCGGAGGTTTGCGAAGAGTTGGATATGTTTGGCGATGCGCTCGACCATGTGGACAATCTGTGCGCACGCTATGGACGTGCGATTCCGCAGGCCACGATTGCACCTGTTCATCCCGTTTCGGGAGTGTGCCATTCGGTCATGCGGTCCGTTTCGTTGGGTTTGCCCAAGGGCGTAACGGCGGAGCTGATGGTGACCAGTGACGTGAAGGTTCCGGTGGACCCAACGGAACTTCGGCGGGTGCTGGTCAACTTGGTCAACAACGGTGTGGAGGCAATGCCAAGCGGTGGGGTGGTGTCACTCCGCGTGTTCTCGAGTCGCGGGGCCGCCGTGATTCAGGTGGCTGACACGGGAGTCGGCGTAGACGACGCGACCCGTGGGCGGTTGTTTGAGCCGATGTTTAGCACCAAAGCGCGGGGCAAGGGCACGGGGCTGGGCCTACATTTGGTCGCAACCGTCGTCGCGCAATCGGGCGGACATGTGCATGTCTCCTCGGAGCAAGGCGTTGGCTCGACGTTTTCGCTGGCCTGGCGGGTGGAGCGCTCCGTTATGGGGCTTCGCTCGACGCCGGCGGGAGGCTTTACGGGCTTGGCTCGGCGGTGTTGGCAGATGCGTGCCCACACGGGGATTGGCCAAGACGACCTCGAAACGCTGCAGCGGGGGGGCTTTCTGCCAGGAGATGTGTGGATGGAGATGGAGGCCCTCGATTCGCTCCCGACCGCGTAGGCAGGATGTAAGTTACGATTCGGTTGTTTTGTTCCGATTGATTGGGAATCAGTGCGTGTGTGTCGGGACAGAAGCAACGAGCAGTGGTGATATTGGATTACATCGGCGACACTTTGTGATGACCATACCATCGTTATGATTGGGCAGATGATTTATGACCTTCATTCGGTTCGTGGTCACCCAGTCGCGGAGACGCTGTGAGTTGGGTGGAACCACCTATGTTGGGCGAGATCCCACAATCTCAGAGTACCGGGCGGATTTTTCGTGACGTACCCCTTGACCGGGCTATAACTGTGTACAAACAGTGGACGAAAGTTCCTTCCCCGGTGAGTCGCCTGATGTCCGTGTCTGCTCTATGGTTGATGTTGGCGGCGTCGTCAGTGGCGGTTGCGCGCGAAAAGCCCGGCGCTGCGGCCGGCGATGCGCCGTCGGAAGCACCTGCCGAGGCATCTGGCGCGCGGTTTCCCGAGCTGGTGAACCGGGTTCCTGCGGTTTACCCGGCGGGTCCGCTCGCGGAGGGCCGCGGTGCAGTGGTTCCCCTTCTGTTGTCGATTGACAACGAGGGGCGCGTGGTGGAAGTGCAAGTCTTGGAGCCGCAAGGCGAAGGCTTCGATGAAGCGGCGTCCTTGGCCGTCCGGCAGTTCCAGTTTTTGCCTGCGCGCTTGGCCGATGGCACGACGGCCCCTGCGCAGGTTCAATACAACTTTGTGTTTGAGGCAACCACCGCGCCGATTCCGCGTGTGCGGGGAACGGTCGTAGAAGCTGGCGTGCGGCAGAAATTGGCGGGCGTCGAGCTTCAGGCGGTTGGGCCGGAAGGGCGCCGGGTGCTGGCGCAGACCGATGAAACGGGCGCTTATGTGTTTGTGGACCTCGCGCCCGGAGAGTGGATTGTGGCCACCAACGGGGGGCCCTTCGAGAGCATCTCCGAGCGGGTGACGGTCGGAGCCGACGGTGTTGTGGAGCTAAACCTCTTTTTGGTGCGCGATGCCCGGCTTGATGCCTTGCGGTCTGACTTTGAGGTGCTCGTGGTCGCCCAGCGTGCCGGCGTAGAAGTCGCAGAGCGCAAGCTGTCGCGGGAAGAAATTCAATACCTGCCCGGAAGCGGCGGCGACGTCGTAAAGGTAGTGCAGAACCTCCCTGGCGTAGCGCGGGCACCCCTCGGAATTGGCCAACTCATCATCCGTGGTGCAGCCCCGGAAGACAGCAAAGCGTTTTTGGACGGCTCGCCCATCCCGTTGGTGTTTCACTTTGCAGGTCTCACCACGGTAATCAACAACGAGCTGGTCGAAGAAGTCGCGTTTATGCCCGGGACGCCGAGCGTTCGCTATGGCCGCGTATTGGCCGGTCTCGTCGATATTCGCAGCAAAGCTACGCTCCCGGAGCGGTCCAGCGGCTACCTCTCCGTTGATGTGTACCAAAGCACACTGTTTGTTGAACAGCGAATTGGAAATCGCTCGTTCCTCACCGTATCAGGGCGCCGCTCTTATATCGACGCCGTCCTCAATCCAATCTTGGAAAACACAGGGCTCACCGTGCAGGCGCCCCGATATTATGACGCCCAAGTGCGTTGGTTCCACAAGACCGATTCGGGGACGGTTTACGACACGCTCTTTTTTATGTCGGACGACCGCTTTAGTTTTGTTGGCGGAGAAAAAGGGGAAGAGGCGGTATTTGCGTCGTTTGGCGACCGCTTCCAACGGCTTCGGTTCCGCCGATTGGCAAAGCTTGGAAATGGGTGGGAGGAAGAAACCACCGTCGGCATCGGCCCCGAGCGCCGTGATTTCGTGTTTGGCGACATTTCGCAAGCATCCGAGCAGCGCTTCAATGTTTCGTTGCGGGAGGAGCTGGGCATTGGCTTGACCCCCGACCGCAACCTGGGCGCCCGCTTCGGCGTCGACTTATTGTCGGGCGAGGACAGTCTTTATTTCGAAGAGTCCCGTTTGGATGAAGTAGAAGAAGCGGAGTCATTTTTCTTCGCTCCTGCGCTCTATGGTGAGTTGACGGCCCGGACGGGGTCTGTCACTTGGACTCCCGGCATTCGTTCTGACTTGTTATTGTACGGAGCGGGATACGTCGGCGTCGGCTGGGACCCCCGGCTCACGGCACGCTGGAACATCGGTCAAAACACCGTCGTGAAGGGTGCAACCGGCAAGTTTAGCTCGCTCCCTACACTGCGGCAGGTGGCACCGGACAGCGACGGCAACGACCAGCTCACGTTTCCGTGGTCCTGGCAAAACAGCCTGGGTGTCGAGCAGCAGATTACGGGGCGGGTTCGCACCGAAGTGACCGCATTTACCAACTTCTTGAACGACTTGGTGGTGGGTCGTGAAGACCGGCTTCGGTTTTATACGGGGCCGCCACCCACCGGACCTTTTGACACCCTCCCCTACGCCAACGATGGCGTTGGGTTGGTGTGCGGCGTCGAGGGCCTCCTCAAGTATACGGGCCCGACCGCGGTTGGCCTGATTAGCGCGACCTTTTCCCACTCCCAGCGCCAGGACCGGCCGTGGGAAGAAGAAGAGCTCTTCGCGTATGACCAGCCCATCGTGCTCAACGCCTTGTGGAGCCAGCAACTTCCCCGCAATTGGCGGGTAGGTGGCCGGGTTCGCTATGGCTCCGGCAACCCTTATACGCCCGTCGTCAACAGCGTTTTCGATGCAGCGACGCGTTCTTATATTCCTGTCTACGGGGAGCGGTCGAGCGACCGCCTCCCTGCATTCACCAGCGTCGATATTCGTTTCGACAAAACGTATGTCTTCAAGAAATGGCGCTTAGAGACATGGCTCGACCTACAAAATGTCACCTTCGCCCAAAATCCAGAAGTCATCGGCTGGAACTGGAACTACCGCGAGCTCGACCCCGTCACCTCCAACCCGCCCCTGCCCGTGTTTGGCTTCAAAGGAAGTTGGTAATGTCTGCCTTCTTGCCGCATCGTCTTCTTTGGGCAGCGTTCTTGGGTGCTGCGACGGGCTGTGCCGGGGGACCGTCCCCGGAAACCCGCATCGACCAACTGATGGTGCTCGCTATCGACGCTCCCCCCGAGGTGTTCCCCGGCGAGACCGTGGACGCCGCGCATTGGGTGGTAGAACCCGACGACCAAGCCTGGCTCCACGCCTCTTGGACCTGCACGCGCGGACCCGATGGGTGTGCAGAAGAGGCCTTTGCAACAGAAAGCTGGCCAGGGCTCGTGCTTGCGGAAGGACAAGGAAACGCTGTGGTCTCCCAGCCCATCGCGATTTCCCCGTTCTTATCCGAGTTCGTGACAGACGAGCCGGTCCCCTTGGTGTCGGTCTACTCCCTCGCGTGTCTGCCAGGGGTCTGTCCTGTGCTCGATACGCTGCACGACGGTGGTTTCGACGAGCAGGTGGCCGCGGACTTGGCAAATCCTTTCGACTGGATGGCCGACCTCTCCTTCGCCAATGTCGCGCTCACTGTGCGCACGCTGTCCGTCTCTACGCGCGTTCCCGGTGAGCGTGTGTCCAACCCCACCATCACGGGCTGCGAAGCGCCGTCGGGTGCGTTCTCCGCGACCACCGGCCAATCCTTGCAGGTGCGCTGTACCTTCGATGGCCTCCCCGAAGAGCGCGTATCGGTGTTCGGCTACACCACGGCGGGCGGCTGGGACGGCCAAGAGGCGCTCAACGTCGACGATGGCACCTTTGGCTATCGCTGGTTTGCGCCCAAGACCCCTGAAGACAACATCCCCCTATGGCTCGTGTTGGTAGACGACGACGGCGGGGTTGCCATTTGGGAAGGCGCCGCGGACGCCGTTCGATAAGGCCTATCGTTTGCTGCGTTGCAGCATTTCCGTGTTGCGATGTTGCAATCATGTTGCGATGCAGCATCATTGGGGCGGCACATTGCTGCGATGCAGCATCGTGGGTGCGTGTCCGTAGCGGCCCAGCGTGCGGCCGTGCAGTGGGATAGTGAGCATTTCGCTTGGAACGGTAGAAGGAGGCGAAATGCGGCCCTGGTTGGTGTACCTCGGTTTGGTGGGTTGTGGCGTGCCAGAATCAATGCCGGGGCCAGACGCGCGGGTCCCCCCGGCGACTGCGGCGCCTTCGACCGTCGCTGGCGCGCCCGTGGCTGCGCCCCAAGCGGCCACACCGTCTCCCCAAAGCCGCCCCAATGCCGTGTCGGCGTTGGAGGCCGAAGCCGGCATGTTGGCGCGGTGTACCGACGACACGGTGGTGTTTCGCTACTGGCAGGGCGAGTATCCCGGCCCTGTGGTGCAAGTGAACCGTACTCTCGCCGTCGAAGTGCGCGACGACCCTTGCGGCGGGCCCTTGCGCGCGTGCACTGCCCCTCCAGGGTTGTACCACCAGTGGGCTGAAGGCGCCAATACACCTCCTTCTGGCACCGATTGGGCGACGCTCGCTGGCACCGCGGAGTATCGCTTGCGAAAGTCCATCTCGTTGGATGGCGTGCAGGTCGCCGCCGGAGAATCCGTAATGGTGCTCAGTTATATCGCGGAAGGCTTCTGCAGGCTGTCCGCGATAGGGCGGGTGTTTGAGGAGAGCTGCCCCGGCATGGACGGCAACAGCGACGAAGTGTGGGAAGAAGTGCGGTCGATGGCCGTGGACCCCGTCCAGTTGTTGCGCGTGCCGTGTGTGGGCGCGGCTCCCGGTTGGTTGGTCGTCAACGACGCGTGGATGGCAACGCCCGGTGTTTCGCAAGGCAATATGCCGGACTTTGGCGTGGTCGAGAAGGCTCCCGTAGCGGAAGGTCCAGGCCAATAAGTCAGCGGCGCAGGGAGTTGAGCGACACCACGTTGTCGAGGGGCTCGAAGGGTGTGTCTTCGTCGTCCATGGGCGTGAAGACGTGCTTTCGCAGTGTCAGGAACAAGGTCTCGGTGCGCACTGGCTTTCCCAGATAGCCGTTCATGCCGGCATCCAGCGCAATGGCTTGCCCTTCTTCCGTGGCGCTCGCCGTTACGCCAATGATGGGCACGAGGGACCGCGCGCCGGACATCTGCCGAATCCGCCGTGTCGCTTCGAGGCCGTCGACATTGGGCATCTGGACATCCATCAGGATGACGTCCCAGTCTGTCATGCGGGCAGCGTCCACCGCCTCTTCCCCGTCTGCGACCGCCTTTACCCGGTGGCCGGCGCTTTCGAGGGACCGTGTCAGCACGAGGCGATTGACGGGATTGTCGTCCACCACCAACACATCGAGGGTTCGCGGCATCTCTGCGCTTGCTTCGACCGCGCGCTTCCGCGGCACGACCAACGGCAGGCCGACGTGGATGCGCGCGCCGCCGAGGGGACTGTCGGAAATCGTGATGGTCCCGCTCATTTGGCGAACGAGGAGGTCGGTCACCGCGAGGCCGAGGCCCGCTCCTCCGGCGGCGCGGCTGTCGCTGTCGTCTACCATTGCAAATGCGTGGAAGACGCGTTGGCGCTGGGACTCGGGAATGCCGGGGCCGCTATCGTCGAGGACAATCTTTAGGCGTCCATTTTCGACAAACATTCGCAGTTCAATGGTGCCAGAAGGCGTGAACTTGACAGCATTGTCGCCAAGTCCCGCTATGATTTGCATAAAGTGACCGGGGGCGAGTTCTACTTCCGCAGGGACGGAGGATTCGATATAAGACCGCAAAACAAGGCCTTTTTCCGATGCCTTGAGGCGAAGGCTCGCGAGCGCGCTGTTGAGGAGCGCTTCAATCCGAACCGGCCTTGCGGTGGCCAATCGGTCGGTCTGCTGGAGGCCGAGAATGCTTTCGAGAATCGCCAGCACGGACTCCCCGCCGCCTTCGATGATGTCGAGCATCTGGTGCCCCTCATTGGCCACCGTAGGGCGCAGCAATCGCGCGGCCGACAACAAGCCGTGAAGGGGGGTTCGGATTTCGTGGCTCATCGTGGCGATAAAGCGGCTTTGGGTGGCCTCTGCCCGCCTTGCCGCGGATTCCGCCGCCCGCCGTTGGTCCAGCTCGCGTTGGAGGTTTCCGAGCGCGCGCCGGTGCATATTGGAAAAGATTGCCGCCACAAGCGTCAACAGGGCCGAAAACTGCGCGATGTCGACAAAGCGTGACTGGAGCGTGGGGGGTGCATCCGAGACGCCCAGAATCAGACCTTTGGTGCCCAACCACAAAAACACCAGCAACTGCAGTGCTTCGAGTACGCCAAAAGCGAGCGCGGCCCGTGGACCCACGAGCAAGGCTGCCAACAGTGGGACGACGGTGCCTTGTAATACGGTCGAGCCAAGCAATCCGTGGCCGGAAATAGAAATGGCCAAGGTGTAGAGCCATTGGCTCGCGAGCAGGAGCGCCACCGCGCTTTGGACGCGGGCGGTGTGGGCCAAAAAGCCCACGAAAGGCAGGACCGAAAGCCCGGCTACGATGGTCCACGACTCGATGGTGCGGCCGGTTCCAAGGTCGCCCACGAGATGCACGAGGTTCGTAAGCGAAATGCCCAACAGCAGACGCCAAAGGGCGTGTCGCCGCTCGTTGTCCAGCATCGAATCATAGGGAGTTTGGCGTGGCTCGGACGTGGGCACGGTGTCTCCGAGAGTCGTTTCGCAGGCTGGGGTGGAGGTCCTGCGTTCTCGAAATATGTATTTGGAATCCGAAACTCTGTTTTGCGTGTTCTCCTGTTTTGCGTGTAGATGGTTTCGTATTCATTTGCGATTTATTCGCTAGTTTGTAGGGGCAGAGAAATGCGAATTCGGCGAGGCTTGGTCGCTTCGCGGTGTCGGTAAAGTCTGCATTCTCGCGAAAATCATCACCGTCACGACAATAAGGGGCCATCGCATCGCTACACGAGGAATCGGATTTGTATGGTCGCTTCGCAAGGGGGCGGAACATTTCGTTACCGGCCCACCTTGCAAGGGGGGGAGAAATCGAGAGGGGGGGTCTCGACCGCTGCGCGGAGGCGCTGGAAGGACACCGGCTTTCGAAACACGGCATGCGCGACCAAGCGCATGTCGTCGAGGCTTCGCTCGGGTGCGTCTCCCATCACGGCCAAGATGACGGCGGTGCTGCTCCAGGTGGGGGCAATCGATGCACCGTTTCCATCCGGCAAATTCCCGTCGAGGACGACGACGTCGGGCGAAAAATGTCCCACCGTTGCACGGGCCTCCGCGAGAGTGCCGGCGACCACAGCGCGCCACCCCCATTCCGCGGCCGCCTCCGCGTAGGCAACTTGGAGGATGGGGTCATCTTCCACAAACAGGACATTCACCGCGTGGTCCTTTGCGCGCGAGGAAGGCGCCACGGGAGGATACAGCGCGGCGCCTGCTCGTGACGAACGGGGAGCTGGGTGTCGGTTGTGGTGGGAGGACCGGACGGCCTTCCGTATGCCTTCTCTATGCAGGACCGCGACTTTTTCGCACATCTATCGGCGCGCGACGCCCGCGGGTTGCCTGGGGGTTGAGGGGGGAGTCAAGGAAGGACGGTCTCCAACCTTGAACGGCGCGTGCAGCGTCGACACGTCGTGACCCTACACAGGAACGCGTACGTTTTTTCGACTGAATGGCGATTCATTTGCCGCAGTCGGGGGCATGTGCCGTGGAATCGCAACGGGGGCAAACGAGGGCTGCCTACGTACGCTGCGAACGGTCGCCGCCCTCCGCGATCCCCGATTGTCCTGCGAGAGAATCGCCCCGACCGTCAGGCCGATGGGCACTCCTGGGCCGCATTTTGCGTTTCGGGTCGCGCTCGCGCAATGCGCATCTGCCCAAGGATTGGTCATCCATCTCGATGGGGGCGGTGTTCGCTTGGCATCGTTGATGACGGAGGGATTATCGGCGCGCGATGCCCGCGTTGTCGGGGTTCGTGACGTGCGAACGGTTTGCAATGGTCACATCCACCGGCAACATCCCCTCCAACAGCACGATGACGCGGGCACTTACTCTCGTTACCGCCCTTGCTTCCCACCGTTATGTTGGGTCTGCATGTGCGCGGTTGATTGGCTTGACGTTATGTTTATTGTGTAGTATAGTGCATCCCCGGTACACGCGTATCGGGGAGTGGATGCGTGGACCCAACGAGGGGAGCGGTCGATTGCGCCGTTCGTGCGAGCGCAAAGCCCGAAAGCGCAACCTTACCAGCGTCGGTCGCGGTGGTTTTCGCCGTGACAGGTGCCCGTGCAGGTGTCCCCAGACATCGCCATTCCGCTGGGCAGGTGGACATCTGGTGTGCCGTTTACATGAAGGTTTCCGTCGATAATCGTCCGACTTGCATTTACCACATCGCTGTGGCATTCTTCACAACCAATCCGCTCGCCCAGGTGGTCTTCGTGGCGGCCGCTCATGCGGTTGGCGCCGCTGGTGCTGGTGGGGTGACAGTCCCCGCAGGCGACGGAGTCTGTGGCATCCACCGTCCCGTTGTTGCCGAGGCCATTCCCGTGGCAGTATACGTTGCTGCAGCCACCGCCATCCCAAGTAGCGGCCGAGGACAAGCCGTCGCCGAAATGGGTATCTGCGACGCCGGGCGTGGCGTCGTCCACGAACAGGTGGCCCGCGGAGAAGACATCCGTGGGCTTGCGGTGGCACTCCGTACAATCGAGCGCGCGCTTGAGTTCGGTTTCTTGCACGTGTTTTGAGTGCGGGGGGAACGACGTGACGGAGGCGTCGGTCTCATCGGCGATAGACTCGGGCGGCGCGCCGGTGTTGTTGTCAACGCCGCCATGGCAGAAGGTGCAATCGGTCTCCCAGCCTTCGCCGTGGCAAGAAACGCAGGCGACTCCGGCGGTGCCGCCGGACAGGTCGCTTCCGTGGCAGCCGAGGCAGTCTTGCTCTTGGAACTTGGCCGCCATGCCGTGAACGTCGGGCGAAGACCAACCTTCGGGGTGGTAGCCCCCGCTTCCGGTGCCGTCGGAGCCGCCGCCTTCGGTGGTTGCGGACGTGGATTGGCTCGTGCCTGCTTTGGGCTGCGCTGCGTCGCAACCAACGAGAAAGAGGACAAAAACCCAACGACCAAGCATCTGACACCTCGTTTTGGGCGCAGCGTACTCGATGGGATGTGTTTTGGCATGTCAAGGAATTGCGTGGTAGTTGTCTTTGAAAGTGACTATCAACAGCATCTTTTCGGTGTTGCGTTGTGCGTTTGGTAGAAACGCGATGCCTGCCCGAAGGCATTATAATAGGGATATACGACGAAGTTTCGTCCGTTGCGTGGTATAACGGTCGCTATATATTTCCAACACAAGCTCAGGCGGTGCCTGCCTGCGCCAGAAACGAGCGGGTCACCGGATGGGATGGGTCTACCAAAACCACCTCTGGAGGACCGTTTTCTACATCATGGCCCCCGGCAAATACATGCACGCGCGTTGCGACGTTGCGCGCGAAGTGCATCGAGTGGGTGACCACCACCATCGTGAGTCGTTGGGCGGCGAGGTCGCTGATGACGCGCATGACCTCGTTGGCCATCACAGGGTCGAGCGCGGAGGTGGGCTCGTCAAACAACACCGCTTCGGGCTGCAATACCAACGCGCGGGCAATCGCGACCCGCTGCTGTTGGCCGCCGGAGAGGTCGCGAGGCCGAGCATCGCGTCGGTTTCGTAGCCCCACACGGTCGAGGAGGTCAAGGGCATGCTGTTCGACCGCGTCGCGGGGCCGATTGTCGAGCAGGGCGGGCGCCAGCAGGAGGTTTTCGAGGACCGTGAGGTGAGGGAACAAGTTGAACTGCTGAAACACAAAGCCAACGCGGCGTCGAATGGCTTGGAGGACAGCAGGCGACGGCGAACCCGGACCCAAGGACAAGGGACCCACGTGCACGGCGCCTCCCTGAAATGGCTCCAAGCCATTGATACAGCGGAGAAAGGTGCTCTTCCCACCGCCCGAAGGGCCGATGATTGCTGCAACTTCACCTTGTTCAATGGTCATTGAAATCCCCCGAAGGATAGGGGTTTCGCCGTGGGATTTTTCGAGACGCTCGACGGAAATCATGCCACCACTCCCGCTTGACCCATGGCCTTTTCGACGCGGCGCGACAACAAACTGAGGGGATAGCTCATGGCCAAGTACAACACCGCCGTCAGCCCCATCATTTCGATGACCGCCATCGAAGACTTGGACAAAATAGAGAACTGCTTGGTCAGCTCGACGATGGTAATGACCGAGCACACCGAGGTGTCTTTGAACAAGGCGATAAAGTCGTTGACGACGGGCGGAATGACGATGCGGAATGCTTGCGGCAAGATGACGTGACGGATGGCTTGTGCCCGCGTGAGGCCGAGGCTGAGGGCGGCCTCCATTTGGCCTTTGGGAATGGCCTGGAGGCCGCTGCGATAGATTTCGCTTTCATATGCGGAGTAGTTGACCGCAAGGCCGAGAATCGCGGTCGCGAGGGCAGGGATGTTGATTCCGACTTCGGGAAGCACGAAGAACACGAAGTAGAGCTGCAACATGAGGGGCGTGCCCCGCAAAAACTCGACATACACGGTGAGGGGCGCGTGCATCCAGCGCGGCCCATACATTCGTCCAACGGCGACACCGATGCCAAGTGCAATCGCAATGGGAAAGCTAACGACCGCCAAGAGTACCGTCATAAGGGCGGATTGCACCAGTATGGGCAAGGAGTACTGGAGGAGGTGAAGCCGACCCGGGACGGCGGGAGGAGGCGGTGCTTCGGCGGCGTCGTCGGAGGTCGCAGCGTGGGACGGTGCAATCGTCAAGCTGGCGTCGGAATAGCCGAAATACTTGGCGTCGTCGGCATATCGGGTGAGGCCCTGGTTGAGACTGTCCCACAATCCATGCTTTTTGTAAATCGACTCCAGCTCTCCCGTGCGCAACATGACGATGAGTGCCGTATTGATGCGTGAGATGAGCTCCGTTTCGCCTTTTTTTGCATAAATGACATACGTGCCTGGCGACACGGGCGCTTCGATGGGGCGCAGGTTCGGAAACATTGGACCGTAAAAATGGACGATGGGCGTGTCTTGGAGGGTGACATCCAGGCGTCCCGTCACCACATCGCGCATCGCGTCGGTGTTTCCGTCATAGAGCGTGACATCGCAGGGTGCGGTGCGGCATCGGTCGACCATCACTTCTTCTGCGGCCGAACCGCCCAATACGCCAACCTGCCAGCGGGAACCGTCGCTCGGCGCTTGCTGCAAAGACGTCCAGCCGTGGATGCGGGTGTCGTCTTCGCGCGCCATAAGCTGTAGTGCGTAGACGAAATAAGGCATCGAGGATTCGAGGTGGGCGGCCCGCTCGGGGGTCCATTCGTAGCCATTGAGCACGATATGGACCTTGTCGGCTTGCACCATCGCGGGGAGGGTGTCCCACGCGCCTTGGGTGAAGGCGTCGGTGACACCGAGGTGCTGCGCCAATGCCGCGGCGAGGTCAACCTCGAAACCAACGATTTGGTCGGGCGATTCGGGAGACGGATACAAGAAAGGACCGCCCCCCTCTTGGTCGGCGGCCCAAGTGAGGCGGCCGTCCGCGACGATAGCGGCCCAGTCATCGGCGTGCGCGGGCGCGCTCCAACCGATGGCTCCGATGCACAGCGCAGCACCGACGAGTTGTTTCACGAAGACCTCCGCGATGGCGGTGTCTATCGTGGATACGGCGCGCGCGTGGCGACGAGTTCCTTCGGCGAAACATCTCGCGCAATCGAAACCCGTTGTCGTGCTCCTGCGCGGGGTTCTCGCGCAGGAGGATTAGGGTGTGGCCATGAGCAGGCCGACGAATGCGCCGTAGAGTGTGCTGATGTAGGGGTTGGCCGTGATGGGGCAGGAACCGGAGCGGCAACCGACCACTCGGTGCCAAAGGTATCCGCCACCAGCGCCCAACAATGGGTATGCGAGAAGTGCAGGGGTCATGGGTGTCTCCGCGCTTGGGGGGCTGTTCGCTTCGGTAGAGCCACTGGCGGCACAAAGTGTGTCAGTGCGCGGCGCATTTTTTTGGGACGGTGGGGAGAATTGTCGGGAGGGTCGATTTATCGGTCGTCTTGGAAGGCGGCGCTCTCGGACAAGGTAGCGCGGAGGCGACGGCGCGCCCGCGACAGGCGGCTGCGGACGGCGTTCGGCGTGCGTCCGGTTGCTTCGGCAAGCTCGGGCGCCGTCCATCCGTGGCCCTCGGCGAGCATGACGAGCACGCGGTCTTCGGCGGAGAGGGCATCGAGGGCTGCTTGGAGGGTACGACCAAGCTCTTGGTGCGCGGCCTGCTGTTCGGGAGAAGGGCCGGGCGCTGTCAGCTCTACGTCGCTGATATGACGCGCGGGGTCGTTCTTTTGCCCTCGTCGAAGGCGCGAGCACGCGCGTTGTACCATCGTGACCAGCCATCCTTCGACCGAGCCGTCGCCCCGAAACTGGTCGAGGTGGGTTCCGGCCGCGAGGAGCGCATCCTGTACGGCGTCTTGTGCGTCTTCTTCTTTGCCGCATCGCTGGCGACCCACGGCGACGAGGCGTTGCCCAAAACAACGTGTCAGTGCATCCAATGCCGCGGGGTCGTGGGCTTGGAGGAGGTCGCGCAAAGAAGCGGAGTCACAAACGGCAGCCACGGTTCACTCGTTTTCCGCGGTCCACGCGGAGGTGTGGAGCGTATCCGGCTGGCGGGCGCTGGGGATACGGGAACGCCCTTGGGCGGCAGAGGGGAAATGTCCCAAGGCGCAAATTGTGGCGAGGGGTATCGAGACAGGCAAGAAGGACAGCGCGGGGCGTATTGTGCGCGCCCAAGGAGTTGGTGTGAAGTTTTCCGTCCTTCCGATTGCAGGATTTGTGTTCTGCGCCGCATGTGTAGGCAAAGGTGGCTCGGGAACCGGCTTGCCGTCCGAAGAGGTCACGCCGTCTACGTTTGGACCCGCAGACGTAGCGCTCACCTTGCATCCGGGTGGGGTGTCGCTGGTGCTTTCCCACACCACGTCCACCTACACATTTGGCATGGTGCAAGCAGGCGTATGCAGCGATGAATGTTGGGTCGCCGAGAGTTGTATCGACGAACAGGATGGTTTTTCCTTTTGCCATCCCGTCGGCGCTACTGGCGTCGAGTTGGATGTCGTAGAGAATGCGGAAGATGTAGTGCTCGGCTTCACGACGCGATTTTCGAGCGCAATCGGAGCCGACAATGGCTACATGCTCGATGATGGAACCACGTGTTATGTTTGGGGACCGGGCGCGTTTCATTACCGCGACCTAGACTGCGTTCTCTGGTAGGTCGCCCTTGGCTTGACCTTCGCGGGCGTCGGGAGCGGGCACCAGATGCAATGTGCGCTGGGGGAACGGAATCTCGATGTTCTCTGCGCGAAACCGGCTGTGAATGGCGACGATGAGGTTGTCGAGCGCGATGCCGCGGTCTTCGGGCTTGGGTATCCACGCCAGCACCTCTACATCGATGCCGGACTCTCCAAAACGGCGAAATCGAACCCGTGGGGCCACTTGTGGGTCGTCTTGTACAAAGTCGGACAAGGTCTTGGCGACATCCACCAAAACGGCGCGAACGTGGTCAAGGTCGGCGTTGTAGCTGACGGAAACCGGACAACGCACCCGCTGCCGGGTGTGACGACCGCCGGACTCATTGATGATTTTCGTGCCTGCCATGAGCGAGTTGGGCAAAATCACTTCGATGTCGTCGCGGGTGAGGATGCGGGTGCTGCGCAGGCCGATTTCGGTGACCCGTCCGCGGATATTGTTCTCCAAAACCAAATAATCGCCGATTTTATATGGCGTATCCGCGAGAATGAATACGCCTGCGAAGAGGTTCGCGAGGGTGTCTTTTGCGGCAAAGCCGACCGCGATGCCGACAATTCCGGCGCTTGCGAGCCACGCGGTGAGGTCGATTCCCCAAGATTGAAGCACGAGGTACGTCGAGCTACCAAACACCAAGGTCTTGGCAGCAAAGTCGAAAATCGGCAGTGTGCGGGGCTTTACGAGGGTGTCGCGTGACTGTGCGCTCGCGAGGTGCTGGAGGGACGCGCTGCTCAAGCGGTGGAGCGCGACGGTCCACATGAGGATGGTGAAGGACGCGAGGGTCGATACCAACACGCCCTCGACCGTGTCGTGTACGCCGAGTGTTTTGACGGCGTACCAAGCGCCGGCCATTACGGCAGAACCCGCAGTCGGACGACGGATGGACCGCACGAACTGGTCGTCGCCGGTCCAGCGGGTCTTTGCGGCGAGGCGTGCGAGGGCGGGAAACAGGACGTGGTTGATGACCAACGCGAGCGCGCAGCCCGCGAACAATCCGAGGACCGCGTGTCCCGTCGTTGTGGCCATCCAATCGGCCATTGCACCCATCGGTGGCCTCCAAAGGTCAACGGGCGGTCTATCCCGGACTGGGACCAAGGGTACAGGCGCCGCGCAAACCTTCTCGTGCCGCGCTCACATTGGCGTTGCTTGGTCCCGAAGGGCCGCAGCCAGTGTGGACAAACGGGCCTGCGCGTCGGGGATGCTGCTGGCATCGCGCAATGCCCGGCGCAAGCGCTGGATGTCGTGGGCGAAGTCTGCCGGCACTTCGTCATGGGCGATGTAGCTTCGTGCCAGCCACGCGCCGGTCGCGCCGAGCCGTGGGTATTGGGCGAGCACCAGGTCCTCTGGCACGGGCAGCGGTGGCCCGCGCAATCGGGGGGGCGCGACGCCGCCAATCGACAGGCGGATCCCCGCCCGATGGACCTCTTCCGCCGCGGCGGCCAGGAGCGGCGATGCGAGCACTTCAAAGTGATTGTGGAGGCCCAACGACACCCGCAAGTCGTTGAGACCAAACATCACCTCGTCCACCCCCTCGACGGCGACGATTCGGTTTATTCGAAACAAAGCGGGCGCGGATTCGACCAAAGCGTGTACTTGGGCCCGCCCGCGAATCAGCTCCACACATCGCCGGAGTGTGTGTTCCTCGTGGAACCAAGGGAGCATGATGTGCGCAGCGCCGGCGGCCAGCGCCATCGGAGCTTCTCGCTCTGGTCCTTCGGGGTACGCATTGATGCGTACGAAGCGACGGTGGGGGGGCACAACCGAAAACACGCGCGCGAGGTCGTCTTCGGTGTGGTCGGAGTGGCGGGTGGGAAGACCCGCTTGGCGCGCACGTTTGGTGCCCACCTCCAAATCGACGCCCACCCGGTCAATCCCCGCGGCGACCGCAGCGGCGGCCAGCCGCGGTGACCGCGTCACGAGTGTGAGTCGGAAGCTGTCACCAAAGGCCATCGGTTCCTCGATGCACGCGGGGGGGAGGTCGCTTCTGCCTAATGGCTGGATGGTGGCTTGCCGACAACCCGCGTGGCGCCGAGGATAAGTGCGGCGGGTGGGTGGTCTCCCATGACCGGAATCCGCACGCGTGCATCGAGACCCCATTGTTGGCCCAGGTTGACGGTGGAGCCAGCCACAATCGAGAGCTCGTCGTAGCCGCGCGCGTCGGTCTCGTCGTCGCCCTGGCGGAGCCATGACAAGCCCGCCATCGGCACGAAGCGTCCCACACGCGCTCCCCCCATCGCGTCGGTGCGCAAGAACACACCGTCGCGGAGGTCGTCGCGGCCTTTCCATACCGGCGCACGAACGAAAACGGTGGCCAAGCCAACAATCGTGCCGCCGCCGACAATATCTGCGCTCACGACGGGGTCTACGCTTCCGCTGCTGCGGAAGGTCGCCACGCCGTCCATGCCCGTCGCGCCGATGGGCAACGAGAGGCCCGGCGCGATGCGCGCGACAACCGTTTCGCCCGCGGCGAGGGTGGCTGGCGCGGTCACCGTTGCGTCCAGGAGGCCTGTGTGTCCCATAGGGTCATGGGATACGCCGAACCATGCCGCAGCGCTCCAGCGGTCTGTGAAGGGCGCTTCTACGGATGCCATGAGCTGTGCAGGGTGCCCGCCCGCTTCAGCGGTACCCAGCGCGCCGTTGAGGCCGATATTGGCCTGTCCGGGTTTCATTCGTGCGTCAAATGCAGTCCTCCCGACCGGGAGGTTGGCCGTGCCTCACAAGCCTCACGACGCCTGGGCGGCGCGGGTGGCAAATGCGGCGGCCAGGGTCACGACCGAGAGAATCGAAAGGAGGGAACGTCGCAAGGGAACTCCAAAGGGAAACAACGCCATACGCGGCTGTCAATATTTTACGGAGCAACCATATGCTTTGGTATCGGCTGGCGAAACCGGTTTTCCACTGCGTACATTATCGAGGGCGTTCTGGAAAAATGCCTGAAGCCCGCCTGCTGGAACGTCTCCGCGGGGTGCGTTGTCAAGTCCGCCCCGATACACCAGTTGGCCGTCTTTGTCGATGATGTAGAGGTGTGGCGTGGTCTTTGCGCCGTAAAGACGGCCGACGTCGCCCGTAGAGTCCAACAAGACCGCTCGGGGAAGCGCGTATTCGTCTTTGGCGCGGGTGTTTCGCGCGACGCCGTGACCTTGTTTGCCTTCGGCGGAGGAGTTGATGGTCAGCCACACAACACCCTGCTTTTCCGCCTCTGCCGGGAGGGTTCGGAGAGGCCCATCGCCGTGGGCAGAGACGATGAATGGACAGTCCGCGTTGAACCATTCGAGCACGACGACGCTGCCTCGGAACGACGACAACTGCACGGAAGTGCCCGTGGTGTCGGTCAGCGTGAAGTCAGGCGCGGTCGTGCCGAGCGCAAGGGCGGAGGGCATGTCCGGCGACGCAGCGTGCGCGGGCGAGGTGGCGGCGGCGACCGTGCCCAGCAGCACGGCGAGCAACCAAAAACGAGCGTTGGGACGGGCCATTGCAGGGCTCCACGTTGGCGACGCGGGTGCCCTACCCGATTCTCGGGGTCGTGCCAGCGGGCTGCTACCGACCGCGGCTGGCTGCCGATTCGACGCGGGCGGGGCTGATGTTTCCGGCTGCGTCGACCGCGCACACGACGATGCGGTCGCGGGCAGGGTTTTCGACGCCGGTCAATGTGGTGCCGGGCTGGTTTGCCGATACGGACTGGCTGGCGTCCGCGGAGCAAGTGCGCGGCGGGACGGGGTCGTTGGTCGCCGACACGAGGTAGTGGTCGATGCTTGTGGTGTCATCGGAAAAGCCGGTCCAGGAGACATCGACCGATTTTTCCGCCAGGCGGGGCGTGATTGCGATAGCGCCGGGGACCGGAGCGCTTCGGTCGAGGGTGATAGAGGCTTCGACCACTTCGGATTCGGTGCCCGAGGCGCCGCGGAACCACGCGGAGATGGTGCGCGGGCCGTCGCCGTCGGGCAAGTTCCACGACAACGAGTCGGTCATGGTGCGCCAAGAGCCGCAGCGGGGGGTGTTGCTGAGGCAGACCTCCGTGGCTCCCGGAGCGTCGATGTAGAGCGTGACGTTGCGCGAAGCGGTCGCGGTGCTTCCATCGCCAATGGTGAGAGTGCCGGTGGGTGCAGCACTTTCGCCGAGGCTTACGGTGGTCTCCGCGCTGGCTTCGTTGCCCGCGGCGTCGGTCACGCACAAGCGCATCGCCACCGAGGTCGACGCGCTGATGCTCGAGAGGGTGGCGGTCGTTCCGCTGGCGGTCACCAGTGTGCCAGCCGAGCAAGACGACGGCGGGGTAGTGCCCGTGGTCCAGGCGAGCACGGTGCGGTCGACGCCGCTGCCGTCGTCGGTGGGGGCGTCCCAGCTGACACTGACGCGGGTGCCGCTGCGGGTTGCCGTCAAGCCGCTTGTGGTGGGCGCGAGGGTGTCGACGGACAAGGAGACGGTCGCCGGGTCCGAAACCTGGCCGGCGGCGTTCTTCGCCCAAATCGAGACGGTCTTTTCGCCCTGGCGGGTGCTCAGCTCCCAATAAAAGTAGTCGTCGACGGTGCGCCACGGGCTGCACGAGCCTGTGTCGGTATCGGTGTTTTGTAGGCACATTTCGGTGGCGCTGGCCGAGGCGGTCACCCGCGCTTCGACGACGCGCGTAGAAACCCAGGCTTCGCCGCCCGCAAGCTCCAAAGAAATCGTGGGCAGGCTTGCGTCCGCGACCGCTTCGCCGACGTCGAGGCGCGGGAATGAGGTGCCCGTGCGGTGGTCGGTGACGGTGGTGCCGCTGTCGAGGAGGCGGTTCTCGCGTGCATCCGCGTTGTCGCTCGGCCATGCTTCGGCCACAACCGCGATGGCGCCGGCCACATGGGGCGTGGCCTGGGAGGTGCCGCCCATGGAGTAGCCACCCGCACGAATCAGCGCGCCGGGTGCCAGAATGTCGAGGAACGATGCCGCATTCGAGAAGCAGGTGACCTTGTCAGCAGCGGTCGTGCTGTCCGTACACGAGGACCACGAGATGCTGCCCATGCTGGAGTCGTAGACGGCGCCGACGGAGATGCCCGAAGGGATGCAGCCGGGCGAGGACATGCTGTTGGTCCAGCCGTTGTTGCCGCTGGCAATGGCCGCGAGAATGCCCGCGTCGCGCGCCAAACCGATGGCGACCTCGTAGGACGACGAGCTGCACTGGGCGGTGTATTGGCCGCCGCCGAGGCTGAGGTTGAGGGCGACGATGCCGTAGGTTTCTTTGTTCCGAATGGCCCAGTCGACGGCGAGGATAATGTCGCTGGAATATGCGTACCCATCGGTACGAAATACGTCGAGGCCGATGATGTCGGTCTCGGGAGCAACCCCAGCGACGATGGCGGACACGTTGGTGCCGTGGCCGTTGTCATCCATGCTCCCGTCGTCGGTCGCGAAGTCGTCGGCGTACACCACCCGGCAACCACTACCGACGCCGGGGGCCGAGCAGCCGCCAAGGTCTGCGTGGGTGTAGTCGACGCCGGTGTCCAGCACGACGACGGCGGTGCCGGCGCCGGTAAAACCGGAGCTTTCGGCTTCCGGCTGGCCGATGAGGGCCAGGCTTTGGGACAACACGGGAGACAGCGCCTCATCGACGTGAAGGGCGGCGACGTCGGGGTGCGCGGCGAGGCGTTGCAGCATGTCGACCGACGACACTTCGACGGACATGAGGGGCAAGGCGGACGGCGACCGAAGGAGGACGAGCTCGGAGCCGAGGTCGGCCGCGATGCCTTCGCGCAGCTCCGTGACGAGCCACGCTAAGTCGTCCAGGACTGCCGCCCGCTCGGGCGCGGTGCGTGCGGCCGCGAAGGGCTGGTCAGGGCTCAGAAGCTCGACCACCACGGTAACTTTCCCCTTTGCGCTGATGTCATCGAACAGTGCTTGGGGGATAAGGCGGTCGCCATCTTCGGACATTGGACCGCTGCGTTCTGCCGAGGGAGTCGCGTTTTCCACGGCTTCGGTGGCTGCGGGTTCGCAGGCCGAGAGAGCCATCCAGGGACTCAACAGGAGGAGGGAAGTGCGGCAGCGCATGGCGGTCTCCGAGAGGGGCTCCGCAGGTGTTCGGATCTGGAGCGGCAAACCCTGACCCTGGATTGGGGGCAAATACCGGAAAAATGAAAATTGAAAGCGGCAGAAAGATCGGTTTGCGAGGAATTCGTAGAGAATTCATGACGAATTTCATACGTTGGAACGCGGGGGAGTGTTCGGGTCCCGTTTCCAATCGAAGGCACGGCGGCCGTCCTGGTAGCGCGGTTCACAACCGGGTAACTCTCCGCACGCGCGAACGTGCCCCTTCCGATGCTGCAGGAGAACAACGACGATGGACCGCCCCCAACCGGATTCCACCCTGGTACGCGTATTGTCGCTCGATGTGCGTTCCTTGGGCCTGTTCCGGTGGCTCTTGGGCGCATTGATTGTCGGCGACGCCGTGTATCGTTCGTTTGATGTCGACGCATTCTTGACGGATGCGGGCTTGGGGCCACGAAGCCTCGGCGCGCAGATAGGACGGGCGGTCTCGTGGTCGCTGTGCTCCTTGTCGGGCGAGGCTCCGTGGCAATACGCGCTGTTGGCCATGATGGCGCTTGCTGGCGGAATTGTGATGCTCGGTTGGTGGACCCGGCTTGGTTTGGTGTTGGCATTTGTGCTCCAGCGCCAGTTTGTGTGGCGATTTCCAGAGCTTGGCCAAGTCGCCGATAATCTGCTGCCATTGATGCTGATGTGGTCGCTGTTTCTCCCCCTTTCGGAACGGTTTTGCGCTCCAAAGCCATGGCGGAATCCAAAACGGCAAACAGAGGCGTACTCCACGGGTTTGCGCGGCGTTTTGGTCCCAGGGACCGTGTTTTCGATGGCCACGGTCGCGTTTTATGTTCAGCTTGTGTTTGTATATGTGGTCGCGGGAATGTTCAAGCTGGCGTCTCCCCCTTGGGTCCAAGGCTCTTTGCTCATTGAGGCGATGAACATCGACCCCGTCGCGCGGGATATTGGGCGTACATTGTTGGCCTACCCGACAATATTGCAGGTGGGCACTTGGCTTACATTGCCGTTGGAGGTTGCCGCGCCCTGGTTGGTCTTTAGTCCATGGAAGAATGGGCCGCTCAAGAGTACGTTGGTATGCGTTTTTATGGCGTTTCACCTTGTCGGCATCTTTGGGTTGATGCGGTTGGGCTTGGTGGCGTTTTGTTTGGCATTTTTATGGCCTGCGCTATTGCCAGCGTGGTTTTGGGACAAGGTAAGCGGGCGCACACAAAACACGGCGAACGGCGCCAAGCGCGTGGAGCCGGCCAAGGGCGCGTCGGCATGGGTCAATGGGAGTGTGTTTGTGCTATTGGTCGTGAGCTTCGCGCGTTGGCCGTTCTTTTTCGCGCCAAACGCTGGTGGTCCTGCTGTCTCCACCTGGAATCGTATGCTGGATGTTTCGGGCATCGGGCAAGCAAAGTACAGCTTATGGACACGGCCCGTCGGGAGCCGGAACTATGTATTTGCGGCGACGCTCGCGAACGGGCAGCAGATAGACCTGCATACGGGACGTGCGTTGGATTGGGAGAATCCGCGAACACAACTTATCAACAATCATTGGTATAAGGTCTTTCAATCATTGCCCACCCGTGGGTGGCTTCGCCGGACGACGGTGCTTTGGTTTGTGCGCGATTGGAACGCGAACCATGGGCCAAGCGAGCAGGTCACGTTTTTGCAGTTGGGCGTGCTGCAGGCCGAGCGCCAGTCGCCACAGTGGTGGTTGCGGCCTGCCGCCGAACGGGGGGAGCCGCCGGTGACCCGCACCCGGTGGTCCTACAAGGTAGAGCGACGCGATGGCGATTGGGTGCTCGTGGGCGGGAAGACCGCGAAGAAGGATGGGGTCGACTGGCATTGACAGGCAACGGGCCCCGGGTCGGCTTAGTCTTCGGCGTCGGTGCTTTGGGTTTGCAGGCGCGCGCCGGTCGGCTTGCGGCTTGTTTGCAGTGGAACTCCCAGCACGGCCGACAAGGTGTCGTGGAGGTCGGCGGTGGTAAACGGCTTGGGCAATACGCGCCGAATGCCGATTTTCGCCAATGACGGGCTGTCGGACTCCCACGCATTGCCCGACATCAACACGACCGGCAGGTGGGGGCGAAGAAGTTGGAGCTGGGCGGCCAATTCTTCCCCCGATGCGCCAGGCATACGGCTGTCGGTGAGCACGATGTCGGCCTCAAAGCCTTGGACCGTGAGGATGTCGATTGCATCGGCCGCGCTGGTGGCGAGGCGAAGGTCGACGCGGGTGCGCCGCAGCATACGCTTGGCGACATCTCGGATGCGGGGTTCATCGTCCACGACGAGCAGGCGCGGGACGGAATCGGGTGGGAGACCGGCTTTCGGACCTTCGCGCGTGGGGGCGATGGGGGCGGCGGACGGCGGCAGGGCCACAAGAACGGCGGTGCCTTGGCCTTCGCCCGTCGCGAGGGTGAGCGCTCCGGCCATCGACACGATTCGTTTTACACAAATCGGCAGGCCCAGCCCCGTGCGACCTTCGGCGCGGTGTGTGGTAACAAAAGGTTCAAATGCGGACTTGGCGTCGGCCAACGACATGCCCGGCCCGGTGTCGGTGAGGAGCACCCACACCCAGTCGGGGGGGATAGGGCCCAGAGCACCGTGCTGCACGCGATGGGGGAGAGCGAGCTCCGGCGGGGGACCCGTACCGCCGGTGAGGCGAAGGTGACCGGGCTGGTTGCCGAATGACTGAACCCCATTCAGTGCGAGGTTGGCCAAGGTTTGAAAGAGCAGAAGTTCGTCGGCCAGGGCATAAAGCTGCGGGGGGACGTCGCCGACCTCTAGTCGGGTGCATGGATGGGCGACCGCGCGCACCAAGGTGGCGACGCGCTCCATCATGTTGGCCACCGAAACCGCGCGCACATCGGCCAGCGCGGGGCCTGCATAGGCGAGTGTTTGCCGTACCAGTCCGACCGCTTGGCGTGCGCTTTCGACGAGGGCATCGGCGTCTGCGCGGTTGGGGTCTTCGGCAGCCAACGACGACTGGAGGTGCGCGCCCCGAAGCTGTATGGGTTCGAGGACTTGGTGGAGGTCGTGGGCGAGGGTATTTGCCATTCGCCCGAGTGCATCGAGCTTTTCCGTCTCCTGGAACTGCTCTCTGGCTCTCGCCTCGCGCGCTTCGGCTGCTTTGCGTTGCTCGATTTCGGCGAGGAGCGTTTCCTGCACGTGGAGCAGGTGCTGCTGCTTGGCCTCTAGTTGTTGTTGGAGGCCGGTGGATTCGTGCAGGGATTTGGACAGGCCTTCTACAACAGCGAGGAGCGCCGTGCCGACTGCCGCTGCGGTGAGGAGCGTATTTCCACCCAAGACCCCCCACATGAGCTGCGGATGGGGCGGCGCGACATCCTGGGGAGCGATGTGCCCGCGGGCGGCGAATGCGGCGAACGTGAGCGTGGCGAGGCCGATGGCATGGAGAAAGCGCAAACGCCCGCGAAGAACCGCGGCGAGTCCGACGAATGCGCCCATCCAGATGAAGCCCGCGCCTTGGGAGCCAATTTCGGCCAAAAGGGTAGTGGAGAGGACAAAAAGCGTGACAAGCAGGGCGTCTGCGCGATGACGGTGGGCGAGGGAGTTCCAGCGCCACAGCAATGCGACCAGTGCCGTACTGCCGAGGTCGAGCGCGAGAATCGACCATGCTTCGGTGGCGATGCAGGCGTAGACGCTGGGCACCAACGCGACGAGCGAAAACGCAAGCAGGGTGGAGAGGATGCGCTGCAGTGTGTGTGCGCGCCAGTGTTCGAGCCCTGGCTCCTCGGGGACGCCCTCGCCGGGGGACAATCGCCCTCGCCACCCTCCGCGCGTTGGCGGCGGCGATGGGTCGGCGTCTGGAGGTGGGGCGGAGGGCAGCAACAAAGGCTCCGATTCGTTGCAAGAGGTGGTTTGATAACATGTGTGAGATAACAACTGATATAGAACAACTGTCATCAAATGTCGAAACCACACAACCGGTCGGTTGAACTATCGGTCGCCTACACCGAGACCCTAGAGACCAACCGCGGGGATTTTGCGGTTGAACCCGTCGCCGATTCGTTGGGCAGGGTCGTGAAAGGGCGAGCGCACGTCGCTTTCGCCGAAAATCGGATCTCCACCTTTCCCATCCGGCCCTAGGAATGTCCGTTGCGGGAAGAATGGCGTGCAGGACTACATTTTGGGCGTGATGATGGTGTCTGGCCGTCGCCCATGCCCGCGTGGTGCTGCTGCTGTCCACATCGAATGCGCTGATTTGGCGCAGGAGAATCGACCCTTTTGGCGTGCGTCGCTGACGCGATGCCGCAGCGACGGCGTCTTCTTTGGTGTTGCGCGCGGGGAGGAGAGCCGCGGCCTGTCTTCTTCGGCGCTTCGGTCGGACGAAGCCCGCGAGGTACGATAGAGCGTTTGGGATTTTGGGAGCGCGCGTTGATTCCTTCGCCTACTACGTCTTCGCCTGCAGCATCGGGCGCGGCAGAAACAGACTCCGCGTCGGGCATTCAAGTGGCCGGCCATACGATTGCGTCTGCTTCGTCGATGGGTGTTCGGCGTCGCTTGATGCAGTATGGGCTGCTCAACTTGGTCGGTTTGTGCTTCCCCCTCGTGACCGGTGTGTCGACGTGGTCCTTGGCCTTGGCCTTCGTCACCTACATTCTGGGTATGTTTGGGGTCACGGCAGGCTACCACCGCTATTTTTCCCACCGCACCTTCAAGACCAGTCGGGCGTTTGCGTTTGTGCTCGCGTTCTTGGCGCAAGCGACGGGGCAAAAGGGCGTCATCTGGTGGGCGCGAAACCATCGTCACCACCACCGGTACAGCGACAAGCCCGAAGACCTTCACTCTCCGATTTTGCGCGGTTTTTGGTACTCGCACTTTATCTGGGTGTTTGACGACGCCGGGCATCGAAAGTCCCAGACCGTGTCGGACTTGGAGCGTGTGCCCGAGTTGGTCTGGTTGGATGAGAACTGGCTTGTGCCGCCGTTGTTGACGGGTTTGTTCTACTGGCAAGTGTTTGGGCTAGAGGGTGCTGCCGTCGGGTTCTTTTTTACGATGATTCTCCTCCACCACGGCACGTTCACCATCAACAGCCTGACGCATGTGTGGGGCTCGCGCACCTACGACACGCCCGATTCAAGTCGCAACAACTTCTGGCTGGCCCTCATCACGCTCGGCGAAGGATGGCACAACAACCACCACTACTACATGCGCAGCACGCGCCAGGGATTTGAGTGGTGGCAAATCGACATCACCTACATGATGTTGCGGGGGCTCGCCCGCCTTGGAATCGTGTGGGATTTGCGGGAGCCACCACCCGCGTTGCTGCGTCAAAACCGCATCGGCTGAAGACTTGCACGACGCGGGAGCGACGGGGTGGGATCCGATTGCACGCGGAGGGGAAAAAATAGGCGTTCTGACCATGCCGTCTATCTTTGTTGTAATCATGGCTTTTTTGAATGTGACGGCAGCGCACGACCGAGGTGCGTATGTCCTCGGCCGGTCGATAGACGGGTCTACTTAGAAGCTGCGTCGGGTAGGATGCGATGTGGCTCCGGAGTCGGGTGGCCGACCGAGCTGAGGAGAAGCAAGTGCCAGGACGCATCCGCCGACCCGTTGCCCGCCCGCCCGCGCGTCCGCCGGGCCTTCCGCCGCGCGATTCCAAGCCCGCGGCTCCCGGAATGGGGGACACGTCACGTTCCAACGAAGAGGCGGTAGCGCAGCTTCCGACCCAGCGCGCTTCGCTCGAGGTCAAGCGGGGGGACACCCTGTGGGGGCTCGCCGCGCGCCACCTGGGCAACGGGGGCCGGTGGCAAGAACTCGCACAGGAAAACGGTCTGAAGGCACCCTACACGCTGGTTCCGGGGCAAACCCTGGTATTGCCGTCCACCGGAGACAAAGCCCCCAAAGCAGATGTCCCCGCAGCACCGCTGCAAGCGCCCGCCACGGGCGACGCCACAACAGAGCGGGACGAAGCGGAGCGTCTCCGGCAGCGCACCTTGTCCGAGCAAGAAACGCCCATTTCTAAGCTCGGTACGCTCGGCCGGGGCACCAAGGGCGATGCGGGCAAGTGGATACAGTCCCAGCTTGTGCAGCATGGCGCCGATATTCAGGTGGACGGCGCGTTCGGCGTAAAGACCGAGGATATGGTCCGCGCGTTCCAGTTCGCGAATGGCATCGCGGTCACCGGAAAGGTCGACCGCTTGACCGGTGGCTTGTTGGCGTCGCCGACCGCGAAAGGCATTGACCAAGCGCGTCTGGCCGACGTTCCGGGCATCGCCATCGGCAAGTTTGACACCTACGATGCAGGCAAAAAGACGGGCGAGACCGATGTCGTGCTGCTGGATGGCGTGCGGCTCGCGGCCTGGATGGTGCCCCATTGGGTGAAGATGCGCGATGCTGCATCTGCCGACGGTGTGCGGCTTCAGTTCAACTCGTCGCGCTCCGGTTTTCGCACGCCCCAAGACCAAGCGGATTTGTATCGCCGCTATGGCTCGCCCCGCGCCGTAGCGCCGGGATGGTCGAACCACCAAGACGGGCATGCCATCGACCTTGTGATGACTCCCGACGTCAAGGCGTGGATGGCGCGGCGTGCGGGTGAGTTTGGTTTCGTGCGGCCGACGTACGAAGACTGGCATTGGGAATACCGCGGATAGCGCCCATCGGCATCGCGGGGGCGGCCACCTGCCGCCGAACGTGTCTACGCACCCGCCTTCCCGGCCTCTATCGACGAAATCCGCACCTTGAGCGCGTGAACGCCGACCCGCAGCGCGCGCGCCATGTCCACGACGTCGTCGGCGTGTTGGGCGCGGGCGGCTTCGATGTCTTCGGCGGATAGGTCCACCGCGCGCCGAATCCCAAGGCGGTTCATGTGCGCGCGGAGGGTGTTTCGGGCCATTTGTAATGCTTGGGCGGCGGGGTCTACCCGGTAGTCATGGTCGGCCAACGCCGCGATAATTCGCGCATCATCGGACTCGGGTGTGCCGCGCGCGCTGGCGGGCCGATACATCGCGGGAGGAAGTGTAGAAAGCGACCGCGTGCGGCAATGCACCGCCATCCACTGCGCGACGCTGCGGAGTTCTCGAACGTTTCCCGGCCAGTGCCAGTCGAGCAGGGCTTGAATGGTTTGCGGTTCGAGCCAGCCGGGTTGGTCGGGAGGGCTATCGAGCAAACGCGGCGCGTCTTCACCGAGTTCTTGGCGCAAGAACACGAGCAACAACGCGGGGATGTCCTCGATTCGTTCTCGGAGCGGTGGCAGCCAGATGGTGTGTCCGCTGAGCCGGTGAAAGAACGCTGCGCGAAAGCGCCCAGCGGATTGTTGGGCTTCGAGATTGGCGTCGGTGGCGGCGACAACGCGCACGTCGCATACCACCGGCGGGCCGCCGAGCGGTTGGACTTCGCCCGTGTCGAGGGCCCGCAACAACGCCGCTTGAATGTCGACGCTGGCCTCTCCCACTTCATCGAGAAACAGCGTGCCCCCTTTGGCTTGGCCGAATGCGCCGCCCGAAGCCCCCACAGCGCCGGTAAATGCCCCGCGGGAGTGTCCAAAAAGCTGCGCGACGACGGTATCGGGAGACAAGGCCGCGAGGTTGATTGCGACGAAGGGTTTGTGGGCGCGCGCACTACAACGGTGAAGCGCATGCGCCACCCGCTCCTTGCCGGTGCCTGTTTCCCCGCGCAGCAGCACGGGATGGTCGGTAGGGGCGAGCAAAGCGACGGATGCGCGAAGGTCTGCGAGCGCGGGGCCTTCGATGCCCATGTCCGGGAGGACCGGCGCGTGGCCGGGCGCTGCGTAGCGAAGGCGAACGAGCAACCACACCTGGTTCGACAGCGCAACCACCAGGCCAGCGCGGGCCTTGGGCAACGGGATGGCGTGGTGGGGGGCTATCTGTTGGTCGACACGAATCGCCCGCCCGTCGCCCGAGGTGATGTCGACCGCCTCCGCACGGAGCGTGAGAAACACGGGGCGACGCGATACCAAGCGCGTATCGAGGGCGGCCTTGCACGTTGACCCCGAAAAGGCGGGCCACGAACGGTGAATGCCGCGTGCGGCGTCTTCCGGCGCGAGGATGCAGTGGTCACCGATGCGTGCGGGGCTGGGGTGCGCGAGCACGGTCATCGCGAAGACGGGCGACGGGGCCTGTGGGCGCGTCCAATAGGGAATTTCGTCAATCGTAGTGGACATAAAGAATCTCAGAGGGCCGCAGCCGACACAGCACCGGAAGAATCACGAGGTGGAGTGATACCAAACGTCCTGTATCGGTCAGATAACGAAAAATACGCCTAACAAAAACCGCAAATTTCGTATAAAAATGTCGATGTTCGTTCGGACGGGCCAACACGGTCTCTACAGGATTTCTTGGTGCGTACCCGAATGAATGGCGATTCAGTCCACCTGCTTTGCAGAAACAAGATGGTCCTTGCTGGTTTTCCGTTTCTTGTTGCGCCCTTGGTGATTCGATGAGTACGCCCGTGTGCTCACGTCGGATTGGCTCGTTGAGCGGGCCATTTGCGTGGGTTTGCGTGCGGTGTGGTCGGCAGGTGTCCGCGGGCGACGGTCCCGCGCGCGGATTTTATTGTCCCAGAACATCCCAAATCAACGCGTCCACGGTGGATGAGGATGAGCTTGGGGGTGACCGAAGCGAGGTCCTCCACGACGAAGACCGCCCGTATGTGCTCGTCGAGGAGCTGGGCCGCGGCGGCATGGGTGTCGTATATCGCGCGCGTGCTGCGACAACGGGGGACGAAGTGGCGCTCAAGCTCCTGGGCGAAGGCGCGTCGCCCGTGCGCCAAGCGCGGTTCAACCGGGAAGCGGACTTGTTGGCTGCGGTGGAAGACGACGGAGTCGTCAAGATTTTGGACCGCGGCACCATCGGCACGGGTGGGCGTTGGTTTGCGATGGAGTTGGTGGAAGGCCCCACGCTTGCGGAATTGTTGGCTGAAGACGTCCAAGTGGCGCCCGTTGAACGACAGCGCTTGTTGCTCGCGTTTTGTGAAACACTCGCGCGGCTTCATTCGCGGGGAATCTGCCATCGCGACCTCAAGCCCTCCAATGTGCTCGTAACGGTGGATGGACAGCCAAAGATTTCCGACTTTGGCCTCGCGCTCGACATTGCGGGCGATACGCGACACACACGCACGGGGCAAGGGCTCGGCACGCCGGCTTATATGGCGCCTGAAGTGCTGGGCGCCGACCATGAACCCGACTGGCTGCGCGCGGATGTGTATTCGGCGGGGCTCGTGTTGGCGGAGTGGATGTCGGGGCGCCAAGGTCGGCATCGGTCGGCCGGGCGCTTGCTCGACGGGCGGCTATGGC
Organism: uncultured Enterobacterales bacterium; assembly: GCA_964502005.1. Lineage (GTDB taxonomy): Bacteria > Myxococcota_A > UBA796 > UBA796 > UBA2385 > CAJWOS01. Next base: position 107,661 of record CAZCUX010000017.1, read on the forward strand.
TCGACACCGTGCGGGACCAGCTCCCCCCGGCATTGGGGGGCATTTGTGCGCGCGCGACCGCATTCGACCCCGCCGACCGCTATGCGGACGGGCAGGCCTTGTTGGCCGATGTGTTGCGCTGGACCCAAGGCGAAATGCCGGTGCGGCGCCGTCGCTCCGCTGCGCGCTGGCTGGCAGGACGCTCTACCCGCGTCGGTTTGGCGGCGTTGGCGGTATGCCTTGCCGTCGTGCTGGGGTATTTCGCGCGACTTACCGTGGCCCGCGTCCAGGCCGAGCGAGCTGCCGCGACGGCGCTTGCGAATGTAGAAGCGCGTTGGAACCGCCTCGCAGCCGGGGGCGATGCCGAAGCCGCGCGTCGTTTGGTTGAAGCCTGGGCCTCCCAGCCCGAGGTGCAAGGCACAGACGCCTTGGCGCGCGGATGGCTGCATTGGGGGGAGTTCTGCCGCAGGTCGTCGTTGCAGGGCGCACGGGGAGCGCTGGCCGCGGCGATGGTCAACGCCCGCACCGACGACACGCGCCGCGCCGCGACCCAAGCATTGCTAGAAAATCTCGAAGATGAAGGCGACTGGATTCGACTTTCCCAGCTTATTTTCCATCTCGACGAAACCGGGGCGGACTCCCTCATCGAGCCCCGGCTGCGCTTGCAGGTGGCCCTCGCTATCCGTCAGTTCGCCGACGCCACGGCGCAAATGGACGCGGACGACCCCCGCGCCTTGGCGATACGCACGCTCGCAAACGCAGAGCCCGTGCAGGCGTTCAATCCGCCGCAAGCGGTGCCTTGTCCCACCGGCGACCTCCTGACCTTCGCGCAAGTGGGCGATGTGTGGCTGGGCGGCTCGCGCGGTTGGGACCGCTCTTTGGTCGCGTTCGCACCGCCTTCGTGTGAGCGCGCGCCCGCAGACCCGGGCACCGATGGGTGGCAGTCGTGGATTCAGGCGGTCGCTGCGGCGGATGTCGATGGAGATGGCGTAGACGAAGCGGTGCTCGGCATGGGGCCCGGCGATGCGTATGGCGTGCGGGTGCTGCGAAACGTCGAGGGGCAGTTTGAGGCGCTGGTCGACATGATGGTGCTCGGAAACGTGACGGGCGTCACGGGCTGGCGTCGCAGCGATGGGTCCACCGCGATTGTCGCGGTGACCTCGCCGAGAAACCCAAGCTCGCGTGTGTTTCCAACATCCGGGCAGCCACCCTTGCCGCCCGGAATTCATGTATTGCGATGGAATGGCGCGGGTTTGGAGGTCGAGTACTCGATACCTGCGCCCCATTGGAACGGTGGTCCCGTTGTGCCGTTCTCCGTACAAGTCGCCGATATCGACGGTGATGGCGACGAAGACGTCGTCGTGGGGGCAGAAGAGTGGGTTGGCCTGCTGCTGGATGCGCCCGACCATCCGTTTGTTTGGATGGGAGACATGCGCCTGATTGAGATTGTGCAATGGGACAGCGACCCAGCCGCGGAATTGCATGTACGCATTCGCGCGGAAGATTCGATGTTGGGGGCGGGGACGCAACCGCTGCCCACGTCGCCCTTGGGCGGCACAACCAAGGTCGACCTCTACTCGGATGACCCCTTATGGGCGCAAATCCGTATCATGGCCGACTTGGGCCTGGTGGACGAAGCGGCCGACCGACTGGCCTGGATTGGAATGCTGCGCCTGGGCGACGAAGGGGCGGCGGCGTGGCGCCAGGCGGCGTTGTTGTGGCAAGACACGGACCCCGTGCGGTCTGCCGAGGCGTGGGCTGCCGCCACCCGCGATGGCGACGCGGCCTCGTTGCTGCCCGCATTGACGGGCCTTTGGTCCACGGGGCGGGTCGAAGCGGCCAATGCGCTGTTGGAAGAAGCGCGCTCGCGGGGGCTTGCGGCGTCCGTCGAGGCGGAGGTGGACGCGCTCGAGATGCAGACACCCGTGTCTCTCGATGCAGCGGAGCAACGCGACAAGTGGGAGCTGCGGGCCCCGTATGCGCGGCTGCGGGCTGAAGGGCGCCTCGACATCGAGGTTCCGCTCGGCATCACGGATGTGGCTGCATTTCCCTTGCGACGCACCGAAGGTCCGCTGGGGGTGCATCTTCACGGCACGTTGTTGCGCAATGAATGGGCGAGCGGAATCGAAGTGCGCCTCCGGTCGCCGAGCGGTTCGATTGTCACATTTGTGCAGACCGTTGGAAACGCCGATGCGCAGTACCAAGAGGTAGGGCTGGCGCCTGCGGTGTGGGACCGCACCCGCGTCGATACGCCGAGCCCCAACCAGACCTTTGACCTCCGCTTTGGCATGCACCCGGACCATCCAGCGGAGGTGTGGCTAGAGGTGCAGTGGGACGGAAAACACCGACCGGGGCGTTGGATTCACCTGCCGTTTTCACCCGAAGGGGACGCGTGGCAGCTGGAGCTAGGCGCCCATGCCCAAGGCGAGCTGCGCGGGGCGGTGATGTATGCCCAGCTCCAAGAGGTCGAGGTGTGGGGCTTTGCGGTGGGCACCCACGAGGCGTCCCTCGCGCCCCTTTCGCGCGACGATGAAGGCATAGGACGGCTGCGGGTGGAGCGTTCGCGCGCGGTGACCCAGCTCACGGCGACCGACGGCGAGGACCAAGTGCTGCGTTGGGCGGAGACGGCCTGGCGCTCTTCGTTGTACTACCACCGCACCGATGAGCAGGTTCTGCAAGACCTCCTCGTCCACCTGCCGCTTTCGTCGGAGGCAGCGGCGACCATCGCGCCGATCCTGTTCTTGTCGCGCATTCATGCGCTCGTCGAGACGGGCGACCACGCTCGCGCCGACGCCGCAATGGAGCATTTGCGCTCGCAGATGCCGTCTCGGGGGTCGTCCTGCTTGGCCGCCCATGCGTTGGACTTGGCCCTCGCCACCGCCCATCACGACACGGAGCGGGGGGACCATGCCCGCGCGGCGGGGCGAGCGTGCCTCGACAATGGCGTGGTGGCCAAGCGCGACCTTACGCACCTCAACTTGTCGTTATGACGAACAACGACGCACGTCCGAGATAGCTACGGGGCGGTGTTGGTTTTGTTGCGCATGTTATGTAACGAGTGGAATAAAACAAGGGGAAGGGTTGATTGAGGGTTGGTTTCAACGGTCCCTCCCCTCGCTCGGTCAATGCGAAGGGGCGCCCGATTTGTGGCTTCATCGATGATGTTGCCGAGCACCACACGTTCTCGATTATGGTCGAAGGCTATCGCCACAAGTTCGCTCAAACCCCCGAATTCGGCGCTTGCCTCCGCTCAACCGCCCCGCAGCCATTGGTGGAAGCGAGCCCCGTCGATGCTGTGTTGGGGGTGGGCCTCCGTCGAGGGGAGTGACTGCGTTGTGGTGGAGTGACGAAGGGAGGCGAGGTTATCGGGGTTGTTTGTACGATGAATGGCGATTCAGTGGCACAACGCAGCGCGGGGGTCTCCGTTTCGGCGTATCGCACGGAGCGAACGGCATCGGAGGGGCTCTCGCGTACGGTCGGAATCAAGGCAGTTTTGGGTAGTTCGCGACTTGTTGAGAAGCGACGAAGACACCGATTGAGGCAAAAAAGCCTACCGCGAAGGATTTTCGCGCGGATGTGGCTTTTCGATTTGATATACTGAACTGGTTTCACTCGGATGTCTGTGGGAAAGTGTCATCCACAATCATTCGATCCCATTCACAAAGCTTTGGTCGAGTTGAGAGAGCTATTCTTCTTAGGTCCCTAAAGTACAGCATTTCCCCTTGAGACTGAAATGTTGGATTGTACATCGCCACTGATATCGCGGTTTCCCTTGGCAGCCCGGCAACAATAAGTTGTGATGCCAGACCGGGTGGCGCTCCGTGCTCCAACCCTGCGATCAAATCGGAACAAGCGTGACCCATCGCTAGGAAGGGCCGCATGAGCCGAGGTAATTGAAACTTGATGGTGTTTAAAATGGTTGACAGTCTATCTTCAATCTCCGAGTTTGTGGGAGTGCCCCAATCCAGAATCTGGCGTAGTTTTTCTCCCCTTGCCCACGCTATGGCGTTATTCGATATCGACCAAATACGTCCAGACCTCAGGTTGGAGCCGATAGTGCGATTTAGCAGATTTGGTGAGCTGGCCTGAATTGTCGCTATCCATAGCTGTAAGTCTTCGACTGCTCTGGCTGAACGGAGATTTAGGTCAAGTCTTGGAACTTCACCTTTCCGAACTTTGTCATATAAGGCCTGAACCTCAAAAGGGTCCCAATAGGGAACAGACAGCAAGACCTTTCTAGGGGCACTCAATTCAAGTACTCGACCCATTATCATAGCGTATTCATCGTCGGCAATATCAATGCCTGCGTTTCTGAGTCGTCCGAGCCCGGCAGTTCCATACCGGATTGCTTGGTAACGGATATATTCTATGATATCCTTATACTTTTCTTCGGCCGATGCAAGGGTGCTGGATGAAGCTACACCTAATATTACTCTGCGAGCCTCAACGAAGCGTGGATGTATGGTTGGCTGCACACTTAGCTTGGGGAAATCAAAGCCGACCTGATTGGAGTTGAACATTTGGCCATCTAAAACTACTGCTCGGCCCACAAAATCTTTCATCAGCCGGCCGGCCCGCCCACGTAGGTTTGCAAATTCGTACTCGGTAAGGGATTGGGCATCTTTTCCCGACCTTACAAACAAATGGGGGTTCCGTATTAAGATTGTCTTGGCCGGCAGGTTTACTCCTTGCATTAGAGTTGTAGTGCATGCCACTGTGCTAAGGAATCCCTTTGAAAACGCGATTTCCACGGCTACGCGAGCATGATTTGGCATTTTGCCATGATGATAACCGATACCTGCGTTGACACTCGTCGATAGTCCATATTTTGGATGCACTTTGTCGGAAAGGTATTTCGCGAGAGTTTGTCGCTCCAAAGCATGTGACCGCGTTGAGCGGTCTTCTGATTCTGAGAGTTGAATCGCTGTTTTCTGAGCTTGAATGGCCGTTGGACTAAAGATCAGGACACCCCCTTGCTGTGTTAGCTCGGGCAGAACGCCGCGGACAAAAGCATAGAAATTTTCGTTGTACGTTGTCCTTCCATGGATGTTCGATAAGGTGCCACTTTTCTGGTTAATTTGCAATGATATTGGATGGCGCGATAGGGTAGTATGCTGGTCCATCGTGGCCTGCCCTGCCTGCGTGTTGAATGTATACGCAATGTTGACCACTGGGGGAACATAGTCTTCGACCCCTATCACAGTTGTGCGAAGCAGTTCTTCTCCCAGTTTAGCGGGATTTTTAAGACGAGGTCCAGAAAGTACTACCTTACAATGTTGGTGCTGGGCAATTTCCGCTATCACATCGACCAAGATTTTCGCCCGCTCCCCGGTTGCTCTTTCGGCACGTTCGACGTTTTGAACTTCATCTACTATAAGAAGCTCTATTTGCCAACCGTATGTGGTTTCCACGAATGCAGAATAGGCTCGCTCCTGAGTTAGAACATATATTGTTGGTGTATGATCTCTTATGGGGGAGACCGTTTGACAAATGTCCACTATGAGGTTTAGCCTCCGTACAGCAATAGTGAGGTCGCGACTTACCTGTCTAACTAAGCTTACAGTTGGCACAATGTAAACGATAGTTTTGAAACCCAATCGTATTGATTTTGCAACGTGAAGGCTCAGTATATAAGATTTCCCAGCAGATGTCGGTGCCGATACGCATACTGCGGGATGGCATTGTAGTGCCTTCCAGAATCGTTGTTGGAAGGCGGTTACCGTAACTGGCTGATCAAATCCCGCATCGATTTGGAAAAGCGCCAGTTGCGCGGTCGCGGAAAGCGCCAACCCGAGCTGGTCGAACTTGATTTTCGCGCCGATTTGTGTTTCCACCATGTCTATACATGGTCCATATCCAAGCCGCGATAAAATCACGGCAAGAATACCGGGCAGTCCATCCCACGATTCCTGCCGATGTTCCCATATGAGCCCACAAATAGTGAGGCAGATGTCGCGATTCACCCCATCCATAGCGTCTTGGGAGAGTCGTTCAACAATTTGTAATGCACGTACTGCCTTTGCTTCGGATAGCGGCTCGACTTCCATGTATAGGCCAAGGGAATGCGCGAATGACTGCAGGTCATGTTTCAATATGTCCTGAATCGCAGGCGAATCAGTGTTTTTGTCTTTGGTCATCGTCGGTCTTTATTCCTGCAAACTTGGCATATTCGTTAACCAGCTTCTTTAGTTCGTGAGCTGGAAATAAAATGAAAACTACACGGCCTAAATATGGCTGGGGTGTTTGTGTTAGGCGCTTGTTTTTTGCTACTTTAGAACATAGCGCTTGCAATTTTGCTTCTTTATCCTTAAGCAGTTCTTTACGCGAGTTCCCTTCGGCTTGTGCAGCTTCGTATGAGCATAAGCAAACAGGGATTAACTTGGTATCTTTAAGGTTGCCACATATGTAGTCATTCGCTACCTGCTGCAGATTTGAAGGAAGAAAATCCTCGGATGCATAAAGAAGGAGTTCCTTTGTATTGTTCTTGCAGTGTTCGACTACATCACTTAAAGCATGAAGGATGGCCTCGCGGCCTGCGTTATCCTGACGCCATAAAGTCTTTGCCTCGCCAATGAAGAGGCACAATTCATCATTCCGGTATCCGATGTGTATCGCATCAGCTCCATTACGTTCGAGTGCTGGGTTGGTCGTCAGCTTCATCTTCCTTAACAGGGGTGGAGCCCGAAAAAAATGTTGTATAACAACAAATAGTAGAATCTCACCGAACTGTCCCTGCAAAGAAGATATGCGAAACTTGTCGACCGCTTTTTGACGAAGCATATTGTATGCGCTGGATAGGTCTCTTCCCTTTGATAATTGCGTAACCAACTCATCTTGCTTTTCCGGTGAATAAACAAAAGTCGTTAGCTTCGCCGACAGCTCTTTTATGAACTCCATGCGCAGTTCTGTCACATCCTGATAATCTATTAGAATGCCTCGGTGGTCCTTTGTATCTGTAAGGCCAAAGTCTCCTGTCACAATGTGGGTGTAGCTGAATAAGGCTTCCGCCGACGAAGTAAGCTGCTCAAGTTCTTCTCTTGACGGTAGACCTGAATTTCCCTTGCTCATGCTTCCTCCGCAGTCGACGTATCTAAGATTTGGACGGACAGCCACCTGCCTATTGAGATAATTGTTCTGTGGTGCCGATTTTGGCGAGGCAATCGGTGCGTGCGGAACGCGTGGTGATATTGCATTTTGAGGTGAGATAAAGTGGGACCACTACCCTTCTCCATTTTCGTTTCGGTTTGATTCAGACCGCATCCACCAACCCCCGCCCCACACCGGGCCAGGGACCGGAGCCGGTCGCGAAGCGAGACCCCCATCGGGCGGCCCCGCGTCAGCGGGGACGAACGGTGGGGGGCCGAGGCGCTGTGCGCCGAGCCGGCGGAAGGGCCCGGTGGCGAACCGCAGGTGAGCCAGGCCCCCAAACGAGCCGTCCTTCGAAACAAAGAGGGCGTGCGGCGCCCCACCTTGGGATTCCGCACGCCCGTTACCTAACGGTTGCTATTTATTCCGGCCGGACTCGATTTGGTCGGCGTCGGGTCGGTTGCCGTCTGGCGTGCCGGCCTTCTGCTTGTCGGTATCGGTGGCGTCATCGACGGTTTTGATGATGGTGCCCGGCGCTGCGCTCGCGCGCTCGACGATTGCGAACTCGACGCGCCGATTGTTGGCGCGCCCTTCCGCTGTCTTGTTGCTCTCAATGGGCTTGGTCTCGCCGTAGCCCTTGGCTTCGAGGCGTGCGGGCTCGACGCCCTTTTCGATGAGGTACTTGCGCACGGAGTCCACGCGCCGCTGCGAGAGGTCGAGGTTGTATGCGTCTTTGCCGCGGTCATCGGTGTGTCCGCCGACCTCGACCTTCTTGACCTCCGGGTGTACGCGCAACACGGTGGCCACTTCGTCGAGGAGCTGCTGCGAGCGCGGGTCGATTTGGTCGCCGTCGAATGCGAAGTACACCTTGTCGAGGATGACGATTTGGTCTTCCTTCAGCTCGACGAGGGTGGGCGCGAGCTTGACCTTGATGAGCTTGTCGTCGCCTTCGATGAGCTTCACGGTCTCGACGTAGGTGTTGTAGCCTTGCACCGTCACGAAGACGGTGTGTGTGCCAACACCGAGCGATTGCCGGCCAACATGCGTGTCGGCGAGAATGAGCGGCTCGCCGGGCACGCAGTTGTCGACCTCGCGCTCCCACGACACATGCCCGCCGTTGAGCGGCTTGTCGTTGGCGTCGTAGATTTCGAGCCGGACCTTGGCGTCGAGCTTGGCGACAAGGTTCACCCGGAGCGGCGCGACGGCGTTTTCGGGGACGACCGCTTGGCCTTGACCGGCGCGGCAGGGGCCGAGCGTGGCCGATGCGGTGTAGGTGTCGCCGGGCGTGAGGTGCAGGTGTTCGAGGGGTTGTAATGCCGAGCGGAACTCGATGGGCACGCGTCCTTCGACCTTCGTGGGTGCGTCGGCCACGAGCGCGTCTTGGAAGTAGACCGACACCGCGATGCCGCCTTCGGGGGGGGGCGGTGGTGGTGGCTGGTCGACCTTTCCGAAGCCGCCGCCCGCGAAAATGCGGTACCACGCGGCAGATGCGCCGGGCGAGATGGCGGTCGAGGTGCCGACCATCCAGTGGCCGCCGCCTTCGTAGACCTTGTGCCCAAACAGCAGCATCTCGATGGGCAGGTCGGTGCCGGAGACGGCGTTGGCGCTGAATGGTGCTTCTAGTCTGCCTTCGACGTTGAGGCCGAAGGTCTCGGTGACGGCGTAGCCCACATGGCCGCCCGCGAGGAGCCGGTCGGCGCCTTGTAAGTTGCCGAGGTCGGTTTGGGGCCGAAAGTACGGGCCCGCGTTGGCGGTGACGCGGATTCGGTCGCCGCTTGCGCCGAGCGTGAGCATCGCGCCGCCTGCAACGCCGCCTTGCCCCAAGAACGCGTCGGCGTTGCCGGTGGGCAGGTCAATCATGGGCGCTACGCCAAGGTCGAAGTCGCCGTCGATGAGCGTGGCGTCCACCGTCGCGCGGATGTCGCCCATGTCCATGCCATTGGAGACGCCGTCTAGGCCGACGGAGTGCAGGTAGACGGGCAGCGACAGGTTGAGCCGCACGGCTTCTGTTGCGTTCCAGCCGCCTGCAAGGTTGGCCGCGAGCACGTCATCGAGGAGCGAAACGGTGCCCGTGTTGCCGTAATAGACGGCCACCAGCGGGCTTTCCGCCCATTCCGCGACGCCCGCCGCGTACCATGTGTGCTGGGGCGCGCGTCCGGGGGTGTTGAGTTGGAGAGGCACGATAGGGTCGGGCGTGAAGGTGCCAAGTCGAAATCCATGCGCATCGATAGATTGTGCCGATGCCACGGCGCTTGTCAGCCAAATTACAATCAGCGTGGACATCGCTCAGACCTCGCTCTGCCGACGGCGCCGGCTGACCCAACCCGGAATCAACAAAAACAAGCCAAAGACCGCGGCGCCGCTCGTTCCCTTGTCGCAGCTCGCGTAACCGCCGGCATAGTGCATGCCTTCGCAGTTGTCTATGCCGGTGTCTGTGTTGGTTTCGCCTTCACCTTCACCCTCGCCTTCACCTTCGCCTTCACCTTCACCCTCGCCTTCACCTTCGCCTTCACCTTCACCCTCTCCTTCACCTTCACCTTCGCCTTCACCTTCGCCGGGTTGGAACTCATTACAATCTTCGTCAACGGCGCCGAACAACACCATCGAACGGCTGACTTCCGCGTGGTCACCGACCAAAATGGCGTCGCCGAATGTTGCGCCGAAGTAGTAGAGGACCGCTGTGTCGCTCATGCTCGCGCCGGGGTCGGCGATATAGCTCCAGTCTGCGGCGTCGAAGTTGCCATAAGCGCCATAAACGAGGCGGTCGGGCGTCAATGTGTCGGCAAAGCCGTCGAGTGCGGCGGTGGACGTGAAGGTGAGCACTTCGGGCGTGCCGCCGACATTGACCATTTGGTAGAAGTCGCCCAGGTCGCCAGCGCCGAAGTCGGTCTCGGTGTTGACGGATTCGCCGACCGTGAACGGGTTGCATTCGATGGTCGAGTAGACCGGCCCGTCGTCGGCGGCGGATTGGTAGTCGATGTGCCAGCGGAGCCCGAGGGGAATCTCCTCGGTGTTGTTCGAGATGATGGTCTGCGTGAGGCGCACGCCGGAGTTGGCCTCCGAGGAGCCGAAGGTCACCACTTCGTGCCGCAGCACGTAGTTGTGCCCGTTGCTGTTGGTGAGGGCCCACTCGGACTCGATGCCCAGGTTGCCCGCCTCGGCGGTGGTGTCGGCGGGGTCAAACGGGCAGGTGCCGATGTAGTTGACGGTCCAGCTCGAACCGGCCATGTCGGGCAGGCGGAACAGCTCATTGGTCGAGTAGTCGTAGACCGCCAAGTCGGAGGTGAGGTTGCGGGGGCCGCCACCGGAAACCGCGCCGTAGACGATGTTTTGGGTGGAGCCGGTGGCGAGCGTCGCGGTGTGGCCGGCGCCCGTTGCAGCGCCATAGGCGCCGTTGTCGCCATTGACGACGACGTCGTACCAGCCACCCGTCACCAGCACTTCGGTGCCAAAATATGGCGAGGGGTCGCAGGATAGCCCGGCGCGTGCGGGATTTGCGGCCACCAACAATCCGGCGACACAAGCAGCAGGAATCAAGCGGTACATAGACACGAAAACCTCCATTTACGGTTGCGATAGACGTGGAGGTGTGTATTGCAATATTCGTGCCAAAATATGCGACGGATTCCTTATTGCGAGATGGGCGCGGATTGGCGCTCGGGACAGGTGTGCGGGGGCTATAGACCGGTCAATAGATGGGTCATTGACCCATTGGCGCGGCGATGGGCGACCTGTCTCTTTTGCGTGTGTTGGTGTGGGGTGATTGGTACGGATTTTGCATGGGGTCGTGACCTTTGGTTCCTTGGAGCGTTCGACGATGTGCCCCCGTGTCGGCCCATTGCTGCTTGCTTTCGTGTGCTGCGCTTCCGGCCTTTGGGCGTGTGCGCGGGACCTACGCGAGACGTTGCCGGCAGAGGCCCCGGAAGCTGTGGAGTGGTGTGACCTTTCGTTTCCGAACGGTATGGTGTGGTCGGGCGCGTGTACGGTGCGGGCGAGCGCGGCTTCTGTAGACGTCGCGCCGGTGGAATCGGCGGCTTGGGGCCCTATTGCGCGGTTGTCGGCGCGTCCGACCGCGGCGGGGACGGCGCAGCTCACGGCGCTTTCTGCGTCGGGTACGCCGCTCTGGGACTCCACGGCAATCCGCGATGCGTCGGGTTGGCAAGGCGTTGGACTTGTGGTCCATGTGCGTGGGGCGGCTGCGTCGGCGACGCCTGTGGTGGAACCCTCGGAATGGGCGGTGGTGGTGGCTTTTGGTCCCGGTCCCGATGCGCCGCAAGTGCGCGATGCGGACGCCCGCTTGGCTGCCTTGTCGCCTGTGTTGGGGATGACGGTGTATGTGGGGCCGGGAAGCTGTGGCGCGGATGTCGAGGACGACGGCTTGGAGGGGCGAACGGTGGTATTGGCCCTGTTTTCGAGCCGTCTGGACGCGCTTGTGTTTGCGCGCTCGCTCCAACCGCCGCCGATGGGCGTCGTGCCTCGTTCGGCGGCATGTGGCGGTACTTGACGCCCACCTCCGCGGGTCCTGCGCCCTCGCAGCGTGGACGCAGAAGGGAACGGACTTTGCGCGCCGAGGTGGATAAGGGGTCGTTTTGGCGCCTGTCGTTTGGGTGGGCGCGCTGCTGGAGGCCACTGTGAACGACACCCACCCTTTGTCTGGTTTGGAGCCTGCTTCGTTGTGGGGCTGGTTTGCGCGCATTTGTGCGGTGCCCCACGGTTCGAAGCAAGAAGACGCCCTGATGGCCGACCTTGTCGCGCAGGCCGAGCTTCGCGGCTGGGGCGTGAAGCGCGACCATGTGGGCAACTTGGTGGTGTTGGTGCCGGCGACACCGGGCTTCGAATCGGTGCCGACGCTCGTGATGCAGGGGCACGCCGATATGGTGTGCGAGAAGAACCGGGAGACGGTCCACAACTTTGAGACCGACCCCATTCGCTGTATGGTCGAGGACGGCTGGGTCACGGCGGAAGGCACGACCCTCGGCGCCGACAATGGCATTGGCGTCGCGGCGGCGTTGTCGCTTGCCGAAGACCCCGCGTGCGACCACGGTCCCCTCGAAATCCTCATCACGATTGACGAAGAGACGGGCTTGACCGGCGCAAACGCTCTCGAAGCGTCGTTGTTGACCGGTCGCACCCTACTGAATCTCGATTCAGAGGAAGAAGGCACGCTCTATGTGGGCTGCGCGGGCGGTCTCGACACCGAAATCGTGCTGCCGATGCCGCGTGTGGCAGGTGCGGAGGCGCTCGGCGTGGTGGTGTGTGTGCGGGGCTTGAAAGGTGGACATTCTGGTCTGAATATCCATGAAGGGCGCGGAAATGCGCTGCAGTTCGCGGGCCGCTTGCTCGAAGCCGCGACAGAACGCTGCGGTGCCCGCCTGCATCGCCTGGAGGGCGGCTCCAAGCGCAACGCGATTCCCCGGGAAGCGGAGGTGTACCTAACGATTCCGGCCGACCAGAAGGACGCGCTGCGGGCGTTGTGCGCGTCGCTGGCGGACACGTTCCGCGCGGGTCTTCCGGCCTTTGACCGCGACCTCGACATTCGGGTAGCGCGCGCCGACGTCCCCGATGACCCGTTCGCCGCGTCTGCGGTGGCCGCGCTGGTGGGGCTTTTGGCGGAGACTCCCCATGGGGTCATCGCCATGAGCAAAGACTTGCCGGGCTTGGTCGAGACATCGACCAATCTGGGCGTCGCCCGCACCGAAGGCGCGTCGGTTCGTCTCATCACGAGCCAGCGAAGCTCGGTGGACGCCGACCGTCTCGCATTGGGGCAAGCGGTGCGCGACACGGCGACTCGTTGGGGGGCCACGGCGGAGTCGAACAATGGCTACCCTGGTTGGGACCCCAAGTTGTCGTCTCCCATTTTGGGCCGTGCGCAGGCCGTTTGGGAGCGTCTCACCGGCAAAACACCGCATGTCACCGCGATTCACGCGGGTCTCGAATGCGGCATTATCGGCGAGCGCTTTCCCGAGATGGACATGGTGTCCTTTGGACCCGACATTACTGGCGCCCACTCCCCCGATGAGCGGGTCAATATTGGCAGTGTGGGCCGGTTTTATGAATACGCGCGGGCCTTGGTTTCGGACTATACGAGGGCGCACGCGTAGTGTTTTGGGACATGCGCCTCGCTCCGTCCTCGAAATCGCGACACGCGGAAATCCGAATTAGTATCGGAAGCAAGAACGAGGCTGTTTGCCGATGACCCCACACATTACAAAACTCCACATCGATGCGTTTCGGGGACTTCGTGACGTCACGCTCCATGATATTGGTGGCGTCACTCTTGTCTTCGGCCCCAATAACGTCGGAAAGACGAGCGTTTTGGAGGCCATCAGCCTCGCAAGTCGTCCCCTGGACACCCAACATTGGTTGCGCGTCGCGCGGGGGCGATGCTTGGGCTGGATGTCCATTACGTCGTCAGATGCGGTGAAGTCGTTGTTCCCTGGTTCGGGTCAGGAGCCGGATGCTCTCTATTCGGGCACGCTGGGTTTTCGGGTTTGGGCCTCTTCCGCTCCGGGAGACGTCCGTGTGACGGCACGGTTTGTCGAAGGAGAGCGGGTGGTTCCTGATCCAGTTCGCAAGGGGCAGCTCCAAATCTTCGACGATACGGAGCGATTTGCGTCGCTCACGGTCTCGGCGACGGATTTGGATGCAAACCCCATCTTTCCGGAACTCGGCGACTTGGTTGAGGAGGTCGCAGCGGAAATTGGCTCTGGCTCCACCACAATCTCGCGTGGCAAGCTGGGGCGTCGGAGGGTCGAATATGTACGTTCGGCGGACCATTATGACGAACGAGCCATCGCGACGCGGCTCAATCAAGCGCTCAAGGCTGGCTACCGGGTGGACCTTGTTCGTTTGCTTCAAAAGTTGGATCCGCGCATCACGGATATTGAAGTGCTGTCCAATCAAAACCAACGGGCAGCGATGTATCTTCGGCATACCCATGCCGGCGTGCTTCCGCTCAGTGCGTTTGGTGATGGTGTGCGTAGGCTTGCACTCCTTTCCATTGCCGTCAATGTTGCCCGTGATGGTATTCTTGTCGTCGATGAAATTGATACCGCTTTGCACCATAGCGTGTTGGGAGATGTGTTTGGTTGGCTTGTGAGCGCATGCAGAGACTCCAACACACAACTTGTGGCATCATCCCACAACATAGAAGCCATCGATGCTTGTGTGCATGCGACGAGGCAAATGGATATAGAGACGACCGGAATTCGGCTCTCGACGGACGATAAACAGGCAGTACGCGCAACCACGTTGTCTCATCAACAACTTGTTCGCCTCCGAATGGAACGTGGTTGGGAGATTCGCTAATGAGACATGGTGCTTTTGTCGTCGAGGGGGCCCATGACGCGTGGTTTTTGTATCGTTTCTTGAAGTTGTCGCCAAAACCGTTCGAGGTTGTGAAACATCTGGATACGTTGTCTCCCGAATGGAGAGGCATTATCCCGAGAGTATTTCCCCACGACGGCGACCTCATGCGTCGTGTGCCGGTGCCCTTGTTCTTCGCGAACGAAGAGGTGACCGTGGCGATTGTTCTCGCCATCGGCGAATCAAATATCCCGAGCAATGTAGCAGATTTGTTGACCGCCGAAAGTATGGGTAAAACGCCGAAGCTCGATTTCCTCGGTGTGCTGATTGACGCGGATAACCAGGAGGGGACGGAGAAGTACCAACAGTTTTGCACAGCGATGGCGAACGTCAATGTGCACTTGCC
>CAZCUX010000017.1:122536-139860 GCA_964502005.1 uncultured Enterobacterales bacterium
CGGAGAAGTACCAACAGTTTTGCACAGCGATGGCGAACGTCAATGTGCACTTGCCCCCCGGACCTGGCCTGGTTTCCAACAGCGGCCTGCGAATGGGTGTGTGGGTGTTCCCCGATTGTAGAAGTGCCGGTACGCTCGAAGACCTCCTCAAAACAGCGGGTCAGGAGGTGTATCCAAAACTGATGGATAATGCGGGTAGGTTCATCGGGGAACTTGGCGATTTGCGCGACTTGGGACTGAACAGTGGGGAGCGTCGCGAGTTCAATAAGCCTGCCGGTAAAGACAAAGCCCTGCTGGCGGTTGTCGCCAATGTTTTGCGGCCAGGTCGCGCAGTACACAACTCCATTCAAGATAACCGTTGGATTTCATCGCAGTCTATCAACGGTATTCCTACCCTAACGGCGCTCCAAACATTTGTGGAATCCCTGGTTGGGTAGGGGCGATGTGCGTGAGGCTACTTGGCCGGCGGGGTCGCGTAGACCATCCCGTCGGCCACGGGCGCGAACTGTCCGCTTGCCTGGTCGATATACCGGTGGTGGAAGAAGTACGGTTGGAGGTCGGCGGGCATGATGTTGCGCAGCTTCGCGTGGTAGGCGGGCAAGAGGTACCACGGCACGCTGAAGTTGGCGTGGTGCTCGAAGTGGTAGTTGATGTTGAACGGCGAGCTCAAGCGCTGGAAGGGATAAAAGTACGTGCGCGATCGGAGCAGGGGGTCAGCGACGTGTTGCAGGCCGCCGCCGTGCTCTTGTGCTTTCTTGAGGAGGTTGAACACGCCGAGCACTTGCAGTCCAAACAAGATAGCGAGTGACGAATACGCGCTCCAATACATACCAATCAGGACCATTGGCAGCACAAACGTCAGCACACCCAAGCCAAAGCGCCTCGCGGAGAAGCCGTACTGATTGGACGGATTGAAGGCCATGACCGCGCCCGGGACGAGCAAAATGAGCGCGATGCGTTGGTAGAGGCGGGAACCAGTAATGGGCTCGCGGTCTTGGGGGTCGTCGGGTTCGCAAGGGCGGAGGTGGTGGATGGTGTGACCTTCTTCCCAATGCTTGAGGTAATCGGTGAAGAAGGGCGCGCAGAAGGCCATACCGATGCGCCGGTTCCATCGTTTTTGTTGTTCTCGGTCGCTCGAAAGCACAAACATATTGTGGCTGCATTCGTGAATGACGAGAATAAACAGCGAAAAGAACAACGAACCGAGCAGCCAGGGGGTCAATAGCAGGTATGCGGCAGTGGGCAGGTATGCGCCGGCAACAATAATACCTACAATACCCATTAGTACACAAGTCGTCCAAAGCAAGTTGAGACGGTTGTGCTCTTCTGGTTTTTGGCGCATTGCGTGAAATTCACGCCCTGCAGAAATCGCTTCCCGCATCCACGGTTCACGGGTCATAGCAGCTCCCACCGGAGTTGGGCGACAATCCGGTATTCGAAGACAACAAAGGGACACCCAACGTACGCCGCAGACGTTGGAAACAACTCAAATCGCGCATTCCGGCGAAATGAAGGGTATTCGGAAAAACGCCGATACCTGCAAATGACCCGATCGGAGCGATGTGTGAACCAGTATCGAAACGGATGGTGCACCTTCGGCGTGGCGGGGTCACGGGAAGCGGGAATGCCCTGGTTGGGGCATCCCTGCGGAGAGAGAACATGTTGTAGCACATGCCGTTTCAGGACGCGCACCGTGAACGCGGTTTCCCGCTTGCTTCGGATTCCCCCGTGGTTTCATCGGGCGAAATCTCGCTGCTGGGGTACATTGGAGCTATGTCAAACTTCGGTTTCCGAGACATATCTGTCGCGCCACCGCAGCGTGCCTTGGCTCGGCCCGCGGAGGGCTTGATCGTCGCGCGTCCAGGAAACCAGCCGGAGAGTGCGTTTCGCGACACCCGAAAGAACGTCGAAATCAACGTCGGCAAGGCGTGCAACAATCGTTGCGTTTTTTGTATTGATGGGCTCCCCAAACGGGAAGACCGTTCGTTTATGCCGTTTCTTGCCATGCAGCGGGAGCTGGAGCAGTGGTACGCCGAGGGCTATCGGTCGGTCGGTTTTTTGGGGGGCGAGCCGACCGCGTACCCGAAAATTTGTGAGAGTGTCGCGTATGCGCGGTCCTTGGGTTTTACCCGCGTCGCGATTGCCACAAACGCCACACGTCTGCGCCTGACGCACTTTACCGACCGCTTGCTCGATGCGGGCCTGACGCGCATTACCATCTCGATGCATGGCCACACGGCGGCGTTGGAGGACCGTCTCACGCGGGTGCCGGGGAATTTTGAAAAGAAGTGCGCCGCGATTCGGTATCTCGTACAAAAACGGCGCGAAGAGGGCGTTCTCAAGGACGGGTTGTCCATCAACATCGTGTTGAACGGTTGGAACCATCGCTTTTTGCCCCGCATGATGCGTTTTTTTTACGAAGAACTGGGCGTAGACGACATTCGCGCCAACTTCATCCGGCCCGAGGGATACGCCGAAGGCGACCGGGACCTCACGCCGCAGTATCACGAGGTCGTTCCGTCGCTTATCAAGGGCGTCGTCTTGGCGGAAACGCACTTCAAACGAGTCTTTACGTTTGGTGGATTTCCGATGTGCGTTTTGCCAAAGGCATTGCGGCAAGATGCGCATCTATTGGCGCGATACATGGGGGAGTACCGCGACTTGTCAACGGCTTGCTCGATTCGTACTATCTACACGGCGGAGCGGTTCTCCGACGATGAAGCGGACTCCTCGGCGTGGGTCAAAGACATCCCCAGCAGCACCGTGTTTTACGACCCATCGGAGGGCCGCGAGCGCTTCAACTGGCAGGACCGCAAGAAGGCCGACCTCAAGGGCCAACCCGCGGCATGTGGCGCGTGTGACCTTCGCGGTGTGTGTGAGGGCGTGTGGCGGGGCTACCTCGACATTTGGGGCGACGCGCGGTTCCGGCCCGTCGTATTGTCCGACACCGCGCTCGGCTCCGCGCGCGGAGACGTCAGCCGCCCGTAGTCGAGAGCGTCACGAAGGCGGGCACATCGCCTGTGACGCCTTGGCTTTGGTCGCGCAGGTGTTGGTCGAGGAACAAGGTGATGTTTCCGCGGAGGACAGGCCCAGAGTCGGTCAGGGGCAAAAACGAATCGCCGCAAGTAGGCACGGCGACGGTTGCGCCCGGGCAGCCATCGGTGCCGAGCTGCACCAACTGCCCGATGAGCGCGGTGTTGATGTCGTCGCGGGGGAGGAGCAGGGTGTCGGCGAGGCCGCCCAAGTCGAAGGTGCAGATGTCGGAGAACGCGAGGTGGCCGGCGCCATCTAGCGCGAGGCGGGTTCCGTTCGGCACATCGGCGAAGGCGGCGGCGACATCGGCCTCGGGGATGATGCTGTCGCAGGTGCCGTCCATCGCGAGCACGGGAACGTCGCTGGTGACGGCAGGGGGCGCGGCGAGGATGACCGCCGCGTTCCAAGTGGGGTCCTCGTTGGCGAGGGTCACGCTCGTCATCCCGCCGGCGGAGTGGCCCATGATGGCGCGTTTGGACGTATCGACGGCGCCTTCGAGGAAGTCTGGGGTGGCCTCGAGGGCGGTCAGAATCGACTGGATGTCGGCGGGGCCGGAGTCGTCCACCGACAGCGAGCAGCCTTCGAGCGGCGGCGAAAACAAGCAGGGCAACAGGTTGCGAATGGAGCGACCTGCGTGCTCGGTGGAGAAGACGACGTAGCCGCGGCTGGCGAGATGCGCGGTGATATCGACGCTTTGCGCGGCGAACCCGCCGAAGCCGTGGCTAAAAAATACCACGGGGAAGGACGTGCCGGTGGCGCGCAAGGGCGCGTCGCGGACGGCGCGGGTGGGTAGCACCGGCAAGTCGTTGGTGCCGAGGGCTGCGAGCACCGATTCGGGCAATAAGTCGGCAAGCGCCACGGACTCGGGCGTTTCGTCGGCGCTGGCGTCTGCGGCCGGGTACCACACCTCGACGTCGTGGTTGCCCCAGCGCACGGTGCGCACGCCGACGGGCACGCCGAACTCCGCGGGGTCGTCGGGGAGGACGAGGGGTTCGAGGTCTGCGCCGCTGTCGGGGGTGTCCTTGCCGCTACAGCCGACAACGCCCAATGAGAAGGAGGAGAGCATCAGGAACGAAAACGAACGCAGCGCCATAGGACCGTCCAATCGTGGTGTGCTTTTGTACCCGGTTTGTATACAGTTTGCCAGCGAAACATCGCGGGGCGACGGTCGCTGCTCTCGCGGGAACCAATCGGCATAGCCGGCGCCCCGTTTGCCTGGGAAGGCGATAGCGGGGTGTGCGTCCATCCAGCAGCGGAGGCGACGATGTGGCTTGCGATATTGTGGTTTGTGTCCCTCGGGAATGCGGCGGATATGGGCGTTTCGTGTGCGATGGACGACAAGTACGCGACGCCCGCCGAGATGGAATGGCGTGCGTGGTGGTCGGCGGTGCTGGCGGGTGCGGCGGCGCGCCCGCGGGACCTTCAGGCGAGCACGGGCGGCGGCCCGGGTGGCGCGGAGTGGAACACCGCCTGCGACTTGGTGGTTTGGGCGCGCTTGAGCGCCGCGGAATCGCCCGAGGGCTGGAGCGTCGCAGGCCGTCCAATGGCGATTTGGCCCGGCCAACCCACCTTGTTGGTGGCTTCAGTGCCCCTCGATACATGGCAATCGCAGCGCCGCCCCGCAAAGCGCGGGGAGGTCGATGCAGAAATACGTCGCGCCGTGTCTGTGGTGTCGCTGGCGGTCGAGGCGCCCACCACCCAAGCGCCGTTGCGCTTTTTGTGGGCGGCGGGGGAATAAGCGCGCGGCTCTCCAGCGCGCGGGGCGACCGATGCGTCAGACGCTCGTGCTGTTCGGGATATTGGCGGGCAAGAGCCACGGATAGGTGAGGTGTCCGCGTTGTTCCCGCAGCGCGTTGGCTTGGTTCATCTCGGCGGTGACCGTTGTGACAAGCTGCTCATGGTACTTCGCGACGATTTGCGCGGCGTCGTCGTCCATGTCTTTGGCGTAGTCGAGCAGCTGGTCGTAGTGGAAGCCGGCGAGCTGGAAGCTCGTTTGGAACTGTGTTTTGGCGGCGTCTTTTGGGGGCAGCAGTTGGGTGATGTCTCCCATGCTGACCGGCCCGGCAATCGGCGCGAGGTAATTGGCCGTGGGCTGGTTCGGCACGAACGCGGTGTAGACCACCTGGGGGAAGTTGACCGCCGCGTGCTGGGCGCTGGCGGTCCAGATGAGGCGGTGGACCAGCGTGATGAGGTCGGAGAGGTCGGTCATGGCGGGGGGCAGGCCCTTGACCTTGCCCATGCCGCCGCCGTCGCCGGTGCCTTCGGCGGACAGCTCGTTGAGCCAGGCTTGCAGCTCCGTGTCCTCGGTAACGTTGGCCGTTGCCGCTGCGGAGCCAACACGACCATAATAGTGTTCCAGGTACTCCTGAACATAGGCCCCGAGCACGTTCCAAATCTTCATCCCGTCGTCGCGGTAGGGGAAGTAGGGGAGTGCGTCTGCGTCGAGAAGGCCGCGTGAACGGATGTTTTCCACAAAGTCGAGGTCGCCCACGCTCCAGGCGGAATAGGCTTCATTGATGAGTTGGGTCGACCCATTGGCGCCGGCTTCCAGAATCTTTGCGACGATGCCTTTGGATCCGACCAGCACCTTCTCGCCGCCGAAGTTGATGACCAGCATCGCTTCAAAGTGCGGCGCCAACAGGCGACGCAACGGGTGGCGGTCGTCGAGTTGGCGATGCATCGCAACAGCGAAGGCATCTTGGATAAGGTGGACCAGACCCAAGTGGTTGATGAGCTGGTTGTGGTTGACATCCGCCGTTTGCACGAAGGTTTTGGCCATGAGCCATGCGGGCGACGGGTTGGGGAAGTGTACGGGGGAGCTTGTGTTGGATTGGCCAAGCTGGATAGCGACAGGTGTGAGGCCGTCGTCTCCCTCTTTGCGCACAAAGAGCGCGATGGGAGCCAGGACCCGCTTGCCTTTGTCTTCGCCGGGTGCGTTGGGGTCTGCGACCAATGTTTCGAGAATCTTGTAGTCGGCGACGAATACACGCTTTTCGGAGACTGCGCTGGCCCAAGTGGCGGTGGGGCCGAGGGCGGTGTGGAGGGTGGCGTCGTCTAGAATCTGGGGGTTGAGCCGGGCGGAGAGGTGTTCCCAGACGGGCTGCAGGGAGCCGGATTGCGCGGCGTCGGCGGCCACGAGCGCAATGCGCATAGGATTGAGGCCCGCGACCCGCTGGTCGGCGAAGGAGCGGTCGGACGCCCACGTCGACGCGATATCGGGCACCGGGTAAGAGGTGAACAGGCGCGCGTAGTCTGCGGGGCCTGCGAAGCCGGCGTCGTCGTCGAAGTTTTTGTCGAAGCGCTCCAGCTCACGGTTGATAGACAGGTTGTTTTTGACCTGCATTGCGTCCCAGCGGGGGCTCGTGAGCGCTTCCGAGAGGGGGCCGGCTGCCCGGGCCAACGGCATGAGGAGGTCGTCGGCGCCGTATTCGTAGTCATACAGGAGGCGTGCGGCGGCGAGCTGGACTTTTCGTTCGGCGCGGCCAAGAGGACCATCGTTTTGGGGGAGGGACGCATGGGTGAGGGGCATCGGCAAATCTCCGGCTCGCAGGGGGGGTGACCTGAACACACCTTCCGGTTGTAGCGTCTTTGTCCGGAATGTCGAGACGAATTCGCGGGGATTCGCAGAGAATTTGGTCGCCGATGCGCGAGAGGGGGCGCGGAGAAGCCAATGTGTATGTGGGGACACCCGCGCCCGCGTGTGACTATTGGGGCCGGTACACCGAGGCGCCTTCACAAACCGACGAAGGCCAACCGCAGCCGCAAGGGTAGTCGTTCCAGGCGGCGCCCGACCACTTCAACATTGCGCAGTCCTCTTCGCTGTTCGACACACACTCCCAGCCGTGTCCGTTGTTGGGCTCACCGGAGGCCCAGTTGATGTAGGTGACGGGCGAGCCGTCGTCCCAAATCCAGTTTCCTTCGGACGTGGCGTCGGTAAATCCAATCCACCAAAAGTTGTCTGGGTAGGTGAAGATGGTCGACTCTACCCACAATCCTTCGGCTTCGGAGTCAAAGGTGACGAGCGCATAGCCGAGCGAAGCACAGGTGTCGGACGCGGTTTGCCAATCGGAGGTGGCTTCGCAAAAGAGATACGGATGTTGAAGGTCGGGCCAATATTCGACGTCGCAGGGGCATACGGCAGAACTGTCCGCCTGTCCGTCGCAATCATCGTCGATGGTGTTGCATGTTTCGGTTGCGCCGGGGTGTACGTCTCGATTGGTGTCGTCGCAGTCGCCGCCTTGGCTTGCCCATACAACCGTCGGACATCCCTCACTTGCAACGTTGTTGTCGCCCCAGCCATCGCCGTCCGCGTCCATCCAAATGGGCACAGCGCCGTCTTCGTCGATGACAAAGTCGCAGTCGCTGTCGCGGCCATCGCAGGTGTCGGTTTGGTCTGGATGTACGTTGGCGTCTGCGTCGTCACAATCGCCATCTTGGGCGACGATGCCGGTCCCGAATGTGCATGTTTCCCGCGTTTGGTCGGCGTTTCCATAGCCGTCGCCATCCAAGTCTTCGTAGCCGGTGAGCATTACGCCTTCATCGACCGTGCCGTCGCAGTTGTCGTCTTTGCCGTTGCAGACCTCCGTGGCGCCGGGGTGTATGGTGGCATCGGATGGGGCGCAGTCTTGGGCGTCGGGCGTTCCGTCGTTGTCTTGGTCTGCGGGCGGAAGGGGGTCGGCGCCGGAGTCTGTGGGTTCTTCCGTTGTGGTTTGTGTAGACTTGCCAACCGTCAAGGGCGACGGGGCGCAGGCACCAAGCAGGACGAGGGACAGCCAGCGCATCGAAGGTTCCAGGGGCGAGGGACGTAGCGCGCTCCCGCGGGGGAGTGGTTTCTCCGAGTCTTAGCCCAAAAGTGTGGAAATGGTGTCCTTTTTTATGCGATGAAGTACCGAAAGAGCCTGAATACCAGAGTTTTGGCGGATTTGTTCCAATAGCAGATCTCGGGACAGCTCAACATAGTCGGCATCGGCGATGGTGCTGCGTGCCGCTTCGGCGGTCAACGAGGTCTGCAAAACCTGCTCTTGGCCTGCCATGAGACGAACCTGTGTAGCGCCGACATAAGAGAGCTGGCCGCTCAGTTTATGCAGCGCGATGTCAATCACGTCCAAGGCCAACTGGGCTCGTTCTTCGGTGCTGACGCTAATTTCGTCCGCCGAGGTGATGGTGACGGAGCCGTATACGCCGCTCGCGGTGGTGGCTGTGGGGTCTTTGCCCAGGCGCAGCCCTGCGAGGTCGCCGGTAAACGTGATGGTGTTCGTGGTGGTCAGAACGTCGACGGTGGCTGTCGTTCCGTCGGTGTGGGTGCCGGTGACCCGGAGCATCGCGGCGGTGCCGCTATCGGACTGGCCGCTCGTGAGGCCCAACGCGGCCAACACTGCGGCCGTGCTCCCGCTGTTGACTTGCACGCGAGCAGCTGCGCCCACAACGTCGGACGTGATGACAATCGCGCCGGAACCATCGAGGCTGGCGGTTCCTACGCCCGAGATCGCATCGTTGATTTTCGTGAGGGCCTCCGCCAAGGTGTCGCCGTCGGTGCCTTGGGCCGTGTCGGCGCTGGTCCAGCCAAATGAAGACAAGAGGGCTGCGGTGGAGGTGCTGTCGATGCTGATTTCGGCGTCTGCGCCGAGATTGGTGGAGGTGATGACCAGCCGGCCGCCCGACACCGTCGCGGTGCCCGCCGCGCCGAG
The DNA here is from genome assembly GCA_964502005.1 of uncultured Enterobacterales bacterium. Taxonomy (GTDB): domain Bacteria; phylum Myxococcota_A; class UBA796; order UBA796; family UBA2385; genus CAJWOS01. The sequence continues at coordinate 131,257 of CAZCUX010000017.1, forward strand.
TTGTGCATTCACGTTGCTCGCGACCGCGGCCAGGCTGTCCCCATCGGTGCCGGTTGTCGACTGACCGGAGGAGAATCCGAGCGCGGCGAGGGCTGCGGCGGAGGTGGACGCGGCAATCTGGATGGTGCTGCTGGCGCCAACACTCGCGCTTGTGATCTCCAAGGCGCCCCCGACGGCAGCGGCCGAACCGCGGCTTCCGAGGGCCGTGTTGAGCTTGGCGGCAATCTCGGCCAGGGTGTCGCCGTCGGTGCCGGTATCGGTCTGTCCCGCCGACAAGCCAAGGCCCGAAAGCACGCCAGCGGTCGAGCTTCCCAGTACTGTGACCTCGCTTGTGGACCCATCGAGGGTGCTCGTCAATACCAAGCGACCGCCGGAGCTGCTGGCGATAGCGTCGCCGGCCAGCGCGGTGTTGAGGGCCGCGAGAACGGTGGTCAGGTCGTCGCCATCGGTGCCGGTCGCGGAGCTGGAAGACGTGAAGCCAAGCTCGCTCAATAGAGCGGCCGTGCTGCCCGCGCCCATCGAAACGGCCGCCGTGCTGCCCACAGACGCGCTCTCGATGGACAGGAAGCCGCCGAGGGTAGAGACGGTGCCCGCGCTGCCGATTGCGGCTTGCAGGGCAGACGCGACGTCTGCAAGTGTGTCGCCATTGGAGCCGGTGCCGGTCTGGCCTGCGGTGAGGCCAAAGGCGGTGAGCACAGTGGCAGTAGAGCCGGCCAAGAACGCCGCGGTGGACGATGTGCCCAGGCTATTGCTCGTGAGACGAAGCACTCCGCCGTCGTTTTCAGCGGTTCCGGCGCTCCCGAGGGCAGCGTTCATTTCCGCGACGATGTCGTCGAGGGTGTCGCCGTCGGAGCCCGCCGTCGTGCCGGTGGACAAGCCCAGCTGCCCGAGCAAGCCCGCGGTGCTGGTGCCGCTGATGGTGATGACGCTGCTGGCGCCTGCGGTGGTCGCGGTCAAGGACAAGACGTCGCCCGCCGCGCTGACGAGTGCGGCGCCCCCGAGGGCAGCGGACAGGGCCGCCGCGACGTCGGCGACCGTGTCGCCATCGGAGCCGGTGTCGGCGTCGCCCGTTGTCAGGCCCAGCTCCGCGACGACCGCGGCCGTCCCCCCAATCGACACGGTGCTGCTGGCGCCTTCGGTGCCCGAGGTGAGGGTCGCGACGCCGCCGACCAGCGAGAACTGCCCGACGCCGCCGAGGGATGCCTCCAGGTCGGCCAACACATCGACGACGCGGTCGCCATCGGTGCCAACGTCGACGGAGCCGATGGTGAGGCCCAGTTCGCCAATGGGCAAGCCGCCGGTGGTGCCGAGGACTTCGATTTTTGCGTCGGAGCCGAGGTTGGTGGTCGTGAGGGTCAAGGTTTTGGTTGCGCCGTCGTAAGAAGCTGTGCCCGCGCCTCCAATCGCGGCATTGATTTTGGAGACGACCGTGGCGCCGGGGTCATTCACCGCGAGTGCAATCGAATACGCGACACCGTCGATGGATAGCTCGAGGGTGCCTCCGCTTCCGTTGATGCGCCCATTGTTGCCGAAGGTGCCGGAGGTCGTCGCGGCCGTCGAGCCGGTGACCGTTCGCGTGGCGGTCACGCCATCGACCGTCACGCTCAGAGTGCCGCTATTGTCGAAGTACGTCGCCGCTGCCGATGCGCCCGTCAAGGAAGCGGACGTGGCGGCGGCAACCGTCACGTTCGCCGTCGTTCCATTGACGGTCACCGACAGGGTCCCGGGCTGTGTCAACTGGCCGGAATACGCGGTGCCTGCGACGGTTGGTGGCATTGAGCCGTCGACGGAGACCGAATAGGCCGTCCCATCGACGGCAAACGCGAGCGTGCCTGTGGCGGCCAGGGGGCCGGTGGGGCTGGCAGAGCCGGCGGTTGTACCCGAAGTGCTGCCGTCGACGGCCACCGTGTAGGTCGTGCCATCGATGTCGACCGCGAGGGTTCCCGCCGTCGCGATGAGTCCTGTGACGCTCGCGCTGCCGGTGAGCACAGCGGATTCGCCGCCATGGAGCGCGACGGTGACCGCCGACCCATTGACCGAGAGGTGGAGGTCGCCGCCCACCGCAAGGGGGAGGTCCATCACGCCGCTGCCGGTAATGGTCGCGGCGGAGACGCCTTCGATGCTGATGCTGCGCGTGGTTCCATCGACGCTGACGGCGAGCGTCGCGTCGCTTGTGAGGGGCGTGGTGGCGATTCCGCCGGTCAATGTGGCGGCCGTAGAGCCATCGACATCGACCGAAACGGACACTCCATCAACGGTGAGGTCGAGGGTGCCCCCCACTGCAAGGGGCGAGGTGGGCGCGGCGCCCGAGGTCAAGACGGCCGCTTCGTCGCCGTCGAGGGCGATGTCGACGCGGCGCGAATTCACGGTGAGGTCGAGGGTGCCGCCCGTTGCAAGCTGGCTGTCGGCCGGCGAGGTGCCCGTGATGTCGGCGCCGGTGGCGGCGATGTCCACCGAAGAGATCGTGATGGTGCCCGGAGACACGAGCAGGCCGTCGATGGCCAAGCCCGTCAGCCCCGCGGAGCCAGCGTCGAGGGTGGCGCTTGTTCCTCCGAGGCCCAAAGAAGCCGCGTCGGCGGCGTCGAGGTCAATCTCGATGAATGTACGCGCGCTACCGTCCATCGCGACGGACTTCGCGCCGAGGCCCGACGACGAATAAGAACCGTCGAGCACCTTTTGGCCGGGCCCCGCTTCGACCGCGGCGGCGCGGGAAATCTCCAGGCGCAGCTCCTGCACTTCGTCTTGAAGGTATTGGCGTTCTTCGTCTGCCAGCGTTCCCGAAGCGGCCTCGACTGCCAGCTCGCGCATCCGTTGGAGGCGGTCGATTTGCTCCCGCAGGGTGCCCTCTGCCACGTCGAGAATCTGGAGTGCGCGGCTCATCCCGCGGTAGGCAATCGCGGCGCCACGCGCGTCGGCTTCGAGGTTGACCGCGACCCCGAGGCCCGCCGCGTCGTCGGCGGCACGGTTGATGCGCAAGCCGGTGGCCAAACGCTCCAATGTAGTGCTGGTGCGATTGCGGGTGGGAGATGTCAGGTGCGTCGGAAACGCAACCAGCCGGATAGACATAACGAGAGTGCCGTAGCGCAGGCGAAGGGGAATCGTGGGCGACGCTACGATGATGACTTGGCGGAGTCAATCGACCACCGGTGCACCCTCGCTGGACCGAACGCGGGCGTGTTTATGGCTTATTTGGAGGGGGGGATTCGCGCGGTCGTGCTTCGAATGCGCGAAAAAGTGGTGTTTGTAAGACCATCCTATGTCGTGGGCTTGTCGGTATGGCCGAGTTTGGCTATCGCTCTCTATCTTTGGCACGTCGATGTGCGCAGGGCATACGCCCTCGTTGCCGCGGGCGCAGTCGCGAAAATGTAGATTGTCCGTGGGTTCTGGGCTGGTGGGTCGGTGGAGGCCTCCCCCAGAAAGGCCGGCTTCTGCGGCCCCGTTTTCGGCGGACCCTATTGGATTTGACAAGGCCCCCCCCTAAAGGTTTCATCGGGACCCAACGGCGGGGGAGCGACGCTTGGAGTCGTTGGTGTTCACTTCGTACGGGACGTTTGGCCACCGTAAATGGGGCGGGGGACGTGAAGCCATCGCGAGTCGTGGGGCAGGGGCTTGCTGCTTCCCCCGCCCGGCCGTCGCGCGTTCCCTGATGTGCAGTGTGCGCACAGGGAAACGCCGTTCGCTACGCCGTTATAGGCTTGAGGTGACCGTTCCGCGAACTGTCGTAGAGTACGTGTTGCCAGCACGGATGAAGGGGAAATCCGCCGAAAAGTCGCCCCCTTCATACGTTATGGTCCCATCGTATCCAGGGTACCAAGCATGTGTTCCGTAGCCATCATAAAGTTCCTCTCGCCACGAACCGTCAAATCCTCCGTAGTATGAGTAGTATGGATACCGTTCATAAAAGTCTTCGTAGGCAGCATCGACATAGGCTCCGACAGAAATGGCATAGTACGCTCGCCCATACCCATCCGGCTGGACGGCAAAGCCGAGCCCCAATCGCGGCAGGAATCCGGCGCATGCATCGGGAGTGATGTGGCCGATTGCCGCTTCGGTCACAGAAAGGTCGAATGCGAAGTCACAATTTTCGCAGTTGTTGAACAACGGTCCTTCGGCTTGAAAATGGAACGCACAAATGAGCGCACCGCTGGTGTCATAGCGGGTAAATGTGACGTCTCCTGCGAACGAACCTGCCATATCGACAAGCCCGTCACAGTCGTCGTCGAGCGCGTTCTCTCCCACTTCGTGGTGGCCTGGGTTTACATTGCGACGGGTATCATCACAATCGTCGTTCCGAAAGGAATAGCCTGCGGCGACGGGAGGGCAAACAGTGCCGACGGACGCCCCTGTTCCAAATCCGTCCCTATCGCGGTCAACATAGATAGAAACCGCCCCAAGCGCGGGGTCTGGGTTGTCGTCTGCGATGCCGTCGCAGTTGTTGTCGAGGCCGTCACAGGATTCTATTGCGCCTGGGTGTACCGTAGAAGCGGAATCGTTGCAGTCGTCTGCATTTGCGACCATGCGGTACGGCTGGGTACACGCTTCGACATTGGACGCGGCATTGTCGATGCCGTAGCCATCGCCGTCATTGTCCGCGTACCATAAGGTTGGGTCGTCGCAGGGGACCTCTTCGTCCTCGGTGTCGTCCTGGGTGGTGTCGTCCTGGGTGGTGTCGTCGTGGGTGGTGTTGTCGTCGCGATGGGTGGTCTCCTCCGCGTCCGTTGTGCCGTCAATTATCTTGCCCCCTGGAGTGTGTTGGCTACAGCCCATGAGCAGTGAAGTGAAAGCGAGGAGATGCGGTCTCATTGGCGCCTCCGCATGCCGACAAATGCCGCCGTCAACATCGCGAGACCAAGCCAGCTTGCACGCGTTTGGGGGGCAATCGTTGAAATGCTGCTGCAAGAAGACTTCGATTTAGAGTTGGATTCGTCTTGGGGTTGGGCGGAATTGGTGTCGACGGTGTCTTGTCCCCCGTTCGCACATTGCTCCAACCACTCTGCTTGCGAGATACATTCGACATCGGCGTAGGGGTCTTCAAATACGCACTCGCCAGGCGCGGAGGCCCATCCCTCGCCGCAAATCGGGTACCGGTCTTCCATTTCGTATAAGTATTCGATATACCGGATTTGCTCTTTGTCCCGAATCCCACTTTGGTACAACACAAGGTCTTGTGTCGCTTCAACGGGGCTGTAGCGCATATGCAAGCGCGTGACGAAAAACTCTGGATAGGTGATATTGTCAACCTGAAACCCAAGGTTCTTGAGTTGCTGGGTCTCGGGCGCGGGCCCCGTGCAAGGGTCGCAGTGGCTGCCCCCTCCGGCGTATACGGGCCATGCATACTCCAAGGCCCAGTCCGCGCCCGGCTCTCTCTGGTAGCCTTCGGTGAACTTCATATTGTAGAACTCACCGAATGACTCGCCCGCGGTGTCCCACATGCACTCGTCTTCGACGGCAAACTCGGGGTAGTTGGCAATTCCGGTACGACCCGATTCGATATCGGTCAATGTATAAATAATGAGGTCCTGGCTTCCTTGGGACGAGCTGGTGCCGATGCGAATCGGTAACGAAAACATTTCCTCGTCATAGGAAAACTGCAAGGGAGACAGGAGCTGACCCTCGACGAGTTCGGCATCGTCGCGAATCTCGGCGGCCAAAAAGTAACGCCCGGCGTCGATATACTCTTGCAACAGAGCTTGCTTTTCCCCACCAATCGCGTAGCCATGCCCGTTGAGCCACGAAAGAAGGCTCGCGGAGTCGGTCGCAGACAACATGGAGATGAGGTATTCGCCGACAACGTACTGTGCTTCGACGGAAACGCCGCCTCCGCCAGCTCCTTCGCCTTCCCCTTCCCCTTCGCCTTCCCCTTCGCCGCTACTCGAACCAGGCCATTCTTCACAATCATATCGTATCCAGGGGCAGGGATGGGTAAATGGGGGTGTGAAGTCGGAACAGGAGTATTGCACGAGCCGCGGCATCGAGTAGTTACGTATCAAGTCGAAGTCGGTGGACTCGAGCACATGAATCTGCGACTCCTCAAGCACCTCGGGTACCGGAATCAACATGGCAAAGTGAGAGGCATCCCCCACAAAGTCATTCGAGACCGACAATACCGTGCGGGTGCCTTGGCGCACGAGCACAACTTCACTCACCTGGTTGTAGACGTCTGTGCCTGCGGAGGCGACATACGTGCCGCAAAAGGCGTTGGCGTTGCGTGTTGTAGCTGTTGCCAATAGCGCTGTGCCCAACGTAATGATGGTCCATCGGAGGTGCCGACGGGGCGGGCGAGCGTGGTGTAAGGAGCGGAAGAGCATGGGTTGCCTCCAAGGCGGGTGGAAGGCTCAACCAAACATGTGCGCGTGTGTGTGTCAACTGACTTGGGTCGCAAACTAGCGAGGAATTGCGGGGATAGGGTCCGGCAGCACCGATACCTTGTCCTTTCGGTAGGAGGGGCGAGACCGCCGGACCAAGTTGGGGGTCTCCTCGCGTTTTTTTGGTCTTATCGCGAAAACACAATCACTTGATTGTCTTCATAAGCGGTCAGGACCAACTCATTGCAGCCGTCGCCGTCAAGGTCGCCAATGCGGGCGCCGCCGGTTTGGCGCATGCCGCTCATCAAGGTGTGTTGGACGAAGGTGCCTGGGGTAGATTGCTCGTACCAATAGACGTAGGGGGCACCGTCTCCGGCGAGGAGGATGTCGAGGTCGCCGTCGCCGTCGATGTCGCCCACGTCAAAGATGCCGGGCGCGGCCAGCTCAACCAGGACGTTGTAGTCGGACACAATGCCCGACGAGATGACATCGGATTGCCACGGTGCGGTGGGGTCGGCACCGGGTGTGAGGACGGTCAGCACGGACTCTTCGGGGTCTGGGGGGCGCTTCGCGGTGTTGGTGTGGTTGGAGCCAACGGCGCGCATCACGCCGTCTCCGTAGAGGTCATCGACGAGGTGGAGTTGAATCGCCGGGCCGTGGGCGGTGGAGAGGACATGGTGAGAAAAGCTACCAGCGGCGTTTTCCGGGCTTGGGTCTGCCGTGCGCTCAAACCAAGCAAAGCTGGCGCTCTCTTCGAAGAACTGGGCGCCAATGATGTCGAGGTCGCCGTCATGGTCGACATCGGCGACGCGGGGGAAGCTGCCGAGGCCCTGGCCGATAGTGTAGGGTGCGGTCGCGAAGGAGCCGCCCCCAAGCCCGGCGTACCATTCGGTGATGGCGCGGGTGGAGCCGGACACGAACCCTGCCATTTCTTCGCCGGTGGTCACGATGTCGTCGATGCCGTCGCCGTTGAAGTCGACCAACTCGGCGTGGTGGTAAAAGAGGACTTGCTCGGGTGCGATGATGTCGTGGCGGGTCCACGTTGCGCCGTCTTGCTCCATCCAAACGAGGCCGCCACAATCGTTGCCGCCAATGAAGGTACACAAGAAGAAGCCGGTAGGTACGAGGATGTCGAGGTCGCCATCGCCGTCGACGTCGGTTGCGGTGGGTTGGTTGGGAAAGTGCAAGCCGTCATCTTCTGCGATGACGTCGGTGGTGCTCCAGTCTGCGAGGCTGGTGCCCCATCGCAGCAAGCGAACCGTGCCTTTGGGCAAGGAGATGCCATTGAAGGTACCGAACGAGGCGACGACGAGGTCGTTTCGGCCATCGCCGTCGACGTCTGCGATGTCTGCGTAGGCCGGGCCTTCGGGCGTCGCGATGGTCGCTTGGTGGGTGGGCGCGCCACAGGTGACGGGGTCGGGGTCGCCGTCGGTGCCGCCGTCGGTGCCGCCGTCGGTGCCGCCGTCGGTGCCGCCATCGGTGCCGCCATCGGTGTCTGCGGTGTCTTCAGGCTCGGTGCCGCTTCCGCCGTCGTCGCCTTCGCTATCGGTCGGCGTCGCGTCGTCGTCTGTCGACGTTTCGGCGCTTTCGCTGGCCTCTTTGGGTGCGGTTTCGGCGGGCGAATCACACGCGGTCAACAGGAACAACAACAATGCGGGGGTACGGGGGTGGTTCATCGCTTCCTCCAGATGCGTAGTTTGTATAACGAGTGTTATGCAATCCTGCAAGGGTCTGTCGCAGCATGAGGACCGCGACGCGGTCCGGTCGCGAATGCGGTCTGAGCTGTCGTGGATGCGTCCGTTGCGATTGGCGGGGGGGACACGACAATGACCGCCCACGCGCTGTCTGGGGGGCTTGGTGCGGGCGAGCAGCGGTTGGTTTGGCGGACTGGCTACCCTTCGACCCAACCCGGCCCAACCTGTTCGCCGCTCGGCCCGCTGCTTCTCCGTTGGCTCCAGCACGCGCCCTTCGGCTGTATCCGGGAGGGCGAGGTGATGGGGACGGGGGCGCGTTCCGCCTCCGGTTTGGCCCAAGCTTCGTTTGGTCTGCGTGTTCCGCCAGGTTGTGACGGTTGGTGTGTGTTTCCGGAGATGGGGTGCCACGGTCGACCACCGCCCGAGGAATCGTGACGACTTGGCCGAGCGCAGCCTCCAAGGTCAAAGCTCGTTCGACTTTTTTGGATGAGCTCAATCACCGAGGTCAAAGCTCGTTCGACTTTTTGGATGAACTCAATCACCGAGGTCAAAGCTCGTTCGACTTTTTGGATGAACTCAATCACCGAGGTCAAAGCTCGTTCGAC
>CAZCUX010000018.1:0-139208 GCA_964502005.1 uncultured Enterobacterales bacterium
CGGCACCCGACGACAAATAATGACGTTGCGGTCACCATCCTCGCACCACTTGCAATCGGAGGAAATGACAACACAGTTTATGAAGTCAGCCGCTCCCATAATGATTGCATGATATAATGATATAGTTAGGTTGCAATGTTCCGCCTCTCCCACTGAGTCCCGCGATGTCAACGACCCTCCCATCATCCCTGATTGACCTCGGCGTACACCCCTTCCGATTTGCGATGTTTCCCGAGAGCCCGGCGATGAATGCCTTCAACCAGTCGGAAGCATGCTATTTGGCTATTTTTTCGACTCCTGGCATCAAAAGCCAAGGTTCGGCGCAAATTATTCTCCAAGACTACGTGGCCGCAATTTATCCCGACGACGTACCCCACATGGCGCAGTACATCGAAGACCACTTCGCGGCGTGCCAACAGATTGTCCACAAGGCACAAGTGCATACCTTTGCAGGGGGCACTTTTCGCGCTCGCCCGCCCGGCGGCGAATATCGCTGGTACACCCTCCGCTCGGCCCTTCACCTTCATCTGGAGAGCGGACTTGTCCTCGCAGAGGGTGCGTTCTTGGACATCACGGCGGAGAAGACCCGTGAGTTGGAGCTCGAAGTCGCCACCCAAACGCTTCGCCGTGAGGTCATGCAGCGAACCCACACCGAGAAACAGCTCGCGAAGGCGCTCGCGGACCTCCAAGCATCGCAACATGCACAACTACAGCAAGCACGCCTCGCAGCCGTGGGCGATATGGCCGCGGGGATTGCGCATGATTTCAACAATCTCTTGGTTCCCATCGCGTTTGCTGCCGATACGCTCATAGAAATCACGCACGACCCAAACAGCACATATGCGGAGCCAATCAGCACGGACCTCGCGTCTATCGCCGGCGACTTGGCGCACATTTCGGAAGACGGCGCGCGCTTGGTTCGCTCCCTTCGCGCAATGTACCAGCAGGTGAGCGACGAGAACCCCGTGCACACGATTTTCGACGCCAGCACGTTCTTGCACAGTCTCGTGCGCCTAACACAACATCGAATTCGCGCGAATGCTCGTGGCTGCATCATTACCGTCGATGTTGACCCAGGCCTGGAGCTTTGTACGAGCGAAAGCCACCTTCGACAAGCGCTCCTCAACCTCGTGCTGAATGCAGCCGATGCGATGGCCGCAAAACAGGCCAATGGGTCCGGCAAGCTCCGTCTGCGTGCCCGCCGAAAGCCAGACGAAGGCGCGATTCAAATCGACGTGCGTGACGACGGCATCGGAATGTCACCGCAGGTGTTAGAACGCTGCAAGGAGCGTCATTTTTCCACGAAGGGCAGCTCCGGGTCAGGCTTGGGACTTGCAAACTCCATCGACATTATCAAGTCCCTGGGAGGAGAGATTTGGATTCGTTCTGTGGAACAGGTGGGCACCCAAATTTCCGTATTGTTGCCCGCCCATAGCGAAGAAACCACCGCAGAGTTCCTGCTGGAGCCCACCTTGTCGTTTCAGGATGCCTTGTCGACCGAAGCCTCCGAGCACAGCTCATAATCGGAGGGTCCTTCCGCCGGCGCTGCTCTGTCTTCCAATAGCGACAAAAGCGCCGCTATTTCCACCGCTCGCCATAAATTGAGATTCGTCCCTGAAAATCCTCGCGCGCAGCCGCTTCTGCTGACCAAAGCGTCACCGTCGCGCCCTGCCAGTAAGGATACGGCTCTTCAATATAGGTGCCGACCAGCGCGTCATCGCAAATCACATCCGACGTACACTTGAAAACACAGCCATCGTGGGCGAGCCACCATATATTTATCTGCACAGCGTCACCATTCTCCGCGATGACAACAGGAGCATTGTCCTCCAACTGAATGCCCCACGACATTGGCACGGCTGCACAACCGTGGGATTGCCAGAGGCTCGCGCCGCCTGGGCCGTCCGAAGCGTCGAGCACCACGACAGGCTCGACCAACACACCCCAGTCGTCATACAAATACTCGCCCAAGAGCCCGCTGCCTTCCCCGCCGAGGCCAGGTCGCATCGCGACGACCTCGTCAAAGAACCCAGAAGCATCGCCCGATGCACCGACACAGATTTCGCCGTTGTCTGTTTTGGCCACCGTATGCGAGCAGTCGCCGGCCGACGTTTTGGGGCCTTTTGGGGTCTCACACCCGGCTCCGATAAAAGCCCCGAGACACAACGCAGTTCCCAACCGTTTCATTTATAGCCTCGCTATGCCCCCACATGGGCGCAGTTTGAATGATGATCAGCGTATAAAGCTTCGTAAACCGGCACAATCGGGGATTACCTGAAATTGGGAGTCGGAAAACGGCGATGGTGACAGCAGTGTCGCGGCGAGCGCTGCCGGCAATGCGCCTTGCGTGCCGAGGAGGGCCAAGGTGGACGACTCCGAGACGCCGACCCACGATCCTACGTCTCCTTACCAACATATGCCGTCAACACGTCGTTTTCGACTCCGCCCATCCGCACACGGATCATTCCTATCGGAGAATACACAGAAATTTTCGGACCCATCTTGGCGAAATAATCCGATAGGATAGCAGGGCGGCGGCACAAATGACCCAACATTCGTGGATTGGGAACATTGGCTTTGGGCCTGTGCCGACCGAATTCGAGTAGGAAACGATGCACACGCGAATTTCACTCATGTTTCTGTTGCTTTTCCTATTGAACGGCTGCGCCTCGATGGGCCGCTCCAACACGCGGAGGACGACAATGGTGTGGCGCAATGCAGACATTTCGCAGTCGAAAGATGGGGACTACCGCAGGACGACTGGGAAATACAAGGTCTATTGCCCGGAGCCTGTTGGACCGGCGACGACAAACAATGCCACTTCGGTTGTGGTTACCGACCCGACTACCGGCATTTCAGGTACACTTGGCAACACGCAAACCGTGGGGAAGGTGTATGATATGACAAGTGTCGTACAATTCTCTCAGTATGCGCTGTTTATGAACTGTATCGGCTGGGCAAATGGAACCGTCGACTCCGCCGCGTACAGCGAAACAATGGACAAGGTTTTGGAATCGACCGCAGACCTGATTAAAGCACAGATTGAAACGGAGACAAAGGCAAAAGTAGATGCTGCAAGCGAAGCTGTCGTATCCAAAGAAGCCGAGGTTACGGCCATTGAAAAAGCTGAAGACGAGCATGATAAGAAAGTCAAAGAACTCGAAGCTAAGATATCGGAATTGGCAAAGAAGCTGGAAGTAGCACGACAAAGCAGCTCTCCAGCGGGACAAAAGGCGTTTACGTCAAGCGCAACCATCGATGAAATAACAAAGCTACTGGAGGACCTCCAGGCTCAACTTCGTTCCAACGTAGCGGAGTTAGAGAAAATCACGGAACTCAAGGATATCAAGCAACAGGAGTTGGAGACCTACAAGGAGCTCTACAACATCGCAGTGGAGTAAACTGCCGCCGCCTGGCGCGGAGGCGTTTTGGGAATGCAGCGCGGACCTCCCGCGGGTATGCACACAGCGGTTCGCCCACCAGAAACATCGACATCAAGTGCGAATTCTCTCCGCCGCAGTCTTCCTTCGCCTTTCTGCCACAACTACTTCAGCTACATTGACCCAGGGGTGAGGTTCCAGAAATCCCACCAAATGCAGTGTTCGCCATGCACCCAAAATCCACTGCTTGCCTGTCGAACCCCAGATCGAACGCAGAAAACGATTGACGGTGGAATCGCTCGCGGTACACTACCGGCATGTTTGTTTATTCACCGACCAAACGAAGCCGCCCCCCCGCGAGACGCGACGACCTCCGCTCCCACAACACCGCGCTCTTGCTGCGGGCGTTGTGGGAAGCACCCGACGGCGCGGCACGGGTCGACCTCGCGCGCGACAGTGGCCTGAGCCGTGCCACTGTTTCCGCGATTACCGGCGAGCTCATTGACAACGGCTTGGTGCACGAAGGCTTGCAACGCGAATCTACGGGAGGACGGCCGGCGCAACTGCTCCAGTTCAACGAGCAGCGCTTCCACCTCGTCGGCATTGAGCTGGGCGCCAGCCACATCTCCGGCGTGCGTACGGACCTTCGCGGGAAGCTGCTTTGCACCTTGCGCACCGAGCACGACGTACAGGGCGACCCCGAAGGTGCGCTGTGCCGCCTTGGCCGCCTACTCGACGAGCTTGTGGAAGGTGCGACCGCCCCCGTTCCCGGCATCGGCATCGCCGTGCCTTCGCCAATTCTCGCCGAGCACCCTGGCCGTTTGTCGCCCGATATTCTGCCACGCTGGCGCGGAATCGACCTCAAGGCTTGGGTAGAGACCCACAGGGGCCTCCCTGCTACCCTCGAAAACGATGCCAACCTCGGGGCGCTCGCGGAGCATTGGTGGGGCGTCGGCCGCGGCCTCACCGACTTTGCCTACGTCAAAGTTGCAACGGGCGTTGGCTCCGGCATCATCATCAACGGCGACATTTACCGCGGCGCAGGGGGCATTGCAGGCGAAATCGGGCACACGGCAATCGACCCCCACGGCCCCTTGTGTCGCTGTGGCTTGTACGGCTGTTTAGAGGCCCTCGTGGGCACGCATTCGCTGTTGACGCGCGCACGGGGCATTCCTTCGTTGGCGCAGGCGGTTCCTTCCTGGGCAGATGGTCCTACATTGCCCGGCTTGATTGACGCGGCTCGCGCCGGCAACCCCGACGCCCGCGAGTTGATTGGGCACGCCGGCCAGTGGCTCGGCATCGCCCTCGCGAACCTCCTCAACCTCATCAATCCCGCGTGCATCATCCTCGGCGGCCGCCTCACGCTCGCCGGCGACCTCCTGCTCGCCCCCCTTCGTGCGTCCATGCGGCAACGCGCATTGTGGACATCCGTGGCCGACACCCGCGTGCTGGTGAGCGATATCGCCGCGGAGCCTGTTGCCTTGGGCGCCGCGACGCTGTTGCTACAAGCCGCATTGTCCGACCCCTCTACCGTTTTGATGGGAGACGGCACTTCCGCCGACTTCCCGATTTGGCGTGCGCCGGCCTAACAAGCGCCGCGCATACTACCCCTCACCCTGGAGGCGCAAATGTCCCGTATTCCCTTGTCCCTCACCCTCCTCGCCGTCACCATCGGCCTGTCCGCTTGTGGTACCAAAGAGACGCCCGCGTCCTCCTCGGGCACCACCGTGGGTGAAACCACTGAAGAGGCCGACGCTGACACGGACGCGGACACCGACGCGGACACGGATGCTGACACCGACGCCGACACGGATGCCGACACCGACGCGGACACCGACGCCGACACCGATGCGGATACAGACGCCGATACGGATGCTGACCCCGTCAACCTGTTCGTCAACGGCGACTTCGAAGCAGGCTGGGACGGTAGCTGGTTGATTTGGCCGACCGACCGAAGCAACTACGCGGTCCTTTCCACCGGCGACGCGATGTACCCCGACGACGCGCCCTTCATGGCTGGCGAGGGCATGAAGTCCATCAAGGTCTACGGCGTCTTTACCGGCGGAGAAACCGAAACGCCCATCTACCAAGAGTTTGCGGCCGCCGAAGGCGAAACGTATACGATTGAAGGCCTCGGTTATATGTATGCCAACGACGCCGTGGGCGAAACCCGCACCTATGCGACGCTTTGGCTCAAATACTTCGACGATTCGTTCACCTTTTATGGCATGGACGAGTCGGCGCCGGTCACCGCAGGTTCCGACACCAACACGTGGCTGACCTTGACCGCCACAGGTACCGTCCCCGCAGGCGCCACGAAAGTGCAGGCGGGCCTGAGCTTCTGGCATTGCGTTGGCGAGGTCGCCGATTGTTACGATGGCGGCGGCGTGTACCTCGACGACCTTATGCTTTATAAGGTCGAGTAAGCCGTGGCCCCCCTGTCGCGGAGCCGCACGTTGCTGGTCTTGGGGATAGCCCTCGGGTTGTCCTCGACGGCCACCGCGCAATCACCGCAACCTGCCCCGGCATCGACCATCACGGTGGTCAAGGATACCGCTGGGGCGCAGTTGCACGTTGATGGCCAGCCCTTTTTCATCAAAGGGATGAATTGGGGCTATATGCCCATTGGCCAAAACTACCGCTATTCTCTATGGACCCAGCCCGACTCCTTCATTGAGACGGTGCTTCATCGAGAAATGGCGATGCTCCGCGACTTGGGCGTCAACTCGATTCGCCAATATGACGACATCCCTCCCAAATGGGTGGAGTGGATTTTCGAACGGTATGGCATCCGAACGATGGTGAACCCGCTGTTCGGACGCTATGGCCTCACCATCAATGGCGTCTGGACCCCCACCGTAGACTACTCCAATCCCCAGCATCGCGCCGCGATTTTGGAACAAACGCTCGCCTCCGCCCAACGATTCGCCAAGGTTCCTGGCGTTTTGATGTTTATGCTGGGAAATGAAAACAACTATGGCCTGCACTGGTCAAGTTTTGAAATAGAGGCGCTACCCGCCGAAGAACAAGGCTCAGCGAGAGCAACACACCTTTATACGCTATTCGGTGAGGCCATCGACGCGATTCATGCGACGGCACCGGGAATTCCCGTCGCTATCTGCAACGGAGACCTCCAATACCTTGACCTCGTCGCGCAACATGCTGGACAAATGGACCTCTTTGGCACCAATGTCTATCGCGGGGCCTCCGCACGCGACTTGTACGCGCGCGTGCAACAAGAACTCGGTGTGCCCATCTTTTACAGCGAGTTTGGCGCCGACGCTTTCGATGCAAAAAACCAAGTAGAAGACAGCATTACGCAAGCGCGCTACGTCCGAAGCCAATGGGAAGACATTTACGAAAACGCCTATGGTCACGGCGTAGGCAACGCAATTGGCGGCTACCAGTTCCAGTGGTCGGACGGCTGGTGGAAGCACAAGCAAACCGAAAACCTCGACATCCATGACCCCACCGCAAGCTGGCCCAATGGTGGCTACGTCGAAGATTATGTCGAAGGCCGCAACAATATGAACGAGGAGTGGTTTGGCATCACGGCCAAAGGCAAACCCGACGCCGATGGTCACTTTTATGTCTACCCACGCCCCGCATATTCTACGCTGCAGCAAGCCTGGACCCTTGACCCTTACGCAGCCACGACGACCCAAGCAGTCATCGACGCACACTTCGCCGCCATCGACCCTGGTGCTGGCGCGCTCCGCTACCACACCGACCGCAACGCGGCCCAAGGCGCAGACCGCACCGACGCATGGGTCATGGGCATGCGCCTCGACCTTACGGGCACCGCCTCCGAAGACAGCACACGCGAAGGCGTTGGCAAGCAACGCTTGGACTACGACCATGGGGAGTCGTTGTATGTGGACCTCGGAATGTCGCCGGCCGACTCTTTGCAGGTCCGCGCGTCGGTCAACGTCCTTGGAAATGTGGCCCAAAACCCCATCGACCGGCTGTCTTACGAGACCCGCGCCGGAAAACTCCTCTCGTCCCCCGAAACGGCTGTAGTACCCGCAACCAGCGCCGACGAAGACACCCGCACATTGGCCGAAGAAGCACTGGGAGAGGAGCGGGTACGACTGTACCAAGCCGAGGGCAAGTGGGAGCACGACCTGTTCCGTCTCCACGCCTACTACCGGGTCGGTCACTTCCACTGGGGCTACAAGGGCGACTTTTTTGGCCTATACCGTGAGGCTTTTTACGGTGAAAATATAGACATTTACGATGCCGCGGTCCCCATTGGCACGGAAATCGAGGGCAAAGGAGCGCTAGAAGGCTTGTCTATTGCAGGCGGCCCCCAAGTCTACTGGGGAGCGAACCCCGCCGTATTTGTCCGCTATGGCCACGCTCTCGGAAAGACCCAAGCAACGTTTATCCACCAAGAAGACCTGGCTGCCCAAGGCGCCGCCGCAGCCAACCGCGCGATTCCCCAGCTGGTCACGCGCAAGACCACCCTCCACCTCGCGCGCAACCTTGGCGCTCTGCACGTCGACCTGGGCGGCATTGTCGCAGGCACCGACCGCCTGGGCATGTCCTACGTCGACCCACGCCCCGCGGCGGAAGGCCTGTCTTACCAAGACACAGGCGTGCACCTGCTTGAAGACAAGATTCAGTGGGTCGATACGCTCGGCACCAAAGCAAAACTGAGCCTTGAAACCGGACGTACGCACGCCTACCTGCAAGGCGCCGTGCGCGGCTTGGTCGCAGATGGAGGGCCTGACGCCACCACCACCTTCACGGGCTGGACGCTCAAAGACGGCGGCCAAGGAAATGGCCTCCAGGCGCTTGGCGGTGTGGCGCTCGACTTCGGCAAGTTCCAGATTGCCCCCAATTTCTTGGCACAAAAGCCATGGGTAGGGCCGCTACCATCCATTCCCAGCACATTTGATAACGCAACAGGATGGTATTACCCTGGCACTGCTGCACGCAACGCGATCGACGACCCCTTTGTCGTCACCGGCAATCGCGAAACGCTCGCTGGCGAGCTCTTGCTCGTGTGGGACCCTACCCCTGCCACATGGTTTTGGGCCTGGGACAACCCGCTCCACGAAGATGCGCCGATTGCGTTGGCGGCGGATTTTGTCTACCGGCACCAGCCCACCAGCCGCGACGCCGCATTCGGCTTCCTCGAAACCGGCGAGCTGTTCGCGTTCTCCGCAGCGCCGCCCCCGTCCGACATCTGGAACGTCACATTGACGATGCTCGCCCGGCCTGGCCCTGCCCACCGCGTCCAAGTGGGAGCCACCCATGGCCAGGACCAGTCTACCGGCGACGACGCACGTTTGGTCGAGCGGACGGTGGTCAACCTCGACTGGTGGTGGAACACAACGGCGCTCAAGACCAGCTTTCACTGGAACGACTGGGGCCCCTACGACTTTCACCGCACCTTCAACCTCACGTTCCCCTTCCAATCGCGCGTGGACCTCTCTACGGGCGTTCGCGGCTTTGCCCTCGAAGACCACGGCACTCGGCTGGGCTTGCGGTTGAAGTACCGTACCTTCGACGAAAACTCGCCAGACCCGCTCCTGTTTGGCGTCGGCGCGCACCAGTTCGAGCTCTTTTCATATTTGTCGTTGCGGATGTGACCCATGGACCGCTCTTTCCTCGTAGGACTGGCCGTTTTCGGCACCGGTTGCGCCTTGGACGCCGGCACATGGCGCACGGGGACCGACCTCACGCAGCTCCGCTTCGACCCATGGAGCGAAGATGTCGGCGTCTACCCCGACTCCAGCATTCTCGACGACCCCGCCAACCCCTTCGCCGACTCCCTCGACCCCAACAGCGACCTCAAATGGGACGTGCAAGAAAGTGGCTGCGACCGCGCCGTCTACTCGTGGGCCACCGCCCTCGCACTGCAACCCACAGGCGAACACCAATACTACACCGCAGCGTGTATGCAAGCCCTATACGAAGGCGGTCGCGTAGAGGACGATGACCTTTACCTGGTCTGGACTCTCGCTATTCGTGGCTACGAGCAAGTCATTCTTTCGTTCCCCGATTCCGTCACCTACGACGCCACAGGCACCCTCGCGTGGGACTTGGCCCCCCTGGCAGAGGCGGGTTTGCAAGCCCTCGGCGCACCCACCGAAACCACCCCCCAGGACGGAGGCTAACATGCGCCGATGGAACGCCTTGGTGCCCCTTGTCGTCGCTGCGTGTCGGCCCGACCCGGGCATTCCCGATTACCCCGTACCGCAAGAATGGGACATCGCAGCGTCCGACCCCGACTTCTACGGTGACAACCCGTACCAAGACGGCGACCAACGGCTGTCTATCGGCGTATTCTACGAGGGTGGCGCATCCGTCAGCATCCCCTTGGATGACGTCGTCAATCATTTTTATATCTATGAAAACACTTTTGTATTGTCCGACTCTGACGACCGCGCAGAAGGCTTTGTATCCAATCGAATCGTGTCTACGGGAAATGCGTGGTGGGGCGGCGGCGTCCATTGGGACCAGCCGATTGACCTTTCCGACTGGGACACCCTTCACGTCGCCCTAAAGACCCGCGACGCCAGCATGGCGACGTGGTCCATCGGCATGGCGGGTGGAGGCAACGAAGGCCGCGTCTCGCTTTCCTCCCTCGGCTTCACCGCGGACGGCACTTGGCAGGTGCTCCAACTGCCCCTCGCCTCCTTTGTCTCGGCAGGCGTTGACCTCAGCCTTGTATCCGTCCCGCTCCTTCTGGTCGGTGATGGCGCCGCCGCCGATGAATCCGTGCTGATTGACGACCTGTACTTCACCGTCGGCGGCACCAGCGGCGGAGAGGGCGAAACCGAAGAGCCTCCCGATTTCTTGGGCGACGACCCCTACATCGACGGCGACCAGCGCCTCTCCTTGGGCGTGTTTTATGAGGGCGGGGCATCCGAAATACGCGAAATAGACAACGATACACGTCATTTTTATATTTATGACGGCACTTTTTCTGTCACCCAAACCGACAACCGCGTTGAAGGCTACGTTTCGGACAGTTTGACCACAACCGGCGCCGTTTGGTTCGGCGGTGGCGTGCACTGGGACACCCCAGAGGACCTCTCGGCCTGGAACACCCTGCACGTCTCCCTTCGCTCGTCTTCGCCGTCGTTGGAGGACGCCGAGTTCGGAATGACCGGTGGGGGCGTCGAAGCGCGCGTCCGCCTCTCATCGCTCGGTTTCGTCGCGGATGGCACCTGGCAAACTTTCGACGTGCCACTGTCGTCGTTTTCAGACGGTGGCGCGGACCTCTCCGCGGTGTCCGTGCCGTTGCTGATTGTCGGCGAGGGCGTCACCCTCGGAGACACCTTGATGGTCGACGACCTATACCTGACCGTGGAGGGCCCATGAGCCGGCGTTTTTGCCTTCCCGTGGCCGTTTCCGTCGCATGCGCTCCCCCAAC
This sequence comes from uncultured Enterobacterales bacterium, assembly GCA_964502005.1. Classification (GTDB taxonomy): domain Bacteria; phylum Myxococcota_A; class UBA796; order UBA796; family UBA2385; genus CAJWOS01. The sequence goes on from CAZCUX010000018.1 coordinate 10,768, forward strand.
TGCGCCCACCGGCCCGGTCGAAACCGGCTGGACCCAAGTCTGGTCCGACGAGTTCGACGGCCCCGCCGGCGCGGCTCCCGCCGAACACTGGAAGCCCGACGTAGGCGGCGATGGCTGGGGCAACAACCAGCTTGAGTTCAACACCGACCGCATCGAAAACGCATTTTTGGATGGAGACGGAAACCTCGTAATTCGCGCGTTGACCGAGGATTACGAAGGCAACCGATATACCTCGGCCCGCTTGACCACCGCGGGTAGCGTAGAAGTAGGGCCCGCCCGCGTCGAAGCGCGCATACAAGCACCCGCAGGAGACGGCATCTGGCCGGCATTCTGGCTGTTGGGCAGTGATATTGGCACCCTCGGCTGGCCTGCGTGCGGCGAAATCGACATCTTCGAGCTGCGCGGCCAAGAGCCCGAAGTGGTGCTCACAACCGTGCATGGCCCGGGCTATTCGGGTGCAGACGGCATCGGGACCACCTCCGTTTTGCCCGACGCCACCGCCGCCGATTCCTTTCACACTTATGCGGTGGACATCGACCCCGACCACCTCGTGTGGTGGGTCGATGGCCGCCGGGTCCATACGGTGCGGCCCGGTGACCTTCCCGACGGCGCCGCCTGGGCCTTCGACGACACCTTCTTCCTCATCCTCAACGTCGCGGTCGGCGGCAACCTCGTTGGCGACCCCAACGCGACGACACCGTTTCCGGCCGACCTTCGGGTCGATTGGGTTCGCGTGTTTGAGCGCAGCCAATGAAGGGTGTTGCGGCCTTGGGAATCGGGCTTGCGTGCGCGGTCAGCCTGCATTGCGCTCCGCCTACGCACACCCGCGCCCCTGGCGTGATGGTCGTGGTGCAGGAGCAACAAGGCACCTGGCTGCGGAACTTCAACCCATTCCTGCTCGGCGGCGCGCGGTGGCCGACCGCCGCGGGCATTCACGAGCCGCTGCTGGTCTACAATCCCATGACCCGCGCGTATACCCCTTGGCTCGCGACCCACTGGCACTGGGACGAGCCAGCGACCGTGCTCTCCTTTGGCATACGCGAAAACGCCCGCTGGTCCGACGGAGAGCCCGTTACTGCCCACGATGTCGCCTTCACATTCCAATTGTTGCGCGAATACCCCGCGCTCGATGCGGGTGGCGTCTGGCGCATTCTCGCATCGGTAGAGGCCGTCGATGCGTCCACCGTCCGCTTCACGTTCTTGCGGCCATTTTCCCCTGGACTTCTCGAAGTCGCGCACACCCCTATCGTTCCGACCCACATTTGGTCGACAGTCAAAGACCCCGTCACGTTTACCAATCCAAACCCCGTCGCATCGGGGCCGTTTACCGAAGTGCTGCGCTTTGACAGCCAAGTCTTTGAATTGGGCCGCAATCCATACCACTGGAGTGGCACCGAGGGCGTCTCGGCGCTTCGCTTCCCCGCGATGTCGTCCAACGACCAAATCACGTTGGCTCTCGCACAAGGCGATATCGATTGGGCGGGGGCCTTCGTACCGGCGGTGGAGCGCACCTTTGTTTCGCGCGACCCTGAGCACCATTTGGCATGGTTTCCCCGCGTCGGCGACACCGTCTTCCTCTATGTAAATACCACAAGACCGCCCTTGGACCAAGCCGAAGTCCGCAAGGCCATCAGCACGGCCATCAATCGCGAAAAGCTCGTTCAAATCGCAATGTACGACTACACTATCCCCTCACACCCAACCGGACTCTCGGATGGGTATGTTGGGTGGAGAATCGAAGATGTGCCCGAGGCCCAGAACTGGGTTCGCTACGACCCCCAAGGAGCCGAGCAGCGCCTCGATGCGGCCGGGTTTTTGCGGGGTCCCGATGGCCTGCGGCGGGGACCAGACGGGAACGTATTGTCTGTTGAGCTGACCACGCCCGCCGGTTGGTCCGATTGGGTGCGGGCCGCGCAGGTCATCGCCCGCGACTTACGCGCAATCGGGATTGACGTGCAAGTGCAAGGCAGGGACTTTACGGCTTGGTTTGACCGCGTCACCCGTGGAGAGTTTTCTTTGTCCCTCGGCTGGGCCACGAGTGGACCCACCCCCTACCGCATGATGCGCGGCCTCATGGACCCCGAAGGCGTGGTCCCGATTGGCACCTCGGCCGGCGCAAACTGGCACCGATACGGAAGCAAGCGCGCCGAGGTCTTGTTTGACGCCTTCGAAGCCACGGTCGACCCCGACGCCCAGCATAAAATTGCAGCCGATATACAACAGGTGTTTCTTGATGAAGCCCCTGCCCTTCCGTTGTTTCCCTCCGCGTCGTGGGGGGAGGCCAACACGCGCTGGGTGGACGGCTTTCCAAGCCCGGACGCACCCTACGCGCGTCTTTCGCCCAACTCCGCACCCGAGCCGCTCCTCGTGATGACCCAGCTGCGATGGCGGGAGGCGGCGAAATGAGCGCGCGCGGCCCCCAAATCTTGCGTCGTATGGGGTTCTACGCGCTCGCGGTCTGGGCGGCGGTCACGCTCAATTTCTTCTTGCCACGGCTTATGCCCGGCGACCCCGCTTCGGCCATTTTCGCTCGATTTCAGGGCACCCTCGACCCATCTGCCCTCGACGCCATGCGCACGGCCTTCGGCGTCTCCGACGCACCGCTCTTGGTCCAATATGTCGCCTACCTCGCAAACGTCGCCCAAGGAGAGCTTGGAACCAGCCTCGTCTATTTCCCAGCACCCGTTACCGAAGTGATCGGCACGGGCCTCTTATGGACGATATTTTTGGCGGGAAGCGCACTGGTGCTCTCGTTTGCCGTGGGTTCAGGAATTGGCGCGGTGGCCGCTTGGCGACGCGGAGGCTGGCTGGACACCATCGCACCGCCGCTTTTCGCGTTTATCGGCGCGTTTCCGTACTTCTGGCTGGCGATGGCCGCGGTATGGGCATTTGGGTTCCAACTCGGCTGGTTTCCGGTGCGCCACGCCGTCGACCCCGACATTCCGCCCGGCAAGCCTGCAATTTGGGTACTGAGCGTCCTCCAGCACGCCATTTTGCCCGCAGCGACGATGGTTGTGGCTTCCCTTGGCGGATGGCTGCTGACCCTTCGCAATACCCTCGTCGGCGTGCTCGACACCGACTCCGTTCGTTATTCCCAAGCACGGGGCCTGCCGCCGCGTCGGATTTTTTGGCACTACGCCGTACGAAGCGCGTTGTTGCCCAGCCTGACGAGCTTTGGCATGGCAATTGGTTTTGTGCTCTCCGGTTCGTTGTTGACCGAAATCGTGTTTGGCTACCCCGGCCAAGGCTACCTTTTGCTGCAAGCTGTGCGTGGACAGGACTATCCGCTGCTCCAAGGTCTATTCCTGACCATCTCGCTCGCGGTTCTGGCGGCAAACTTCATCGTCGACTTGGTCAGCGTCCTGCTTGACCCCCGGACCCGTACATGAAGGCGTTGTGGAACCACTCCCAAGCCCGCGTGGGGCTGTTGCTGCTGGTGCTGCTGTTTGCAGTCGCGCTGGTGGGGCCTTGGTTGGTCGGCGACCCCGACGCATTCGTCGCCCGACCGCTGTCGCCGCCATCCTCCGAACATTGGCTTGGAACCACCGGACAAGGCCAAGACGTGCTCGCACAAACCGTCGTCGGCGCGCGCACGACCCTCGGCCTCGGTGTGTTGGTCGGGGTGCTGGTCGTGCTTCTTGGGTCGGTCATTGGCGGACTCGCCGGATTTTGGGGCGGCCTCGTCGATGAAGCCTTGTCGTTGCTCATCAACGTCTCCCTCGTCTTGCCGGGACTACCGTTGATGGTCGTGTTGGCCGCGTTTCTCCCCGCCGGACCCGTCTCGATGGCGGCGGTCTTGGTCTTCACCGGCTGGGCGTGGAACGCGCGGGTGGTGCGCAGCCAAGTGCTGAGCATTCGCAAACGCGACTTCGTCGACGCCGCTATCTTGGCCGGAGAATCGCCCCTTCGCGTGCTGTTATGGGAGATTTTGCCCAATATGGCGTCCTTGCTTGGCGGCGCACTTATTGGTGCTACCACTTACGCTATTGGTGCACAAGTCGGCTTAGAGTTCCTGGGACTCGGCGACCTCAGCGCCGTTACCTGGGGAACCAACCTTTATTGGGCCACCAATGACAGCGCGCTATTGACCGGTTCTTGGTGGACATTTGTGCCCACGGGCAGCGCCATCGCAATCACCGGCCTCGCCTTGTCCTTGGTCAACTTTGGACTGGATGCGATGACCAATCCGGCACTCTCCGCCCGCGCCAACAACGGTGAGGCCGGCCCCCAGCCTACGCCCGTGCGGCGCACCCCATGAGCGCGCCGATTCTCGACATTCGCGACCTTCGGGTCGCATTCGGCACCACCGACATCCTGCACGGCGTCTCCCTGCAGGTGACCCGCGGCGAGATTGTCGGGCTCGTCGGGGAGTCGGGTAGCGGAAAGACCACACTCGTGCAAGGCGCGCTTCGCCTCCTTGGACCTCCCGGCGTGATTACTGGTGGTGACGTATCTCTCGCGGGACACGACGTCCTGGCGGCCCCACCGGACACATTGCGAAAACTGTGGTGGAGCACCGTCTCGTTGGTGCCCCAGCAGGCGCTCAACGCCCTCAATCCGATGCTCACCATCGGCGCCCACTTCGACGATACCCTCGCTGCGCACGGCATCCCGAGCGCGTCCGAGCGCCGACGCCGCGCACGCGAAAGCATGGCCCTCGTCGACCTCGCACCCGAAACACTCGATGCCCACCCCCACATGCTCTCTGGCGGAATGCGCCAACGGGTCGCGATTGCGCTGGCGTTGGTGCTTGACCCCAAGTTGGTGGTCTTCGACGAACCCACCACGGCGCTCGACGTCGTCGTCGAACGAGAGATTCTCGACCGCATTCGCGCCCTCCAAGCCGCGCGCGGGTTTGCGGCGGTCTTCATTACCCACGACCTCTCGCTCCTCGCGACCATCGCCGACCGCATCGCGGTGCTCTACGCGGGAACCCTGGTCGAAGTCGCACCAGCAGCCGCTTTGGGCGGTCCCCAGAGTCATCCATACACGCGCGGCCTGCTCCACGCACGCCCGCCCAATATCGGCGAGGAACGCGCGGCAGTGCCGATTCCCGGCGCACCTCCGCGCCCTGGCACCCGCACCGCCGGATGCGTGTTTGCGCCTCGCTGCCCCGTGCGGCAAGCGGTCTGTTCGGACGCGACTCCTCCCACCCAAACCCGCGCGAACCACCAGGTGGCCTGCATTCACGCATTTGTGGGAGACACGCCATGACGTCTCCCCTGTTGTCCGTGGATGGCGTAGGCGTCCGCTTTCCCCGCGGCGGCTGGTTCTCCCGCAGCACCCTCCGTGCTGCCCACAACGTGAGCTTCGCGGTAGAGCGCGGCGAAGTGGTGGCGTTGGTGGGCGAATCGGGGAGCGGAAAGTCCACGCTGGGCCGGGTCATCGCCGGTTTGCAGCACGCCAGCGCTGGCACGATTTCCTTCGAAGGCGAGCCACTGCCGATTCTCCCGTCGACGGCCCGCGACCCGCGCACCCGCCAACGAATTCAAATGGTCTTCCAAGACCCGTATTCTTCGCTCAATCCGGTCCACACGCTCTTGCACCACATCGCTCGCCCCCTGCACCTTCACGGACGCGCAGGCGCCGATGTGCGCGCGACCGCCGCGCAGTTGCTCGACCAAGTGGGCTTGTCACCGGGCATAGATTTTTTGGACCGGCGCCCCCACGAGCTCTCGGGCGGGCAACGGCAACGGGTCGCCATCGCACGCGCCTTGGCGCCCGGCCCGTCCGTCTTGGTGGCCGACGAGCCCACCGCTTCCTTGGACGTCTCGGTGCGTATGGAAGTGCTGCTGCTGCTCCGGCGCCTACAGCGAGAGCAAGGCCTGGGCGTGCTTTTCATTACGCACGACCTCGCCGCCGCGCAGTTTATGGCAGACCGCATCGTCGTGCTGTATGCCGGACAAGTGATGGAACAAGGGCCGACCGCGCGGGTGCTCTCTACGCCCAGCCACCCCTACACACAGCTCCTCATCGCCGCCGCACGGCACAAACCCGGCCCGCTTCCCGCACGTTCCGGTACACCGCCGGTCATCGACCCACCGCCGGGCTGCCCCTTCGCCGCCCGCTGCCACGCCGCAAGCTCCGATTGCCTCGGGCCAACGCTCGTCCCACGCGCGCTGCCGCGTGCCGCCGGAGAAGGTCCGTGGTGGAGCCTCTGCCAGCGAACTCCCGAAAACTGAATCGCCATTCATTTCCATCCCGCCCCTGGTGAACTATGTCCTCCCTTCGTTCGTTTCCTCCCGGTTTCACGTTTGGTGTCGCGACGTCGTCGTACCAAATTGAAGGCGCGCACGACAAAGATGGGCGCCTGCCGAGCATCTGGGACACCTTCTGCCGAACGCCTGGCAAGGTGGTCCGAATGGAAAACGGCGACGTCGCATGTGACCACTACCACCGCTGGGCCGAAGACATCGCGCTGATGCGCACACTCGGTGTTGACGCCTACCGCTTTTCAATCGCGTGGCCGCGGATTTTGCCGACCGGCTTCGCGCGCAGCCCCAACCTCGCGGGCCTCGACTGGTACGACCGATTTGTCGACGCGCTCCTCGAAGCGGGCATCACGCCCTGGGTCACGTTGTACCACTGGGACCTGCCCCAACCACTCGAAGATGCAGGTGGCTGGCCGTCCCGCGACATTGTGGACCATTTTGTCCATTATGCAGATGTCGTGAGCCGACGACTGGGCGACCGCGTCAACCACTGGATTACGCACAATGAGCCGTGGTGCGCGGCGATGCTCGGCTATATGACCGGCGAGCACGCGCCTGGACACAAAGATTGGCCGAAGGCCCTCGCTGCTGCCCACCACATCCTGTTGTCCCATGGCCGCGCCGTTCCCGTCATCCGGGCCAACAGTCCGGGCAGCAAGGTCGGCATTACGCTCAACCTCACGCCCGGCGAACCCGCCTCGCCAAGCGCCGCCGATGCCGACGCTACACGGCATTTCGACGGATTTTTCAATCGCTGGTTCCTCGACCCCTGCTATGGGCGCCCCTACCCCGCCGATATGGTCGCCGATTACACCCGTTTGGGGCGTTTGCCGCCCGAAGGCCTGCCCTTCTTACGCGAAGGCGACATCGAAGAGATTGCCGCTCCTACCGACTTTCTCGGCATCAATTTTTATAGCCGCGCCGTCCTTCGCAGCGACCAAATTCCTGAAGACGAAAACGCTCCCCGCACCATCCCGGTGCCTGGCCCCGACCAAGTCACGGACATGGGTTGGGAAATCGCTCCCGACTCCTTGCGGGCCCTCCTCCTGCGCCTCACCGCCGATTATCCCGTCCACCAGATGTTTATCACCGAAAACGGCGCAGCTTGGCCCGAAGGCCCCGGCCCCGATGGTTCGGTCGCGGACACCCGCCGCCGCGCGTATCTTTACGCACATCTACAAGCTTGTCTCGACGCCATCGACCAAGGCGCGCCCCTGGCGGGCTACTTCGGCTGGTCATTGATGGACAACTTCGAATGGGCGTTTGGTTATGAGAAGCGGTTTGGCCTCGTCCATGTCGACTTTGAAACCCAACAGCGCACCCTCAAGGACTCCGCCTTGTGGTTCGCGAACGTCGTCCAGCAGCGGAAGTTGGTCCCCACCCCGTAAGACTGCGCGTGGTCGAACTGCTCCGGTGGGGTGTCTCCGTGTCGCGCATCCGCTAAGCTACCCATGCAACAACACGGAGCCACCCGATGGGACGCGACAACAAAGCCCGCAAGCGCGAACGAAAGGCCCGAAATGCCGCAATCCGTCGCGGCGAAGGGCCGCCCCGTCGTCCTACCTACCCCCTCGACCCCGCCGACCACGAGGATGTTCACGGCCCGATTCGTTGGCGCGACCCCCGGACCCGGTGGTTGTACCTCTCGGCAAGGGGCGGAGCACGCCTGTCGTTTGTACCCACGAGCCTCACTGTCCCGGTGAATATGGATTCACCCGAGGCGCCCGAAGCGCTGCGAAAAGCCGTAGTGGAGGCACTCCAGCAGGCTCCCACGGTCGACGCATTCGAAGATTAGCGGCGTCCACCGATGGATGCGCAGCGATGCGCGTTCAGGGTTCGAGAGTGACCACTACGCCCGTGACATCGCGGTCAATCACGATTGGCTCCGAGAATCCTACGGCGAACGTATCAAACGCGCCAGAGTCACTCCCGGAAGAATCGTCCTGAAGGGTCACCTTTACGCGATATTCGTCAGGAACAATCCCCTTCATTTTGAATGTCGTGCCCGTGCCACACGATTCGTTTGCATCCAAGAGGCCGTCGTCGGAAATCGCGCCCAGTTCACCCGTTCCGTCCGCCCATTCCAGGCCAAACTGCACCCGGAGGCCCTCGGGGACGCTCGCCGGCCACTCGACCCGCCCGGATACACTGAACTCCGAAGCGGAGCTGGTGATGAACATCGTGCCCTCGAAGGGTTCCGGCTCACAAGGCTTGTTTCCGCAGCCGACCAACCCGAGCGCCAACCACATCCATCGCATCAAAACCTCCATTTTGGCGCAAACCCTCGCACCACACCGCAGCCGTGTACCGTCTCGTGCTGCGCCGCGCGACCCGCACGCCCGCACATGATTTACCCATAAGCACCGTCTATCCAGCAATCACGGAGAATCGGCCCGCAAATCGCGATCCGGTTCTTTCCGCATCCAGCACCAGAAATCGACAACGCTGCGCTATTGTTCGTGCGTAAACCAAGACCGAAGTTACGAAAAGGAGATTCCCCGAGGCCCTGTGTCCGAATCCCCCCATCCGCACCATGCCCATCGGTCGACGTCCAGCGAGACGAGCCCGAGCGAAATGGGCCGCGGCGTGAGATTTATCATCAACGGCGGCGTCGCTACGGGCGTTCATTTCATCGGCTTGTGGCTCCTCGCCGAACCGCTCGGCCTCCGCCCGATTGGCCTCGCAAACTTCATCGCCGCCGCAGCGGGCGTCGCGTCTAGCTATGTCGGCAATCATTGGCTCGTGTTTCGCTCCACCCGCCGACACCAACAAACATTGTCTCGATTTTTGTTGGTCTATGGGACAATGACTGCGCTGCATGGCCTGCTCATGTACGCCTGGGCCGACGTCTTCACACTACCGACCACGCTCGGGTTCGTGCTCATCACAGGGCTTACCGCTGTGCTAAACTACGCTGCCGGCCGATGGTGGGTGTTCGACGGCACCTCCCCTCCGCCGTTGGAGCCGCGTCCGTAATGCTTACCGTCACCGGCGATACCGAACATTGGCTGCCGCCGCTCCTTTCGCCGATGTCGACAGGACGCCTCCACATCTTGTCCCCGGCGTTGTTCTGCACGCCCAAGGACATCACCCATCAACTCGACGCTCTGCGCCAGGTGTTGGATGCGCCCGGTCCCTTGGTGGTCGTGAGCGCGTGGGAGGCCCGCGGTGCGGCATCCGGTGCAGGCCCGACGATGGCCGCGGCGGGCATGTGTTTGGCGGAAGCCTACGCCCTCGCGACGCCCCAGGTGCGCGTCGTACGTCCATTGCAGGTGTTTGGTCCGGCCATCCGTGCGCCATGGCTGCAAGAAATATGCCACTTTCTACAGCACCAGCAGCCGATTCCCGACGCCCTTTGCTACCCTGCGTTTGGCGAAGATGTAGCGAGCGTCGTACAACACGCCCTCGGTGGCGTTGGCCCGTGCTTTCAAGAAATCGGCACACCAACCGCCTTGTCGACCATCGCGCATCTCGCCGCGCGCCTCCTCGGCACGCCTCCTGCACACACGACAAACACCACACGGTCTGCCGATGAAGCCGTATTGTCCGCGGCTCTGGCCCGCACTTGGTCGGTAATCGACCGCCCGTTGCCGCCGGTCGCATCGGTCCACCCCCGCTTGCAACCCGACCGCACCCTAGCGGACAGCCTGTTTGAAGTGCTCCATCGACGCCAGCTGAGCAACCAAGGCCCAGAAGCGCGCCGATTCGAAATGGCCGTCGCTGAACGACTCGGCGCAGCGAACGTCGTCGCCGTCAGCAGCGGCAGCGCGGCGCTCTTGGTGTCTGCCCTCGCATTGGGAGCCCGCGGCGTCGCGATTTTGCCGTCATTTACGTTTTTGGCCACCGCTTCCGCAGCGGTACACGCGGGACTCACGCCTGTTTTCTGCGACATCGACCCCCACACCTGGACCCTCGACCCCGCCCACCTCGCGCAACTTCTCGACGCCCATTCCCATGTAGGGCTGGTCTTGCCCGTCACCACCTTTGGGGTGCCGCCCGACCTCGCCGCTATCGATGGCCTCGCCAAAGCGGGGGGCGCAACCGTGCTTCACGACGCCTGCCACGCATTCTCCGCCCTTTGGAACGCCGCACCTGTCCTGGCCCGTCCGGGCGTTCACGCGGTCAGCCTCCACGCCACCAAGACCCTCAGCGCGCTCGAAGGCGGCTTGGTGGTGACCGACGACACCGCGTTGGCCCAAGAGGTGCGCGCACTGGCCAACTACGGCTTTGGCTCCACAGACCGCCACGCCGCCACCCCGGCCTTCAACTTTCATTTTGACGAAATACGGGCCCACATCGGCCTCCACAACTTGCGCCGGCTGGACGCCGAACAGCAACGGCGCGTCGAGATTGCGCACCGCTTGCGCGCCGCCGCAGCCCCATTTGTTGTGCAACAAGTGCCAAGCTTCGCGCAGTCGAGCTTTCAAGAGGTGGGGGTCTGCTTCCCGGTCGCCGAACACATCGGAATCGACCGCCTGCTGCGCACACTCGCCGACCTTGGCGTAGAAGGCCGCAGGTATTTCTACCCCCCGCTTCACCAAATGCACCGCTTTGGCGACGCGACGCTCCCGGTCACCGATTCGATTGCACGCCGCATCCTGTGCTTGCCGATTCACCCCAACATGGCCAACACAGAGGTCGACCGTGTCGTGACCGCGCTGACGCGACTCTCCGAGACCTACGCATGACTGTATTGAGCCTTGTGGTGCCAATTTTCAACGAAGGCGCCACCATCGACCAACTGGCGGAGCGATGCCTCGCAGCGTGCGCGACTATTCCCGGCGCCGTCGAAATCTTGCTCGTGGACGACCACAGCACCGACGGAAGCGACAAACGCTTGGCCACGCTGCCGCACCCCATTCACCACCTGCGTTTGCCGGAAAACCGGGGACAATGGGGCGCCACACGCTACGGCCTGACCCACGCCCAAGGCCAATTTGTCGCTGTCATGGATGGCGACCTCCAAGACCCACCCGAGCTGCTCCCGACATTGTTCCAAGCCCTCACCGACAACACGCAGCAAGACGTCATCTTCGCGACGAAGTCCCGCCGCATCGACCCCCTCTGGTTTCGGGTGGGGCGCCGTGGCTACCAAACGCTGCAAGGTTGGGTCAATGCCGGAAATCAAGTGCCTTCCGGTGCCGGTTCGTATTGCGTGATGCGTGCAGCGGTGGCCCAACGCGCAGCAGCCGTCGACATTCCCCACGCCAACCTGGCAGCCGTGCTCACCGCCTTGCGCGTCCCACGCGGCACCGTCCCCTTCGCGCGGTCTGCGCGGGTCGACGGCGCCTCCCGCGTAGGACCCATCGGTTTGACAAAAGAGGCCCTCGGCTCGCTTTGGTTGATGTCACCTCTTGGACGGAGGCGGCTCCTCCATGAACGATAATGCTCCTGACGTCGTGCGGGTCGCGTTTCTGGCGGTACTCGCCATCACCGTCGCTTGGGGCTTCTCGCGACGCGCGGCTATCCCGCGTACTTCGATGCGCTTTGCGTTGGCGGGGCTTCTGGCTGCCCCCGCAGTGGTCGCTTCGTTTCTGGCCTTTCGCAGCGCCGGGGAAACCTTCGTGATGATGCACGAAGGCGGCTCCGAGCAGCTTCTCAATCTGCTCGTGGGCCGCCCCGGTCACGCAGGACCGTTGCTGCGGGGCCTCATCGCCCCCCTGCTCGATGACACCACGAACGCGGGCCCCAGAGCCGTGCTGGGAATCAATCTCGCCGCCACAACCCTCACCGCAGGGCTTCTGGCGGCCATCGCCGCCGCCCGGACAGGCTCGTGGGGGCTCGCCCTCGCCACCACTTACCTGTGGAGCCAGCACATTGCGGTCTACAACGCCGCCTATTCCGAGACAGGAGGCCCCCTCGGGACCTTGCTCACCGTCGTCGCGATGGCGGTGCTGGGTCTCACGCCGAAGGCCGACGAGGCAGCCCCAGGCTGGTTTCGGGGCGCATCGGTGGTGCTCGTCGGCGCATGGGGCGCGCTGGCGGCTTCGGCGCGGACAGAGCTGATTGTCATCGCTGTGCTATTGACAGCAGCCGCACTCACAAAAGCGTCGACCACGCCACAAACGTGGCACGATGCACGGCGTCGCCTCGAAGCACGGATCGGGGGCTCCCATCGCCTTCGGATAGCGTTGGCCACGGCCATCGTGCTGCTGTTGCCCCTTTCGCGTTTGCAATATTTGTCCGACGACCCCAAGACCCGCTGGGCCATCATTGGCCTTTCAGGGCTATGGCCCTCGTTTTTCGGCTTTTTTTCGTGGCTTGTGTATTCGAGCAACCTAATTTGGGCACTATTGGGTATCTTGGGCGCGGTGATTTCTTTCCGAAGGCCCGTATATGCTGGGTTGATGGGCGTTGCTGCAATCGTTCTCGCGCGTGTGTGGGTCTCCGCTTCCCACAACCATTATTACGAGATGGTTCGGTATTCGCTGCCGCTTCTCGCGCCCTTCGCGCTCGCGGCAGCAGATGGGGCAGCCTTCGCGCGGGACCGTTGGTTTACGGCCGAGCAATGGTCGGTGTGGCGCGTACCTCTCGCCGTCCTGGTCTACGTTTCGCTCTCGATTCCGCCCCCCAATGGGCTCGCGACGTTCATGTCCTATGCGTACCAACCGGTCGAAGGCGAACGCACCCGGCGCGAGCTGCACCTTGACACCCAACGGGAAGCAAAGTTTTTGGTGCAACAACTCGAGGCGCTTGGTGAGCCATGCACGGTCTCTTTGCGCGCGTGGCCCGATGTTTCCGCAAGGGTTGGCCGCGCGCCTCCCGAGAGCCGGCGCCTCATCACGATTCCCGGAGGTCGTGTCGCAGCTCCCGACCAACTCGCGGAGTCCGAGCGGAGGCGAATGCCCGCCTGCACGGTGTACTTGTGGAGCCTCGACTGCAATCTCCAGATTGCGGGGGACACCTGCAACCAAGACATCGTCGGCGCAGAGCTGCTCGCAGAACAACATTGGCCGACGATGCCCTACAATGCAACCTACGAATATGGTGTCTCGGTCCCGATGATTCGCGTGGCCTTGTACCGCATGCCCCACGCTCATTGACGGGCCATCCACCGTCTTCAAAAGCGTAACCCAAAAGAGAGTTACGATCTATACTCTGGGACCATCTGTATGCCGCACACCCGCACCATCGCCGCGCTCGCCCTCCGATTCAACAATGAGGAATACGCAGCCGTTGTTGCGCAGGCGACGCCCTTGTGCGCGCAAGGGGTGGCCGAAGCGTTGCTGCTGCGCGCAAAGGCCAATCTCCTATTGGACAACGCCCAAGAAGCGGTGTTCGACCTTCATCAGCTCATCGGACCCGGCACGACGGCCAACCTTGCATTGCTACAATTGGCCATCCACGCCGCCACCAAAGCCAAAAACCTCCCGCTGGCCCTGGTGTGGTGCGAGCAAGGTTTCGTACGGTCCAAGGGTCGGCGATTTGGCGAAGCCCTCGTCCGTATCCGAGAAAAGCTTCAGTGCTCGCACGAGGCGGCTACACTCGTGCCTGTGGTAAACGCTACGCCCGACGACCACACCTTGCGGATTCGCTTGGTCGAAATCTTGGCCGATAGCGAATGTTGGTCAGCGCTTGAAACGCACCTTGACCCGCTCTTGCCCTTCAACGGCCCCTTTCGTTCCCGCTTTCAGTTGCACAAAGCCCGCGCACGTTGGGCCAACGGCGACGCGGACGCAGCGCGCGACTGGGCTTGGCGCGCTTGCGGAGAGGGCACACCCGATGCCCCGTTTCCGCCGGCCAAAGGGCCCCTCCCCCCCTTGGCACCCACCACTGCGGCAGACGTACTCGCGTGGTTCGTGCAAATAGGAGCCTTCACCGACGCCACAACATTGGCACTTCAACTGTGGGAGGGAGGCAACCTCGACGCAACCCACACCCTCGCGCAGATGGCCCTTTGGGCGAATCGTTTCGACGAAGCAGAGCAGTGGTGCCAAACGGCCGAAGCGCAAGACAGCACCCTCGATTGGCCGCCACGGGTTCGCGCTGCGATAGACCTCGCCAACGGCCATCCCGCCCGCGCGATTGCGACCCTCTCTGGCCAAGCAAAGCACCCCACCGCCCACATCCTCATCGCCGAGGCCCGCGACCAACAAGGTGACCCCTCCGACATTCGCGCCTTGTCCGCGCAGCTTGGCCAAGCCAGCACGCCCATCTGGAAAGCCGAGGTTCTTTCGGCGTGGGCATATTGCCGAGACCAAGCCGCCGTGCGGTCGCGCCAACCGACCAGCATGCCTATCCCCGACCACATCGACCTCATGGTCGAATACCACGCGAAGGTCTTGCAAAAACCGCTGTCGCTCTCTGCATGCCTCGCGCTTTCCCCCAAAGATTGGCTGCGACACTTCGCGGATTTCGAGGAACGACTCGGCACCAATACAAGCTCTACACCAACGGAAGCAGACCCAGCCGCACCCGCAGGCATTCGTCGCTTGCATCTCCAAACTACTCGTGTTTCCTTACTGAAAGAGCGCAGCAAATTTCGCGCATTGTCCTTGGCCGACACCTTCGCCGCGCTCGACCAAGCGATTCGGGACTACCCCCACTCCGCGTTAGCATGGACGTATCGCGGCGAGCTTGCATTGTGGGCGGGAGACTATGCAGAAGGCCAACGTTGCTGCACGCGCGCACTCGAAATGGCAGACAACACCCGCTGGGCTTGGGTAGGCTTGGCGGCGGCCCATCTCTTTCAGCAACGGCCAAAACAAGCGCTGGATATTCTCGACAAGGCCCGGTCAACCTTCGGAAGCGTCCCGCCCACGGCATTTGTCTATATTGGCGAAGCCTATCGCCTCCTCGGCGACCCCACGCGGGCCCAAGAAAACTTGGAGCACGCACGCTCTCTGCACCCCTCCCGCTTGTCGGCATGGGTCAACCTCGGCCTCCTCTACAACCAACAGCAAAACACCCATGCTTGGCTCGAAGTTGTGCAACACATCCGACAATCCGCATGGCCGGTCGTTCGCGATGCACTCGCAGGCCCCGCGACCTTTCCCCATGCGCGCCCGCCGACTCGTTTGGACCCCATCACGCCCAACGTACTCGAGGAGATGCTAAGGCTGATGCGTGGCAATCGGTCTTCTGGCCAAGTGACGTGGATGGCCGAAGAAGGCAAGCTGCGCGCCCTCCGTTGGGCGCAAGGTTAGTGACCCCTTCCGTACATTGCGATTTCGAACGCAAACGAAGGATAGGAGCGATTCATCACCACGGCATCCACGGTTCGGCGCTGCCCGCTGTGCGTTGGAGCCGCGGCGAGAAGCCATTGACCAGCGCATCCACCCACGCGTCCACCGAGAGCGCGCGCCCCGCCGCGCGGGCACCTTCGGCGAGTTGTTCGAGCAGCGCTTCATCTTGGTCGAGACGCGAAATCGCCTCTGCCAAGGCCGGCGCATCACCGGGCGGCACCAGCAGCCCACTCACGCCATGGCGGATGTGGTCCCGCATGGCGGGCGTATCGGTCGCAACCACGGGACGCCCCGCCGCCAAGGCCATCGCGACCACCGTGATTCCAGCGGCGCGGTGGGGGTCTGTTTGCAAGGTCACCACCACAAACCGACTGGTTTGCAGCAAGCCCACAAATGAGGCATAGTCCACTCTACCGCGAAAGACGAGGGGACCGACAGCGCGCACCTGCACCTCAATGGGCGCTGTAGTGACGACCGAATGAACGTCGTCGTCCGCGAGAAGTGCCGCTGCGGCTTCTAATGTGGCCCAGTCCCGCAGGTGGTTTCCACCACAAAAAACAAACGAAGACGCGGAAGGCGGCAAACCCCATGACGTCTCCGCCATTGCATAAGGAAACCATTGCACGGAGCGCAGAGGGACACCGTGCGACAAATACAAATGAACATAAGAAGGAAAGCAAGACAAAACGTCCACATTGCCGGGAAGCCACGCCTTCTCCGACGCACCGGGGAGCGACGCGCACGCCGCACGGCAACGGGAAACGTCTTTGAGCATATGAAAGTCAATGACCATGATGCGCGAAACCTGGGTAATGTCCGACACTTTGGCCCAGTCTGCAAGCGCGCCCCATCCAGCCAAAAGCACGCACGCTGGCTCATCCGCCGCGAGGGCCCCGTAAAACGACACATCCGGTTCTGCCGCCGCACGCCGCAGCAGTGACGCCGAAAAGCCGGCATCGGCCAACCTTTGCACCAACAACGGCAAGACGGACTGCTGCATATTGGGGTCGTTGTTGCCCTCCGCCACGACCACCACGCGCCCGCCAGGTGACAATGGCTGCCACGCAATCCGCGGCCCCACCGCAGCCGTTGCCCACGACGCCCACGCCGTTGGGACGCCCTGGCACGCCGTCGCGCCGCATTCCTTGCACGCGGCGACACGCGCGCCCGGCCCTGCCCCCCCACCGTCCAAACACAATGGCGCTTCTTGCACAGGCAAGCCTGCTGCCGCCAAACCGAGGAGCACATCTTCCGGCGCCCCAGGGCCGCGCGGAAGGCGTGAGCCACCAGCGAGCGCATCAGTTCCCTCGGGGGTTCTCGAAACGCAGCCAGCGGGCCGCTGGGGGCTCGGAATGCCACGCAACAATAGACTCGCGGCGGGCCACCGCAGCGGCGCGTTCGGCACGGCTGCGCTCTGTGCGCAATTCGCGAATCCGTCCGCCACCGCATGAATTCCCAGCGCATCGGTGACGGCTACCAAGCGCTCGAGCGTCTCTAACGCCTCCGGTCCGGAACGGCGCCGCCCGTCCCGCCAAAACCGCACCACGCGCGGCCGCAGACGTGAAAACAGCCCATGAAGGCGCGTTGGCAGCTCCGGTTGGGCGTCGTCGACCTCCACCCGAAAGCTCACCGCCAACCCGCCCGCTTCTTGCGCGCGTTGGTGGGCACGGAGCACCTGCCGAAAGGCACCTGGCGCCGTCTGCGCGTCGTGGTGCGCGCCGACATCGCGAATCGACAAGCACAGCTCGGTCAGGCCCGCGTCGATGAGCTGCTGCAGCCGCGTCGCAGACGTCAGCGCAGCGCCGTTGGTCACGAGGACGACACGGCTGGCTGAGCGCCGCGCGGCGGTGAGCGCACGGAGCAGCCAACGGCTCTGGGTCGGCTCGGGGCCATCGAGCGTGTGGGTGTCGGTGGCGGCGCCGAGGTCGCGCACAATATCGTCCCACGGGCGGTCCACGCCGTCTGCCGTTCGTAGCGTCACACCCATTGTGGGGCCTCCGAGACCAACGCTACTACTGTATACCCCAAGCCAAGAACACGGCGCGCCGATGGGGCCCATGTCCCCCAGAGCGACGGCACGCGCGATGGCTTCGGACATCCGTCGGGCTTCAGGAAACGCACGGCACGGGGAGCACGCGCCCTAGCCCCACCACCAACGCCACCCAAACCGTCGGTCAGCGCCTATTTTTCGATAGAAAACACCAGCGGGTATCGCACGTTGACCACACCGTCGCCCATCGTCGTCGGGAACGCAATGCCCGAAAGAGCCTTCAACACGCACGCTTCTGCGTCTGCGGAGGGCAGCGAAGACGCCTCCAGCCGCGCATCGTGGACGGAGCCATCGGCCCGGATTTCAAACACGGCGAGCGCGCGACCCGACAGCTTTCCAGACGGCGTGGTTGCTCCACACACCGCGAAGGCGGGGCCGTTTTGTCGGAATGCTTCCGTTATCAGCGCCTTGTCTTCGGGACCGAGGACCAGCGTGCGCCGGGGGTCACCGCGCAGGCCATTGGGACCTGCGCCTAACCGTGGGGCTTCAGGAGGCAATGCGGGCAGCACGAGGGGCACCACCCGCCCATCGCCGATAGCCAAGCGGTATTGCGCCACGCCGGCCATTCCGCTCGTGCGCATGACCGCCGCGACCAGCCCATACGGGACCGCCGGGCTTGCCGAAATCGCGAGCACCTCCGGCGCCGCTCCCCCCGCTTGCAAGGCGCGGGTCAACGCCTCCAAGCGCCCCGCGCTATCCACCGCGTCTTTGGGCGGCGCGCCCTGCGACAGCCCCAAAACAGGCTTGTCATCGAGCAAAATCGCATCGGGCGTCAACACCAGCGACCGCTCGTCGCCACACGGCTTCGACAGGTTTGCACCACACGCGCGCAACCGGGCCCGCGCCGCCAAGCCGTCGTCCACCCAGGGAGGCTCCGCCGCCGCCCGCGTCGCGCTGGCCCAACACGCAGCGGCATCGCCCGCCGTACACGCGGTGAGGTCGGCCGCCGCGTGTTGGTCAACGGCCACCGCCAACGCAGCGCACGCCCCTGGCGCGTCCGCGACGCACTCCGAGATGGTGCGTGCGATGCCGGTTTCCCCCTGCGCGACGCCGCCAAGAGCGAACGCGACCCACGCGCCGAACAGCAGCCCCGTCATCGTGGCCCCCCTGCCAACACAATCTCCGGAAACCGCGGCTGGTTGGGCGCACCCGCGACGGTATCAAGCAGCATCTGCACGACACCCAAAGGCACCGCTGGATGCGGCGCGACGATGATGGGTGTAGACGGTGGCAGCTGGGTCCGAACAGAGTCCAGGACGGACGCGAGGGCGCCCCATGGATACGAGGCCACGCTGCTGCACGGTGTTTTGAGACACGTCAGAGACGGAACCACAAAGCCCACCGGAAGAAACGGCGCCACGCCTTCGACCTGCAAGCCCTCGGGCCCCAACAGCACCGCAATATTGGGCAATGGAGGGGCGTTTTGAAGCATCGCCGCCTTCTGCTCACGGGTGAGATTTGTATCCGGCGCGCGCAAACAACCAAGGGGATGTCCGAGGGAGCACGCCCGCGCAGCGAGCGCTCCCGCGTCGGCGGGGCGGGCCGGGTGCGACGATGACTCCACCTGGGCAGCCCACAAGGTACAGGCAGCCGGCGCCCCCTGCCAGCAGGCCCGCGCGAGCGCATCGGCGGTTTCATCGGGGGCCGTGGCGCGCGCCGTCAATGGCGGGACGGCCAAGCCAAGGGTTGCCAACAAAACCGCTCGAATGCCCATCACGTCGTTCGACTCCCTATCGTTCGCAAGCCAAACCAATAATGCGCTCCTTGCTTCCGCGCGATGGTCGCTGCGCTACAAAATGAGCAGTATACTACACTTCCTGACTATTTACAATGTTCTCGACTCGACGTATCTAACGGTACTCCTGCAAAAATGAACGGCGATTCAGCGCAACCAGACTCCCACCCAAGCTCTACCGTTTTGCGTCGCGCACCTTTGATCGCAAGCGCACACTCGGCCGCCCCAACGACAGGCAACACAATCGCGCACAGTACCACCGAAACCTGCAAAGCACCCACCATCCGGCGATGTCGCGACGACCCATCCGTCCGCGCGGGTCCATCAACACCCAAACGAGTCCGCCCATTGATGGGACCGCGGCTGGGCCTAGCTGGGACAACCCCGCAACCCTCCCCGAAGGTGGGGCCACCTATCAACCAACGGTGGTTTTATGCGTTCCGTACACCTCCTCACCTTGCTTGCCCTCTGCTCCCCCCTCGCTGCCTGCGGCGACAAATCCACGACAGAGAGCGAAGGCACGACTTCCTCCACCCAATCGCCGCCCACCACGCCGTCTATCCGGCTCTCTCCGGCGCCCGCTTATGTCACCGACGACCTCACCGTCGTCTTCGACACCGAGAGCACCGATGATGACGGCGACATTATCCAATACGTGTACCGCTGGTCCGTCGATGGCGCGGTTCGCGACGAGCTCACGCAACCCACCGTGCCCGCGTCTGCGCTCACCCAAGGCGAGGTATGGTCCGTCGAAGTCACCGCCACCGACGGCGCTTTGACCAGCGCGCCCGCAACGGCGTCCGTCACCATCGAAAACCGGCTCCCCGCCGCGCCCACCGTCTCGCTGTCGCCGGTCACCCCGCAAACCACCGACGACGTGTTCGCGACCATCGACCTCCCCGAAACAGATGAGGATGGCGATGTCCTCACCTTGTCCTACCAGTGGTCGGTGGACGGCACCCCACGCCCCGATGTCGTGGGTACCACCCTCTCCGCTGCGTTGACGGCCAAAGGCGAGACGTGGCGCATCGAAGCCAGCATCGACGATGGTTTCGCCACCACCGAGACCGCAGCAGCGGAGGTGACCATCGAGAACACGCCCCCGGTCGCAACCATCGCATTGCCCGCCACCGCAACCACGGTAGACGACCTGCTCGCGGAGGTCACCGTCACCGATGCGGACAGCGACATCGTCTCTTACACCGTCTCGTGGACGGTCGACGGCGCGCCGCACAGCATCACCGACTTGACCGTTTCCGCAGCCGAAACACACAAAGGGGAAACCTGGGTGGTGACCGTCATCCCGAATGACGGCGAGACCGACGGCGCGCCTGCCACCGCCGCGGTCGTTATCGAAAACACGCTTCCGACGATTGCAAGCGTCGTCCTGACCCCCGACCCCGCGACCACCACCACCGACCTCACGGCTGTCGTCGATGGCGCCGAAGATGCAGATGAAGACGCGATTCAGCTCACCTACACTTGGACCATTCACGGTGTCGTCATCGCATCCGGGCCCGATAATATACTATCCTCTGATGCATTTGTCAAGGGCGATACTGTCGTTGTGCAAGTGACACCCAACGACGGCGCAGCCGATGGCTTGTCGGTCGACAGCGCGGCCTTGGTCATCTCCAATACGCCCCCGGAGGGAACCTCCGCCAGCCTCATCCCCACGGCGCTGCAAGAAAGCTCCACCGCGACCTGCCAAGGCCTCGGCTGGTTCGACGCGGACGGCGACCCCGAAGGTTGGACCTACGAATGGCGCGTCAATGGCATCATGGTTGGGGCCAGCGCGTACCTCGACGGCGCGGACTTCGACAAAGGCGACGCAATCACGTGCATCGCGACGCCAACGGATGGCACCGAATCGGGCGTTGCGTGGATCTCCAACACAGTCATTGTCGACAACACCGCGCCCATGCTCACCAGCGCGACCATTGCCCCCACGAACCCTACGGAGTCCGACACACTCACCGTAAACCTCGGCCCTTCGTCCGACGACGACGCCGATGTGGTCACCTTTGTGTACGACTGGACCGTCAATGGCGTGTCCGTGAGCCGCGGACCGAGCATCGACGGCGGAGATTTCGAGAAGGACGACATTGTGGCCGTGACGGTGACCCCCACAGACGGAACCGACTTTGGGACACCGGTGCAAAGCGCCGCCGTGACAGTGCAAAACACTGCACCCAGCGTGACCGACCTCACCCTGTCTCCCGCAACCATTGCCACCGACACGGTCGCGGTCGCCGCAGCGGCTGGCACCGACATCGACGGTGATGACGTAACCTTCACCTATTCGTGGACCGTCAACGGCGCATGGGTCGGCTCGACCGACGACTCCCTCGACGGCAGCATTTACTTTGAAAAGGGCGATGTGGTCGAAGTCACCGCGACACCCACCGACGGCACCGACACCGGCACCGCGCTGTCCGCGACGGTTGTGGTCGCAAACACCGCCCCCACTGCACCGAGCGCGGTCCTCTCGCCGGTCGACCCGCGGATGGGCGACGACATCGTCTGCGACATCGCTCAATACGCCGACGACATCGACGGAGACACCCTCACCTACACCTTCGCGTGGACCGTCGACGGCGCGCCCTACACAAGCGCCACCACCACAACGTTGCCCGGCGATACGATTTCCGGCGCCGACACCAACGATAGCGAGGTCTGGGCCTGCACTGTCACGGTCTCCGATGGCACCGACAGCGCCGACGCGGAACCCGTCGAAGTGCTCGTCCTCGACGAATGCGCGAGCGAAGCATGGGAGTATGACGGCGTGGACCTCACGTCCCTGGCGTGGACCTACAAGGCCTATCCCAGCGCATCGTGCACCGGCGGCCTCGTGTTCACTTCGTTTGGCACGACCACCGGTTCGACGTCGCTCTCCGCTAACACGACCGCCATCGACCTCGCCACGAACGGCCACTACGCCGAGGCGCATATGGTCCCCACGGTGGCGGAATGTCCCGACAATGGCGTCTATACCTTCCATCTCATTGGTCGACTCCCCACCAGCTACCAACGCGGCCTCACGATGACGTTCGACTTTCCATCGGGTCAACAGGTCATCATGGACCGCTGGACGTGGAACGGAGCCCGCGAGTCGTCCGTCAACGTCAACGTTTACACGGCATCGGGGAGCATCGTCACCTATTCGACCAGCAACGCAAACACCGGCGGCGCCCGAAACGACCGCCCGTGGGGTTGGTATATTGGCAATGATGGGGGTTGGTTTGACGCAACGTTAGAAATCGACACCACGGCCAACTTGGTCACCGCGACCTTCGCCCAACCGTCCCTCACGAGCACCGTTTACCACGCTACCTACGCGCTTTCGGTGACCGAAGGAGAGCTGCCCGACATCAAGCTGTCCACCTGGGGGAACTGCGACAGCGGCAACCGTGTGACCCTTGACACCGAGATTCTCGGCTTCGTGACCGAGCCGAATGTGTGGGAAGCGCTGTAGCCCCTCCCCCATCCACGCCGGTACACCGAACCGCGCCGCCGGGGAGCAACCCCAGGCGGCGTTTCTGTGAACGGGCGCGTATTCAGCAATCAACGCGGCACCCGCCTCCACTTGGGTGCCACCCAAACGTTGCAACGGCTGCGCCCCCAACGAGAGGGGACCCCCAACCTGCAGCTCCATCTGCCAAACGGCCCGCAGACAACGCAAGCTGGGAGTCCCTCAAGTTTCATTACGACAACGTATCCACCGATTCGATGCACGCAGCCAAGCGAATCTGCACGAATGCACCAACCTTGCGACGCTCGAACAATGCCTCAACGCTACCCACCCGCGCGCGGGCCAACAATTGCCGCAGCCGCGTGCGCTCCCACGCAACGGCTTCAATCGGCGCCGACTCTGCGCCACCAAACTCTAGCCAAATCGCCCACGCTTCATTGGCGGTCAGCCATCCCTCTTTCGCGGGGTCTTCTTGACGCGCGCGATAATACACCGCCAAAAGACGCACCGCTTGCCCGGTTACCAACACCCGCACGCCAGACTGCTCCAACGCACATCGGGTTGCGGCCAAGTCAACAGAAGCGGTTACTTCGCCGCGAGAGAGGTCAATCCGCGTGCCCAATGTGTCCGGCAAGCGCTCCGGGAGGTACGCCCGAAACACCCGTGGGCCGGTTTCTGTTGGCTGCACCCAACACGCACCATCGGCGATTCGCGCGTGGGGGTCGCCTTCTGCATCGAGGGGGATGATGTCCGCGCCCCGAACCTCCGCGACGGTCTCGAGCTCCTCCCCCACGATGGGAACATCCGCCAGCAAGTCCCACACAAAGGGCTCGGGCGGGCTCGCATCGACCAACTCCACGAACGCAGAGTCGCCGCTGCTCCCCCCGGCCACAATCGAGATGCGGGTGCCGCGCTCCGCAGACACGTCAAACGTGCGCCAGCCATCGGGCAAAAACGCCCCGGTGCCCCGCGTCCGCTCCAACGCAGACAGCGCGCGCCAGGTCCACCCATCGCCGCGCCAGCGCACTTCGAGCCAGTGAGCCGGACACAATGGATGCCGGATTTGCACCAAGCAAGCCGCGCCCCGCCCGACCAAGCAGGAGCCCGCGAGCGGCACAATCCGCCGAAAGGCACCATCTGCAACCAATAATAACGCCATACGCGGCTCCTACACCCGTTTTCACCCATTCACCAGCCGGCTCGGCGCAACCGGTGCTGGACCTGGCTGGCCCTGCGTTCGCCGCAAGCGCGCGCACGCAACACTGCTACCTGGTCAACCCTACATGGTAGCTACTGGTGCAATACGAGCAGGTTTGAAAATATGCCCAATCGAGCAATCCATCTTCGTCCAAATCCGCAACCGAACTCGGCCACCAAACTGCCCGTGGATAACGGCACATCGAGCCATCCCCCTGAACATGCAGCATCGCGCGGCCCGCCGGCGACTCCCCATGCAGGAAAACGGACGCCGCCTCGGGCAACATGGAGGTCACGCGAAACCCAGCAGGCAAGGCATAGCGCGCCACAGGAGCGCGGTTTTGTAACACCTGTAATTCATCGTCCAACACAGCCCACACCCGGCCATCGCGGGAGGCCGTGACAAAGTCGGCGTCAGCGGCAATAACGACCGGCGGCGCAAAATCACCGCCTTCGCTGCGCCGCACCACCACGCTACCAGTGCTCAAGCGAATCGCCAGATCTGCGCGCCCATCGGCGTCCCAGTCTGTCGCGCCCAAGCTGGTTGGCTCCGTCCCTTGGGCGACCGCGATAGGTTCGCCCACCGGCACGCGGCCGGCCATACGTTGCACCTGTACGCCCATCCCTTCCGCCAGAACTGCCGCGATGTCGACGTTCCCGTCACCATCAAAGTCAGCCAAGGTCGGTCGTCCTGCAATCCGGGGGGCGGAGAACGAGGACTGCGCAGGAAACCAACTGTTGGCGTCGAATGGGCCCCAAAAAGCCAACACCACTTTGTCCAGTTGATGAACAAAGACCAAATCAACGTAACCATCGCCATCAATGTCGCCGACTGCGCTCCCGGTCGCTTCCCGAAAGGTCGGCACGTCCTCCATCCGCGCGGGAAAGTTGCGCCATACCTTGGGATGCTCGCCATCCACACACACAGGCAACGCATTCCACGCCAGATATGCCTGCAATGACTCCGGGTCCATCGCCAATGAATCACCATTCAGTGACTCACCATTCGGCACGCTGTTTGGCTGCACGTCTCCTCTTGGCGCCGCTGTCCACCGCCCGAGACCCGCCGCAACCAATCCAACCAGGGCCACGACAAGGCCAAACTGGCGGCTGTTCTGCGGCGACCGCGTCGAACCTCCAGGCGCATCGGCCGGCTCCCCCGGCGCGCGTTCCGGCGCCGCAGGAACGGGAGGCGCTTGCATGACCAAGTGCAACGGGGCCAACGTGCCGCGCCCCTGCAGCCAAGCCTGCACCGCCGCGCCATCCTGGGGACGCTCTTCCGCAGAATACCGCCCACACGCCAACACAAGCTCCAACAGCTCGTCGTCCGACTCCCCGACCGAAGCGAGCTGCACGCGGAGCGCGTCTTGTGCTTCGGGAACGAACAAGTCGCCGGGGAGCGCCTCGGTGCGCGCCCAAGCCAACATAACACCCAACGCATACACATCTGTTGCCGGCGAGACCGCACGCGGGTCGTGGCGCTGCTCTGGGGGCATGAATGGCAACGTCCCCAAAAACACGCCGCTACGCGTATGGCCGCCGGTCAGCACCCGCGCAATGCCAAAGTCAGCGACCCGAATCGTGCCGTCCGCCATCACCAACACATTTTGCGGCTTGAGGTCGCGATGGACGACCCCAGCCCGATGCGCGACCGCCAACACATCTGCAATCGCTTGGGCGAGCTGCCACGTTTGGGGACCATCGAGGGGCCCCGCCAAGCGCACATGGTCTGCGAGACTGCGCACGGCCAAGTCCATCACGATATAACCGTGGGTTTCGTCAGCCAATGTTTCCACAATCGAAATGACACCCGGATGGCGGACCCGCACAGCAGCTTCCGCTTCTTGCTCCGCCGCCACCGCGCCACCCACAGCGACGGGTATCGCCTTGACCGCGACCTCGATGCCACCGCGAATATCGATCGCT
The DNA here is from genome assembly GCA_964502005.1 of uncultured Enterobacterales bacterium. Taxonomy (GTDB): domain Bacteria; phylum Myxococcota_A; class UBA796; order UBA796; family UBA2385; genus CAJWOS01. The sequence continues at coordinate 36,545 of CAZCUX010000018.1, forward strand.
CGCCACACCTCTGCATTTGGACTTCGCCAAATCAAGGACAGCACACGGTACCGACCGCCGGCAATTGCTTTTCCAGGAAACATCATCTACTTGCCCTAATCAGAAACTACTTATCCGGAAATTCCTGAGAAAACCAGCGAGCGAACACTTACGTTGGCTACCTCCGCACACCATCGGCAAACCAAAGCCCCCACCAACACGCCAACCAGGGCGCCGCCGCCACGCGCGGAAGATCAACGTCCCGCACCAAATAGGTTGCAAGGAGGATTTGAGGGGGCCGTGTGCGCCCTACGGTCGCCCACGGGCGGCGGAACCCCCGTCGGGGTTTCCGCCGCGGGGGCGGGGCGGCGTTCACCGCCCCTTCGTTATCCCCAAACATGTCCCACGGATACCGAAGTATAGGCCCATCGACGCACGCTCACAGCGAGAGAGGTCCTGTCGCACACAACAGGCCAGAAACGCCAACAACACGTCCAATTTTCGGGTCCACATTGCGCGCATGCCACCCATCCCGTAAAGAAGGACGCGCCAACCCCACCGCCCGCGATGGTCAACGGAGTCCCCATGAGCCGCGTATTTGCGATGTCGTTCGCCAATCTTTATCCCTTATATTTGACCAAAGTAGAGAAAAAGGGGCGCACCCGCGCGGAGTTGGACACCGTGCTTTGCTGGCTCATGAGCCTCGACGCCGACGGCCTCCAGCACCACATCGACCAAAAAACCAACCTGGCGGACCTGTTCGCTGCGGTCACCCTCCACCCCCACGCAACCGCAATCACCGGCACCGTATGCGGCGTGCGCGTCGAAGCGGTGGAAGACCCCCTGATGCAAAAGATTCGGTATATGGACAAGCTGGTCGACGAGCTCGCCAAGGGCCGAAAGATGGAGAAAATCCTCCGCGCCGCACCCGCGCAGCCCGCATAACGAATCAAACCCGACCCAATGAAGACTTCTTCGCTATCGCCACGAAGACGGCGTAAGGTACACCCCCTTCACCAACCGGTTATTCCCAGCCGGCAGGAGACAGGGTACAGAAACGGGCGCACATTTCCGTCCCCTTTCTCCCGATAGTCAGGATTTTGGTCGAAGGCGCGCGATGTCCCTCTCCTCTGCACAACTCATCTGCTTTTCCCAACACCTTCACGCGGTGCTGGGAGAATTTAGCGAAACCGGAGAAATGACGGAGGTGGCCGCCGGGTTTGCGGACGCATTTCAAGCGATTGGAATGCCCATTGACCGTATCCAGTTGCCCCTTTCGTATATGTTTGGTCTAAAGCACCCGCTGTATGTGGGCATTATTTTGACTTGGACTTCGGACGGAGGCAGCCGCGCGTGGCTGCGGCGGCGCGAAGACCTCGAAAAAGACGCCAACCAGCCCTTCGCGACGAGCCCATTCGCGGTGTTGCGCGACGCTCCTGACAGCGTCGTGCGCATGGACGCCGGCACAGAAGAGTGGGCCCGCTTTCCGTTATTGCGAGACTTAGAGGGTCAAGGCTACAAACAATATCTGGCCGTCGCCGTGCCCCTCCCCGACGGCGCCACGCAGGTCATCAGCATCGCCACACGTCGCCCCGACGGCTTTGGCGATGCCTGTCCCGGCCTGCTCAAAGTCCTCTCGCCTTTTATTGCCATCGCGCTCCACGGCATATACCAAAACAGCAGCGCCAATCAAATCGCGCGCACCTACCTCGGCGCCGAGACCGGCAAGCGGGTGCTCCAAGGGGCCATCGCGCGCGGCGAAACGGAGTCCATTCTGGCGGCCATCGCGTTCGTGGACGTGCGCGACTTCACCCGCATGTCGGCGAAACTGGGCGCCAATGGCATTATTCCATTACTCAATGAAACATTTGATGCGATTTCGACGGCGATTCGGCCAGCCGGCGGCGAAATCCTCAAGTTCATGGGAGACGCCGCCCTCATCGTGTTTCGGCGCGACACCGAGGTGTTGGTCCCCTGCATCGACATCGTGTCGTGCTTGCTCGACGCCATCACCGAAGTGGAGACCCGCACCGAGGCCGCCGGCGAGCGCCTGCGCATCGGCGTTGGCTTGCATATTGGCGAAGTAGTCTATGGAAACATCGGCTCTTGCGACCGACTGGACTTCACCGTGATGGGTCCAGCCGTCAATCTCGCATCCCGACTGGAGCCATTGACAAAGACCTTCGGGCTGCCTATTGTATTGTCCAACGAGTTCGCCACGATGTGCCAAGGCGCGTGCGCGACGCCCGTGGAAGCCAGCGAGCGCCTCCGCACCCGCCTCCACACTTGCGGGAAGGTAGAGCTCAAGGGCATCGCCGAGCCGGTCGCGGTCTGGGGCGTCGAGGCGCGCACCGAGAGCAGCACCTTTGCGTCGCAAGTTGCGCATGGGACAAGCACCGCGTTGTAGCACTATTTGACTTGGAACGCGGTGGACAGGCGCACGCGCACACAGTACCCCATGGGTGGGAATCGGTCGCCGCAGCGCGCTGTGGGCCTCCATTTCCCCTTGTGCACCTTCTCACGGGTTCCTCGTCGGTCGGCGCACACGGCGAAGCAACGGGTCCCGCAGGCTCGCTGTCCGGTTCCCCCGATTTCGTCGCGCATCCGCGGGTTTCGCCGCCTCATCCTCTCGACCTGGAAACTGCCAAATGTCTGCCTCGTCCATCCTTCGCGCCTCCTTCCTGGGTGCCGTTATCCCCTTATTTTTCGGCTGTTCGTCGTCAGCAAACATTTGGCTTGTCGAGGTCAACACGTCAAAAGGTGCCGGCTTCGATTGCACCGAGAAAGTATCCACCAACTTTAGCGGCACCCTCGACGAAGCGCAGGTCGACACCACAGGCGACATCACCGAGACCTCGACCTCCACCACCTCGAACATTCTGTTTTACGTCAAAATCGTAGACTTGGGCGACGGAACGGCGACCTTGAACACGGGCGACCTCCTCCTGCCCGGCAAAGAAACCCAGAAGGACAAGTGGGTGTTTTCGTGGTCTTTGACAGACACCGAAACCCAAACGACCTCCCACTCCGCCGGCTACACATTCTCAAGCACCTACGACGAAGCGGATACTACGACGCTCACGCTGCAATTCGATGGCAAGGAGGCCAAGGGCACAATGGTCGTCGGGAGCAAGAGCCAACTTGTGTGGACCGAAAGCGACATCTGGACCGAAGACGCGGCCAACGAAATTGGCCGCAACGGCAGCTTAGCGTGGCCGACGCCCGATGGGACCCAATCCAACGTGTTTGACACCGCCGAGTGTGATGCCACGGATTGCCGCGTTTCGCAAACGAGCGAATGTGGCGCATCGGCACCGGCCACCGCCGTCCGCACGGATATGGGCAAGTCCGAGGACTTCGAATCCCTCGCAGGTTTGCAACAATACGGCTCGTTCAAGGTCACCGAATCCAATACCTATGGCGGTGGCCAAGACTCCGGGTTTTGAGGGAGGGGCGCAGGAGGCTCGTTCGCGAATCTGTCTCCAGCAAATAGAAATCCTCGCTATTGGATTACTGTGCGCCATTGTGCATCACACGACAAATGTTTCCTGTGCATACGCAGCGAGTCCAATAAACGGGAGAAATGGCAAGAATCCTCGTCACAACACCCACATCTACGTTTCGGGCGGTCCTGCCCGCCTCTACCCTCGTGGGCCGCCACTGGCGCTGCGACGTACAAGTTGATGTCGCAGGCGTCCCCCACCATTGGGTCGAAATTCGCTGGAGCGGCGGTACCTGGGCGTGGCGCGCCTTGGGTGCCGCAGGACAGACCACGGGGCGCGGAACTACGATGCCGCATGGCTGGCGGAGCCTCGACCTCGGCACCCGCATTCGGCTGACCACAAGTGACGTCACGTTGCACCTCAAGGATGATGGCGCCCCGGCCCTCATTCTGCAACAGGTTGAAAGCGGCACCTTCCTCGACGGCGACGAGCGCTTTGACATCGTCACATTGGGCGAAGACGGCGTGTTTCAACTCGATACCGAAGGGGAGCCGATGGGCGAGGCCTTGTCCGACGGCATGCTGATTGTGCACAACGGACAGCAATGGCGGGTGCACTTGGCCCAGCCCGCCACTTCCACCTGGAATGGCCGGGTTTCCCTCGAAGATCCCGATTTGAGCCTTGATTTCGATCTCCGAGAGCTCCAAGTTACGATGTCCACACCACGGGGCGAGGCAACCCTCAAAGGCGCCCTGGTACGTCCTTTCGCCGTTTACGCACACGCCGTGGATCGCGACCGCACCAACGGGTACGGCGGCTGGCTCTCGAATATCGACGCACAGATCGCAGTGATGTCGCTGGGCACCGAAATGGAAGTGGGCCCCGAGCGCATGAACTGGGACCGCCATCGCCTTCGCTCTGCCCTCGTCGAATTGGGCATCACCGATGTTTCCAACCTCTTTGAGCGAAAAAAGGTAGGCGCACACTGGGTTCACCGCCTCGGGCTGCGCCCCGCTGTATCTGGACTTGACAAGTTAGACCAATCAGGGAATACAACGGCCAACAGTCCCGACTAAACGACATACAAACGCAATATGCAAGTCATTCTGCCGATACCTATCGATTCCATGCATCCCGATAAAAACCGCCCTAACCATATGGCATCGCCACCCAAAAGTCGCGATAGATGGCAGCGCGTGTGGGCTGCGGTGGCCCGCGAGCCTGCATGCCTCGCGTAAATGTCTCCGTTCGGTCGGCCCGACCCTACAGACGACTCGAACGTGCGACCCAGCAAACGATTTCGAGAATATAGTCCTCCGGGCAACCCACATGGGTTGGAGGACCGCGATGATACCCGCCGTTCGTACGTTTTTGTTCCTATGCGCTTGTCGGGAGGCCTCGCCAAAGCCCGCGGATTCCGAAGGCGCAGCGCCAACCCAACAAGACATCGTCTCTATCGACGTTCACCTGAATATCGCGACCCTCGATGGTCGCGCCGACATTACTGTCGTACCGGCGAACGGAGTGGTCTACCTCGATGCCCACGGCCTTTCGGTCCAGGCCGTCCGGGACGGAGGACGCCCTTCCGCGTGGTCTATCGAAGACGGATGGCTCGTCGTTCCCACCGTCAATTCGCCCACGCAGCTCGAAATTGAATACGGATTCAGTGAGCGCAGCTTCTTCGCGTTTGACGGCTGGATGCCGAATCAAGGCACAAGTTTCCTCTGGCCGAATCATTGTGCAAACCTCTTTCCCTGCGACCCTCGCACCGCCGAGGGCGCCGTTCTCGGCCTGACAGTCGCCGGTGTCCCCGAAGAAATGGCGGTCATAGCGCCCATATCGACCATCAACGATGCGCCGGCCTACCAGCTCGGCTTCGCCCTCGGGCCATACCAACACCTTGATTTGGGTCAAACGCCCGATGGCACCAAGGTCTCGGCGGAGTACCGTGCCGACCTCGTGGCGGAGGCCGGTGTTCGCGCCGGCACGCGGCACTTGGTGGATGTCATCGCATTTTACGAAGAAGTCTACGGTCCATATTCGTTTGGCGACGACATTCGCACGGTTATCGTGGACTGGGGAAACGACTCCTACGGCGGAATGGAGCACCATCCTTACTTTCACGTCGCAAAGTGGGACGTATCTATTGAAGAAGTCCACGCGCACGAAGCCGCACACGGATGGTTTGGCGCAGGCGTGCGTCTACGCTGCTGGGAAGACTTCGTTTTGTCCGAAGGCACCACCACGTATATTACCGCGCGCGCCCTCGCCGCGGTCGGTGCTGACGACGTTTGGGCCATGTACGTCGACGACTACTTGGTTCCCGAATGCCAGGGAGTCGCTCCCGTAAGCGCAGCGTGGCGCCAAAGCTGCGACATCACGGACTTTTCCGTCGACCCGCTGTGGTCCCTCAGCACCTATATGAAAGGCGCCTGCTTCTATGGCGAAGTCGCCGACCATTTGGGCGCAGACACCCTCGATACGCTGATTTCCGGCTTTTACCAAGCGCACCAAAACCAAGCCGCGGGAATGGCCGATATGCTGCAATGGATAACCGACCGCGTCTCCGCCGAAGACGCGGCGTTGATAGAGCTTCTCGCGGAGGAATGGCTACTGCAGGAGGGCTGCCCCACCGATTATGCTGCGCGGTGCCGCATACGGCGCGGCCCGTAGACCAACATCCCTTTCGACGAGCGCCCGACCGTATCCGACACCGTTTTCCCGTTGCAGGTCTCCCCAGAGGGTGTCACATAACGAATTGGAGGAAACGCATGCAATACATTCGATTGGGCGCGCTCTTGTGGTTGGTCGCTTGCACGAGCAAGTCGGGTGAATCCACCGGCACCACCAGCGGCACTACGGGTGGCGGCGGAGGCGGCGGAGGCAACACCACGGCTCCCTTGTCGAATGGGCCCGGCGACTCCGTGGTCCTCTCGGCATCCTGCGCGCCGAATGATGGCCCCGCGTGGTCGCTCCTCATCGGCTTGGGCGCGGCCTGCGACGCAGGCGCCCCTGACCCTTCCGCTCCATTTGTCCATATCAACATATACGATGGCCCATTTATGGCATCGCCGTTGGCCGGCGAGCTTTCGTGGACGGATTCCTCCAGCGGCTCCCTCACTTACGCACCCGACGGGTCCAACGGCGCGCTCCAGTACATCGACAACGCCGCCTTGCACATCACGTCGTGGGAAAGCTGGTCCGGCGAACCGACCGAAGTTGGCGCCGAAGTGACCGGCTGGTACACCACCGTCCTCGATGACGGCACAGAAATCGGCGCAGCATTTTCGGGTCCATGGTGCGGCGGCTCGCCAATGTGCGGATAACAATACTACACATTGCGCATAATAGCAAATATGGTCTAGCCCAGCCTTTCTACGCCGGATGCATCCACCTGCGCGGCGTCGGGCGCACGCACGGACGCCAGCGCCAACCCCATAGAAAAGGCAGCGCAATTGCAACGCGACCGCCCATCCCGTAAACCATAGACACCACACGGACACTGGGCCGCCTGACCTGATTCTCGGGCCGGCTTTGGTTCGACTTGGAATAGATACGCTTCGATAGCCACAGGCGCGCCAAGCCGTCCCGTGGGGCTATCTTGCGTTGTATTGCAAGCGCCGTGTGGGGTACCGCACGTCTACTGCTATGGAACGACACAATGCAAGCAGCTCGTCCCGTCCCCGCGCCGCCGATTCATTGGTCTTTGGCGGTATTGCGGAATGACCTCCCCAAGGCAACGCTCCCCTCACCGCCGCCGTCGTCGCAAGCGGCATGGTGTGGAACATGGCAACACATCACGAGAATGGCCAAGACATGGACCATACCAAGTCACCTGACAATGACGGCGAGCCACGGGCAAGACGACTTGTTTGTCGCCGCCACGACCGCCGACCACAATCGTGCAGGAGGCGGTATCGACGCCCAAGTCCACTATGTTTGCCGTCGACAAGGAGCGCTGTATTCGATTGTCCATTGGAAGGCCGAAATGACCCGCACGAGCAATTGGTCCCGCAAACTTGTCCCCCAGAGCGCGCTAACCATCGAAGGATGGGCCAACCATCGCGACATCGAGATAGAGAGTACCACGCGGCAGTCGGCACCTTTGCCGCGTCATACCTGCCTTGTGTCATTCGCAACGTTGCACGCGTCACTTCGCCCCTTTCACCAATCCAACACGGAACGGGCGGATGTGGCGCTCCTTCTGGCACACAACACCGTTGTTCCTGACCTCACGCTCGAACGCGAACCGGCTCTCGACGTGCCCTTGCCCCACACCACCCAACGATTGACACCGTATCGCCTCTCCGGCCCACTCTTGAGCCCATTGGTGTTTTGGGTGGACATGGACGGCTGGCCGCTATTGATGGGTGGCATCTGCCAAGGAATGCTCGTCACCGAATACAGCGCCAATGGAGTTTGCAATGCAGACGCGTAGAGAAATCATTCAAGCAATGTCTGCTGCGCCGCTGGCCGCACGCATCGGCGTCTCTTCACCAATCCGTCGCGACCGGCCGCCAAACGTCATCCTTATCGTTTCCGACCAACACATTGGAAGCGTAATGGGGCACCTCGGCGACACCGATGCAAAGACGCCCCACCTCGATCGACTGGCAGCCAGTGGCACATCCTACACGCTGTCCTACTGTGCAAGTCCAGCCTGCTGCCCATCTCGCGCGAGCCTGTTTACGGGACGCGCCACCAACGAAACGGCCGTTCTTATCAACCCGATGCCCATAGCGTCGACCATTCCCGACCTGGGGCAATGGATTGCACACCATACGGGAGCCAAGCCTCTCTATTTCGGGAAATGGCATATACCCGGCCGGAATGTAGAAGAGAGCTTCTCCGTTCTTTCCCATGGTGGTGCACGCGGGGAGACAGGTGACTTGCTTCTTGCCAATGAATTCGAGTCGTATTTGCGCAACCACGACCCCGAGGTGCCTTACGTCGCCGTTTTGGCACCGCTCAATCCCCATGACATTTGCGAATGGCCCGAACTACGGCAGCAATGCGGGCCTTCGATTCGCGACGCATTCGCAAATGTTCCACTACCTGTGCTTCCTCCCAGCTTCAACGTTCCCGTGACGGAGCCTGCCGGATATCGCGCGATTCGGAGAAAAGCGAATATCACGAGCAAATGGGATACCGTAGACTGGCAGCTCTACCGCTGGACCTACCTACGCTACCTCAGCATGTTGGACCACGCGGTTGGCCGAATGGTGGCGGTTCTCAACAAACAAACCGCCGCCGATACGGTCGTGATATATACAAGCGACCATGGCGAGATGGCAGGCTCTCACAGCCTAATTCAAAAGGGCGACCTGTACGAAGCCGCATCGCGCGTACCCTTTATTGTGTCATGGCCGGGCGTGGTCGAGAGCGGTGTCATCGACAGCACCCACCTCGTATCTGCCCTCGACATCGTGCCCACCATCTGCGATGTCTTGGAGATTCCGCACCCGCCCGCCCAGCGCGGCCGCAGCCTCGTACCGTTGTGGCGAGACCACCGCACACCCTGGCGCACCCACCTGCAAGTGCAGACACTGGTGGAAGGGCGCATGGTGCGCACCGAAGCGTTCAAGCATGTGCAATGGCGCGGCGAAGAGACCGAGCAACTGTTTCACTTGGCCAGCGACCCCCATGAAACAAACAACCTCGCGGGAGACCCAGCCGCCTCCAGCATCGTGGCCGCGATGCGGGAACTCCAAGCGCAAAGTGAAGCAGCGCTCACACCCGCACCCGGAATCCCTGCAAACTATATACAAGCGAAAGCATCCTTGCGGTCCAGCGCGCGAACAGAAGACGGCGAATAAGGGCGCAACAAGATGTCCGCGCGGCCCGCAGCTCCCCGCTGGTACGGCCCATCCCGTGATAGAGCTGCCGTGCCGCAAAAATGAATCGTCATTCAGTGCGATTGTGAACCCGACCACACACACCTACGCCCTTCGAAAACATCGACCCACACACCATTCGCAGGCAAACCGTCGCCTACCACGAGCAAACCCGCCGAATCGGGCGTCCGGCGGCGCGGCAAGATGCAGGGAACCAGAAGGAGCGGACTTTCTACATACGATACCTGTCCTCCACACGAACACCAAATCGGTTGACATCCCCCTTTGTCGGGGTACCTGTCAACTATGTTCAAACAACATGCATTTTGCATACAGTTTTGGTGCGGCTGCGCAGCCGGTGCGGGGAACCCGTCCACCGTCGACTCGGCAATGTTGGACACATCTGCGCCCTCGGCCATGGAAGACCCCGTACCAATCGCCATCGAGGCCCTTCCCACGCAAGGCTGCACGGCACCCGGCGACGACGACGCACGCTGGGTAGAGCGCACCAGCCCCGAGTGGATGGCCCAGCGCGTCGATCGACTCACGCCAGATCTCCCCACGACTCCCTGGGGAATCGCGGCAGCCGACATCGACAACGACGGCGACGTGGACGTTTACCTCCCGCATTTTGGACCAGGGGAAGTGTTTCGCAACGATGGGACCGGTCGGCTGACGTTGTGGCGCGAGGGCCTCGTCGGCCCGTCCACCACCGCGAGCATCGCCGCGTCCTTCGTTGACATCGATGGCGACGGCGACCTCGACCTCCTGGATGGTGGGCTTCACTCCCTGGAGCTTTATCGCAACGACGGCGCCGGCCACCTTGGACCCCCTGAACGGCTGCTTGACAGTCCTGGCACCGTGCACTTTGGTGTGACCGTAGCCGACATCGACCAAGACGATGACCTTGACCTCTACGTTCCGCGGTTTCCGCCCCAGCAGCCGTCGGCTTCGGATGTCGCATCGGGCAGCTACGGACCCGGTGTGCCTGACGTGCTCTTGGTGCAAGAGAACGGCGTATTCATCGACCAGTCCCACCTCCTCCCCCAAACCAACGACGGCCATACTTTCGCCGCGACCTTCCTCGACCTCGACGGCGACAGCGCGCCCGAAGTGTTGGTATGCAATGACCATGGCCGCGAGGTTCGAAGCAATCGTGTGTTCCAGCGCAACGATGACCAATCGTGGTCCGACGTCACGAACGAACTTGGAATCGAAGCGGCGCTCGATTGTATGGGAACCGCCCCCCAACCGACACCGGAAGGCACCGCCTTGTTCTTTTCCGGCTGGAGCCACAACAGCTATCTCACACCGTCCGCCTCCGACGGGTGGTTCGAGAGCAGCGTCGCCCGTGGACTTGTGCCCGCCGACCCTCTGCAATCCCGCGTCGCATGGGGCGGCGCATGGGGCGATGTGCAAAACGACGGCCTCCCTGACCTCTTTTTGTCATACGGATACTGGGAGCTTGCCGGAATCAGCGCCGGCGGACCCACCGAAGACAACCCTTTGGCGCAGCCAGATGTCCTGTGGCGCGGGTCTTCGGAGGGACGCTATATCGACGAAGCAGAACGACTGGGGCTCCACGCGAAAACCGCGACCCGTGCGGCAATCTGGGTGGACCTCGACCATGATGGCAGCGCCGAACTTCTGCGCCGCACCATCGATGGCCCCGCCACCATCTTTGGCCGACCATGCACACAAGGAGCGTGGGTGGCATTGCAGCTCGCGCAACCTGGCGGAAACACCAATGCTATCGGCGCGCGGGTATGGTTGACAACGGACACAGGCGAGGTTCATTACGCCGAAATGATGCGCGGAGGCACTGCCCTATCGAGCGACGGGCCTCCAGAAATGCTCCTGGGACTTGGAGCCGCGACCCGTCTCGCCCGCCTCTCGATTCGTTGGCCCGACGGCGCGTTTTCCGAGACCACCGACATTGATGTTCGGCAACGTTACGTTATTCAACGCGAAACGGCGCGCCCACGTCCATAAACATAAGGCTTGGCCTCGTTATTTCTTTTTGCCCCAATTGGGGTCATTGCGGGGGTTCCACAGCTTGCCCGGGTCGCCCGTGATGTTTTCGGCAGGTTTGACGGTCGCGCCGCTCTTCGCTTTGTCATACAGCTCTTTGCTGCTGCTCACATTGTTGGACCACAAGGTCTGGCGAACGGCATGAACGCCCACAGCCTGTAGGTTGTGAGCATCCGACCCACCAAACTGACCGCTATAATCCATATACAGCGCGTCTGCGTCGGAGTCTTGCTGCTTGCCGCTCAGACCGAGCTCGCCGCCCCAAGGAAGGGGCTTGTGGGTCATGTCGTCTTTTTTGTCTGCCCAAGCGATATACTTCGGACCCTTCGGCAAATCGCCGACCACGTTGCCGTGAAGCTCGACAAACAAGTGTTTCTTGAGCAGCGCATCCACTTCGGCTTCCGCCGCAGCTTGCCCTTTGGATGCCCGTGCTGCAATCATTTGTTGGCGCACAATCGCGATGGCTTTGGTACCAGCAATCGTCGAGTCGCTATACAAAATCGCGTGAACGTCTTGGGGCTCGGCGCCGGTCAGAGCGCCCTTCAACAAGGTGACCATCGACGAAATCAGGGGCGTCGTGCGGTTTGTATTTCGTGTCGCAATTGCGGCGAGGTAGTCGACGTTCTCGGAGCCCGGCACGGACGGGTCGTAGTTCGTGCCGTTGTGCAGGTGAATCATCGGCTGGCCGAGCTTGTCCGCATAGTAGGCCGTACGGTTGGATGCCTCGGGTTCGGGCGTCCGCAGGCCCGGCGAAAAGAAGCGAAGCGTATTGTCTTTCGGGGCGGGTGTAGACGGCTGGAACGCATACCGCTCCATGACCCATTCCCCAAAGGTCAAGCCTTTCTCTTTTGCTTCAGACATGGCACGGTCGAGCGGTACTGCACCCCGCCCTTTGGGATCGGTCAAGGTGCCTTCGCGGCGGATGTCGCCTCCACCCAGGCCCGTCAGTGTCCCCGCTGCATATGCGCCCACTTTTCCAGCCGTTTGCGCACCCTGCACCACCGATGATGTCGCCGAACGGAGGCGTTCCATCATGTCGGAGTTAGACTTGCCACCGGGAGACCTTTGGGTATCCTGAGCCGGTGCTGGCGCCACCGAGGGCGTATTTTGCGGTGCGCGGGATTGTGCGGGCATGATGTCCTCGTCGAAAAAGCGGTCAAAACCGGACCAGCCAGTCTAAACCGTTCCAACAATTCTCTACCACAAGTGGCGTACTTGTCCCAATCGCGGATGATGTCAGCGGGGTTTCACGACAGCCAAGACGTCCATCGCTTGTCGCCATCCGCGATTGTCATACATGCACGATTCAAGGCGGGTGGGTTGGCCCCCGGCGCACCTTCGTCGCCACCCGCGATGGCGCTTCGAAGATACGTCGACCTCGCGATATGCAAAGGGCGATAGTTCGAACCCTAGGTGCGACCGCCCCCGTCCGAGAGGAGACGCGCGGAAACGTACGCCCCGCGCGCCACCGTACCGTCACCGTATGCGCACTTCCGAGGTAGAACACGTTTCACCTTTCGCGCCCGCGAAGCCCAATAGCACCGCCGTTCGCGCGAACGCACGGGCATACACCACTGTCAAATACCGATGAGCGGCGGCAAGCAAGGAAAGACCGGAGTATGGTGGACCGTGCAACCCCCCAAAGGCAACGATGACCGCATCGCACGATTCCTCGACCACGACCGCGCAGCCAAGCTCCGAAAGCACCCGTTCGGGCCCCGTTCGTGTCGATCCGAACGAGCCGATTCGCCCCCCCTTGCCCCGACAAGGTTTCGGATACCTCCAATATCTCAATTACCTTTTCGGCGTGTCGCTATGTATATTTGTGGACACCCTCTGGTTGCGCATGAAGGTGACGGGGCTGGAGAACATTCCCAAGCGAGGCCCCTTCCTCCTTCTCCCGAACCACACTACGTTTTTGGACCCCTTTGTCATCTGCTATCCTATCTTTCGCCCTATGCGCTATATGGCTACCGCCGCGCTGCTGCGCGTGCCGCTGTTGGGGCCATGGGTAAAAGCCTTGGGCGCATTTCCCAAGATGAAGTACGTAAAAGACCCCGCGAGCATGGCGACCACACAACGATTGTGGGAACAAGACCAGCTCATCACCATCTTCCCCGAAGGGCGCCGTACATGGGACGGTGAGCCGACCGACGTGAGCGACGGCATCGGCCGACTCATTCAACGCCTCGACGCGCGCGTGGTGTTCGCCACGCTTGAAAATGCCTACTTGATGCACCCGCGATGGGCAAAATACCCCCGCCGTGTACCCTTGCGCCTCGTCTACCACGGCCCGTTCAAATACCCCGCCGATTGGACGCCCGAAGAAATCGCCGCCGACGTGCGCTCCCGCGTTCGCGCAAAGCAAGAAGTGCCCAAAGGAACGAAGGTCTGGACCTATCGAATGGCGGCAGGCCTTTCCAACCTCCTGTGGGCGTGCCTTCACTGCCACGAGCTCGAAGCACTGCACGAAGACCCCAACGACGGCGACCGCATCGTGTGTCGCGCGTGCGGCGCTGCTTGGCGCATCGACGTAGAAACCCGCCTGACCGCAGAAGCAGGCGGCGCTACCGACACCAACGTGCGCGACGCGTACCGCGCCGTCCGCGAATATGTCGGAATGCCCCCGGCTATCGGCCCCCGCCCCTTGCCGGGTGAAGCCGTCCTCCGTACGCCCCACGCCTCCTTGCGTCGCGTCGGCAAAAAAGGCCGCGAACCCGTAGTTGACGGCCCGTTGACCCTGTACACCGACCGTCTGGAGCTGCAAGGCCCCGACAGCGCGCCCCCGTTTATTTTGCCCCTCGCGGAGCTGCGCGCGCTCAGCATCGAGCTGGGTGACCGCGTGCAATTCCGCCACGGGGATATGCTCTACGACCTCGCATTGGGAGGCGAGAGCATCCTCAAATGGGGCCACTTCATTCAAGGTTGGATTCACCCCGACACGGGCGCCGAAGTCGGTTGAGCCCCTCCCAATGTCGCACTGAATAGCGATTCATTTTGCGATGCGCGACCCAAAACACCGAAACTTACGGGGTCTACAAAAACGGGACGACGCCGCGCTCCCCAAACGCTGAGAGATATTCGGGTCGCAGTCCAAAACAGTCGGAACGACGGACGCAAATAGCACAAACGGACCCACTACGCAAATGGCCACGCTGGGCAATGTCAAACAAGCCAGGATGAAGCGGTTGCGCAGCCAAAAGCTCAGGGTCTTCCGCCAAAATGCACAACGGGAAGCCGCACGTCCCCGTAATCTGCACCGTCACCCCTTCTGCACGGAGCAGCCGCGCCGCCGCGCGCACGTTTGGACCGCTGATGTCGAACGGCACCTGGTACCGCGCCCAATCGCCCGGCGACGCGTACTCCGTCGGATGGGCGTACGTGACGCGATACAAGCGCCCCGTGGGGAACGGGCGCACAAAGCGCTCGACAATCGACGCGGCTTGGGCAGCCAGCCCATCGACATTTCGACGGTCGACCACACACGTGAGCGACACGACGAGACCTGCAGCAAGCGCCGCCTGGATTCCCGCGACCGTCTTCACGAACGTTCCCGGCGCATCGGTCATCTCGTCCGAAACCCCCGCATCGGCGCTGTGATACGATGCAGACACCGCCTGGAGGCCAGAAGAAACGAGGCGCGCGAGATAGCGCGGTGACGCGAGCGCAATCGCGTTGGTCTGAATCGACGTAGACATGCCGAAATCGTGGTGCGCACGGGCCAACAACACGGGCAAGTCCGCGTAAGTCGTTGGCTCGCCGCCGGTGATATTCAGCATCGTCACGCCCTGTGCCGCCATCTCTTCGAGCCACATCATCGGCAAACCGTCCGGCACGGGTGGTCCCGCCCGGTCTTGCCAGCAAAACCGGCAGTTCTGGTTGCAACGATACCCCAAACGCAGCGTGCCATAGCTGCCTTCGGGCGAGCTGGACACCTTACGAAACTCTTCGTCGCGCAGGCCGCGATACGGCCACCAAGCCGCGATAGCGTCCATCAGCACGCGCAAGCGCGGCCCAAGGACCGACGGCTCCGCACGCAGCGCCACCTTTGCCCCTCTCACGACCTCCTGCGCTTGGGGCCCCCGCTCGACCACGCGCAGGCCAATCCGCTCCGCACGCGTCTCCGACGGCAATACCCCCCGCAACGCGAAAAAGCAGTGCGCGTCGCCTTTCCCTATCGACACACCAAGCTCGGCATTCGGGAGCGACGTTTCGTGCAACCCCCGCCGGTCTACCACACAGTGCACGGGAACGGGCTGTGGCACCGCCAACAGTACACGCGCGGCGTCGTCTACACGTTGCAGCAGCGCCGAAACAAAAGGGGTCAACGATGGCTTCGGGGACAGTTCAGGAGACAACGACACCTCGTCACTGAATGTAGCTTGGTGGATTGCGCAACCGTCAATACGTCATCCTCCACACGGATAGCGCGAAGTCCACGCCGCGCTCGGGTTTTTTCTGGGCTATTTTTCCCGACGTTTTCCCTCGTATTTCCTCAAACATTTTCTTAGCGCTTATTCAGCGGTCCATTCGCCATCATTCGCATCTCCTACCGCATCAAAAGTACCATCAATACGATACAAACCGCCCCAAATCAGAGGTGAATATGTCGAACAAGGTGCTTTTGCTTTTGGCGGGTTGCGCATTGTCTTGGGGATGTGAGACGGAGCCGTTTTCTCGTGCACCCCTTCAATCTGGCAGTGTGGGCAACGCACAAATCAAAAACAACGCGATTGGAGGTGGCAAAATCGCCCCCAACTCCGTCGACGGTGACCACATTGTTGATGGCAGCCTGACAGGCGAAGACATCGAGGGCGAGAGCATTGGCGCAGACCAGCTGGCCGATGGCGCTATTGGCAACCGGCACATTCAGGGGGAGGCCATCGCGGGCTTTCAGATTCAGGACGGCGCGGTGGGGGAAGACCAGATTGCGACGGACGCGGTGGGACCAAGTGAAATTCAAGATGATGCAATAAAAAGTCAACATATCACAAATGGAGCAGTTTCGCAAGTCCACCTATCCGACGATAGTGTAGGAAGCGCGCAAATCGAAAACGGGGCAATCTCAACCTCCCACATTGCAAACGATGCGGTCAGGAGCCAACATATCGCCGATGGAGCAGTATTCGGAATCCATGTTGCCACCGGATCCATTGGCTCCGCGCAAATATCGAATGGGTCGATTTCAACTGCCGACATTGCAGACGACGCCATTGGGAGTCAGCACATTGCGAATAGCAGTATCCAACAGGCTCATATCGCTTTCGATGCCGTCAATTCTGACCAACTGGCCCCGGATTCCGTCAATAGTTCCCACCTTCAGACTCACTCCGTTGGTTTCGACGAACTGATGTGGGATTCCGTCTCCTCTCTGCATCTTGAAGACGACTCCGTCGATTCCGACGCCCTTCAAGACTATATCGAATTACAATGGCTCGAGTTCGTCACAGGAGCACCCTATAGCAGCGCCGAAATATATGCCTTTAGCAGTACTTACCCCGCAACAATTACGACCTACTGGCCCACCACCGGAAACGAAGCTGCGACCATCGACCGAAACACAGACAACAAACCGCTCATGGGTGTTTCGGCCGGCGTGTACTGCTGTGACGCCGGCATGTACATCGACTCGTCCAATCGCGGCTATGTCTTCGGTGACGTCAAGTCCTTCGTCACCGAGCACCCCGAAGACCCCGACCTTCGAATTGTATACGCCGCCATCGAAGGCCCCGAAGCCGCAGCCTACGTCCGGGGCACGGCCCTCCTCCACGATGGCCAAGCCATCATCGAGCTTCCCGACCACTTTGGCCTCATCGCCAGCCCGCGGGGAATGACCGCAACCCTCACACCCATGAGCGCGGAGAGCCTCGGCCTCGCGGTCACCGAGATATCGCCCGAGCGTATCGTCGTCGAAGAGCTGCACAATGGAAGGGGCAGCTACCGGTTTAGCTACCGGATTGAATCCGAGCGCATTGGATTCGAGGACTTCGAAGTCATCCGAGACGCGAGCGAGTTCACCGTCGCACCCCATCCCGAAAAGGCGCGGAAATGACCGGCGTGTGGCTGCTGCTCGTCGGGCTTGCGTATGGCTCCGACAGCGCGGAGTTTCAACGGTGTGTCGAGTTGGCCAAAGCGGCGGCCATCAAAGGCAGCCCGGGAGACGCGCAAAAGGCTGTCAAGGCGGGTGTGAAGGTCGCGACGGAGCTCACCGAAGTCGCATCACCGACCGACCTCGCCAAGCTCTATGTTTACCAAGGCATGGCGTTGCAACGGGCGGGCAAAAAGGACGCCGCGCTCGATGCGTGGAGAGCCGCCCACCGGCTCGACCGGAAGGCGCCGTGGGACGACGATGTGATGAATGAAGACGGGCCGGCGACCGTCTTTGAAGCGTTGCGCCGCGAGGTCAACAGCCAAGGCGGCCCTTCCCTCACCGCGTTTGATTTGCGCGCTGGCGTAAGTTGGATTGACGGCGCGGCGGCTGAAGACCGAAACCCGCCCTGGGGCATGCACTTGCTCCAAGTTACCTGCGCCGACGAGTCGCTGAAGAGCGCATGGACAGAGCTGGATGACCCCACGCTCGTCACCAAGCTGTGTCCGAATGGATTGGCCGAGGCGGTCGAGGTCAATGACGACCCCTTTGGTCTCTTCGCCAACGTAACCGAAGACGACCCCGTCGATGAAACGCCGAAGGAGGAAGTGGAGGACGCAGCACCCGTTGTCGCGGCTGTTGTGCCGGAGCCGCCAGCCGAAGATGAGGCAGACGACGAAGATGCCGCGCCTATCGCGGGGGTCGCTGCCGTCCCCCCCGTCGCGACCACCGAAGCGCCCATCGCGGCGCCCGTCTCCGACATCCCCGCCACCGAAGCGCCGTCCACCGACGAGGACGCGGTCGCCATCGCCGAGCCTGTCGTTGTTCCCGCCACCACTGAAGCCGGCGACGCGGAGGAAGTCACCGAAGCAACCGCCGCTGCCAATGTAGCCAATGCGGACGACGCCGCGTCAGACGATAGCACCACAGAGGCCCAGGAATCGGAAGCACCGGCACCGGAGGCAAGCAAGCCCGAAGAACCGAGCGATGAAGACGCGGCCACCGAAGACTCCGAGCCCGCCACAGCGCCGAAACCGGAAAAGAGCAACAAAGAAAAGGCCCCCAAAGACCCCGCCCCGTCAACCAGCGGCAAGTGGACCGATATCGAGCGCTTTTCTTTTGTGACGTCCTTTGGTTTGCCGCTCACGATGGATATGGGCATGCGGTTCGGCGACAAAGGCCAGCTTCGGGCGACCGTCAGCGCAATCGCCATCCCGTACCCCGAAATGCAAAACGGAACCCCCGTGAACATGCTGGGCGTCGGCGGAGGCGAGGTTCGGCTGGGAGGCGCGTGGAGCCGCTTCGCGATTGGGCCTGAGCTGGGGCTTGGCAAAGGCGTCATCTATCTGCCTGAAGGCACAGCGCAGGTGCTGCTTTCGAGCGTCGCGCTTCGCATCGCGCCCGATGGGAAGACGTGGCAGGTCCGCGCAGGCGCCGGTCGGGTCGAGAACTTCCAAGTGGCGTGGTGGGTTCCCGAGTTGACGCTGGGCGTTCGATGGGCGCGTATTGGCGGAAAAGGACGTGGAGCAGGCTAAAGACCGGCTTGCGCCCGCGAAGGGGTCAGAAAAAATGGACGGACAAACATGCAGGCCTGTTCGTTGTCAAACTGTGCAGGCGACGCGAATATTCGTATCTGTCGCGCGATTCTGTCACCGTCGTCCGTCAATCCGGCGCACAATTGTCTGCCAAATGTCAATTGCCGGAATCCACGAACGAGGTAAGCCTACCGACCCTCCCGAATCCCAAGGAAAGCCCGCTTGGCCCGCGATGACCGAACGCTCCTCGTCCTTGGCGCCTCCGCATTGTTGTTGACAATCGGAGGACTGGGAGTGCTCGGCTGGGCCATCGTCGTGGACGCAGGCATCGCTCCGCCCGTCGAAGAAGTGGTCGAGACGAGCACGCGGTCGCTGCGACGCGACGTTAGCCGCACGTTTTCCCCGCCTCCCGCAACCGAAGACACAACGTTGGTTTATTGCCCGGCACGCTTGGTGGTCACAACCACCGCCGGCCAGCCGTTTCAGGGCGAAGCACGCATCGGCACACCTTCCGAAGACTGGGTGATGCTCGATTCACATGGCGAAGCCGACTGGACCACACGCAAGTGCGACGCCACCGGCAACCTCCACCTGCGAAGCGAAAGTGAACCACCGTTCCATTCCCGCGTCCCCTTCGCAGATGTCGACACAGTCGAGGTCGTGGTGCCCACCTGGGGCGAAGCGTTCGTGCGCCCTGTCGATGAAACGGGTGCGCCGGTTCGCGCAATGATTCGCCCCGGTCGCCGATTGGACGACGGCAGCACCCATGTCGAGGGGCGCGGTGAAAGCATCACCCTTCGTGTCTTCGCCCGAGGGGAGCACGGCGGACGCGCGACCATCCCCTTGGACGGCAAGCTGCATGAGGTCGAGGTTCCCCGCGACCGCATCGTGCAACTGCGCCTGTTGTGTGACCAGTGCACGGGTCGTATTGTTTGCACCAGTTCGCGAAAAACCCGCGGCCTCACCTGCACGGAAACCGATGAGGAGGGCGTGCTAGACTGCCAATGCCCCCCCGACGACGCAACCTTGTGGATGCGCAGCCCCGATGGGCTTCGCGACTGGGTCGACCACGTACAGCCGTTGACATTCGTCCCCGCGGACACAAACGCACTGACCATCGACGCGCGCGGTGAGCTCGCTTCCGTACGCGCAACCTATTCAACCGATTCCTCCGACGCCTACATCGGCGCCACCCTGCACCGTCCCGGTTCCGAAGGCTACTTCGTGCCCGAAGATACAGAGTTTGGCGATAAGCGGGGCCTCGAAGTCGACGGCCTGCTACCTGGCGCGTGGGAGCTTCGCCTGCGCTGGGACAAAGACGTCGAGACCGTACTCGCGTTCGAACTTCTGCCCGGCCAACGCCTCGACCTTGGAACCTTGGCTCCCTGAGCAGCGCAACCCCCACACGACCGCAGCGAGCCGACTACGCCACAAAAGCGACGACTGGCCGGTACAAGCGCTCGGATCTGTCCAGGCGAAGGCGACAAGAACCGAGAATACCCTCCTCACCGCGCCGTCCCCGACCCCTCACGCGGCCGCACTCGCCTTCGAGATACCAACGGCACCAGCGCCAACAAGCCCGTTGTTTCCGTGTTTCGACGCACCGATACGGTTGCCACCAACTTCTTTCGTCCCGATACAAAAACGGCAGGCGAACACGACCAAACGGTCTATTTCTCCTCCCAAAACAAAATGCCACCGGCCTTCATTGCGTCAAATTCATACCGAAACACCTCCCACCCGCGGCCCGCCCCCTACAATCACAACCCAACAAAACGCGATACACAACCGAATAACACTGCTTCGCAACATGAACGCACACGACCGGCACCCAAACACAAACAGCCACACGAGGAATTCAACTTCCACATACAGCCGCACAAACCAGACGCAGTCGGCGACATCGCTCCCGCACCGGCCAGACAAGCCCGTGCGAAGGGACCAAACACGTCCTCGTGGTGAATCAATAAGGAAGGCGGCGAGCAGCCTCTTCAAAGGACAACCCACCACCAAGCAGGTTCACCAGCGTTTCCTGCGCGACGAGGTCGCCCAGCCTTCCATAGGTTCGCGCAACCAAGGCACGCACAACCGGGCTCATTTCACCCGGATGATTTGCCGCCAACCATCGCGTCACGCTGTCGGAATCGTTTGCCCACTCGGCATAGCTCAACATTGCAGACAAACGCGCTGCGAAGGGCGCTTCCAAGGGGAGGTCTTCTAGGACTTGCATCGCCAGCGTAACGTCCCCGCACGCGGCATAAGCGCGCGCACGATGAACCTGCAAAAACGGCAACGAGCTCTCGACATACGCCTTGCCGCGTTCCGTTTGGCGACACAACTCCAACGCACGGAGGGCGACCTGGAGTGCCTCTTCGTGCCGATTCTCGGCCACCAGTAGGGAAGACAAGTCACCTGCGCAACGCGGAGCCTCTTCGGGAACCTCAGCCTCGGCGCACCGCAAAATCCCTTCCTGTAAGGTCACGGCTTCCCCAAAACGGCCTTCTATACGGCGAACCTTTGCGAGCGTGCCGTGCGCATGAATCCGCTTCCGTGCATCGGTACCGCTCGCGGCAGCCGCTTGTTCCGCCCAACGCGCAGCCACCGGAATCCGGAAAGCGTCCATCATGCAGACCGCCAAAAAGCACAGCGGCTCGACGACCTCCGGCGACCCACAGGCGGGCAAGGATGCGACCAACGAATGGTTCCAAATATCTTGCTGTTGGGTATTCGCGCAATGGTTCGCATAGGAAAGCAATGTACCCAAAACCAACACAGTCTCCGATTCGCGCAGCTCCCGGTGCCCGACCAACCGGTGCGCGCAGCGCGCCGCGTCGGCCCATCGGCCCTTTCGAACCAAGGCCCGCACCTGTTCCAATAGGCCGTCAACATCCAGCGATTCGGACGGCCACACGAGTGACGCGGCATCCGCCAACGACGCGACGCCTACACAAGCCGGCACACTGCCTTCGTCGCCGGCAGCGACCAAACACCGCGCGAGAGGACGCGCTTCGTCCAACAGCCGTATCTTCGCCGCCATCTCCCCCACTTGGCCAACGCGACCGTCCTCCGCGACCGTAGCCGAGGCGACCCAGCCATCCCCCACGGGCGCACCGCGCAACACAGACAATGCGGCGAGAGCCACCGCCAAGCCCGCAGACGAGCCCGTCCAGTCGGTAGGCCCCACGAACCGCAACCGAAGCGCACAAGGCGTCCCTTCTCGCCGCGCCGCCGAGAGCGCAGCTTTCACCGTCGCGCAAAGGGTCTCGTCCATGTTCAGAGGGAGGTCGTCGGGCCCGCTGTCCGCGAGCCACTCGACCCGCGCGCGCACGATACAATCATCATTTTCGGCAGAGCGGTGCCCCCGCACGGTCGGAAAACCGACCTCCCCCAACGCCTGCTTGACCTGCGGCCATACGAGCCCAAGGGTCTTGCGTTGCATTTCCCGCGTAGGGGTACGGGCAGATACGGGCAGTTCTCCCAATATAACCCGGAGGAGCGTAAGGGCGTAGCGCCGCTCACGAATACTTGGGGCGTCGACGGCACTCATGACGCACAAGTCGAAGGCGCGCTCGGGACGCCCCATGGCTTGCGCTTTTTCTGCCATTTGCCGCAAACGATAGCAGGCGTCCTGGCTCATGGCAAGTCACACAAAACGACCGTGATGGGGTCGCCACCGCGCTGAAACGCCCACGTTCCATTGCTTGCGGGACAATACCAAGCCCCACCGCTTCGCGAGAGGGCGACCGTTTGGCCGTTCCAGGAAACCGTCATGGCATCACTTGTGGAGTCGGCGTCGTCGGTGCTGATGACCAGCACAACAACGCCGTCCTCTACGGTCGCCGAAACCGACCACGTGTCCTGCTTGACCAAAGTTTCCCACGGCGGAGGCTCCGGCAAGGCACCCGCTGCGGCGCGCCGAAGACTTGGCCGAAACGCAGCGAGAGACACGACGTTGTCGATACCCAATAAGATACGGATGCGACCGGGAACGCCCCCCGATTCGACCGGCCGAACGGCAGCCCCCACCACGGACGCCTCCACCGCCTGCCACAAACCAGACGCGGGGTCGTTCGCCAATGGAGGCGCGGTTTCCAGCAGACCCGACGCGAGGTGCGCTATGGGCGTCCAGGTTTCGGGGAACGCCCGCACGATGGCGACGGCCCTTCCGACGGAGCCCAGCATGGCGCCGCTTTGCTTCCACCACGACGCTGCAGCGCAAAGCTCGTCTAAGGTCGCGAGACGGTCCCACAAGAGGTCGTCATCCTCCCCTTCGTTGGTCTCCACGATGTCATCGACGGCTTCGTCTGCAAACTTCAGGAGGTCCGCGAGGTCACGTTCAACGAAGCTACGCGGCACACTCGTGAGCATAGCGTCGTTTTCGTCAAATCGCGAAAGCAGACCCGACAGCGTCGCGCGCTCCAGGTTGTCGACAGTCGGCGACGACGAAACGTGCGAGAGCTGCGCGCGCAACAAACTGGCAGTTGAGTGGCTCATGGTGTGTCCTCAAACCGAGCGGTCGGGGAATCCGGTGCTGCCCCAAATGACGCGCGGGTTGATACGCGCCGGACAGCCGCGCGTTCAATTATTTGATTTCGAACGTCGGGAATCGGCTCGCGCGCCGCCGCACGAATCGCTCCCTCGGGACGATAACAAGTCTTCCAGGTCCTCGGCTGCAATACCATCACGGTGACCCCCTTCGCGCCAACGTAGGCCACGGTATCGTTCGCGATGAGAAACACTTGGCCGCGCTCTTGGGCTTCGTTCACCGCTTGTTGCGCAGCGCCCTGGTACTGTCCAAACCGTAGAAGAAGCAACTCACGCGCATCGTCATGATTCTCCGCGCGCAAATAAGACTCGTCGTGCGCAAAACAACCGCGGGTGTGGAGGGTTTGCCAGTCGCGATGCCACGCCGCGAGGCTTCCAACCACCATCCACCACTCCTCCTTCAACGAAAAAACGTGTTTGCACACCTTCTTCCAGCGTGTTTTCTGCGACATTGTGACCAACAGAACAAGGCTCATTTCCGCACCGTTAGGTTGGACTGCAAGTCCGCAATCGCGCGCTGAAGTGCCTTTCGTGCTGAATCGAGAGCTTTGGATTCATTGACCTCATTCGGCCAACACACGCGCACCATCGCCATACTCAGGTATTCATGAACGCCATCCAGCTCGGACGTGCGCGCGATGTGCATACGGTGAAGCACCGCGTCCACTTGGTCGACAATCTCAACTGCCAACGAGTCCGCGAGATGGGTGGGGTCGGCGCGCAAGGCCAACAGGAAGGTCACCGCCCGACGAACCGCCAAATGGACAGCGGCGCGCATCACCGCACGCCGCTCGATTCCTAGCGACAGCGTCTCGGGCGTCGCGTCCGACGCCATGCGCCCGGCGTCCCCTTCCACGCCCCGCACATCGGGCGACGGCTCGTTTCCCGAAACCCCGCGGGACAATCTGCGCCAGGCGGACTTTTCCGCCACCGGACAAATGCCGTTCTGCTCCGCCCACTCCGCGTGGCTTCGCCGACTCCGCATGCGGTGCTGGGAAATCAGGTGATTACGAAGAACACGACGCCGCCACGCTGCTGGCGACTGGGCATCCACCGGCGCGAGCGCCCTGCAGCCTCCGCCATGTGCCTCGCGAAGCACCAGGGCTTCGATAGCATCCGCCAACCAATCTTCGACCTCGTCGCTGTCGGCATGACGCAAAAACTGCCGCACACGAGGACGCCACTCGTTGCTGATACAACCGAGCCAATGTTCAACATTGGCCTCGTTTCTATTGGATTGCCAAGCAAGCAAAAATGCCTGCACACCATCTTCCATTCCCGCCTCCAACAGAGGACGAACAGTATAGCGCGGTTCGCGGCGTACCTTGTCTTCGGGGCGGCGTACAACACACCCGGGTGTCCATGTGCATTACAAACACCCTCCCCAACGCCCCTTTCTCGTGCGACAACAGACAGCCGAAAGCTTCACACCTCGACCGGCGCGCCCAAGGTCTATGGCGCATCTCGCAACGCACACGCTTCGTAGGCTCCCCGTGCCGGACAAGCGTAGCGAAGTGGGGCGAATCGGGACGCATTCTGCCATGCGTATACTTGCGCACAACCGTAGAGTACAATACGTCACGAATGTCTCCTTTGGTTCCACGCTTCCAATCGGCGTGTCAAATGCATCATTTCCCCCAACTACTGCGTGGAACCATCGCGATTGTATGGCTCGGATGCGCCCGAACGTCTACACCTCCCCACGCGCCATCCCCCGCCCTCGCCTCCCGGATTCCGCCTCGCTCCCCCTCGACCGATACCCAGGTTCCTGCAGTGCAGGAAACACGCGCACATGTCCTGGCTGTCGGCGACATCATGATGCATGACTCTGTGAAATACGCAGCAGCGAAAGTGGTACGCGCACGCAGTGGGGCAGATGCGCCCCCATTCCAGGGCTATGGCGCATTGTTTGCGGCCGTCGCAACGGAGTTCCGTGCTGCCGACCTTGTGTTTGGAAACCTCGAAACGCCTATCGCGCCAGACCATGACAAAGGCACCGATGTCATGGTCTTCAACGCGCCGGCAATCCTTCCAAATGCGTTGGCCAACGCGGGCTTTGATGTCGTATCGTTTGCCAACAACCATGTTTTTGACCAAGGCATCGATGGTTTCGTCGAGACCATCGAGCGACTGCGGGCGTCCCCCCTCCGTATGGTCGGCGCGGGTATGGATTGCGCCGAGGCGATGCAGCCCGAAATCATCGACATCAACGGCATTCGCGTCGCGTTTATCGCAGGCACGCGGCTCTACAATCGCCACCTTATCGCGCGTGCCGGCCGTGGATGCAGCCACCATATTGCCGATGAACACAGCGTTATTGCAGCCGCCGCGAAGGCACGGGAGGCAGGCGCCGTGTTTGTCATGCTATCGATACATTGGGGCAATGAATATAGCATCACCCCGACCCAATACGATCGGGCGTTGGCAGTCGCGATGCTCGACGGTGGCGTTGACGCTATCTTGGGGCACCACCCCCATGTATTGCAACCCATCGAACGCCATACAACACCCGACGGTCGCCACACCTTCGTCGCCTATAGCCTTGGCAACTTTATTTCTGGACAAGGGCTCCAATATCGACACGGCCGCGACCATCCCCATGTCGGAAACACGCGCGATGGTGGTTTGTTGCGTTTTACATTGGTTCAGCGCGAAACGGCCGATGGACCGCTGCGCGTCAATGTCGAAGACCTGCAGCTCGACCCCCTATGGGTCGTGCGCGCTTCCGACCACAACCCGCCCCAGTTCCCCGTGGTCACCCGCCGCGAGCTGGAACGGTTGCGCAGCGAATATTCGGAATCGACAGACCCGTCCGCCGAACATGCTATCGCCCAAGAAATTGATTTTTACGAAGACCGGCGGGCGCACATCGCGTCTATCATTGGCGATGAATGGCTTGTTCCCGTCGAAGCGACGCAGGCAACTTCGATTTCTGCGGGAGCCAGCGCACGGAGCGCATACTAACCCACACTGACGAAGCAAAGAGGACGTCCCTTCGCTCGGAGCCGGTGGAAATCGCACCCTCCCGTCCGCTCGAAACGTCGACATGACCGCCTTCGCATCACACACGGCGTGCGCGCAAACAACGGATAGGAACCATTTGTAATGCACGAACGGGCGAATCGCCCCGCGCGGCCGGGTCGGCAGCCGGTGCCCGTCCACCATTGCACTTTTGGACGTTGTTATGGTGCCGCCGGCAGGAAACAAACGTTGCGCCGTAGACAAGTCGCTCCGCTACATACAATCTATCGCATTGACCCAATCAATCAGCGTCGACCCACAATTTGTTCGAATACGACGACCTTTAGGCAGACAAGCAACGGCAAAGTGATGGCACCCGCAACGATAGTGCCCGTGGCAAGCGACTCCAACGCGAACGCCGCGATAACCATTGCAATGGTGAGTCCCGGGTGGTCGCGGGTCAAGGCAAAACTTTGCTTGACCGCATCCACCGCCGGGAGATGGTCCCGAAACATCGCAATCGTCGCCCAAGTCAAAGCGACAATGGCCAAAAATCCTGGAACAATCGCAAACAAAAACCCGATGACCAAAATTAGCGACTCCAACATTCCCAACGCGTAAGCGGGGCCGCGCCGAAAACCTTCGAGAATAGTATCACCAGAGAGGGACTCACCACGCGCCGCCGAATAGGCTACGGAAACCAAGGCCATATTCGCAGGAACCAATACCAACAGACCCAACAAAATGGCCCAGCCTGCCGTCGCAGCAACAACACTCGCTTGAATAAACGACACAAGAAGTCCTGTACCCACAAACCAACCGAGCTGTGACAGATACAAGCGCGCCGCACGTTGTACGCATTCCCCTAAGCTGACCGTCTCCATTGGCAAAAACACATTCTGTTGGTCTGACATTGGTGGCTCCTATGGGTGCAGTATTGCGGTATTTTCACACCGATGGCGATCGGTTTCCCCGATGCGGAGGTCGCCAATCGGCGCTCGCGGAAGCGTCATTCTAAACCCAATTCGCCAACGGAAGCCACCGTAGCAAACCCGTCGTGATTCACAAATACGGGTTTGCGAGCAGTTCCCCACCGCCCCCGTCGTTACTGGCCTCGTGCAACCCCGTGGCGCAACCTCACAATGGCCAAAACACGGGAATCAAGCCGAGCGTCAAAACCCCCACCACAACGCTGATCGGAAGCCCCATCCGAAGGTAGTCCAAGGGACGATAGCCGCCCGCGTTGAATACCATGAGGTTGGTTTGGTACCCAATCGGCGACAAAAAGCTGGCCGACGCGCCAACCATGACGGCCATAACAAAGCCCATAGGCTGCGCATCAAGGCGTTCCGCCAAGGACAACGCAATCGGAATGGCCAACACTGCCGCAGCATTGTTGGTCACGACCTCGGTGAGCACAACCGTAACCAAATACACCGCGACAAGAGCCATCATTGGGCTATCCGCGCCCACCTCTACAGCAACATTGGCTATCGTATGGTCCAGCCCCGTCACCTGCATCGCACGCCCCAAGCCGAAGGCAGACGCAATGGCCACCAACACTGTCAAATCCAAGGAGCGACGCGCTTCTTCCACCGTACAACAACGCAAAAGAACCATCGCGCCTGCACCCAAAAACGCCGCAGTCACAGCAGACATCCATTCGAACGTAATCGCGGTCACCAACAGGACCAAAATCAACGAAGCAACCCACGCCCGCTCGGTTCGTGGCGGGGACGCTCCTTCAATCGAACTTGCCAACACAAAGTCGGAGCGCGTGCGATGCGCGTCGACAAAGTCCTCCCCCGCCTCCAATAATAACACATCTCCATGCCTCAACACAATGTCACCAATTCGACCGCCCAACCGCTCTCCTGCACGCGCAACAGCAATCACTACCGCCTGATACCGGCGCCGAAATCCTCCATCACGAATCGACTGCCCGACGAGCGGATTGCGCTCCGAAACGACCGCTTCGACAATCCGCCGGGAAATGCGGTCGCCATCGAGTTTGAAGACCTGGTCCGGCGCGGCTGCGAGGCCCGGCATTCGTTGAAGGTCTACCATCGCCGCGACATCTCCAACGAACACCAAGCGGTCTCCGTCAAGCAGACGTTGCCGACCGTCCACCGCTACCAACACCTCGTCACCGCGAACGATTTCCATAAGAAACGCGCCTGGCAAATGACGCAAGCCAGCATCCTCAATAGATTGGCCCGCAAGCCGGCTCCCCGGCGGCACCATGAGTTCCATCGAATAATGGCGCGGGTCCTCCTCGGCACTCACCGCGCGTCGGCGGTCAGGAAGCAACCAGGGGCCGAGCAACACGAGCAGGCCTCCCCCTGCCAATGCAATCCCCACTCCTATCGGCGTACTTTCAAACATTCCCAATTCATGCAAGCCGGGCGTCGTAGGGATTCGGTCGTGGACCAAACCCGCAACCACCAAGTTGGTGCTCGTGCCAATCAGCGTGCAGGTGCCACCCAATATCGACGCAAACGACAATGGCATCAACAAGCGACCCGGCGAAACGCCGATTCGACGCGCCCAATCATGCACCGCAGGCAATAACGTTGCAACGATGGTCGTATTGTTGAGCAACGAACTCGCGACCAATACAGGAGCTACCAACCGCGCCAATGCGCCGCGTTCGGAGCGCGGGCGCCCCAACAGTCGTGCGGTCAACGTCTGCACAGCGCCCGTCTCGCGAAGCCCTGCTGCTACGACAAAGAGGGCCGCGACCGTGAGCATCCCTGTATTGGAAAAGCCCTCGAAGGCCTCCGCCGGTGTCAACACACCAGCAACGGACAGCAACACAATAGCACCGACCAAGATAAGGTCAGGCGACACTACATTGGCCACCATGAGCCCCAGTGACACGAGCACAATCGCCAACGTCAAACCCGCATCTGCACTCATTCATGGTCCTCCGCGCCGGGCCGAAACCTGCGCCAATCAATGTCCAACTTTTCCAAACGGGAGCGCAACGTAGACGGCTTGACCCCCAAACGCGTGGCCGCGCCGCCCTTGCCCTCAATCTTTCCCGCGCTTTGTCGCAATGCTTCTTCCAACACACTTCGTGTCACTTCGGACCACGTTCCGATAGGTGGAGACGGCCAATCCGCATGGACCACCGACGATATCCGGTGCGATGGCGGCGCAGCGTCCACCTGCACACCCAACGCGCCGCGCACATCCAAATGTTGGCCGTCGCCTAAAATCGCCGCGCGTTCCATCACCGCGCCCAGCTCGCGCACATTTCCTGGCCACGAATACGCTGACAACAACCGAACGTCGTCTGCGCCGACCGCCAGCGCGCGGCCGAACAAACGAATGCCCGCTTGTGCGGCAAAATGGGCCGCTAACGCTGGCAAGTCCGCCAAACGCGCACGGAGGGGCGGCAAACGAATAGGAAAGACGCCAATCCGGTGCCACAGGTCTTCGCGAAAACGCCCCTGGGAGACCATCTCTCGAAGGTCACGGTGGGTCGCGGCGATGATTCGTACATCCGCCGTCCGGGGTCGCTGCCCCCCCACCCGCTCGAAGGCGCCGTCCTGAAGGACCCGCAGCAGCCGAACTTGCGCGGCAAGGGGAAGCTCCGCGACCTCATCGAGAAACAACGTGCCCCCCGACGCGCGTTCGAACCAGCCGCGCCGCTCTCCGACCGCTCCGGTAAAGCTGCCCTTTTCGTGTCCGAACAGCTCGCTGTCGACAAGATCAGCCGGAATCGCGCCGCAGTTGACCTTCAGGAAGGGGCCCCGCGCACGATTGGAGCGTCCGTGGACTTCCCGCGCGACGAGCTCCTTGCCCGTACCAGTCTCACCCAAAATAAGCACGGGGGCGTCGGTTTGGCTTACACGTCCAAGCCTGGACCACACGTCGCGTAGCCCTGACTCCGCCCCGACGACCGTACCGGAAATCGCATCCCGCGCCAATCGCGACAACAACGCGCGATTGTCCGCTTCGACTGCCTCGCGCAGCCGCGCCAGCTCCTGAATCCGTGAATCATTGCGCAACGCGACGACCAGCGGCGCCAGCAGCGTATACAGCAGCTCGAGGTGCCCGAACAGACCATCGCCCGCCTCCACCACCAACACGCCCACGACGGTGTCCCCGTCGCGCAAGGTCGCGGCCCACGGCTGCACGGGCCCTTGCCCCGGCCACCACGACGCCCCCTTGGGAACGCGAAAGAAGCCGTACTCGCTATCGACCATCACGACTTCATCGGGCCGCGCGGGTGTTCGCGAAGGGACCGACGCCAAGGGTGCATCCCAAGGGACCACCGCGACCGTCTCCCAAGCAGCCTGGCCCGCAACCAAGCGCCGCACCCACATCCGCTCCATCGGTAAGTGCGCCACCCACACAGGCCAAAGCTGGTCGCAACAAGCCGAAATGTCGAGGTGCTGCGACACTTGCTGCCAGGTGCGCCCGAGCACATGGGTCCATGCGCCGGACTGCCAGCGCGCGTCGATGCCGATTCTTGCTTCGCGGGGAGGGGTGGTCATCGGAGCCTCGCCATGGTGCGCGCGGCCAACGCCAAGGAAACGGCCACGCAGCCACGGAGACCACACGCGGGAAGGGGTGCTGGACCATTCAAAAACACAAGCACGTTGACATCCTTGGCACAGGCTGATGCAATTGTTGGGCCAAGCCCAAAACGACGCGGTGATGCCGCGCGAACCCATTTTGCCACGAAATACCGTGGATTTCCACGAATTTGCGTGGAATTCCACGAACTACCGTGCCTCTCCTGTTGCGGCGGCCACTGCGCAACGAAAGCATGTTCGCCACCGACCCACACCGCGAGAGAAGGCCGCTCCAACGAGGCGACCGCTTCCACCCCATCTTCGGTTGTGGTCGAAGCCACTTGAACCAGACCGAGAGGCCGTGGCGCGCAACGGCGCCCACTCCGCCGCACCCGCAGGTGCTGCTACCCGTTGGTCGTGGCAGCGCGACCCAATCGGACCTTCGATAGACGACCCCAACAACGTATTTCTTTGAAATATCGTGGACTTCTACGAAATATCGTGACTCATCTACGAAAATTCGTGAGATTCTACGAAATAACGTGGATGATATTCCACAAGGAAGCCGCGGAAGCCCCTACGGGTCTTCCGCGGGCCGCGCAGCCAAGGTCTGCGCGGCGGAGCCCACCGTGGGTCGCCGGAAGAAGGAGAATGTGAGAACGCGGGTCATCCGTCCCCGCCCGCAAAGCGCAACCCCATTCGCGCCTTACGCATCAATGCGACGCATTCCAGCGTGCCCACGTCCAAGGACGCAGGTCCCTCGCGCCCGCACCTACGCCACGCCGTGCAGCCCACCCCCTCCGGTGCCCGCGCGGCGCGACAACTGTGCACCATCGTGCATTGGTTCGCGGACTCGAACCAATGCCGGTGCAACGTACGAAACCACCGATGAATGCAACAACACCACAAACAATTGCCCTCTACAATAGCACAGGTCGCTTTTGCCAGTTCGTGAAGCGACAAATTCCAAATACAAAGCAAAACATCCATCAACAGGACGTGAACAACAATCCGCCCACCGACGCAAGGAACGCACAATCACGCACAGTCGACGTGCTTCAGGGGAAAGAACGGGTTTTTATCGGACAAAACCCGAGGAAACTCCGATGTTGCACCCAACCATATTCCAACACACCGCCCCCACTCACCAGCTCGCGCTGCGCAGCAAGACCACCGGCCGCCTCCTCGCAATCGGCCTATGCTTTGCTCCGACGCTCGCCCAGGCTGCCCCCGAAGACATCACCCTGCTCACGTCCGTCTTGGCGCAACACACCGATGGCCCGATTACCGACACAGACACCCGCGCACGCCTGAAGAAGGAATGGGCCGCCGAAGCCCTCCGAAGCGTCGACCAGCTCTCGAAAGAGCGTCGAAACCCAACCTGGTTTGCGAGCACCAACCCGATGATTCGCGCCGAGGTCGAGCGCCTCGTCACCCAAGCGGCGGATGGCTCCTCGTGGCAGCCCGCCGACATCCTGCGCATCACCGCGATGGTGGCCTCGGGGCAGATTGCAGAGCGTGCGATGGCGCGGGCTGCGGCCTTGCCGGAACCCCCGCAGAGCACAGAAGAAGTGCAGCGGTCTATCGCATCCCAAATCCGCAGCGAACCGACGCGCGGTCCCCTGTTCCTCGACCTCGCGTCGTCAACCGTACAAAACGATGAAGGCGCGTATGGCCACCACAACGGCATTTTGGACCCCGGTGAAGCTGCGACCTTGTCGCTCGTCTTCAAGAATGACAGCAAAGAGCGGATATACAGCACCTCGCTGTATGTCACGGCAGCGTCGGAGTGCCTCTATGTCGCGCCCAAAGGTGAGATTGCGCTGCCCGAAATCGCGGCGGGAGAGACGGCGACCGCGAACCTGCAGGTGTTCGCCTCCCGCGATTGTGCAGTGAATGGGACGTTTTTGCGCCTCCGCGCGCATGACTCGAGCCAGTTCCCGAGCGGGGTCGAATACAACCTCGGATTCCAAATGGTCGGCGCGATTTCCGCAACCCTCGCCAACACCAAGCTTGACGGCGACGACTACGGCTTTAGCGAGCCGACAAACACCAGCCGCCTCGCCCCCGACAGCCGCGTAGAGCTGTCAACCGGAATCGAAACAAGGGGAGCAAATTTCGGTAGCGCGCTGCAGACCATCCATGTGCCCACGCCATTGCAAGCTACCCATACCACTGGTTTGGTAAATTTTCATGGCAGCGCGGCGGCCAGCTACGCAGCCCCCTTCGACGACGCCGACATCGTGGTGCCCGACAAGAGCCGCCTCGCGAACGGGCTGCTCCCTTATGCGTATGCCCGGAAATGGACGGAGCCCGAGCACGCGGAGCTGTTCGTCGCCATCGACTCCGTCCTGCTTGCGATGGTCGCCCAGGCGGCCGAGGATTCGAAAACCAACGCAAAAGGCGGGCGCAAGCCAACCCCCAAAGCCAAAAGCAAAGCGAGCGCACCCCCGTCGCCCCCCGCTCCCCCCCGCACGACCACCGCATCTATGAGCGACGCCCAACGCGCGGAGCTTACAGCGCTGCTGGCGGCGCATGTAAAGGTCGTCCCCGTGGTCACGCCGGGAGGAGCTCCGGCCGCCGACGCGCGCCCATTGTTGACCGTAGACGGCTTCTCCCTCGCCGTAGACAAGCCCGATGAGCTGGCCGAAGCATTGACCACCCTCTTGCCATCGAACTCCAAAACGACGGCACCGGACCAAACGTTGGGGCAATCCGCGCCCCACTACCAGTTTCGCCATTACCTCTCGCTCCCCGTCGAATGGGACCCTTCGAGCTTCCAGGCAACCTGCGCGCTCTCCGGAAAAAGCTCCATTGCATCGGGCAATGACATCAGAATCAAAGGCACGCTCGAAAATGTACCCAGCACCGCAAAGATGACGCTAACTGACTCCACACTCGGCGAGCTGTTGCCGGTCCAAAATGCAAGGGACTTCGCGACCGAAATGAAGCCCGCCGTCGCGGGCCAACATACGGTCCAACTGACCGTTACCGTCGGCACGACGACCATTTGCGAAGCATCCCACCCCTACTCCGTCAAAGATGAGCCGGCGCCCAAACCCGTAACGAAGGCGCCCAAACCCGAAGCGCAAGCACCGCGGCTGTTCTCCGTCGAGCTGGGGGGCGCGGCGCGTGGCGGCAAAGCGACATCCTTCGCCGGCCTCTCCGTAGGCGGCAAGTTCCGTGGCGTCGCGGAGTTTGAAACCAACAAACAATACATGCGATTCGCGGGAGGGCTCCGCGCCACCTGGGTCGTCGGGCCGACGGACCACTTCGAGATTTCCGCGCAGGTATCCGGTGGGGAATACCTTGTGATTGGGCAGTCGTTCGTCGAAGCCAAGCAGATGGTCGCGTACCACTCGTGGCTCGGCCCATTTGTTGCGGTGACCGAAGGGAAGATGCTCAACAGCAAGACACCCCTATATCTCGGCGTCACCGGCGGCTTGGGCTTCTACTTTCCGCCCAAGAACTGAGCCGCGCTTCGCGCCCACCGCGTTTGGCCCCTTCCTTGTGTTGTGGGCCAGCGCCGCGCACGGCCAATCTACGCAACCGAAGCGTCACGGAGCAGCACGAGGTCGCCGGGGTGGTGGGCGCACACCATCTGCACGTCCGCTGTGGGGTCGGCGGCGAGTTGTTGGAGGCGCTGCAAATTCGCCAACCGCTGGGTGTTGTCGAATGCAGCGAGCCGCTGGAAGAGGCGCAATCCCCACGGCGTCTGTTCAGGGGCGAGGAGGTCGGACGCGTGAAACCACGCATCGCCCCCATGCAGGCGCCAACGACTTCCATCATGCACAGCGACGCCCACATGGCCCCGCGAGTGCCCAAACAACGGCACTATCAGTATCTCGGGCGGCAGGCCGGGGAGGTCGCGCACGGCTTCGAAGCCAAACCAGCGCTCGCCCGACACTTTGTCGGCCGGTGCCCAACGGGGGCCGTGTGCCCATTGGCGCGACAAATAACGATGCGCCTCGGCTCCTGTCGGCGTTTGTCCGGCCGCCCACTCGGTGCTGTGCAGGTGTACGGTCGCCCAAGGGAAGTCTGCCAGACCACCGGCGTGGTCGAGGTCGAGATGGGTAAGGACGATGTGGCGCACATCCTCCGGCGCGAAGCCCAGCCGCCGCACATGGGCCAACGCGGTGCCCTCCGGGTCGTGGGTCGGCCCCGCAACCCATGAAAACGGCCCTGGCAGCCCCAGCCGCGCGTCCTGCGTGCCGATACCGGTGTCCACGAGGACCAGCCCTTGCGGGGCCTCCAACAGCCAACAGTGGCAGACCAAATGGCCCCGTTCAAACCAGCCACCTTCGCCATGCATCGCACGGCGTGCCACGGGGCACATGGTCCCACAATCGAGGGCATGAATCTTCATTACGGCCTCCACGCATCGGGCCTGCACGGCCATCTGCCACGGCTGCCCGCACTTGTCGCGCTGGAATCGAATGAATGGCGATTCATTTTACACCAAGCTCGCCACAACCCACGGTGGGCTCCTGCCGCGGAGACCTCGGCTCCGCGGCCCGCGCGAGACCCGAAGGGGCTTGCGCGGCCCCTTCCTTATCCTTGCGGACACTCCGAAAGCGGCACCGCGCGCACTTCGATGGTGCTCCCCGGTGGAAGCGCGACCGTTTCCGGCCACCGCAACGTGCCCTCGAACAACGTCCAGCGGTGGTCTTCCGCCCCATCGACCCACACTTGCACAGACGAAGGCACAACCTCGCCAACCTCCACCGTTACTGCCGAAACAACGCCCAGCTGGCCAACAAACGACCCCATCCACCCCATCCACGCACCTACATCCCAGACCGCGCCACCGGTTTCCTCCACCCAACCGGGTACAGCGACTCCATCGTAGGTCCACTCGTGAATGCGCACGCTGCCCGGTAAGACAGCATTTACGATTGTGTCCACGGAGGACGGCCAATCATAAACCGCACCGTTGTTCGCAGCACGCCGCAACAACACCACTTCTACCGGAGTGGCCTGCCGCAATAGGTCTTGCGCACAGCCACCCTCCGTCATCCCCGCAAATGTACGCGCCGCGACCGATAGCTCATGTCCGGTTACATCACATTTGGTAGGGCCGAGCAGCATTTGGATAAATGCACTAGGATCGGTCCATACGAGCGCATCTTCGGTCAATACCGGCCAATCGGCAGATGGACACCCCAACGCATTTGAAATGACCGACATCTGCCAATCTAATTCTTGGGCAGACAGGGCGTCGGCCAATGCAGGCAGAGCGGTCAGGGTAGGGTCCGACGTGTTGCCGGGCCAAAGATTCTCTGTGCCGGTCACGACCACGATGTCTACGGCACCCAACCGCGGGACAATCGAAGTCGTTGATTCAAACGATGCTTCCGCGACGCTGGCTACCCACGCCTCGTCCAAACGCTGGGCGGAAAACGCATCAGAACCAACCGATAGGTTTGGCGTCAACTCTACGTCTGGCGCTGCGGTGCGCGTCAGCGAGAACGATGCTTGCTCCCCCGAACCCAACACAAGGGAGGAGGAAAAATCAACATTCCAGCCGCCTCCTTCTGCCGTAAGGGAGGTCAATACCACCTCGTCGGTCCCCGTATTTTCTAACCAAACGCTACCATTGATTTCACACCCAATCGGCACATTGATAGGTGCTTCCACCCAAACACGCAACGTACCCGCACGCGCTTCAACACCGACAGACAGTACACCCTGGGCGCCTTCTTCCGAGGACACCGCCAACGTTGCCCACCGCTCCCCTGGCGTAGACGGTTCCGCGGAGATGCGCACACGTCCATCGGCCAGGGTCTCGACGCCAAACCCAGTTGCATCCGAAGTCCACGCTGCCGAAACCACCCGCAGCGGCGTGCCATCGGAGGCTTTCACGTCAATCGTCTCCTCGACCCGATCCCCAACGGCAACCGACGATAGAATCACAATATCATCAATCTGCAAGTGCTCATTGTGATGTGCCGCTTCATTCGCTATATTATGCACAGCATCTTCTTCTGGCGCACAGCCCATCTGTACACCGAATCCCAATACTGGCAAAACATTCAGAAATATACACGGTATTTTTGCGCAATTGTATGACGAACGCATTCACCCTCCAGTTTCGCCGTCTATACGTCCCCCTACCGAATATGTGACAAAAAAGCGTAACAGGTCTCCAAAAACGTCGCGGCGGCTCCATTCTCCGTTTCCCCGCGTCGAACCCGCCGGGCGGCGACGGCTTTAGTGCGGCGGGGGGTCCCGGCGACGCCGTTTGGAACGCAGGGGTTCGGGGCGCAGAGGAATATCGAGCATCGCCGACAACGTTTGGGCCAACAATGTGCCCATTTCTGCATGGCCATCGGGCGAAAAGTGCACGGGATCGATAAACAAGGCTGGGTTCGGCATTGGCAGGAATTCATCCCGCGGCAGCAACGCCTCGGCATCCAACAAGGCCACATGCGCGTAGCGGCCAGCGATATCGCGTACGAGCTGCTGGGCCGCAGTGGGCGCCTGAAGCCCCATTGGGTCGGTGTCTCGAAGGGAACGCAGCAAATCCACCGCCGCCGCGGGGTCGCGGGCAGCCAGCTCCGCGACCGTCTCCGCATCGTCCGACGGGCACACGATTTCGGGGGGGCACGGCACCTGCTCCGGCACGGCCAAGCGCGACACCGGTGTCACAAGAACCACGGCTACGCCCCGTTTCCCTGCCAAATAGACGATGCGCTCCAAGTTCGCGGACAAGCCCTGGAGCGTGAGTGTTCGCCGCGCGTCGTTGAGATGCCGCACCTCGCCCGGCTGCGGCGCCATTCCCGACCGCGAACGCCGATTGGAGCCCGTCATCGGCCGCACGATGCGCGACACCTGTGCAAACAGTTGGAGCCGCGACAAGACGCCGTGAAGCCGCGCCACGAGCGCCGACGACAATGTGCCGTAGCGGCCTTCGAAATGGGTGTTTCCAAAATCGTTGTGACCGGTATACACCACCAACGCGGACACATCTACCGGCGATAGCTCGTCGACAATGCGCACGAGGTCGTGACTATCGAAGCCGGGCTGTCCCAAATTGAGGACATCGATGCCCAGTTGCGCCGCCGCTTGTCCAGGGAACTCCCGCGGAAGCATCAGCCCGGGCGTGCCACCATGCACCGAGCTTCCCCCCAGCACCATGACCCGCGGCGCATCGGTGGTTCGCGGGACAGCAGACCGCTCGCCCCACCCATAAGCCAAGCTGACCGTCGAATCGTCCACCGTCAAGAAATGGTCGCGCTCGCCCAATGCCGCGAACACCCGAATCGCAGCCGGTGGTGGACCCAGTCCTATACGCAATGCAATTTCTGTGCCCGCAAGCAAACACAATGCAACGCCGCTGCCCGCGAGCAACCGACGCCATTGAAATTTAGATGCACGAAGCGGAGCCATCAACCAGACCTTCTCCCCGACTATACTCCGTGCGCGCGTGCAAGTTTGTTAGATTCCCCTATCGTGGTCTCCGGTTTTTCCTGACCCAAGATGGTCCACGAGGTTCCGATATACCGACTGGATCTCTCGTCTCGCGTATTTTACCCCCCCCGGTATTGCAGCGACAAACCGTGCAGCGCCACGTGATTGTCCCCATTGGTTCGCCGCAGCCCCAAGCATGTAAGGAAAATCCCGAATGACAACCCCCCAACAATGCGCTACATCGACGCGGTGCATCGGGGGTGGCGGCGCCTCGTTTGGGTGCAAACCGTGAACCACCCCTGTTGGAATCCCGCGCGGAATCCGTTTTTCAACCTGCGCAAACGCGCGCAGTGTCCCCCGTACGCGGGCAATGGCGACGTATTGGAGCATCCACATGCTAGATGACGTCGACACCATTCTCGAGACCCTCCTGGTCAACGGCCACTCCTTGGCAGAGGTGCGCGCGGCGGTCGAACGCCGTTTTTACGACCTCGACGACGAGCCAACGCAGCCTGCCTCCGGCCCCGGCAACCACACGCTCGCACACCTCAACGACGCCACAGTCGTGCGTTCGCCGCCCACCGAAGGCGCGCCGCGGGTGCCCGGTCTCCCGCGCTACGAGGACCTCGGCGTGCTGGGCCGCGGCGGCATGGGGGAAGTGCGGCGCGTGCGCGACCGCCGGCTGGGCCGTACGCTCGCCCTCAAAACGCTTCACGCACCCGCCGTCTCCCGGCCCGGCCTATTGGCGCGCTTTCTCGAAGAAGCACAAGCCACCGCACAACTCCAGCACCCCGGTATCGTCCCCGTCTACGACATCGGCGAACTTCCCGATGGCCGCTTGTGGTTTACGATGAAGGAGGTGTCCGGGCGGGTTCTCGGCGACGTGATTCGGGAGGTCCACGAATATAGCCCCCGACGTTGGCGCATGGCGCCCTCGGGCTGGACCCTCCGCCGCTTGGTCGAAGCCTTGCGCCGCGTTTGTGAAGCCGTCGCCTACGCACATAGCCGGGGGGTCGTGCACCGCGACCTCAAGCCGACAAACGTAATGGTCGGTGAGCACGGCGAAGTGCTGGTGTTGGACTGGGGCATCGCCAAGGTCATGGGCCGCCCGAGCGCACTTGACCGGAGTGAGGTCGAGCCGGTGCAGACCGACCGCAGCGTGCAAGACGCCCTCAAGACCCTCGTGGGCGAGATTTCCGGCACGCCTGCGTATATGCCGCCCGAGCAAGCCTGGGGCAAGGTCGACCTCATCGATGCTCGTAGCGACGTCTATGCCCTTGGTGCCGTCCTTTACGAAGTATTGTCCGGGAAGCCTCCGTACGCGGGCGAAAGCAGCAACGACGTGCTGGAGCGCGTGCGCACCCAAGCGCCCGAGCCATTGATGGCCGACCTGGACGCCCTCGCGCGGGGCATCGACAGGCTCCCCGCCGACCGCAACCAGCGCCCCCTGCCGCCCCACGGCCTCGTCGCTATCTGTCAACGGGCGATGGCACGCGATCCTGACGCGCGCTTTCCGAGCGCCGCGGAGCTCGCTACCGAGTTGGCCGATTGGCTCGACGGCGCACGACGGCAAGAAGAGGCCCGCTCTATCGTCGCCCGCGCGCGCACCAAGGGCCCCGAAGCGGCATCCTTGCGCGCACGGGCCGCCGCGCTGCGCACCGAAGCCGCGAACCTTCTGGGTGGAATCGACGGCTGGCGGCCCGCAGAGGACAAGTCCCGCGGCTGGGCGCTCGAAGACGAGGCCGACGCGCTCGAACGGCTGGCCGAGCTCGCTGCACTCGAAGAAGAGCAGCTCTTGCACGGCTCCCTCACCCACGCCCCTGAGCTTCCCGAAGCCCACGCCGCACTCGCAGCACGCTACCGCGAGGAGCACGAGAACGCAGAAGCAGCGCGCGAAGACACCACCCGCGCCGAAACCCTGCTAAGGCAGCACCTCGCCGCGCTCCCCGACGACCGCCCCGACCGACGCGCCCATCTCGCGTACCTCAAAGGCGATGGCGCGCTCACCCTCGTCACCGACCCCCCCGGCGCCAGCGTAGACATCTACCGGTACACCATCGCACATCGGCGCCTCGTGCCCATCTTGGAGCGCAGTCACGGCATGACGCCCCTGGTGGCCGAAAAGCTACCTATGGGCAGCTACGTTTGCTTGCTGCGGCACCCCGATTGCGAAGACGTCCGCTACCCCGTCTTTATCGAACGACAGCTCCACTGGCACGGCGTGCCCCCCGAAGGCGGCGCACCGGCAGTGGTCCGCCTTCCCGCCAAAGGCAGCGTAGGACCAGAAGATTGCTTCGTCGCGGGTGGCTGGTTTTGGAGCGGCGGCGACCCCGAGGCCCACAACGCCGGCCCCCGCCGAAAGTTGTGGGTCGACGGATTCGTGATGCGCCGCAATCCCGTCACCAACCGCGAGTATCTCGGGTTTTTGAATGACCTGATGACCCAAGGCCGCGCCGTGGATGCATTGCGTTATGCACCCCGCACCCTTTCGGGACAAGGCGCAGAGCAAGGCGCGCTCAACTACGGTTTCGATGGACGCACGTTTTCGTTGCGCCCCGATGTGGACGGCGACGTTTGGGAACCCGATTGGCCGGTTCTCTCCGTAGATTGGTATGGCGCCGTTGCATTTGCAACGTGGGAATCCAAGCGAACGGGCCAAGCCTGGACATTGCCTTCGGAGTTCGCCTGGGAAAAGGCTGCGCGCGGCGTAGACGGCCGTTTTTTCCCCTGGGGGGACCGCTTTGACCCCTCCTGGGCGTGTATGAACGACAGCCACGCCGGACGCCGGTTGCCCGCGCGGGTCGCCGCGTTCCCAGTGGACGAAAGCCCCTACGGCGTGCGGGGGATGGCCGGAAACGCCGTAGAGTGGTGCAGCGACGTCTTTTCGCCGGCGATGCCCCCCTCCCAACAGCGCGTGGCCCTCTGGAATGCGCCCCCGTTCTCCGCCGAAAATGCCCATCGGGCCTGCCGCGGCGGAAGCTGGTACAATGCAGAAAGCGACCTGCGGGTGAGCAAGCGAAACCATCGCGCACCGACCTTCCGCGGTGCAGACCTGGGCCTTCGCTTGATGCGGCCGTGGAGCGCCTAAAGACTACCCGGTCGCGGCGCCTTACCAGCCACACCCATTGGCCCAATAATCGTCCCCGGCGGCAGCCCACTCCGCCGACCAAGTGGTGTACCAATCTTCGGCGCGGTAGACAAAGTCGTCGACATCGGGGTCTGCGGCTCGCGCTGCGTCCATCTCTGGGCTATCCAACACAATGGTTCCGCTGGGAGTCCCCAATCCAGGAATACGCGAACCCAAGCGCCCAATATCGCTATGTTCCCCCCAGGGGTCCTCCGCGGTGGTAGGCCGCAGGCCGTCGAGGTCCGACCAGGCTTCAATCCACGTGATTTCCCCCGCGTCGTTGAAAAAGAACTCTTCGTAAATCGGGCAGCCTTGTCCTTCATGGTCGTCATAATAAAAGACCACAGTGCAACGGCCAAAGGGTTGGGTGTCAAACGCCCGGCAATCTCGCTCTTCGACGATGCTTGGATAAAGCTGGAGAAACGAGTCCGTAAGCTCGATGTTTTCTCGCGTATACGCGGTGAGCTTGAGCCACGGCGGCCACTCCCAGCGGGCGACCGTCTCGCCGTAGGGCGGCCAATCGGGCAAGTCCACCCGGTAATCCATCGTATCAAAATACATGCTCGACAAGGCCGCATACTCTTCGGGGGACAGCGTGGGCGCGCTGCAGGCCGCCAATGCGCCGTCGGTGCCGCATGCGAGGGGGTCTTCGGCGTTGGTTTTGCCGTTATTGGCGGCACAAGCGGCCCCCATAAGCGCAAAGCAAGCCCATCGTGCGTGTGTCATTCGCTACCTCTTCCGGGGACGCCCCGGTCTCTCCGACCCCTTACCCGTCGCGCATCCAGATGCCAGCCCCCATTCCGCCGAAGCGACGAACCGCGCCCACGCTTCGACGACCGACGGTCGGCTCCTCCCGGCGAGACCTTGGGCTCGCCGGAGGCGCGGAGACGCAAGGCTCCGCGCCGGCACTGCGCACCGAAGGTGCGCGGTGCCCCACCCGCTTCGACGCCCGCAAAATACGCAAGCACGTGCCCCCCCCCCACCTGTGTCCCCGGTCGCATCCGCAATTCAACTTGCAACCACGACCTGTGTCCCCGGTCGCGCGCGCTCGTCGTCGCTTCACCCCATCTGGGGCCACGACGGGGGCCCTCAGGGCGTCCGCTGGAGGTCTTGAAGGCGCCAGACGGTGTTGATGGCGGGCAGGAGCACGAACAGAACCATTGGGATGGCGGCGCCGGGGCCAATGGCGATGACCGACCGCAATGCGAGACTGGCGCTCCAAACGGCCATCCCTACCGCCAGGCGACGCAGCCACGGGCCACTGCGCAGGCGATGAAAGACGACCGCGGCCGCGAGATAGCCCACCAACACAGGAATCCCCGCCGCGAAGTGCAGCATTTCTAATCGCGACAAGCCCGACGAATCCAATGTTGCCCCTGTTGCCACCATACCCAAAATGCCGACCAACCCAAAGTACCAGCGGACTCTGGACCAAAACTGCTGCGCGTGGGGACTGGAATTCATCCCGCTATATTGCCGCGCTGGTTCGAACTTGTCCAATCGAAGGACAGCCTTCGGTCCCACTGCACCAAAATTGACCGCCGTATGGGTCGCCAATCTATACACCAAACGGATACACGAACGGCCCGGCCCTTTAGAATGTGGAGAAACCATGGCCTCGATTGTGTTTTTGCATGGACTGGAAAGCGGACCCATGGGCAACAAAGCACGCTACTTGGCCACGGCGTTTGGCGCGGTCACCCCGGCACTCGACACTTCGGCGGCCGTCGAATTGGCCGCGTCGTGCGCGCGTCGCGGAGAGACCTGGGGCCACGCCTCCTTTGGCGTTACCGAGGCTCTGGCAAAACCTTATGCGCAAGCGGTCGCTGCAATAGAAAAGGACACGCAACTTGTCATCGGCTCGTCGTTTGGCGGAGCGATGCTGCAAAAGCTCCTCCTCGACGGCGTATGGAGTGGACCCAGCTTATTTATCGCCGGTGCGGGGCCGAAGCTGTGGGGCCGCGCTGACTTCCCCGCCAACACACAGGCGATTTTGCTGCATGGTCGCAACGATGATGTCGTTCCGCTCGCAGATAGCCGTGTGCTGGCGGCTTCTGGGGGTCCGGGCGTGATGCTTTGGGAAACGGGGGGCGACCACCGCATGAACGATATTTTGTCGTCCGGGCTGCTGGCGACGGCGATTCGCTTTCTGTTGCCATCGGCATAACCGCGCATGTTTGCTAGGGTTCAACGAATCCCCAAGGCCAATGCAACCTCATTTGCAATGCGGCGGTGTCCACGGGGCCCTGGATGAATAGGCAGCCGGCCTACGTCGGTCCATGCTTGCTCTTCGTCCGGCAACGTATCGAAATCGGGGGACCCCTCAATGCCACGCAGGTCGAAAAACGGAATGTCTTCGTCCGCGAGAAGGTCGGCCATGCGCTTCAAATCCGCGGACAGCCAGTCGCAATCGCCCCAAGAGTCGTGGGGGGCTGCGCACCTCGAAAAGCCCGCGGGTGCGACCAACAACAGATGCCACGGCACCTG
This sequence comes from uncultured Enterobacterales bacterium, assembly GCA_964502005.1. Lineage (GTDB taxonomy): Bacteria > Myxococcota_A > UBA796 > UBA796 > UBA2385 > CAJWOS01. The sequence goes on from CAZCUX010000018.1 coordinate 80,511, forward strand.
AAGACCATCGAGCCGGTCGACCAAAACGCGCAGCACGCGCCGAAACCGGAGGTCCGTGCGGCGGTCGCGATGTCGCAAGCCATCGGCATCTCCCGCCCATTGCAGCCATGCAAACCACAAGCGATTGGCGAGGAAGCTGTGCCATAAGAGCGGATGGTCGGGCCGCGCCAAGAGGTGGCCCCGCACGCGCACCAAGCGGCGATGTTCGAGGTCGTCGGCGAATACTTGCAGCAACACGAGGTCTGCACGACCTGCATCCAACGCGCGGTGTACGTCGCGGACCCAGCCGCAAAAGCCAAGCCCCGGGCCGCCGAGACGGCTGAGTTTGCGGGACCGCCCGTCTGCTGCGACGAGTTGGTCTGCGAGCTGCTCCGGCCAAGAGGCGCCTTGGGCGACGCCCCAGCCGTGAACCAGCGAGTCACCGGCCACCCAGAGGGTTTGGCTGGCTTTTCCGGGCCCATGGTGGGAGCGTCGGGGGGGCGCCGACCAATGCCCGAGGTCGGCGGCGTCGCGGCAGTCGGCAGGTTCGGGCGTGGGGTCGGTCCAACTTTGCACCTCACTTCGGTCGCGTTCGTCGAGCGCGAACCAAGCCGCGAGACTCGGCACCCCAGGCTCAAAAGCGCGCAGACCCGCCTCGGCGAGACCGAACGAGAGGAGCACGCCGAAGCCCGCGACTGCGAGCTTTGACGTCCACCCAGCATCCCTTTTGCCACGGTTCGCAGACAAAGGGCCACCTCACAAAAGGCCAGAACCGTCCAGCCTGTATCCGTGTGGTGTACCACGCCCAGTGCCCTCCCCCAAAAATGCGCTACCCCTGGGCGCCAGCCCCCGGTGCCCCTGTTTTGGCGCACTTCGGAACGCGAACGGGGCGAAACCGCTCACGCCATTCAGCAATCCGCCGCTGGATTGCCCGCGACCGATGCCAAAGGTTCCGAAGCGGCTGCGCGACGTGCTATCGGAACAGGTCCGCCGTGGGCAAACATGTGCGAGACCCGCCCCCGCCACAAACGGGCGGGTACGAGGCCACACGACTTGCGCGTTGCTGGCTTAGTAGTACCCGCCGCCACCATAAAGGTAGGTGTAATAAGCACCATATTGGTACTCATAGGTGTAAAAGGCAAGAAAGCCGTCGCTGTGGTACTCTTCGCCGACATACCCGCCGTTGAAGTACGCCGCGCCATAAGCCAGTTCGAGAATGCCGTTCAAATCGCCAATAGAGCCGCATTCGGACACGGTTTCGTAGAGTTCCACGTTGAAGGCGAGGTCGCAGCCGGAGCAGCTTGCCTCTTGACCCAACATGTCCCATTCATTGAGGCAGCCGAGCTCGACGACACCCAATTGGAAGATGCCGGACAGCGTAGACCCCGTGTTGTCCGTGGAGCCATCGCCGCCCCCATCGCCACTGTTGTTGCCACCGCCGCCGCCGCCGCCACCGCCGCCGCCATCGACCTTGCCGTCTGCGTCGACGTTCACCGTGCAACCCGTGCCTGCCGCGAAGGCAAAAGCAAGAACCAAAACTCGAGATGTCATGTTTTTCTCTCCAATGAACGAAACAAACAACGGAGATTGCCGCCAATCAACCTTCAAAACCTACCACGAATGGCCTGCCCGGAACACCAGAAAACGCACCGGGAGGGAGGCTCAGAATGGAATATCCTCGTCCCAATCGAAAGGTTGATACGGGACATCGGGCCGCGGGAACGGCGCTTCCTGTGGCACAACCATACCCGGGGCCGGGCGAATGTCCCAAAGATTTCGAATCCACTCTCGCACCGTCGTGCCGGGTGTAGGGGCCCATGGATGGGGCAAAAGGTCGTCGACAGACTGTTGTTTACTCCATCGCTCGGAGACCTTTCGGTTGGCCTCCGCCAACCACGCATCGACGCGCTGTTGAATATTCTTCGGCACGGCTGTATTGTGCGGACCCTGGATTTGACCGACAGCAAAAAGGCCGGGAGCAATCTCACTGGGCTCAATCCACAAGGTCGCACAACGACTGCTGTGAGGGCCTTGCCGAATGCTATACGCATAGCCACGACGCCCACGACAACGACGGTCGTAGCCGTTCCAGCCAATACAGTGGCTCATCAAGCGACCCTCTTCTTTCAATTCCTCGACCAAAGTGAGGGGAAGAATATCCGCAGATCCGGCAATAGGCGGCGGTGGAAACGGCCCAACACCAAAAGGGTCTTGTGTCATCGCGGCGATGGCCGCCTCCATTCCCTCTACGCTCGTAAGGGAGGCCGCAGCGGGAGCCTCCATGCCTTGGCTATATTGCAATGCAGTTCGCAAGCTCGACAGCACGCCAGCACGCGTGCGAAGTTGGTCGTCGCCAACGTCCTCCATCACAAAGCGGGGCAATAGACGACCGCTCAGCTGGTAGTAGTTCGCTACACTCGACATCCAGGCCATCCGCGCGCCTGTGAGCGCCGGGCCATGTTGGAGCATCTTTCGCGTTTCATCGTCTTGCCACAACCAGGGCAACGCAGCCAAGTCAAATCCAAACCATTCGTCGCGTCCGAGTGGGCCTGCCGCGCGCAGTACGCGATAGAAGCTGGGGTCATTCGGCCAACCCAACAGGCGGGACACCTTTTGCCAGCATGTTTTGCTTTTTGGATGGGACAGCGCCGTAGCCACCGCGCGCCATGGCTTTGTGGGTATCGTTCGTTGTTGTTGGTGGCAAATGCTCCCGAGATTGGCGGCTGCGGCTGCCAGCAACGGAATTTCCTCGCACAAACGAAGCGCACCCGGACAGCGGGCCAACAAGAGGAGCGTTTGCCATTGGCGGTCGGCCAACGAGCACTCCAACACCCGAGCGCGCACAGCCTCGGGTACGGTTTCCCAGGCCGGTCGCTCAAACATTTTCGGGAAGGGCACCACCGCGCCATCCAAAAGATGTTCAAATCGCACCCGCGGATAGTGGCCCCGCCACTGTCCATCCTGAAAGCACCATGCCATCGGATGAGGCCAGGGAGCGATGACTTCGATGGTGTTCTCCGTAAAACGATACAGCTTCCGGCGCGCAGGCATCCAGTTGACGCCTGGTCTGCGTTTTTTCGGTATTGCAGCTACGTTCACCACATCCTCCCGTACGTGGGGAATGCCGAAACCGCCCATCAGTTCCGTCGGTTCTCGTGTGCCCTAAGGCATCCACTTCCAAACTGGCGGACAATTTCTGACCGGATCGCTCGACCGCAGATCACCGATTGGGCATACAACTTGCATGACGAAATGCGCTCCCTATGCCTCCGGGGCGAACAAACCCGGCCCGCGTTCCAAAGGTGCCCGGACGACCGCACCGCGGTTTCCTGCGGGGAGACCCCGGCTCCCCGCTGCCGGATGGACCCAACGGGGCCGGACGGCCCGCTGGAGACCCCGGCTCCAGCGGCTTCTCTTATTTTCCCGCGTAGAATCTCGCATCGTGGGTTGCACTTTCCGCGCAAACCAGCCAAACTCTTCGATAAAAAACGGAGGGTTCAATGTTGTTCGGCTTGCAGTGGTTGGTAGGTTTGGCCTTGGCCCAAGAACAACAAGCACTTCCTTCCAACACCCAATGGAAGCTCTTGCGCCAAACGGAAGTCACCGCGACATCATTCCTCCAATCCAACTGGAACAAATACACCGAAAACTACCACCCAAACTATGTTGCCGACGAAAATCCGGCGACAGCCTGGGTGGAAGGTGTGGAAGGCAATGGAGAAGGACAACGACTCACGCTGCCGACATTGCCGATTGCCAACGTGCGCGCGGTGAAACTTCGCATTCGCAATGGATTCCAAAAGTCGGAAACCCTCCTGGCCGCCAACTCTGCGCCAGAGACCATCTTGGTACGCATTCCGCACAGCCCCGGGCAGGTCACGGAACACACAGCAAGCCTCACGCGCACGATGGGATGGCAAGAGGTGGAGGTCCCCCTTCCCCCCGGAAGCACGGTTTCTCAAGTAGAAATCGAAGTACGCTCCGTCCATCCCGGCAAGACCTACAAAGACACCTGCATCAGCGACATTCAGGTGATGGTTGACGCCGACTTTGATTACCGCCCGCCGATTGAAGAAGCGCGCTTCCAAAAGCTATTGTCATGGACCAAAGAGCGACTAGAAACAGCGAAGTACTTCGCGAGCCTTCCACCGACGTATCCGTTTGCGTCCACCGAATTCCAACGAGTTGACTGGGAAAAGCCGGAAAAAGAGGTAGCAGAAAAAAAGCTCGAGAGCCTACAGTCGAAGCTCCCAACGCCATCGGCGAGCGGCACACGATGGAAGATGACATCCAGAAATGGCCACCTGGTCGTTCCGGATGGTTTGGATGAGTTCAGCCGAGTCATCGACTTCTTCGACCCTGCATCCCTGACTTGGTTTGAGACCTCCGACGAGTATGCATATTATCGACGGGAAAGCGAGGATTACGGATACCATCTCGAATACAAGCGAAACGCAGACATCCAATTCTGGCCCAACGCGCCGGCAGTGCCAAAGGTCATCGCGTTCGAATCGGTAGATGAAGGTTCGGAACGCAACGAATGGAAGAACGTTTTCCAATACACGATTCTCTGCGACGAGAGCGGCCGACCCTCACTGATTTACCAGCACAAGACATCCAAAGAGTTCGATGGTACGGAATTGTCGGAGACCTCGGAGATCTATGTCGAAGTGACATGGAAAGATGATAAGGTAGCGAGGTTCACGACAACCGAACGTGTAACCACCAGTCGAAACATCACCGTCTACGACGGGAGGAAGTTCATCGCGCACCCGAAGTAATCCTCCCCAAACTCCTCCCCGCGGACGACGCACCCGATGACACTCGCACGAACCTGGACCATCAGCCTCGACCGCGACCTCCGTCGCATCGCAACGCAACACAATGTTGACGAACCTTTCTTCGGCGCGGTCGTCCTTTCGAGTGCAGATGGAGACAAAGAGTACCGCATTGGCACCGCGCGCATTTCCGACGAACGCGTGGTCGATTGGCGCCATCCGCTCGCCCAGCTCTACTACCAAGAACCCGGCAGCTACTTTCAGTCCGAAGCGCTAGGCTTTAGCCGCATCGAAGGCCAAAGCAAACGCAAAGCTGCACTCGACGTGCGCGGCCGACGCGTCGTCGCGAGTGTGGTGCAGACCACCGATAGCGTAGAGCGCGTGGTTGCCGGCGCCCACGGCTTCGAATCCTTGGCCGAGGGCGGTCGTGCAGGCGGACCACTGGGCGACTTGCGCGCGTTGCTGACGCCTGCACAACATCGGATTGTGTCCGCAAGCAGAAACGAGCCCCTCATCGTGCGCGGGAAGGCAGGCTCCGGCAAGACTTCTGTTGCATTGCATCGCGTCGCTTGGCTTACCTATGCACACCAAGGGCAAACCGAGCCGGCACTTGACGCCGCCGGTGTGCTGGTATTGATGTTCAATCGCGCGCTCATGTCGTTCACGGCATCGATGCTGGCGCCGCTCGGCCTTGCACGCGCTACCGTGGACACCTTCCACGGCTGGGCGCTTGTCGCGGTCAATAACGGTTACGGCGGCAAGATCAAGCTCGACTTCGATCATGCCCCCGACGATGACATCGCGGCATCGCTCAAAAAGCACGTCGGTATGTTGGGCGCAATCGACGCCTTCGTGCGCCAGCAAACCGAAAAGGTCGATGGGTTCTTGCGAGAGCAGCTTGTGCCCTATGGAGTAGAAGGCCGCCAATGGGCCGAACGTTGGGCCGCAACGAACGACCAACCCCTCGTGCGTCGGCTCATCCGCCTGCGCAGCGAAGCGCTCGCCGCGAAAGACCAAACCCGCGGCCCCGTGTCCCAACGCCACGCCCAAGCGCACAAGCTCTTCCAGGCAGCCGTCAAGCGAACCACGCTCTACAAAGAAGAGTTGAATCACCTCCTCACCGACAGCGCCTTGCTCCACAAACACCTCACGGGCATCCCCGTCACCGACCTCGCGCGCTTGGCCAACAACCAACGCGCGCTGGCGGAACGGGGTGGGTCCAGCCGACGCCCCGGCCCGTCGATTCGGTTTGAAGACCTCGCGCTCCTGCTTCGGCTGATGCAAGTCAAGAACGGCGGCCTGCCCGGCATAAACGAGCAGGTCCACCGCTATGAGCACGTCGTCATCGACGAAGTGCAGGACTTTGGCGCGGTCGAGTTGGCCGTAATGCTTGGCGCAGTGCAGTCGCGCACAGGTGTCACCCTTGTGGGCGACCTCAACCAAAAGATTGTACCCGGCGCCGATTTCGCAGGTTGGGACCAAGTCGCGAAGGCATTGGGCGTCAACGGCCACGACGTCTTCTCCCTCGACGTGGCCCATCGGTCCACCCGTCCAATCATGGCGCTGGCCGACCGCCTTGTGGGCGACACCACGAGCGAAGGGCGCGAAGGGCCATTGCCGCGATTGGTGCGAAGTGCGCCCGAAGACATCGCCGAAGCAATCAGCGAGGTCATTTTCGACCTGCTGAACGAGCTACCTTCGCCGCATATTGCCGTCGTGGTCCGAAAACAGAGCGACATCAACCCACTGCGCGATGTCTTGGACGATTGGCTCGAAGGAATCGTCGAAGTCCGCCGCGGACACAACAAGGACTTTACGTTCGCACCCGGCGTCTCCGTGACCAACTACCGGCAGGTGAAGGGCCTGGAATTTGATGCAGTCGTCGTTGTGGAGCCTTCCGAGGAAAACTACCCCAACAACGAACAAGGCACCCGCAACCTCTACACCACCATCACGCGCGCCCGCGACCGCCTTTGCTTCGTGAGCGCCCACGCGCCGACACCGCGATTGGCAGAAGCCTTGCAGGACGGCCTCATCGACGGCCCGCCCGAAGAAGAGGTTCCGGAGCTGAACCTAGAAGACCTCGACCTTCCTTTGTTCTAACATCCGGTCGACCGCCTGTTTTCGCACAGGCAGGTCGGCGGGATGACCGCCCCTCCCCGACTTCGCGCGCAAGCATACGGTAGACTGCGGCGCCCCTATTCCGACGAGTCGTATGTCTACCCCAACATCTCGATTGCCCGACGCGCCCGAAGACCTTCGCTTGGCTTGGTTTTCCGCGCCAGACCGCGTCACCCGCGCGTCGGTCTCCCAACACTTGACCCGCCTCGCCCAATGGGGCCGCGGTTGGGCGGTTCGCTCGGAAGCCACCCGCGTCCTCATCGAGCTGCTGCACCTGGCCGACCACCCGCGCGAACGCAAGCAATGTATCGAGACGCTCGCCGAAGTAGACTCCACGGTGGTAGTACCCGCGCTGCACGCCGAGCTTCAGCACCCAGACCGCTTTGTCCGCCAAGCGGCCTTGCGGGGCATCGGACGCCTTGGGCGCGCGTTTGGCGGCGTGCGCGTCGCGACGTGGCTGGCGGCGCAGTCGACCAACGAGTTGCACCGCGACGAGCGGCAGGCGGCATTGTGGGCGCTGTCGGCAACCGGCCACCCTTCGGCGCCGTCGCTCGCAATCCAAGCCTGGCACGAAGGCCACATCGACGCGCGCACGCTGCACCTCTGCCTCGCAGATGCCGTGTCCGACACCGCGCTCGACCTCGCGGAGGCCCATGTATTGGACCCCCACGCCGCAACCGCCGCCGCCCTCCACCTCGCAAACCTGCGCGTGCCCAAACTCGAACAAAAACTCCGGCCACTGCTCCGCGGCGCCAACCTCGAGCGCATTCACATCGCCGAGAACCTCATCCGCGTCGCAGGCCAGTCCACCGAGACCGCCGTACTCGACCTCGCCCGCGGCTTTGTCCCCACCGCACAACGGATGCGCGCCGCTCGACGCCTGAAAGGGCACCGCTCGGACGAAGTATTGCGTGCATTCATCGACGCATTTGACCTCTTTGATGCGGGGTCGTGGGACCGCCGCAATCTGGTCGAAGGCGTTCTGATGGCGGGCATTGCCGAGGTACAAGCCGGCGTATTGGACCACCTCGACGCACACCCGTCTCTGCGGGCCGTCGCTTACGAACAGGTCTCGTTTGCCGACGAAGCATTGCGCGTCCGCCTCGACCATGAGCGCAAGCACGCACCTGAAACCACTGCACGTGCCGCTTTGCGGGCATTGGCAACATTGCCCCCCGAAGCCAGCCCCGTCCTGCTGCAACGTTGGATGGACGAAGCGCCTCGCTGCCTTCGAATCGACATCGTGCGCTGCTTGCAGGCCCACATCCGCGACCAGCCCTCGCTTCCCCATCGGGACCGGTTGGCCGCCGAAGCCATCGTCCGTACCGCGTTGTCCGATGACGACCCGTCCGTAAGCGCCACCGCGGCCTATTGTATTGGAAACGGGAACCTTACACCATTTTACCCCACGTTGCGCAAGCTCGTCGCAAAGGACCCCCATGCAGGAGTGCGCGTCGCGGCAGCCATCGCGTTACGCCAAATCGCCAGCACGGCTAATCCCGAGGACACCGCAAGCTTGTTGTCCCAAGAGCCAAACGTTGGCGTGCGCTTTCGACTCGCGCAGTGGTTGCTTCGGCAGCTCCAAGAAGCCCCCCGTCCGGCACCCCCAAGCATTGCCGCGTCCATTCGAAGCAGCCTCTCCGACCGCGAAGACCTCGCGGCGCTGCGTATACGCATGGAGGGCTACCTATCGAATGACCTCAAACCAACCTATGCACACATTCAGGCCCGAAGCCTCACCCTCGCATTGGCTGCCTTGGATACCGTGCGTGACCACCCCCACCCCGATGCTATCCCCCACCTCCGACCCATAATCGCGAGCGACGACCCCGACCGCCGTTTGCGCGCCGTCGAAGCCTTGGGACGAATCCAACACAAGAGCGCCACACGTCTATTGGCGAGCATCGGAGCACAAGACAGCCAAACCGACGTACGAAGGGCTGCATTGGGAGCGTTGTTGTCCAATCCCACCGACCGCGAAGGGCAACGCCAACTCATACCCCAAGGCCCCGAAGACCCATTGCTCTTCGAGGTATTACAAGCCCGAGAAGCGGCTATCGTCGAAGGACGGGGCGACCTCAGCACCGTCGACGACCGCCTATCCGCTGCGATTCCGGGCCTGCCCATCGGGGCGTTGACACGCCGGTGCCCGGACGCCTTGCGTGCGTTGCGCACCGCCGAGCACCTCGGTCGCGCCGCCGGTTTGCCTGAGCACTTCGACGCAGCGCCCCCCGTATTGTTTTGGGTCAAAGGATTGGAGTTGTGGCTTCACGAGCGTCTCGAACCCTATCGTGTGCGCCTACGCTCCCCCCCTATGCAACGCGCGCTGCAACAATCCGCGCGCATCTGGCCAGACCTGCGCACACACCTCCCCGCTTGGCAGCAAGACGCCGCCGGATTTCGCAACTTGCTGTCCGACTTGTGTACCGAGTTAGAAGCCCCCCACGATTCTGTGCTCAGCCTGCGCGGTTCTGCGACCGTTTTGCTGGTGGGCTGCGTATTTTTCAAGAGTCTGGGTGTGCAACGCTGGCGCCCGGAACTTCCTACGTCGGGCTGGGACCACCTCACTTGGCAACTTTACCAGCTTGCCCGCGTCCGCAATCGCTTCACCCACCGAGAAGCCGCATCTACCGACGAGGTCCGACAGGCGCTCGAACGCGCGGTTGACATCGCGCGCGGCCTTGTGCAACTTGGATGACGCCATGTAGAAACACATGCGTTCTCCGCCCGAAACTGAATCGCCATTCATTTTGTGTTTATCCACGCCTCATCGATATTTTATGGAGCTTTGATGGCACATCCCAAACTTGGTCGGCTTGCGCGCGTCGACTTGCGAACGGCCTGGAAGAGCGAGGCGACTTCGTTCACACCATGGCTCGCGCACAGCGACAACCTTTCCCTGTTGAGTGAAACCCTCGGCCTTGGGGAAGAAGGACTCGAAGTACAAGGCCAAGAGCAATCGGTTGGTCCGTTCCGCGCCGATATTTTGTGTCGAAACACGAACGACAACGCACTGGTCCTCATCGAAAACCAACTGGAGCGAACCGACCATACCCACCTGGGACAGCTGTTGACGTATGCTGCCGGACTCAAGGCCGTGACGCTGGTGTGGATTGCGGAGCGCTTCACCGAAGAGCATCGCGCTGCCCTCAACTGGTTGAACGAAATTACCGACGAAACCTTCCATTTCTTTGGCTTGGAGGTCGAGCTTTGGAAGATTGGCGACTCGGCGCCGGCACCGAAGTTCAACATTGTGGCCCAACCAAACGACTGGAGCCGAATCGCCCAGAAATCGAGCCAATCGACGGGAACGACGCCCATGGGCCAGCTTCAGGTCGCCTATTGGGCTGCATTTGGAGAGCACCTCAAACAACAACATGCGCCACTCAAACCGCCCAAGCCCTATCCCTCGAATTGGATGAACTGGGGCTTGGGGCGCGCCGGCATTTCACTGATGGCTTTCGTAAATGCGCGTCACGTCGCCGTTGGCATTGGAGTCAACGCCCGCGAGCATCCTACCTGGTTCTCCCAGCTTGCGGTCCATAAAGACGCCATCTACGCCCAAACCGGCATTGACCTCGTTTGGGACGAAAAGCCCAATCAAAAGTTTGCGAGCCTTCGCGCGCGCTACGAACTCGACATGCGCGACGAAACAAACTGGCCGACAGCGCACACATGGTTGTGCGATGGGCTCCTCGCGCTACGAAACGCGTTCCGACCGCTCGTAAAGCACCTGCACGACAACGTTTCCAGCTAACGACATCCCCACATAGCGAACGGACCTGTCACTCTCGTGAAGGCTCCACGAAGTTTTTCACGCGTCGAGAAGGTCCATCAAACGTACCATTTGGCAGGCACCGCCGCTGATGGACCCCAAAAGTATACCGCGGGGGGGTCCAAAAACGTAATGGAGTTGCCCACAAGGGCACTTCACCGCGAACGCCGGACAGCGAAATGTTGCTCTACGACCCCCTCCCGCCCTGCCTGCTCGAATCCGAACCGACTACACAAAAGCACAACACCCACCAATCACCAAACACGAACCCGTGGCTTTGGTGTCGGGCTTGTGGGGCGCGTCTTCGACGGGAGACCATTCGCGAATGGGCGGCCCCGGACACCCCCCTCTGCGCAGTCTGCGGCATCGACACGGTGACCGACCGACCGACGACCCTCCGTTATATCGCAAAACAAGTGTTGGCCTTCCACGCGTTTTCGGCCGAAATGGCCCGTGGCGTCGCACGCGGAAGCGAGCCGTTAGAGGACTGGCAGGCGCAGGCATTGTTGCCCACCATCGCCGTTTCGCTGCGGACCCGCGCTACCCCCATTCGCGCTTACCTCGACCAGCGGCAGCGTTCCTTGCCTGTGCTGCGGGCCACGGATGCAAACGGCGACGCGGTCTCTCTCTCCGAAGGCGAGCACGACCTTGCCCGCGCGCTTTGGTCGGCGAATGCCCGCCGTGAAGCGCCGGTATCCGCCGGCCCCAAGCGGCCCCTGGCCTGGGTTGCGGTAGTGGACCCTACCCACGAATCTATGCAACACGCACTCGCAGCCGCGCTCGCTTTGCCCAACGACCCGACCCACTTCCTCGCGTGCGCGCGCGTCGGCCCGGACTTGTTCGGGAGACACACCCAATGGGCATTGTGGGAGCGCGCTCCCGGAAGCCCGCCCGTCCAAGCGATGGCAAGCGATAGACGAACAGTCTTGGCGCATTTCGGCATCGCCGCACACCCCGTCGGCACGAACACTACCTACGTTGTGTTTTTGGACCCAGACGATATCGATGAAGTACGCGCCCAACAAACATTGGCCGAAACCCTCGAAGGCACGCAAACCCCACCGGGGGACGCGAACACCCCCATCCCCCCATCCGTGCTGCATCTCGCCGCACTCGCCCAACACACGATGGCGGGCAGCAGCTTCGCCGTGATTGTATGCCGGGACGAAGTGCTGGCCGCCTCCCCCATCGCGCGTCTTCGGCTGGCATGGCAAACCGAGGCACATACACACGTCACCATCTGGGCGAGCTTCGACGACACGGATGGTCACGACCTTTCGCCCGACCATTTGGGCACCTTGCTCGACCAGCTTGGTTTTGCCCCCGCCCCACCGAACCCTATCGGCGAGAACAGCCATCGGCCGTCCATCGACGCCGACCGACCCCTCGCCCACCGTCACCGTCGCCCTTTTTGCAGCGGCGACGAAACGGGTGGCTGCAACGCATCCACCGTGGCGGTCCACGACCTCGCAACCACCCTGCGCGCGTTCGCCGGGCTTCGTGCCGTCTCGAATCGAACCGAAGGCGGCGCAGCGGACGCGATGTAGTGGCCCGGCCAATGCCGCCCGCCAACACCCCCTGAGAGCGCCGGACTCGTGCCCTACCCCCGGACCTATTGCCGCCCCCCGCGCGCAGCCTGCAGCCTCCTGGGGCCCTTGCTGACGACGGGGGAGCGACGGGTGAACCTCTCGCCGTTGCACGAACAAAACCCACAGGGGTTTCCGACCACCCAGGGCACGCGTACACCGATGCGGCCCATTCGCCCGTCCAACCGTATTTTTTCCGTAGAAGCTCGTCGCACTGCAGCATTCGCAGTCCCCTGCCGCAGCTAACCTTCCCGGAAACCATACTTTTCCATTGCCCCTCGCGTAATGAAGTGAGCCGGGCAACCCAATGCACCCACACAAACGACGGCGCCAGGCTCCTCCGCACCAAACGCAGCGGCGCTTGGATTGCGTGCCCCTCTACGCCACGGCACCGGCACTTTCGCCGCGTGGCCCAAGCCACTTTCTTGACCCCCAACCCGCGCGAAGCCGCGCGATTTCCTGGAGAAACCACATGGCACCCCGCAAACGAAAAGCAATGACCATCGAACCTTTCGCCGACGCTATCGAACACCTCGAAGCCATACGGCACCTGATTCAAGCCATTTCCCGCGAGCAACGGCTGCTCCGCGATGCAAACGGTAGCGGCAATGCCTATCGACGCAACATGGAGCCCGCCGAAGCGCGCGTAGCGGCCATCGACGCCCACCTTGCCGTCGAAAGCGCGCGGGCAATGCTCGAAGCCCGCGAGGACGCGAACCAACGGCTCGGCCCGACACTGCCTATCGACGAGCTGTGCAAGCGCCTGAACCTTGCACCCTTTGAACGTTGGGTGTTGCTGTTCGCAGCGGTAGCCGCGCTGGACTTGACCGCGGAAGATGACTTCGGCGAGTTGACCGAATCCGCCGGAAACTCCCTCACTGTCTTGGGTGTATTTATCTTGCTCGAGCTGTCTCTCCGTGACCAACTCGCGCATCGCGCCTATTTTCGCGCCGACGCGCCCCTTCGCCGCGGAGACCTCATCACCCTTGGCTTGGGTCGCCGCGCGACCGCACCTTCGGACCTGCTGCGCGCCGACATCCACCTCACCCCCCAGTCCCTCGCACTCTTGCTCGGGGATGACAGCCTGAGCGACGAACTCGTCGAGCTTTCGAGCATCGAAGACCCCCTCGCAACCTTCGAGTCCGTCGTGCTTCCCCACGAGGAACGCGAGCGCATCCTCAACCTTGTCGACGGCCACACGTTTTGGCCTCCAGTACGCGCAGCCTGGGGCCTCGACCGCACCATTCGGTATGGCCGCGGAAGCTTTTTGCTCTTTAGCGGCCCCCCTGGAACCGGCAAAACCATGACGGCACACGCAATCGCCCACCGTTTGCAAAAGCGAATTTTGTCGGTAGACATCCCCACTCTGGTCGACCATGTCGACAATATGCGCCTATTGCCCGGCTTGTTTCGAGAAGCACGTTTGCGGGACGCGATTTTGTTCTTCGACGAATGCGAGACGTTCTTCCAAAGCCGGCAACGGGGCAACACGCTGATGCCGATGCTGCTGACGGAGCTCGAACGCTACGACGGAATCGCCGTCTTTGCCACAAACTTGCCCGAATCACTGGATGAAGCGATTTTCCGTCGTTTTTTGCTGCACGTTCGCTTTGAAGCGCCCGACGCTGCCGCGCGACTGAACATCTGGCGCACCCACTTGCCCTCGGAAGCGCCGTTGGCTGATGATGTACAGCTCCACGACCTCGCGCACCGATTCGCGCTGACCGGCGGCGAGGTCAAGAACGCCGTGTCCATCGCATTCGCAAGCGCCTTCGCCCAACGTGGAAAAGCCGGCCCCATCTTCCACGACGACCTCTCCCGCGCCGCACGCGACCAGCTGCGCCCCAATCCGAGCGCCGAAGAGGACGCCGCCGACCTCCGCTGGTCCGACGTGCGTATGCGCGACGTGTTTTTGCCAGCGGACCTCCGCGCGGAAATCGACGACTTCACGGCTGTCGCACGCGAAGTGAAGCTGGTACAGCAAGAATGGGGCGTCGCACATCGCGACGGCCTGGCCCAAGTCGTGCTGCTGCACGGTGAACCCGGCACCGGAAAGACCTTGTGCGCCCGCGCGATTGCCGGCGAGTTGGGTCGCCCGTTGCTGCGGGTTTCCGTAGGCGGCTTGCGCTCGAAGTGGGTCGGCGAGTCGGAAAGCCGCCTCACCCGCGTGTTCGCACGAGCGGCGCGGGAGGGCGCGGTCGTACTGCTCGACGAGGTGGACGCGATTGTCGCACCACGCGGCGACGCACGCACCGCACGCCACGAAGATGTGCTCACCTCAACGTTGCTGGTGTTGCTCGACGCACACGACGGCGTCGTCGTGATGACCACCAACCGACCCCAGTGTGTCGACAGCGCCCTCGCGCGACGAATCGGCTGGCACCTCGAAGTCCCCCTGCCCGATGCCGCCGCGCGCGCGTCTATCTGGCGCGCCATGCTGCCCGAGACCGCGCCCTTGCATCCCCAGCTCGACCTGAACCGCTTGGCCCGTCGCCATGCACTTTCCGGTGGAGACATTCGCACGGTCGCCGTTCGCGCGGCTGCACGAGCGGCATCCCGCGGTCAAACCATCGACGAGCGGATGTTAGACGAGCTTGCAACGACCCTGACCACGTTGGAGACGCACCCCCGCTCGGTGCGCGCGGGCCGTGGGGTCGCCTAAACCAACCCCGCGCGCGTCAGGCGCCGGGAGGTCAACCCGCTCGCGCGGAACCGCTCTCCCGGCGCGCACCTCTCCATTCATCCGAAACCAGCGCCACGCGCCCGTGCACGCCAAACGTGCGCGGGGCAAAACAAGCGCCAACCGGCCAACGCGCAACACCACCAAGCGGTCTTGCCCCAACGGGGCACAATACGTCGGAAAACCTGCGCACAATCTCCTATCCCTACACAATTTCCGAAAACAAGCCACACATCCACACAAAGCAACGCGAAGCCGACCCTGCACGCACGAGAATCCGCACGCTGTTTGCTTCAACCGGCACAATGTCAGGTAGGGTAGCCCCCGTGGTGTTCGATGGGCCCCATTGGATACCAAGCCCCACCCAACCCTACGGGAGTTCCGATGTCCCTTCGCAAAGTTGACTCCAACTTGGTGCGGCAGGCTCGCTTTGCCTACACCAAATCCGCGTACTTGCGCAGCATCGACAGCACCGCAGACGAGGTCTTTTCCGACCTGCGACGCAAAAGCGACGCCTTGCTCGCGGCGGCACGGGCGGTCATCAAAGAAGAAATCGACGACCCCAGCAAACGCTCCGACCGCGATGGGGCCGTGTTGGCCTTGCGCGGCGCTATCCAAGCCCGACTGCGACGCTTCAAAGGCGAGCTAACCGTTCACACCACCGACGAAAGTGGCACGCTCATCGACGCGACGAGCGCCGCGGTGGGCGAAGCGATTTTGAAGCGTTGGATTCCCGACGGCATGAGCCGCCTCCCCGCCTCTCCCGAGCTTCTGATTCTCGCGACCCGCAACATTCAAGACAGCATGTCCGCAATCCCTTGGACCGACGCAACCATGCAGAGCCTTGACCCCTTGGTCGACGCCCTTGAAGCTGCTGCGGCAGCGGTCGGAGAGGAGCAGCAGGAGTTGTCCGCCGCCCGAAAGGCCCGCGACACCGCGTTTGCCGAAGCCGAGCGTGTCCTCGGTGCAGCCCGAACCTACACCGATTTCGTGTGCCGCTGGAAACCCGAGCTGGGACTCGACCTGCGCGCGATGTTTCCCGTCGCCCCGTATGCGCAACCGTCGACCGAAGCGAGCGCCCTCGATGACGCAGGCGTGCCGCAGGTGGAGGGAGACGAGGGCCCATCGCACACTTCATAGCGCCGCTCTCCTTAGGGCGGGGGCGCTTGTCGCTACGATTGTCGGTTACGGTACGACGACGCCCAATATAGAATAAAGAACGGGGCACAGCACCCCTGCAACCCCCAATATAGAATTCTATACCGGGGGTTGCACCGTGTAGGACGCGACATAGAATTCTCAATAGCCTTATGCACCCCTTCAGGGCCCCACGCACTTCACATTGCCCGATATGGTTATTCATTCGCGTCGCACAATTTCCAGACACTACGAATGGACCACCAAAGAGCCATTGCGCGGGCGGCAGGGGTCCTGCTCTACCACCACGCCCGCGAAGCCCGCCCCGCGCACCCTCCCCAAAGATGGCGGCCGCAGCACTACGGCTACCCCCGAGGATACGCGAGAAGGGGTGACCGTCGGGCGGCCGACATCCAGGAATTGGGGAAGAAGCAGGTCAGAAACCGCGCCTTAGACACCACCCGCCTGCGGCCCGACCGGCCCATGCAAGCGCTCCAGTTCGCGATGAATGTCATTTGGCGCAAAGTACCCCATATAAAGGATACACATCGTCATTGAAAAGGTAAACACGGTAAGCGTCGCGTACATAAACGCATGAAAAATGACGCCCATCCACACCAAGGGCCAACGAAACCGTCGAATCCACAGCCCAATCGACAAGGAGAACTCCAAAATCACACTACCCACGGCCGAAAGGACCATCAGCGCTCGAAACCACGGCTCCCGCGGCACGACAGACCCGAGGTACTTGGTCATCAAGATTTGTTCGAGGCGGTCGCCGTGCAAATAGCCCCAATGGCATTTGACCACGCCGCCATAAAAATAGATAACCGAGACATGAAAGGCCAAGAGAGGCCACGCCCACATCGGACCTTCTTCGCGGGGCGGCGTGACCCCCTCCCGCTCCGCGCGACGCACCGCCAACCAACGGTCCACCGAATACGAGCCACCACTCGGAAGGAGCGCCAGGATGACCATTGCGATAGCCAAGCATGCTTCGTGATGGCTCCAAATCTTCGCCCAGCCCAACTGAATATTGAGCCCGCCAATCGCAATATAGAAGGCGCAAGCCGCAGCGACAACCGACGCCAGCCGCGTACGAAAGCCAAGCAATAAAAACAAGAAAGAGACCAAGGCGACAAGGCCAAACCCCATCTGCCACCATGGTCCTTGCATTCGGTCCATGGTCATCTTGGCGGCCCACTTCGACATCGCCAGCGAAGTCAGCACAATTCGGAGCACACCCGCAGGCCGCGTGGATGCTCGCACATGCAGATTCGACAGAAAGCGACGGTACGCCAGCGCGACCAACGAGGATACGGTCCAGGAGGTATCGGTCATTCCTTGGTCTCCTGCTTGGCTTCGCCAACTTGCAAGCACAAGTTGGTGTCGACAGATCCCTTGCGTACCCATGCCTTGCTGCTGCCACAACGAACGCGCGCCCGCAAGTCATCAACATCCAACTTGCGACACAACCGAAGGGCCGTTCGCTCTACGTCCGCCATCGAATGCAGAGCCAAGCGACGTCTCTCATACCAGTCGTCGGACTTCGCCAACACACCCTGCCAGTCTATCGGTGCGAGCTCGCCTTGGGCATCTGGCACCAAGTACCGGACATCACAAATATCCGCCCCATATGTCCGAAACATCGTCCACCGAACGACATACCCCGAGGCAATCGGACCGACGAGATAGCGCAATGCTGGAGACACACCCATCCACAACATGAGCCCCACCAATACAAGTCCGCGCAGCCACGTTCGCCAGGGCTCTACTTCTATGCTCGTTCCCATGCCATTTCTCCATTGGCCGCCAATACACCGGTTCCCACACCATAACAACACAGGAGCAAGCCAGCGACACCAATTCAACCATGTTGCCAATTTTCCAATCCTTACCAACGGCTTCGCAATCTACTTCTATATATACAAGTGTTTTCCTGATGAATTTCCGCACAACTGCAAAGCGCGGACTCCATCCGGGTACCTTGCGGCCGACCTCCACCGCGCACCCCACACCGTCAGGACACGACGACAGACCGCGCCTTCTCCCGTGCGTCTGCGCGTTCGGCTGCACTCCGCGCTGGGAGTACGTCGACACGTGCAATACCATGGTCAAACGGCGCGCCCGGTGCCCGCGATACGAGCGTGAGTTGTTCCCGTTCTCCGCGTTCATCGAAGACCAACGCCCGGTGGTGGCAATAAGGATTGTTGCCCGCCCTCCCGAACCAAACGTGCGAGGTCCAGTTGCATCCCCCCCGGCACACGTCCCGATAATAACACGCGCCACAAGCACCCCAAAGTGACGGTGCGGCGTCCCGCGCAAAGGATAGTTGCGGAGCAGTCCGAAAGATTTCCGCAATGGTCTGCCGACGCACATTTCCGCCGACATACGGGACACTGGGCAAAGATGGACAACCTTTGATGTCTCCGTTGGCTTCGATTCCGAGCGAGGTCCGCCCCGCCAAACAACCTTGGTAATAGGCGCCTTCCACGAGCCCGCCGCGCAACATCGACTCATACGGCCCAAAGTACCCTACATTGTTTCCCGGCCAAACCAGGACCCCCCTCTCACGCGCGCGTGCGGCCACCTCCGCCAACTTGGGGAACACGTCCAAGAGGTCGTCTGGTTGGAACAACCAATCCAAGCGTTGCGACGCACGCCCCATGGGCACCGTCATCGCCACTTGCCACGCCATACATCTTTGTTCGATACACAAGTCGAGCAACGCATCGATATCTGGCCACGACAAACGGTTGAGTTGGCTATTGAGCGTGACCGCTACTCCATACTCGCGGAGGTTTGCGGCAGAAGCCAATACGGCGTCGAAGCTGCCGAACAATCCGCGTTGATGGTCATGGGCTGCCGCCAAGCCATCCAATGACAAACTCACACTTCGTATGCCTGCATTGGCCGCCCGCTCGGCGCGCTCCTTCGTAAACGCACGCCCACCCGACACCATCGTACATTCCATACCTCGCGCCACTATCGAAGATGCGAGGGTGTCCCAGTCGGCCCGAAGATACGACTCCCCACCAATCAGCGACACCTCCCGAACCCCCAACGCCGCGAGTTGCCGCACCACGTCGAGCGCCTCGGCGGTCGTAAGCTCCGACTCGCGGGCGCGCCCCGCGCGAGAACCACAATGCCGGCACGCGAGGTCACAGCGGAGCGTCAATTCCCAAACGACATGCACCAGACCCGAATTGTGTTGCGTCACCGGCGAATCCTCACGGTGTTGGGCGACGAAATTCGATGCCCCAAGACACGAAGTCCGGAACGCCGAGCTGCAGACGGGTCCATTGCAACACCTCCCGCATACAAGCCAGTGTTTCGGCGTCCGTCAACTTTACTGGCGCACGGGGATGCGGATGCACATTTACTTCGGCCGCATAGCCCGTTTTGTCCCAAACCAAGGTAACGCTCACTGCCCCTTCAAGCGGCACCCCTGCCCGATTGTTGCCGTCCACAAGACACCGGCCCAACTCCAAGCGCACCGCCGATTGCCACTCCTGAAGCGCCGGGAGACGTTGCACGACCTGGAGCCCCTCCGTGAAGCTATCGCGCGCAATCACGCCCGCGGCCTGTTCGTCGGAGACCCGTTCCCGGCGAGCCGCGCGGGCCACCTCGTACGCAGAAAGGCGCGCAATCGCGTCCTCGTCCACGAGCGGCGCAGGAGGCGGAAGCGTAGGCGCCAGTCGGGCCACGGTGTCCCGCGGCGGCGGACCGTACACCGGGACAATCATCTCCGGGCGGTGGGGAGGCTGGGGCGTCGAATGGTCCGCGGTGTCTTCCGCAGGCGCGGGTGCGCCAGCCGGTGTCCCCTCGTCCCCCTCCCCCTGCGAAGCGACCGCAGGAGGCCGATGCCCGCCTCCTTCGCTGGTCAGGAGGTCGGCGCCTGGCTTGGGTGCGCACGCGACCGAGGCGCCCACCAGAACGGCCGCTGCGCCACAGAACGGGCAAACCGAAGGCGAGACAAACCGATGGCGACCACAACGCCTGCACGGCACCAAGGATAACAATCTACGCTCCAACGGCGGCGAAGGTCGCCACATGCGCGACACTGTTACACATGCGGTCGGAAGAAGAAACGGCGCACCCCAACCGTCCACGCAAAATCAGGGATTCCCTGAAGGGGCTGAAGGAGTCGATCGTGGTCGAGAGCCGTGAATGCGTTCGAGTTCACGGTCAATTTCGTTGGGATGGAAAAACGCCATATACAAGCTACACATTGTCATAGAGAAGGTGTACACCGTAAGCGTTGAATACATAAACGCATGAAACGCGCACCCCATCGCAATCAACGGCCACCGAAACCGACGGAACCACAAGCCAAAGCAGAGGGCGAACTCCAACAACATGCTCCCCACTGCCGAAACCACCATCAACGGCTTGAACCAAACCATCTGCGGCAACACAGAACCGAAGTACTTCACCATCAATATCTGTTCCAATCGGTCGCCGCTCAAATAGCCCATATTGACCTTTATAACAGCGCCATAAAAATAGATCACCGAGACGTGAATTGCCAATAGCGGCCACGCCCACATCGGCCCTTCCTCCGCGGGAATCGGCAAGCCTTGCCTCTCGGCGTTGCGCACGACCCGCCAGCGGTCCAAGGAATACGACCCGCCGCTGGGCAATAGCGCAAGCAAACATAAGGCCAGCGCCAAACAGGCCTCGTGGTGGCTATATATCGGTGTCCAACGAAGGTGCAGGTTCAAGCCCAAGATAGCGATACCAAACGCGCAAGCGCCGGCCACCACGGACGCGACACGCGTGTAAAAACCCAAGAGCAGCGCCAACAGAGAAGTCAGCGTAATCAAACCAAATACCATTTGGTACCAAGGACCGCTAATTTGGTCCATCGTCATATGGCCGGCCCACTTCGCCATCGCAAGCGACGCGAGTATAATTCGCAGCAAACCGGCGGGTCGCGTGGAGCCTTGGGACTCCATTTGCGCACGGAACCGCTGGGAAAACATCGACAAGGTCATGGCGTCCCCCTCTCGCGTCCCTGCGTGGCCAACGCGCAATAGTTCGTTTGAAATGACCCAACTTTATTCCAGCCGTCGACGGACCCGCACGAAATACGCGCGCGAATGTCCTCCAATTCCGTTTTCGCACACAATCGTCGCCCATACATCTCCGCGTCGGCGACGGAGCGAATCCTCATGTTGCGGTGGTCTACCCACGTACCGTCGGGCCGAAGCACTTTACGCCAATTGATTTCGCCAAAACGGCCCGCTACTTTCAATGGCTTGAAATAGCGAACTTGGCAAATATCCGAGCCAAAAGAATGAAACATCGTCCAACGCAAGACCAACGGCGACGAAATGGGGCCGAACAGAGTCCGGGCTGCCGGGGTCAAGGCCAACCATCCAGCGATGGTTACGAACACGATGCTGCGTATCCAAATGGTCCGACTCGACACACCTTTCGATGGCGTTTCTTCCACCATTTTCACTCCAAACTCGAAACCAGTCTCATAAAGTCGATAATAAGAGCGCGCGACAAATTCGTGGATACGATCTTGACCGCACTCGACAAACCACGCTTATACAACAAGTCCGGCGAACGATTCTTCATCGCGGCAGAAAGCTGCGCAATTCAAATCAAATTTCACAAGAGCGACGCCCAAAAACTGCCCCACGCCTGATTCCCATCACATCACCCGCAAACCGGCCCATGGCGGGAACGAATGGCACCATCCGGCGCTGGCCTACGTTTGGGAGAGGGGCAACATTGCCGACAGGGGCCCCGCGTTGGTTGGGACCATCGCGTTTGAGGCAATCCAAGTGTGTCCGGGGATGCAACAGGAGAACATTCATTTCGTCCGGTCTCCGATCGACAGGAAGCCTCGCCGCCCCCGTTGGACGTGAGGCCCTCCCGGCAAACCGCCTTGTCACCCACAACGAATACCATAACGCTCGTTCGCGCCTGCGCTGCACCCAATAGACGGGCGTATTCACGGACCCCACCGGAGCGCCACCCAACGTGCTTCGGTGCGAAAGCAGCGCGCGCACGGGGCTGCACGTGGCCCACTATCAGCACGCGCCCAAGCTACCAGCGCTTCGACCCTCGTGGCCCCACCTGCTTTCCCAGGCTCCCTGGCGAGCCCGAGGTCGCTATCCTAACAATGCGCAACTCCCCTCGAAGGGGTCGGACTTCGGGCGCCGCTTGGCGCTACATTCCCTCGAAATCCCCCGCGTTTCGCGAACGGTCCACGCCCTCCGATGGCTCAACAACGGAAGAATACCGACCCTTCGCTGGGTGTAGACCGCGCGCACCGCTAACAATGGCGGCCGTTGCTTGCACCCAACACAACATCGACGCGTCCCCATCGACCCGAGGGCCCAACCGAAGATGTCTGGCGCAGGGCCATCGACCGCCAAAACGGCCAATGAATCCTTATGTTTACAAGCGATCTACACCAACGGCACCTACCTATTCTCGAACGAGCAGAAGGCCCCGTCCGTTTGCCCCCAAAGCAAGAGAGAGCCCCCAACCAAACCAGGGAACGGACTTCGCAACGACTCCCCATTTGTTATTCGCGAAAGCACGGCCCTGCTCGGCGCCTGAACGGCGGTGACCTCGACCAAGCCGTGCCTCCCGCTGCTTTCGCGGCCAAGTTCGCCCGCCCGCGGTCCGCTCCTTCTCCCTTAGCGAGACATCCCTTCGGCGGGCCCGCGAACATAGCGACCACCAACGACTTTTGCGGGAAAAACTGCATCTTTGCCGATATAAAATACCAAGCGCTCGTCGCCATCTACGGCGACCAAAATCCACTCTCGCTCCCGAACGACATCGGGAATCTGCGCCATGGTCACGTTCTCGAGCGCGACCCACCCGCAAACGAGGCTACTCCGATGGGCAAGGAGGGGCGCAGGGCAAGGCGTTGTGTCCGCCAAGGACCACCCTCCCCCGGTCGAAAAATCGTCCCCGACCGTCTGCCGAAACCGCCCGCTTGGGAGGAAATGCCAGACCTGCACCGATGTTTGGGCGTCCCCCCGCGCTTCGGTGGGGAGCTCGCGCACGGCTTCGCGCACATCCACCCACGCGACCAGCTTCCAGTCGCCGACCAGCGACGCGACGTTCCATGAAGGCGCACCGGGCGAAGGTTCAGCCGCATTCTCCGCCGCCATCGCCGCAAATGGGGCCCAAGCGACCATACCGAGGACCGCCCGCACGCCGCTCCATCGGCGCCAGCCGACCTTTGCCCACAAAAATCCGCCCCGCGGAATGGATTCTCGCATGTGACATCCTCTCTCAATGCCAAAAACTCTCGGAACATTCCTATCCGCGAGCTGTCTACGGGATACACGTAACCCCCTGGAGGACCGATGACCCGGATATTGGCGTGCTGGATGGGCCTTGTATCGTGTGCTTGCAACGACGGCTATTCTCCTGCAATGGAGCGGCTCGCCGAGCAAGAGCAACAGACCCAAGAGAAGCGGAAAATCGAAAAATCAGCCCAAGAACAGAACCGCATCGAGGTCGCCAAACAAACGCAAGAAGCGCTGTCCCGCCGCCTGTCGATACCACTCACCGACGTACAAGAAAAGTGGAGCATGTACGTGATGGCACAAGGGACAACCATCGGCGCTATCGACAACCAGTCGGGAATGTGCGCCGTCTTTTTTGTCCTTGACAGCGGCCCAACCATGTACCGAATGGGTCGGCCGCCGCAAGTGCCCGACCAATACAACTATATCACGTTGATGAACGAGACCCCCCGCTTTGGCGACGAGGTCCACGCACGCGACGATTACCTGCAGATGTTGGACTGGCGTGAGAAGCGCTGCGGCGGAGAGCCCGCAGCGGACCTCGTTCTGAAAATCTGCACGGAACAGTTCCGCGGTATGGAGAAATGTCCACTGGAGATTCTGTCTATGGAAAAGGTCGCAGTCACCGTGTTGTAGGCCGCTGTGTCACCGATGCGGGGCGCCATCCCCTTGTGCGCTCCGCGAACGGCACGGAGGAGCCACCAGTGGGGCAAACATCCGTGCCAAACGACGTCTCCGCGTCTTTCACGCGCGATGCAGCCCTGCAACGCCCGTTATAGAATAAAAAGTACCGGGTCGCAGGGGTGCAGACCCCCATATAGAATTCTATACCGGCTTACATTTGTTGCAGACGGCCATATAGAATTCTATCGTGCGGCATGCACCCCTTCAGAGCGCTTCCAAAGAAGAAGTGTCTGATATGGCTAACAACCAACGCGGACCCACGCGACGAGGACCGACCCCGTGTGCTCCCCATCGGCTTCGCGCTCTCAATCAGCGCGCCACGCGAAACCCAACATAAGGAAATCGCCCCGACGCATCGCGTCCCATTCGGTTGGTTGCGCGGAGATAAGAAGCACTCTGGTCGTAGCCTCCGCCGCGCACAACGCGCCCCGAGGCGCCTTCTTCCCACGCAGAACCATCGTTGGGCGCCCCCTCATAGGAGAAATGGTAGCCGTCCTGGACCCACTCCCAAACATTACCAGCAAGGTCGCATACCCCTTGCTTGCTGTTTCCCGCGGGCTTGCTACACACAGCCCACGTTCGATTTTGGCCACAGCCCGGCCCCCCGTCGCTCAGAATCGCGCGGCTGCATGAAGGCACGGTATTGCCCCAAGGAAAGGGCTCTTCGAGGCCGCCGCTCCGCGCGGCGAACTCCCACTCTGCTTCCGTAGGCAAGCGTCCGCCCACCCAACTTGCGAATGCGAGTGCCTGGGGCCAATCGACACAGTTGATAGGAAAGCCATCGCGTCCTACCTGTCCCCAGTTGCACACGGGCCCTGTATCGGGAACCGTACAGGCACCAGCATCGACGCACGCGCGATATTGCGCCACCGTGACCTCTGCTTTCATCAGCAAAAACTTGCCGACCTTTACTTCATGCACCCCTCGTTCATCGGTCCCACCGTTCTCCGAGCCCATAGCGAACTTGCCCGCAGGAATCGCGACCCACTCGATGTCGCTGCGCGGTGAGACATGGGTCGCTTCGTCGCTTGAAGAAGCCGATGCTTGACTTGCAAGCCCGCAAAACAATGCCCAACCAAAACAAACACTACGCATCATGGTCTCCAACCAATGAAAACGGCGACGCGGAACGCATTCCCGCATCCACCGGCACAACAAGGCCAACCGTCACTTCAGCGCGCGACACGAATGCCGAGGTCGGCCCTGCGCACCAACCCATCAAATTGCGCCCGACTTGTCGCGCGCACATCAAATCCATCGGAGTCCCAGCCCCCGCCCCGAATCACGCGCGGGCCGGGTCCGTCCTCCCACGCTATCCCCGTGCTGGGGGCGCCCGCATAGGTGTCGTGGTAGCCGTCCTGGACCCACTCCCAGACGTTGCCCGCCAAGTCGCACACGCCTTGCTTGGTTGTACCGCGCCACCGACTGCAAACCGCCGACGTATGCCCCTGGCCGCACCCTTGGGTGGTGTCCACCATCGTCGCGAACGTACACCCGGCCTCGTCGTTTCCCCAAGGGTAGCTCGCTCCTTTGCTGGTGCCACGGGCCGCAAACTCCCACTCGGCTTCCGTTGGCAAGCGCCCTCCGACCCAACTCGCGAAATCCTGGGCTTGCCCCCAGTCGACGCATACCACCGGCTGCCGGTCCCCGCGAAACGAAGCAGGCAACACCCCCCGCTTCCAGGTCGTACCATCGGGAACGAAGCAGGTACCATCATCCGTGTGGGCGGGCGCGCATTGGCCCGCCTCGACGCATTGATTGTATTGCCCAAACGTAACTTCGGATGCGCTCAAATCAAATGCGCCGACTCGCACCTCATGGGGAGGCGATTCATCGGTGTCCCCTGCCGCGCTGCCCATCCAAAACGTTCCGCCAGAAAGCTGTGCCCACGGGACCCCTCCCAATCCTACTTCTGTTGGGGCGATTCCAAGCAAGCGACCTATCGCGCGCTCGGCGTCGTTCAGCTCCGATACAGCGACAGGCCAAGATTCTGCAGCCAAGTCCACCTTTCGAACCCCGCACGCCGTACGGACATTCTCCGAGGACGCAGGGGCCGAAACCGTCAAAGACTTGTGTTGCGCAATCCAAAGATCCAACGTATCCACACAGCTGGCACGCATCGCTTCTGGACGCAGCGCGCAGCGGTCCATTTCGGCAGAAAGCGCCTTCCATGCCTTACTCGCGCGCGCCAAAGCCTCCCGCTCGGCGAGGGCCAATCGGTCCGCGCGGACTGCCTGGGCAGCGTTGGTCGCATCTTGCATGCAGGTCTTTTCGTTCACACTTCCGCTGGACGACGGTCCCGCGTCGATGATGCTCGACTCCGGCGGTAGGACGCGAAGGCTGCTCACCCGCGTCGCCGGCGCCTCCATTCCGAGCAAAGTGGCCAACGGTACGGTGCGAAAGCCCACCGCCACACCCGCTTCGCTTGCCCCGCAACCTCCACGCCCCGCGCTCGCGTCACCCCGCGACGCGCGCGCGCAACCATCGACGACCTGCGCACGCAAGACCTCTTGGACCACATACGCATTATAAATTCGCTCTTTCGGCAACTTTTTGAGCTTTGCCGCACAGGAGGATGTCAACACAAGATCCAACGCGGGTATGCTCACTTGCACAGGCGACCCCAACTGCACCTTTCGGGCCACGTCACCGCCATCTACGGCACGCGAAACTCCCGCCTGAAACGCAGAGACAACCTGCGCAACAGTATACGGATACTCCACCGGCTGTGCTGCAATGCAGTTATTGGCGAGGACTTGGTGCCCCATCGACGAAACTTCAAAGATATAGCCAGCTTGAAAAACCGAAGTGAGCTCGGGCGTGCTCTCCCATTGGTGCTGGTGCAGCAAGTGAGCCATCGACGTGTCCTGCGCGTCCGCGACAGCGCGGCCGCGACCAATCGACATCGCGCCACCGCCGCGGGGCCCAGCAAACGCAACCCAAGGGAGCACCCAGCCAGCCGTGCAAACGACCCATCGACGTCCCATCCGCTATCCTCCGCGTTTATCGGGGTCATGGCAAAAACTCTCGTTAGCACCCAACCAAAGCACCCACAAAAGGCCAAGTTCGCGTTCCTCCGCCGAACTTCTGCGGGCGCTTCGTTGTCGATTGCGTGCGATTGCACCCAATCCGGCAACGCCCGCACGGCGCCGCTACGGTGATGAACACTTGGTTTCCCCAGGCAAACCCTGAGCCGATTTGGGCCTATGGTTTGCCGTGCCACCACTTGACAATATACCGAACCACGGCTTCTATATACCGTCATGGCCATTACACGGTGCGATTCGCCGTGGTCCGCCGATAACGCGTGCCACTGATGCGCTCGCCCCAGCGTTCTAATGGTCGCGGGAATCCCCTTGGCGCAAACCGTCCGGGGCTCCCTGACGAATCCAGCGCCGCGTATTCATCGCAAGATCACTTCGAACCAAACGCAATCGTCGCTACCCAACCGCGAAGGCGACGCCAAGCCTCCCTGCCCTCCACCGCGATGAACGCCAATATCGGCACCATCAGCGCGCAATCCCGATGGGAGAGCGCATTTTTCCGCATTATTGCGATATGTTCGCCGAATGCCGACCAACGGAACCCGGCGAACGTCACCGCAGCCCCCCCATGCTCGGACTCCTTGCCTGTTCTACGGGAGCAGCGCCCTCTCGGGCCGACCGAACGAACCCAGGCGGAGCCAGCAGCGGTGAAAGCGCGCCGGCACGACGCTTGGGCATCGCCAACGGTTGGGGCCTGCGTCCAAGGAAACGAACGCGCTTGGCACGCGCTTTCGCACCACCACCAGAAAATGTGTCCCATCGGCCCCCGCGAAGGAGCGATGGACGCGGATTTCTAACGAGGCCAGACCGACGACACCCACTCGACCGATGAAAGCCAAACGTTCAGGAACGACCACCCGATGGAGATTGCCGGTCGGCCTTCGCGCAGCGACACCTTTGCCAGCATAAACAAGTGGGTCTACACTTCGGAGGCGCCGTCCTCCGATTCCCAAATGTTGCGGGTTCGCGCACGGGACGAAACGTACAACCGAATCGTCACGCCAGAAACCAATCTCTACGACTGGCAGCAAGACAAAGCAAGGCGCTTGCCTCTTGACGGATACCGTTTCATGTGCTATTTTACTCATTCTTTCGGGAATCTATAGCGGGGGACCGGTTGACCCTATACCACCGAAGACCCCTTGTCGCCGGCGCTTTCGGTGGAAGGCAGGGGGGAGATTTCGGGGTGCGTGCCCCGCTCGTAGGCATCGCCCCGCGTGCTTGCGAGTGACGATGTTGAGACACAACATGTGCAATATACGTGCGCCGACGAAATCGACGCGTAACGATAAATATAGTGAAGGAAACCTCTCCTGTCCCCTGGAGCAGATATGCACGAACGTCCGCCGACGACAAAGGGTCCATTGGCACAGTGGTTGCGGGACCATGGCCGAAATCTCGCCGTATTTTTCGGGTTCTCGTTGGGAACGCTCATGACAGGCGCCGAGGTTCACCAAGCGTGGACGGCGAACCGTCTGGCGCAGGTTGAAATTGAGACGACCGTGTACTTCTCGCGCATTGAGCACCGATTTGCGATGCTCGATGTGCTCTTCGACACTACCTGCGACCCCGACTGCGTCCCCACCCGCAGGCCCCAATTGCGCGCCGCTGCGATTCGGGAGCTTGTGAGCCTAAAAGAAGACGGCATGCGCATCGAATTGCGGGGATGTTTGTTGCAAGACACCCGTCTCTCGGCCATTGACCTCACGGGCGCCGACCTTACCGAAAGCAACATTACGGGCGCGAACCTTTCGGGGGCCTCCTTGCGTGACGCCACCGTAGAAGACGCTGTGCTTGCATTTGCAGACCTCTCGGGCGCAGACCTTACCGGCGCGACCATTTCGAGCACCGATGGCACCGGCGTTGTGCTCACGGACATCGCGGTAGACCCGTCCACCCGATTTGGCGGCCACCTCAACGCCGCAGACCTACGGCGCACAACGCTGTCAAATGTTGACTTCTCCGGCGCATCGCTCGTCGCGGCAAAGCTCGACGGCGCCGTGCTCTCCCATGCCAACCTACGTGGAGCCAACCTGTCGGCGGCATCGTTGGTCGACACAGACATGCGCTCCGCAAAACTAGCAGGCGCGGTGCTTGTGGGTGCCGTCTTGTTGCGCACTGACCTACGGGACGCCGACTTGCGCGGCGCTGACCTCCGTGGTGCACAGATCGACTTTGAAGACAAAAAGCTGCTTTATGGAGCCATCGCCGACCAACATACCCGCCTTCCCGACGGAGTCGACGGTGCGCGCTACGGCCTCGTCATTCGCTCATTGTAGCGCGCCCGTGCCGCGGTAGACACCCAACCTATACTCCTACAGGCTGAACCAAGTCGCGCGGGTCTCGCCGAACCCACGCGAACCTTTCCCGCCTTTATCGTCTACCGAGAGACACGGTGATGCCAGGTACATTCACTCGTCATCTATGCGAAATACGAGCCCCAAACTCGCCATAACGTCCCAGTAACCCGGGCCCATGCCAATGTTGGGTCCGCCGCGCACTTGAAACACGAGGTCGAACGGCCCTCCTTGGGTAACATCCACCATCCCTGCGGCGCGTAGACCGGTCATGCCAATCACGTTGGGATTTCCTGTGGTCGCCCGCTGATACGTGAGAAGGCCCATTTGCAGTCCGGCCCCAAGATGAAAGCGTGGCTGAATCGGCGCCATCCAATCGAAGCCCAACCCCACGCTTCCCGCGGGCAACCCTTGCTCGGTATGCCCACGCTCCAAAAAAGCGCGACCAGTAAACGCGCCTGCGGACGTTTTTCCACCCGACGCAAAATGCGCCGCCGCTGTGCGAACAGGCACACCGGCCCACGACTTTAGGCTGGCACCGGCAAAAAACTGCACAGTGGTGCCCCGTTGGTCGGCATACCAGCCTTCCGACGCTTCGACTTCCGCTGGCGGCACATCGGTTGCCTCTTCGGTGGGCTCCGAAGCATAGCCAGGATTTGTGAGTATCCAAAGGGGCGTTACCATCCAACGGAACCGACATGTACCGTAGCTGTTCATGGGCACACCCCAAAAATTGTGTCGCCGGAATCGAGCGCTGAATCGAGGCGCTCGACAAAAGCGTCTACGCCTTCTTGCAGCTCCATTACGTTTACGCAAACAGACTGCGCTTCTTCGCAGGACAGCCGCAAAATGCACGCCGCGTCCGCGCGCCCAATGACCCGGCGCCCGCGCTTTCCGCAGCCCCCGTCCAGAATCGTCGCTTTCTGCCGAAATGCAACGCCACACACATTTGGAACCGACAGCTCGGGGCAGCACTCCTGCAAGTGCTGTATCGCTTCTTCGCAATGAATCTCTTGTCGCTCGTCACGCGCATTGCAGGTAATGGCGCACAGCATGACAGCGACAAGAACAGCCGCCCGTCGTCCCAGCGCGGGTGCGCTCCTCGTCCATATTTGCAGTTTATCCATGTTTGTGCTTCCCTACGACTTTGACAACGCCATTGCCGCCTGCCGCGAGCGGTGTGCACCAACGGGAGCGGGCGCAAACCACACGCCGGCGAACCATCCACGAACACACACATCCAACATGGTTGGGGCGCAGCACCCTCGCTCCGCGCCACAACCGCCATCCTACTGTATTCAGTTGACCCGACTTTGGCGCGAATGTGCGCCTATTTCGTAAGGAAAAAATGCGCAAAAGTCCATGCCCACCGAGACCCTACTGCCCCATCCGGCAGACACCCAACCAACGGCAAGGACACCGCAACGAGGCACCCTTTGATCAAGGCGCGCAGGTGCCAGCCCGCTTCCTCTCCCCCCATCGAAGGTGGACGGTTCTTCGGTTGACGAAGGGGGGGCCCTGTGCCACCCGACGCCTTCGCGCACCATTTGCCCATTGAAGGACCGCGAACGGGCACGTCGGCGGAGGGCGGGCGAAGCGGTTAGCTCCGCACGCACTCACACGTTCCTGTTTCTATAGGAGGGTCTGTTGCCACATCCGCCATTCGCCTTACATGTCGGCCTACCCAAGTGTGCGTCCTCGTCACTCCAAACATTCTTTTGGAGCCATCGCACTTGGTTTCGGAGCCAAGGCCTCGTTTACCCGGATGCCGTCCAGGCCCCCTCCAACCCGAAGCACCAATGGCTCGTGAATGGCCTGCTGCGCCCGGACTTCAACCCGACCGTTCTCGACACGCTTCGCGGGCAAGCCCCGCGCTTGTTGGTGTCCACGGAGGGCCTGAGCACCCACTTCGACGCATTCGCGCCTGCGTCTGTCCAACGCACCCGCCAGTTTTTTCGGAATCGCGGGGCCATCGCATTCCTCGTCTATCGTCCGCCCGCAGCGTTTTTGCGCTCGTATTATGCCCAGTGCGTGCTGAATCCACGCACCCATCCCCTTTATGCCACGACACTCACGCTTACGGCGTTCGCCCAACAACCATTGGTGCGGCGCTTCCTGGATTGGCGTCGCTTGGCGGCCGACATGCGTGGGGCCTGGAACCTCCAACAAATGGTCGAGATTTCGCTGGATGACCACCTCCTCGAAAACGTGGCCCATTGTCTCGGCGTGAGACTCCCCGACGACGCCCCGTTGACCACCGAAAACCAACGTCCCGAGGGGCACGTCGTCGAGATGATTCGCCAAGTAAACCACCTCCCAGACCCACTCCGCAACCGTTGCGTCGCACAGATACAACAGTGGGCGCAGACGCGCAACTATACCCTCGCGCTGCACCAACATGGGGCTGAAGGGGCGTCCCCAGAGAGCATCGCGCCGCAAGTGTGGGACTGCCTCGTTCCGCACACCGGCGACGATTGGGCGCTCACACAGGACCATATCGACGCATTTCGCGAACACACGACCAAGGCCCGGGAGAATACGGCGCCCCATCACGCAATCGAAACGAAGCCAAACTGAGGGGAAAACGCTTGGGCGCGTTGCGATAGAACGTCCACCAAACCGTGCTTATCGACTTCGCGCGAATAATGTGCGGAGAATAGGCAAGCCCCCCCCCAAAAATGCACCCAAAGCGCGTTTCTCTACCACCAACCAAGGCAGCGCCTGGTGCCAACGGGAACGGTCGCCGTTTGGGAATGGAGGCTTCGGAGTCGACAAATGCCGGGACAAAGGAGTCTGTCACGCGCGAAGAGGAGCTTCCCAGCGAACAACGGCTGTACCGCGGTAGCCGCCGAGAATGCTCACCCGCCGCGCGCCTGCTTCCTCCAGCGACCGCGAGATAGGCGCGTGCCACGCCGTAATGTGGCTCGCGTGATTGCCCTCGGGGCGGGATTCGTAGGCTGCCACCACCCCAACACGTCGCGTTGCGCGCACCAACGCACGCACCATATCGGTATATTCCTGCGCGCCATGTTGGTGAATAAGCACATCAAAGCACACCACAAGGTCCGATGTCAAGTCCATATCCCGGGACAGCTCTATAAAGTTGCCCGCGAGAAAACGACGCTCGGGACAGGTCTCTTTGTTTCTTCGTATGACTTCGGCCGAAATATCTACGCCCGTGTATTGGGGCAGCGGCACGTCCTTCGTCACCACAATATCTCCGCACCCAACATCCAATACACTCTCAACAGACCATTCCCGCACCAACATCGACAACAGGTGCTGCTTGTATTCCACAAACACACCACGCGAACCCAATCCAGAACCCAAGTTGGGGTCAACGCGATACCGGCGGTCCCAAAACGCGGCATTGTCAAACGAAGTGTCCTCGGACGGACGGGACGAAACGTCCCGCGCGAGGCTCCGATTGACGCCCGCAATCGCAGCGTCGACCACCGGCACGCCGGTCGTCAAGAGGAGCCCCGCGGCGTCGTGGTCTCCGTGATAATGCAACAACAACGGTGGGATGAGGCTAGACGAAAGACTATCGGCGGCACATAAGTTGGTGGGAAGATTGAGCGCAAGCGGCAAAGCCCGCCATGGCATATCGAGGTCAACCAATGCCAACGCCAATGCTATCTGGTCGGTGAAAAACCGGCTTGGTGCCACAAGAGGCATCGTTTCTATGTTGTCGAGAACCCACGCCGTCCAATGCAACCACGCACGCGCAAGCGAATCTTGCCAGGTTGCGGGAATCATCAGCACACCGCTGTTGAAGTACGGCGGAATCGGCGTCTGCGAAAAGGTCGACCGAAGGGCAAATGGCGGACATACCAAGCCGGCAGCGGTAAACAGTTCATCCCAAGCAGCAGGCTCTAAGGTGCAGCGGTCCACCACCTTCGCCGATACCGCATCCATGGCCAAATACGATGAGACATCCCCCGCAAACACAATGTCGATATCCAATGCAAGGAGGAGGTCGTGGTCGCCTGGCACCTGGAGCATACGAATCTTGTTTGCGTGCGGGTAGCGAGGGTCCACACGGTCCACCACCACCACCTCCGCGCCGAGGTCCGCCAATGCCTCGCGCGTACGCGGGTCGACCTTCTCCACGAAGCAGGCCAAAAACGAGGCATTGGACAGGCTTCCGCCACAGGCCCGCAAGCTCCGCAATAGGTGCAGCGTCTTGGACCGGTGCGCGGGGATGTCTTCCGCGACGCAGGCTACCCGAACGACCGGTGGGTGCGTATTTTCAGACATCTGCCGCTCCCTCTTGTGCATGAACCGTTATGGACGTAAGCAACAATGCGCGCTCGCGCTGGTCGTCGCTGCTGCCTTCTCGCGCCGGTACAAACGCGCGGTCGCACTCCAAGCGGAGCGCATACGGCGTGCTGGACTGCGGCAAATCAACGGTGACGACCTGCTCTTGACCCGCATGCGTCCAGACGGCCTCCCCGAGCAACTGCGCACCGACCGAAAGAGACAACCGCACCGGCAATGTGGCGTGGGGAGCTGCGGCGTCGGTCGCCAGCGTCAGCCGAGCGCGGGCTGCAACGGCCAACGGCGCGACCTCGACAACCCCCAGTCGGCCCAGCCAATACGTGCCGTCGGCGGAGGGGTGGAAGCCTGGCCCCAGCTCACGCACGGGCGACGCTTGCCGGGGGCCCGTTCGCGCGAGAGTTGGATGCTCTATATTGTCAATCGCTTGGACAAGACTACGCTGCGCGTTGAGGACCTGCCCCACCGCCGCAACTTCTGCACTTCCCGCCTCGCGTCGCCACGCATGGACCCGGTCCCCCGACGTCGCGCGCTTGCGGACGGGCACCTGCGCCGCGGGGAGCCCCAAAAACCCAAACACACGCCCGAGCTCTGCCTCTGGCGATGCCGCGAGTTGCGCGACCCGCACATCCACCCAGCTCGCCGGCGGCAACCGGGGCAAGCCTTGCCCGAGGACCGCGTTTGTCTCCAACCAATATTCGCACAAATGGAGCCACGCCCCCCCTGGAAACACCCGACTTGCCGGGACTTGCCCATCGGGGCGGGGGCCTTGTCGGGTGAGCCACGCGCGGGCCTGCCCAGGGACGGGCGCCGGCCACACAAACCAGCTTCGATTCTGTTGGTGGAGTGTTGATATCTGTTTCTCCAGACTGTGCACCACTCCTGGCATGCTGCGACGGACCCAAACGAAGCGCGCTTCGGGAAACACAGCCAACAAAAACGGAAGCATGTAGACCAAGCCATCATCCGCGGCGACCACCCAGCGCTTTCTGGTGGGGTCCAACGAATGCCAAAGCTGCCGCAACGCGCGCCGCACCTCCGGAGTCGCATGCTCGGCCGTCACCGGTGTCTGCACACGGAAGCCACCGTGCAGCACCGACCAACGACGCTGCTCGGAAATGCCCCGGAGAATGCTCGTAGGAACCCTAAGAATTGCAGGATGCTCCGCCAACCACGAAGCAACCCACGAAAGGCCGCTTCCCCGCGCACCGAGGACAAAAACGGGCCCGTTGGGAATTTGCACAACGTCTGGTTCAGCCACTCACCACCTCGCGTGACCCTACGACCCAATCTCGTGTCTTCCCGAATTACCCTTCAGCATCTTATGGTGATATGCTTACGAGATGGCCGCAGTGACCCACCACGCCACCCACAAGAGACAAGGAAAACTTCTCACGGCGTATCGTCCACGCACCCGATGACTATCCCCAATTTCTTGTGCGAGTCTCACGAATACGAGGGTGCCAAAATACAACGAAAATCAAGATTTTCGCGGGGAACTCGATAACTACACACACAACGAATACATCGGCGCGCCATTCTATTGTCGAAAAAGTCCAGCAAAGCCGTATCCAATTCAGGAACATACGCTATCTACATGACGGCTTATCCTTATCCGCGCCCCAATCACGCCAATAAAAGGCCCCATCTTCACCAGCCCGGCCGCCCCCCCCCGCGCACCCCGCGGGGACGCCTGTGCATAGACCGTCGGCCCGTTCGTCGGGTGGGCTCCGAAGGCGGCCGCATGACAAACGCCCAGGCGACCTTTGTTCCTACTGCGTGCAAGCCAAGTCATCGGAGCGCACCACGACCCGTTTCTGGCGCGCGATCCCCCCCAAAGCCTGGGACTGAATGGCGATTCATTCGCTGGGACAGTGCCCGCCTGCAGCCAACCACGCGTCTACCACCGCCGCACGGTCCACCAAGAACTGCTTGAGATGGCCGATGGCGGCGTCGTGCTGCGCCATGGAGAACGGGCGTCGGGGGTCCAGCTCCAACGCCGGCCGAATCTGCGCATTCCAAACGTCGACCTGGGCCGCCATCGCAACGGGGTCATAGACCGCGCGTGAATCTTCGAGGGCAGCGACGAAGCGCGGGCACCAAACAGGGTCCGCCAGAACCATTCGCACCAGCGGCTCTTTGCGCCAACCGGGGTGCTCGTACCAAAGGGGGTCTGCGTGCACTGCATCGGGCCAAATCAACGCACCATTGGAATAAGCGGCGTCACCAAAACTAATGTCGAGGTCATACGGTAAATACAAAAACCCCTGGGTTGGATGGTCGTAGAGGTAATAGTTGATTTCCACTCCCGCCCAATAGTTGTCCATCGCGGGAATCAACGCCTCCATCGCCCACTCTGCGACCGCCTGGTCCAAATTGACAAGGGCTTCGACCTCGGCAACACTCGACGCGGACAACAATGCGACTTGGCGAGACGTGTCTGCAACGTCTTCGTTGGTCTTGAGCTCAACGCCTGCCTGATACAAGTTTCCATCGGGCTCATCGAAGTGCCGTTCAAGGTACTCGCGGTCAATACGCTCTACATTGGCATACACACCATACAAGTCACCGTTGACTCGTAGCTGCACATTGTTCACGCACGAGTACGGGAGGCCTGCCGCCGCGAACAATGGAAACGCGAGCCGCTCATGCAACAATGTATGGTCATACCATGGCGCATCCAACACAACCTTTCGCAAGCCATGAAAGCGTGCATCCGGGTCTACCTCATTGAATGAAACCACAAATTGCATCTTATCGCAAGTCCACGACCAGTTTCCCTTGATTCGCGCCATTGCATCAATTTGCTCATCCCCCACCGAAAACGTGACCGGATGGTACTGGATACTGCCACGGGCACAGCTCGACTGAACCGCCGCCCAATCTTCGGGTGTGAAGTCGAGGCGGAACTCTTGCAAGACATCGTCGGCATAGAGGTCGCTGCATGCCTTGGGAAACGGCGAGCGGCCATGGATGTCTTCGAGGCCCGTGTCCGCGAGGGCGTCGAGCACGACGCGGGCGGGAGGCTCTGTGGTGCTGGTCGTGCCGGTTTCGACGGGTGCTGCGGTGCTTCCGGCGGTGCCGCTTTCGGATTCGACCGGGGCCTCGGATGGCTTTGGCGTATCGCCTCCGCCGCAGGCAGCCATGCTTGCACACAAGAGAACAATCTGACGCATGGGGTTCCTCCGAAAGCGGCGAGCGACGAAGGGGGGGTAACCCACCCACGCGCCACGAGGTACGCCCCTGTCTATGCCAGATTCTGCGCCGGGCCGCTACCGTCGGAAGCGGCATCGGGCAGCCGTTGTTTTGCACACGTTCGGTGCTTTCGCGCAGCCTTTACGCAGCCGTCGGGCCCGCGCAATTCACCATCCACTGCACACCGAACTGGTCGGTCAGCGCGCCATAATAGTCGCCCCAAAACTGGTCGGCGAGGGGGTGCGTGATGGTGCCGCCGTCGGCCAAGGCAGCAAACAGGCGGTCGGCTTCGGCGCGGGTGCTCGGGTGAAGGGACAAGGTGACGTTCGTGCCTTCTACGCGGGGCATTCCGGGCAACGTGTCGCTGCCCATCAACGTGTTGGTTCCGCCCGGCAACAGCAGGCGAACATGCATAACCCGCTGCTGGACCTCCTCCGGCGCGTCGGCGCCCGCCATCTCGCCAAATCGCATGACAGGCGACAGCTCGCCACCCAACACGCGGGCATAAAACAAAAACGCGGCTTCTGTTTGACCGTCAAAGTTGAGATAAGGATTCAACTGCATAAGAACTCCGATAGGGTGACTGGGAGCCAGCGGAAGGGCACAAAGTTGCTCGGCAGGACGGCAATGAAGGAGACGTAGAGGACCGACCCGCTCCTCCGCCTCCATATGCCGGTCAAACGCTCGTCCACAAGGACCATTCGCGGCATTTTTTTCGCCTTCCCGCGCCCCTTCGCCCCCCCTCTGCAACACCGACCGTTGTTGCATCGTGTTTGGGTGCCGCGCACACCCACCGAGACGCGAGCGGGGCATAGACGTCCCCTCGTTTGCAAACAGTTTCTTCACTCCAGACCCAACACCAAACGCCTCTCGGACGGCGGCTGAAAGTATTTCAAACCAACGATTGGTGTCACCATCTCACCCTTAGCACGGGCTTTTTTTTTGGACAACTCGCCGCAGTGCTACGTTCTATATCCCCTCGTTTACGCACACAGTTTGTTCGCCGTCTAACGATGCACACACACGAGAGACGGATGCTGTGCCCCTCTTGAGACGGGTGGGCGGAACAGGCCGCTGCCCGGTTCAACGTGAACGGTTTGTCGTGGAGCTGTTGGGCAGCGCCGCTTTGGGCCCCGCGATGGTGGGCTCGCTCCGTCCGATACACGACGGCGCTGGTTCGGGGCGGAGATGGGAACGGACAAGCCCGAAATGGGACTGGACAAGCCCGAAACGGGGCTGGGCAAGCCCGAAATGCACCGAGACAAGCCCGAAATGGGACTAGACAAGCCCCAAATGCACCGAGACAAGCCCGAAATGGGGCTGGACAAGCCCAAAACGGGAGCAGCGGGTGCCGTCGCTCGGTCCATCCCGCTGCACTGGCCCAACCGGGAGCCAAATGGGTCCATCCGCAGCCGAAGGACGCCCGTCCCGAGGCAAACCAGCGCCGTCCGGGGCGCCAGACCCGACACCAAACCCTCGTCGTGCGATGGCGGGCGCGCCGAAGCGCCGCACGGCTGGCACGGCGCGAAGCGTGTGCAGGGACACCCAAGGGCATGAAGGGCGAGGCTGATTTTGTCCACCGCCGCTCGGTCCCTTCCGGCGAGACCCCGGCTCGCCGGATGCGGGGGAGACCGACCGGGCTCCCCCGCCCCGACGCGACCGTAGGGCGCGGCGGGCCCCGAATGCCCACTCCTGACGCGCTACAACAGCTCCCTTTGTTGGGTTTGCTGGGCCCCGGCCGAGATATTTCGGTTGCCGCGACCATTGGCGCACTGAATGGTGGGGGGGACCGTCATCACGCCACCCCCGCCTGTGGACCGCTCGATTCCAATGGGTTCGCCACCAATCAGAATGTCGCCGCGTGCGACCGTTGCGTCGCCTTGGTCGCCCACACGAAGCACCACATCACCGTCGTCGTCGGCGCCGAGCACACCACGAATGGAAGATTCTACCAAAATCTTCGCCTCGCCGCCATCTTCGGGAATGTGGGAAACCGTGACCGCCGCCGCGAGCACCGTGGGGTCTTCTGCGGAAAGACGGCTCGGGGGCTGCGCCAAGGTAAATGGCATTGCAAAGACATAAGAAAGCGTCGAAAACGCAATATTGCCCAATCCGTCCCCATCACGTTGCTCACCCGCAATCCACGTGCCCTCCTGGTCGCGCAATGAGTAGGCTCCTGTCTTGGGGAGCACGTCGCGGCTAACGCCAAATGGCGAGAGGGTGAGCGTCCACTTGTTGGGGTCGCTCTCCCAAAGTACCAAGCCAAGCGTTTGTGTTGTGGCTCCCCAACCGAAGCTAGCTGCCCCCTTTCCATCCAACACAACAGGTTGCCCTTCCACCACCTCAAAGGCAAAGCTGCTCTTTCCAATCGTTAGGGTCCACTGCTCCCCACGCGGGTCGTGGTCCACGGAGAAAGTGACGCTTCCAACGGCTTGTACGTCATGCACGGGAATGGTCCAGCTCTCGCCCTCTTCCCAAACGACCGAGGCTTGGGTTGGGGGAACGTCCTCCCAAGTGTGGTCTTGCGATACCAAGGTCGCCAAACCGTCGAAGGGCGCCCGAATGTCGGAGATGTCATATTTGTCAGAGGAGTCGAAATACAGCTTTGTGCGACCATCTGTGGTGGCGGGCACGGTGACCTGCCCACCCGCGTTATCTTGCACGCCAAACGTTAGGTCTGCTTGGGCTGTATCCTCATTGCTACCATCTTCACTGCTCGTGACGCCCTTCAGCGTAACAACATCGTTCGAAAGGGTCGTCGCACTTCCAGCCCACCAAATGCTTGACAAGGAGTCCATGCTCCCGTCTGCTTCAAATGCATCGACGAAGACCTTTACATTGGCAATATTGCGACTATCCAAACCAGCAAAGCCAAGCACAACGGATGCGCCGCCACCTTCGTTCGGGAGGATGTCCCACTGCTGAATGACAACATCGGACAGTTGCTCCGTGACCTCCCAGCGCACCCGGCCCCACGCCGACCACGCCCCCGAAGCATCGATGACCACCGTGCCGTCTTCCGCGGTTGCGAGCACCTTCAGCGAAGCACCATCGCCCGGCACGCCATCGATGTCTGCGCTCGCCGCTACATTTGCGTTGACTTCAACAAATGTGAGGTCGTGTACGCTTCCATCGGCGACCATCGAGCCGGTCGCACGGATGCCGCCCGGCGAAGGGACCCAGTCGCGCTCCTGAATTTCCATCTGCACCAAGTCAAGCAGCTCTTCATCGTCGACCAAATCGACGACCAGCATCTCGGCGACTTGGGTGGTATTCAAGCCTGCACCAAGGCCACTCGATGCAACGACACGGGAGCCGCCAAGTTGCATCCTTCCAAATGCCTTGACCTTGCCGCGCGGCTTCGGCCTCTCTTCAACCGATGTATCTTCGCCGGTATCGCCCGTTTCTTCGGCGGTTTCGTGTGTGTCGTTGGTGTCATCGGACAGGTCGGTGTCGTCGCCGCCGTCGGTGTCCCCCGCGGTTGTCGCGCCCGAGTCTTTCCCATCGCCCGATGTGGGATCGCAGGCCATCATCCCCGCAAACATTCCGAAGTATCCAATAACCGCACAAAACAAACGACCGCGCATCACAAACTCCACCACACACATCTGCGCAAAATCCGCAGGTTGGCGTTGATGTTTGAAGGAACTCGGGACATGCCCGACACAGCGAATCTATCCGCATTTCGCGAAAAGACCCGAAGCACTCGCATACGAGTGTAGCGAACTTTGCTCCACCAAACGCCCCCACCCAACCCCCTCCGCGACGTCTGCGGAGGGTGGCATCACGGCGAGCGGACGCCCCTCTCCACGACAATCTGCGACGTGCAAAAACCGCAGGTCGAGACAGCAACGCGGTCGTCAATTCCATCGCCGTCGATGTCGCCCCGGGCAGATTCGAAGCCGGGTGGGAGGGCATTGGCGTCGCGGCAGACCTCGCCGTCTTCGGTGAGGCCAAGGGGCAAGGCGACGCCGGCCGGCAGGTCGGCGACTGCGAGGTGGTTCTCAAGGGAGAGCGGGAGCGCGGGCGTTTCGATTGAAGTGACCGTATTCGTTTGGGGGTCAAATCTCGAAACGCCACGCTCGGCATCGTCAATGAGTAGGAACGCGCCGACGCGTTGCACCGCGCTGACGCCCTTCCGCAGCGTGCGCTCCGTTGTGTCGCGGCCATCGCAGCGAACTTCGCTCACCATGAGGTCGGTTCCGGCTTTGAACTGCACAAACAAGATGTCGTCGCATCCGTCGCCGCCGAGATCCCACAGGACGGGACGTGCAATGGGCTCTGGAAACGGCCAATCTTCTGGCATCTTCAAGGGGTCGTCTTGCCAACGCAAGAGCTGAAAGCCCATACGATTGCGCTTCTCCCAGATGAGGTCCGCCTTTTCGTCACCATTCAGGCGCCCGGACGTGAGCGTTCGGTGGCCAATACTCACCCGGACCTTTTGGGGCACCTGTAGCGGCTCATCATCGTTGTCACGGGGAAACAACACGCCGCCTTGGTTTGTATAGACCTCTACCGCATTTCCAAGAGAATAGCCTATCGCGAGGTCAAGGTCGCCATCGCCATCAAAGTCGCCCAATGCGGCGCCGCTCCCTTCGCGGGGAAGGGTGGGGTCAAGGTCAAAGCGCGGGTAGCGGTCGACCACCTCAAACCGCAAATCGGGCTCACAGACGGGCAACGTTGCATAGGCCGTGATGGGGTCCGAGGGCGTTTGGGTTGGTAGGCCGACACGCGGCAGCACCTGGCCATCCCCGGATGTTTCCCCCATCACGCCCAGCAGCACAACGGAAGCGACGACACCGACCAGCAAGGCCCAAGGCAACGACGACGACGACGCGGCCTCCGGCGGGTTGGGTGGAGGCGGCACCGCAGGGGGCGGAGCCGGCGTTTCCCCGATGCGCACCGGCTCCGAAGGCGTCGGCCACGATGGCGTTGGCCAAGACGGCGTGCCGTAGGAACCTTGGGCAACTTCGCCGAGGTCTGCGCTGGATTCTTCGTCAGGAAAAGGCGACGGCTGCTGAATGAGGGCCTGCAGAAACTCCGACAGCTCCGTCGGCACTCCTTCCCACGCGCCCATTCTATCGAGGTCGGCGGGGATTCGCTTGGTGCTGGCGAAGACAAAACTCGCGGCGAGCGCATAGCGGTCGCTCGCGGGGCTGTGGGGCAAGCCGCGTCGAATATCGGGGGACATATAAGGTACTGTCCCGAGTACGGCGCCTGTATGCGTCAGGGAGTTGGGGTCATCGGACATACAGCCGATGCCAAAGTCGGAAATCGTACACCGATGGTCGGACGAAATCAGTAGGTTTTGCGGTTTGATGTCGCGATGCAAGATGCCCTGGCTATGGGCAAGCGCGAGCGCCGTGGCCGTCTGTTGGGCCCACAACAGCAATGTCGCGACGTCCACGACGCCGTCTTCTAAATTGACGTGGTCTTCGAGGCTACAAACGCACAGCTCCATGACGACGCACTGGTAGCCATCTTCGACGAACGAATCAAAAACGGAGACGATACTTGGATGGAGCAAGCGCGCCATGAGGAGCGCTTCCCGCTCTTGACGCACGCGCACATCTGGCCGCGCGGAGAGCACCATGGACTTGAGCGCGCGTGTGACGTTGAGGCGTGTGTCCAGCACCTCAAACACCTCACTCGAACCCCCTTCCCCGATTTTCCGCAAGACCTCGTAGCGGCCTTGTCCCCAGGTGGTCTTCATTGGGTTCTCTCCGGTGCCAAGCCGACGGAAAGGCGCGGCCCGCTTGGGTCGGGCAGAGTAGAAGGAAGTCCATACACGTCCGGCACCATCCGCAGCCGATGAAACCAAACGCCGGCTTCTCGAAAGCGCTCAAACATCGTGTCGACGCCGCCGATGCCCTTTTCTTGCAAGGCGGAGCGAACACGGGCGCGGTCCCAATTTACGCGGTCGGGCGTGCTGGCGGGCTCACCGCCCAACCATTCCGTCCATTGGCGGGCCTGGGGGTTGGTCAACCAGCCGCCCGGCGTTCGCGCGTCGTGGTGCGCCGCGGAGTAGGTTGCGAGCGTACGCACGAGGCTGCTCCGCAGTTCGACTTCGCCACCGGGACCCGAAATAATAACACTCGGAACCGCAAGGTCAAAGTCAAGACTAATCGGACCCTGCTCCAGCGACAATACGCCACCACGCGTAGCTTGAGCGCTGGTCGGCACATGGACCCGCCATCTTGTCCCCGACGAAACAATCTCTGAACCATCATTCAGTGGCGGTGTCGTGGGTTCACCATCGGCATCAATTCCCACAGGACCCTCCCGTGTAAGCGCGATGTGCTCGAAGCGCTCTTCGTCATCGACCCACCTGCCGTCTTCCATGTTTTCGAGCACCACAACTGGAGCTTGGTTGTCAACCAGCTGAAGCGTGACGCCCGCTTGGGGAAGCTCGATGGTGTCTTCCAAAGAGAATCGGCGCCAGCCACGAACATCCGCCGCCCCCCGCCCCCGCGTATGGTCTGCGCCACCGAGACAGCGCCAAGCCCAATAGCTGCCCGACCAGCGCACTTCAAGCCAGTACAGCGGGACGGCCGGATGAGACAGGCGCACGTCACAGCGCCAATGGCGACCGAGCAGAGTGCTGCCGACGAGAACCGCCGACCGCGTTCCAGAGGGACTGTGGACATTCAATCGAGGCATGACAGTTCCCTAACATGCTCCAAAGCATTTGACCGGCCCTGGTTACCTAAAAACGAAAATAGAGCACAGTGGCGCACAGTAGACCGCACACCGGAAAATGCACCGTTTGAAGCAGCAATTCAGGCGAAGCACAGGACGACAGGAACCGCGAGAACACCCATAAAAAGTAATCATCCGTTGCATGATGCAGAAATTATCGATACGGCTCGACCCGTACACACCCCGACGTATGTCCGGACACCGGTGGCACTCCATCCCCCTTCGTTTACTCATAACATATTGAAATCATCCCCAATCATATTTCAAACATCACGTTTATAAGTTGGAGATTTCAACGTATTTCACACGTTCCGTTAGCGTTCCGGGTCACAGGGGGGGGGGCGTGCCACAGTGACGCACACTCAGGCCACAGCCGGTCGATGAGCAGGCTACCCTCCCATCCGATTCCCGTCTGGCGAAACGCTTCATATGTCCACTCCCCCCTTTTGGCGACGTGCCGGGGCCGGCGCACCATCGTGTGCTGCGGCGCGTCGCCGAAGGGGAGGGGCGGCATTTGCGGGGAGCGCCTGCTACGGTGTCGTCCCAGGATTGGCGGCGCCCGAGATAGGCTCCAACGAAAGTGCAAAGGGGCCTCGGTACACCAAAGGAGGCTCCGCTTCGGGCTTTTTGTCGTCCCAAACCTGCACGCGCAAGCTGCCGTTGCCCGAAAACTTCATCACCGTCAAGTACTGTTGGTCGTGCACGTCGGGCAATAGATACACCCCCGGAGGCCGCGACGCATGGGCGTTCACTTCCGGCACCACCACGGACACTCGAACGCTTTCGCGCACCCCGACCGCCTTCAGC
Source organism: uncultured Enterobacterales bacterium (assembly GCA_964502005.1). Taxonomy (GTDB): domain Bacteria; phylum Myxococcota_A; class UBA796; order UBA796; family UBA2385; genus CAJWOS01. The sequence goes on from CAZCUX010000018.1 coordinate 124,857, forward strand.
ACTTCGCCCAGCTCCCAGCCTTGTAGCCGACCACGGGGGTCTGCGATTTGTTGAATGCCCGATAGCGTGGCCGCATCGATGAGGATGTCCTCCTGGCCAACACGCTGGAGCACAAACCGCGCGGGTGCAGCAGGCGATTCGTCGGCCCAATGCTTCGCCTTGGTTGGTTCGGCATCCACAATCAACGCAGGAGCGACCGCTTGCGGTTCTTGTCCACAAGAAAAGAGCACACCCACCAGGACAGCAAGAGACCCCAGGCGGCGCGTTCTTCGCTGTCTCATCGCTGCGCTTCCGCCGGGCCTTGCCCTGTAATCAATACAATGGCCAAGACCATAAACACAAAGCCCAACCATTGCCGCGCCGACAGCGTTTCGCCCAAATACCAGCGGGAAACCAGCGCCACACACACCACACCCGATGCGAGGTGAAAGGACGCCATCTGGGCACCGGAGTAAGTGCCCTCCCCCATTCGGGTTGCCGCGACATTCAACACATATTCGGGGAGCACAATCATCCAGCTCAACGCCAGAGCAGTAGTATAACTCCACGATTCTGCGTACTTTAGGTGGCCGATCCAAGCAAATGACATCAGCGTGCTTGAGAGCACCAGCATCACGGGAACTATCCAGACAGGAGACATCCATTGACCTCACGGTTCCCTTCATGTGTAGCTTGTTTTTGCTGGGTGTGATTCGTGCAAAGATAGGATTATGAAGATACGAAGCGCCTCCAGATGGAGAATGTGTGTATACGCGATGTTGTCGTTGGCTGGTCGCCATGGTCGGAGCTTGTGTTTGGTCTGGTTGCCAGTCGACCGATCCAGTCGCACGTCCGGTGCGCATCTACGCCGCTGCATCCACCACGGATGCGCTGACTGAAGCGCTGCAAACGTTCCGCGCAGCGGGCGGGCCTGCTGCGGAAACGGTGGTCGGCGCGAGTTCCGCGATGGCGCGGCAAATTGAAGAAGGCGCCCCGGCTGACCTCTTCTTGTCCGCAAATATCGAGTGGATGGATCACTTGGACAAAGCGGGGCATGTAGGGACCAATACGCGCACCAACCTGTTGTCCAATCGACTCGTGGTGGTCGTTCCCGTCGACAATCCCGCCAATGTCGACCTCCACCCAGGAGGCAATCTCGACGCGCTTGTGGGAGATGGCTACCTCGCAATCGGCGACCCCGCCCATGTTCCAGCCGGGCAATATGCCCAGGCCGCCCTCACCTGGATGGGCTGCTGGCCGCACCATGAGGCCAAGACTGCGCAAGCGATGGACGTGCGGGCCGCGCTGTTGCTGGTGGAGCAAGGTGAGGCCGCGGCGGGTATCGTCTACGCCACGGATGCAGCCGCTTCGTCGAGGGTGCGCATCGCCGGAACCTTCCCCGAAGAGGCGCACCCGGCCATTCGGTATCCACTGGCGGTGCTACGCCACCAAGGCGAGCTTCCCGGCGTCCGCGCCGTCTATGACTTTCTGCGCACAGACGAAGCACACGCGATTTTCGCGCGACACGGTTTTTCGAGACCGCCCGAATGACACCGCTGGAGTCCGAAGCCCTTGTATTGTCGGTTTGGGTGTCGTTTTGGGCGGTATTGTGCAGCCTCCCCTTCGGCGTCGGCGTCGCGTGGGTGCTCGCCCGACGGGAGTTTCCGGGGAAGTCGCTCGTGGACGGCCTCGTACACTTGCCCTTGGTCGTGCCGCCTGTAGTGGTGGGCTATCTCTTGCTGCGCTTGTTTGGTCGCACGGGACCGCTCGGCCATCTCTTTCAGACGCTCGGCCTCCCGATTGCATTCACTTGGCGCGGTGCCGCCTTGGCGTCCGCCGTCATCGCGTTTCCGCTGATGGTCCGCGCAATTCGCCTGTCGATTGAGGCCATCGACCCGGGGCTCGAAGATGCAGCACGCACACTCGGCGCCCATCCCATGCGGGTCTTTGGCAGCATCACCCTGCCGTTGATGGCGCCCGGCGTACTTGCGGGCGCGATGTTGGCGTTTGCCCGGTCGCTGTCGGAGTTTGGCGCGACGGTCACGTTTGTATCGAGCATCCCCGGCGAGACCCGCACGCTCCCCCTCGCGCTGTTCTCGCTTACCCAAATTCCCGGCCAAGAGTGGGCTGCGGCCCGCTTGTGCGGTCTCAGCATCGTCGTCGCATTTGGGACACTGCTCGCGAGCGAGGCCTTGGCCCGCCACATTCGGCGGCGCGGAGGAAAGCGCTGATGCTCTCGGTCGACATCACGCGTCTTCAAGGTGCATTTCGCCTGCAGGCGCAGTTTTCCAGCGAACGAAAGGCGGGCGTGACCGCGTTGACGGGGCCATCGGGCTCCGGCAAGTCGAGCGTATTGCACTGCATCGCTGGCCTCGCACGTCCCGACAAAGGACGCATCGAGGTTGGCGGGCGCGTGCTGTTTGACTCCGCACGCAAGGTGGACGTGCCGACACACCTGCGCCATATCGGAGTGGTGTTTCAAGAAAGCCGCCTCTTTCCGCATATGTCGGTGGTTCGCAACCTTCGCTACGGCGAGCGCAACGTTTCTGGAGATGGCGTAGATTTCGACACCGTCGTAGAGTTGTTGGGTATCGGCCACCTGCTCGACCGAATGCCGGGTGGTCTATCGGGCGGCGAGCGCCAGCGTGTCGCGATGGGCCGCGCCCTCTTGACGCACCCCGCGTTGTTGGTGATGGACGAACCTCTCGCAAGCCTCGATGCAGGACGGAAAGACGAAATCTTGCCGTTTTTGGGGGACTTGCCCCAAGCATTTGGGGTCCATGTGCTCTACGTGACCCACAGTATCGACGAAGTGCTTCGTTTGGCTGATGAGCTGGTCATTTTGGAACACGGCACCGTGCGGGCCCGCGGGACTGTCGCCGAGACCGCCCGCTATTTGCCGGGTGTAGACCCCGCCGATTCTTTTTTTGAAGGCGTCGTGGGACCGCCGTCCGAAGATGGAGTGTTGGTGGTCATCGGTCAGCATTCGCTGCGGGTCGCCGCTCCACGGTCCATTCCTGTGGGTGCCCGCGTGCGCATCCGAATCCCCGCCGACGACGTCTTGCTCGCAACAGGCCCCACCGAAGGCCTCTCCGTGCAAAATCGGATTCCGGGCACCATCACGCGCATCACACCGTTGGGTGCAAGCATCGACGTCGAGGTCGATATTGGCGACCAGCACCAGATAGTCGCGCGTGTGTCGCCTATCGCGCGCCAACAACTTGGCCTCACACCGGGCATGGCCGTGGCGGTGTTGGTGAAGGCTTCTGCGCTGCGAATTATGGGATCGTTCGCGAATCGTCCCGCCTATTGACGCACGTCGTCTATCAACTGCCGTCGGGAAACAAACGCGCCGCGAGCGCCACCAGCTCCCCGACATGCTCGATGCCCAGGGCTGCCTTGATGCGCATACGGTGGGTTTCTACCGTTTTGGGAGACACCATGAGGCGGTCGGCGACCTCGCGGGTGCTGAGGCCTTGGCCCAGCATGCGAAAGACGTCGAGCTGACGAGCACTCAGCGTATGCAACGGATTCGATTCGTCTGGCGCAATGTTTTGCTGGCTAGACGCAAACGCCGCAGTGACGAGCCTTTCCCGCAGTTCCCTCGGCGAGATGTCTTTCGCAATGTAGTCCCAACATCCGAGGCTGCGTGCGCGTCGCTCCATCGTTTCATGCGTAAACATTGTCAGGACCACACTTCGAACCGCAGGATGCGAAACGGAGATTCGTTGCAGGAGGTCGAAGCCACTGCCCTTTCCAAGTGCCAAGTCCACCACAAGGAGGTCCACGGGAGAGTCGTCTAAGGCCGCAAGAGCATCAGGAACACCACTCACATCGCGGATCTCCGTGAACCGCGCGTCCCCTGAAAGAAGCTCCACGAGGCCCTTTCGAAACAGAGTATGGTCGTCAACACACAGTACGCGCATATACTCTCCGCGTGTGGATTACGTCTCTTTCCGTACGCATACATTGGTACATGGGAACCCGTTTGTAGGCAACGAGCGCGCCGGTTTCGTAGCCAAAGTCTACACCTCCGCGGCGCACTTGTTCCACCTTCGCCGCCAGCAAGCGCGACAACCGGGCCCGTTTCGCAGCAGGAAGGAGCGCGAACGCCATCCCGAAGTGGAAATAACGCCATGCAAATCGACTTGTCGACATCGCTCCCTACGCGAACACGCGCCGACGTTTGCTCTGCGGCAACAACCGTACAACGCTCCCCCTTGCCATGCTCTGTCGTCGACAAAGTCTCAACATCCGGGCGCCGTTTCTACTGTATTTTGACTGACTTTCGGGAATTTCCTGACAAGATGGCCTCGCAAATTCGGCAGCGCGTCCGAATACGTTTCCGTACGCCGCCGTCTGTTGCGAGAATGCCTGCCATTGGAACAGTCCGTCATCGTTTTGGCGACCGCCGCCGCTGCCGGGGCCTGTTGGGCTGCCGCCCTTCCGATGTGGGCCACCGCACCGCGCCAAGTGCGCCCATGGGGCCGCGCGTGGTCGATGCTGGTCGCGGCGATATGGCTCGGAACCACCATGGGCGATGCGGGAATCATCGTCGCGTGGCACATGGTGCCGTTGGTAGGACAATGGGCGCTCATCCCGCGGTTGACGCGCAAGCCAAGCGGCACGGGGCCTGCGGCGGTGTCGCTGAGCGTGCTTTCGATGGTTCCCGCTGCATTGCTGGTTTTGTCGTGGTTGGCGCCTTCAGCGACGCTCTCTCCGCAATCTCCCTCCGAGGGCAGCATTTTGGCGGCTTGGGACACCCCGTGGCGTTCGCTTGCCGCGATGGCGGTCGGCGCCGCATTTCTTCCGCACATTGCGGCACTTGAAGCAATCGAGCCGTCTCCGGTTCCGACGTTTCTCCGCAAGTGGGCCCTGCAGACAGCGCCGATTGTGGGCATACAGCTCTCGCTCCTGGCGACCCCCGCAATCGCGCAAGCAGCCCCCCTGTGGGCCCGTGGTGCGCACCTCTTCCTCCTGCCCGTCTTTCTGTACGTCGCCGCATACCCGTACCGCCAGCAGGCCGCCCCGGCCCCTGTACCGGGCCCTACACCGCGGGCTGAAGTCGCGACAGCGATGGCGCGCGTGCTGGTCGGCTCTACCCAACGCCTGGGCGCGGAGCTTGCCGTTGCCGCCAGCCAAGCACGCCAGCTCGCCGCAGAGGCGTCGCCTGCCGTCGCGGACTCGATGGCGACCTTGTTGCAAGCACTTCACCGTGGACAAGTGTTGGTGGGAACGGTTGGACAGTTCGCAGAGCCCGCGCCCCAATCGCGCTCGATGGTCGACATTCTCGGGCCATTGCGCCGCGCGATGACCCGAACCCGGCGAGACTCGGCCTGTACCTTCGCCCTGCATGTCACCGTCGACACGACCTTCGCGTGGGTGGATACGTTTGCGGTCGAGCGCGCATTCTACGCACTTCTGCGTAACGCGGCCGAAGCCCAAGCGACCACCGACCCTCCCCCGACCATTTGGGTGTCGGTCGGAGAAGCGACCCCATCCGACGCGACGCCCGCGCCCTTGGCCGGAACGTTTGCGCCGTTTCCCCACTTGCTCGTCTGCATTCGCGACCAAGGAACGGGCATCTCCGACCAAGTTCGGGAGCGCTGTATCGAACCGTTTTACACCACGCGGGCAAACCACGACGGCCTGGGCCTTCTCGCTGCCATCGCGCTGGTACAAGGAGAAGACGCGGCATTCGACCTGCGCGCCCATCCCGAAGGCGGCGCAGAAGCGCGCTTGTGGTTGCGTGCGACCGGGACCGAGACGCCCAATGACAGCGATTGGACGTGGAGTCTTGCGGGTCAAGAGTCGCAAACCATCGACATTCTCATTGTATGCAGCGACCCCGCGCAGGTAGAGCAGTACGGCATCTTTTTTCATGCACGCGCGCGCCGCTGGACCGCTATCCCCAGCATCGCCGCCTTACCCAAAACGACCGTCGCGCCCCGTCCAGGTGGTGTTTTGGTGCTGGTCGACGCGCCCGATGCAGAGCAGTTGCCGATGCTGACCCGCTGGCTTGCCCCCCGGTCGCTGCATGTGGTGGCCCCGCCGAGCACCGTCGCGAGCTTGCTCGGCAAGGGGCTCCCTATCAACCAAGTCAGCGCCCACAACACCAAGCGGCCCCAAGCCGTCGTTCGGGAAGTCGAGCATCGGCTGACCGCGTCCTTGCTCTCTAGCGGGTCGGGTACCCCCGCAGCCGCTAAGACTCCCGCGGGAGGGTAATCAGCACGGACGCCCCACCACCCGCGCGGGTCCACCAGTCCATCTCCCCGGCCATTGCGCGAACCCGCCGCTGCACAAAGCGCATTCCGAGCCCCCCTCCGGCGGTGCTGCGCTCCTGCGACGAAAACCCCGGTCCATCGTCGTCCACCCGCAACGTAATCCAATAGCGCGTGCAAGATAAGTACAAACGCGCATCGCTTCGGTCCCCATGCTTGGCGACATTTACCAACAATTCATGCGCACAAGACGTCAAAACGTCATGAGTTGTCTCATCCAAAACCGGCATCGGTTCAAGCAATAGGTCGACAACCAGCTCGTGTACCGCAAAGATAGAATCACAAATTTGCGACAATGTAAAGCCGATGTCCCCCACATAGCGCGGCGTCTCCATTCCGCGACAAATCTGGCGCCCGCGCTGTATCGCGGCGTCAATCAAGGACACCGACCGCGCCGACGAAGCGTCATCGGCCAAGGCGAGGCGCGCAGCGGCCAGGAGCTGCAACACATCGTCGTGAAGCTCTTCTGCCATTCGGCGCCGCTCGCGCGTCTCGACTTCCATGACCGCGCGGGCCACCTCCAGACGGTCTTCGCGATTCATTCTTCCCCCAACGCGCAGTCCGCCCCCAAGCGAACAATCGCCGCCCGAAGCTCCCGCGCGCGAAACGGCTTGAACAGAAGCAACTCGCCCGCAAGGGATGGCAGCTGCTCGGGCTCCACGTACCCCGAGATATAGAGAACGGCCGCACGAAGGCCGTTTTGGCGTAGCTGCTGGACCAAGTGCGGCCCGAAGTCTTCGCCCAAACGGACATCGCACACAAGCAACGCGAACTGCGACAATGTGAGTACGTCAATGTCCGCTTCTCCGCTCGCCTCGACCACCTCCCAACCCAAGGACTCGAGCAACAGCCGCACCGAACGCCTGACGGTTGGCGCATCGTCGACGAGGAGCACCTGCCGCCGGTTCATCGGTTGGCGTTCTGCGTCGCAGGTCGGCCCATCTTGCGCCAACAGCGGCGCCACCTGCGGAAATGTGACCGTGACCGTTGTTCCGCGACCGAGCTCGCTTTGGAACGACACCGTACCTCCTACGCCCTCGACCAAGCTCTTTACAATGCTGACGCCAAGCCCCGTTCCTCCGCCACTGCTGAAAAATGGCTCACCCAAGCGCGCGAGCGTCCCGTCGTCCATTCCGGCGCCGTCATCCGACACCAAAATCTGCACAGTGTCCGTCCTTTCGTCCCGTCGCACCAGAATGCGCACCTCACCACCGCGCGGGGTTGCACCAAATGCGTTTTCCACCAGATTTGCGATGACCCTCGCCAAGTCTTCCGGCAACAATCCAACCCAAGCATCTTCGGAAGGCAACCCCAACACACAAACCTGTTTCTCTCCCCCCCGTCCGCGATACTCCGTCACTACGCCCATAATGACCAAGCCAACCGCACAACGACCGGTGGCCAACGGGCGCCCCTGCGCGACCCGAAGCAACTGTTGGGTCATATGTTCCGAGCGACGTGTGGATTCCCACAACACATGCAGAATCGGGCGGAGTTCACCCGGAAAAACAGGAGAAAGCTCCAGGCGTTCCACCGAAGAAACAATCGACATCAGCGCATTGTTGAAATCGTGGGCGACTTCACCCGCCATACGTCCGAGCGCTTCTTGCCGCTCTTTGTTTTGGATTTGGGCTGCCAATCGGGCACGCTCCGCGACACTTCGCTCGCGCCGTTCTCGCATTTCGAGCACCTGCAATACGCCCCGCGCGAAGGCTTGGTCGGCAGCAGGATGGTCAGACACCCGTTCCAATACAGCGAGCGGCCCGAAGGAGAGTGCATCGGCCGCACCTTCTCCGAGCCAGCGGGACAACAGCATACGCGCCTGTTGGTTGACCTCCGCAACACTCGCGGGGCCATTCGCGAGCAATCCAATGCGCGCCACGGCAGCTTGTTGCTCAACGGCCCTCTCCACCACCGCCTTCTGCGCCAGCAGCGCGCGATTGGAACGGTCGAGCTGCTCGTTGGACTGCGCGAGCGCTGCCGCCTTCGTGGCCGCGCTCCTCCAGGCAGCGCGGTTCGAAGCATCGATAGCGACGACGTAAATGCCCCAAGACGGGATGCTTGCAAGGACAAACACCGCCATTATCGACTCGGGCACCACAAATGGCTCTATCGGCAGGCCGAACCACAACCGCAACGTGTCTGCAAACACCGTGCCGACGCCCATCGCGCCGGCTGCCGCGATACAGGCAACAACGGCCCCCCGCCATCCAAGCAGACCACCGCCCGAAATCACGCTGGCCAAAAACAATACCGAGGTCGCGCCGCCCAACGATTCTGTAGCCACCAGCACCAACACGCCGGCGCCGAGCAGGCCCCCCGTGTGGAGGATGGTCGCCAGCACATAAGCACCCGAGCGCCAAAGTCCATACCCCAACACAGCGCCGACCATTCCCGACAACAGCGCGGCGTACGCGGGAAACGACTGACCCGTCAACACCGCGGCAAACAGCACCAACAGTGCCACCCCAAATACTGTGCCGAACGCAGACAATGCGACACGGTGGGCGCCGTGGGAGACCGGCACCGGCGAACACCAATTTGTCACAATCACTCCGGTGGGAAAGTTCCCACACGCACCGCACCCCGACTACTTACCCCACCGCATCGACACTCCGATAGCAAAAACCGACAAAAGACCGCCGAATTATTCACACCCACGCAAGTTTTCCAGCGACCAGGCCATCACAATGGGTCCACGCGAGGCGGCGTGCGTGTATGGACCTCCGTTTCCGACGCTCCATGCGACGCCGCGGAGAGCAGCTGCCGTGTCGTTCGCGGCAAGGCATGGTGAAGGCGCTCGGCGAGGCCAATGGCACGCCGAATGCACACGTTTGCGGTCACGGACTCACGACGAAACGCGGCAAGGCGTGCCTCCCACGCATGCACGACAATCGCGACCTCATCGGGCAATCCATCCGTAGAGGGGTCGAGGGGCCGAAGGCGCGCCTGGCAATCATCGAGCAGGCGATGCTCAAACAGCGCACCCGCCAGCCACGCTTGGCACCACGTCAGTCGTCCAACATGGTCTGGTCGGATGGCGGCGGCGGCATCATGTAGGTCTCGAAGGGCGCTGTCGATGTCTTCGTCAACCCACGCAGAGATTCCGCGCTCCACCAACACACGCGAACGAAGCTCGTTTACACCCGATTCGTCGGCCAAAAACAGCGCACGGGCCAGAGCCATCTCACAATCATCGGCATCCCCCATTTCGCGCACGGACGCGGCATACTCAAGCCACGCGTCCACCCACAACACCGTGAGGCCATAAAGGTCGGCGGTGCGAATACAGCGAACCGCCACCCGTCGCGCGGAGGCGGGGTCGTCTTGCCGTCGAAAGACACGCGCTTGTTCGAGTTGGGCCAATGTCCCCAGCGCCGGCATTTGCCGCTTTGCCGCAAAAGAGATGACGTTGGCGAGGACCCGATGGGCTTCGTCGAGTTGGCCGGTGAGCCGCAAGCATTGGGCTTCTTCCAATGCAAGCCCAGCACCGGTCAGAGGGTCACCCGAAGAAAACGCTCGCGAACGCTGCACCTTGACCGCAGCAGGAGGAGCCAACATCGACGCCCATGGGTCGGTGCGCCAAAGGTAGCCGAGCCAGCGACGCGCCCGAAGCGCGTCTACGTCTTCCACGGTATTGTCGACCTCTTCGCGCAGCCGTTCGAGCACCACCGCACGCGGCGCACCCATCCGGTCAGCGACCACCGCGCAAAAGACGGCTGCGAGAATGCGCAACACACCAGACAAGTCCGCGCTGTGGCGTGCCAAGTCTGCGGCCAGGCATTGCGGCAATACCAAAGCGCGCTGTGTTCCAAGATGAAGGTCGAGCAGGGTCGTGTCGTCTATCGTGTCCAACCATGAGCGAAGCGCCGCGTGACAATAGGCATGGCGGCTTCGTTCGGGAAGCTCGTCTAACGACTGCTGCACACTCGGACGAATGTTGCTTCGGATGCGCACCGCCGCGACCCCACCTTGCCGCGACGCCTCCAACCAACCCAACTGAAGCAGCCTATCCAAGATAAGGTCCGCTCGGTCAAAGCCAGGACCACCCGGGTTTCGCGAAAACAAAGTCATCGCGATATCCAACGGAAACCAATCAGCAAACGCAGCCACCGGAGCCAGCAACCTTGGAGATGGATGCAAGAGCGTGGGGTCGGACAGCGCGCCAATCCCTACCGCGCGGCCACCTTCGAACCAACCCATCAACAGCTGCCGAAGCCCCGCACGGCCATCCATATCGCGTGGTGGGGGTGGTGCAGCGAACACATGCGTGTCCGCCGAGGAGGAGACCTCCACCGGCGCAGAACGCCCGCCGCGCGCCCCAACACCGGCATTGGGTTGGGGAGCCTCCCGTCGCCCAGGGCCGAGTTGGCGCACAGGAGCAGGTGGAACCTGCGGCACATCGAGCGTTGCTACCGAAACCTCCAATGCCTCGCCATCCGCGAGCGCCGAAGAGAGCTCCTCCCATGCCTCGGGTGGCAAGTCGAGAATCGGCGGCGTTGGCTCGACGACGGGCGGCGGCGTTGCGGAGGAGCGGGACGGCTCCGAATGGGACGATTGCGCAATTTGGTCGAGAAGGTCTACTGCTACGTCACTGTGAGGAACCGTACTGTGAAGGCGCGAAATTTCGTAGAGCTGCGCGCGGGTGTCTGCGTGGCCGGGACGGTCGAGGGGGTCGATAGCCACCATCGCTTTCAGAACGGGCGCGAGGGGCGCATAGGCCTCGGGAAGCGCCGCGATGGCGTTCGACGCCCAAGCAGCAAACCCATCGGGAGCCAGCGGCCGCCCCTTCATGAGCTTGCCCTGGGCAATGGCCAAAAGCGTGAGGCCAAGCGAAAAAATATCTGAAGCCGGCGTCGTCGTGCCATCTTCGATTCGCTCGGGGGCAACGTACGCCAACGTGCCCATCAACGGTCCATCCATCGAACCTTCGATATGGCTGGATGCGACGCCAAAATCGAGGAGCTTTACCGTTCCATCCGCTGTCACCCGTACGTTGCTCGGCTTGATATCACAATGAAGCACATGAAGTGGCACGCCGGAAAATGGGTTGGGCGACTTCCAAGCAGCCATCAAGGCAGAACAAACCTCAAAGCCCACATAGGCCAAAAAGCCCAACGGGACAACACCAGGCCGCACGCCTTGCAGCCGTACAAAATCGGAGAGGTTAGCGCCCGGCACATACTCCATCAATATGGCTGTGCCTCGTTCCAAATCGACCACATCGTCTGCCACGACGATGTTTCGATGCCGTAGCAATCCCAACAACCGGGCTTCGTGTACAAACCGGTCCGCAACCGAAATCGGGAGCCCCGCGTCCCGACGAATCACCTTGATGGCGATGAGGCGTTGAAAACCGTGCCCGCCCGACCGACGGGCGAGAAACACCTGACTATGACCGCCTTCACCCAGCACACGCAATATTTCAAGTTGCTGCATCACGACAAGGTTCCAGAAAATAAAACGTCCGTTATGAACCTTCACGACGTAGCATGTGGTCTCCGCGCTTTCAAGGCCAGAACCACCAAGCGCTCCCTCCCAGCAAGGGGCCCCGCCGCGTAGTGGCCCGCAAGCGCATCTCCGATGCGGATCCCAACGAACCCGCGCAAACTCGCTGTTGTATACCACCAACTATATACATACTGAAATCGAGTTGAAACCGCTCACGAATAACGACCATCCCTATTTTCTCGCATTGCCCCCCGATATCACCCCCGCACGCGGACGTCCAAATCGAGGTCTGATAAAGGAGACACCCGCGACCGGAGGCCATCGCTATGCCCTCACAACAATTTTCGAACGCGCAGACCCAGCAAACCTCCACGCCGCAAGTGTCGGAGGACAGCCAACGCGCGCCTATGGTGAGCAACGCGATGCGCCAGGACCAGCTTCGCAGCCAAGGGGCCGGTGCGCGCGGCCCTGTGCGCGCCAATCCAACGCCGTGGGCAGCCCAGGCGCGAAGCGTAACGTTCAATAACGAAAGCAACGCCGGGCTCTTTCAAAATGGTGCTACGGCAAACGATGTCGTCCAAGGCCAAAACGGCAGCCGGTACCTCGGCGATTGTTGGCTCATGGCGTCGCTTGCGTCGATTGCAAGCACCCAGCCCCAGGTGCTCGAACAAGCCATCACCGACCATGGCGACGGCACCTACACCGTGCGATTGCACAAACAAGCGCGCGATGGAAGCATCTCCGCCGAGGACATAGTCGTGACGGGCGCCGTCCCCCAAACCGCCGACGGACGCGACGCATATGCACAGCGCCAAGACCCGAAAGAGCTTTGGGTTGTGGTCATTGAAAAAGCATTCGCGTCGTGGAAGGGCGGCTATGGAGCCCTCGATGGCGGTGTCCCCACCGATGCTTTGACCGCCCTCACCGGTCGCCCCAGCAACACCGCGTTTACGCGTGGAAACGACAGCGAATCCATCCAGAAGTCGCTAAACGAAGGCCACGCCGCCAAGCGTCCGATGGTCGCCGCATCCGGCGCCGACTTTTCACTACAAGATACGGGCATCGTACCCGCCCACGCCCACAGCATCATGGACGTGCAGGAGCGCGACGGCGAGACCTATGTGACGGTGCGCGACCCCTTCGCCCAATACGAGCCCTCCGGAAACGGCCCGAAGGACGGCACATTCACCCTCCCCCTCGCCGAGTTCCAAAAGCGGTTCCAGTACTTCTCGTGGGCCAACACCGACAGCCCCTAATCGTGTGTGTTGGCCCATAAACCCGCAAACGACCGGCGCGCCACGGCGGGAGGGTCGCTCCTACCCGCAAGCGCGCACATACGCGTGATGCCGCTGCAGTATCTACGAATGGAACAGGCCCGCCCCCGTTCCGCAAGCACGCCGTCGCCGACCTGCGGAACGAAGCACACGACCACTCAGTTCCGCTGCACTTCGAGCGTATACCGCGCCGTGCCCCCCACGCATGCACCGGCTTGCCCCACCACGACCTCGTAGTCACCGGCGTCGTGCGCGACGAACTGCGCGGTCGGGCAAAGCCCCACACCACTCGCGCACGCATCGTTGGGCTCCACCACGACAACACCGCAGCCATCCGGGCCATTGACCCACAACTGCGCGTCCATCCGCGCGGTAGGGTCAGGCGTGTCCAGCACGAGGGTCCACACGTCCCCAGCCGCCGACGACAATTTCCATACGTCCACTTCGGCCAAGCCCCCGGAGGCGCTGCACGCAATGTCGTCTTGCCCCACGAAGTCCACCCGACTCACCGCGGCCCCGCCCCGTCCCGTCGCCGCCGTTCCGCAGTCGGCATAATAGGAGTAATCGAACACCGGGTAGCCCGGATAAGAGAGGTGCCAGTCCAACACACCACCGTAGTAGTTGGCGTCATGGACCGTCATGCCCCAGGTGAAGGTATACCCGGATGTCAGCGAGAGGTCGTAAACATAATCATAAGCCATATCCCGCTCTACGTCGAAGGTATACGCATATCCCCCGTACGCGTAGGTAACATGATACGGCACCGTCAGGATTTCGTCCCGCTGCTGCCGAATGGTCCCCGGAACACCGCCGGAGGAAATCGAGCGCGTCGACAACCGCTGCTGGGTAAAGCCGACCGCAAAGTCGTCAAAGGTGACGGGATAGGAGCCGTACATTACTGTATCTGGAACCAATGACCAAGTCGGCATTGCGGTGCATGACGACAGGCTTCTATCCGCCGCGATGGTCGAACTGACGTCAAATACAAAGTCACAATCTGCGCATCGCGTGCTGGGTGTCCCCGTAAGCACGACATCAAAATCACACTCCAACGTTCCGCTGGCATTGGTGGATTGGTAGGTCAACGTGCCCGAAAGCGCAGACCCCGCCACGCGTGCCACGCCAATCGCGTCCACGGCGTCACCGTAGAGCACATTGACGCCGTCCGCATCATCGACTGACAACGGAAGCGGCAACATTGGGTCCGCGTCGGTATCGGCGTCCGTGTCTGCGTCGGCGTCCGTGTCTGCGTCGGTGTCCGCGTCCGTGTCCGCGTCCGTGTCCGCGTCGGTGTCCGCGTCGGTGTCCGCGTCCGTGTCCGCGTCCGTGTCTGCGTCGGTGTCTGCGTCGGTGTCTGCGTCGGTGTC
>CAZCUX010000019.1:0-138164 GCA_964502005.1 uncultured Enterobacterales bacterium
GAAGAGTAGTCCCAACGGGGAACTGACGTGGCTGCTGCCTGATTTTCAAAGACCGGTCCGTTGCCGGAACTGCTCTGCACATCTGCAGAACAAGCCCCAAGCGCTACCGTTTGTGGTAACACACGCCGAACAAAATTGTAGGGCGTAAAGGGCGCGGGAATATACCCGAAAGCGCACGCACCCGAAGGTGCGACGGGACTCCGACCGAAGTGGGTCACCGAGGCGCCGAGCGGCGAGTTCCCCGCCGCACCCATTCACAGTATGCTGCCGTTTTCTGACCCGCAAGGCTTTCGAGGAAGAAATCTGAAGTTCGCCGCCCAAGGGCTATGTTCCAAGAGTCAGAAGGCCCATGTCTACGGCTTTATAGACCCACCCCAAAGACAGGCCGAGGAGCGTAGCGACCGCAACCGCTACCTCATGTCGCATGACCAGGGCCAAGAGATTCCGCCAATAGGGTCGTCCAGCCAACGCACTGATCCCAACGCCTCCCAGCAATACGGTCGCCGCAAACAAGACGACCCCGAACGGCTGCACAACGATAGCGTCGAGAGGCTGACCATGCGCCATATGTGTAAAACAGGTAGTCATGCCGCACATGGGGCAAGGCCACCCGGTAAGTTGAAGGACAGTGCAGCCCCCCAACCCCAACTGCCGGTGCGTACCGAAGCCAGCGGGGTCCGGGTCCAGCCACATCGCAATCGCGAGCACAGGTCCAGCAAAGGCGACCAGCGCGCCCCCTACGAGACGGTCCTGCGTGCCACTGTGAAGCGCATTCCAGCGACGCTCCGCGAGCGCAGTCGTTCTGTCCAACAATGACGACGACACAGAAGAATCAGTCACGCGCCTCGCCACCTGCTTCGGGCAGCATTGCCTCAAGCATTGCCTCCACTGCCGCAGCTTCCCGATCGACATCGGTCAAGCGGGCCAGTGTCTGGCGTCGGAGCTGCCGGAGCTCGCTCGCGAGGTTGAGTGCCGTCAAAAGAGCGACCGTGTACTCGTCGAACGAGCGTGTGCGGCTCGCGACTTCCTCCAGTCGGGCGTCCAGGTCTCGAGCGACCGACTGCACGTCGTCCGCGGAATCTTCGCCGCGAACGGTGTACTGTCGACCTCGGATGGTAATGCGAACTTGCATTTCCCATTGGTAGCCCAGGGGCCGGTCTTTCGTCAAGCGGGAGGCGCACCCACAAGTGCATCCACAAAGGCGTCAGGCTCAAAGTCGCGCAAATCGTCGATACCCTCGCCCAACCCGACCAACTTGACCGGCAGCCCCGTCTCGGAGCGTACAGCGACCACAACGCCGCCTTTTGCCGTGCCGTCCAGCTTTGTGAGAGCCACCCCCGTCACTCCCACGACCTCCTTGAATGACCGGGCCTGAGAAAGCGCATTCTGGCCGATAGTGCCGTCAAGCACCAGCAAGACCTCGTGTGGCGCAGAAGGGATTGCTTTTTTCATGACCCGGACGACTTTGCCCAATTCTTCCATCAACGACGATTGTGCCTGCAACCGTCCCGCAGTGTCACAGATGACCACATCGCACTTTCGTGCGACCGCAGACTGCAACGCATCAAAAATCACCGCGGCGGGATCTGCGCCTTCCTGCTGCGCGACAACGGGTACGTTTGCTCGCTCCCCCCATACCTTCAGCTGCTCGATGGCCCCCGCTCTGAAGGTGTCGCCGGCTGCCAACAAGACCTTCTTGCCGGAACGCGCGTACCGGGCCGCCAATTTGCCAATCGTGGTGGTCTTTCCGCTGCCATTGACACCCACCACCAAGATGACGAGGGGACCCGACTCGGGCGCGGCTGCAAGTGAAGCAGGATTCCCCACTCGTTTCTTGAGTTCGTCGACGAGGCCCGCCCGCAGCGCATTGCCGGATGGCTTGCGTCCGACCGACGACCGCAACGACTCGACGATTTCCATCGACGTACGCACGCCGACATCTGCGGAAATGAGAACTTCCTCCAACTCTTCCAGCTCGGGCAAATTGCTGGTTCCATTCCAACGCGCGAGCTGGCCCGCGAACAACGCGCGGCTTCGTGCAAATCCCGACATAAAGGCATTGGACTGGCTCGCGACGGCGCCTCCCTGCCTTCCATCGGTTTCGCCTGCTTCATCGTCGATGGGCTTCGCGCGCGCGCGAAACACAACCAATATGGCCACCACGAGCAGCACGGCGATGACACCGCCAATCGCCGCAAGTTGCTCCACTCCCAGCACAAGCTGGGTGGTTTCGGACAAGGTGATAACCAGCGGCTCCATCGTGCGGCTCCTCGCGCCGTCAGCCGGGGGATGGCCTCTGGCTGTCGGCGTCCAGCGAAACGGTAACGAGCCGAGAGACGCCTGGGCTTGTCATTGTCACACCATACAACGTGTCAACACACTCCATCGTCTTCTTATTGTGCGTGATGACGATGAACTGCGATAGATCGGACATTTCGGAAAGCATCGAGTTGAAGCGCCCTCCGTTTGCTTCGTCGAGCGGCGCGTCCACCTCGTCCAACAAGCAAAACGGCGATGGCTTCACCTTAAACAAGCTGAAGATCAGTGCGATGGCCACCATGGCCGTCTCGCCGCCGGACAACAGGGACAGGGCCTGAAGGCGCTTGCCTGGAGGCTGAACGTAAACTTCTACACCCGTCTCCAACAAATCTTCTTCGTTGGTGAGGCCGAGGCGCGCTTGGCCGCCCCCCATCAAGCGCGGGTACATTTCCTGGAAATACGCATCCACGCGCTCAAACGTCTCCCGAAAACGCTCGCGGCTGACGCGGTTCAGCTGTGCCAACGTCTTGCGAATCGCCCGGAGAGATCGCTCAAGGTCTGCACGTTGGGCTTCGAGGTTGGCGTGCTCCTCGGAAAGCTCGCGATATTCCTCCACCGCGACCAAGTTGACGGCGCCCAGTCGCGCCAGGCCTTTTCGCGCTTTGCTGACCTCTTCCGCCCAGTCAGACAAGGCTTTTTCGTCCTCCACCATCGCCCGGGTGACCCGAAGGTCTTCGGGATCGGTGCCGCCCGTTTCGACCGAACACGAAATCGGCGGTTCCAAATTGGCGACGATAATCGCGGTGCCGTCCCGTTCAAGTCTGTCAAGCAATCCAGAAACATTCTGCTCATGCTTGTCTTGCACATCCGCACGGACCTGCGCGATTTCTTCTTTGACACGTGCAAGGCGCTGCTCAAGGTCGGTGCGCTTTGCAGACGACGCTTCCCGCGCGTCCCGCGCAGCTACGACCGCCGCCTCCGCTTTGGCAGACTCGACCCGCATTCCTGCCTGAAGCTCCGATACGGCAATCATTTCTTTTTCGATGGTGGACTTCTGGGCCTCGATTCCGGCAAGTTCCGAAGAGAGACGGTCAAGTTCTGCAGCCAATACTTTGAGACGTGCATCAACCCGTTGCTCTTCGACCGAAAGCTCTGTCAACAGCTTTTCCGAAGCCTGCACCGTCTCCGTCGACGTGGCAACCGCGCGTTCCAAGCCAGCCTTTCGCTCTCGGAGCGCGGCCACACTCGCGTTCAGCTCGGCAAACATCTTGCGCCGTGCATCCACCCGCACCGACTCGTCGGACAATGCGGCCTGCTCCACGGCCAGCTCCGCTTCCACACGCTCGGCATGCACCATGACTTCTGCCATCGTGCTGGATGCCTGCGCGCGCGCGCTCTCCGCCTCCGCTTGCTCCTTGTTGAGTCGCTCGACTTCGGCCACAAGGCGTTCATTTCGGCCTCGTTCTCGTTCCAGGAGCCGACGCTGGTCCTCCAACCGGCGCCGAACACCACCGAGTTCCATTTCGCGCTCGCCAGCGACTTTCCGTGCATCCCGTAGCTCCGCATCCACGCGCTCTCGGGAATCTTCCGCGGCACGAACGGCGACGCGCGCCGCCTCCAACGCTGCAGCAGCCAATGTTTCGGTTGCGCGCGCTTGTTCAACTTGGTCTCGAAGCTCGGCAATCTCCCGCTTTCGGCGCAAAACCTCTCCGCCGACAGCACCCACACGCCCCATCTCCACAACGCGGTCGGGACGAACGAGTGCAGGCCCACCGGCGGCACCTTGGATTGCGACCGTTACCCCATTGGAGACTGCCAAACGCACGGCTTCAGCGGGATCCGTTGCGTAGCGCGCGCCCCCCACGCAGCCTCGCAAAGCCCGCAACGCCGCGGGGTGACCAGCAATATCCGCGAGTGCCGCCGGGAGCTCCGAAAGCGCGGAGTCGTCGGCGGGAACGAGCATCAATGGAATACGTTCGTCCAGCGCGACGGAAAGCACGCCGGGAAGAGACGCCTCGTCGACCACAACTGCGTCTAGACGCGGCCCAAGGAGCGCCAGGAGGTCGGCTTCCGCGGCGACGGGAACGTCCAACAGTTCCGCAAGCACGCCATATACGCCGGGGCGGCCGAGCAACCGCTTGACTCCTACCCCTACCTCCCCACGCGCATCATGCAGTGCCTGAAGGCTTTCAAGACGCGCAACGAGGCGTCCAGTGGCGCGTTCGGCTTCCGCCGCGGCACGCTCCGCGTTTCGGCGTTCGCGGAGTGCGTCGGCACGCGCACCCTCGGCCTCAGCCGCACGGTCTTGAATGGCCTTGGCGGCTGTCCGCGCTTCCGCGGCTGCTTCCGTGCCTCGCGTTTCCTCGCCCGAAAGCTGCTCGACCGATTGAACCAACTGCTGCAGATCAGAACCTGCCTCGGCCGTCTGCGCATCCAAGCGGCTTCGCGCTGCTGCAATGTCGGAAAGCCGCCGTGTAGCACCACTTTCTGCGGCCTCCGCACGGGCTTTCCGACCGGCAAGGTCCACCGACTGCTGCCGCGCCACATCCACCCGACGACGGCGCTCCCGCAATGCCCCCTCCAGTTCGCGCATCTCCCCCTGTCCACCGTCAACGATGGACTCTTGGGCCGCAAGTTCTTCACTGACCTCCGCAAGCTCCACCGCCGCTGCTTGCGCGCGAACCCGGGCCGCTTCGAGCGCTTCGTCGGTTTGGGAACGTCGGGCGGTCATGAGGCGCTGACGCTCGTGAAGACCAGTCTTTTCGCGAATAAGGTGGTCCCTTCCCGAAATGCGCTCGCGACGCGAGGCCTCGAGTTCGGCACGCCGCTCCCGCACGACCGCGATTTCGTCCTCGGACTTCTGCTGCCGTGCGCGCAAGGTGACCTGGGCTTCGAGCGCACGCTCGACGGTTCTCTTGGCGGCAAGCTCGTCATTGAGCGCGGTGCGGGACTGCTCCATGAGCACCTTTCGGTCGCCCGCCAAGCCTGCATACTTTGCAAGGCCCAAGAACACTTCGCCCTGCCGAATCAGCGTGGTCATGCGGCGATGCTTCACCGCCTTGACCACCTGTTTCTCCAACGTTTGCAGGCGGTTTGCGTGTCCTGCCACCACATCCGCGACACGGTCGAGGTTTTCTTGGGTCGCAAGAAGGCGCTGCTCGGTTTCCTTACGCTTGAGCTTGTACCGAGAAATGCCGGCTGCTTCCTCAATCAACGACCGCCGCTCTTCGGGGCGCGCACGCACAATCTGGCCAATCCGGCCTTGCTCGATAAATGAGTACAACGGATTTGCGGCACCAGAATCGAGAAACAGCTCCTGCACGTCCTTTAGGCGAACCTTCTGGTGATTGATGAGGTACTCACTTGACCCGTCGCGGGCCAGCTTTCGGGTGACCTGCAACTCATCCAATCGTGCATAGTCGCCCGGAAACGGCTCGTCGTCGGCCACAAAGTGCAGCGTGACCGCCGCCTCCTCCATCGCATCCCGCTCCGAGGACCCCGCGAAGATGATGTCCTGCATCGCCTGGCCACGAAGCTGCTTGGGGCGCTGTTCTCCCAAGACCCAACGCACCGCATCGACGACGTTGGACTTTCCGCAGCCATTTGGGCCCACAACGCCCGAAATGCCCGATGAAAAATGAAACACCGTACGGTCGGGGAAGGATTTGAAGCCGTGAAGCTCCAACTTTCGAATGTGCATCAGGCGCTCGGGTGCCGGACGAGCCGGGCGTGGCGGTTGCGGAAGGAGAGGGAGGGAGCAGCAGGCGTGCGCCCCACGCGAAGGAGCCTCGACCACGAAGCAGGACGAGACGAAGATACCGACGCACGCGGAGGTCTCAGGGAAGAGACCGAGGGGAGAGCCGCGGCGTATGCGCCACAACGGTGGTGGCAAACAAAGGGGTCAACATTCTATCACGAGAGCGTGGTTTCGGCGGCCACGTCCGCAAAATCCATACGAAGACGGTCAGTCCTCGTTGGTGTCAAGCGTATTTGCAGCGTGTAGGTATTCGTGGGTCAACCGAACGTACTCTTCATGGCCATGTCGAATGTGCCTATCGATCTCTTCGTCCGTAACTTGTCGGACGACACGCGCTGGAACGCCCACGACAAGCGACCGCTCGGGAATTTTCATCCGCAACGGCACCACCGCGCCCGCACCGATGATGGAGAAGCGTCCGACCTCGCACAAGTCCAGCAACACGGCTCCCATTCCCACCAGTACGTCATCGCCGACGGTACACCCGTGCAAAACCACGCGATGTCCGCAGGTCACCCGCGCACCTACCCGCGTGACACTCAGACCGCGGGTCGCGTGGATGACAGTTCCATCCTGAATACTGGTCTCATCACCAATCTCGATTGAACCCTGGTCGCCGCGAAGCACGCACCCCGGCCAAATCGACGCGCCAGGACCCACCTTCACGTCCCCGATAAGCACGGCGTTTTGATGCACAAAGGCAGTTTCGTCGACATGGGGGGCCATCGACTTGTAGGGCTGCAGATTGGACGGCGGCTTTCCCACAGTTCATCTCCGAATCAGAACGAGCGACACCACCCACGAAAAAGCGCATCTTCTTCTGCATTTTCGGCAGGTTTCCGCAAACATGCGCTTGCAATGCCGAACCAAATCTACGCCTTTTCCCGCGCAGAAACCCTGCGGGCGGGAGTGACGGCAAACGGTATGAGGCTTTCATCGCCGCGACAAGGCAGACCCCAACATTCCCCGCGCACCCTGTCTCTATCGCAATCATCTTCCCCCGCGCGAAAGGCCGCGCCGTTCTTCGTGTAGCGGCTTGGCGCGATGAAATGAATCCGACAGGTCGGGCGTAGGACCACCCTCGCTGGAGCAAACATGAACGAGATGGTTTCATTGACGCCCCGCCGCGACACGACACTTTCGTATGTGTTGTGGTTTGGCGGTTTTTTTGGCCTTTGCGGCCTGCACCGTATGTATATGGGACGTTGGGTCTCCGGCGTTCTTTGGATGGCCACCTTTGGCTTTTGCTTTGTCGGTCAGCTTATTGACCTTGTCGCGCTTCCTCGGATGGTGGAGGACTCAAATCGGGGGGCGGGCTGGTAGTCGACGTTCCTTTTCGCACCCACAGATTGAAAAAACCTGCCTCCATCTCGATGCTTGCGGGTTGGTAAAAGGACGCAAATCGAGGTCCGAACTCGGGGGGGTCGTCCAAGCGCACACGCATCTCCGTGACAAGCCCCTGCTCGGGCAAGATGAAGTCTGGCGCTCGGGACAACACGTAGTCGTAGTCATGCCGTTCGTGACCCGCGATGCCTTCCCCTAAGTTTTCGACCGGCGCACGGGCGATATGGGCGTCGTTCAAGCCCCACATATCGATCGTGGGCAAGCCAGCGTAATAGGGCAAGATTCCTGCAGCGTGGACGGCCAACACCTTGTGCGGCGGCACCGTCTCCGCCAAGTACAAGCCGAGGGTTCTCCGACGCACGAGGTCTTCCGCGAAACGGTCGGCGAAATGCTTCATCTCCAGAAATCCGGGGATGGACCACGCGATCGTCGCCACCATGACGCCCACGCTGAGCCTGCTTGTGCGCGTCCCACCGACCTCCCACAGCGCCCCTTCCGCGACGACGGCCAACGCAGGAAGCAAAGGAATCAGGAAGCGACCCGTCCCCTTGAAATCGCCTCCGACGGACACGATATAGACCAAAAAGAAACCGAGGAACGCGGCGAGTTCCTTGGGCACGGGCAGCTTCCGACGCTTTATTGCGACCCCCGCCGCGACCACCAGCAACATCGCGAAGGGGAGTGCCGACCAAGCGCCATCTCCGAGGTAGCGAAGACCCCGCACCGCCGCAGAGCCCATCAACGACTCCGCCCCGCCGACCTTTGCGTGAAACGTATTGGGCACCCACGCGTGGTAGGTCAGCCAGCGAAACGCGATGTGCGGCACGGTGAGCGCCAAAAATGCAGCGCCGGTCTTGATTTTGTCACCACGAAGGAGCCACAGCAGCCCAAAAACAGCGTAGCCTTCTGGACGGGTCAATGCGGCAAGACCTGCCAGCACAGGCCACAAGCGGCCACCTATCAGTGCCCACGTCACCAACCACGCGTAGAAGCAGGTCTCCAGACCTTGTACTCCCTCCAAGGCCAGGCCTGGAAACGCCGCAACCAAGAGCGGCGCCAGCGCCCGCCGGTCTCCCAGGCGCCAAGCAGCATGAACCAGCGCGACGGTGAAGAGCGTCCCGAGCAATGCGGCAACCGGCCCAGGGTCGAGCCCCGCCCACTCGACCGGCACGAACAAGACCGTCCACAAAAAGTTGGTGTAGCCCTCTACCGGCTCGCCGGGATTGTAGACCAGACCATGTCCCAACGCTGCATTTCGCGCATATCGGAAGGAAATATAGGCGTCATCTTGAAGGCATAGGCCAAACCAAGCCTGAATGGCCACCATCGCCACACAAACAGTGCCCAGCTTGACCAGATTCGCCGCATTCGGCGTATTGTCCGAGGGACTCATCCGATAAGCACACCAGCGATAGTACCTGTCATAAACGCCGCAATAGAACCCGCAATCATGGCACGAAAGGCGAGGTCTGCTAGGTCGCCCATCCGGCTTGGTGCCAAGCCGCCGATGCCACCAAGCTGAATGCCAATGCTCGCGAAGTTGGCGAAGCCGCACAAGGCGTAGCTCGCGATGATTGAAGAGCGTTCGGAGATAATGGGCGTTTCCGAGGCGACCATCGCACCAAGATTGATATAAGCGACGAACTCGGTCAGCACCAACTTTTGCCCAAGGAGCGTACCCACTGCGCCCGCCTCCGACCAAGGAACGCCCATCACGAACGCAATCGGTGCGAATACCCAACCGAGAATCATCGAAAGGCTCAAGGGGACATCCCCCGGAATCGGAATGAGCGCGAGACCAAAGTCGACCATCGCGATGAGCGCCACAAATGCGATGAGCATCCCGGCCACATTCAACGCGAGACGCGTGCCTTCCGCGGCACCGTTTGCCGCCGCTTCGAGAAGGTTTCGCGCAGTTTTCGGAACCTCCATCTCCAAAGCCCCGAGAGTGACGGGAGTGCCGTCCTCTGGCACCATCACCTTCGAAATAGCGAGCGCCGCGGGCGCGGACATGATGGAGGCAGTGACGAGGTGCCCCGCGATGCCAGGAATGTCCTTCAAAAAGCCCACATAGGCGGCCATCACGCCACCCGCAACGGTAGCGAAGCCCCCGGTCATGACCGCATGGAGCTCAGAGCGCGTCATCTTTTCGATAAAGGGACGAACGACGAGAGGGGCTTCGGTTTGCCCCACAAAAATATTCGCGGCTGCCGAGAGGCTCTCCGCACCCGAAGTGCCCATCGTTCGCTGCATGACCCAAGCAACGCCATACACCAACTTCTGCATGACGCCGATGTGGTAAAGAATACTCATCAGCGACGAAAAGAAGACGATGGTCGGCAAAATCCAAAATGCAAAGGTTTTTGCTGGCGGAGACACCCGACCGATGAACAGCTCTTCGTGCCCGTCCGCCATCTTTACCTGATGGGGCTCAATCGAGCCAAAGATGAACGCGGCCCCTTTTTCGGAAAAGCCAATCAGTTCTTTCACGCCGCCGTCGACGACTGTGAAGAAAAACTGAGACAACGTGGGGCTCAACACCACCACGCCGAAGAGGAGTTGGAGGACCACGCCCCACCCGACGGGCTTCCACGAGATCGCGCGTCGGTTGGTGCTCATCAACCATGCAAGGAAGATGAGTACCGGGATCCCGATAAGCGAGATTCCACGGTCCAGGAGGGTGGTTTCGGAGGCGACAAAAACAGCGACAGGCAACATGCGCGGCATTGGAACACATCGTGCGCGTTCGATCCACCCGGAATCGACCAAACACCGAAGGACCCCTTCGAAATTCCGCCGCGCCGCGTAGGCCGGGTTAGGGTCGTCAGCCTATCGACACGCGCTCTCGGAGACCGCATGACTGCTCCGTCCCAAACCTCCTCCCACCCGCCTCTGCCGTCGCGGAGCAGCCTCCCGGACCTCACCGGCGAAGAGCTGTTGGGCCTCTACCGGGAAATGTTGCTGGTCCGTCGTTTCGAAGAAATGGCTGCCAAGGCATACACCCAGCGGAAGATTCTCGGCTTTTGCCACCTGTATATCGGTCAGGAGTCCGTCGCCGTTGGCGCAGCAGCCGCTACCGGCGACGACTACTGGATTTCTGCGTACCGGGAACATGGTCACGCCTTGGCCAAGGGCGTCTCCCCCAACGCAATCATGGCCGAAATGTTTGGCAAAGAAACCGGAACCTCCCACGGCCTCGGCGGCTCGATGCACATCTTCGATTCGCCAAATCGTTTTTTGGGCGGATACGGAATTGTCGGCGGTCACGTCCCGTTGGCCAACGGCGTCGCATGGGCCATCCGCACCCGGCAAGAAAATCGCGTTTGCGTCTGCTTTTTTGGCGACGGCGCTGCCAATCAGGGTGCGTTCTTCGAGGCCCTCTGCTTGGCCCAGCTGTATAAGCTGCCGGTCATCTTCATCTGCGAAAACAACTTCTACGCCATGGGCACGGCACTTCACCGCCAGTCCGCGCTCACCGACATGAGCCTTCGCGCATCGGGCGTCGGCATGGCGCGAGACCACTTCGAAGGTTTCGACGTGGAGACGGTTCGGGAACGCGTGGCACGCGCCGCAGACTACGCGCGCGCTGGAAACGGCCCCGTATTGCTCGAAGTGGTCACCTACCGATACCGCGGGCACTCGATGTCTGACCCCGCAAAATATCGGCCCGAAGGCGAGCTGGACCAACACAAAGAGTCCGACCCCCTCAAGCTCACCTACCGTCGGTTGACCGAAGATTTCGGCATCGACCCGGCGCGGATTGACGCGCTCAAGGACTCCGTAGAAGCGCAGTGCGCAGAGTCGGTGCGGTTTGCGGAAGAGAGCCCCCTTCCCGACGAAGGCAACCTCTACAAGTACATTTACGCACCACAGGTCACCCCGATGACCGTCGGCGCGGATGCACCGTCGTTCCATTATGAGAGTGCCGGCGAGATTGCCGTCCCTCCGTTTGAACACCCCACCAGCGGCCCCAGTTCCGAAGGAGGCGCCTGATGGCGAAGCTCCAGATTCGCGAGGCGCTCAAGCGCGCAATGGTCGAGGAAATGCGTCGCGACGACCGCATTTTCCTCATGGGCGAGGAAGTGGCGCACTACAACGGCGCCTACAAGGTCAGCAAGGACATGCTGGAGGAGTTCGGCCCGTCGCGGGTGGTCGACACCCCCATTAGCGAGGGTGGCTTCGCCGGCCTCGGAATCGGTGCCGCAATGGTGGGAATGCGCCCCATCATTGAGTTTATGACCTGGAACTTCTCGCTTGTCGCGTATGACCAAGTCATCAACAGTGCCGCCAAAATCTACCAGATGAGCGGTGGACAATACTCCGTGCCTATCGTGTTTCGCGGCCCGAATGGCGCAGCGGAGAACCTCGGCTCTCAGCACTCCACTAGCGTTGACAGTATCTACGCCCACTTTCCTGGCTTGAAAGTGGTGACCTACGCCGATGCACACGACGCCTACGGCCTGCTCAAAGCCGCCATTCGCGACGACAACCCCGTCTGTTTCCTCGAAAGCGAGCTGACCTACGGCGTAAAGGGTGAAGTCCCCGACGAGGAGTTCATCATTCCGCTTGGCAAGGCAAACGTTCGGAGAACCGGTCGCGACCTCACCCTCGTCACATGGGGCAAGCAGGTTCTCAACCTAGAGCCCATTGTCGCACAGTTCGAGAAAGAGGGCGTGGACATCGAGTTCATCGACCTCCGCAGCCTCCGCCCTCTCGACCACGAGACGCTATTTGGCAGTGTCGCCAAGACAGGCCGCTGTGTCGTCGTCCATGAAGGCCACCTGTTCGCGGGTGTCGGGGCGGAAATCACCGCGCGGATTCAAGAGGCGTGCTTCGATTACCTCCGCGCGCCCGTGCTGCGGGTCACCAACCGCGACATTCCCCAGCCGTATGCCTCCAACCTCGAAAAGCTCGTGATGCCGTCCACCGACCGGGTGGTCGCGGCAATCCAGCGCACGCTTGGGAGGGCCTGATGGCCGAAATTTTCGTGATGCCCCAGGCATCGCCTACCATGGAAGTAGGCACGTTGATTTCGTGGCGCAAAGCCGAAGGCGACCGCCTGAATCCCCAGGACGTCCTGGCGGAAGTCGAAACGGACAAAGCGACCACCGAAATCGAAGTCTTCGACGAAGGCTATTTGTTGAAGCTCCTCATCACCGAGGGAACAGAAGTGCCTGCAGGTGCGCCGATTGCCATCATTGGCCGGCAACCCGGTGAAGACATTTCTGCGCTGCTGGCCTCCGCCCAAAACGCACCCGCAGCGCCCAAGGCAGCCCCCGCAGCGGAGCCCGCCGCGCCAACACCCGAGCCGAAGGCCGCGCCGACACCGGCTCCGGTCGCAGCTCCGGCACCTTCGCTTCACGCGGGCATCACTGCGTTTACGTGGAGAGGGCAATCCCTCCCGGACGCCATCATGGAGATGCCTGCGGACTTCGTGGTCGCGCTTGAGGCCGAAATCGACGGCAATCGGCCGGTTCGCGCAGCGCCCGCCGCCCGGAAAGCGGCGCGGGAGCTTGGCGTCAATCTGCAGGGCGTCGCAGGAACGGGGCCCCGTGGCCGAATTTTGCGAGAAGACGTAGAAAAGGCCGGCAGTCGACCTGCGGCGATAGCTGCGGCACCGACGGTCGCCGGTCCTGCGGACGAAGTGATTCGCAACTCGCAAATGCGGAAGACCATCGCCCGCCGCCTCAAGTCCGTGTGGGTCGACGCGCCGGTGTTCTACCTCACCGCCGTCTTCGAATGCGATGCCCTCGTCTCTTTCCGCGACCAATTGAAGGCCGGTGGACTGAAGGTGTCGTACAACGACCTTGTCGTCAAGGCATGCGCCAAGGCCCTCAAGGACGTTCCAGCGGTCAACGCATCGTGGGGCGAGGAAGCCATCACGCGCCATGGTGCCGTACACATCGGCATGGCCGTTGCCTTGCCCGACGGCCTCATCACGCCCGTTCTCCGAAACGCAGACCAGAAGGGACTCTCGGCCATTTCCGCCGAGACACGCGACCTCGCGGTGCGCGCCCGTGACCGCAAGCTGGCCCCGGAAGAGTACCAAGGCAGTACCTTCACGATTTCCAACCTGGGAATGATGGGCATCGAGCAGTTCACGGCGATTCTCAATCCGCCCGAAGCGATGATTCTGGCGGTGGGGAGCATGCAGCAGGAGCCTGTCGTCCGCAATGGCCAGCTGACCGTCGGCCACCGCATGCGCGTGACGCTCACCTGCGACCACCGCGTCGTCGATGGAGCCCTCGGCGCCGAGTTTTTGCAGGCCGTTCGTCGGTACTTGGAGAATCCGGCGCTCCTCGCTGGATGACCGGTGTCCGTGCGAATTGCGGTCGTTTGTAGCGCCCATGGATTTGGCCATCTGACGCGTCAGTTGGCCATTTTCCAAGAGCTGCGCCGGCACGGGGTCGAGCCTGTCTTTCTGACGACTGCTCCTGCGTCTGTCATCGAAGAGTGGCTGCCAGGCGCAGTGGTCGTGTATTGGCGGGCCGATGTGGGCATTCTACAATCCGACAGCCTGACCGAAGACCACGCAGCCACCGACGAAGCGCTGTCCCAAGTGTGTCACGACGACGCCATCGACGCCCTCGCGGCAACGTTGCGCGACCTGGCGCCTGCGCTTGTGGTCGCAGATTGTCCGCCGACCGCGCTCGAAGCAGCACGACGCGCCGGAATCCC
The DNA here is from genome assembly GCA_964502005.1 of uncultured Enterobacterales bacterium. Classification (GTDB taxonomy): domain Bacteria; phylum Myxococcota_A; class UBA796; order UBA796; family UBA2385; genus CAJWOS01. The sequence goes on from CAZCUX010000019.1 coordinate 14,039, forward strand.
CGCCATCGCCATCGGCAACTTTACTTGGCCGTGGATTTACCGGAACACCCCCCGCTTGGCCCACCACGCGGCGCGCCTCGAAGCCTGGCAGTCCCCTCACCCCGCGATTTCTTTGTGGCCTGGGCCGGGCATGATGGGCTTTGCGTCGGTCACCTCCGTGGGCCTCGTGGGGCGGCACTACGCCCAACCTCGGGTGCCCGGTACGGTGCTCGTGAGCTTTGGCGGCCTCGGCCTTGGAGACCTTGCGGCGCGATTGCCGGAACTTCCCGGCGTGACGTGGTGGCTCGCACCGCCGATGCCTCCCTTGCCGCGACCGGACTGCGTGACAATAGACGGACTGCCGTACCCCGCCTTGGTTTCCGCATGCGACGTCGTGCTCACCAAACCGGGCTACGGCATCTTCGCCGAAGCAGCCCTCGCCGGCACGCCCCTGGTTTGGCTTCCGCGCGGCGCGTTCCCCGAGGCGCCTTACCTCGTCGCCGAGCTCGAGCGACGGGGCGACCGCTGTGCAGCCGTTTCCGACGTAGGGTCGCCAGCATCATGGCGGGAGACCATCGCGCAGGCCGTGACCGCACGGCGGCAAGACCCGCGACCACCAAAGGTCGCTACTGACCAAAGCGCCGTGGTGGCGGACCTTCTCCTTCGTCGTCTACGGGAGACATCGGGCCATCGCTCGCGTTCTGCCCACAAGCCCGTGACTCCCACGCCGCCTCCGCTTCGTCGGTGAGGGGCCCCCGACGCCACTTTGGCACACCACGAAAGCGCACCCGTTCTCCACGCGCGGTGGAGCACAGACGGGAACGGTCGAGGCGCGCGGCGGCTTCAAGCTGTTCTTGCACGTAGCGCTGCAACGCGGATTCACACGGCGCTTGGCTGCGAAGGCCCGCGCACCGTCGCTCGTCGATAGGGAGATTTGCTTCCGGTTGCTCCGTCCAGCGAATTCGCCAGAACTGAAACGCGACATCGGGAAGCGCGTCAATACCCCGAAAGAGCGCAATCTGTCGCTCTGCTTCGGCATCTTCGCTCGACACCGATGCCTCCACCGCGTCTTGCAGCAAGTGCCATGCACAGTGGCGTCGAAACCGCGACTGCACACAAATCGTCAATGCTTCAGAAGTACTCCCCGCAGCCCCCAAGCGCTCGGCCAACAAGAAGGTACACTCGTCCTTCCATACGGGGGAATCCACATGGTCGCATGCCGCTTCGTCCCTTCGGTCAAACCGCTCGGTAATGGTGACCGCGCAATCGCTGCGGGTGGCCGGTGACCGAATCTGCGAACAAACATTTCTCGCAATCTCGAACGATTCTGCTGTGACGACCGCGCGATGGTACAACACCGCATCCGATGGCGGTGCAGCACACGCTATCGTCGCCAACAGCAGCCAGTGACGCATCAATCGCGCGACCGGGACAACGGTTCCGTTGCTTGTTCTATCGTTTCACCCAAACCAGTATACGCGATTCCCCCTAACCGTGCGAGAGGCTCAAGCGCGCGAACGTCGACCGTAACCTTGCTGTCATTCATCAATACAACGTCGTCATGAAGATGAAACCCCAAGATTTCGCCGATGACCAACGTAGTGGTCCCAATATCGATGTGCTGAAAGAGTCGACACTCCGCCGTCGCCAAGACACCTGCCGGAATCGGCGCGTCGACCCATGCCCCCTGCAAAGCAGTGAGGTCTGCCGCAACGAACTCGCTCTCTTCGGGCGGCAACGCAACGGCGGTCGCCGCCACTTGCGCCAAATGACGCACCGACGGGATGCTGACCGTGAAAACGTTCGTCTCCAGAATATTGTTCAACGTGTCTTTCCGAACGCCCTTTCCTTTTCCGGCAATCGAAATTGCCAATGTAGGGGGAGCCGACGAGACCCCCATAAAAAAGGAAAACGGCGCGATATTGTCAATTCCCGCGGCGGAGCGCGTGCCAACCCACGCAATCGGACGTGGAACCACCATCCCGATGAGCAAACGGTATAGCTCGGCTCCCGACAAGCCTTCGACATCGACCTTCATCTGTCCTCCGCATCCGGGTTATGACTCTCCCATGATGTCCCACCCTCGTATCCTGCTTCTCGTCATTGGTATGTTGGCATGTGATGCCGACACCGCCGGACCTGCATCCCCGGAGAGCGCATCGGCACGCGCGGCAAACGAAGCCGAGCAGATTGCGGCCGAAGCCGACGCACTCGAAGCCGCTGCGCGGGAGTTGACCGCGGAGATGGATGGCGCGCGCCGTCGCGTGGATGCTGGAGAACGAACGCTCGCCGAAGAAGCCGCCGCATTGCAGGCGCGAACAAAAGACATCGAACAGCGTCACAAGCTACTTCAGGAGCGAATTACAACGTGGGAAGCGAGCTTGCATACTGCGGCCCAAGACCCAACTTGGCCCCAGGAGCCCTTGCCGGGGCGATAGCGCAGAAATAGCGAAACAGATACTACCCATCGTTTCCCAAAAAGACAAGCATTCAACCTGCGCCATAAAACATCTTCAATAACGACAGATTGAAGACCCTGCGTGCCATTTGAACCACATTTTCAATGGCACAAATTTGGGATAGAAACTTCCGCTCGATGAACGACCTTACGGGGGAGCGTTGACCAAGCCACGGATGATTCCGTCAAGACGCACAGCTTGGTCCCGAAGCGCGCGAAAGTCGACACGTTCCGGCTTTTCATCCGTGGCCATCGGCTCTGTGTGGACCGAAAGGACAGACACGTTCGCACTGCTCCCCGGCGTCATCAACACACCGCCCGTGATGTCCTCCAACTTGACGGGTGGACGGGCGACAAATGCGTCTCGGCCTGCTTCTCCACTCCACGCGCAAAATACCAGCGTGCGGTCCGGCGGAAGCGGCACATCCCATGCTTTGGATAAGGAAACCAAGGTCGCAAGCCCCGCGCTCGACCCACCGGGATGTTCGACGTAGTCTTGCGCGGCCACCAACACGACGCCCTCCCCTGCGCCGTCCTTTCGACCGCACATCACCACAGGCTCCGTCTCGCCCCAGAAGCCCGGCCCATAAGCAGGTACGAGGTGCATCTGCCGCAATCGGTCTTCTAAACCTCGCCACGCACGCGATGACCGCGCCGTACCGGGCGCGCGCCCCTTTCGATTGTCCTCCACCAAAAAAACATCGCGCTGTAGGTCTTCCATAGAGATCGCATCAGGCCCACCGCGCGGCACCTCTACGCCAACGGACTCCGCCTTGCACCCCACGAGGAGCAATGGTACCCACCAAATACGCAGGCGCGACGGTCTGGACCGGCTCATCGGATGTAGCCGTGGTCGCGAAACCACCGCGCCGCCTTTTCGACGGCCCCTTCGATAGGCGACTGCGCGACGCCAAGCTCAGTCACGGCCCGTTTCGCCGTTCGGTACCGCTCCTCTTGCATCGCTAGCAAGACCCGCGGGTCGAGGCCGGCGAAGCGATGGGGGTCGCGCTTGTGCAACTGCGCGCCAATGTGCCCTGCCCACCGCACCAAACGACGCGGCATCGGCAGGCGCGGTCGCGGCCGCCCGACGGCCACGGCGCACATTGTCATAAACGCTTCGTAGCTCAAGTTGTGCGCGCCCAACAAATAGCGCCGCCCCTTCGTGCCACGCTCGAACGCGAGAATGTGCCCCAATGCACAATCGTCGGCGTCCATGAAGCACTTGCCGCCGCGCGGAAACACGGGAACGGGGTACTTCGCCATCGACACCAACAGCTGTCCGCTGGTGGGCTTGATGTCCCAAGCGCCAACAATGTAGTCGGGATTGACCACCACAACATCAACCTCACGCGCGTCGCACGCGAGCTGTTCCGCCACGCGTTTGGTGTCGTGGTAGGCCCGCAAGGCCGTCCCGGGTGGGCCGAGAATCCCCGTAGCGTCCAAGGGCGTGTCTTCATCGCCGGGCCGATTCAGCGGTCCAAAGCCCACCGTAATACTCGATGAGCAGAGCACCATTCTCCGAATGCCGACAGTTTCGGCCGCTCGCAACAGCGCGCGGGTCGCCGTGACGTGAACGGCCTCCATTCGCTCGATGCCACCGGGGCTTGGGTCGAACAAGCCCGCAACATGGTAGACCGCCTCGCAGCCATCCATCACCCGCGCCAAAGCATCCACCGACGCCGCGTCTTCGGAGAGGCCGACGCGGTGAAGGTGCAAGTCGAGGCCGTCGATGGCGAGGTTGGGCTTTCGGACGATACAATGCACCTCGTCGCCACGCTGAAGCAGGTGGCGGACGAGGTTTGCACCGATGAAGCCGGTAGACCCGGTGACCAGGACTTTCATTGGGCTACCGTGCCCGCTCAAACAACTCCTTGCCGATAATCATGCGCTGAATCTGGCTGGTGCCTTCGTAAATCTGGAAAATCTTGGCGTCGCGCATCAGCTTTTCGACGGGGTATTCCTTGGAATATCCGTAGCCGCCGTAAATCTGCACGGCGTCCAACGCGACCTTCATCGCCATGTCGGCGCAAAACGCCTTGGCCATCGACGATTGCAGCGTATTGCGCACGCCCGCGTCCTTGAGCTGCGCGGCCTGCCAACACAACAAGCGGCCCGCGTCGATATTCATCGCCATCTCGGCAATCATGAAGTTGACGGCCTGGTGCGCAGCGATGGGCTTGCCAAATGTGCGGCGTTGCAACGAGTAGTCCATCGAATACTCCATCGCCGCGCGCGCCAAGCCCACCGCAGCCGACGCCACAGAAGGACGGGTGTAGTCGAAGGCGGCCATCGCCAGCTTCCAGCCATCGCCTTCGAGACCGACGCGGTTGGATTCGGGAACTTCGACGTTCTCGAAGGTGATGCCGCGGGTGTCGCTCGCGCGCTGACCGAGGTTTTGCTCCTTGCCGCCGACGATAACGCCCGGTGCATCAGCCTCCACGATGAACGCAGACATGCCACCCCGCGCTTTTTTGTCGGGGTCGGTCAACGCGACCACAAAAAACCACTTGGCGACGCCCGCGTTGGTAATCCACATCTTGGCGCCGTTGATGACGTATTTGTCACCCTTCTTCACCGCCGTTGTGCGCATTCCTTGCACATCCGACCCCGCCCCCGGCTCGGTGACGGCATACGCGCACATCTGCAGCTCTTCGGTCATGGGCGCCAGATACTTGCGCTTCAGGGCGTCACTTGCGCCGAGAATCACGGGCTGCTGCGCCAAGCCGTTGGCCTCCATCGCGGTGCCGATGCCCGTACAACCCCACGCGAGCTCTTCGGCCAACAAAATGCCGTCCATCGCGCCAAGTTCGAGCCCGCCATAGGCAGCCTCCACGTGTGTGTTCATCAGACCCACTTCATGGGCCTTTTTCAGCACTTCCCATGGATATTCACCGGTGACATCGTGGTGCGCCGCAACCGGACGAATCTCGTTTTTCGCAAAATCGTGCGCAAGTTCGCGAAGGGACTGCTGTTCGTCGGAAAGCTGGAACGAAACGGACATCGGAGGCTCCTGATCGATGAATCGAGACTCCGTCCTAGCCGACCGGACGGGTACAGTCACGCAAAACACACACGAGGCTCGCCGATGCGCGCTCCGACGTTATGAACAGGGCCTTGGAGAGCATGATGTCCGCATCCCACCTTGTCACGACTGTTTCAACCCCCAACCCCGACGCGCTCATGTTCCGCGTGCAAGAAGTGCTCATTCCGATGGGCACCCACGAGTACATGCGCGAATCAGACACCACCCGTGCGCCGTTGGCCCGCGCGCTCATCGCATTGAGCGACGTCGAGCTGGTGCTCATTGCGCCGCGTTTCGTCACCGTCCGAAAGCACACGGATGCGGCCTGGGAGGAGCTCGAAGAACGGGTCACAGAGACCATCGCCGACTTTATTGAGTCCGGTGAGATGGCCGTCATCGAAGAAGACAACGGGGGCGCCGCAGAGCGGGAATTGTCCCCGGTCGAGCAGCGCATCGTCGAGCTTTTGAATGAAGAAATCCGCCCCGCGATTGCCCAAGACGGCGGCGACGTCACATTCGAAAGCTTCAAAGATGGCGTGGTCTACCTCCGCTTGGTGGGCTCTTGTGGAACGTGCCCTTCGTCGGTCACCACGCTCAAAATGGGAATCGAGCGCCTATTGGTCGAAGAAATCCCCGAGGTCGAGCGCGTCGAAAACATGGACTGGCTCAACGACTGACCGCCTGCGGGGCTACAACAGGCTCCGCGGGCGCCAAACTCCCGCCAGCCGCTCCCGCGACCGCAACAGGTCCGCCGGTTCTACGTACAGACGCGAAATCGTGACCCCCTCTTCCCCACCATGAAGCGCCCGCGATGCATCGGACAACCGGCGCGCGGGGGCGCCGTCGGCTGCCGCGACATAAATTGGCAGCTTGGCGGGGTCAGGGCCCATCAGCATACGCCCACGCAGGGTGGTCGCGATGACGTCGATGTCTGCGTTTCGCAGGATGTCTGCGCGTTGACGGAGCGCGCACTCCTCTGCGGGCACATGCGCCTCGTAAACCACCTTGTACGGCTGGTTTTGCCAGATGCGACGCGCGAAAGGGTCAGGGTCGCGTCGAAGGTAAGCAAACAGCCAGGCGTCGTCGGTGTCGAGGTATTCGTCAAAGTCGGACGGCAGCAACAAGCCGCCAGAGTCCCCTTGCCTTGCGCGCTCTGCTGACGCGACGACATAGCGTTTCAGCATTTCTTCATAGGCAACTGACTTTTGGTGGAAGTACACCATCAAAAACATATGAAAGCGCGCGACGATATAGTCGTCAAATGCATACAACGCGCGGGGGTCGAGGGCGAGACACACCCGCCCTTGGTCGTCAACATGACGCGAAAGGCTACTAATGAGCCAGTTCACGTCGATTTGCCCATATCGCGCGCCGCTAAAATAGGAGTCCCGAACCAAATAATCGAGGCGGTCAACATCCAAGTCAGAGCTGATAAGTTGGCTCAGGAGCGGGCGAAGGTCGAAGCCCCCCTCCTTGAAAAAGTCGTCTTGAACCGGCACATCGGGACTAATCAAGGCTGCGACATGCTGCGCCGTAAACGGAAAGGTGCGTGCGATAGTATCGGCGAGGTCGGTGCCCGTGAGGATGCCGATGGTATAGTCTTCGTGATGCGCCCGACCGTCCAACCGCGACGCGACCGCACTGGGCAGGTACGCCCCAATCTGCAACGCCCGCAACGTAGGCATCGCAAACTCAGCGGAATGGCTATATGGCGCATGTCCGATGTCATGGCACAATGCAGCCAAGCGAACACAATGCCGAAACGCACGACGGCGGCTCCCGGAGCCAAAAGGCTGGTCCCGAAAACACTGGTCGAATGCCAACCCAGCCAAATGCATCGCGCCCAATGAATGAATAAACCGCGTATGCGTCGCACCGGGGAACGGATGATGCGCAAACCCGAGTTGGCGGATTCCCCGAAGGCGCTGAATGGCCCGATGCTGAACCACGCGCTTTTCGTTCAGGTCAACAGATACAGAGCCGTGAATCGGGTCGCGGGTTTCGCTTTGAGGGGGCGCGGGATGTTCCATCAAACCTCCGTCCAGCCCGATATTCCGATTATCGACCCTTCGCCCGTCGGCAAACTCGCAATTGCCATCGCATCCGGCCGCCAAAACGCATAGAAACCTCGCCGTCAGATTCTTACCCCGCGAGCGGTCCATGCCTATTCTGGTTTCCCCTTCCGATATCCGCATCGGCGACATCGTGGTTCACAATGCTGGAGACATCGCATTTGTCGTGGCACTGGACCCAGAGGGCTTCGAAGTCGGATGGGCAAACGCGAAAAAGCGCAACACACGTTACCCCTACGACGCCATCGAAGACTTCAGCTTGTGCCTCCCCGGCGGCTTTGTCAGCCGGGCGATTCTCAATCCAAGCAGCATTTCGCAAGATGTCGTTCGACGTCCAGCAGAGGTCGCCCTTTGGTTGCTGCAATCCACCGGACGGCCGATGCTGCCATCCGAACTCCGCGCTGCCCTCACGAGCCGCGGCGTGTGTGGTCCCGAGGAAGCGGAGCGCTGGTGGAATGACCTCGCCCAAACCTGGGAAAGCGAACCGTCTAGTCCCGTTCGCTGGGACGGCCAGCTGCTTCACACCGTCGAAGACCCGCGCGCATCCCTGGAGGCGGCGTTTGCGACTTGGGGAGACGACGAAAAGTGGTCGCGGTGGCACTCGATGGGGTCCGACGCCCAGCAACGCCTTTTGGAAAAGGCCCTCGAACGCAGCGACAGCGCGACCGTGGCCACCATCGTTCGCCTGACCCGCGTATGGACCACCACCAGCACCACCCGAACCTTGCACCGTATCCTCCAAGGCGACGCCCAGCTCGGCGCTGCCGCTCTACAATGGTTCGGTGACCGCCAGCTCCTTACAACGCTCGCGGAGTCCGGCGCCCAGCGCGACCGCCGCCCATTGCTGCGGCGTATCCTGGAGCAGGTGCCGCCCCCCGTGCGCAATCACCACGTTTGCCGAATGCTCGCAGAGGTGGTCGCAAACGACGAACCGGCCACCTTGTTCTTGACCGACTTGCTGCGCGGCGGACCCGCTGACGCGTTGCCCCTTTTGGACCGACTTGGGTTGTCCGATGAAGCCCGTATGGAGTTGGAGCAATGGTTAGAGGAGCGACTCGCGGAGTCGACGATGGAGCGTCCCATCCAGGTGGCGGACCCCTTGCTCACGCACCTCGCGCCATTGCCCGTTGAGCGCCTGTTTACGGTGAGCCTGGCCGCCGCGCGCGCGTTGTCGCGCCGACATGCCGAAGGTTCCCACGGCGGCGTCGATGGCGCGCGTTGGAGAGCCCCCGATGAAGTGGTCCTGGGCGCGCCCGAAAACACGACACCGCGCCAAGATGTGCGCGCGACGATGCGGCGCATGGTCGAGCTCGCTGTCGGCAACCTGCCACGCAACCTCCCCGTTACCGACAAAGACCTGCTCGACCACCTTCCTGCGCTTGTTCCCGAGATTCCCCCCGCATGGGTTGCCGTCGCAACCTTAGCGATGTCGCCGAACCCCCTCGACCGACCCGCCAACGGCCTCGACCTATGGCGCCACCTCGCGTATGCCCGCACGACCGAAGAGCTGCGGCAATCGGCCCCGATTCGGATGCGCCACTCCGCCAATGTTGGCTGGGACACCCACATTGGTATCACAAAAGCGAGACAAAGTCAAACCAATCAGGACGCCGCTTGGTCGCAGACGGAAGGGCACCTCACATTCGCTGTGATTGCCGACGGCATCAGCGTCGCTACGGCTGGCGCAGGCCATATTGCGAGCGGTATCGTCACCCAAACGTGTATGCAAACCTGGGAAGAAAATGTAGAACGCCTGGGTTCTCCCAATGCAAGCGAAGTCGAAGCGCGCGCATTCTTGGATGAGACCCTTCGCTTGGCCAACGCACAAATCTGCGCGGAAGCAAGGCGCGCTGCGCGGGGAGACCTCGACCGCCACATTCCAATGGGGACCACCGTCATCTTGGCCCTTGTGGTCGGGGACCGGCTGCATATCGCATCCCTCGGCGATTCGCGCGCGTGGCTCGTTGGCCGAGACGGTGCAGGCCAGCTTACAGGTGACCAAAACATCCGCCTCGACTGGCTGCGGTCCTGGCAAGCGCACCGCCCGATTGACCTGACCACCAATGGGTCGGTGTTGACCGGCTATTTGGGTCATTTCGACGGTCTCGGCCAGCCCGACCTCTTGCCGGTGGCCCACCGCTCGCTGTCCCTTCTTCCTGGCGACACCGTTGTCTTGGCCACCGATGGCTTCGTCGACTACGCCGCAGACTCGCCGGCAGGCCTCGCGCGGTTGCTCGAATCAGCAGCGGCACTTGCGGACCTTGACGAAGGCGCCCGCTTACTCGTTCAGGCCGCAAACCGCGGTGGAGGTGGCGACAACATCACCACGCTCCTCATTCGGCACCAACTCCGCTGAGCCTACGCACGCGTCCGACGACCAAAATCCATTGCAACCGCAAAGGCGCACGGATGCAAGCGGGGGTTATCTATAGGCGACCCCCGGCCGCGCGGAGTACCACGTTGAACCGCTTTATCGACGCACTGAACGATCGAATTGTCCTGTTTGACGGTGCGATGGGCACCGAAATCTACAAACGAGGCGTGTTCATCAACCGCTGCTACGACGAAGTGTCGCTGACCAATCCCGATATGGTCCGCGACATTCACCGTGCGTACCTCAATGCGGGCGCAGAGGTCCTCACCACCAACACATTTGGTGCCAACCGGCTTCGCTTGGCCGCATTCGGCCTCGCGGAACGAACCGCCGAGTTGAACATTACCGCTACCCGCTTGGCACGGGAAGTTGCATCGAATGGCGCGTGGATTGGAGGGAGTATTGGGCCGATTGGCGCCCAACTTGCTCCCGTTGGCAAGATTAGCCCCGGGCAGGCCTTCGCGGCTTTTCGGGAGCAAGCCAAGCTGCTCGCGGAAAACGGCGTTGACTTCATTATCTTGGAGACGTTCGACAATATCGGCGAGCTTTGGCAAGCAGTTCGTGGTGTGCGCGCCGTCACCAAGCTGCCTATCGTCGCATCCGTCACGTTCCGTACCGAGGGCCTCACCCACGCCAAAGTAAGCGGGTTGTCTCCCGCAGCCGTCGCCGAAAGACTCGCAGGCTGGGACATTCAGGCGCTCGGCGTCAACTGCGCGTTGGGACCGCGGGCGATGCTCGAAGTGGTCGAAGAGCTCGTGTCGCGGGTCGAACTTCCAATCATCGCGCAGCCCAACGCCGGCTACCCGCAGGTGGTCGATGGCCGCACCATCTTCTTGACCGGCCCTGAGTATATGGCCGAGTACGCGCGCCGCTTGGGGCAAGTCGGCGTACGAGGCGTGGGGGGCTGCTGCGGCACCACCCCCGAGATGATCAAAGAGATGCGCGTGTTCTTGCGCTCCATCTCGCCGGCCCACCAAGGCCCTGTAGTAGAAGTGCGCAGCACCGATACCGCGTCCCCCAAACCCGCCGGCTTACCCCCCGTGCCCGTAGCGGAACGCAGCGAGTTGGCCCGTCGGGTCGCTTCGGGCAAGTTCTGCGTATCCGTCGAGCTCGACCCCCCGCGCGGCATCGACCCCGGCAAGGCGGTCGAAGGGGCGGCGATGCTGTACGAAGCGGGCGTCGACGTCGTCAACATCGCAGATGGACCGCGCGCCGTCGCACGCATGGGCCCGACCGCCTTGTCCCAGCTTGTGCGCGCGCGCGTGCCAAAGTTTGAAACGGTCGTCCACTACTGTTGCCGTGACCGAAACCTGCTCGGAATGCAGATGGACCTGCTGGGCGCCCACGCGCTTGGCTTGCGCAACATCCTCGCGGTGACCGGCGACCCTCCCAAGATGGGCACGTATCCAAACGCTACGGCCGTTTTCGACATCGACTCTATCGGCTTGATTTCGTTTATTCAGTTGCTCAATCGGGGCCTCGACTTCTCGGGCGAGCCGATTGGCGGTCAGACCGCGCTGTTTGTCGGCGCAGGCTGCAATCCGGGCGCCGTCGACATCGACCTAGAGGCCGAGCGCTTCCTCAAGAAGGTCGAGGCGGGCGCGGAGTACTTCTTCTCCCAGCCCGTCTTCGATGAAGAGCTGCTCCAGCGCTTCTTGGACCGCACCCAAGCCGCCGCCCACGTCCCCTTCTTCGTGGGCATCATGCCGCTCGTGTCGGTACGCAACGCCGAGTTCCTCCACAACGAAGTGCCCGGCATGCAGATTCCTGACACCGTGATGAACGCGATGCGCGCCGCGAGCAGCCGCGATGGACAGCGCGAGGTCGGCATTCAGGTGGCGCGCGAAGCACTCCTGGCATGCAAGGCGCACCCCCGTATCCGTGGCGTGTATGTGTATCCGCCGTTTGGGAGCTACAAGGCGGTGCTGCGCTTGCTGGACGGCATCTTGGAGCCGCCACAGCCCTTGGACTGACGTCGAAGCGCGGGGGGCTCGTGGCGGGCGCGCCGCGTTCCCCAAAAAGAAAACACCCGCCTGGGCCGAAGCCGAGGCGGGTGCGTGGGAAGCCCACTGGCAAATCACATGCCAGCGGCGTCCTTGGCCTTGTCGCCAGCGGCTTCGACAGCAGCGCCAGCCGCACCGGAAGCGATGGGCTTCACAGCGCCGAGAGCCTTCGGAAGCTCAGCAACAGCGCCGCCCACGGTCGCGAGAGCCGGGGGGAGAGCCTTGACGATCTTCGGAAGAGCGGTCGGGGGGTTGGCGACGGACTTGGGGTCAGCCTTGATCTTGTTGATGCTTTCGGTGATGGCCTTGACATCTTCGCCGAGCTTGGTGAGCACGGGGATGAGGTCGGTGGCGAGCGCCTTGGCTTCGTCGGACTTGCCGCTCTTGCTGAGGTAGCCGACGTAGGAGGTCATGGTGATCGCAGCGTCAATCTTGGCGACGGAAGCGAGCACAGCGTCGACGTCCTTGGAACCAGTCTCAATCACACCGACGTAGAAGCTGTCGATGTTGAAGGGGTTCTTGTCGTCAGCGTCGAGGCCAGCGAACTTGTCGGAGAGCATCGAGGGCTTGTAGAGGGTCGAAGCCTTGCGAGCCTTGGCGACGTTCTTGGCAGCCTTGGCGTTGCACTTGTCCTTGTCATCGCCTTCCTTGTCGGCGCACTTGACGAAGTCAGGAGCGGCGGCTTCGTCCTGGGCGAAGCTGGATGCGGGGACAAGAAGAGCGAGACCGAAAAACACGGACTTGAGGTTCATGGGATTCTCCTAATTATCGAACGGTGGCCGTTCTTGAGAAAACGCAACACAGGTACTACAATGTTGACGAAGCCCCGCGCTACCTCGAGAACTTTCAACCAAGGGGGGGAGTTGAAAACTGCCGTGGTATCGCGAATGTAACGCCTAATTTGGGGAACCTTGCCCCCAATTTCGAGCGAGCAGATAACCCGATTCTGCCAGGGCGCAATGATCCGATTACCGTCCAGCCGGTGTTTTTGCGTGCATATCAACAGCGGGGCGCTGACACACACACGCTACAACAGGCGGCAAGAGACCAAGTGCGGGCAAACTCGTTTCGCGACCGCACAAGGCTGCTGGCGAGCATTTGAACAGCGCCCAAAATGGGGCGCGATTCACGGGGAAACGACTGACTGCGCGGCTGGGTAGGCACCCGTTGGCCTCGCCCGTCGTGCAGTCGCCCACTCAAACGCGCAGCCGCCCGCGCACCTTCCCCCATGGCGAAACGAATTCGGCTTTTGCGCAAGAAAAGTGGAAATAACCCACCAATCGCACGATTTCGAAGCGCGAAGTCGGGACGAAGGCACGTTCGCCGAGCCGACGCGGCAATCCCGCAACCATTCGACCATGCCCAGCGCAATTCCTGATGCAAGTGGCCATTCGGTCGTAGTGGAACGCCCGCGTTTGCTTACAACGGCGCCACAGACAGCGTCCTCAACGCGAAAGTCGCCTGCCCCCCCGAAAATAAGCCGTTGGTCGGCGGGCCCCCAAAAATGCCAAACGTTTCGCAAACAGGACGTTCGCCCACGGGCGGCCGTGTTCCCATCGGTCGCGTTGGCTGCGGCAAGATGCTGTTGGGGCGGGACGATAGCGCAGCGCCGACTGTTGCGGCATTTACGTCCACACACGCTCCGGCAAGTGACTGCGGGCAAGCTTCAGCCCCCCTGCGACGACAGTTTGTCCTGCCTCGCCCGCGCGGTGTGTCCCGCGACGCGCGCCGAAAACGAAACCACCGCACGGCGCAATCGTGTCCCAAGTCGACGAGCCGGAGCCGCGACAGACGAAGCGTATGCGCGGGGTACGCAGCCCGACCGCCCGTTTTGGCCGACAAGGGAAAGGGCTTCGCGCAACCACAGACCCGGGGTTCCCCACCCAAGGATCACGCAGCGATGGCCACGACAAGTGCGCCGCATTTTTGCCCCCGAGACAACGGCTTCGAGCGGTATTTTCCCCACCGCATCCCGCGCGTCCGTCCACCAACGCACCTCGCTCGGCACCAAAACCGACGATTCCGAGGCACCGCGCGCGACGAATCGCGGCGTTGCGCCGACGACATGCCCCTATGGCCGAACATCTTGCCGCTCCATTCACCTTGGGCCACTACGGCCAAACCTGCGGCCAACACGTTTCGACACAAACGGCGCCGCCGCTCCCCTGGGCGCCCGACTGCGCCCTCGAACTAGGGTAGTCTGCCTTCATGTCGACTCCACACCTTCAACCCGGTTCCCGTTTGGGCGCGGCAACCCTTGTGTCCCTCCTCCAAGCACGCGCCGGCTTTGAGACCTGGCGCGCGCAGGACGGCGATGGAGGCGCCATCGTTGTCAAGTGCATCACGGCGGGAGTCGAGCGGGGCGCTCGGCGTGCGCTCCAGCGGAACCATCGCCGCGCGTTGGGGGTACGCATTTCTGGCGCGCCCGGTCCATTGCTGGTGTCGCCGGACGAAGCAATCCCGTGGGTGAGTCGGCCGTGGATGGACGGGATTCCCCTGCTGGACGCCATTCGAGAGCTTCCCGACGAGCAGCGGATTCGGCAAGCATGCCAGTGGGGCGCACGCTTGCTGCACATTCTGGCCAACCTCCACCGAGAAGGTTTGGTTCATGGCAGCCTGTCGCCGAGCAATGTCTGGCTTACCCCCGACGGTCAGGTCGCGTTGACAGACCTCGGTAGCTCCTTTCGCGCGCTCGATTCCGTCCCCGGCGACGCAGTGGGCACCTTGCCCCCCGTGTCACCCGAAGAGCTCGCCGGCTGGGGCCAGCGTCCGCCCACCGACGTACTCGCCGCGGGAGCCCTGCTGTACGCCGCCCTGGCGCCTCCCGCGCGAGACAGCACTGACCATACAACCCCTTGGGGCGGAGGGGCGCGGGAGTCCCTTCCTGGCCTTGCAATGCGCATCCGAGGACTGCCTCGGCGTATTTCCGTGCTTCTCCAAGAAACCCAAGCCCTCGACGCCATGCAACGCCCATCCGCGGCGGCCCTCTCCCACGCCCTCGCGGACTGGAGCGGTCTGCAAGGGCCCGCGCCGCTTCCGCCGTGCCCCAGCCGCGTAGGCCAGATTGACTCCTACGACCGCGGACGCCACCATCTCCGGGAACGCGGCCCACGCTTGGTCTTGGTCAATGGACCCGCCGGAAGCGGCCGGCACCGACTCGCCGACGCCCTCGCACGGCAAGCCGTTCGACAAGGGCACCCACCGATGGTCGTGCGCGCCGACCGCGCGGAGACCGGAAGTGTCGTCATCGAGGTCTTGCGCCGCCTCGTCGGCGAGTCCCAGCATGTCGCACGCAGGCAACGCCTCCTGCGCGACAAAGCGCCGGTATTGTGTACGCTTTGGCCGTCGCTCGCGCCCCAGCCGACACTCCCAGAAGCGGGCGCCGAAGCGCGCCAAGTCATCGAAGCAGCTGTAGATGTGGTGCGGAATGCCATCGACGACCGACCGATGCTCATCGTCATGGAAGGCATCGAAGACGCCGACCCGTTGAGCCTTCGCTTTGTCCACACATTGCTCGATAGTGAGGCAGACATCAGTCTTATCGCGATAGTGGACGACCGCTGGCAATCGGAAGAAGTGCGTCGGATGCACGGTCGCCTTGCAGAACATCCCGCGGTGCTCGCTGTCTCGCTTCCCGACCTCGACCAGCTCGCGGTCATGGGCGTCATCGACCTCCTGCTGCGGGAGCTGCCCCACGGAAATCGCCCCCGGCCCCCCTCCTCTGCATCGCCCGCCCGCGCGACCGAAATCGCCCACGAAGCGCTCGCCGCGTGGCGCGATGAAGCCGTCGAGGTGCCGGATGCAGGCGCGACGGTGTTTGCGCTTGTGCGAGAAGTACCATCAGCCGCGGTGTTGGCCGCCGGCTTCGACCCCGGACGCCTGCTAGAGCTTGGCCACGCGGTCCCTGCGGGTCCAGGCCGGATTGCAGCGGCGCACGATGGCATTGTGGCACTGGGCTGCCGCGGCTTGGCCCGGCGCGACCGCCTCGCCACCCGTTTGGCCGATGCGATGGAGTCCGAAGGCGAGCCCCCCGATGCGATTGCGCGCCTGCGCCTCTTTGGGAACCAGCCCGCCGACACCCGCAATGCCGCCATTCGCGCCGCCATCGCCGCCTGGGAGGACGACCAGCCCCAAGATGCCCGTCGTTGGCTGCATGTGGTCGACCGTTTCCCTCGCCATCGCGATGACCCCGGCTACGCGGCGCTGCGAACACCCCTCGCGCGAATTCGTGCCGAAGTCGCGCACAGCACCGAGGTCGACATCGTCCGAAGCGACCTGCTCCGACAAGCAGAGCGCCGGGCCTCAACCCCCGACGAGCGGGCTGCCCTCCGGGTCGCGCGCGGCCTGTTGTCGGCCCGCATCGGGCAACTCGACGAGGCATGCGCCCATTGGGCCGCAGGGTACGCCGACGCTGCCGCACCCGCGACGAGCCGCGCAAGGTGCGCACACCTCGTCATCCAGGCTGCCCTCAACCAAGGTGCGGTGTCCCGCGCGCGCGAAGCCCTCGACGTACTGCGCGACATGGCCCAAGTTCCACGGGGACCACGCGGCCCGCGACGCTGGGCGGCGCTCGATGCCGCGCTCGTTTTGCTCGCGATGGACCGCGCACCCGCAGCACTCGACGCCCTCGAACACTGGCGTCGCTCGCCGGAGAGCAAAGACGACCTCTACGCTATCTTGTTGACCGGCCTCGCCCGGTGGCTGGTCGGCGACCTCGCCGGCGCCCAGTCCGACATATCGAATATCTTGGACGACCATCCCTTTCACGCCGACGCGCTGGTGCTGCACGGTCTCCTCGCCCTCGACCGCGGCGACACCCGCGCCGCGCTGCGTGCCCGCCGCCGCGTCGGAATCCCCGAGACCCTCGACACCCACCTCGCAATTCTCGACCTTCGGCTTGCTGCAGCACAAGGCGAACAAGCGCAGCTCCCCCAACTCCTCAGCGTATCTCCGCCCACCCGCAGACCCGACCTCCTGCGCCTATGGCTGGCCGCCGCCCTCGACGTGCTGCACACCACCCGCGCGCCCGAGCTTCGTCTCGCGCGCTTGGCGGAAGCCCGCACCGCCAGCGAGCAACGCGCATCGCCGGACCTATTGCTGGCAATCGCATGGCACGAACTTGAGGATGGCCGGCTCGACGTTGTTACCCAGCTCGCCACCACCGCCGAAAATCTCGCGCGCGAAGCCGGAGATGCCGACCGCACGTTGCGCGCGCGTTTGCTGGTCTCGGCCGCATCGGGCATCGGCCCAGGCGCCTGGACCTACCTCCTCAATCGCGCCGCCCAATCCGAGCGCGTGCAGGTACGCGCAGACGCCCTCTTGCTGTCCTGTCGCATCGCCACCCGCGAGGGGCGGCTCGAAGAGGCAGCAAAGGCCATTCACGCCCTGAGCGACCTCGCAATCCAGTCCCCCGACCACGGACTCGCCGCACGCGCGACGCGCTTGCACACGGCGCTCAGCCAAAGCCGGGGTCTGCGATAATACCCGCTACTTGCGCTTTTTCGACTTGGGCGGCCAAGGCTCGACCTCGCGATACGTTCCTTGGGCAGCCACGCTGACGATTCGGTCGTCTTCAAGCAGGTAGCCCGACAAGCGGCCCCCATACACACATCCCGAGTCCAGGCCCAGCGTGTGCGGCCGATGGTCCTGCAGACCTCGCGCGGCGTCGTGGCCATAGACAACACGCTCGGTCCGCTTCCACAATTGCCACCAGAACGGGTTTTCGGTGTCCTTGTCGTCGGGCCAGCGGCGCACCGATATTGCCGTTCCACGCCGCGTGCCTTCGGGGCCTCGGTAGGGGTCGAAGCCGCCGTGAACCACCCACCAGCCTCCGACTTCGCGGTAAAGCGGCAACGCCGATAGCCAAGCCCATGCTTCGGCGGGCAGGCCAAGGTGGGCAAAGCGACCTGGCTCGGCCAACATTCGCGCATCGTGATTGCCCAAAACACCGACTGCACGCCACGTTTCCACCAAGGACCAAACCCCTTTGGCGTCAGGGCCCTTGGTGAAGACATCGCCGACCAGCACAAGCCGCGAAGGCTGCGCGAGGTCGAGGAGCGCCGCGAGTTCCGCCGCACATCCATGCACATCGCCCACTACCAGCGTGGACACGACTTAGTTTCCGCCTGCCGTGGCAATGTCCTGGAGGCTCACCACCCGCAGCTCGTCTGCGCGAAGCGAACGAATCGCGGCGACAACCGCCTGGGCACCGCGCACCGTTGTGATGCAAGGTACGCCAAACCGCAGGCCCGCCAAGCGCATCGACGCTTCGTCGTGCATTCCCTTGCGACCGGTCGGCGTGTTGATCATAAGCTGCACACGCCCATTCCGAACATGGTCGACGATGTCTGGGCGCCCTTCCCGCACCTTGAACACCATCTCGACCGGCACGCCGAGGCGCGTAATCTCCGTAGCCGTGCCCGGAGACGCGAGGAGCTGGAAGCCCATCGAGTACAGCGGACCGGCTATCTCGGCCAAAATCCACTTGTCTGCATCGCGGAGCGACAGGTAGACCCCGCCGCTTCGTGGCAGCGACATGCCCGCGCCAATCAATGCTTTGGCATATGCCTCGCCAAATGACCGGCCCACGCCCATGACCTCGCCCGTCGACCGCATCTCCGGCCCGAGGACGACGTCAGTGACGGTAAAGCGGCTCCAAGGGAACACGGGCGCCTTGATAAAGTACAAGCCCGCGCCCCACGGACGGAACGGCCCGAGGTCCGCCAACTTCTCGCCCAAGCACAAGCGCGTCGCGATGCGCGCAAGCGGCACGCCGGTCGCCTTCGACACATACGGGACGGTACGGGACGCCCGCGGATTCACTTCGAGGACGTAGAGGGTGGTTCCCTGCACGGCGTACTGGATATTGACAAGGCCTACAACACCGAGACGGAGCGCAATTCGACGCGTCGTGTTTTCCATTTCGGCGCGCACAGCCTCGCTCAGAGCGACCGGCGGCAACACGCACGAAGAGTCGCCGGAGTGAACGCCGGCTTCTTCGATGTGCTCCATGATGCCCGCGATATAGACGTCCGTGCCGTCGCACAGTGCGTCGCAGTCGTATTCGACGGCGCGGTTGAGGAAGCGGTCCATCAACACCGGATGGACGTCGCTGACCTCGAGTGCTTCATCGAGCGCCGCTTCAAACTCGCGCTCGTTGAAACAAATCGCCATCGCACGTCCGCCCAGGACATAGCTCGGACGGACCAGCAACGGAAACCCCATCCGCTCGGCCGCCGCGAACGCTTCTTCGCGGTTCTTGACCATCGCGCCATCCGGCTGCCGCACGCCGAGTTCGTTCATCAAGGCGTTGAAGCGCTGCCGGTCTTCGCAAAGGTCGATCGCGTCGGCGCTGGTGCCCAAAACGGGACCAATCCGGTGCGACAGCTTGAGCGGCGTTTGTCCACCAAACTGAAGGATGACCCCGCGCGGCTTTTCGCGGTCGATGACGCCTTGCACATGTTCGGCGGTCACCGGCTCGAAGTAGAGCTTGTCGGAGGTGTCGTAGTCGGTGGACACGGTCTCCGGGTTGCAGTTGACCATCACGCTGCACAAACCGGAGTCGCGCACCGCATACGCCGCGTGGACGCAGCAATAGTCGAACTCCAGTCCTTGTCCGATGCGGTTGGGGCCGTTTCCGAGAATTACCACCCGCTCGGCTTCCTCATGCCCCGACTCGTCTTCGTCTTCATAGGACGAATACAAATAGGGGGTGTGGCTCTCGAACTCGCCCGCACAAGTGTCGACCCGCTTGTAGACCGGCTCGATGCCGTCCCCCAACCGGCGCGCGCGAATCGTCGCTTCGGTGGTCGCAAGAATCGACGCGAGGTGTTCGTCGGGGAAGCCCATCCGCTTGGCCCGGCGCAGCTCGGCACCCGAGACGTCGGACAAGAAGCGACCATCCAACGACCGCTCCAACGCGACGATTTCTTGCATTTCAAACAAGAACCAGCGGTCGATGCGGGTGAGCTGGTGAATCGCGGTGGGGTCGATGCCCCGACGCAGCGCCTCAAAGAGCGCCGCCAAGCGGTCGGGAGTCGGAATCGCGAGGCTCTCGCGCAGGCGTTGGTCGGTCCACTCGCGGGCGTTGGGGTAGCCGCCCTCCAAGCTCGAAACGGCCTTCAACAAGGCCTCGGCGAAGGTGCGGCCAAGGCCCATGACCTCGCCCACCGCCTTCATCTGGGTGCCGAGGGTGCGGTCAGCGCCGGCGAACTTCTCGAAGTTCCAGCGCGGAATCTTGACGACCACATAGTCAAGCGTTGGCTCAAAGCAGGCCGGCGTGACGCGGGTGATGTCGTTCGAGATTTCGTCAAGAGTAAGACCAACAGCCAACTGTGCGGCAATCTTGGCAATCGGAAAGCCGGTGGCCTTGCTCGCGAGGGCGCTCGACCGGCTCACGCGCGGGTTCATCTCAATAACGATGACATCGCCATTGTCCGGGTTGACGGCGAACTGCACATTCGACCCGCCCGTTTCTACGCCGACCGCGCGCAAGACATGCAGCGCTTGGTCGCGCAGCACTTGGTATTCGCGGTCGGTGAGGGTCATGGCCGGCGCGACCGTGATGCTGTCGCCGGTGTGAACACCCATTGGGTCGATGTTCTCGATGGAACACACGATGATGGCATTGCCTGCGCCGTCGCGCATGACCTCCAACTCGTATTCCTTCCAACCGAGAATGCTGCGCTCAACGAGCACTTGGCGAATGGGCGAGAGCGAGATGCCCCGGCCGACAATCTCGCGGAACTCATCGCGGTTGTACGCGACGCCGCCACCTTCACCGCCCAGGGTGAAGCCCGGACGAATAATCGCGGGCAGACCGATTTCGTCGAGCAAGGCTTCGGCTTCGGCGACGGTGTGCGCCACCCCACTCGGCGCGACGGAGAGGCCCTCCTCCAGCATCTTCTCTTTGAAGAGCTGCCGGTCTTCGGCGACGGCGATGGCTTCGGGGCGTGCCCCGATCAGCTCGACGTTGAACTCCTTGAGGATGCCTTCTTCATGGAGCTTGATGGCGAGGTTGAGCGCCGTCTGCCCGCCAACCGTCGGAAGGATAGCGTCCGGTCGCTCCCGCTCGATGACCTTTCGTGCAAACTCGACCGTGAGCGGCTCGACGTAGGTGGCGTCGGCCATGTCGGGGTCGGTCATGATGGTCGCGGGGTTGCTGTTCAACAACACCACCCGGTACCCCAAGGACCGCAACACCTTGCAGGCTTGGCAGCCAGAATAGTCGAATTCACAGGCCTGCCCGATCACAATCGGCCCGGAACCAAAGACGAGAATGGTCTTCAAATCGGTACGGCGGGGCATGGGGTCTCCCAAAAAGGACAACGCGGGGGGTGCGGGGACCGGGGGGTCTAACGCCCCTCTCGCGGAACGTCGCACCCGGTTCGACGGGTTCACGTGGCCTTCGCGAACCACACCCTTCGCCCGCCCAACGGTTGACACCAGCAAACGAGCGGGACACGCTCCCTTCGCCCCACCGCTGGAGTCGTGATGCGTTTGGCCCCCCTCGCCGTAGCCCTTTCGTTCGTCACCGGATGTTCAACCATCGCCGGCAAATGGGTGGGTCAATGTGACTTCGGTGACGCGCGTTATGGCTACAGCTCCGCGCTCACCGTACAAATCAACGATGGCGGCGGCAGCGCGGTCAATGGCGATGTCGAACTCGACATGTGGGACGGCCAGCACTTCGAGGGCCAGTTCGACGGCGTCAAGAGCGACACCTACATCGAAATGGAAGCCCTGTTCGCCCAAGAAACGCCCGAAGTCAAAACCTACACCTTCAAAATGACGGGCGACATCACCGAAGACGTCATCGAAGGCGAGTGCGGACTCGGTGTGCCCAACGGCGTCGGCTATTTGGCCGGCACCTTGCTGCTCGAGCGTTGACCGGAGGGCGCTGCCCATCAAAGACCGAACGGTCGTTCATTTTTTGCGGAGGGGACAAGCGAAAGCTCGTCCCCTTTTTTGGTTCTCGCGTTGCAAACGGCACTTTCGGTCACACCGCGCCAGCACGCACCTCCCTGAATCGCAAAAAGAGACCGACCGGTCGTGCTCTTTTTGGCGCACGCTCCCCGCACCCATTGCCCGCGCCCCCATGTCCCCCGCCAAAAAAAATCGCCCTCCGACGTGCGCGAGGGCGAAGGACAGGCGCCGCGCTGTTACGCAGAGGCCAGGGCCAAGAAGCGGTCGAGCACCAAATGGGCGCTATCGTGGGGACCGGGGCAGGCTTCGGGATGGAACTGGACCGCCGCGATGCGCAAGCCCGCGTGGTCGAAGCCGGCGACGGTGCCGTCGTTGAGGTGGGTGTGGGTGACCCGACCGCCTACCGCGTTGAGCGCATCGCGGTCTACGCAGAAGCCGTGGTTTTGGCTCGTGATTTCGACGCGACCGGTCAGCTCGTCGCGCACCGGATGGTTGGCGCCGCGATGACCAAACGGCAGCTTGTAGGTGCTGGCGCCCATCGCGAGGGCGAGCATCTGGTGGCCGAGGCAAATCCCGGCCATCGGCACCTTGCCGACCAAACCTTTCATTTGCTCGACGGCTTGCACCATCGCGGCGGGGTCGCCGGGCCCGTTGCTAAAGAACAACAGGTCGGTGTCTTCCATCCAGACCTCGGCAGAGGCGGTGATGGGGACCAAGCGGACGCGGCAACCTGCTTGTCCCAGCAAACGCGCGATGTTGCGCTTGGCGCCGCCATCGACCAATGTCACGCGAAGACGGGCGTTTTCCGGGTTGGCGACAATCGCGGGGACCGTGCAGGAAACTTCGCCGGCGAGCGCGCGGCCTTCCATGCCCGGCCAGGCTTCCATACGTTCAAACAAATCCGCAGCGGAGGTGCCGTCGGTGCTGACGACGGCCCGCATCGCGCCCTTGTCCCGAATGTGGCGGACCAACGCGCGTGTGTCGATGCCTTGCAGGCCGGGAACGCCGGCCTTGCGCAGCCAAGGGTCGAGGCTCGCCGTGGACCGGTGGTTGCTCGGCATCCTCGCGAGCTTTCGCACGACAAAGCCCGCCACATGGACCATCGCGCTCTCCATGTCTTCGTCGTTGACGCCGTAGTTGCCGATGTGCGGCGACGTCATGGTCACAATTTGCTCGCGGTAGGAGGGGTCTGACAACACCTCCTGATAGCCCGACATTGCAGTATTGAAGACGATTTCGCCTACACGGGTCGTGCGTGCACCGAAGGCTTCTCCGGCGAAGCTGCGACCATCTTCCAAAAGCAGGATGCCACCCATAGGCCCTCCAGGGGATCTGGGTCCAACGAAGACCGACCGACGCGCTATCGCGTCGCGGGCCCCCCTGGGGTAGCGACGCCGTGAAGTGTTAGTGGCGCCACCCGACAGGCCGGGGTGCAAAGTGGTCGTTTCGACCCATTCCTGCGGCCTTGATCCCAACGACCGGATTTTTCCGCTGAGGAGGCCCAAGATGGCGAAGAAGAACCATACCGGCGGACTTGCCGTTCCCTTCGACCGGGTCCGAAACATCGGTATCGCGGCCCATATCGATGCCGGCAAGACCACCCTGACCGAGCGAATCCTGTTCTACACCGGCGCTTCTCACAAGATCGGCGAGGTCCACGACGGCGCTGCCACGATGGACTTTATGGCTGAAGAGCGTGCCCACGGCATTACCATCGGAAGTGCCGTCACCCAGTGCCCGTGGCAGGACCACCTCATTCAAGTGGTCGACACCCCTGGACACGTCGACTTCACCATCGAAGTTGAGCGCGCCATGCGTGTTCTCGACGGAGCGGTCATCGTGATGGACGGCGTTCGCGGTGTCGAGCCGCAGACCGAAACCGTGTGGCGGCAAGCGAGCCGCTTCGACATCCCACGTGTCGTCTTCGTAAACAAGATGGACCGCCCCGGAGCCGACCTCGAACGGTGCATGAAGAGCATCGAGCGACGCCTTGGCGGCCATCCGGTGCCCGTGTGTGTGCCGTTGGCCGATGACCACACGATTCTCGACCTTGTGCGCGGTGAAGTGATTTCCTTCTCCGGCGACCGGGGCGAGCAGGTCACCCGCAAGCCCGTGCCCGAAGACCTTCAGGACGTCTACCAAACGCACCGCGAGACGATGCTGCTCGCGTGCGCCGAGGTCGACCCGGAGCTCGAAGACCTCGTGCTCGAAGAGGCCGACATTCCCGTCGAGCGCGTCATCGCGGCGCTCCGCGCAGGCACGATTTCCGGCCAGATGCACCCCATCTTCGGCGGAAGCGCCTTGCGCAACTGGGGCGTGCAAGCCCTCCTCGACGGTGTTCTCGCGCTTTTGCCGAACCCGTTGGAGCGCCCTCCCGCCCCCGCCCACTTGGTCCCGAGCGGCGACGACACCACCGTCGAGATGACCCCCGACGGCAGCCTCGTGGCCCTGGTGTTCAAGGTGCAGTTGTGGGAAGGACGGCGCCACGTCTTCATTCGTGTTTACCGCGGCCACATCGAGGCCGGCCAGCAAGTCGTTCTCGCCGGACGCGACACGAAAGAGCGCGTCGCGCGCATCTTTGAAGTCAGCGCCGGTTCGAAGACCCGCGCCGACGCCGCGAGCGCCGGCCAAATCGTGCTCCTCGCGGGCCTTCGCCATGCCACCACCGGCGATACCTTGTGCGCAGACGACGGCCCAGAGCTGCTGCTTGAGCGCATTGACACCAAGGAGCCCGTTCTTGGCCTCGCTATCGAAGCCATGAGCACCGCCGAAGAAGAGAAGCTCATCGAAGTGCTCGGCAAGGTGTGCGAAGAAGACCCCACCGTGCGCTTTATCGAAGACAAAGACACCGGCGAGCGCGTGCTGCGCGGCATGGGCGAGCTGCACCTGCAAATCATCTTCGAGCGTATCGAGCGCGAATTTGGTTTGAAGGTACGCACGGGACGCCCCACCGTCATGTCTCGTGAGACCATCGCAAGCAAAGGAGCCGGCGATGTCACCGTCGACCGCGTGCTGCACTTCGGCGACACCCCCGTTCCGCTCAAAGCCCGCTGCAAGGCCGTTGTGGCCCCCCGCACCCGCGACGCTGGCATGGCTGTCACCGTGCAGCCCACCATCCTCCCCGCTGGCGCGACCCTCACCGACGCACAACGCGACGCCCTGCAGGCCGGTGTACAAGACGCCACCATGGCCGGCCCCGTCGAAGGTGCCGTGCTGCAGGACGTCTCGGTGGAATTGCAAGAGGTCGAGGTGTTCGCCGAAGGGAGCACCCCGCAAGCTCTGCGGATTGCCGCATCACAAGCTGTCCGCGAGGCCTTGGCCAACGGTGGCGGGCAAGTGTTGCGCCCGCTCATGAAGGTAGAGGTCGTGGTGCCCGACGAAAACCTCGGCGGCGTCCTGGGCGACCTTCAGTCCCGCGGTGCCTCCATCACGGGCCAAGAAAGCGACATGGGTACGTCGACCATTCACTGCGAATGCGGCCTCAACCGTCTGCTTGGCTACACCACCGACCTTCGAAGCATGACGCGGGGCCGGGGCCAGTTCACGATGGAATTCGACCGCTTCGACGTCGCGTAGCGGCAGAGCGCGATGTCGGTGGCCGAGGGGTCACCGACATGCGGCCGACCATTCGCGCCAAGTCAGTCTTTCAGACACCGCACGGTGGCGTCGCGGAGGCATGTGAGGTGACAGGATTCGCGCTTCGCCGCGTCCGCGCCTTGTGCGACGAGCCACGCATCGACCGATGGGCAGATGTCGGCGCGCGCTTTTTCGGCGACCTTCCACGCCGTTCCCACTGAATCGAGGGGCGGGCCCCGGTAGCAGGACTCGTCGGCGAGGTCGGCGATGCAGACCTGCCGCAGCAATAGCTCCGGCTCTGGCGTGCAGTTGACCCGCGCCCGCTCTTCTACCGTAGCGCGGCAACTCGTGACGTCCGGCGCGGCCGTGAGGTAGGCCATCGTGCCCGCCGCGCGCGCTGCTTGTGTGACGGCGCCTTCATGCACCATCTCGCTCAACCGCTCTTGCGCGAGGCGCTCGCCTTTGGCCGCGGAGCGCGCCGTCGAAACGGCCACCCAGGTGCCGGTCAGCGAGCACCCCGACACAGGGCCTGCAAAAACTGCCGTACAACGAACGGGGTCGCCTGCGAAGGCCGAATTTCCCCACATCCCGACAAACAACAGGACGGACCACCGGCGGGCGGCAGGAACGAAGGGCAACGGCATCCACACCTCGGGACCAAGAGAGTGCCGCCCCTAACCCGCTGCGGCACGCAAAAGCGGCGCGCTCGTCCTTCGGGACCACCAAATGACACCGATTGGCGCCCAGGGGTACGTCGTCTACGGCAACAAAACCGGGAGCGGCCAAAGATGAGGCACGATGATGTCCGCGGCGGCGATATCCCCTTGGTCGCCCTCCCGGTCTACCAGGAGGGTCGCGGTGCCTGCCGCTCGCCCTGCTTCGACATCGTACCGGAAGTCGCCGACCATCACCGCTTCTTCCGGAGACGCCCCGACGCGCTGCAAAATATGGAAGATGCCGTCTGGTTCGGGCTTCGGCGGCGCACACCCCCGGCCCAAAACGAGGTTCGCCGCAAACGCATCCTGCAAACCGATTGCAGCGAGCGTCAGGTGGGCCAAATCTGCGCGGTTGCGGGTGAGAATACCGAGCACGCACCCCGCTGCGCGCAGGTGGGCCACCAGCGCCGCAGCGTCGTCCTGCATCTCCGCACGACGGGCAATGTCCTCCTCCCAAGCACCCAGCCAGCGCTCGGCGGCGGCGCGGCCTTCGGGCGAGCGACGGGCCAGGTTTCCGAGGATGTCTTCGTGTTCTGGGATGCCGAGCGCCTGCCGCGCATACGAGAAATCGTGGGCGGGAACGGTCAACGTGCCGTCCATGTCAAACACCCACACCCGCCGACGCGACCAATCTACGACCGCTGGTGTTGTCGGCCCGCGCTTCACGCGCTGGTGCCGTTGTTATCCGGGCGCACGATGTGACGGCCCGGCGAGACTTCCAAGGGCTCTTCGCCATGGCCAATTCGCGCGGAGAGTGAGCTGGCCGAACGTGCCTTTGCGCCCTCCGACTCGATGTTTTGCATCGTACGCAGGCCTTCGGTGGTAAACCCGCCGAGCGGCGTTTCGCCACGCTGGAGACGGGCCGAAAGCGTGGTGGCGGTGCGGGCTTCGGAGCCCATCCGCTCCGAATTGGCCCCTGGCCGCATGGCCTTCATCGACGCAAGCGAGCCGGCATTCCACTGCCCGAGCGGACGCGCGCCCTTGGCAATCGTGGTGGAGAGCGCGGGCTTCGCGTTGTTGGCGGTGCCCTGCTCCACGATGGCGTTTCCGCTGATGCGCCCGTTGGCTTCGAGCGAGCGGGAGGTAGGTAGGTTGAGCAAACGCGGCGCCACTTCGGGAACATCGTTTGCGTGACCAGCCTGGGGCAACGACGCGAGCGTAGGCGTAGCTGCCCGACGACGTGCCGCTTCGCGTCCCGCCTCGCTGATATTCACGACCACGCCGGAATTGAGCCGCGCTGGAATCCGCTCGATTTCGGCGGTTGGCGCAGGCCCCATTACGCGTGGCTGCACCTGCGCGATGGCAGAAGCACTGCCACTGACAGCAGACAACGTAGAAACACCCGTCATGTTTCACCACTTGCCCGCACCCGCCGGTGCGGAGGAATCGCCGCAGATCGCACGCATGTGCACACGACCCACGATTCACCTTACCTCGGAATCGGAGAAACAATCAAATTTCGCTCAAGTTTTTGTGGGACCAACCGAGGCCCGCCGCGCACAATTCGTATCCACCCGTTCGCGCGCACGAAAAAAGCGTGACTCATAATAGAGTTACGTTCGATAAGCCGCGGAGACTCTGGCTCCGCGGCCGCTGCGGAGACCTTAGGCTCCGCAGCGCCAGCGGAGACCGAAGGGCTCCGCTGGGCCCACCAAAGAACCCAGACGCGACAAACGCGACATCGGGCTCTGGTTAGGCTTCGTCCGCCGAGCGAATTTTTGCGGCGCCCTGCTGGAAGAACTGCACCAGATATTCGAGGGCGCTGGCCATCGAGAAGAAGGTAGCGACGTACAACAAGGCCAAGCCGACACGCCGGGGGTCGGAGCCGAAGTCTTCCCAGCCCCACCACATGAAGCCGAGCGCGGTGCCTTGGAACGCCGTCTTGAACTTGCCGAGCGTGCTGGCGCTGATGACCATGCCCTCTTGGCTCGCGATTCCGCGCAGGCCGGTGATGGCGATTTCGCGGCACAACAACAAGGCGGCGAGCCAGCCCGGCACCCAGGTGCGCTCGACCATCATGATGAGGGTGGTGGCGACCATGAGCTTGTCGGCCATGGGGTCGAGGTAGGCGCCCGCGGCGCTCGTGAGGCCCCACCGCCGCGCGAGCCAGCCATCGACGATGTCGGTAATCATGGCCCCCACAAACAATACCCAGCCGATGCGCAATTCTTCGGTGGAGGGGTCGCTCCACAATAGGACCGGCATTGCAGGCACAAGCGCAATTCGGAGCACAGTGAGGGTATTGGGAAGGTTCCAAAACGCAGCGCGGCGAAACACGCTCATGGGTAGCTGCCTGGAGTGAGGGGGATGTCTTCGGGGACCACCGGACGCGTCATACACAGGAAGTCGTAGACATCCATGACCCGCACAACGTAATGCTGGGTCTCTTGAAATGGGGGTATTCCGTGGTGCTTTTCGACATTGTGCGGCCCTGCGTTGTATCCAGCGATGGCATGGCGCAGGTTGGGAAACTTCTCAAGCAGCATCTTTAGGTAGCGCACGCCCCCATCGATGTTTTGCACCGGATCCCACGGGTCGGTGACACCCAACTGCTTGGCGGTGCCGGGCATGAGCTGCATCAGCCCCATGGCACCTACCGGTGACAACGCATTCGGGTTCATGCCGCTCTCCGCCACCGCGACGGCCTTGATGAGCTCGGGCGAAACACCGTAACGAACCGAGGCTTCGAGGATTTCGTCGTCCCAGGTGTCGAGCAGCGGAAAAGTTCGGGTGTTGACCTTTGCCCGCGACGGAAGGGGCTTGTGGTCGAGAAACAGAGGCACGAAACCGTCGGTTGTCGGCGAGTCGGTAAACAACAACGTACCGTTTGACAGCTCAGCCCGGTAGATGTCCGTGGCGTGAGCTGTCGATCCAACAACGGCAGCGATGGCGATGACGGGGAACACGCGCCGAGGGTACAAGGCGCGCGCGTAGCCGGCAACTGTCGCCACGATTTTCTCTCCCATTGGCGTTATGCGGCCAGTCCAGCGAGGCTGGCGGAGGAACCAGGATGTCACCAGCATTGGACCGAAGCGCCGCAGAAGCCATCTTCAGCGACGTGTTGATTATTGGCAGCGGTCTCGCTGGCTTGCGCCTCGCACTCGAAATGGCGCCCTACGGCAAGGTGCGTATTATCACCAAGGCCGAGCGCACCGAAGGCAATTCGCGCTACGCACAAGGGGGCATCGCCGCTGCGTGGCGCGAGAGCGATTCGTGGGAACAGCACGTCGAAGACACGATGGTGGCAGGCGCGGGCTTGTGCCGCCGCGAAGTGGTAGAACGCACCGCACGAGAGGCGCGCGACCGTGTGGCCGAACTCATCGACCTGGGCGTAGAATTCGACCGCTGGCATGAGCAGCCGGAGCTCTACGACCTCCACAAAGAAGGCGGGCACTCCAAACGCCGCATTCTCCACGCCAAAGACCTCACGGGCGCAGAAATCATGCGCGCGTTGTTGGCGCGGGTCGATGAACAGCCGGACATCGAGGTTTTCGAGCAACATATCGTCGTCGACCTCATCACTGAGGGCTGGCTCGCGCGCCATCGGGGCGAATTGCCGCCCGTGCCCGACCGCGTGCTCGGCGCGTATGTGCTCGACCAAAGCAGCGGCCAGGTGCGCGCCTTCACCGCGCGAGTGGTCGCCGTGTGTACCGGCGGCTCGGGCCAAGTGTACCTCCACACCTCGAACAGCAACGTCGCCACGGGCGATGGCGTCGCGATGTGCTACCGGGCCGGCGCGCGCGTCGCCAACATGGAGTTTGTGCAGTTTCACCCGACAACGCTGCACCAGCCCGATTCCGAGCCCTTTCTCATTAGCGAAGCATTGCGGGGCGAAGGGGGGCGGCTCCGCTTGGCCAACGGCGAAGCGTTTATGGAGCGCTACGACCCGCGAAAAGAGCTTGCACCCCGCGATATCGTCGCCCGCGCCATCGACGCCGAGTTGAAGCGAACGGGCGCACCGTGCGTCTATCTTGACATGACCCACTTCGACCGGGCCACCCACGAGCACCACTTTCCCAACATCTACAAAAAGTGTCTGTCGGTGGGCATCGACATGGCCGACACCCCCATCCCGGTGGTGCCCGCGGCGCACTACCAATGCGGCGGCGTGCGGGTCGACGAAAACAGCGAAAGCGACGTTCACAACCTGTTTGTCATCGGTGAGGCATCGTGCACCGGACTGCACGGCGCCAATCGCCTCGCGAGCAACTCTCTCCTCGAGGCGGTGGTGTTCGCCCATGCCGCCGGCCGCACCATCCGCAACCGCCTCGCGGAGATTCCGGCCCCGCCCGCCGTTCCCGCTTGGGACCCCGGCCGCAGCGTAGAGCCCGATGAGCAGGTGGTTATCACCCATGTGTGGGACGAAGTACAGCGTCTTATGTGGAACTACGTCGGTATTGTACGCACATCCCGTCGTCTGCGACGCGCGCGGATGCGCCTCGACCTCATCGAGCAAGAAATCGAGTCGTATTATTGGGACTACCAGCTCACCGGCGACCTGATTGAGCTGCGCAATATCGTGCAGGTGGCCGGCCTTGTGGTGGACTGCGCCATGCAGCGCCGTGAGAGCCGCGGCCTGCACACCACCCTCGATTACCCCGAGCCGAACCAGCGCTTTTTGCGCGACACGATTGTGCAGCGCCGCTGGTGAGGCCTACCAGAAGGGCGTGACGGCTTCGGCCATCGCCGCTTCTACATCGGCGATGGTCTTCGGAATGACGGCCGTGAGCACCTCGGGACCATTTGGCGTCACGAGCACGTCGTCTTCAATACGAATGCCGCCGAAGCCGAGCCACTTCGCGGCTACATCAGCGTCGAAGCAGTCGGAGAAGGAATCGGTGAGCGCGGGATTGCGCAAGATGTCGGGGACGACATAAAAACCCGGCTCGATGGTGACGACATTTCCGATTTGAAGGTCGCGGTCGAGACGTAGAAACGCCAACCCAAACTGCGTACTGCGGCTGCGACCGGGGCCATAGCCCGCGAGGTCGCCGTAGAGTTCGAGGTCGTGTACGTCGAGTCCAATCAAATGCCCGACGCCATGCGGGAAAAAGAGGGCGTGGGCACCCCGCTCGACCAAGCCATCGACGCTCCCCGACAAGATGCGCTCGTCCACCAAGAACTGCGCGATGACGCGACTCGCAGCGAGGTGAATGTCGCGGTAGCGGCGCCCTGCGGTGACCATCGAAATACCATGAAGCTCGGCTTCGAGGACCGCCTCGTAGGCGGCCTTCTGGCGGGCATCAAAGCGACCGGACACCGGCCACGCGCGGGTGACGTCGGTGGCATAGCCGCTCGGGGCCTCGGCGCCGCCGTCGAGCAGCACAAGTTGCCCGTTTTGAAGCGTGTTGACGCGGTGGTGGTTGTGCAACACCTCGCCGCGCACGGTGACGATGGAGTCGTAGGCGGTGGTCATGCCGTGTGCGGAAATCACACCGTCAAAAAGGGCGCCAATGCCTGCTTCTGTCGCGCCAGCGCGGGTGGCCGCCATCGCAGCGCGGTGGGCGCGGTTGGTGACGACGGCAGCAGCGCGCATCTCTGCCACTTCGTCGGCGTCGAGGGACGACCGGAGCTCGATGAGGGCGGAAATGAGCGCAGGGTCGCCCTTGTTTTCACCGAGGTCGTGCGGACGGCCGGTCCATGCCGCAAGCCGCGCCGACGTTGCGGGGTCGGTGGACGCCAAGGTGTGCAGCCGGGCGCCGTGGGCCAATGCGCGCGACGAGAGCGTTGACAGTGGGGCGGTTTTCGCAAAACCGAGCGCCGCGCCTTCTTCGGCAATCGTCGGACGCGGCCCGTGCCACAACGCATCGTCGTCCGGCGGTTGCGGCAAGAACAGCGTGTCGCCGTCGTCGTCCATCAGCAAAGCGGCGCCGGGGAGCGAACAGCCCGTTGTATACAAAAACGAACTTTCGGCCCGGAACGGCAAGTGGTTGATGGGAATGTTGCGGAGTTGCGGCTCGCCCGCCATCAGCAAAATGGGGCCGTCGACGCGGGCACGGAGCTGTGCGCGATGGCGCGCAGTGGCGAGAGTTGGGAGCATAAACGTCCTCCGCAGGGCAAAACCGGCCGCCCCACAGCGGTCGAACAGCCCCATCGTTTGCGAGTCCTAACGGGCCAAGTCGGGAGTTGCGCGCCCGAGCCGAACGAAGTGCGCTCAGGCGGTCGGCCAATCGAGGGTCGCGAGCCAATCGACGAGGCCATCGAGAATCATCTCCTTCTCCGGCTCGTTGAACAACTCGTGGTAGAGGCCATCATAGGACACGATTTCGCGCGGCCCCTTCCAGGCTTCCGCAATGCGACGCCCCGCTTCGGGAAGGCAGATACCGTCGGCGGTTCCGAGCATCATACGCAGCGGCACTTGGAGCGTGGGAGGGTCGGCCTGGACCCGTTCGGAGGCCGCGACCATTTCGGTGGCCCAGCGTACGGACACGGTGGGAAATACGGCAGGGTCGGCCTCGTAGGCGAGCACGACCTCACGGTCGCGGGAGATGAGGCTACTATCGAGGCCGGTGCGCACCGGCAGAAACGGTACGACCTTGGACAAGCTCTCGACGAGCTTTGCTTTGGGCGGTGGTGGCGAAGAGACAGGCTGCACCAGCGGGTTCGACAATGCGACACCCACGACCCGCGGCGTCAATGGCTCGCGCAATGTGTCGAGCACCACCAGTCCGCCCATCGAATGCGCGACCAACGCAAACGGCCGGCGCAACACACTCGCGGCGGTTTGGATGTCTTCGACGTAGCGCCGCCAACGGCGGGTATGGCCTCGCTGTCCTTCACTTTCCCCATGCCCACGCAGCTCTACCAAGGTGACCCGATAGCCCGCCGCCTGGAGACGGGCGGCCACATGGGAATACCGCCCCGCATGCTCGGCAAGCCCATGCACCAGCAGCACATCCCGCGGCCCTTCCCCCCAGCGGACGAGACGAAGGCGGGTACCGTCATCAGATACTGCACTCAGGATTTGCATAGACGTTCGGTGCTCCGGCCGTCAAGGAGACGGGCGGTCGAGGAGGAAGAGGCTGAGCTGCGGGAAGGCTGCGATGACCACGAGACAGAACAGCATCAGGACAAGGAACGGAAGCGAGCTTCGAATAACCTTGACGACGGGCCGTTCGAACACCGTCGACGCGACAAATAGGTTGATTCCCATCGGTGGCGTCAAATAACCGAGCTCCAAGTTCACAATGAAGATGATGCCAAAGTGAATGGGGTCGATGCCAAAGTCCGCCGCAATCGGCGCAAGAAGCGGTGCGACGATGAGAATGGCAGAAATAATCTCCATCACGCAACCGAGCGCAAGCAAGAACAAGTTGACCAAAATGAGGAACTGCCACGGCTCGGAGACTGCGCTTCGTATGGCCGTCGCGGCCTCTTGGGGAATTTGTTCGGCAGCGAGGAACTTGTTGAAGGCAATCGCAAGAACAATGATGAGGAACAGGCTGCCCATCATCACGCCTGACTCGGCGAGCACATCCACGAGCTTTTTGGCCTTCATCTCGCGGTGGACGACCAGCTCTACAAACAACGCATAGACCACCGACACAGCGGCGGCTTCGGTCACCGTAAACCGAAGGGGTCCGAGCACGCCGTAAATCCCGCCCAAAATTAGGACGGGCAGCAACAACGACCAAATCGAGCGGCGCACCTCCCGGCCCAAATTGGGCCAGTAGCCCCCTTTGATGACGGGCGTGACGATGTCGATGTCCTTTCGGCTGGGGCGCGTTTGGTAAAGAGTATAGACCAACAACGTCGCCGCGATGAACATTCCGGGCAAGATACCCGCGATGAAGAGGTCATTGGGCGAGATGGTCACAATCTCGCCGCCTTCTTCATCCGCCCCCGCCATTCCCGCGCCACTGACCATGATGGCATAAATAATCATCGGCACAGACGGCGGAATGATGATGCCGAGGGAGCCAGCAGATGTGAGCACGCCCAGGCTGTACGATTCGGGATACCGCTCCTTGACGAGCATCGGGAACATAATGCCACCCACCGCGATGACGGTGACCGGCGATGAGCCCGAAATGGCCGCGAAGACCACGCATGCAATGATGCTCGCAACACCCAAGCCGCCAGGCAAGGTGCCCATGACCGCCCGCGCGACGCCGACCAAGCGCTCGGCGATGGTGCCCTGGGTCATGATGTTGCCAGCCAACACAAAGAACGGAATCGCGAGCAGCTCTTCTTTCTTGACCGCCTCAAACATATCTTTGGCGACGAGCGAAGGTTCGAGGCCTTGAATGTAAGCGACCGATGCGACGGTGCCGATTCCAATCGACAAGAACAACGGCGCACCGGTGAGCACGATGAGCACACAGCCCACCAAAATCAGCCAGCCGGTGCTCAACCCCATGACGGCGCCAACGCCCAGCAAGAATCCGGGGATAAGGCCCGCGAAGACCAGGTCTCGACCGCCCCGACCTGTGGTGCGCGCAAGGTGCGTGGGCGCAGGAGGCGTGTTCGGGTCGTCGGGCAAACCAAACACACCCAAACCCAAGAAACGCAATGCCATGAGCAAAAAGCTCAGGGGCAAAATAGACTGGGGAATCCAGGTGGGGATGTTTCGACGACCACTCGCTTCGGTCATCGCCGCGACAAGCGCGTCGGAAGCGGCGGGCGGCGCAGACTTTCCGCCGGTGTCATCGCCTACCAGATTCGCGATGTTGGCGACTTCTTGGGCGGAGGGCGCAGCTACATCCGTCGATTCGGACAGTGTGGTCCAGGCATAAGGAGCGCCATCTGCAGAAGTGGGCTGCCATTGATTACCGAGCACAGCGAGACCGCCCACCAGAAGGGCCAGCGCGCCGATGCTATCGAGGGCAAGTGCTGGCCCCATCGCGAGGGAGCGTCCTCCACGCACCATTTGGCGCCGGGCAGTGACGACCACCAGCAGCACGACGGCGGACAACGCAGCGATAGCGACCGTTGGCGCGGTGTTGTCGAGGAGCAGCCAGCCAAGTGTATCGAAGGGTGCGACCATTTCTGGCCACAACGGCAAGGACTCCTGGCTCGCCCCCCGGACGAGGCTGTCTTCCATCAATGTGAGGGCATAGCCGCTAAACTGGTAGCAGAATCCGGCGGCGACAAAAGCAGAGAAGCGTTGCACCAAACGGGCCGCTTGGGGAGACAACAAGCGCTCCCCCAAATCGACGGCCAAGTGCTTTCGCTGCCGAGTGGCCAACGATGCGCCGAAAAAGCCGACCCACACCATCAACACGACGGCGAAGTTGGGTCCGCCGTCCACCTCAAACGAGAAGCCCGGAACCTCTCGCCGGAGATAGTCGAGAAAGCTCAATGCCGTCATTACCAGCATCGAGACGGCGATGAACCAGCGCTCTACTTTTCCGAGCAAGCGGTCCACTTCTCGGAGGGTCGTCCCCAACAATACCCGCAATGCGGTGACGGCCAAGATGAGGCCGAACACGAGGTTTTGCAGGGGACCATCGACCAAGCTACGCCAAAAGGCTCGCCAGCCGCTTTCAATCGCAGCGACGAGCCTCTCTACGACCCCGAACGACGCCATCAATAGGCCATACGCAGCCTGAAAAGGGGTCGAAAGAAGACGAATAAGGGGATTCACGAAAGTCCTCCGGGCGACCCCACTGCGCGAGAGATGTCCCCAGCGCAGTGTCGGATGTCTCGACGTTCAGCCGAATCAGTTTCCGCGCATCGTCTGCAGCTTGGCCTTCACAGCACCGTATTCATCTTGAAGGTCAGGATGCTGGGCCAAGAACTTCGCGTGCACTTCTTTTCGGCAGGCTTGCCGGAAGGCGCCACGCTCTTCGTCGGTCAGCTCGATAACCTCGGTGCCCATGTCGCCGATGGTCTTGATGAGGCTGGACTCCAGGGCGCGCACAGCCTTGCGGCCTTTGTCCGCTTCGGCTTGACGGTTTGCCATGACGATTGTCTGAAGGTCGGCTGGCAGACCCTCGTAGAAGCCCTTGCCGTACACGATGGCCGCGGGCTGGTAAATGTGCTTCGACAGCGTGTAGTGGGACACGGCCTGGCTCCAACCCGCAGCAAGGCTGAACAGCGGCGTATTGTCGTAGCCCGATACAATGCCAGTCTTGAGCGCCGGAAGCACCTCTGCGACTGGCTTCTTGACCGCCTGCACACCCAAGGCCGCGTACATGTTGAGGTGTACGTCTGACTCTTGGGCCCGCATCTTGAACTTGGCGAGGTCGGCGGGGGTGCGCACCGGTGCGTCGCCTTTGGTGCCAAACGAGCGCCAGCCGTTCTCTGCCCAGGTGTAGAGGGTGACGCCCTTCGTCTTCAAGGCCGCATCGACCGGCTGAAACAGCACGGTATCGAGGACCGCATCGGCCTCTGCAGTGTTGTTGAACAAGAAGGGGAGCTCGGGAAGCTCCAAAATGGGCAGGTCGAGTGCTTGTCCAACGGCGGCAGTAGAAAAGCCGCCAGCCTGGATACGACCCTTGCCACCCGCCAACTCTTCGACCATCTCGACTTCGGAGCCAAGCGAGGAGCCGAGGAACATCTTGACCTGAATCCGGCCGCCGGACTCCGACTCGATGCGCTTCTTCAACGCCATCAACTGGTCGGACCACGGCGTGCCATCGGGAGCGGTGGTGCCAAAGGCCATCGAATACTGGGCCTGCGCTTCGACGGTGCGGTCAGGCAACAGGAGAATGGCGGCACATGCCACGAAGGCGGGAACAAGAGGAGCCAACGAATGGCGCATGAGGAACTCCGGCGACAGGCGGACGCGAAAAGAGAGCGATGACGGGGAAAAGGGGGGGTCTATTCAGCGAACCGATCGCCCACTTGTGCCAGGAGGGCCTTGGCCTTTGCCTGCTCCGCACGGTTTTCCGGCGCGTTGTCGGGGTCGGTGCCGGGGTCGGCGTCGATGACACCTTGCAGCATCCGAATGTAGGTGGCTTTGTCCTGGGAGTTGACCGCCCAAGTATCGGCGACCAACACTTGTGTGCCGAGGTATCCCGGCGAACCCGCGATGGACTTGTCAAAGTGGCTCTTGGACTTGTCGAGGTCGCGGCCCGAGAAGGACGGAATCAACGAGTAATAGGCACCCCAATAGCGGTCGGGCCCGTGAAAGAAGAAGTCGGGCTGAATCTCACCAATTCGGGTCATATACGCCTTGACGGTGTCGATGTTTTTCAAGGACGTCAACATGCCGTTGAGCTTGGCCCACTTTCCGAGGGCGCTCGACGTCCAGTACATACACGGGACGTCCTCCGCGCCGAGGGCATCGACGACGTCAACTTCCTTTTGGTCACCCTTTTCGAGCCGCGCCTTGAAGGTGGCGTTGATGGCCAAGCACCGCTTTCCCCACGACACCGCAGTATCAAAGGCCGCATTTTTGGCTTCGGTCTCGGTTTCGTGGACATCGCCCAAGAAGTACCAGCCACGGGTCAACCGAGCGGCGACCTCGCGATTGGTGGGCTGTGCGCTGTAGGCTTGCTCGTACTTCACGAGCGCTGCCTTCAACTTTTCGACGTCACCGCGTTCCGCCCACAGCGTATCCGCCTCGCCTTTGATCGCCTCAAACGAGCCGCCTTCGCCGGTTGCTTGGGCAACTTCATACACACCGCCTTGTTTTTTCCCGCACGCTGACATGAATGAAAGGGCGAGAATCGCAGCCACGACATGAATGGGACGCAAGGGGACCTCCTGCACAACTCTGCATCAGAGAAAATGACCAAAGATTGCTACCAACCGCGCACACATGTGTCAACGACCCGTAAGACGATTCGTTGTGGCGTATCCGTTGCTGCCGAATGGTTGGTGCATCGAAAGCGGGTCGGCTAATCCTCCCCTCCCCCCGCAGGCCTTCTTTCCCCGGAGCCACCATGCTCACGCACGACATCCCCCTTGCATTGACCTTCGACGACGTGCTGCTGGTGCCGGCGTGGTCGGAAGTGCTGCCCAACGAAGTGGATGTACAGACCCAAATTGGGCGTGGGATTCGACTTCGCGTCCCCTTGCTCTCGGCGGCGATGGACACCGTCACCGAGGCGGAGATGGCCATCGCAATGGCGCGTGAGGGCGGTCTCGGTATCGTCCACAAGAACCTGCCCATCGACGTGCAGGCCGATGAAGTCGCGCGGGTCAAGCGGGCGATGACGGGCGTTATCACCGAACCCGTGGTGATTTCCCCAGACGCCACTCTTGCCGAAGCGCGCAGCCGAATGACGGCGCGAAATATCTCCGGTTTGCCCGTCGTCAAGGACAACCAACTCGTTGGCATCTTGACCGGACGCGACATTCGCTTTGAGGCCGACGACACCTGCCTCGTGCGCGACCGAATGACGCCCCAACACCGCTTGGTCACCGGCTCCCCCGGCACGCCGCTCGCCCAAGCACAAGCATTGATGCAGCAGCATAAGATTGAAAAGCTCCTGCTGGTCAATGACACGGGCGCCTTGGCAGGCCTCGTCACCTTCAAAGACGTCATGGCCGCGCAACGGCACCCCGACGCCGCACGCGACGACCGCGGCCGCCTGTTGTGCGGCGCAGCGATTGGGGTCAGCGCAGACCGCGATGCCCGCGCTGCGGCACTGGTTGCGGCTGGTGTCGATGTCTTGGTGATTGATACGGCACACGCGCACAGTGCCGGCGTGGTCGCCGCAACGCGCACGCTACGGGAGCGATACCCTGACCTGACGCTGGTGGTCGGCAATGTCGCGACCGCCGAGGCCACAGCAGCTTGTCTGGATGCAGGCGCCGATGTGGTCAAGGTCGGCATTGGCCCCGGAAGCATTTGCACCACCCGCGTGGTTGCGGGCACGGGTGTCCCCCAGCTCACCGCAATCGCGGATTGCGCCAAGGTCGCCCACGCACGCGGCGCGACCATCATCGCCGACGGTGGCATCAAATCAAGCGGTGACGTCGCCAAAGCATTCGCCGCGGGCGCCGACGCCGTGATGATTGGCTCGATGTTTGCCGGAACCGACGAAGCACCCGGAGAGCTGATGCAGCTCCAAGGCCGCCTCTACAAAACCTACCGGGGCATGGGCTCCGTCGACGCCATGCGCGCGGGGTCCTCCGACCGGTACTTCCAAGAGGCGGGCCGCGATAGCCGAAAGCTCGTACCCGAAGGAATCGTTGGGCGCGTGCCCCATCGCGGGCCCATCGTCGACGTCGTGCATCAGCTTGTGGGCGGCCTTCGCGCGGCAATGGGCTACTCGGGCGCGCCAAACATCGAAGCGATGCAAACCAATGCGCGCTTCGTGCGGATGACGCCCGCAGGCCTTCGGGAAAGCCACGTCCACGACGTAACCATCACCAAAGAAAGTCCGAATTACAGCAACGGCTGAGGCCGAATGTTTATTCCAGGACGATGGTCGCCAGCTGGTACTCCGGCTGGAATGCACCTTGGGGGTCTTCCGCCAGCAGGCCTCCATCTACATTGGGCACGGTCCAGGTCTGCCCTGCTGCATTGATGACGGTGACCGCGTAAGGGCCCCGGGGAAGCTCGGAAAAGGGCACCGAGGGCGCCGACGCAAACGGCAAGGTCGCCAGACCGTCGCTTGAGACCTTTACCGACAGCTCCGTGGTTTCCGGTGGGCGGCTCGTGTCTGCCAAGAGCTGCAAGCTCAACGCGCGGGTGTCGAAGTCCACAATGCCTTGGAACACATGAGGCACGAAGTCGGCGGGAGGGTCTTCGGGCCAATCGGCCCAAAGCTCGCGGAAAATCACGCGTGGAGGCTCAAAGCCATCAAGGACCGTCTCACCCGTTTCCGACGTTGAAAGCAACGGCACGAAGGGAAATGCAACGGCGCACGGCTGACGGTTTGTGGGGTCTTGCACAGGCCCGAGCTGGAAGCGCCCTCCGTCGAGCTTTGCGACGTCCACCGCGGTCGACGAAAGCACAATAGAGCCATCGACCGTCACCGATACGGAATCGCGGGCGGGCGCGCTAGATTCGTCCAATACCACAAATGCCGGGCGTTCCAAAGGCACTTGAACCTGAACAACAACAGGCACACCATCGAGTAAGTCGTCGTCTTCTAACGTAAGGGTGGTGGTGGCAGGGCCTCCGGCTTCATCGAGCCAGCCCACATGGGCGCCCCCCCAGTCGCCGCAGGTCGAGCCGCCGCGAATGTCAACGAAAGGATGGAAGTCGTCGTCGGTGTCGTGCAGAGCGGAGATGAGGTAGGTTCCCCCCGGAATAGCCGTAAGGGCAAAGGGAGCAGACCAGGACCCTAAGGGACTCGTTTCAAAGGCCGACGAGGGTATGGCCGTGAAGTTGACGGGGCTCCCCAAGCCGGCGGGCGGGCCAGGGTTGGTGGCATCGTAGAGCAATAGAAAAACATTCGCGGGAACGTCCGGCCCCACAATATTTACGGTGCCGCGAATCACGCCATTCAC
Organism: uncultured Enterobacterales bacterium; assembly: GCA_964502005.1. Classification (GTDB taxonomy): domain Bacteria; phylum Myxococcota_A; class UBA796; order UBA796; family UBA2385; genus CAJWOS01. Next base: position 54,515 of record CAZCUX010000019.1, read on the forward strand.
GTCAGCGGAGTCCAAGACAAGGGGGGGCTCCCAGGCGCAGCCCGCCGCCCATACCAGTCCGAGGAGAGCAGGAAACCGCATCAATACCTCCACGTCGCTGTGCCCAACAAGCGGGGGCCAAGCGTCTGCCCAAGGGGATGTTCTTGAAACCCGTGGCCGCCCATTGCCAGGAGGTTCCACCCACTGAATCCAAACTCAAGGTCGTGCGCGGGGAAGGGTCGGGTTGCGATGCGCGTGACAAGCAGAGTGCGTCCCGGAATGCCGAGGGCAGTCGCCTGCACTTCGCCATTGTCGTCAAAGTCGCGCTCACGCCAGGTTTGCGGCGAAAGGTAGTGGACGTGCAGGCCAAAGTCCGTGCGGTAAGGCGTGCGAACCAGGGCCCCCACATTCGCCTTGACGGTGGACATCGACTCCTCGGGAATCCCACTGCCCACAGAGCCGACGAACACGCGCCCCAGGGAGAGGTTGGCGTAGAGGTCGAGGCCCGTGACAGGGAACAACCGAAGGTCGCCTTCTAGGCCATACCCACGATACAGTTCAGACTCATTGATAAAGTTCGTCGTGCCCGCGGTAAACGACGTTTGGTCGGGCAGCAACTCGGAGCGGCCACCGGGGTCGACATCGGAAAGCCCCATCAAACCCTTGACTTGGTTGGCATACACGGTGAGGTCCGCCGCATGGCGCGTCGTTGATTCGTCGTGTACGCCCGCTTCTACGGACAAGAGCCGCTCTGGCGCCAAGGCCGTATTGCCCAAAGTAAGTACATTTACTGCATCCGCGCCAGAGACGGGCTGGTACAACTCAAGATACGACTCCATCAAGCTCGGCGCGCGAAAGGCCGTGCCGCCCGAAAGCCGAAAGCTACGACCATCGGCCACACGCCAAACGGCCGCCCCGCGTGGAGACAAGGTTTGCAGAGGATTGCTCACGTTTGGATGCTTGTCGTAGCGCAAGGACGCAACCAAGCGAAATGGCCGCCAACCACCGTCCGTTACAGCGCCCAGCGCGGCTTCTTCTTGGACATACACCCGATAGTGATTCTCGTGAATAGGACCGCCACCATCCAGCAAATACCCCCATTCAATCGACTTGAAGCGATACCCCGCGCCCGCAACGATATGGTGTTCGACGTTGTTGCCTTCGATTTCTTCGATGAACTCGCTCTCACCGTCGACCGTAAGGCTGTTGACGAATGTATCGAGGGAGCGGGCTCCTGCGAGGGATGTCCAGGGGCCGGTCTCCGCGTTGAGCGTGTTCACGTAGGTCCGGACATGCACCCGGCCCACGCCGATATCGGCACGTCCGTATGCGGAGTCGAGGTCGAGCGCGTAGTCGCCCAAGCGACCAAATACATAAAACTCCGAGGTACCCCCCGAATAGCCCCCGGACAGCGAAATGTTGGCGTCGTCCGCGATTCGGTGGTCCAAGCGCGCATTCGCAATCACAATACCCAAGGACTTTGCTTGGTCTTCGAAGTAAGGAATGTGCGGCCCCCCGTCGACAACAGGCGCTTCCGCCGACCAGCGGCCCGTTTGGTGGTAGCCGGCACTCATGCGCGCCGATGTATTGCCGTGCCGACCGGACACGATTGCGACCCCGCGCGCGTGGTCCGGCGAACCTGCCTCGAAGTGCACAAGGTCTTTGCCTTGGCCGGGGGCGCGCGTGATGATGTTCACGACGCCGTTGAAGGCGTTGGCGCCGTACACGGCCGATGCGGGACCGCGCACGACTTCAATCCGCTCGATTTCCTCCAAGGTGACGGGAATCGCAGCCCAAAGGGGGGTGGCGAGGATGTCCTGATAGACGGCACGCCCGTCAACGAGAACCAGGACCTTGTTCGACAATGCGCGATTGAAGCCCCGAATCGAAACATCGGGCTGTGCCGCGGACATCTCCATGACGTCGACTCCGACAACGCGCCGGAGCACTTCGGGGATGTTGGTCGCGCCCGACAGCCGAATGTCGTCCGCTGTAAGAATACTTACTGTCGCTGGCGCTTCTAACAAAGGCTGACCGTAGCGAGACACCGACCGCGTCTCTTCTTCGAAGAGGTCAAACTGGTCCAAACCCACGCCCGCCTCTGGCGGCGGCGTGGTGTCCACGGGGGGCGAAGCAACAACAGAGTCCGCCGGTGGCGCTTCTTCGGGCGCAGTCGCCAGTCGGGAGGCCAACGCCGACAGTTCGCTCGCGAGCGCTTGCAACCGCGCCAACTCATCGCGAGAAGCCGCCACGGGCGACGCGCTCTCCGTGGGGGGCGCAGGCGTGGCCGGAGCGCGCTCGCCATCGATAAGCGCACGCGTATCGGTCATCTCGCCCGAAACATCGATTCGAGGCAAGTGCGGCGGGAGGTTCTCTTTTTCGCGGTCGTAGAGCTGGTAGTAGTGGAGCGCGTCTTCATACTTCCCCGAAGCACGCAGGGCGCGAGCCAAGCCCAAGGCAATCGCAGGACTTGGATAGAGCCGATACGACTGGAGAAAACGCTCGGCGGCGACCTCTAAGTTCCCCGCTTCCCATTGGGCCTGCGCTTCTAGATAAAACCGCTTGGCATCCTCTTTTGGCCCTGCATTTGCAGGTCGCGGAAAAACAGCCAGAACCCCAACGAGGGTCAGGGCGGCTTGAACTCGACGATACATGGCGTCCTGCTCCTGGCTGCCTGGGGCCAATCGAAAAAACAGTTGTCAACCGCGCTAAAAGATGTCTTCTGCGTTGTATGTTTCGTCCGAACCTGTGGGCGCTTTCGCTTCTACGGGCGCCGTCTCCGGCTCCTTTGCGGGCGGCGCTTTTGCTTTCCGCGCAGCCGGAGCCGGTGTCGCCGGGGCCTCCACTGAAGGAGGCGGGGATTCGGGCGGGGGGGGCGGAGGTGCTTCCTGCGCGGCCGCAGGCGCCACCACAGGCTCCGGCGCGGCCTCTATGGCATCCTGGGCCTCTACCACTGGCGCTGTCACGCTGGGCGCTGCAGAAGGGAGCGGGGCATCCGCCTCGCTCCAGCGCGCAATGGACCAAACGACGACAACCACTACGAGCAACAAAACGGACATCCCGACGCCCAAGCCCACCAGCGCGAGCTGCCCCGAGAGGGCGGGCGCCGATTTTGGTATCGGCAACGATTCGGGGGACGGCAACGACGGCATCACCGTTTCGCCCGCCGTCACCGCTTCGGAAGGCGCGCCCAAGATAGAGCTTGGATTTGAGTCGTTGATGGACAAATCGGAGTAGGTGACCGTAGCCGGTTGCCCCGAAATCGAGCGGAGGTCCGCCATGAGGACGTTGATGTCCTGGTAGCGCCGGGCGGGGTCCTTCTGAAGACACTTGCGAACGACGTTTTCGAGGTTGGGCGGCACCACGACATCGGGGACCACATCAACAAAGCGCGGAACTTGTTGGTTGATATGCGCAATCATCGTTGCGGTGCTGGTTTCCCCATGAAAGGGCCACTGGCCGGTAATCGCACGAAACATCAACACGCCGACGGCGTAGATATCTGCCCGATGGTCGACGTCTTTGAGACCGCGAATTTGTTCTGGCGCCATACAGTGAGGAGACCCAAGAATCAGCCCCGCACGGGTCAAAGACTGGTCATCCTCCATAACCTTGACAAGTCCAAAATCGACGACTTTGATCTGCTCTTCGCCATCTTCGTCGACGCGCAGCAATAAGTTGCCGGGCTTGAGGTCGCGGTGCACGACGCCCCGACGATGGGCGAAACGAAGCGCGCGCACGACTTGCATGGTCAAACGAATCACGCGCATGGGGTCCATCGGACCATTGCGAGCGATGTCGGTGAACCGGGGACCGTCGATGTACTCTAGCGCGAGAAACAACTGACCGTCGCCCATTTCGCCATACTCATACAGAGTGACGATATTGGGATGACTGAGCGTTGCAAGCGTGCGCGCTTCGAGCCGAAATCGCTCCATAAAGCGCGCGCCGTCCTCGGAATCAAGGCCTCCACGAAGGATTTTCAACGCTACGGGACGCCGAAGGTCGAGGTCGGTGCACAAATACACCTCCCCCATTCCCCCACGGGCAATCATTCGCTCGACCTTATAGCGGTCGGCAAAGATGCGGGCAGGAGCTCGTTCGACGTCAGGCATCAGCAGCTCATCCAGCGGTACGGGTTCGTCGTGGGCGCCTGCACCCGATGGACGACGAATCGTTGCAACGGCAAATAAACACGAGGCGGTCAACCACGAAATTCCCTACAGAGACATCGAGAAGCGCGCCGAAAGAAGAACGTACCACAACGAAGTTACCAAGCGCAGGCACTTCGCGCGATGGAATATCGACGCGAATCCGTGGAACCACTTGAAACACGACGAATTCCAACAACGCAAAAGAGCGCAATTTCAGGGCACAGATGGCGGCGACGCGCCTATCGAGCGCCCCTCCATGACGCGCAACGAAACGTGCGACTTGCGACCGCCCTGATCTATGGCAACGATCTCATGTTTTCCCGGGCGCGGTGTCCACCAAGCGCGCTCCGCCGATGGCACACGGGCCACCCAAACACCATCGACGTACCAGTCCACCTCACCACCACCCGCCACATCTGCAACCAAGGCCACACTTTGTTCTTCTGCCGGCAGCCCCGGAAGAAGCACCGCAGCCAATCCCGGCTCCGGCGAACGAATGACCGGTGGCTTGCGCAGCATTCGGTCAAAACAACCAGCGGCGAGAGGTGGAAGAAGGGAGGCTGCGGACATCGCTTCGGACATCCAGCGGCGAACATCAGGAGGCCAAACGACGACCGTACGCATTTCTGTCTGCCGACCATCTCGACAACCGGGCCCTACACGCTCCCCCGTCTTTGCATCCACCTCAATGGATTTGTGAAGCGCGCAACGCGCGGGCGGCGTCTTTGCCTCCAACGCCATTGTCATCGTTCGATGGGGACAGGCAGCCCCCGGAAGCTGGCCGGATAGCGCGCAGACTTCGACCGGAGTGAGGTCATCGGGTGGCGGCTCGGACACACCACTCCAACCGTCGTTCAATGCTTCGAGGACATCAAAAAGAATCGGGCCCGCAGCTTCGGAACCAACAAGCCAGCGACTGGGTGTGCGGTCCAGATTTCCGAGCCAGACCGCGACCGTATACCGCCGGCCCGCGCCGACCGCCCACGCATCCCGGTGCCCGAAGCTCGTCCCCGTTTTCCAAAGAATTTCGCGTGGCACTGCCGAGACGTGTGCCCGCTGGGGAAAATCCGGACGGTCGCGGAGGCGCAGGATTCGACGCACGAGCCAAGCTGCGCCCGGAGACAACACCCGGATGCTGTCGGGCGCGTGCGGAACTGGCTCCATGACGAGCGGCGAATACAATCCACTGTTGGCGAGAGTGGCATACAGTCCTGCGAGTTCGAGCGCGGAAATTTCGATGCCGCCGGTAATCACCGAGAGGCCATATACATCGGGGTTGGAAGAAATCGACGAAACACCCGCCCGCCGCAGAAGGTTCAAGAAACGCTGCACGCCGACTTGCTGCATCAGTCCGACAAAGGGAACATTGAGAGAACGCGAGAGCGCATCGTCGACCCTGACCAGTCCTTCGTATCTGGAATCATAGTTCCGAGGCGCGTAAGCACCGAAGGAGACGGGAATATCAACGAGACGGGTGTCTCCCAACACCCTCCCATCATCGATGGCCAATGCAACGAGCGATGGCTTGAGCGCGGAGCCCGGGGACCGCGGGACGGAAAATGCCGGAATTTGGGCGGCAGGGTCGTCGCTCCAAAAATCAAAACCACCGACCAATGCGCGCACCTCGCCCGTCTTGTGTTCAACCACCACGATGGACGCATTCCAAACGCCATGATCGTTTGCCAATGCGCGCGACCGCTCCAACACGGATTCGGCCAATCCTTGTACCGTAGCGTCAAGTGACACGGTAACGTCGGTGCCTTTCGCGCGGTTGTGTCCGCGAATCCAACTGGCTGCATGGGGAGCGCCCCGCGGCAGAGAAGCTCCTTCGGAGGGCACAGGAGTTTCTAGTACGCGCGTGAGAATCTCCTGCTGGGAAACGGGCGGATTACCAGGCGAAAACGCCTCTGCCGCGGCCAAACGACGTGCGACGCGGTCGCGGGCAGCCCGCACAGCACGCGCAGAAGCACGTCCAGGCGTCCGATGGTTGGGGTCCTGCGGGATGGCCAGCAGCAAAGAAATCTCCGCCGGCGATAACTCGTCGGGACCATGGCCGAAAAACACCCACGATGCAGTGTGAACACCCTCGTAGTTTCCACCATACGGAACCAACTGAAGGTAGGCACGCAGGATTTCAGACTTGGATAGGCGGACTTCAAGTTGAAGTGCTCGCAGTGCTTCTACAATCTTGGAACGCATGGTACGCGGCCGCGCTTCCGCCATCCGAGCAACTTGCATTGTGAGCGTCGAAGCGCCCGACACCACCTCTCCCGCAGCGAGGTTCTGACCCACCGCCCGAAGGACCGCAATAGGGTCGACGCCTGGATGCCACCAAAATCGCTCGTCCTCAAGGGCCAACAAGGCGACAAGGTAGTTGGGGTCAATGGTCTCCGGCGACACGGGCAAGCGCCAACGGTCGTCGGAGGCCAAAAACGCATGGGCTACCTGTCCGTCTTGCCAGCGCACAATAGGGGAAACATCCGCGCGGACGCGAGCCGGCAGCGGCAGCCACCAAGCGAATGCAAACGCGAGGAGCGCCACGCCCAACATCGTAAGCGCGACGATGCTGCGCGTCCGCATTAGTTTGCCTTTGCTTCCCACGGCCCAACGACCGTCGTCTGCCCACCCGTCACCCGCGCCCAGAACTCGGGAGCATACATCGCTTCAACAGTGAGGTCAGGGATGCGGAAGGTGCCCGCCGTAACCGCGCGGACAACATAAAAGAATGTGTGGGTCCTTTCCATGGACAAGTCAGCGTAAATGCGCAATCGGTCGTCCAGCACCGCTTGGTAATCCAAGGAGTTGTATTCGATAGTACCCGCCCAGGCTGGCATTTGCTCGCTATCGAGGAAGATTTCTTCAATCTCCCATCCCGCCGGAATACGGTCCACGACAGCCACATCTTCAATATTGTCGCGGATTGGGTTCACGATGTCCAAGCGAATAACAAACCGGTCGCCCAGTGCGAGCTTAGAGGGGTCGAGGGGCTCTCCCGTTTCGGTCCAATAACTACGCTCGGCCTTGATGCCTTCTCCGCCAACGGGGACATCATCCACCAAGCGCGCGCCCTCGACAGTCGTCAATACAAAGAAATCACCGCGGCCCTTGACCGTCAAATCAACATCCTGGAAACGAGACAAGCCACGCAGCGTCCAGCTTTGTCCCTTGGATGCTGCCGTGCTCTCCCACTCTTTGCCGGCCAAACTGAGGGACGCTTCTACGGACGACCGCTTGAGCAATTGGAGCTGCTTTCCAAGCGCCGATACGCCCCATGCAATTTCCTGCGTAGTGTACCCGCGACTCGGCCGCTGTGCCAAATCGTTTGCAACAGCCGCGGCGAGTGGCATATCGAGGTCAGAACCGGGGAAAAGGTCAGACAATACATCCAAGCGGAGCGCCCTGCCGCGCAAATCGCTATAAAAGGGCGCCGACCGAACCCGCTCCTCTGGACTCATGTCCGTTGGCTCCGCCCTGAGAAGCTTTTCATAACGGCGATCTCCATTGAGCTGACTCGCCGCCATAAGCAAGAACTTGTGTTCTGTTAGGGCTCCCTTGCTCCAACTCGACTCAACGAGCAGTGACCGATTTACACGCTCTAATGCCGCTTCAATGACGGCCGACCGGTCTACGCCTGCCCGCGCAAGCACGTAATACGCGTAAGGTTGCGAAGTGAATACCCTTTCATTCGCCGCACTCGAATCGACTTCTTGGGTCAACCATTTGACGGCGCGAGAGACCGGTTCTTCGGGAACAGCAAAGCCGGCAGCTTGTGCATCAAGCAACATGTGCAATGCATAGGCCGTTCCCCACAATTCTGGGCGGCTCGAGCCAGGCCAATACGCAAAGCCACCTATAGCGGTCTGCATCGAGAGCACGCGATTGATACCAGCGGCAACCATGTCATCGACTGAGCCGTTTTCCAACAACGAAGCATCGATTTCGTCTACGATGTTTCGTACGTACAACAACGGACGCGTGCTAGAAGTGGTTTGTTCGAGGCAGCCATGCGGGTAACGAACGACGTAGCTCAGGTGTGTCATAGCAAGCGCATATGGGTTGGTGGTCACCCACACTGTCGTGGTATCACCACCTGGCAGCCAACCTTGCGAACGGACGAGCTCGTCAATGTCGAGGGTGGTCGTGCCTTGGAACTTTTGCATAGACACCCGACGGTCTTCCGGCATTGATGCAGACACTGGAAGCTCGATTTTTTCAATACTCAGTAGGTTGCCCGAAGACGCCTCAACCTGAAAGCGAGCGGCCGCAGGCGCCATGTCGGCACGAACGTCGAATACGACCGATTTGGACTCGCCAACCCCCAAGTCAATGGACTTCGACATTGCACCCAAAACCACCACTGGCGACTCGCTCCGACCGGGAGACGGAATCTTCCCTTCGAAAGGGTCGAATCCTTCGGCCCGAAGGCGAACATCCACGGTACGCTTGGCACCCGACATATTGGTGACCTGCACGGGAACGGAAGCGATGTCCCCCTGCAACAGGAAGCGTGGAAGCGTTGTTGTCAGCACCAGCGGTTCGCGAACCACCACATTTGCTGTCGCATGGCCGACCTGAGTGGGCGTCGCCGCGACGACCATGACCCGCAGGTCGCCACGGTATCCCGGAACCTCGAAGGGAACCGTTATTTTCCCAGAAGTTGGAATCTCTACGGTGCCCTCCCACAATGCAACGGGCTTCACCATTTGCACCCGCCCCGAGGGCATTCCACTGTCGTCTCCACCTGTGGACGATGAAGGTCCGCGGGGTTCAGAGAGCACGGACCACCCTACGGTCTCGTAGGTATCGACCTCCAAGCGACGGCGCGAAAAGAGCTGGAGATTGGGGTCCGGTGATTCAAAGCGCGTGAGTTGAAGAATGCCTTCATCCACGACCGCGATGGTTGCCGACGCCGGCGCATCGAGCGGCCCGACATCGATGCCAACCTCGAACCGGCTATAAGGACGGATCTCTTTTGGTACCGTCAGGTTGACCGTTCGAAGGTGTGCAGAGGGCCGAATCCAAACCGAATTCACGCCAAACGCGCGGTCAGGGAGAAATGCGTCTTTGGACTCGAGATGCGGGTCTTTTACGACGAATGCGGAGACATAAAGATTCACATAAAATGAATCGACAGGAAAAGACCAGGTTACCTCACCCGCTTCGACCTTTTTCCATTCAGAACGCAATACGCGGTCTGTCTCCACCGTCCACAACATGTAGCCAGCATACGGCACTTTGGTGGAAGCCGTTACGGTGCCACCCACCTCTGCGGTCTCCGGCAACACGATTTCCAACTGAGAAGGTCGAACGGGACGGGGCGTAGAATCCACTGCAGAGTCACGCGGGGACCACAAAAATCGCCGTCCGCTTCCCTCCAAAAAGACCTCGGTTCGGGCCATGCCAGCATCGTATACCAGCACAAAGCCAGCAGCCTCTGTCGGTGGCGTCCACCGGTGCGTAAAGCCTGATTGTGCAACGGGAAGCTCGAACTTCTCCATCTCACTTCGTCGCAACAAGCGCCGATAGTTTGACTCGCCTGACTCTTCGTCCCACCACCAGCCAAACTCTTCATCCAGCTTGTATACGGTCACCGCGACATTGGCAGGAACGCCCTTATTCAGTCGATTTCCTGCCAAGTCTACCAATACACCATCAAAGGAAATCGGCGCACCAGCTCGCGCCGAATCTACATTCGGACGCACACCGACATAATATGACTCGGGGTGCACCACAGAGGATGCCGTGGTGTCGGTTGTTCGTCCGCTCTGCCCCTCAAATACAGAAACGGAAACATCCATTCTCGCAGCACCAAACCTACCCGCACTTTCTTCCACCGCGGGACAGTCCAGCCGTAGGTCTCCGTCAGCGTTCAACGTTCCTTGCACCAAGCCGAGCTGCAGAGCCTTGGGCGCAGAATCGGCGGCCGGCGCCAAGCCAAATCGGTGCCCGGGAAACGCCTCAGAACGAAACGTATGCGACCGCAATACACATGCCATCTCCGCGCGACTTCCGGCGGCGGACCCACCAAACAGCCAATCGCCGTGAACTACAAACGGAACGGGCTCATGGGCCAAAAGCTGCTCACCGCCGGGCTTCGCGGATACGCGCATTCGCTCGGGCACAAACTCTTCCACCCGAACATCGACAGTAGCTACCAACTCGTCTCCGACCGACGCCTCGATATGCCATGTGCCGGTCTCCGCGAAATCGGACAGCCGAAACCGAAAGAGAGCCATGCCATTGGCATCCATGTTGACAATTTCGCTCGATACCGATTGGTGCTGCGGACTGTACGCGCTGAATGAAACAGGAACACCCGCTGGTGGTGCTGTGAACGAATCGGTACGTAGAATAACCGATGCATGCACCACGTCACCCGGCCGGTAGACACCACGGTCGAGGTACACTGCCGCCTGGTAGGCACTCGCGTCAGAATCCGCCGTCCACCCCTTCCCACCGACGTCCGTTTCCGGCGATACCCGAAGGTCCGAGAAGCGCAAATACGTGAGGTCATCGGCCTTACGCGCAATCAAAACAAACGGCGGCGAATCATCTATCTCATCCGTGGCCATTTGCAGTGTACAGCCACCCACAGCATCTGTTCGACACTTTCCCATAACTTGGCCTGACATACGGACCGCAGAAACCTCCACTCCGGGAACAGCACCGCCCGAATGCACATCCCGGACCCATACGGCGGCCTCCGTGCCCCATTCCTGCCCCGGCTTGGCGTCGCTGACCTTCGCGATGAGCAACATGTCCGAAAGAAGGACACGAAGGGCATCACGCGCAGAATGGGACTTGGCATCAACACGAATCTCGTAGACGCCACGTTGGGGATCCGGCACCAAATCTGCGAGATTGAGCCATCTGGTCGAGACCACGTCCGTTGGGCCGCCCAGATTGAATGTACTCTTCGAAACCACATTCGAGGTTTGCCGACTGGCTTCTTCACTCCCACCAAGCCAATAGACTAAGTTTTCGGGAGGAACATGTCGGACCTCAACATCTGTGATGTCGACGTTGACCGACTGGATGGGTACCTCACCCCATGCGGTGCGCGGGACGTACCGCCCTTTGGTGGTAAAGTTGAGACGTGACGACCGATGAGGGATTCGCAACTCGGTCGCATAGGTTTTGCGCAGTACGCCCCCATCGACTGACCGAAGCCCGGCATCCAACTTTAGGTCAACTGTGCCGGCCCGAAGGTCTCCGAAGATGCGGAAGCCGCCGGGCGAACTCGCGATACTGACCTTGGACACCAAGCTAACGTGCACCAAGCCAGCCGCGAGGTCGGGGTCGGGCATACAGCGAGAGGTGGTCCACCATCCATCATACGTGTCAGGGTCCCAATACCAACGCTCGCCACCGGCCGCGGGGTCGCGACAAATGACATCGATAAAAAAGCCGCTCGACGACTCTTTGACGACCGCAGCAACAATCTCAATCGGCTCCCCTGACCTTAAAGAAACATCATATGTACCCGCCGGCGCGCGCAAATCCGGAAAAGCTCGCGCCCGAATACCAGGAGCAACCGTTGCTTTGAGCACTCCCGGCTCGGAAAACCTCCGCCCAAAAAACGCAAACCGCACGGTGTCGCCGAGAGGACCTTGCTCAACACGATCCGGAACAACAGTCTCCCCGTTCATCTGAAAGGAAACGCCCTTACTTGCCGAACCGATGTTGACGTCTGACGTGAAGACGACGTCTATTTCGGCCTTCATCGCAACTGGGTCGTGCCGAAACGTAGCGATCCGAAGCACCTGAAACTCGGGCACGGTGAACGTGACCGACCAATCCTGCCCCTCTTCGGGGGTAGACTGCGCACCATCTGGCGCCGCCAACGCACGCAAATCAAACCGATACGTCTCACCCGGGCGAAATCCCGTGGACGGCACAAACACGAGTTGGTCGTCTGCGGAGACGCGCAACTCCCCCTCGACGTTGGGTTCGATACTCCACTGCGTTGTCGAAGGGACTGGACGTCCAACCTGTTCGGCCGAATACCGTGGCTCGGACAGCCGAACCGCAACTTCGACGGGCGCCCGCCCCGAAGGCCCGACAGCTTGAATCGCTGCTACTACGGACTGCGGCGTTGCATCGGGTTCCACTGCCTCCACTGTGGCGTCAATTACCGGCAAGACCTCTTCGACCGGTGCTGCCCCTGAGCAACCCACCCAAGCACACAAGCCCACAATCAACGAGCCAACGGTTACTGAAGTCGAGCCGATACGCATCGCTACTCCGTGCACGCCGCAGGTGCCGACGTGGAACACAACCCACTATCCCACATGCGAACAGATCAAACGCTCGGAATTGTCACTGGCTGTCTTTTTGTTCAGAAACATCAAGACTCGACGTGGACCCCAAATGCCGAGGTTCGCTCCATCACGACCACGGAACGTCGCTATACGGGGCGTCTTCGCACATCCGCATCTACCGAAGACAGCACATCCGAAAACCAACCACCGCCAGCGACGGACGTTACTTCCGCGACAAGACACAGAAGCTTGTGGCAATTTCCCGCACGAAATTCGCTACACCGCGCCCGCGCGGCGGCGCAACCACCATGCAGCCGTTCCGAAGAGCGCAAACAATAAACCAAGAAAGGGTGCAGTTGCCCATTCCACGACCCGCCGTTCCGGGACACTGCGGACTGCGGTTTCGTCCAGCAAGAGGTCCAACGACTCCGAAGGACCAATATAGCGTCCGGCATCTCCGTAAAGCGAGGCCAACTGACGCAAAAACGCGTCATCTGGACGAATATCGACCAACTCCGGGTCGCGGGTAGTCACGCCAAAGACTGTCTCCGCTTGGTCCGTCTTCCCCTCGCCTGCTACGGCCACAACACGATGCGCACCTTGTTGCGTTGGCAAATATACGAGATTCGCAAAGCCACTGCTTCCCGTGGTCGCAGTCAACTCCTGCGTAGTACCATCCGGCGATGAAACGATGGCGGTAACGGGGGCTCCGTCAACGGGAAGGTATCCTGCATCGCGGACATGCACCTGAATTCCCACCTCAGCACCCAGAATCACATTTTCCTTGGATGGGGTGACGACAATTCGACGGTCTTCGGGGTCCGCAATCAACCAACGGAGCGCATTCTTCCAAAAGCGGAGGTAGGCCTGATTGCCACGTCCCTCCGCAGCCTCGGAAAAGGACCACCGCCACGACGCATCCACCATCAACGCCATCGTACGGCCTTCGCCAATCTCACGCACCGCAAGGACGGGCACTGGGCTACCAGCACGTCCAAGCCCAGGGTGAACCAACAATGCTGCTGCGCCGGGAACCAAACCACGGGTAAGGTTGATGCCATCCAGGTTCGGCAACCGTTCCCAAGTCAGCTTTGATTCTTCAGGATTCGCGCCCAACCTCGTCAATGGATGAACCGCACCCGCCTCTGTCAACACGGGCCGAAAGGGAGTTTCGTCGGTTTTGACTCCAGAAACGCCAAGCTGCACCGGAAGGACTTCTGCCAGTGGAGTTCCCGCATAGTCGCCCAAATCAAAGCTGCGGTCGCCCCCCGTCATGACCAAAGCTCCGCCCTTTCGCACATAATCAGCGATATTGTTTAAAAGGGTGTCACCTTCTAATGTAAAATAGGGGCGATAGTTAAAATTTTGCAGAATCACGAGGTCAAACGTGCCCAAATCCTCCGAAAATAGTCTTTCATAAGGAAACTCAATCAAGGACAACTCGCTGGCCTCCCAACCAGAACGGAAATCCTCCCTTGTTCGCAAAATAAAGAAACTAACAAGGTCTACGCTTGGGTCTTCTTTCAAAAATAAACGCAAAAACTTTTGGTCGTAGCTGGGGCTACCGGAAACCTGCAATACCCGCGTGCGTTCACGAACAACACGCACCACTACCGAAAACGTGTTGTTCCCAGGAATTGGATCCGAAGGGTCGGTAGGCACGGAAACTTCCCACGCGAACCGACCAACTTCACGAGGAATCACCTCAAACGGCACCTCCCCGCGCCCATTTTCATCCAACAATACTACACGTTCTTCTACTTGTCGACCATCCCTTGAAAGCCGCACGGACAGCTTCGTTGAAGGATGCCCAGCCACAGTCGCGGTGAGGACAAACGGAGTCCGCAAAAACGCAAATCCACCCGATTGCACATCTTCAACAGAAACATCGACAAAATCGCTCGATTCACCCACTTGTACAATCGTTACCGGACCTGGTAACGGAGGCCGAATCCCAGCAGAAATCGCGCCGCGACTTACTTGGTCACGCAGCTCTCGACGCAGATACCCTCGGTCAGCGCCATCGGTCAACACCACTATGCCCTGCACCTGCTGGCCCAAATAGCGGTCCCCCAACGCAACCAGCGCAGCGCCGAGGTCTGTCGAGCGACCACGAAAGTCCGTGGGAGGCCCCATCCGAAGCTCTTCGTCGAACGAAAAAATGTCCACATTTTCGTTATTGAACCCAAGCTCCGCCAACCGTTTTTCAAGCACATCCGCGCGGCGCACCCCATTCACGGTAACGGCCATTGAGGCGCTGTTGTCCAAAAGGACCACCAAACGTCCCGGGTCTTCTCGCTCCCCTTCAAAGACCTGTCGAGGCCCTGCTACGGTCAGAAGAACTATCGCAGCCACAATTGCGAGCGATACACCTTCCGCTATACGCAGGCGCATTGGTTGACCTGACCGGCCAACGGTAACCGCCATCAGCCACGCAGAACCCACCAATACTGCCACGAAAGCGACAAGAGACGGGGAGCCCGTCCACTCCCAGCGCCCATCCACCAAAGGGAGGCCATTGCTTGTAAGCCAATCAATCATTCCAACTTACCGTCGCGCATTAACTCCGCCACATGGGCTTGGTCATGCTTGTAATTGGAGGTAAGGGAATACATCACAAGATTTACACCCAGCTTGACAGCCTCTCTTCGTTGGTATTCCCCTCCCGGCACCACCGGAAACATATTGCGGCCATCGGCAGATCGATGCAAGGCACCCGATAAGTCGTTTGGACAATAAACGATCGGTGTAACGGGCCCAATGGTAACGCCTTCAAGCACCTCACTCACGACAACGCGTCCAACGGGACGCTCCAAAAGAAAGAATGCACGGTAAATGGAATGGTCGCCAGGCAACGGAGCCAACGGACGGGTTGGATAAAGCTGGCGACACAACGCTCGCACAGACTGGGCAAAGGCCCCATCCCGCGACCCACTCGCATCATCAAACAGTAAAAACCCACCATACGAAGTATAACGACGTAACTGTTCCACGGCCTCATCCGAAAGGCGGGGCAGAGGCCCACTTCCAATAAGAACAGCAAAAGGGTGCGCAAAGAGAGATGGGTCGTCCGGCGCGATAGAAGATGCAGCGGGCCAAGCCTCTACGCTGGTCGTCTGAATCACTTCAAACAACAATCGCTGCCAGCCTTCAGGGCGATGTAGAGAAGCTCCTGAAACGCTCAACTCCGCAATGTCCAGTTGTGACCCTGTTCCCAAGGCAAAGCCGGCCCTCGGCACCGCCAAACCTGCCGCTACAGCGCCAATCAACGACCGGCGATTCCAAGTACCTCTACAGAGAGACACGAATCGACTCCCCTCTTTCCGCATTCCGAGGCCAAAGCCCATACGACGCCGAAAGAATTGCTTGGACCAATAAAAAGACCCCAGCGAGCACAAAACACCATACGGAAAGTGCTCGTCGAATCACGTATCTTTCAGGGTCGACCTGGGACGCAAATGCCAGGAGGCCTTCTCCGCGACGGACATCGGACTCCTGGAGGTCTACGTTGACAGCCACCCATGCCAAAGCCGGCGAACCAGGAGTTTCCACACGGTAGGCACCCGGCACATCGCCATCGAACTCCACCCCATCCGCGCGCGCGCGAGCGCCCACTGCGCCCGTAGGGCCGACCACGTCGACGGAACCAATGCCTTCTGTAACCGGCACATGCACAACGTCTCCTACACGGTTGTCGAGGCGAAGACCAGCTCCGGCGGTCGCACCGCCCAGGTAAGACACCAAACGTTGCACCCAAGGCATATAGGACGCCTGCAGGGGGAAGTTGCCCCAATCCAAGTCAATCGTGCCTGTAAACAATAGCACCTTTCCGAGTCCGACCTGCCGCTCTATCAACAATGGGAGACCCGACTGTGTCCGCATCAACGTAGAGACCCCATTCTCGCCGTCTCGAAAGGAGTCTACCGTATACAGCCGCGTCCAACGCGCACCGGCAAAACCAGAAAGTCCGCCCCGCGCGAATGGTGTAAACAGCGACAGTTCCGTCGACGGAAGTTCCGTCTCAATGCCCTCTTGACCAACAGAGACGAGAGAACGGGGCCGACGCAAAGCGGCAGGAAGGAGATCCCGGAGCGGAGCGTTATAACGGTCTTCTGTTACGTTATCGCCCACACTGATAAAAAGTCCACCACCTTGACGGACAAACTGGAGCAACGCAGGCGCCAAAGGACCCGGCTCTGGATGGTTGGCAAGAAACACAACCCGATGAGACCCGGGGTCGAGGTCAGGGGAGCCCAACGCCTTTACGTCGGGCAAGACGCCTGACCCTCCACCGCGCACACTTCCCCACGGAGCCAGTGCCCGCTCAAGGAAATACACTTCTGAGGCCATGGGGGTGGGCCCTGGGTCGCCGTCTACAACCAACACCCGCGATGCGCCAATCCGAGGCAGATGGAACGAGTACGCATCGTCAGCGGAAAGCCAGGGGTCATCAATCTTCACAACCGCCACCCCACCCTCTACCGCACGTGGAACGGTGACCGCTTGCTCTGCATCCTTTCCCGCCGGAACATCGACAAACGCACGGATATTGATGTCTCCTGGCAAAATAACCTGCACCGGAATCTCAACATCCCGATTGCCATAGTTATGGAGTTGAAACCGAACGCTTCCACCTTCTAAACCATCGCCATACGTCGCTTCTGTTACCACGACATTGCCCACTTCGGGCGGATCGAGCCGGTGTGGCTCAAGGGTCACTTTCAGACGACTCAGCAGCTCCAGTTCCGACTTCGTTTGAGAAACTACGGACTGGCCCGCTTCATCGGAAAAGACGACGACGCGACCGCCGGTTGCCGCCAATAAGCGCCGCGCAGCTGACAATCCACCCACCAAATCGGTCCCACCATAGGACTGACGAACCTCCGTCATGGCGGCCACCACGGCTTCTACGCCACCGGTTAAGCCATCCGAGCCGACCAAAGTCGCAGCTCCGCCCAAAGTGAAACAAGCAACGGGAGTGCCTTCTGGCAACCCACGGACGTACGTGACGGCTTGGCTGCGGGCCAACGAAAGCAGTGTTTCCGACCCGGGCTCCCCCGGCTCGACACGCAAGTTCATCGACAAGCTATTGTCCAACAATACGACGACTGGACCGGTAGCTTCTTCGGGTGGCCGCACCCCAGGAAAATGCAACTCAGGCTGAGACAAACCCAACACAAAAAGTCCCAACGCCAAGAGTCGGAACAAGAGCACCCACGGATGGTCAACGCGACGCCGACGCTTTTGTCGGTGAATCACACGACGAAGCAACATCATCGCGCCAAAGGGGCGACGCACGATGGGCTGTCTGCGCGTGAGATGGGCAATGAATGGACCCAGGAGCAACGCTCCCAAGGCCAACGCAGCCGGTGCTAAAAGGACGGGCTCCATTGGTTATAGCCCCCGAAGCAGGCGGGCCAAGCTTCGTCCTGCGTCGTCGGAAGTGGACATCAAAACATGATTCGCGCGATTTCGCCCCAACCAGTTCCGAACCTCGGCCGTATACTCGGAGACCACAGAAGCGAACTGTTCCCGCACGTCCCTTGGGTCCACGCCTACAAAATCTCCGTCCTCCAACGAATAAAACCTGCCTATTTCTGAGAAATCAAAATTCCATTCGCCCGTGTCGTGCAAATGAAGAACCCGCACATCGGTGCGGCGCTCGCCAAACGCATCCAATGCGGGGCCCCACACCTCGGGAGGCTCCATCAGGTCGCTAATCAGTATAACCATCGAGCGACGACGAACCCGAGCCCCCACATACGAGAGGCCCCGCGCGATGTCCGCTTTTCCCCCTGGTCGACACTCCGAGAGGACGCCCATGATGCGGGTCAGGTGCGCAATGCCGCCTGCAGGCGCCAACCATGGCCAGCGGACGGATTGTCCACCCAGAATCGCCAAACCGACCGGGTCACCACGGTGGGTCAACCAATGGGCCAACGTAGCCGCCATCACCGACGCAGTGGACCACTTGCTTCCTTTGTCCTTGCCTTCGCCATATACACCGCGCGAACCAGTCCCCATGTCTGCGCTAGCATCCACCACCAATGTGACGACGAGTTCATCCTCCGCACGATGCCGTCGAACCACAAGCCGGTCTGTACGTGCAACTACCCGCCAATCCAAGTCACGAAGAGGGTCACCCGGCGTATAGGGCTTATAGTCCGCAAACTCAATGTTGCTATTGACGCGGACACTGCGGTGCATACCGTGCGCCAACCCCGCCACGAGTTCACGGGCACGGAGCTCTAAGGTAGCCATACGGGCCAATACGATGGGGTCCCATCCAGTCAAGCGGACACTCACAACGCCGAAGCGACGAGTTGACGCACGATGTCCGCGCAGGACCGCCCTTCGGCTTCCGCCTGAAAGTTAGCCACAACGCGATGAGAAAGGACGAGAGGCGCAACGACTCGCAAGTCCTCATAGTCGGGCACTTCCCGACCATACAACGCTGCCCTGGCCTTCGCGCCAAGAATCAAGAACTGGCTTGCGCGAGGCCCGGCGCCCCATCGGAGAAATCGGTTGGAAACGTCGGGAGCTTGCGGTCCAGGGCGGCTCGCTCGAACGAGGCGAACCGCAGCGCGCACCAAGTCCGGCGAAGGCAAAATGGCCCTTCGAATCATATCCTGCACACCAATGAGCTTCTCCCGGGTGAGAACGGGCTGCAAAGAGCCATCTTCTCCGCCCGTCGTTCGCTCGACGATTGCGACCTCTTCCTCTTCGCTCGGGTACCCAACGTCTATCGAAAACATGAAACGGTCGAGCTGGGCCTCGGGAAGAGAATAAGTTCCCTCTTGCTCGATTGGATTTTGGGTCGCGAACACTTGAAAAGGACGCGGAAGTGGAAAATCCCGTCCCATCGCCGTAACGCGCCCCTCCGCCATGGCCTCCAATAGCGCAGCTTGGGTCTTGGGTGGCGTGCGATTGATTTCGTCTGCGAGGAGCAAGTTCGTGAAAACGGGCCCCTCAATGAAGCGCATTACGCGGCGTCCGGAAGTACGGTCTTCTTCCAGAACATCGGTGCCTGTGATGTCTGCCGGCATGAGGTCGGGGGTAAACTGGATTCGTCCGGAGGCCAAACCAAGCGCAGACGCAGTTGTGTTGACAAGGAGAGTCTTTGCGAGTCCCGGTACTCCGACGAAGAGGCAATGCCCGCGAGCAAACAACGCAATCAACAGTGCCTCGACGACATCTCGCTGCCCGACAATGCGCGATGCAATCGCCGACTCAAGCTGTTTCCGAATACCCGGAAGTTCATCAAAAAGAGCCACATCATCATCGACGTGACGACCATCGGACGGATTCATCAAGGTTCTCCAACAAAGCGCCTTTCGGGCAGAAAATTGTTCTAACCTGGGTCGACCGGGGATTCCCCCAGGTCCAACCCACCCGTGGCCAAAATACGCAGCACCCGCTGGTGGCGTGCAGCTTTTGCTCCATTGCCCACCTCCGCATGGAGCTCCGCCAGATGGCGCTCTACATCAGGATCATAAGGATTTAGGTCGTGGGCCGCCTCGAAGGCCGCTATCGCTGCACGGGACTTGCCATCTTTCAAAAGCAACAATCCACGGTCTTTTTGAAGGGTGGTGAACTCAGGGTACAAGCGCGTACCCTCGTCGACCACGGCAAGAGCTTCTCGAACACGACCGAGGCCATCCAGACAGGCTGCCCGCCGTGCAAGCAAAAGCGGAGAAGGCGGCTCTTCAGGGTCAGCGGCCTTCTCGTATTCAACCAGAGCTGCCTCAAAGTACCCTCTGTCTCGCAAGAGGTCTCCCAATCGAGCAAATCGCGCCAAGTCAGGACGACCTGCCAAAAGCGGGTCGCCGTCGAAGTCGCCGCCCTCACCATCCAATACAACAGGAAGTGATGCCAACCGTGTTTGAATTAGCGGCTGGACCGAAAGCCAACTGCGCCAAGCAGCCTTGAACGCAGTGAAATCCGCAAAGCCCGCAATGTCCGCGACTGTGGCCTGGGCGTCCTCTCCCGCGCGAATCCGATTCATGAGGTCAACCAAGGACGAATCACCCGCGGACTCCAGCATAAACGCAACCATAGTGGAGACCTGCGCAAAAGCGAGAGCAGCCTCTTCGCCGCTGTCGAGGTACGCCATCGACCGTGCGAACTTCTCAAAAGGAACAAAGGAATCGTCGCGGAGCGCATTTGCCAGAAGGCTTTGCGTGTGGGCGTCCAGCCCTCCCGAGCGGTCCCCTCTCCACCACGTCTCCATATGCTTCGCCAGACCTTCCTGAAGCCATACCGGAGCACGGTTTTCCGTACGATATGCGACTACTAAGTGAATATATTCATGCGCAACGGTATCCTTCCAACCATAACCCCTTCCCAGTGCCCGCGGACTAGTAAGCAACAAGCGAGTCCATTTGGAAAGCGCGACCACCCCCGTCGTTTGCACAGACTCCGGGGGCAGACCACTTGCTGCGATGAAACGGCTCGCGGTCGGAAAAATATCGAGAACGATATCGTGCCGTGGTCCACCACCAAATGCTTGGTCGATGACACGCCGCGCCCCTGTCATGACCTCCAAGGCTTCGTCTACCAAAATGATATCTGGCCCCTGAGAAACCCTCACCGCTACGCCATCGCGACGTGACTCTACCATACCTACCGCCGCCTCCGCCGTCGGTCGATAGGGCACGCCCCGCTCTAATTCCCCCACACGAACGCCGGACGCCTCCAATCGGTCCAGGGCCTGCACTGCGCGGGCATAGTTGCCCTGATGAAAGTCAATCCAAAGGCTCACGCGGTCCACGACAACAGCGTCGTCACCACCCAAGTCGGCCCGTCGCTCCAATGCACATTGGAGGTCGAACTTGTCAAGACAGACCTCGACATCGAGTAACTCGTCACCCCAAGCGACAGTTGCGCCGACAAAAACCAATCCTACGCAGACGAAGATTGACCGCAAGATACCCAAACCCAACTCGCTCGCGTTCTTTGGGTAAAGCGTCAGAAACTCGAGAAATCGAGAAGAGTTCATTGGTGAACGAGCTCCTCAAAATACAACTGTTTCAACGCGCGGTATTCATCGGGTACATCCCCAGCCATGCCCTCCAAGAGTGCGCGACGATAGGCCTCTGGAGTCTGAAAGTCCTCGGGAGCGGGAATCTCAATCGAAAATGGATCTTGGTCTTGCTGTCCAGACTGCTCATCGCCGCCTTCGTCACTCTGACCTGACTTTTGGCCCTGCATCTGGCTTCTGCCCTGCTGCATCTGCTGCATTTGTTGAAGCTGCTTCTCAAGGAGGTCGCGCGCTTCTCCTATCCGCTCCGTGGCCTCCCTTTGGTGACCTTCACCATTGAGAGCATCACCCTCGCCCAAGGAGTTCGTGGCTCGCTCCATCGCTTCCCCGGCCCGCTGCATGGCGTCTGTCGCAGTGCCATCCCCCGTCGGCAGCGCACGTTCAACCTTCTGAACATCCTTCTGAAGCCTCGACTGACGGTCCCGGAGCTCCTGTTGGCGCGCAGACATCTCCTTGGCAGCCTCCTGCATTCGCGGGTCTTCAGAATCCTGGCGACGTAGCAGTTCATCCAAGATGTCCAACATTTCGACGATAGCGGCCTTCGCTGATTCAACGTGGCCAATCGCGGGACCAACCCCAACCGGAGTCGCCTGGCCCATGCGATCCCGCGTGCGCTCCATCTTCGTCGCGCGTTGGGCGACATCGAGGGGACGAAGGCTATCGCGAAGCCGCTCGGAGGAACTCTCCAAGTCTCGAGCGCGCACAGCATCCGCAATGCCAGCGGTTCGTTCACTGAGCACCTCCAGGCTCCGCACACTCTCCAACCGCCAACCCTTGCCGTCACCAACCGACTCAACGGCGTCGCGACCGCTCGCCTCCGCAGTCACCGCAAGCTCGTCCAAGCGCTTCCAAAGCTCCATTTGCTCGGAGAACGAATCACCCAACTCCTCGCGCTTTTTCTGCAGCTCATTCGCGAGATCAGACTGGTCTTGTGCAAGAGTTTCAAGTTCGCTCAGCGCTTTTTTGGCAGCGTCCCCCAACTGATCCTCGCCGGACTGCGATGCCGCCATACGGTCACCAATCCCCTCCGACATCTGCTGAATCTGTTCTGCAAGCTGCGCGAGCATCTCCCGCGCATCGTCAAGCCGCCCTTCCGATACAGCCTTCCGAACCTGCTCCATGAGATTGGACGCTTCGTCCATACGAGGATTCAAATACTCCTGGAGTGCCCCCTCGTTGACGCGCTCGGCTTTCTTGGCCAAGTCCGCAAACATCCTTTGCAGTTTGTCCAACCGCGCCAGAATTTCCTGCGCCTCCATGTCCGATGCGCGCGCTGCGAGGTCCTGCGCTTCGGCGGAAAGGTCCTCCGCCACGCGAGCGACCTCCCCCAAGGCCCACGAAACCAACATATTGTCCAGCACGAAGATGGCCTTCTCCAGGGCCACGGTTGCCTCCCCATGCAGGTCAGCAAATCGAAGCTGGTCTCCTTCGGTTATCCGACGCGCGGACCCAGGTTCCCACGTCGTAATCGCAAATCGAATGACACGCCCGCCAGACTCCAAGACGTTTTTGACCAAATCCGCTTCAATCGAATCGGGCGGCCCTACACCCGTCGAAGAAAGCTCGCGCACGCCATCGTAGCGACTTCGCGCAGTCTCAGCCCAGCGATTTACACCCACCTCTCCGCCCGGAATCGGAATGCTATCCGTCAAAAAGCCAGCAAGAATAGGAATCATTGCGTCGCGCAACTCTTCAATGCGCGCCACCATCATTCGACCCTGTCCTTGCGCCCCTATCGCCTTGACCGTGAACGGCTGCGTTTCCCCCCGCTTGGTGCCACCCGCAACGTCGTTATCATAGGCCACGACGCGCATCTCCGCGGTTGCACCCGCTTGCAGGCCCAGGTCTCGAGGGGTCATACGAATGCTGCCGCCCAACTCGCGCGGATTGTCCAGCGGGCGTCGGAGCTCAAACTCCCGCGTGGTACCATTTTCCGTTACTTCCAAGACTACGCGGTCGATGCCAAAATCATCGTGTACTGACCACGAAACGCCGAGCGGTTGGTCGACGGGCACAGACGGGGGAGGTTCCCTCTCCAACGCAACAATCGGCGGACTGTCAGACTCGACCTCAATCACGAAATCGGGCCCCAACCGAACTTCTTCTGAACGACCGAAGACGAGACGCCAAACGCCCGGTTCGGCAACCAGAACCTCAGCGAACACGTCCCGACCATTTACCAAACGCACAGGAGCTGGAGGCGCGCCATTTACCTGCAATGCACAGGATTCAAACGCCTCCGCTGTTCGCGCGGAAATCTGAACCAATGTGCCGGAAGGTGCATGAATTGTACCATCCGAGTTTGTGACTTCAACTTCACCCAAACCGGTGTATTCCGGAAACTGATACCGAAGGACAATATTTCCCACCTCGACGCGCTCTTCCACGGCCTCCGCTGAAGCGGGAATCACCATCGGTGAACGACTATCTCCCGAGGCAGCGCGGGATAGAATGTCTAGCGGCCCCAAAGGCAAAAGCAATTCTCCGAGGCCATTCGCAACAACCAAAACCAGAGCAACGGAAACCCAACGTAGCGAAGTATGCGAAGGATGGACCAAATTCGGCGAAAGAGCACCCACGGATTCCGCGACCGATTGCGCCGAACGTAGAAGGAGCATCGGGTTTCGCGACGAAGTAGCAGTCCACGCGTTGGGATGAGACGAAACCCCCACAATGGTAACCAAACGCTGCCGCAACGCAGGAAGCATCTCCTCAACTTTCTTTGCCTGGTAAGCGGCGCTGCCAGCATCCTTCCACCGCCAAGCGAGTGGCCAAAGCATAAATAGGATACCCGTAACGACGGCAACCCACAAGGTTCCACGCCCCACGACGGACATGGGCGCGCCGACGAGTACGAACAGCACGCCAACAAAAACCATACCCGCAAATACGGCGAGCCCCTGCCCGACCGCGCGAATCAGCAACAACAATCGTTCCCTACGCGAAAGCGCCGACAGAGTCGCGAGGATAGTTTCGATTTGCGGATACATCGCGTTCCGACGAAAGAAGAGGTCAAAGCTAAGGGATTACGGACGTAGACGAGAATCGGGCGGCAAGCGGAGGCGACGTCGAAGCGTCTGGACACACTTGCCGGGACTGCACGTCCAGCACCAAACACCCATACCCCGACGACGAATCCGTCACCACAGCCACGGGTTCAACAGCGAACAGATGAGCCACGCGCAGCGCGCGGTCCCGAACACCACGAGAAGACCAACGCCAGTCCTGCACATCCACGCACCAACGAAGACAGCCATTGGGGCCACGGAGCGACTCGGCTTCAAGAGGGTCGAGCAAGTTGAAATGGGAACGGACGGGGTCTATCGCGACGCGAGGGTCCTCTCCGACCCACCCACAAACTTCACCCGTCGGGTCGAGAAGGGCCTCAGCCACACTCCAACGAGGAAGACTACGCCAACGCGAATCCTGTTCCAGTTTCATGAGATACGCCTCCTCCGAACCATAGAACCTTTCCCGAAGCGCCACCAAGTCGGAAACCAAAAGAACAAGCAATGCGCAAGGCAGCAATGCCCACGCAATCCGAAATCGTTGCATATTGGTCCAACATAATCCCAACATCGCCGACAGCGGAAACCACACCCAAAGCCCATGACGGTCTGCATAATCATCGAATGAAGACAACACAAGATGGGTGACACAAGTAGCAATCAACAAGGAAACCAACACACCCAGAAACCGCCACTGAGGACCACTCCAGGCTCCGAAAATGACGAAACAAGACACGGTCAGCACCCAAAGTGGAGCCCCTCCTGGGAACAGCGGTCCGAGCCAATCTTGATTGATACAAAACGAAAGTGCGCGCTCACCCGCACCCGGTATTTCGCCTGGAAACAACAGAGGCCAAATACATGCGCACATCCACAGCGCAGTCAAAGCAAAAAAAGGCACAATACGCAGGTTCCGAACCATCCAAGCACGGCGAACACCCGCACCCTGCACCGACCAAAACAAAATCGGCAATGCTGCCACCCCTACAATGCCGGAATCCAGACGGGTAGAAACGGACAATACATATGAAAATCCGCATAGCAACAAATATTGCAGCGGAACGCGATGATGGAGGCCTAGTCCGGCGATACACCAAAGAAATACCGCGGAAAAAAACCATGGAATTGCAACGTTATATGCTGAACTACTCCACGCCGCATGCGCTCCCAACATTGAAAGCAAAAGTCCCACGAAAAGTCCGGTCGACCGCCTCTCAAGTATCGCGAACGCATCTGCCCAAACCACCACACCACAAGAAGCAATCAACGCAGACACAACCGGAGGGACTGCACTCGTATGCGGCAACACCCGTCCGAGTGCCCACCAAAACCACTGCATGGAGGGATACAAGACGAGCCCACCCCTTCCAAGAGGCCGACTGCCAGTAAAGATGTCCCAATATTCCGCTTCATGGCCGTCGAATTGATGCCGCCCGAAAACGGGAAGCACCACGAGGCGAAGCACCATAGCCAAAACAAACACGCCAAGAAGCTCGTACCTGCCCCTGAAACGTCGCAACAGGTGCTCCCGGCAACCCCACAGCCCACCTATCCATAAACTGAGCGCGACCCACACCGGCCACACGGTTGTCCAAGGCGCGGAAGGCTGCACCATCTCAGCGTGCATGTGCACCGACTCCCTTTTGAACCCGATCCGGCGCACCGACGATTTGCCAGACTTGGTCCGCGCCCAGATTGGACGGTCTCTGGAACGCGCGATGGCGGACTGAATAAGGCCGAACAGCCCTCTCTATGCGCTCCTCTAATCCAACTGCCGGCAAATGGTCGTAAAGCACCACCCAAACCGAAGCATCATTTTGGAAAGCAGCGTTGCAGACCTCATCGAACCTCGCGAGCTCAAGCTCCGTTGAAGAGTGCAAGACAAATGAACCAACAAGCCGTGGATGCCCATACAACCAATCAGTTGGGTCGGTTGGTACGCCACCAACGTCCACTCGACGCATGGCCTGAAATGGCGGAAAGCGCCACAAAACAGGTGAAGAGTCGAACTTATCGTCATCCTCACGCAGTGCGGGAGACACAAGCCAGATTGTATCGGCGGGTCGCGCAGTATCCAGCACCCAGTCCACTCCTCGTGCGGAACGAAGGTCTTCGGCAATCGATTGAACGATAGATGTATCCGTACCTACCAAGCCAACAGTACGGAGAACGCACGCGGAAACAAATATCCCAAGACCAGGAAAGAAAAAACTCCTCCTCATGCCAAGAATGAGACCCATACCCCGCCCAACCAATACTGCGCTAAGTGGCGCGAACAATCCAAGATAAGGACGCTGATGGGGAGCGGCGACCCCTAAGTACAACGCGACCAGATACGCGCCCCCCAAAGCCAACAGCGCATAGCCAGCGCGACCTGGCGCCTTCCAAAAGCCAAGGACTCCTACAAACACCAAGGGAATCGAAAAGGGTCCAATGTGCTCTGCAACCATAGTTCCCCACGATGACCAATCGATTGCAGGCTGTTCATACGTCGAGTCAGCACCCATCAAACGTAGAGTTCCCACGACAACCGGCAATGCGGCAAGAGTCGAACCGAGCAGCAGCGTTCGCCGCTTCGCCTGCCGTCCATCGAAAACGGAATGAAGGGTAACGACTCCCGCGACAACAGCAGCCAAAACGTGCCCCCAACACGCGATTCCCGCAGCAAAGATCCGCCAGGGCGTGTGTTCCCGCGGAAATGCGACGACCATGGCGATTCCCAGACTCGCAAGTGAATAGTTGTTCACTTCCGCTGCATCGAGTGCATGAATCGTTGACGACGCAAGTGCCAAGCCGGCAAAGACACCCTTATACCAAGTGACAACCGCCACCGCCGCCACCGAACACGCCAAAGACAAGCCCATCCACATCGCAGGTGCAGGCCACACAAGATCGGCCAACGCGACCAAAATTGCATACAGCGGTGGATGGAGACCGACCCACGTCGAAACCGCATCACCGAGTCTACCTTCGGAAACAAGTTGTCCTGTTGGCGCAAGATACGCTGCATATGCAATTGCTACTTCATCCCACCGAACGATGAAGCGAGGTATACGTACCATAAGAGCCCAGGCCGAAACGGCAAACAACACGACATAGCGCGTGCGAAGCGGCAGTTGCGGTTCGTTCATCCGTCACCCACCGAAGTTGGCAGGCAAATCCGAACGAAGCCTCCACCGCTGGAATCATTCCCAATTTCGAGGCAACCACCGGCACTTTGCAACATTTGGTTTGAGGTAGGCAATCCCAAACCGGTTCCTGCCCCCGGCTCTTTCGTGGTAAAAAACGGCTCCAACGCTCGTTCCAACGCCATCTCGGAGAAGCCGGGGCCCGAGTCGACTACCGTAAGGACAACATCTGTCGGCGAAGCATTCACGCTCACAGACACACTACCACGAGTTGGTCCGATAGCATCGGCCGCATTCAATAGCACATTTACGAGGACTTGATGCAACCGACCCGCCTCCATCGATACGACAATCTTGTCATCTTTCGGCAGATGGGAACAGTGCAATGCAATTTCCCTAAACCTCGCCAAATGGCGCACAGAGTCAAATGCGGAGAATATAGCGCGAGATACGTCTACCAACTCCGTTTCCGCGGCACGATTGCGGGAATCATGAAGCAAATCTCGAATAATGCGATGCATGCGTTCAAGCTCGACTCGACTTCGAGCAAGGAGGTCCGCCTCCAGCGCAGGGTCTCCAAGTCCCTGTGCCAAAAGCTCAACGAAACCAAGAACAGCTGCCAACGGGTTCCCAAGCTCATGCGCGACGCCCGCTGCGAGACGGCCGACCCCCGCGAGTCGTTCCGAGCGAATCAACGCATGTTGCGTCGCACGCAATTCGTCATTCGCACGCCGCACCTCCGCCAGCTGATCGGCCGTTCTACCGCGGTACAGCGCAAGTTCGGCGCTCATCGCGTTGAGCGAGGCACAAAGGGCCTCAAGTTCATTGGACCCCTCAATCGAAACCGAGTGCCCGAACTCTCCTCCTGCGATGCGGTCAGTCCCCCGACGAATCTCCGCAATTGGCAAAATAAGGCGCTGCCTCAACAATACAAACCCAAAGATTGCAAGCAAGACCCCTGTCGTACCTGTGTAGGCCAATACAAACGAGGCAGGACCCCCAAACGCTACGGGCGTGGCCAGGGGAATCCTGACCCGCAATGCCGCCGGTCGCTCGCCGCGAAGAACCACCGGAGCGGTCACAGCCACGCTTCGCTTTCCCCAAAGAACGCCATCCAACTGCGTCGATGACTCGCGCCCAAAAAGTGCCGCTCGCAGGGAAGAGTCGGGAGTATCGGGTGGACGCCCCTTCACACTATGAAGCACCGCAGCCGACTGGTCCATCACAAACAGTTCATCCAACGAAAGCTGCGAATCTCCGTAGGCTCGAAGGATGTCAATGGGACGTGGACCGGTGCCCGTTCCCGATGCCTCCAACTGCGCGACGAGCCCAGCAACAAGGGCCTCCGCCAAGTCCGTTCTACGCTCCTCTTCGGCACGCTTTAGAATGAGCCAAAAAACACTTGCATTCAACAGAATGGTGGTGAGCGTGATGACCGCGAGCGCAAGCGCCACCTCAACCCAAAGGCTGGATCGACGAACGGGCATCACGCACACCCCAAAAAGAGCACGTCAGAGGCGAAAGGGGTTGAAGGGGGTCAGTACTGACGCCAAACACCCACGAGGACTCCTTGAATATTCAGCTCACTTGAATCTTCGACAAAAATGGGCGCCATCGTCGGGTGCGCAGGTTGAAGGCGAACCCTCCCTCCCTCACGGAAGTAAAACTTAATGGTGGCCTCATTGTCGACCAGCGCAACGACGATGTCACCATCCCGCGCTTCGGACTGTTCGCGCACGATGACCAAGTCACCTTCGAGGATGCCCTCTTCAATCATCGAGTCGCCCCGTACACGCAGCGCAAAGAAGCGCCCAGTGCCGGTGACCATTGATGCATCAAGCTGCAGGCCGTCTTCTAGGTTTTCCTCGGCCAACATCGGGATTCCCGCCGCAACCGTTCCGACCAAAGGCACATGGATTGTGTCACCTCGGGGCGTATCACCAGCCTTCTCCGTGAGCTGCAAGCCGCGTGCAGCGCCGCCCTTCGCCTTTCGAATGTACCCTTTGCGCACCAACGCTTTCACGTGGTCAGCAACGCCATTCGTGCTCGAAATCTCGAGGGCATCTCCAATCTCACGATATGTGGGAGGGAAGCCACGGCGCTCCAAGGTGCGCCGAATTACATCGAGAACTTCGGCTTGACGGGGCGACAATGAGCCTCCGCGCGCTGCTGACACTTCCTCATCGTCAAACATGGTTCCTCCTGACTGATGGGACCTGAACACCCCTTTACTGAACATCCCTTCTACTGTCAACATCGGCAGAAAATGTTTTCCGGCTCCTTCTGCGCGCGAAAACACCCAAAACGCCGGCCACCAAAAGAATCACCGCAATCCCAACTTCATGATTGGGCCCGGCTTCGCCATTGGGACCCATTGGCTGCGGACCCAGCGGAATTCCCCTGACCCGACGTCCCAGTTGGTGCCACCATGTCTGGAACCAGCCGTTTCGCACGACAGCAATGCGCACTTCCCGCATCGAATCCCCCGCCGCCCACTGTCCCGCACGATTCTCCTTGGGTGCGCCATTCGCATCGCGCCACAGACTGCAGCCTCGGACATCGACCGAAGGGTGACTCCAAACATCCACCAACTGCGCCACCTTCTTGTCCTCGTGGTTGATGTCCAGTAGATGAAGGTCAATGGAATCCGAACTTTCGGGTAGGTCGGCGACCAATGTTAGCCCGAAAACCACGAACTGTCGGTCACCAACCCCATTGGACCCCTCCCAAGGCTCCCGCCTCCAGCCGACACGAACCCCATCCACATACAACTGGAACCCGTCCTCAAACTCCGTCAATCGACGCGAAGTGTAGCGTTCCTGGTCTTCGGCGCTCGGAGATGGAACGTCGACGAGAAACGCACGCAAGTCCTTGAGCACCCAGGGTATGGGCTCTTCCACAAGCAAGTCAGCACGCACTTCGTGCGCATCAACAACAACCCGAATCTTGTGACCTGCAAGCCCGTCCTGAAAGGGGTGTGCATGGGCGTTCGTACAGATGCACGCAAGGACAAGGAATCCCAACCACAGGATGCATCGCTGTAACGGCACAGTCGAATCTCACGGATACATGAAACGAGAAACATATCCTATTTTCACCAGCCCATCCCATTCCGACGTAACCTACAGGGGTCCAATAATGTGTTAGCCGACCCATGTCATGCGCCATCTTCGGAGACAGACCATTGCCACCTCGCCAACCACAACGCAAGGCTCCATTCGGTCGACCACGCTCAGGCGTCACCACAATCATTTCGATACATACAGTTGCACTGGTACTCATGTTTGTGTTGGGGGAGTTTGTACCAAACCCTGAAGCCATTGTAGCTCTGAATGCTTTGGATATTGTCGAACGCGGCTATGTTTGGCAACTATTGACCAGCGTCGTATTCCACAGTCCTCGCGTTCCCCTGTCCTTCGCGTTCAACTTACTCTGGATTTACTTTATCGGCCGGCAGCTTGAAGATGCGATTGGTACGAAACGTTTACTTCAAGGATACGCATGGTCGGCTGGAGCGGCCGTTCTCCTCACGTTGATGGTTCAACTGGTCGGGCACTACCTTGTGCTCGGCACAAGCTGGACCCAGTTGTGGGGTACGCTCCCGCTGGGTGCCGCAGGCCCGGCGCTCGGATTGGTCGGGATATGGGTGGGTCGCCTTGGGAACCAAATGGTTCACTTGGCGTTTATTGGTCCGATGCAAGCGCGCACCATTGGAATCTTGGTCGCTGCCTTCGAGCTATTGATGATGCTAACGGGCTCCTCCATGAATGCAGGAATGCGCATCGCCGGCCTTGCCATGGGATACGCAATCGGACGAGGCTGGTGGCCTCCGAATCCTCAGCGCCGTCAGCTTCTACGAGAGAAGAAAAAGATAGAGAAGGAACTCTCTAAGTTCCAGGTCATTGAGGGTGGTCGCGCCGGAGAGCCTGCAGGCCCACGTACACGTCGACGCGGATGGACGGGCAATCTCGGGAATGACGGGGACACAACCGTACACTAACAGCACTTCGCCCGAACCAACTCAAGGGAGGGTCCGGTTGGTTCGTGACACCGCACCTGCTCCACCTGTACTTTGGATGCGCGTCAAACGACCGTCATCCGTTCGTTCTACGCGTGCCGCCTCCGCCTCCGCAGAAGCGCGAAGCCTGGAACCAACCCAAACCACGGAAGGGTCGCCCACGCCGAACCTGTTGCACACGAGCATCCGGGCGTAGTGCCTTTTGTTAAGCCACTACCTTCGGGAGCAACCCAGTCTTCATTGGGCAAAGGGTCGCCTGACCCGTCCGGCTCTCGGCTCTCGTGCCCTGTATCCACAAAGCCATCTTCGCCCCCGCCACTATCCGAGCCCATGCCCGAACCACCGTCGGCTCCAGTATCTTCGCCCGTGCCTCCTCCGTCCGACCCCGTTTCCCCGCCATCGCCTTCGTCGCCGCCCGCGCCGCAGTCTTCGTCCACAATCCCATCGCAATCGTCGTCGCCGGGCGAACAGCCATCCCCCGCGACGCCGGGGTTCTGGGATGGGTCCCCGTCGTTGCAGTCCCCTTCGGCGTCCCACGACTCGTGAATATACCCATCTTCGTCTGCGTCAAAGTCGTTTTTGCCATCACAGTCTTGGTCAACGCCGTCGTACCAAATCTCCATTGCTGCGGGCGAAATCAGCGGATTTGCATCGTCGCAATCCCCTCCCGTGCCGTAGGAATATCCGTCCCCGTCGCAGTCGTAATCGTTGTCGCCAGCACAATCCGCGTCGATACCATCGTAGCATGCGTCCCTCGCACCGGGGAAAATAGAAGCATCGCTGTCGTTGCAGTCGTCGCTTGACCAGAACCCGTCCGCATCGTCGTCTACATCGTCGACTCCATCGCAGTTCTGGTCAATACCATCTCCGACAACCTCTGCAACGCCTGGCGCGACAAAGGACGAGAGGTCATCACAGTCTTCGCCGCCCCAGAGTTCGCTGACCCACCCATCGCCGTCTTGGTCAAAGTCCGAGCCACCGGAGCAATCCGAGTCCACCCCGTCATACCAAATCTCCGCATTCCCCGGAAACACCAAAGAGTCTGCATCGTCGCAATCCGACCCACCGTACCAAATGGACGCAAATCCGTCTCCATCCAAGTCATAATCATCACTGCCATCGCAGTCGCTGTCTATTCCATCATAAGAATAGTCGTAAGCACCAGGGTGGATAGAACGATCGAAGTCATTACAATCTAAGCCAGAATAGATATCCGAGGAATAGCCGTCGCCGTCGGCATCAAAATCGTCGTCCCCCATACAATCTTGGTCCACACCGTCGTACCAAACTTCTACTGCCCTGGGGAAAATTGCGTCGTCAGTGTCATTACAGTCCGTTCCACCATCTTCAATGCCATCAAAACCGTCACCATCGTCATCAAACTCGGGAGCTCCATCACAGTTGGAATCAACACCATCTCCCAATATATCCGATGCCAGCGGGTTGATGGCGCTGTCTGCGTCGTCGCAATCCAAGCCTCCGTATGCGTCGTGTGCAAATCCGTCACGGTCGCAATCGTCGTCATTCCAGCCGTCACAGTCGGTATCAACACCATCATAGCATGCATCACCCTCGGCTCCGGGAAAGATGGATGCGTCGTCGTCGTTGCAGTCGGGACCACCCCACTCTACCGCTTCAAAACCGTCACCATCACTGTCAAAGTCACCATCACCCGAACAATCACTGTCTATACCATCGTACCAAACCTCGGTTGCACCTGGCGAAACCGCGGAATCCCCGTCATCGCAATCCACTCCGCCGGTCCCGCCGACGCCTCCACCTCCTCCCGCGAATCCAGAACGGTAACCATCGCCGTCTGCATCGAAGTCATCATCCTCCTTACAATCGCTGTCTACGCCGTCATACCAAGTTTCGACGGCATCGGGTGATATCGTTTCATCGACATCATCACAGTCGTCCCCGCCAAAGGCGCTGCTGTCATGCCCGTCACCATCCACGTCGAAGTCAGAAGAGCCAGAACAGTCGGTGTCGATGCCGTCGTACCAGACCTCCGTTGCTCCAGGAGAGCGTGCAGCGTCAACGTCGTCGCAATCCAATCCACCCCACGCGCTACTGTCGAAACCATCCCCATCCACGTCAAAGTCGCTGGTTCCCGAGCAATCTGCATCCACGCCATCGTACCAAACTTCCAAAGCATCGGGCGACACACTTGCGTCGCTGTCATCGCAGTCGCCTTCCGCCTCGGTGCGCCCGTCTCCATCGGCATCGTCCAATCCAAGCTCGGAGAAGATAAGGTTGTCGACACCCCAAATATCCAAAGCCGTATCTGACGAAAACACCAATTTATCTACGCCGTAATCAAATACAAACCCAATGAACCTTCCGCCATCTAAATCCTCACTCGCCAAAGGAATGGTAACGTTGTACAAAGAGACACCATGCGCTTCCCCTTCTACCGTGAGGTCGCCCGCAAGGTCCAAGACGTACACGGCAACTGCCGGCTGTACTTCCTCGAACAATACCTCAAATGATGCGGCAAGGCACTCACCGCCTTGCGACGCTACCGGCAACGCGCCATCTACGTCCGTCGACACTTCCAGCTGCCCATTGAAATATATGCCGAGGTCAACGTAATCCGTAGAAACAATATCACCTGGCGTCAGAGCCTCAAAGTCAACAATCTGTGGCTCGATTCCGGCATCTGCCGCCCATACTGCCGAATCACTATAAATGCCCGAATCACCGCCATCCACAATGCCATCACAATCGTCATCAACACCATTCGACAGGTCCTCGGATGCCCCCGGAGATATGGCTGGGTCTCCGTCGTCACAATCGCCGTCCTTATCCGAATATCCATCTTTGTCGCGGTCCGTGCCATCCGCCCAAACAATCGTTAGGTCATCAAATCCCCAACCATCACTCGGCGACGCACCAATACGAATACCATCGATGGATTGCGAAAACACCATTCCAACGCGTTGCCCTTCCGCCCTATCCGGCATCACAATATCCAACACCTCGCCCTCCAATAGGGTATCGCCATTCGCATATAGGGATATTTCAAAGACACCGCTTGGGTCCAACAGATTGAAGGCGAGCGCATCCACCTCGTCGTCGAACAGAATGTAAAGTTCGTTTTCCAAACCATCGCCGGTAATCTCCGCAACCAGATTTCCCAGTCCCGCACTTCCAAACGCTGAGTCTGCGGCTTGTACGGAAGATGACGCGACCAACTTCACGCCGGACCCGGAAAATGCAGTGGTTAGGTCATCACCGGCCGTCCTATCCTCGATGTCGATCCAGTCTGCGTCCTCGTCTGGATTCGCATTGAGCTCCTCGTCTACGTCCCAACGCCAGTCTGCATCGCGCAATCGGAGCAGGAGAACATCGTCAATCCAACCATCACAATCGTCATCCAGCACGTTGCCATCGGCCTCAAGTACATTGGGATTGATAGCGGAGTTTCTATCATCGCAATCGAAGCCTCCACCGGAATACCCAACAAAGCCGTCCCCGTCTTCATCGACAAAGTCAGCGGACAGCTCTACCGCCCAAACTTGTCCGGCCGCTGATGCGCGGGAACTCGACGAATAGGGGGCTGATACCAAAAATCCGGACTTTCCATCACCGTCAACATCAACGTTTGCAATCAAGGAATAGCCGAAGCCGCCCCCCGTATCCACGCCAAAGAATTGCCAGTCGGAGTCCTCCAAATCCCCCGCTGCTCCAATGGGTCCCAAAGCCACGCCGGCGGCGCCAACGCCCACCTCGACGCCCGCGTCTGCACCCGGCGCCCCCCAAATCAGGTCATCAACTCCATCCGCGTCGACGTCCATGACCGCCAGCGTTGCGCCAAACTGGTCTCCTGATGCCACACCGGTCCAAAGCGCCGAGGAATCAACCAAAACTTCGAGATTTCCGGTCAATGTGGTCACGTCGTCAAACACTGCGGCATGGCCCGACCGAACTCCGAAGGAGGTCGCGAGGGGTGCTCCTACAATGAGGTCCGCCGAACCATTTCCCAACACATCACCAAGCGCAAGTCCCCTTCCGAGCTCCCCTGAAGCCGAGGCGCCTCCAACAGTCCATGTCGCACTCGACTCAACCAGATACGCCCCGGAGGAAATCGCCCCATACAATGCAAAAACACGCCCCGCGTTCGACGTACCACTCGGAGGCTCCGCATACGGAGCGCCTACGACGATATCGTCGATACCGTCCAGATTGAGGTCGTCAACCAAAATAGAAGCGCCTAGATGGTCGCCCGCCTGCGTACCAATATAGGATACATCGGCAGTATTTAGAGCGATGCTTGGGCGCGCACTCCAATCCAACAAAGAACCGTACACAACATAAATGGCCCCCGCATTTGTGCCTGCCGAGTCGTCCTCTTCCGCGCCGACAATGACATCCGGATACCCATCCCCACTCACGTCACCGATGGACAATGCCACCCCCGCCCTCGGAGAGGCCCAGGACGCGGCGGAGGTGGCTGCGGTGGTTCTCGTGGAGGGTCCAGTGGCCCACCAGTCTGCGTCCGCCGTGACGACCAGCGAGCCAGGCACGAGCGCATCCGTTGACAACAACGCAACCAAGCCATGGTTGGTCCCGCCGAGGTCACTTTCCGGCCCACCTACGACCAAGCTCGGAAGCCCGCTCCCATCCACATCCGCGAGGACCACAGCAGCGCCCATCTGGGAACCCGAAACGCCTACAACCTTCGTACTCAAAGCATCCAACGGAACGCCCCAAGTGGTCGTGGCGCCCAAGGCAATAAAAACTTCGTTTTCGTTGGGAACGCCGACCGCGATGTCCGAAAATCCATCCCCGTCAATGTCGGATGAAGCCAACGAGGCCCCCGCGAGGCCACTTTCGTCGATACCTTCGAGCGGCGCCTCCAGGTTGTCCGTGGTCTGCCTACCCGATGATATTCGTAGAACATTGAGACCAACCCATGCTGTCGTTGCATTCGGCAATGCCGTACCACACCCCCATGCAACACCATTTCCATACCCATCTGACGCGCCCGAAACCCCTGTCAGGCCGCCATCTACTGCCGGGTCGCCAAAAACAATGTCGTCCAACACAATCCAAATATCGCTTCGCGCTTCCCCAAGCCAGAGCTGCACCTGGCCATCGCCACCGGCCGTTCCATGGGGCCCTGTCCACGAAAATACAACTGTACGATTGGGATACCGCCCTACAGTCGCCATCGAGACGGCGTTGGCAGACCAGTCTTGCCACAACGCCGCTATTCCATTCCAGGTTGCGCCGTTAGGACACGAGCCGGAAGAACCGGCTACGGGTACGCCGAAAAATACGGCACCTTCATTACTTACGGTAACGGCGTCGTATGACTGACCGTAGAACGTAAATGTGAAAGGAAGCGCCACCGTATCGGTACTATCATCGTTCAATCCCAACGACGTCAAAACGGTGCTGTCCAATGGCGCGAAGGGAGGTCCGTCAACTTCGGTGGAGTCAACCAGCACGACCCCCGCAGCATCCGGCCCATCCGTAAAGGCCACGAGGGTCGCGCCGAAACACAGCAACAAAAAATGCAGGTAGCGAGGAGGACGTTTCATGAAAAAACTATACCGTATTCACGTCCCGTCGCTGCTACGGTTTCGACAAACTGTCAATGATGACCGTGGTGGTCCCTGTCTGGACGCGATTCACGGTGCCCTTTGCCCGGCTGCGCCGACGTGTGTGGAGGTACGGGACGCGCGAGCTTGACATACGTTCGCCGGGTCTCGCCGACCCGCACCTCGCGAGACTCCACCACCTCGCCCGCTGCATTGACGAGGTCGAGAGACCGAAGGCCGACTGGCTGACGAAACACCTGCTCATGGTTGGGCAGTACCCAAGCTCCCGGCGCACCATCCACCACGACACGAACGGCGCTGCGGCTTCGGTTTTCAAACACAAGCTCGCCTGCACGAACGTCAGCGACCACAACGGAGCCCATTCGCGCATCAACTGTCGCGGACTCCTGCGCAACCAAGTCATTCGCGACATACATTTGAACGGACTGCTCACCAATCGGTACCAACTTGTACTCGGTGCCACCCTGCGGTAGCGTACCGAAGTCGATACCACCGACTTCCACCCGAACTGCAAACTCGCTTGGATTGTCTACGCGGACAAGCGCAAGGTCTGTGCGGTCGATGACGACACGGTCGACAGCTCTCGGGGCCACGACGCGGGATTCGGAAAAGACGACCTCTCGTCGCCCAAACCAAACATTCGATACAGTCAACGTGACTTCGCCCGGCAGTATGTCGAGCTCCTTCACCTGTCCTGCGCCCAATGCAACGGAAATCGGGTGACCGGACCGGTCCGCTACCGATGCAATCAGCGGTCGCGCACTGGGATTGACGACTTGAATAGATGCCATCCCGGCTTCTACACGCAAGCGTGCAAGTTTGTCATCCTCAACTACGACACGCTCTTGCACAATCAACGCACCAGCGGTATCCTCCACTTCAACTTTGTGCTTGCCATCTGCTGCACGAATGCGCTGCCGCTCCCCGGGCGCCACTACGCCCGCAAGTTCGCCGTCAATCAGCACGTGAACCGTTTCATCGCGCTGATTGGCAACGGTGACTGCTCCACCCGTATCCTTGGTTCCAGCGACAGCCGACAGAGGTACAAGCAAAGCAGCCAACAAACAAGCACCGAGTGGTCGTGCGGGTCCGCGTCTCATTTTCGCTCCTTCGGCGATGGGTTTTCACCCTTGGTTCGCGACGCTCGACGGGCAGTCTCCAGGTTCATTCGACCACGAAAGCCCCGCTACATTGCCGGCAATTGCAACGTCGCGCCGACTGCTGCTGGCTGCGAGCAGAAGTACGGCGTCGAATTCTGATAGGGTTGCCGAACGCATGGAGACGAAACGTGCTGTTCCCCATCCTGCTACGCATTTCTGGCGCCATCGACCGCATGTCTGGAAAAATCGGGAGAGCAACCTCCTGGCTCGCCGCATTGATGGTTATGATTGGCGCGGCCAATGCCATATTGCGCTATCTCGCGCGTGATTTGGGGCTCGAGCTACAAGGCAATGCCGCGCTCGAAGCGCAATGGTACCTTTTTAGCCTTCTCTTTTTATTGGGCGCCCCATGGGCATTGCAACAGAATGCCCATGTGCGAGTGGACGTAATCTATGGGCGCCTGGGACGACGAGCGCGGACTTGGATCGATTTGGTCGGTGGTTTGCTTTTCTTGCTGCCATTCTGCGGGTTCGCGCTTTACTTTTGCTGGCCAAGCGTCCTAAACTCCTGGGCAGTATGGGAAGTCTCCCAAGACCCCGGGGGGTTGCCAAGGTATCCCATCAAGTCCGCTATCCTGGTTTGTTTTTCGCTCGTCGCACTTCAGGGCGTGTCAGAGCTAATTCGGAATGCCGCTCGACTTCGCGGACACCTTCCCTCATACGATGCGCATGGCGACGCCCCAAGGGAGGATGCGTGAACCTCGACTTGCTCGGTCCCCTGATGTTTGTGGCTGCATTCGCCCTCATCTTCACGGGGTACCCCGTCGCATTTTCTCTCGGAGGAACGGCCCTGCTGTTCGCCGTCATTGGCGTGACACTGGGCGTATTCGAGTGGTCCTTGATGAATGCTCTGCCGGAGCGCATTTTCGGCATTATGTCGAACCAAGTACTCCTCGCGGTGCCGTTTTTTGTATTTATGGGCAAAATTCTTGAGGAGTCGAAGCTTGCGGAGGACCTCCTTACTACCATTGGCGCTCTCTTTGGGCGTGTACGGGGAGGTCTCGCGCTCGCAGTGGTCTTTGTAGGTGCGCTTCTCGCCGCCGCGACCGGGGTTGTGGGTGCTTCCGTTGTCGCCATGGGCTCGATTTCCCTACCGGTCATGTTGCGGCACGGCTACTCCAAGAGCCTCAGTACAGGAATCATTACCGCGAGCGGGACGCTGGGACAGATTATTCCACCAAGTGTCGTATTGGTCGTCTTGGCGGACCAACTCGGTGTGAGCGTCGGTGACCTCTTTCGCGGTGCCCTCGTTCCCGGACTTCTGTTGGCAGCAATGTATGGAGTTTATGTATTGGGAGTAGCATGGGTATCGCCTTCAAGCGCGCCAGCACTTCCCCCAGATGCCCGTCCAGCAGATGTTCGCGCGTTAGCGAAGCAGGTAGGGTCAGTGATGCTGCCACCACTTGCGCTGATAGCGCTCGTCTTGGGTAGCATATTCTTTGGCATTGCCACGCCAACCGATGCTGGAGCCGTTGGCGCAGTTGGCGCGATTATTTTGGCTTCGTTGCGCGGCCGAATGAGCAAGCAGACGCTTAGAACTTCTGCTGAGGATACCACAAAACTCACTGCAATGGTCGTCTTTCTCCTCATTGGGTCCACCGCCTTCGCCTTGGTTTTCCGTGGCTTGTATGGCGACATTTGGATTGAAGACCAACTCACAAACCTTCCCGGTGGACAGCTTGGGCTTCTCCTGGTGGCCAATCTCACAGTATTTGTCCTTGGCTTCTTCATCGACTTCTTTGAAATTGCGTTCATCATCCTGCCGCTGCTGGTTCCTGCCGCTCGACTGCTCGGCGTGGACTTGGTTTGGTTCGGGGTCATGCTCGGTCTAAACCTTCAGACGAGCTTCCTGACTCCGCCGTTTGGCTTTTCGCTTTTTTACCTTCGCGGCGTCGCTCCCCCAGAGGTCAAGACCACGGATATCTACCGAGGAGCGGTACCGTTCATTATGATACAAATCCTCGCTCTTATACTTATCATCGTTTATCCCGAGTTAGTACGATGGGGTGCGGCTTCCCCCTGATAGAACCCTTCAAACACGTCCGCTACAATGAATAGGCCGCTTTTCCATAGGCATGTTCGGCCAAACCAAACCAAGCAAAGGAGTCCTTCCGAAAGCGACGCCATGCGTCATAAACCTTCGCGTATTGGGCATTCCCGGCGGCTTCATTCTGAAGCAGCTCTTCGGATGCCGCCCGTGCCGCGAGCATGACGTCATCTGTAAATGGGCGCATGGCAACTCCATTTTCGAGAATTCGACCCAATGCTGCAGGATTCAGCGCGTCATAGCGGGCCTGCATCGAGAGTCCCGCTTGTGCGGCGGCGGTCTTCAAAATCGCTCGATACTCCGCCGGCAGGGAATCCCAGGCCTGTTGGCCCACATAGATGGACATCGACGCACCGGGTTCCCACCACCCAGGATAATAGTAATTCTTCGCCGCCTTATGAAAGCCAAGCTTTTCGTCATCATACGGGCCAACCCATTCCGTTGCGTCAATCGCGCCGCGTTCCAACGCAGGATAAATGTCTCCCCCCGGCAGGTTCTGCACGCTAACGCCCAGTTCCGCCATCACTTTGCCGCCCATGCCGGGAATACGCATACGTAAGCCTTTCAGGGACGCGAGATCAGGGACTTCACCCTTGAACCAGCCGCCCATTTGTACCCCCGTGTTTCCGGAAATCAGCGTCTTGATTCCAAAGTCGGAAAACAAGCCATCGACCAACTCCCGACCGCCGCCCTGCTCCAACCAAGCAACTTGTTGGCGGGAGGTCAGGCCAAACGGAACACACGTATCGAATGCGAGCGCCGGATTTTTTCCAATGTAGTAATAACTACAAGTTTGTCCTGCCTGCACCGTACCTGCTTGCACTGCATCCATGACCTGAAGCCCCGGAACAAGCTCGCCGGCTGGGTAGACGCGAATTTCAAACGCGCCACCCGTCATTTCACCAACAAGGGCCGCCATCTCTTCTGCTGCGCCGAAAATGGTGTCTAGCGAGCGCGGAAAGCTGGACACCATCCGCCAGCGAATCCTTTTGCCAATTACCGCCGGAGCACCGCCTCCATCGGCAGAAGGTTGTGTGGTCCCACAACCCGCCGCACCCATCCCGGCGCCAACAAGCCCGCCCGCGACAACCGCTCCTGCCTCGCGGAAAAACGACCGACGAGTTTTGGGCGAGGAGGTTCCCGAGCCAGTAGATTTCACGGAGGGGCCATCAAAAGTGCGCGACATCTTGGGCGTCCAAGGCAAAGGGGGAGCAGCAGCCTACCCCATTCCGTGTGCCTCCGCGCAAACTCCGGACCACCAAAACCGGCAAAAAAAAAACGCCCCGATGAAACATC
Source organism: uncultured Enterobacterales bacterium (assembly GCA_964502005.1). Taxonomy (GTDB): domain Bacteria; phylum Myxococcota_A; class UBA796; order UBA796; family UBA2385; genus CAJWOS01. The sequence continues at coordinate 96,176 of CAZCUX010000019.1, forward strand.
GAGGCGTTCTGGAGTGGCGAGGGGCGGACTTGAACCGCCGACCGTACGGGTATGAACCGTATGCTCTGACCAACTGAGCTACCCAGCCGAGATGAGCACCATGTACCTTGCGACTTCTTACCCGGCAAGAAAAGAATTGCGTCAGCTTTGTGACAGCGCCATCAACGCGCCTGCGACAAACGCCCACGCAAAAACCATGGCAGCCAGCGGCCACTGAAGGCCCTCAACAACTCGAATTAGTCGTCGTTCTGTTTCTTCAGACAAGCGACCTTCGAGCCAAGCAATCTCATCCCCCGTCGCGCGCGCGAGCACGCCCAACGCCGCGTCCGGTCGCGCATGGGCGACGAAGACGACGGCCGCCACGATCAAGGAGGCGACACCGACAACAAATGCCGCCACAACCACCATGACTATTCTTCGGGAAGGAGCTCAAGCTCCTTCTGCACACGCGAGATGTGCCGTCCAATCTCTTCCTGGTACGCACTACCCGGCCAAGCAGCCCGAAGAGCGGACAGCTCTTGCTGAATCTCCATGAGCCCCGCGCGCTGCACACTCACTTCCGGCTCACCGCGCAGCTCCAGCAGACGTACAGCCAGTGACTCTTTCCGCTGGAAAACGACGGCATCGCGGGCCTCTTTCCACGCAGGCTCGACCTCTGACCAGCAGGAAACACCCTTACATGCCTCCAATACGGCGATGGCCTCGTCCGGGCGTTTCGCATCCATCAATCGTGCCGCCTGCGACAAAACAGCGGCGACGTCTGGTTCGGAAGGACCAACCGGCGCTTCGGCCGCCGCTTCGCCTCCCTCTGGGTCAATCACATCGCCCTTGCGGGTGGGCGGCACTTCCTGAAGCGGCTCAGGCCCCGCGAGTTCGTCGGACTCGACGCGCGCATCACCACCAAAACCCTCGCTGAGAACGCGCGTGGTCAGGGGAGTAGCGATGGGATGGGCGCGGCCCTCGATTTCAATCACCTGCTCAAGGTACGCCTTCACGATGTGCTGCGCCGCAGGATCTGCATTGCGCATGCTTTGCGCCAACGACCACGCGACCTCGATGCGGTCCCGCGCGTCGACCGATTCCGACGACTCCACGAGTGCTGAAATCTGCCGCTCAATGGGCGCAAAATCGACAGGCCGAACGACTGTTTCGGCGGGCGCCGCCGCCGCTTGCGGTCCTTCGCCATACCGAATGACACAGCCAGACGCGCAGAGGGTCGCCACCAAAAACAATTCAGGTCTACGAAGCCAACGCCAACCCATCACTCTTCCTCCGGATGGATGAACGGCTCAATGTCGATATCCGTTCCGAAATCGGGACTATTCTCGATGACCGCCTCGTTCGCATCGCCTACCGTTGGGAGTGCGCTCGATGCAGCAGCCTCGCCCGGAGAAGGTAACAACGTGAGCCGGCGAGAGACATCCAGGGTTCCATCCGCGAGCATTCCGGCACCCCACACGAGGGCATACCGGCGCGCATCCGAAATGTCAGGGTCGCTGCCTGCGATGGGCAATCCCGCACCTTCGTCGGACACCGCAACCCGCGAAAACCCGCCGGGCACAACCATTTCGTCGGAACCGGACACCACCCCCGAGCCCAGGAGCTTGGCCTGCGCAAGCCCCTCCGCCGCGCCCATCCACGCCGGCAGCGCGCCGCTTGCACCCGCAATTCGAATGCCTCCCCGGCTCATCGGCGTGTTGTCGTCGTGACCGACGTAAGAAGCAATGGTGAACCCCTTGTCCCAGCTCCACTTCCCGTCGACAATCGATGGAACAAATCCCGAAAACGCCGCATTTCGGAAGCTATTGGTCGTGCCCGTCTTTCCCGCGAGTGGGACCGGATGCCCGTCGACGCGAACCGCACCATTGGCGCGCGTTCCTGTGCCCCATCGAACAACATTTCGAAGCACCTCGCCCACCATGCGTCCAATCACAGGGTCACCAACCTCCGTAGCGACCGGATTCGCGGACCACAGCACATTGCCATCACGGTCGCGAATCTCCGAAATCAGGAGCGTACCGCGTTCGGGCGACGCGGTCGGCTGCGAACCACCGCCCGGCACCTGCACCACGCCAGGATAAGACCAAGTTCGCCCTGTCGCGATTCCTTGCACCATCAGCGCAGCTTCTTCGAGGGAAACCTCCGCGGCACCAAGCGGGAGCGACATTACGGGCGGCAGGTCAGATGTTACGCCATACGCAGTTGCACGCGCCGCCAAGTGCCGAAGTCCCACCAACGTACGAAAGTCTGGATTGGCCCGTAAGACCTCAAAGTCGTAGGGGTCTTGGTTTTCAAGGACAATATTCCATCGCTGCCGGGTCCGTTGAATATTTGCGAACGTAGCCATCGGCAGCCGCGCATCCAGCAACAGGTCGTCCATCGTCGGAACCCGCGGCGGTGCGTCGGCCGCGAGACGTTCCAACAAAGGCGCATCCACCGCATTCCAGCCATCATGCAAATGGCCACATGCGAGCTGAAATGTCGCGTCATCCAACCACCGGTATCCGAGCGGCGCAAACATCTCGCTGGGCGGAAGCGCCGTCACGCCGGTTGCGTCGTCGTTTCCTCGTTGCCGGGCAATGACCGAGTCCGCCGCAAAGCGCGTCAATTGCCGAACGGCTCCCGCGCATTCCTCTACGAGGCCCGAAAGTCGTTCCGCATTGAAATCCAGCGCAGCAAGCTTTTGCGCACGCCGCGAGTCCGAAGAGCCAACCTCTTGGGCCGCACGCGCCGTTCCCGCGCCGTGTAGAAGCGCCTGAACTTCCAGTCTCCGCCCGTCATTCCAAGGAATCTCGGCCAGCACTTCAAGTTTTGCGGCATTGAACGCGACTTGGTCCATCAACGTCGGAGTCGCGATGATGCCGAAGTCGTCGCGCACTCGCTTGACCCATGCGTCGCGGTCGCCGCCGACCGCATCGGGTGTAAGACCCGCCTGTCGGGCCACAGATGCAAATGTGTCTTTGTCGAGGTGGTCGAGCATATGATGCAAAAGCCAAATGCTCGCCAGGTTTTCGCTCATGGTTCCCGCTTGATCCAGAGACACGACGGGACGAGGCGAATGGTCAGGTCGAGGAAAATACCAAGTCCCCTCAAAATGAAACGCTGCAGTTCGGTTGTCGAGCCTGTCTGTAGATGTCCAGCCAAGGTGCATCGCGGTGGCATAAACCAATACCTTCCAGGTGCTTCCGAGTTGCCGCTTTGCATCGACAGCACGATTGAAGTTGCGGTTGTCATTGCCCCCCACCATCGCCCGAATCGCGCCATCATCGAGCACCAACAATCCACCCTGCAGGTTGGGACGGAGCTCCAAATCACAAATTCCCGCCTCGCGCACGCTTGCGAGGACCAAGGCCCCTGGCTTCAAGACATCAAAAAGCGCCGCTTGGTCTGCTTTGTCGCCGGACTTTCGCTTTTGCCCCACCCGCGCGACTGTCAAAATGCGTACCATACGGTCTACGCCCGCGGTGTCAACCGTACACTCTCGCCCACCAAAGTCCAACTTCACCGACCGCTTCTCTTGGGACGCCGAAACGACACGCGCCGTTCCAACGGAGTGGGGCGTCAATGGCACGGTTGGGGTGTCAGGACTCGACTCCGACTCGGGACGGAGCAAATCCGACGCCGACGATGCCTCCAGCGCCGGACCAATGTCGCTCAAATGGTGCCAGAGCCCATACGTAGCCTCTCGCTGAACGTCCACATCCAACGTTGTGACGACCTGAATTCCGGCAGTAGACGGATTGTCGATGCCAAGTGCCGCAAACACCTCGGGAAACGGCGCTTGTTCAAGGCGCGCATCGACCTCATCCAACAACACAGAAGAGTCATACCGAAAAGTGCCGCGTTTGAACGGTACGGACTGCGTCTTCAGCGCCGCATGCTCGTCGGCAGATAAATACCCCATCTCCAGCATACGGTCTAAAACGTAACGAACACGAACATCCGCTCGATGACGCGCTTCCGCACGTTTTTCTTCGGTTGCTCCAACGAAGGGATTGTAGGACGCAGGCGCCTTCACAAGTCCTGCGATGAAGGCACACTCAAGGACCGTGAGATCCCGAGGCTCCTTGTCGAAAAAATACCGCGCAGCAATCGCCAATCCTCGACCATTGGCGCTGACGTGGAACTGGTTTGCGTAGAATTCCAGGATTTCTCGCTTGGAGAAGTGGGCCTCCAGACGCAGCGCGTTCAACAGCTCCTCCCACTTGCTCCGAAGACTGCGGTCGGGACGATAATAGAGGTTCTTCGCCGTCTGCTGCGTCAGGGTGGAGCCACCTGCCACCACTCGCCCCGCCTTTATATTTTGCAGCATTGCGCGCGCAATTCCGCGCCAATCAAACCCCGGATGGTCAAAAAATCTCTGGTCCTCCGCCGCGACGATGGCCTGAATCCACGCTTCCGGCAAATCGTCTGCACGCACATAAATGCGGTGTTCTTGGGAAAAGAACACGCCCATCGGCGTCCGACCATCGCGATACAGAACGGGGCTCTCTTGCGAGATAATGGCCTCAATCGCCGCGCGCGAGATGTGTTCACCGGGCTCGTCGACGATGTAGGTTTGGTACACGCACCCCGTCGATAAGCCCGACAGAAGCGTCCACCCCAACAAAAGTGCGGCCAAGCGGGTGACAGCACCCTGACGTCGAATAGTCATTCTATCACCCGACGGCGGAGGCTTTCCGCCCTTCCAAGAACTACGGCCAACGCAGCATACGAGCGGTCTGAACTCCACTGCTCCGCTGCAGCACGACACCGCAACGGGAGGTCTGGCTCGGAGACCGCTCTCCGAACTGCAGCCACAAACGCCCCAACGTCGTCGGGTCTTTCAACCTTGAGCCAGCTCACCGGCAAAACCTCCGACGCACCATCTGCCGCCGTTGTCACGGGCGGCACACCACACGCCATCGCTTCCAAGACCACGTTTGCACTCGGGTCGTAGCGGGTGGGCAAGAGAAGTGCACGGTGATTGCGCAACGTAGATGCGAGGTCTTCCACAGGACCCAGAAATGTGACACGCGAAGAGACCCCGAGCGATTCCGCCATTGCCTGATACGTCCCCATTCGTCGCTCCATGCCGACAACGTCGAGACGGTGCTCAGGCATCGACACCATCGCCATCAAGGCAGTCGAGAGCCCTTTTCGTGCAAATCCATGACCGACGAACAGGAGCGGCGCATCGGCAGGCACCGAAATCGTGGACGGCGTAAATTGCGACAAATCTACGCCATTTCTGACAATACAAACCTGGGAATCAGAGCGGCCCGAGACAGACACGATGTCCTGACGTGCCAACTCGCTGTTCGCAACGACCCATGCTGCAGAACGAAGGGCCATCCGGTCTACGTGTGCTTCGAGAAAGTCCGCCGCCGACCAGGTTCCCAACCGCCTCATTGCGCTTGCATGGGCGCCACCTCCCGCCCGAAAAACGTCCATGTTGGGAACACGACAGAGGCCCAGTGTGACGCCATCACGCGGTATCTGCCGCGCGCTCCACGCGGTTGCCAACAAGCGCCCCGCACGTCCGCGCCCACGCGCCAACACGCGGTGAACCTCGGCTCCCGGAATCGAGACAGCGGCGTCGTGGCACCACACCCGAACCCGCACCCCCCGTTTCACCAGCCAACGAACAAATCCGAGACCATATCGTTCGGTTCCACCCTGCGTAGAAAGGCGGCGAACGACGATATCCACGGGGCCAACAGGAAGGTCATTCACTACGCACATCCGGTGAACATCGGATGGCCGCCAATCCCCACTTCAACGCGACATGTGCACCGCCAACAAATGCAACGGCAAAGCCTCGCGGTCCATCCCGCCAGCCCCCCTTCCAAACAATCGCCTTCGCGACATGAAGCAAGGGACGAATCGACCAGTCCCACCAATAGACCCGCACATTGCGCTCCACCAAGCCATTTGCCTGCAGCTCCGCGTATTTCGCTACCCGCAGCAAGTGGTCAGAAAGGGACCGATAGGAGTGGTGTTCCAGCACACCCTGAAGCCTCCCCACGGGCCCTTGCGCAATCACGATGTCGTGCGGTTCTTCGCCGCCCCAATGTGCTTTTCTTCGGTCAAACAACCGAACGCGGCGGTCAGGAAAGCCGTTTCCACCCCGAAGCGGAAGGCCCTGCCACCATGTCTGCCGGGGAACGGAATACGCATTATCCCTCGTATCTTCCGCAAACTTCGCCACAATCTCCTGCGAGAGTGCTGGCGTGACACGTTCGTCCGCATCGATCGAAAGCACCCAATCATACGAAGCCGCGTGCACCGCCCCTTGTTTTTGACGGACAAACCCATCCCATCGGCGCACCACAACTTTCGCGCCCAATGACCGCGCCAACTCCACGGTCCCATCCGTAGACCCACTGTCCACCACCAACACCTCCGATGCGAAGCCACAAGAGCGAATGGCCGCCTCGATACGGTCCACTTCGTTGTACGCAATTATCGTGACAGACAGTGGGAGCTTCGGCATCATGAACGCTTCGGACCTGGACATGGCCTCATGGCTCTAAGCCAGTGGGGGCGTTGCGTGTACTACCCAACTCCCCGCCAGTTTGTTCTTGACGACAGAGGGGAGTCCAGATAAATGGCCGTCGACCCCCACGGCGATGTACCCAAGTGGCCAAAGGGGCGGGTTTGCAAAACCTGTATTCACCGGTTCAAATCCGGTCGTCGCCTCTAAAACGCGAGCTGCAAGGCTCGCGTTTTTTTTTTGCCTGTCCCCGACCGACCAGTCCACGCCCGTGTTGTTTGGCTGTGCAAAACCGTAGAAGGACGTTTGCGCCACGCCACTCGAGAAAACAGCCCGCAGAGCTACGCTTCCTACAACCTATTGACACATTTGCACGGACGGCGTCGCTGCATCGACGAGGCGAGGACGCGAAATCCACGCCCAACAACAGTCATTTTCCACAAAGCATTCGGAAAGACGCCCATTTCCGTACATCCCACCGCGCTCGTCACTTCCACCGAAATCAGCGGCCGGACGTCTTTCGCACAGTGATGGTCGGCCCTTCTACCGCGACCACCGACTTACACGAGGCCATCGGAAAAGGAAGCGCAGGGGTGCAACCAACGCCGGTCACAACGACCGCACGGACAATTTCCCCTTCCTTGATAGGAGCGTCGACTTCGAAGGTCCGTCCCTCGTCTGGCAACACCACTCCGACAGTAAAGGACGGACATGCTCGATTTGAAATCGGGATGTAGCTGTTGGCATCCGCGTCGAACCGTTGCCAGACCACGCCACGACATGCAGGTATCGACACCGCCTGCTTTCCGGTGGGTCGAATCAGCACGCTTGGGAAGTCGGCAGACATGACCGCTTCAATCGACACAGGGTCCGCTGCAGCCGCGATTTGGGGTGCGATCGCCGCGCCGAAGCACCCGACAAACAAGGCAAAAAAGGGCAACTGACCGAACTGCACGAGCATCTCCAACGATTCGATGCGCAAAGGTACAAAGTGGACACCCACCTGACCTCAACCCGTCAAAAGTCATGAACTTCCGTCTGCGAGTTGCCCCACGATAGCACGGTTCGGCACCCACGTCGGACAACGCTCCACACCCCTTCCGCGCAAAAGGAATCTCGCACCAAACGACACACCCGCACGCGGGACGGTGGCATGAACCATCGCAGCGTTATACTCCGCCGACCTGATCCACCGGTGGCAAGACAGGCTCACTTGTGCCAGTCTTCCTCCGCTCAGATTCACCGATGAACCGTCGTCATTCCCTCCCGCCGCTTGGCCGGCAGATCCTGGAGTCAAACCTGATGCGCGCCACTTGGAAGCTGCTGGCACCGGTCGTGGCCGCGGTCGCGCTTGCCGCGTCATCCGCACCAGCCAACGCCGGTACGAAGCCTGCTCGAGCTGCCCTCGAGGAGATGACCGGACAACAGTCCCGCTACAACGTCGTCCAGAACCGCTTTTTCCTCAAGGAAAACCGATTCGAACTGGCTCCGGTTGCAGGCTACGTGCCGAACAACCCGTTTGCCAAACGATACGTCGCTGGCTTGTTGTCCGCGTACCACTTCAGTGAAACGTTCGCGGCGGAAGCTGCGTTCTTGTATTCGCCCGACCTCGGCGCGAATGACCTGAAGGACCTCACCAACACCTTGGTCGGCATTGCCCACGAAGGAAATCCGGAGGTTCGGTTCCAGCAGCCCGTCGAAAAGATGGTCATGGGGGCTACTTTCGCCGCCCGCTGGGCACCGGTCTACGGCAAAATCAACATCCTCGGCGAGCGCGTGATCAACTTCGACACGTACTTCACCGCGGGTGCGGGTTTGTTGTCGATTCGCGAATATTACGCGACCTACGCGGAAAACCCGACTGACCCGGCCCAAATCACCGAGCTTTCCGCCCCGGAAAACAAGGCGAAGGTGCCGATCAACCTCGGTATCGGGATGGACTTCTTTGCGAGCAGTTCCGTGGCCATCAAGATCGACGCCCGTAACTACCTCTACTTCGACAAAGAGCCGCAGTACGATCCCGACGTCCCCGTCGACGAAACGCGGCTTTACAACAACTTCATCGCGTCGGTGGGCGTGGGAATCTTTTTCCCCCGCATGAAGACGCGCCAATACGATTTCTGAGAGAGCCGGAGCAGACAAGCCCATGCAGACGTTCGCAAAGATCGGTGCAGCGCTCGCACTCTGGTCTGCCGTGCTTCCCGCGGCAGCAGCAGACGAGCTGGTCTCCATCGATGATTCTTTCGACGGAATCGCCCAGGAAGACGACGAAGGGGGCGACGACGACCTCTTCGGCGCAGACCCCGACAGCGCAGACTCCGAACGACGAGCAGTCGAGTCGGGTGAGTTGGGTGACACCGTTGGTGCACGAAGCGAAGACGTGGTCCTCGTTGACGACGACGACAAGAAAAAGACCCTCATCAAGACCATTCAGCGGAAGAACTTCCTCAAGCTGGGCCGGTTTGAGGCGTCTCCCCACGCGGCGTTCGTCGCCAACGACCCCTTCCTGAATCGGTACATCGTCGGAACCGGTCTCGCTTACCACGTCACCGAAATCTTCGCGGTAGAAGGCACCTTCGACTTCTCCCCCGACCTCGGCGACGGCGACTGGAAGCCCTTGACCACCCAGCTGGTCAACGAGAACAGTGTTTCGCCCGACATCTCCAAGCTGACGATGTTCGGGTCGCTGACGTTCCAGTTCTCCCCCATCTACGGCAAAGTCGCCATCGTTGGCCGGGACATCATCCTGTTCGACGTCTACGGCAACTTCGGCATGGGCTTCACGAAGACCACCGACGACCTCGATGCCCTTCAAGCACAGGGCCAAGAGCGCGCGATGGCAACCCAATTCCAGACCCACCCCACCACAAACTTTGGCGGCGGTATACGGATTATCTTCGGCGAGTCTATTGCAGCCCGTGTCGAAGCCCGCTCGATGGTCTACATCGAAACGGTCAACGCCACGACCTTGGAAATGAAGAACAACCTCATCCTCCAGGCGGCCGCCTCGTTCTTCTTCCCCAACCTGAAGAACTGAGCGCCCTCGACCTGCGCGCCTTTCGGAGCCACCGATGAGCAAGCTCGGACACTCTGCGGTTATCCGCCTCGCTGCACTCTCCGTGACCAGTGCAGTTGCTATGTCCATTCCCCAGTCCGCGTGGGCCCTCTCGTGCGACGACATCATGTCGCTCGTCGAGCATGGCGTGCCGGAAAGCGTGGTTGTCAACACGGTAAAGACCTCGGGCACGTTGTTCACCGCGACCGAGGTGCGATGCCTTTCGGACCGCGGAGCCCCCGCGGCCGTCGTTGCACAAGCCAAAGAAATGTCGTCGACAGAAGACCCCAGCTCTGCGGCACCTGTTCCCGTTGAGAAGGTTGACCAGGGCAGCTCGCTCGATGTCGAAGACGAATTTGAATCCAAGGCCAAAGCGGGAGCCTCCCGCGAGCTGACCGACGGCGAAGAAGAATCGAGCGGCAATGAGCCCGCAAAGATGAAGGAAGCCGTCGCGCAGTACCAAGCGAAGAAGCCCCTCGCTGCTTCGCTGATGCTGTTCGAGTTGCTCGAAGAGGCGAAATACCCGGAACTCGAACCGAAGATTCATTATTATCTCGGCCGGTCCCTCGAAATGCTCGAGATGCACCACACCGCCCAGTACCACTACATGCAGGTAGTGCGGCGGCCCGAGAGCCAGTACTTCGCATACGCCCTGCCGAAGATGGTCAAGATTGCCCGGATGACCGGCAACGACATCGAGCTCAAGCGCATCGTCGCAAAGATTCCGCCGGAATCCTACCCGCCGCGCGCCAAGAGCGACCTCTTCTACCTGCTCGGCGTCAAGGCATATGACTCCGATGACCTCGCACGCGCGGGCAAGTACTTCGGCCAAGTCGCGCAAAACTCTCCTTACTACCTGAAGGCAGAGTATTACCGCGGCGTCATCTACAATCAGCAGGGCAAGCTCAAGAGCTCGGTTCGTTCCTTCCGCGACGTCTACCGCCAGGAAGGCGAGGTTGCGAACGACGCCCGTGCGATTGCGGAAGTGGAAGAGTTGAAGGAGATGTCGCTCCTCAACATCGCTCGTATTTACTACGGAATCGAGCGATACGATGAGTCGGCCAACTACTACAACCTGGTCCCGCACGACTCGAACCACTGGCCCGAAGCCTTGTTCGAACTCGGCTGGTCGAACTTCATGCAGAACAATCTCAACGATACCCTGGGCCAGCTGCTCACGGTTCGTTCGGGCTTCTTCTCCGAAGACCACTGGCTCCCCGAAGCGCAAATCCTGCGGGCGCTGACGTACTTCAACTTGTGCGAATACAATAAGGTCGAGAAGATTCTCATCGACTTCGACCAAAAGTATCGCCCCGCCCACGCGGAAATGGTCGACTTCCTCGACCAATACAAAACGGCTGAAGGCAAGAAGCTCGCTGACCAAGCCTGGGACACCTACTTTGGTTCCACCCAGAAGGAAGACTCGGTCCTCCCGAAGTCCCTGTTCGCGCGGATCCTTCGGAACAACGAGCTTGAAGGCATCGTGCGCCACCTTGCTCTCATGGACGTCGAAGAAGACCTCATCGTGAAGCAAAAGTCCCGTTGGGGCGACACGATGGGTCCCTATCTTCGGAAAATCATCGAAGAAGACCGTCAGCGTTACAAGCGCTACGCCGGTCTTCGCCTACTCAGCGAGATGGCCCGTCAATCCAACAAGGTTGCGGACCTCTTGACCCAGGCGGAAGTCATCCGATTCGAAGTGGTCGACGCCCAGCGCGTTGACTATCAGTACAAGTCCCAAAATGCGGACGTCGGCGAAGCCCTCGACCGCATCGACCTCGACTTCGCCACGGCTGTAGACTACATCTACTGGCCCTTCAACGGCGAATTCTGGCAAGACGAACTCGGGTACTACCACTACACGGAACAGAATTCCTGCAAGTAGTGTCAGGGAAATGTGAGCCCACGAGCACCGTGGGCCCTTCCCCACAGATTGTCGCTTGTTCACATGGCCTGGTCGTGTGAACGGCGCGCTCCATCTCGGAGGCCAGAGGCTCACATGAAGCGCACCTCTTTGATTTCGACCATTCTCCTGATGTCCATTGGGCTCGGTGGCCCAACCTTCGCCCAAGAAGACGACCGCGCAAAAAAAGAAGAGCGGCGGGTTCTGAAGCTTTCGGACGTCGATACGCAGACCAAGTCAGAAGCCTACCGGCAGATGGCACGGGAGAAGCGGCACGAGTCGATCAAGTTCCTCAAGGACATCCTTGAAACGCGGAACCCACAAGGAACCCAAAAGGCGGAAATGATGCTCCGCCTCGCCGAGCTCTACTTCGAAGAGTTCCGCGATATCCGACTCGACGAAGAGCGGGAGTACCAAACGCGGTACGACCAGTGCTTCAACACCCCCGGCTGCAACACCGACAACATGAAGCCCACCTACCCGAATTCGGAGAAGTGGGCAGACCGCGCGATTCGGCTGTATGAAGTCATTATCAATGACTACCCCGCCTACCAGCGCGCCGACCAAGCCACGTTCTTCTTGGCCAGCTCGCTCGCGGAAATCGGCAAGCGCGAACAGGCCATTGAGCACTACAAGAACTTGGTCCGTCAGTACCAAGAGAGCCAGTACCGCGCCGACGCATTCGTGCAGATTGGCGAGTTCTACTTCGATGAGAACAACGCGTACAAGGCGCTCAACGCTTACCAGCAGGCCACCCGTTACACCGACTCTCCCCAGTATGCATTCGCCAACTACAAGCTGGCATGGTGCTACTACAACGTCGGTGAGATGGGCAAAGCCATCGAGACGATGAAGGGCGTCGTCCAGTTTTCCATGACCGCTTCCGAAGGCAGCGCCGAACAAAAGCGCGTAATGCTCCAAGAGGAAGCACTCAAAGACTTGGTTCGCTTCTTCGCAGATGCGGGCTCGATGGACGAAGCCGAAGCATACTTCACCAAGCTGGGCCGCAAAGAGCTGATTGGCTCGATGATGAAGCGCTTGGCGAGTATGTACTTCGAGCAAGGCAAGTTCGAGGAGGCCATTCGCACCTACCGGCGCCTCATCGGCCAGGACCCCCAGAGTCCCGACGCCCCCGAGTATCAAAACGAAATTATTCAAGCCTACCAAAAGATGGGCCTGAAGACCGAAGTTGAGCAGGAGATTGAAAAGCTCCGCCGTAACTACGGCAAGACCAGCGCGTGGGCGAAGGCGAACTCGGCAAACCAGGACGCCATTCGCGAAGCCCGCGACTTCCTCGAAAAGAACCTTCGGGCCGTCGCCGTCAACTACCACAACGAAGCCCGCAAGCTGGGCACCGGTGGTCGCGCGGTGGAGTCCTACGAGTTCGCCGGTCGCGCGTATGCCGTCTATTTGGACGAGTTCCCCGACGGCAAGTACGCCTACCAGATGCGATATGAATACGGCGAACTGCTCTACAAGCTCAAGCGCTATGCTGAGTCCTACGACCAGTACATGGCCGTCGTCAAAATCGACCCCAAAGGCAAGGAGTCTATCTTCTGCGCTCGCTCGGCCGTCTACGCCGCAGCAGAGCTCATCAAGGAAGAAAAGGCTGCCGGCAAGGTGGTTTCGGGCAACAAAGAGAACAAGTCGCAGCAGCTTCCGCTGAGCGATTGGGAGACCAAAAAGCTCACCGCGCTCGACCAGTTCTCGACCAACTACCCCGACCACAAAGACACGAAGGGGATGATTTACGAGGCAGGCTACCTCTACTACGACAAGAACCGGTTCAAAGACGCATCGGACCGCTTCCGTATCGTCATCTCGATGGACCCCCAGTCCAAGCAAGCCATGCTGGCGGCCAACCTCATCGTCGACTCCTTCGCGCTGGTTGAAGACTACGGCAACCTCAAGGAAGTCTCGAAGGCCTTCTACGACCAGCAGAACCTCGGCAACGCCGCCTTCAAGACCGAAATGTACGAGGTCTACGAAAGCGCGTCGGCCCAGCTCATCTCGGTCAACTACGAGAAGGACAAGGACGCCGTGAAGGCCGCCGACGCTTACATGGCGTTCTACGGCGAGTTCCCGAAGTCCAAGAAGGCCGATATTGCGCTCAACAACGCCGCTGCCTACTACAACCAAGAAGGCAAGGTCTCCAAGTCGATGACCGCGCGCGCCGCACTCATCGACAACTTCCCCGAGTCCAAGTACTACAAGGACCAACTCGCCTTCATCGGCTACGACTACGAAACCATCGCCGACTTCAGCACGTCGGCCATGTGGTACGAAAAGTTGTACGCGGCCGACCCGAAGCACGAAAAGTCCATGGACGCCTTGTACTCCGCGGCCTTGTTCCGGCAGGCCCAAGGCGACAACGCCAAGGCCATCGAGGACTACAACGCCTTCCGCACCACCTACCCGGACGACCCCCGCAGCGTCGGTATTCCCATCGACATCGCGAAGTTGTACGACGAAAGTGGCAACACTGCTGAAGCGGCGACCTGGTACTACAACTTCTTCACGAAGCCCCCCACCGGCGCCAACGCCGACCAAATGTACTTCGCCCGTCTGCAGTACGGATTGGCGCTTGAGAAGCAAGGCGACCAGAAGAAGGCCGACAAGCACTGGGCCGAGACCCTCGCTGCGTTCGACTCCGATGTCCAGAAGGGCACCGAGATGGTCATCGCGGTGGCCTTCGTCGCGCAAATCAAGTTCAAGCAGGCACAAGACACCTTCGATTCCTATATGCGCCTCAAGATTTCGGGTCCTGGCAAGCAAATGAGCGAAGCCAAGACCAACACCATTCTGAAAGACCAGTTGGTGGCGAAGGCAAAGGCGCTCGGCGAAGTCGAAGGCAAGTACGTCGAAATCGTCAAGATGGGCGCGGGCGAGTGGGGCTTGGCCGCACTGGTCCAAGCGGGCAAGGCCTACGAAGACATGGCCAACAGCCTGACCAACTCGTACATTCCGAACTACCTGACCGACGACCAGGCGGAAATGTACAAGATGGGTCTCGAAGACAAGGCCTACATCCAGACCGAAAAGGCCGTCAACGCCTACTCTCAGGCACTTGGCGAAGCCTACAAGAACAACATCTACGACGAAAACACCGCTTACGCGACGCGGCGGCTTGGAGAGCTTCGTCCGGACGACTACCCCGTCCTGGTCGAAGAGCTTGATGAACCTCGCTTCACCGCTCGTAGCGGCGTTGAGCGAACCTTCGTCGGCGACGACGAGTAATCCACAGCCAGCCATCTCTGGAGTCCCCCGTGAGCATCCGAAGCATTGTGTTCATCGCGGCCCTGGCGGCTGCCCCTGCATTCCTTGTGGGATGCGGTGAGAAGAAACCCACAGGTCCGGCCGAGGGCGAAGTCCTCAATCCGAAGCAGGCTTTCGCCAATGGCATTAGTATTTTGCAGACGCCCGCCAAGGACGGAAGCATCGACTACGCCGCGGCCTACGCCAACTTCAAAATGGCCATCGACGGCCGGCCCGACTACGCACGCGCCCACTACAACGCAGGTTGGGTGAGCGAGGCACAAGGGAAGTACGCACAGGCGGCCAAACACTATGGCTCCGCCAGCGAGCTGAAGCCCGACAACAAGAAGTTCTTGTTTGCCTACGGCGACATGCTGGGCCGTACCGGCGAGCGCGACAAGGCCATCTCCTTGTACCGCGCATTCGTCGAGAAGACCCCGGACGACCTTGAGGCACGCAACGCCTTGATGGAAGCCTTGACTGCTGGCGACTACTACGATGACGCCATCACTGAGGCCAAGACCATCCTCATGTCCGACGCCCGCAACGTCGGCGCCTATCGCAATCTGTCTCGCTTGTACTTCGCCAAGGGCGAGTACAAGATGAGCCAGCTGTGCGCCGAGAAGGCGAAGGAACTGGCCAAGGGCGACTCCGGTATCTACAACAACATCGGCGTCACGTTTTTGGTCATGGGCAACGAGCCTTCCGCCATCGAAGAGTTTCGGATGGCTATCAAGCTCGACCCCGACAACCTCGAAGCCAACTTGAACCTTGGTCTCGTAGCGTTGAACTCTGGCGACTACGAGCTTGCCCGTACCTGCTTTGAAGCGGCTCTCTCCGGCACGCCCGGCAGCACCGAAGCGAAGCTGGGCATGGCCGTCGCGCTTCGTGGTCTCAAAGAATACGATGGCGCCGCCAAGTTGTACGACGAGGTCATTGAGGCCGACCCGCACAACCAAAAGGCATACTTCAACGCCTCCGACTTGCAGTCCAAGTACATCAAGGACTTCAAGAAGGCCGAAAAAATCCTCACGACCTACGTGAACGAAAACAACAAGGACGGCACCATCGGTCCCGACCACGTTGTTTACACGAAGATCGAGCGCATCAAAGAGATGCAGCAGCAGGAAGAGCTTCGGAAGAAGGCCGAAGAAGAAAAGCGCAAGGCAGCCGAAGAGCGTAAGCTCCGCGCCCAAGAAAAGATGAAGGAGCTGAAGACCAAGGTCACAGCACTTCAGGTTGTCATCGACGCCAACAAAGGCTGCGAAGACTTCATGATGGGTGTCGGCGAAGAAGCAGGCATGGTTATCGAGCAGGCCAACATGGTCATCGAGGCCGAAGACTTCGACATGGCTGGCGACGTTCTTACCTTCGTCGAGCAAATCCACCCGATGGCCGAAGAAATGGCAGCCGTCTGTGGTGGCGCAGCTCCGGCGCCCGCGCCCGAGGGGGATGGTGGTGGTGAAGCACCGCCTCCCGCAGAAGGCGGCGGCGAGTAAGCGCGCCCGTAGCCAGACCCAAGCCCCACCCCCTGGTGGGGTTTTTCTTTGCGCGCAGGAAAACCGTGCGTCTTTCGATCATTGTCGAAGTTCTGGGAACCCGCGCGCGCGAGCGAGGTCAGTAGGAGGGCCAGACAGCAAGGCACCCGTCACAGGAGGCCCGATGCCAAAACCCGCCCAAACTGCCCGCCCACCTCCGCTTCAAGTGTGCTACCTGGGACTGCAATCGCCCCGATGCGGAAAAACACTGTTTCAAATCGACACAGTTGCCGCCCTCGTCGGGTGAGATCGAAAAACGCCCAGGATACGATGCTATCAACGCGCCACTGGTACCGGTTTGACGGGAACCTTGCAGGCGCAAGAACAATCGTCGTTCGCGCGCGTCTCGCACGACAGAATCAAGCTCCTCCCCCATTTCCCGGCTGGAACCACCTTCCCAAGCGCGTTGCCTGCCGGTATAGTTCCGCGACCTCGTCAGAGTGTGGCCCGCGCCACCGAAGACGACCCAGACTTCACGAGGCTTCGATGACCCGCTCTCTTCGCATCCGTCGTTTGCTCCCCATCACCGCCCTTCTCACTGTTTCCTCGGTGGCTTTTGCCCAGGATGAGGAAGATCGGAAGGTGAAGTACAAGGAGCGCACCGAGATCGACTTCGAAGGCCTCGACGTTTCTGGCGAGCTCGTGAAGCCCCAAGGCGCACTGTTGCTTGACCGCAAGCGCGCTTCGTTCAACCCCTTGATTCGCCTTCGCACCGACTTCAATCAGGAAATGTCTGAGTCGGTCGACGAAATCAAGTAGTCCTTCTCCCATCTTGGCTGCGACTGCCATCGCAGCTTCCCTTCGTCTCGCGGGGAATACCCCGCGTCACTTTGCCGCTCTTCGTCCAAGGCGTAGAGCGATTCCGAGGGCCTCATGGGCAGCTCCCCAAAAATCGTCCTGACCTTCGAAGTGTATGAGGGTGAGGCATTCGTCACCCGCCGGGAAATCTCGGCGGAGAGCGTCACCATCGGTCGTGGCGCAGCGGCAATGCTGCAGGTCGACAACGCTTCGCTTTCCGACCTTCACGCGGTCATCAACGTCAACGACGATGGAACGGTGGTTCTGCTCGACCTCGGTAGCGCGAGCGGCACCCACGTCAACGGCGAGAAGGTAAGCAACGTCAACCTTCGCACCGGCGACTCCATCACCATCGGCGGTATCCGAATCAAAGTTCAGATTACCGACGAAGCCGCATTCGCTGACGAAGAAGCCACCCAGCTGTCGGTTTCGCCCGCCGGTGACGCGGCCGACCTCGCTGCGGTTGCAGGGCTCGCCAACTTGGAGTCGGCTGCAGATGCTTCGGTCGACTCGAGCGAGCACGAGCAAGTCGAGCACGACCTCAGCGAAGATGTCCTCGCATTCGTGATGCGCTCCGGCACCGCCAGTGGCGATGCAGGCGTCGACCGCTCCAAGCCGAAGGTCCTCGAAGTCGCGCAGGTTTGGTCGGACATCGTCATGGATGTCAAGCACTACAACCGCGGCGGAAAGACCGTCACCGCTGGTACGTCGACTGGTTACCGCTGGCGTTTCTTGGGCGTTCCGGTGGCGTGGGTCCCTGCTGCATTCTCCAAGATCAGCTGGGCATTCGGGCCTACGGTGTCGGAATCGTCCGAAGAATGGCGGAACGAGTTTTACGTTCCGAACGACATTCTTCCGAACAACGACTACAACTTGTTCGAGTGGAAGGGCGGCAACTACGTCTGCAATATCAGCGACAAGTGGACCGGCTTCGTTGACATCGGCGAAGACCGTCACAGCTTCCAGGAGCTGATTGAGTCGGGCAAGGCGCGTTCTGCGGGCTCGGGTGTCTACGAAGTGGACGTCGACGATAACACCCGCTTGGTCGCCGACCTCGGACATGTCATCTTCTTCGGTCAGATGGTGCATCCGGGCAAGAAGGTGGTGGCCGGCCTCGCCGCCGACCTCGACTACCCCTTCATCGGCATCATGACCTTCATGAGCTTCGTCTTTATGATGTTGCTCTTCGTGCTGTGGACCACGCCGCCGGCCCCCGAGACCGACGTTGTGGACATCCCCGACCGCTTCGTCGACCTTGTGATTGACAAACCGGAACCGGAACCACCGCAGGAAAAGAAGCCGGACGCCAACAAGGACGCCGGTGAAGGCGCCAAGGCCAAGAAAGAAGAAGGCAAAGTTGGCAAGAAAGATGCCAAGATGCAGAAGGCCAAGGGCGAAAAAGTCGAGATGCAGAAGAAGCAGGCCGACAAGGAGATTGCAGAGAACGCAGGTGTTCTCGGTGCGCTCCGCGACGGTTCCGAGCTCGACGGCGTCTTCGGCTCGTCCAACTTGTCCTCCGACCTTGCTGGCGGCATCGGTGGCGTCATTGGCGCCAAGGGCATCCAGGTCGGCTCCGGTGGTCTCGGCTCCCGTGGTTCGGGCCTTGGTGGCGGCGGTAGCGCCGACGGCCTCGGCGGTCTCGGCACCAAGGGTCGTGGTTCGGGTAGCTCTGGCTACGGCTCGGGTGGCGGCAGCTTCGGCGAGAAGGGCACGGGCGGACTTGGCAAGATTGGTGGCGACCCCATCATTCTTGGTGCGCTCGATAAGTCTCTCATCGACGCCGTCATCAAGCGGAACATGAACCAGATCCGGTATTGCTACCAGCGCGAGCTGACCAAGAACCCCAACTTGGGTGGCAAGATTACCGTCAAGTTCGTCATCGCCAAAGACGGCTCGGTATCGAAGGCCGACATCAAGAGCTCGACGATGGGCAGCTCCTCCGTAGAAAGCTGCATCTCGAGCCGGTTCTTGCGGTTCAAGTTCCCTGAACCCAAGGGTGGCGGTATCGTTATCGTTTCGTACCCCTTCATCTTCCAACCGGGCTGACCAACCCGCGCGGACGTGATACCCAATGGCCTCCGTTGACACGACGGGGGCCATCGTGCATGATCCCCGTCCATTTCTAGCCTGACCCACCGACCGATAGATGTACGCTCCTCGTCGTCCATCGTGTCGCCAACAGACGGTCTCCGAGAGCCTGATGAAGCCCACGCACCTTCTGCTTGCTTCCGCCCTGACTGCCCTTGTCGTGCCCACTCTCGCGGCTGCGCAGGACGAAGACGAATATGGCGATCTCGATTCCTCGGGGTCGGACAAGCCCAAAAAACAACGTGAAATGCGCCGTCCCGAAGTACGAGAAATCGTGCGCGGGCCATATGCAAAGTCGAACGTTGGCGGCGCCCTCTACTTGCTCGATCTCGCTGGCGTAATCAGCCCCGGCACCAGTGTTGGCCTCTCGTTTGGCCAAGACATCGTCGACCAAGAGCGATTCAGCGCTGCATACGAAGTGGGGCTCAACCAGGGCATCCACAACGGATGTAGCTTTGAGCAACAGGGTGAGCCCGAAGGTTGTAAGGGCACCGGTCCCGGCCCCTTCATTCAGGGCGACCTCCGCACGTACACCATCCAGGCCGTGTTTGAGGCCTCGATCTACCCCACCCGCCGGATTGGCATCGGCGTTCGCGCCGGCGGCGGTGTGTTGTTCAGCCCGTTGCTGATGGACGAGCAGTACTATCTCGACGAAGTTGTCAACAAAACTTGGGGCGGAAACCCGAGCCCTTACCACGATGCGCCGCATCCGGTCGGTATCTTCGGGCCCTCGATCGAGTACTACACCAAGCTCAGCCACTTTTCGGTTGGCGGAGACATCGATGCGTTCTATGCAGTGGGTTTCGACCTCGGCGCGAACGTAACGGGCTACCTGAAGTACACCTTCTAAGACTCTCGGCAGTTGCGCCGTCAGCTGCCCGCCCGTACCCACCTCGCACGAAAAACCCGCGCGTACCTCACGCCGACCCACGAACGGGTCGGCGTTGGTGTTAGGATACACTCGGTTTTTTGTTCGGAGGCATCCATGCGCCAGCCCTTCTTGGCTCCCTTCGTATTGCTGTTGATTGCTGGCTGCGGCTTGCAGCCACTCCCGAAGCCCGTGCACTCCGGAAACGATACCGGTCCCGGCGCGGTCTCGGATGTCGTCCAGCTGGGAGACCTTCGTATTGAGCCGGGCACGGTGGACTTCGGCATTGTCGGACTTGGAACCACCGACTCGCAGACGGTTGTGGTTTCCAATACCGGCTCCGAGCCCATCATTGTGCGCCAGGCCAACCTCGCGGGCGACGCTGCATTTGAGGTCCTTCAATCCACTACGCTTCCGCTCCAGCTCGAAGGCGGGGGCGAGGTTGTGGTGGAACTCGGCTTCACGCCCGAAGCGGCTGACAACTACTCCGGTTCGCTGACGCTGGACGTCAACACGCTGGATGAGCCGTATGTTGTCTCGATTACCGGTGCGGGCGAAGGCGCGGAGGTCGACACCGACACCAACGACACCAACGACACCGACCCCCCGGCCGGTGAATTGGTCGCGGCACCGACATCTGTGAACTTCGGCGACGTTCCCACCAACCAGGTCGGCGAAGTCGACGTTGTGCTCACCAACAACCACAGCGACAACATCCTGATTCAGCGCGTTTCCGGTAGCCCCGCGAACTTTGGGTACCGCGCCGGCGCCGACATCACGCTGCCCCAAGTCGTGACACCGGGCGAAAGCCGCACGCTCACGCTCACTTTCGACCCCTCGGAAGAGCGTGGATACAGCGGCACCGTCGACCTCACACTCGATGTGAGCGGCAGCGCGGACTCGTTGTCCATTCCGGTGCAGGGCGTGGGTGTCGAGCCCCCTTGCGACTTGTGTCAGCCCATCGTGAATGTATCGCCGAATCCTGTGCAGATTACCGAGCCGATTCGCTGCAACGCCTCGTCGTCCGTCACGATCTACAACTCGGGCGACGTGGACCTCATCGTGAGCAACGTCAGCGTGACAAACGGGCCCATGACCTGCGGCACCTTGAGCGTTTCCGGAACGACCTCCGGCACCCTCGCTCCGGGTGCGTCTATGGGCGTTACGATTGATTTTGCAGCGACAGCACAGCTTTGCACGGAGATTCCGTCCCTCGCGCGCGACCAGAACATCCTGCACATTCAGAACAACTCGGGTCAGCCCGACTACCAAGTCGAGGTAAACGCCTACGCGTCGTGTCTGACCCCTTGATCGGTTGCGCCTTGCGAAACGGTGCCAAACGCGCTAATCGACGCGGGTCTTTCAACCCGTAAGGCGACATCGTTCGCCCGATGCGAGGCAAACATGGCAAACGAAATGATGGGCCTGCTCGGCCGCAAAGTCGGCATGACCCAAGTATTTGATGACGCAGAGGCACTCAACGGTGTCACCGTCCTCGATGTTAGCGGCAACGTGGTTATCGCCACCCGCTCCGAAGACGGCGCCGATGGCTACAACGCCATCCAGCTCGGCTTCGACGAGCAGAAGGCTTCCCGCGTCAACCAGCCGGAAATGGGCCACTTCAACAAGGGCGGTGTTGCCCCCCAGAAGTTCGTCCGTGAAGTTCGCTTGGCGAAGGATGCCGCTGCTGGCTTCAGCGCTGGCCAGACCATCTCCGTCGCCGACGTGTTCGCGGTGGGTGATTGGGTCGACGTGACCGGCACCTCCAAGGGTCGCGGCTTCTCCGGTGTTATGCGCCGGCACAACTTCCGCGGCTTCATCCGGTCGCACGGTACCCACGAATACTTCCGTCACGGCGGTTCGATCGGTACGCGCCTCACCCCCGGTATGGTTCTCAAGGGCAAGAAGATGCCCGGCCAGCACGGCAACGCTCGGTCGACCGTTCAGAACATGAAGGTCGTCAAGATTGATGCCGAGAAGGGCTTGCTCTACATCAAGGGCGGCGTTCCCGGCCCGAACGGCGGCTACATCACCGTCCGCAAGGCCGTGAAGAAGAGCTGAGCGCGTCTCCGTTCTCGACAACCCCCGCCTCGGCGGGGGTTGTTCGTTTCGAAGACACCCGAATCTGGTCGCTACAATGTCCGAAACTGCTCGTACAGGCGTGTCTGCCGCGACGTCATCGAACACCTGCGTCCCCCCACCCAGACCTGGTGCACGCGCGTACGAGGTTGTAATGGGTCTCCCGAAGCGCGGAAAAACGACGCAGGGGCGCCCGGCGCCAAACGCCCCAGCCCCGGCACACCATACGCCTCCCCCGCGCCGGCCGTGAGCGCGTGTACCGCTGCCTCCCAGGGCAATCCATGGGCCACCAGCACCCCGGCATCGACCCGTAAACCACGCGAAAAGTGGTTGCTCAGGGAACCAAACGCCAGGGGCACGCCCGCGGCGTAAAGCTGCGCCGCATTGTCATAGCGTGCGTGCGGATGCTGAAAGCTGTCGGGCTGCACCATCAGCGGCCCCAGCACCACGGGCACGGCGGCATTGGCCAAAACGTCGGCGACCACCCACCCTTCCGCACATCCGAGCAAGACACCATCCAGCCCCGTTTCGTCAAGCCAAGCGACGGCACGCTCAATATCGTCGGCGCGGTCTACGCGGACCAACACCTTGAGCCGACGCTCCGCCACAGCCCGCAGCACTGCTGCCGTGTCGGTCTCATCTGGTTCGGGGAGGCCCTTCTTTCGCCGTGCTGGAGCTTCTTTGGGTGTCGGCAAGGCGTCGGCCCACGCGCGCAATCGCCGCGCGACCGCAACACGCGTCTCTGCACCGTCTGCGCCTCCTACGCCTTGTCGGCCTCCTCCGATACAAAGCGCGAGCGGCGCTTGGAGGACGGTCTCCGCGAGCGTTCGTCCCGCCGTTTGCACCAGCCCCGCTTGGCCGGGCACGAGACCCGAAAACTTCGGACACACGACGCTGTGGGTGATCCCTCCCAACCGCGCGACCGCGACCGTCTCCGAAAGCGGGTTGTAGCCATCCCAAGCACGCGCAGCAGGAGCCTCGGCCAAGCCATCGTGGTCGTCGTGTGTTTCCGTCTCTTGGTCGATTTCTAACGTCGCGAGGTGGCTTGCGGCGTCGACAAATCCGGGCACAAGCCAGTCTCCCTGCAGGTCCTCGCCATCGACTACATCCGTGCCTACGGCGACAATCCGGCCCCGTTCCACCCGCACGCCCGATTGGCGCAGCACCCGCCCGCCGTCCGTCACAACCGTTGCGTTGCGCAACGAAAACGCCGCACCGGGCTCGTCGTCCCATCCGGCCAAGGCACCCAGCCCGTCGCTCCAAGCGATGCTCGGCAAGCCAGCGCCGAGCGCCAGCACGGTGCGCCGGGACCATGATTTACGGGCGCGCATCTGGCGTACCTTCCGTTTCTCGATTGAAGACCAGCGCGCCATCAATCCACGTCTTCTCCACCAATGTCGTTCCATCGAGGGGATGACGGCTGAACAACGCAAGGTCGGCTTCTTTTCCAGGGACAATGCTGCCCACGCGGTCGTCAACCCCCATCAAGCGCGCCGGAAACAGTGTGATGGCCGCGAGAGCCGCATCTTCGGGCATGCCGGCAGCGACGGTCTTTGCGGCTTCAATATACAAGCGCTGCACGGTATTTGGCGAATCGGAATGAACCGCGACCACCACACCTGCTTCGTGTACGAGCGCGACGTTTTCGGGAATCGCGTCGTAGGCTTCGAGCTTGAAGCCCCACCAATCCGGCCACGTCGCGACGCCCGCCCCATGCGCGGCAAGCAGGTCGCGGACCTTGTAGGCCTCGGTCGCGTGATGAAACGCCGTGACCTTTACGCCAAACTCGTCCATCACACGGAGGACCGCTTCGATGTCGTCGTGTCGGTAACAGTGGACATGGACGCGCACATCACCGTCGAGAATATCGAGCAGCACTTCTTTTTCTGCATCCTTGGCCACAGGTGTCGCGCTCTGCGCACGGGCGATGCGGTAGTCCAATGCGGACTGAAACGTAGCGCGCATCCAAGCGATGTTGCCCATTCGGGTCATGGGGCCATACTCGTCCTCTTTGTAGACCCGCTTGGGGTTCTCGCCACATGCCATCTTTACGGCACGGGGGGCGCCCGCGAAGCGCAGCTCTTCCAACGTGCGCACAGGACGGAGCTTCAGCGCGACAGCTTCGCCGCCCATGAGGTTTCCGCTGCCCGGCAACACCAGAACGCTCGTCACACCTCCCGCCCGAGCACGGGAAAACGCGGGGTCCGCCACACGAACCGCATCCTCCGCCCGGACGTGGGGCGTGACGGGATGAATCATCTCATTGCCGTCGCTGTGGCCCGACGCATCCGGCCAGGGGTACACACCCATATGGGAATGGAGGTCGATGATGCCTGGCATCAACCACTTGCCCGTCGCATCCACCACCATCGGCGTACCGTCAGGAACGGCCAAGGAGGGCCCTACGGCCTCGATGCGACCGTCCCGCACCAGGACGGTTCCGTCCTCAATCGGAGGCCCTTCTATGGGCAATACGGTCGCGTGCACGATGGCCAAATCGCTTGCCGCAGCCGGTGCCCCCGTCAGCCCGGCAAGCAGCCCAACAAATGCGGCGTTCCGTCTCAACCTGCAAGCCCGTCCAACAAACGGTGGGCGTCCGATGGCATTCCGTTGCCACGGTACCGCACGATGCCTTGGCGATCCACGACAACGACGGTGGGGAGGGCCTGCACCGCGTACGCTTGGCTCGCTGCCCCCAACGAATCGAGCGCGACCGGCCAAGTCATTCCCCATTCTTTCGCAGCGATGGCCGCTTTCGTAGGGTCCTCGCCACTGTTGATGGACACCACGGCGACCCGACTTCCGTAACTCCGCACAATCTCAGCAACTTCTGTCGCTTCACGCCGACACGGACCACACCAAGAAGCCCAAAACACCAACATCACGGGCGTATCGGGAGCATCGGAGAGCTCGAACGACGAACCATCCAGACGTGGGAGCCGAATTGCCGGTGCCCGCTTGCCTTCGTGAGGCCCTACGGGGACATCTGCACCCCCACCGCAACCGGCCACCAAACCACCAGCACCCACAACCCCGCCCACGAGGCCAAACACCCACGCGCGACGGGAAACCAGACCGAGCGACGAACGATTCATGGCGCTTATGTAGCACACGAACGCAACCGGTGGGTAGGCCGCGATTCTTTCGGCGAAGGCCTCGCCTTCCACACAAACGGTCAGCGCCGGATACCTCCGCAGATACAGTTTTTCTTCGGAAATCGGCGCACGGGCTCCCTGGGCTGGGGTAATTTTGCCGTACGCCCTTGCACGCTGCGACAGACCCGGTAAGACCAACCCGCTCACAGTAAGTGAGCACTCACTTACTTAGGTCGTCTGATGGTCCGCCCCCGTCGCTTTCAAGATGAAGACATCCTTGATTCCGCGCGTCAGAGTATCTTGAACCACGGTCCGAGTGTGTCCACCGCGTTGATTGCGCAGCAAGCCGGTGTCTCCCAAGCCACACTCTTCAAGCGATTTGGCTCCAAAGACGAACTTATCATGCGCGCGCTCCTGCCGCGGGCCGCCGAACCTCCTTGGCTTGCCTTCGCGGCTCCGCCCGATGAGCGGCCTGTGGTGGAGCAGCTCGTCGAACGCGGGCGCAAAGTGATGCAGTTCTTCCGTGAACTGCAGCCATGCCTTTCGATGCTTCAGGCGCACAACACCAACCTGTTGGACGAAATGGCGCGTTCCGGCAAGGCACCACCTCTGCTCACCTTACGCGCCGTTCAGCGCTTTTTCGAAGCACTCATCCAAGAAGGACGCATGCGCCCCTGCAACACAGAACACCTCGCGTTGCAGTGGATGGGAGCATTGCGCACCCGCACGTTTTGGAAGCACACGATGCCCGGTATGGACCTCGTTGGCGATGACGAAGCGTACCTTTTTGACATTACGCAGAACCTATGGCATGGGGTCTGCCCCCGTGAGGAAAGCCGATGAGGCCACCATTCTGGTTATTTGTTGCCGTATTTCCGGCGAGCGCCCTTGCGAATCCTACGGGCATAGAAACCGCCCGCGACGCATTGGGCGGCCAAGCCACCTGGGGCGCAGCCCCCGAAACGTCGGTAGACACCGCTCCCTGGTGGGCCTCCTTCCCGGACTCCGCGCTCGCGCCCCTCATCGAGCGAGCATTGGCCCATAGCCCGGAGCTTGCGATTCAAGGTGCCGTAGCAGAGCAGCTCCAACGCACCTCGGCCGTGGCCGCATCGCCGCTCATGCCCAGCCTCTCGTTCGACACCTCTGTGAGCGGTTCGCCCACAAGCGCATTGGGCTTTCAGTTCGGTGGGTTCCGAAGTACGCCCAACACCATCGACGTGCTTGTCGGAATGGATACCCTGCAAGACATCAATGGCGACGGCATTCCCGACATCGCTACCGGGCCGACGTACCAGTCCATTCCGATCGAAGTCGACGAGCCGACCGACATCACTTGGAATGGCTCCGCGATGCTCAATGCCCGCTGGAACGTCGACCTATTCGGCAACCAAGTGACGGCCTGGCAAGCCAGCCGCCACAGCGCCCGCGCGGCGGAGGGCGACCGCGACGCAATCGCATTGGCCGTGTCCACGAACGTCGCGAACGCCTGGTACGACCTCGTGCTCTCCCGCGCGCGCTTGGGGCTGGTCCGCGAACAGGTCGACGTCGCGCGCAAGCTGATGGAGGTCGTGGAGCTTCGATACAGCGCCGGCAGCGCCTCGGGCCTCGACGTCTTGCAACAACGCCAGCAAGTCGCGGCAACAGAAGCGTTGCTGCCCGCCGCTGAGCATGGGATACGGCGCACCACTTACCGTTTGGCCCTGCTTCTCGGAACCAATCCCCGCGAGTTGGCAGACAGCCTCACCGCCGGCGACACCTTGCCCACACCGCCGCCGACCCCCGCCCTCGGCACTCCGGCCGACCTCCTCCGCAATCGACCGGATGTCGCCGCAGCGATGTCCCGCGTCGACAGCGCCGCCGCCAACGTACAGACCACTTGGCGCGACATGTTGCCCACCCTCGGCTTGTCCGCCGGCGCGGGCTGGCAGTACTTCAGCCAGGGCGACCTCAAGAGCACCGACATCTGGAACATCGGCGCCCAAGCGAGCATCCCCCTCTTCAACGGCGGCCGCGTCGCCAACGGCACCCGCGCTGCCCAAGCAGGCGAGCGGGCGGCCCAAGAAAGCGCCCGTCGGGTCGTGCTTCTCGCAATTCAGGAAGTCGAAGACGCCATCCTGCTCGAACAGCAGGTATCCGCCGAGCTGGTCGCCGCGGAAGCGCGCCGTGTCGCAGCCCAGCAGGCCTACACCGACGCAAACGACCGCTACATCCGCGGAATCATCGACCTCACCACGGTTCTCAACACACTTACCGCCTGGCAAAACGCAGAGCTGTCGTATTTGCAGACCCAGCGCACCGTCCTTGGCGCACGCATTCAGCTCCACGATGCGCTCGGCGGCCCCTGGGCCCACACTCTTTTTGGTTCGGAAGGCCAACGATGACCAACCCCAACAACTCTCCCCGCGCCCTCGAAGAGTTCGCCTATTCGATTCCTTGGGCAGTTCGGATTGCGCTTCTGCCTATCGTCATCGTGGTGGTATCCACAGGCGCCGTCATCGGCTGGGTCAAGTCCCAAGGCGATGCCGAGACCGCGGTGCCTGCCGAGAGTGTCCTGCCCGTCGAAGTGTTGACCGTCAGCCAAGACCTTGGCCCTGCAATGGTCGCGGGAACCGGCACCGTTTCTGCCGCAGCACAGGTCACCGTGATTCCCGAAGTGCCGGGTCGCGTCGTTGAGGTGTCCGCGCGCTTGGCGCCAGGTGGACGCTTCCAGCGCGGAGAGCTCCTCGCGCGCATCGACGGCACCAACTACGTCGCGGGCCTGCGCCAAGCCGAGCAGCAGCTCGAAGTCGCCCGCCTGGAGCTGGCTCTCGAAGAAGGACGCGGGGAGGTCGCCGCGCGCGAATGGGCGATGCTCAAAGAGTCCGACCGTTCGGGCCGCAACCCCGACTTGGCCTTGCGCCATCCCCAGCTCGCGGTCGCGAAGGCAGCCGTAAGAACTGCCGAAGCAATGCTCGACAAAGCCCGTCAGGACGTCAACCGTACACGCTTGACAGCACCATTCAATGCAGTTATTGTAAGCGAAAACGTCGATGTCGGCCAAGTCGTGGGCGCCGCGACCCAAGTGGCCGTATTGGTGGGCACCGACCAAGCCCGCGTCACCGTGTCCCTTCCGGTCGAGCAGCTCAATGTGCTCGACCTCCCCGGCGTCCCTCGCCCCGACGGGTCGATTCCCGAGGTCGGCAGCAAAGCGACCGTTTCCCAAGCCTTGTCCGATGGCTCGTTTATCGTTCGCGAGGGCACCGTCGTCGGCGTTTCGGGGCAGCTCGACGCCCAAACCCGCACCGCCCAAGTCACCGTCGAGATTCCCAACGCGGGCACCGCCGACGAAGCGCAGAACACCCTGCTGCCGGGCGCATTCGTCTCCGTAGAGGTCCACGGACGCCCCATCGCCCAGTCCTTCCGCCTGCCGCGCACCGCCCTCTACAACGGCGACTCCGTGTGGCTTGTCGGCGAAGATGCCCGACTGGAGCGCCGCCCGGTCAGCGTCGCGTGGTCGTTCCAAGACGCAGTCGTGCTGTCAAGCGGCCTCAAAGCCGGCGACCAAGTGGTCGTTTCGGCGCTCTCCAACCCATTGGCAGGCCAGCGGGTCGAAGCACGCGCCTCCCAGGACCAGGGCTGAACGATGGAACCCAACCCCCACGAATCGACGGATTCCACGGCAAACATCGGCGGTCCTATCGCGTGGATGGCCCGCAACAGTGTTGCTGCGAATCTCCTGATGGTCGTCATTTTGATGCTCGGCTTGCTGGGCATCAGCCGCATCAAGCAAGAGGTCTTCCCCGACTTCGCCCTCGATATGGTGACCGTGCAGGTCCCTTACCCCGGCGCGAGCCCCGAAGAAGTAGAACAGGGCATCATTCTCGCAGTGGAAGAAGAGGTCCGCGGCCTCGACGGCGTCAAGCGGGTCAACTCCACCGCCGCCGAAGGCATGGGAGCCGTGACCATTGAGCTGTTGTTGGGACAAGACAACGACCGCATCCTCAATGACGTCAAGGCAGCCGTCGACCGCATCACCACTTTTCCCGAAGACGCGGAGAAGCCCATCGTCTCCCTCGCGTCCAACAAGCGCGAGGTCATCAGCCTCATCTTCGCCGGCGACCAAGACCTGAGCGCCCTCCACGCCACCGCCGAAGACGCCCGTCGCCAGCTTCTCAGCGACCCACGGGTCACCCAAGTTGAGCTGTTTGGCGTGCCCCCCCTCGAAGTTTCGATTGAAGTTTCGCGGACGCGCCTCGAGTCCCTCGGCTTGTCGCTCGACGACATTTCGCGCCAAGTGACCTTTGCGTCCTTGGAGCTTCCGGGCGGTGAAGTCGAAGCCAAAGGCGGCGAGTTTTTGGTCCGCCTCTCCGACCGACGCCGCAGCGCCGACGACTTTCGCAACATCGTGCTGCGCGGGACCGCGAACGGCGGCCAAGTGCTGCTATCCGACGTGGCGACCGTGCGCGACACCTACCAAGACACCGACCTGGAGTACTTTTTCGACGGTAAGCGCGCGGTCAAGCTGACTGCATTCCGCATCGGTGACGAGACCCCCGCAAGCGTCGCAGCCGCCACCCGCGAGCTTGCGGCGCGAATGGAGGCCGTCCTCCCCTCTACGGTCGCGGTTTCGGTGTGGAAAGACGACAGCGTCATGCTCGACGAGCGCATTGACCTCCTCGCGCGAAACGGCCGCATGGGGCTCATTCTCGTCGTCTTTGTGCTCTCGCTGTTCCTGGACCTGCGGTTGTCGTTCTGGGTTGCGGCCGGCATTCCGTTGTCCTTTGCCGGTGCATTCATCCTCGCGCCCTCGATGGGCGTCTCTATCAACATGGTGAGCTTGTTCGCGCTCATCATCGTTCTCGGTATGGTCGTCGACGACGCGATTGTCGTCGGCGAGAACATCTACGAAATGGAAAGTCGCGGCGTTCCCCGAATGGAAGCGGCCATTCAGGGCACACGCCAGATGGCAGTTCCGGTCACCTTCGCCGTATTGACCAGCATCGCCGCATTCGCGCCCTTGGTGTTCGTGCCCGGCTTTATGGGCAAAATCTTCGGCATTATCCCGGTCATTGTGTCGTCGGTGCTGTTGTTTAGTTTGCTCGAAGGGTTCTTTATTCTTCCGGCGCACTTGGCCCACAAAAGCAGCGGACCCGGAAACCCTATTGGACGCGCGATTGGCCATATTATTCACAAAGCGCACGACCCCTTCCAAGCCGCCGTTGGCCGCTGGCTCGAACGCTTCACGAATGGCCGTTACCAACAATGGGTGCGCGGCCTCGTCGCGATGCGGTACGTCACCGTCGCGCTTGCCGTGTCCGCGCTGATTTTCACGGTCGGCGTCCTCGCGTCCCAAACCGTTCCCTTTTCATTCTTCCCAAAGCTTGAAGGCAACTCCCTCTCGGTCACGGCGCGCTTGCCGTACGGCGCACCGACCGAGGCCACCAACCGCGTCCGGGAGCAGCTCGAAAAAGCCCTCGCCGAAACGACCGCGGAATTCGGTGGCGATGCTGTGGTCAAGGGCGTACTGACGAAAGTAGGGGAAGGCGGCGGCGCGAGCGGCGGCCCTGCAGCCGGCGCGTCCATCACGGGCTCCCATCTCCTCAACGTCTCCGTGGAGCTGGTGTCCAGCGAAAACCGCACCTTCACCTCGCGGGAGTTTTCGGACGCCTGGCAGGCCAAGGTTCCGCCGATTCCCGGAATCGACGCGCTCGTGTTCAACTCGGCCATGGGTCCGGCTGCCGGCGCAGCGGTCGACATTCAGCTTTCTCACCCCGACACCGCGGTGCTCGCCCAAGCCTCCGCCGAAGCGGCCGGGGCCCTCCGAAACTACCCTGACCTGCGCGACATCGAAAACACCTACGCTTCGGGCAAGCCACAGCTCGACTTCACACTCCTGCCCAACGCCCGCACCTTGGGCTTGTCGAGCACCGACATCGCCCGCCAGTTGCGCAGCTCGTTCTTTGGCTCCGAAGCCCTGCGCGAGCAGCGTGGCCGCAACGAAGTGCGCGTGATGGTGCGCTTGCCCATCGAAGAGCGCATCAGTGAGTTCGACGTAGAGCAGCTCCGTATCAAGACCCCCACGGGCGCATTTGTCCCTATCACCAACGTGGCGTCGTTTAGCCGAAACCGCGCGCCGACAACCATTCTCCGCGAGAGCGGACAGCGCGTCGTCAACGTCAAGGCCGAGCTCGCCGCAGGTGTTCGCTCCTCGAAGAA
Organism: uncultured Enterobacterales bacterium; assembly: GCA_964502005.1. Lineage (GTDB taxonomy): Bacteria > Myxococcota_A > UBA796 > UBA796 > UBA2385 > CAJWOS01. The sequence goes on from CAZCUX010000019.1 coordinate 127,525, forward strand.
TGTCGTTGAGAAGGTCACCGAGGTGGACATTCCCGCCATCTTGGCGCGCCACCCTGGCCTGGAGGCCGAGCTGGTCGGCGAGCAGCGCGACCAAGCGGAGTCTCTCAGCAGTCTTCGTGGAAACTACGGCATTGCCCTGTTTGTCATCTACGCGCTGCTGGCGGTTCCGTTCCGAAGCTACGTTCAGCCGCTCATCATCATGTCCGCGATCCCGTTTGGCATCGTCGGCGCGGTGATGGGCCACCTCTTCATGGGCTTCGAGCTTTCTGTCATCAGCCTCATGGGCATCATCGCGCTGTCTGGCGTGGTCGTAAATGACTCGCTGGTGCTGATTGACGCCGCCAACACCTACCGCGCGGAAGGAATGAGTGTCGTCGATGCCGTGACGGCGGCGGGGATGCGGCGGATGCGACCCATCCTGCTCACGTCGCTCACAACCTTCTTCGGCCTCATCCCGATGATTTGGGAAACGAGCCCCCAAGCCCGGTTCCTTATCCCGATGGCGATTTCGCTTGGTTTCGGCGTGCTGTTCTCGACGGTCATCGTGCTTTTGCTCGTGCCAGCGCTGTATGTCATTGAAAACGACATCGCTCGGCTGCGTACCCGCATTTGGCATTGGCTGTCGGGCGAGCCGTTGGAACCGGTCACGCCTCCGGTAGACGCAGTGGATTCGGCAGTCCTCGGAAAGTAGGCTGAGACTACGTTTTCGCCGAATGAATCGCCATTCAGTCCGGGCTCTGGGGCCAATGCCTCACCCCGGACGTTTTCTTTTGGGGGGACAGCAAAACGGGGCGCTTAGGGGCCAGTGCGAGCAGGCGCGCCCGCCGCGGTCACAACAAAAACACCGCCATAACCACGAGGGTCTCCTTCGATGTGGGACCGCTCGGGCGTCCAATAGTCCGAAATCGTGCCGTCTAAGTAGAGTGCGTCGGCACACCCCAAGGCGTCGCGGAACAACGTTGCCATGTCAAAAAAGCGCACAGGTTCGGTAGACACCGCAAAGACAACATGGCCTGGGTCGCGTACGCCTACGCCGGAGCGGGTCTTTTGGCTGGTAGACGCAGGGTCAAACGCGGGGTGAACCTTGCCATTCGAAACGAGCAAGGGCCCCGATTGACTCGCGATACGCCAATCAATCGACGCTGTGGGTACCTCCGCGGTTGGCAACACGACCGCGCCCTGCGCGCCGACGGCAAACACGCCATTGGGAAGCAGGTAAAAGTTTCCCGCACCCGTATGTGTGTTCAAGTCGTGAACGACGGTCCCCGCCTCTATCTGCAATCCAAGGGGCCTCCTGTCCTTTTGGTAGATGCCGGCGTTGGTCGCAAACAGCACCTCCTGTCCTTGGGCCTGGACCGCGCGCGCCGTCCGGCCGAGGGTGTGCGGCGTCGGCGCGACGGCCCGCTGTCCGACAAGGTCCAGCGAAACGCGGTTGAGGTCGACCTCCGCCACCACCCAGCTCTGGCCCTTCCAATCGAGCTTCCGCAAGACAAAACCAGGCGGCGACGCGCCCCACGAAACCCCGCGCAGAATCGTCGTTCCGCCCCAAACGAGCGCCAATCCGCAAATGCCCGCCACCTTCAGAAAACGACCCATCGCCATCGGGACCTCTCTATCCGTGCTGCGCAGCGTCCCGTGATCTCCGCACCCTCCTGGGGGAAACGCACAAGACAACGACCAAGCCGTCCATTCCAACAAACGAGTCTTCACAGCCAATTGGAGTGTAGCCATTTGCAGGTGTTTCAGGCAGTGTAGACGACAATTCGAAGCGGCGCGGGCGCAGCGGCCCCCGCCACCCTTATGATTTGCTCGGAGGTTTTCGTGGTCAAACCATCCGCCTCGCTCATTACCCGCCCCGCTATGCACACGAGCGAGCTTCCCGAAGCGCCCGTGTCACAGGCCGTTTTGCTCCTACGCAGCACCGACGCCCGCGAGCGCTTGCGCGCGACCCAGCTGTTGGCCAACGCCTGGGCCATCCACGAAGAAGTGCGCAAGGCGCAGCTTCCGCCGATGCCCGTCATCGAAGAAGAAGCGGAAATCCCTGCTTGCACGCCGGGTTGCCGCGCTTACTGAACTGCGGGGAACCGGTGCGGCTGGGGACCGCCTGCATTGGGCGGCGGCGTCGGCGTGAGGTTGGTGGGGGGCGTTGCACCTGAAGCGGGCGGCCGAGCGCCACCATGCGGGGGACGGTTCTTGTTGTGCGGCAACGGAGCCTTGGTATCGGCGGGACACGACGCGGGCGTGCGCGTGAACACATCGACGGAGTGCCGGCAATGGAGGCCGGACGTCTCCCCAGAAGGACACGCGCCCACTTGGCGACACCCCACGACTGCGCCAATCCAATACCCATGCTTGTCGAAATGGGGCGTGTTGTAGGCTGCCACGCGCGCAACTTCGTCGGCGTCGGGCTTTTGATGAAACCATCGCTGCATCGCGTGGCTGACACAATCGCCGGCGTACGGACCCGCGTAGTCGCTGCAGAGCTTCATCTGGACCGTGACATCGGGGTCGGGCCGGAAATCCAGCAGCTCAAACGTGCAGTCGGGGTTTTTGTCGCACACAGCGAGCAATACCTCGGTTTCGACGCCGCTATTGGCAGGCATTCGGCCCGCTACCCACGCGTGCCGGCACTCTTTTGCCCACTTTCCGGCTTGGGGACACAAGCGGTCGACGTCCGCGACCGTAGGAAACCCGCCTGCAAACTTGTAGATGCAGTAGCCATAGGCATCTTCATCAACATTGGCGTATAGGCTGCATTGCGGAATGTTGTCAGGCACCGTCTCCGGTCGCGCGCTCGGCGAAGCGCCCACCGCACCTTCCGGCGACGCGCCACCACCACTGCACCCGACAAGGTTCAGTTGCGCAACAGATGCGGCGACGACAAGCGACGCAAGCAGTATGCGCCGTCCCGTCCTTCGAGAAGCTCGCACAGTTTTCGCCCCTGGTCCGGAGGAATTTCATTGGCGTGGGATTCTACCCACGAAGATACCGCTTCGCCCTTCACCATGGGGTCCCGAATCTGCGCGCCCAGCCGAAGGGCCTCATCGACCGCTGCCGCAGGCGTGGCCTTCAACTGGCGCCCATAACAGACGTCTTGGTCGATACCGGGCGTGATGGCGCTACAATCGCCCGACGACGTATTGCCACACGCAGAAACGGACGCCACACAAGCGACCACCAACGGCAAGAGCGAAAAACGGTGCATTTCTGGACTCTACCCATCCACCGCCAAATTGTCGACCACACCAGAGGTCACAACCGTCGCAGAAACTCAAAAATGGTCGGCCAGCAGTCGCGGCAACATTCGCTCCAGAGCATCGCGACAATCTCGGTAGGCCTCCATTTGCTCGATGGCTGGCGCAGAATCGGGGTCCGGCATCGGGAGGTCGACCCGCCGCCAACGTGTGGGAAGCACCGGACACCCCGGCTCATTCGATAGCACCACCACAACATCAATTTCACGCGCATCAACCTCCAGAATGCCACGCGCGCGGAGCCCGCGTACATCGACGCCGACCTCCTGCAACACTTGTCGCGCCGGCTTGCGCACATGGCCTGGCGCCCATGCCGCAGACCAGGCCTCCACTTCGGGTCGAAGATGCCGTGCCAAGGCTTCCGCCATTGGGCCGCGCGCAGCACCATCAGGGCACAAGAACAACACGGTGGGCATATCGGGCTCCTCGGTCTATCCTTCGGTGTTTTCGTCGTCTTCGACCGAGCCGCCACCCATCGGCGTGCTCCACGGATACGCAATGGCATCGGACGCCGCAGGCTCTACGCGCTCCCCGCGCGGCTGTCCACCATCGAGCCAATTCACGAGCCACAACGAGAGCACATCCCGTCCCCGAAAATTTGGGTGGCGACGGTCATAATAGTGGCTGTCAGGAATTTGGGGGACAAACACGATGTCTTGCTGGGCTTCGGTCCACTCCGCCCACCGCGCGTGAACACCGGGCGTCTCCAGATACGTTTGGGCATACGCGGATGGCGGAATGTTGAAGATACGCACATCCACGTTTTGTTCCGCGCACCATTCCCGCAAGCGCAGCATGCCCTGCATGTTGACCTGCGCGTCCGAAAAGTCGATGTTTTCTTCGGTGAGGAGATTGCGCTCGACCTCCCAACTCGGCACGCCGTCGCGAAAAATCGCCGCGCGCTCCATTCGATTGTACCGAAAAAACACACCTGGACGGCGCTTTCGCGGCGTGGTCCCCCAAGCCAATGCGAGTCCCCACCGAATGAAACCATCCATCACATCGTCGTGCCAGCGGTAGAAGTTCCACGGCACCGCGACCCCTTGTTCGAGGCGCTCCGGCAACGAGGTCGCGCCCAGCGCCCATTGGTCCGCTGGCGACAACATCCGGCTGACGCGCGCCGCAGGGAGCCCCGTCCAAGTAAGCCAGTCGTTGCGGAGGTTTTGCAGCGCGACATTGTGAACGACGAGGTCGCCTGGCTGCACCGGAAGCTGCTTCACCATGCCATACGCGAGCATTCCCGCGCCCCGGCCTTGGGAAAACGTCTCGACCCGCCACGGGCTGTTTCGCGCGGCCAAACCAGCGTTGACCACCTCGATGTCAAACGACTCCCGCAAAATCGACGAACCCACGAGCCAAACCACACGCCCACCCGGATGGGCACGCACGCGCTCCGTGTCGAGCTGCTGCACCTTCTGCACCATCCAGCTTTGCGAAGAGTCCCGTCCCCACGGCGAAAGCGCGCCATTCGGCTGGTAGAGGGCCGCGCTGTAAGCCACGAACAACAGCACGCCCACCCACACAATACGCCGCAAGTACCGCACTGCAAGCGCAGTCTCCGCGGGGTCTGGCAAAGGAGGCAACTCGTCTTCGGTGCGCGACACAAACACTCCAAACCGGCGTAATATCCCCCTGCACCCGATTTGCCCGGTCAACCGATGGCCCGGCGATATGCCCCATCGGGTGCCGCGATGGACCGTGCCCCTCTTTGTCCGAAATCCCGGTCTGTTGACCGCCGCCGCCGTCCTTCTGGTTTGTTTGTCCCAGGCGTTGGCCTTGTTCAACCCCGACTTCGTCGTGATCGACTGCGAAGAGCGCTTCAACGCCGCCCACGGCGTTTCCCTTGCGCAAGGCCACTGGAACGCGCTGCTCGACTTGCAATACCGCAATTTTTGTGGCGGCTGTACGTTTGATGCAGCGGTCGGCGGGTTGTTGTTTACGATTCTGCCGCCCACATTCGCAGCGTGGAAGTTGGTCGCGCTGGCGTTTTCGGCGGCTATCGCAGGTGTCGGCGTTGCGGTGCTCCAGCGCGTCGTCCACTTGCGCGCAGCGGTCTTGTTTCTCGCACTGATTGTCTTGGCTCCCGGTACCTGGGTCCGCCTCGCATTGTTGGCCTGGGGCAATCATTACGAGGCCGGCTTGTTTTGCCTCGCCCTCCTCTTTTGGGCAGCGCGTCCCCCATCGGACCGGGCGCACCTGGGTGTCGGCCTCTTTGCCGGCTTTGCGCTGTGGTTCGGCTTTTCTAGCACCTATGCCGTGGTGGCGCTGGTCGGACTGTTGTTGCTGCGGCGTCGATTTGGCGCCCTATTCGCATTTTTGCTCGGCGCGGCCTCTGCGCCAACCTTGTGGTGGGTCCAGTATCTCGTGACCCACCAACACCCCTTCGGCACGATTTACGTCGACGGCGAAGCGGTGCCGTCGCTGCTGCGAATTCCGTTCAAGCTGCAAACCTTGTTCTTTCCACGCCAGCTCGCCGGACTATTCGGTGTACCACGTATTTCGCTCGGCGCGCCGCTGGGTATCGGCGTCATGGCCGCGCTCCTCACGGCGACGGGAGTTGGCTTGCGTCGTTTGGCACGCGCAATCCGAGAGCGCGCGGATGTCCTGCCCGTTGAAGGCGTGCTGGCCCTCGGTTGGGCTGTCTGGTTGGCGCTGTACCTCGTCGTAGAGTTTCGCCTGGAGCTTCGGGAAGGCGAAGGCGTGCCGAGCGCCGCAGGCCTGCGCTATGCGGCCCCGTGGATGCCGATGATGTGGGCATTGTTGGCGACAATGGCCCATGGCTGGTGGGCGGCGGGGAAGCGCGTCCAGGCGTCCTTGTTGATAGGACCGTCGCTGGTATCGGGCGTGATGACCAAGATTGCGATTTTGGGCGCGCCATTCCCCGACCTATTTGTGTTCCATCTGGACGCGCCAGACCACGAAAACTACCGCTACGTCCACTCCTACGCCCTCGACCCCAGAGAGCACCCAAACTGCACCGGAGAGGACGAAAACCACCGCGCAGCCCATGCTTTCGCTGCTGGTCGCCACGCAACGCTCGGCCTCTTGGGCGCAGCGATGCCGTTGTCCGCGCTTCCCGCGCCATTGGCCCCTGAAGACGCGTTTTATGCCGGGGTGGGACAGGCGCTCATCGATTACGAAGACTCCGATGCAGTCGGTGGTTTGCAGTCTCTCGAACAAATTGAGGAGCGCTTGCTCGACCTCTCGGAGGACGGCCGCTTGCCTGCCCTCGCCGAATCGACGTGGTGGCGCGCGTACCGGGACGAGCCCTTTGGGTTTGCGCGGGGTGCTGCTGCATCGTCGCCCCCGCTCACCCGACTGCTACAAGCCACACGTCCATCGTCCCCGGCGCTTCGCCATGTTGCGTTGCATAGCCTCGGACGTCGGTGGGGACTTGTCCTCGGCCGCTGGGGACAGCCGGGCACCGTACCGTTTCCCGCTGTCGCCATTCGTCCCCCCGACCTAGACGGGATGCGCGCATTCGCCGAAGGATACGGCTTTGGCCTCGGCACAAAGTGGGGCCCCCGCGCGACCGTTCCGCGGCCCACCGACCTGCCCGAAAGTGTCGAAGATGCCTTTGTGACGGGCCTCCAAAACGGCGTCGCCTCCCAGTGGAGCGGCACAGGCGCGATGACGCCCACCCTCGCGACCGAAGCGGGGATTCCCTGGCCCATTGCGGGTGCAGACCGATGGTGGGGTCCGGCGCCGACGATGTACTGTCCCTGTCGGGCGTCCTGCTGGTAAAATTGCGAAACACGGCAGGGCGGGAAGCCACCGCGCCGCTTGGCGAACTTCTCGCGGTCGTTGATTCCCCAAGCCCGAACGGCGGGAACGCCAACAGAAGATCGAAGGGACGTACCACGACAAATACCGTGAATGGTATGCCTTCGTTCTCCTCCTTCCCGCACGCTGGCGAAAACGCAAACTGCAACGGCGGCAACTTCCGCGCGATGCTCCCTCGATTGTGGCAACATCCTCCCCATCGGCGCGAGTTGGGCTGTCGGCGCGCTCGCCCAACCGCTTGTGACGGCATGTCCGTTTCGCCCCGCGCGGGACAAACCTTGGTATCGTCTGCGCCGACTGCTGCACGCGCAACCGCCGTGGTCCACCACCCCCTGCTTTCGATGTCACGCGGAAGAACACCATGACTGACTTAGTCCTCAACGAACAAGCGTGGCTGTCCCTCCTCTATTTTGTCGTGCTGCCGTTGTTGGTGGTCGGGGTCGGCATTGCGACGGTGCAGCGCCGTTCGAGTCCCAAACAAGCACGCCAAGGGGCATCGTCGGCCCAACTGGGTCCCCTCGACCCCACACCGATGGTCGACGACGACCGCCCCGTGCGCCCGCCGCCCGTTCGTTCGGGAGAGCGCCTGTTGGTCGCGCCCACGCCTACGCCTGTCGACCGCGTTGTGATGGGTGGTCCCGACCCCGAACGGCCGAGCGCACCCGTCCCCCGTCCCGACGACAACGAGTTGCGCCGCCGCTTGGGACAGCTCGAGTCACTGAACGCCATTCACCAAGACACCATTCAGCAGCTTCGCCAAGACATCCAACAGCGAGAACAAGCGCTGCACCAAATGGCGCAACTCACCGCAGAGTTGTCGGAGCTACGCCAAACCGTCGCCGAGCTCCGCGCCGAGCGGGAAGCGATGAATATGGCCATCGAGCAAAACACCACTGCGATGGCGCTCCTGAATGATGATGGGGAAAGCGACGACGAGGACGACATCGTAGTGCCAATGCCGGCCGCTGTGTCCGACATGATTGACCTCGAAGAAGAGGACCCCGAAGAGCTGCCCGGCCCTACCACACTCGCGCTCGTCGATGGGCCCTCCGAAGAAGGCGCCCTGTCTCCATCGGACCTGCCCCGCATGGCGATGGCCTTCGACGGCACGCCCACCCCCGTTGTGGTCGAACCCGCATTTCACGGCCTGTCCAACGGCGGCTGGACCATCGAAGGATGGGTGCTGCCCCACCGCTCCCGGATGTCGCGGGCTTGGGTGTCCTACTTTGTTGCCGGGAGCACGCGCGTTTCGATTTCTGCGGGCGGCCCCACCCCCAGTCTAAACGTGAGCATCGACGGGCGCACGCTCTCCGAAGACGAAGAGCCCGCGCTGACCGCCGACCAATGGCAGCACATCAGCTTGAGCTGGGATGCCACCGATGGCCGTCTCACGGTCTACCTCGACGGCGGCCTCGCGTTCAGTGGCGAGATTGCGCCAAACGCGCGGATTCCCAGCGGCGGACGACTTGCGATCGGCCAGGAGTTCGCGCCGGGCACCCAAATGTTGCTGCCCAGCCGCGCCTTCCTCGGCTCCCTAGCGGAAGTCCGTATTTGGACGCATGTTCGCACGCCCGCAGCCATCCAACGCGACGCAACACGCCGTGTACGGCGTGGCACCGACGTCCATATCTGGCGCGCACAATAGCTCCACGTGCGGCGAACCGACCCCGGACCACCGCACGCGGCGTGTGGCTCAGGCTTCGCTTTGCGATTCCTGAATCTGGCGGCGTACTTCTTCCATATCGAGCTCTTGCACCTTGGAGATGATTTCGTCCAAAGCAGCGCGCGGAAGCGCACCCGCCTGCTGGAACACGCCCACCCGATCCCGAATGGCCATAATCGTAGGGATAGAGCGAATACCGAAATAGCCGGCCAGCTCTTGCTCTTCCTCGGTGTTTACTTTTGCGAACACCACATTGGTGTGTTCCATCGAAGCCGCTTCAAAGGTCGGCGCAAACATCCGACACGGCCCACACCAGGCAGCCCAAAAGTCGATGAGCACGGTCGCTCCATCGGCGACCACTTCGTTGAAGTTGTCTTTGGTCAAGTTGACGATACGGGCTTCTTGCGATGCGGACATCTTGCCTCCCAACTACATCTTGGCGCTGGACCCACCCGCTTCCCCAACGAAAGCGGCAGCCTCGGTCACACGCGCACGGTGCTTGACCGATGCCGCCAAACGTCCCCGGTTTCACAGAATTTGAAGACCGTCGACCGCGAATCGTCCAGACCCCCAGCGGAAACGCGGCAGAAAGTCCACAGCGGCGATAGAACACCTCATGCTAGCACTCGCACTCCTTGCCTCCGCTTTGTTGTCGTCCCCCGTTCATGCGGCGTGTGTGCCCGCAAAGAAGGGGGAGCCTGTGCGCATTCACGTCCTCACAACATCGCCCGGCGGCCAAGTCTTCAATAGCCAAGGCCACTCCGCGATTTGGATTTCCGGCGGCAGCTTCGAAAACGACATGGTCTACAACTGGGGCGCATTCGATGGCCGCCGCCCCGACCTACTGCCCGCGTTTTTGTCGGGCAGAATGGAGTTCTGGCTGGCGGGCGAAGTCTACGAAGTCCAGTGGAAGCGCACCCAAATGGGTGACCGAACCTTGGTCGCCCAACAGCTGATGCTCCCGCCTGGCGCCGGCGAGCGCATCGCCAACATGTTGCTGAAAGAAGCAAAGCCCGAGAATCGCGACTACATCTATCATTATGCCAATAACAACTGCGCCACCCGCGTACGCGATGTGGTCGACCAAGCCATCGGAGGCGAGCTGAAGTCCCAAACGATGGGCATCGTCGACTGGACGGGCCGGTTTGACGGCGGACGAAACCTCGCCCCCTGGCCCCATGTGTGGTTTGCGTGGGACTTTATGGTCAGCCGCTACCTCGACCAGCCGCTCACGGAATGGGACGCCGGCATGGTGCCCGAGCGCCTGATGGCCACGCTCGAAAAGATTACCTACACCAAAGGCTGGGACGACGGCGCACCGCGCAAGCTCGTCAAAGAAACCTGCCTGTTGCGGAAAGGCGGCTACTCCTGGGCGCGGGAAGAGCCCCTGCCCTACTGGCCCATCACGCTCGGCTCCCTCGCTGCGTCCGGCCTGCTGTTTGGCCTCGGCCGCATGCGGCAAACGTCCCGTTTGATGGGGAGACTCGCGGCCGTCATCGCCGGCCCTCCGTTGCTGTTTCTCGCGTTCCTTGGGACGGCAACCTTCGGCTTGTGGGCCATGAGCGACCTTGAAGGCGTTGGACCGAGCGAAAACTGGCTGCTCGGCAGCCCCCTCACTTGGCTCCTCGTAGGTCCCCTCGTCGCCTTGCTGCGCGGACGCCCCATGGGCTCCATCGCGCGAAAGAGCGCCTTCTTGTTGGCAGTTATCGGCGTCCTCGCGGTGCTGGTCAAACCCATTCCCGGCTTCGACCAGCAAAACCTCGGCCCGATTTCGGTCTGGCTACCGATGCTGCTCGCCGTCGCCGGTCTCGCGTACCTCGACCGCAACCAAGACGCCTGAATCGCTATTCATTTTGCGAAAACGCGCACGCAGTTGCGGTTTTAGTCAAGGACTCCACCAACGGGGCGATGCAGGCCCGGAATGTTGGGGTCGTTGAGTC